>NZ_FPBO01000034.1 GCF_900116645.1 Pseudoduganella namucuonensis | reverse complement strand
CCCGGATGAAGGTGTACCTTACCCGGACGTCTTGGCAAAGTACACCGCGGCTTTTTTCAAGATGTCGCGCTCCTCGGTTACTCGCTTCAGCTCTGCTTTCAAGCGTCGCAGTTCATCATCTTTAGCATCTGCCGCAGCCCGCTCCGCCGGTGGCGTCTCATAGCGCTTTACCCAGGCGTAGATGCTGTGAATGCTGACGCCAAGTCGCTCGGCGACTTCGCTGACTGGATGACCACGCTCAGTTACCTGCTTGACTGCCGCAATCTTGAATTCTTCGGTGTACCTCTTGTCGCTCATAACTGCTCCTTTGCCCTAAATTATGGCTCAGGAGTGTCTACAATACTCGTGGCGATTCATTCTACCAATGCAGGTAATCCTCCCAGGCGTGGTCCATGAACGCCACCGACGCCTGCCTAGCCTGTTCCTTGTTCGATTCCTTGCACTTCATTCCGGATCAGCTCCCGTGCTCGGGCCTCGCCGGCTTTCAGCTGTTCGCAAGACGCCATCAAACGGCGGGCATTTTTCGGCGAACCGAGGAGATACAGCGTCTCCTCGATGCTATTGAAGTCAGCCAGCGACACCACCACCACCGGCTCCCCGTTTTGCCGGGTAATCACGGTGGGGGTGTGATCGGTACAGACATCGTCCATCACAGCTGTCAAGCCGGCGCGCGCCTCGCTAAATGTCAGAATGCGCATAGCTCCCCTCGAAGGTGGCGAACAGGAAAAGGGTAAGAATCAGTGTACGTATTTCGTTCACTGATTCATACCCCGATCGCATGCGCTATGCCGCGCGATGCGCGCCGTCGCGGTCCAGGTCGTCCAGCCAGGCGCGGCCCCGTTCCGTCACCGCGTAGGCCACGCCGCTGGCACCGGGCGCCGTGCGGATGAACTGGCACGTGAGCAGCCATTGCCGCGCGTCGTCCTCCACGATGGCGCCGCCGCCCTGCCCCAGCGCGCGCAAGACGTCGATGCAGCGCCGCTGGAACAAGGCGCGCTTGCCCAGCGCGGACAGCCGCGGCTCGCCGCCGCCGGGCCGCGTCACCAGCCCCAGTTCGAACAGGCGCTTGGGTGGCCTGGGCGCGCCAGTCCCCTCCCCCTGATGCGGCGCGTCGGTGTCGAGCAGGCGCAGCATCGCCAATTCCTCATCCGATAACCGGCCTTCCATACCCTCGTCCTCCACAAGAAATAGCCCAGCGCGAAGATAGGGGTGGCGCCCCGGGTTTAAAGAGGCGGGTTTAAAGATATATTTAATAGTTCACTTAGAACATTTTTATTCCAGTTTGTCCAGTCCAGCGCCGACCACCGCGCGGCTTCGACTCCTACACGCGCCGCCATGGCCCCGCCCTATGATGAATTCGTCCCACCCAGCTTGTCGCGGCAGGGACCAAAAGCGACTTCAACCACACAGACCGGAGACTCACCATGGCATCGAATCAAGGCAATCAAGGCAATCAAGGCGGCAACCAAGGCAAAAACCAATCGGACGACGACAAAGGCTCCAGCCGTTCGGGCGGCAGCGCCTCCAGCGGCTCGGGCGGCAAATCGGGCGGCGGCGGCTCCAAGCAGAGCGACGACACCAGCAACCGCGGCTTCGCGTCGATGGATCCGGAACAGCAGCGTGAAATCGCTGCCGAGGGTGGCCGCGCCGCCCACGCTTCCGGCAACGCGCACGAGTTCACATCGGAAGAGGCGCGCAAGGCCGGCGCCATGAGCCACAAGAACGACGGCAACCGCCAGAGCGAATCCGAGGACAGCGGCTCGCGCGGCAAGTCCAGCGGCAGCCAGGGCGGTAATCAGGGCGGCAGCCAGGGCGGCTCTTCCAGCGCCAGCGGCAAGGGCTCCGGTTCGAGCGACTCGAAATCGTCGGGCTCGGGTTCGGGCTCCGGTTCCGGCGGCGGTTCGCGTTCCAAGTAATTAACCAGTACGGGGCGTTCGCGCCCCGCTTTGACCACAGGAGTGAAAAATCATGGCCACCCAATCCACCCAGGCAGACGCCATGCCGCGCAAAGGCGGCTCGGAAAGCGGCATCGACGCGATCGAGCTGCTGACCCAGGACCACAAGAATGTGAAGGAACTGTTCGAGCAGTACGAGGCGCTCAGCGACCGCTCGCTGGTGAGCAAACGCAAGCTCGCGTTGAAGATCTGCCTCGAATTGACGAAGCACGCCACCGCCGAGGAAGAGCTCTTCTATCCGGCCGTGCGCGCGGCCAGCCGCGAGAACGAGGACCTGATCGACGAGGCCACGGTCGAGCACGCGGCGGCCAAGGACCTGATCGCCCAGATCATCGGCATGGCCCCGGGCGAGGACCTGTACGACGCGAAAGTTAAAGTGCTGTCCGAGCAGATCGAGCACCACGTCGAGGAAGAGGAAGGCGAGATGTTCCCCAAGGCGCGCGACGCCGATCTGGACATGTTGGAGCTGGGCGCCGCCATCCAGGCCCGGAAGGACGAGATCGAACTGCCGGACGAGGGCATGCCCTCGGTCAACTGAGCGGAGGTCGTTTGTCCATGACAGCACTGTAGCCATCCCGATCGCACTATTGGTTTCCTGCAAGAGGGTAGAATCCCTAAGGAGCGGCGCAATGGCGCCGCTGCGACACCATGGACGCCGCCCCAGCAATGAAACCACCGATCACCAGCGCAGAGACCATCATCGAGGCCGAACGCTTCCGGCTGTTCATCTCGAGCGTCACCGACTACGCCATCTACATGCTGTCGCCCGAGGGCATCGTGCGCACCTGGAACGCCGGCGCGCAACGCTTCAAGGGCTACACGCACGATGAGATCGTCGGCCAGCACTTCAGCCGCTTCTACACCGACGAGGACCGTGCCGCCGGCCGCCCCGCCTACGCGCTCAGGACCGCGCTGGAAACGGGCAAGTTCGAGGACGAGGGCTGGCGCGTGCGCAAGGACGGCACCCGCTTCTGGGCCAGCGTGGTGATCGATCCCATCCGCGACGAAGGCGGCGAGCTGCTCGGCTTCACCAAGATCACCCGCGACATCACGGACAAGCGCCAGGCCCAGGAGGCCCTGCACGCCAGCGAGGAGCGCTTCCGCCTGCTGGTGCAGGGCGTGACCGATTACGCGATCTACATGCTGTCGCCCGAGGGGCTGGTGACGAACTGGAACCAGGGCGCCCGGCACATCAAGGGCTACACGGCCGAGGACGTGATCGGCACCCACTTCTCCCGTTTTTACACCGAGCAGGACCAGCGGGCCGGCGTGCCGACGCGCGCCCTGGAGACGGCGCGGCGCGAGGGGCGCTTCGAGACCGAGGGCTGGCGCGTGCGCAAGGACGGCAGCCAGTTCTGGGCCCACGTCGTCATCGACGCGATCCGCGACCCGCTCGGCAAGCTGATCGGCTATGCCAAGGTCACCCGCGACGTGACGGAGCGGCGCGACGCCGAGCAGGCCCTGGCGCGCACCCGCGAGGCGCTGCTGCAGTCGCAGAAGATGGAGGCGATCGGCAAGCTGACCGGCGGCGTGGCGCACGACTTCAACAACCTGCTGAA
Organism: Pseudoduganella namucuonensis; assembly: GCF_900116645.1. Classification (GTDB taxonomy): domain Bacteria; phylum Pseudomonadota; class Gammaproteobacteria; order Burkholderiales; family Burkholderiaceae_D; genus Rugamonas; species Rugamonas namucuonensis. Next base: position 98,086 of record NZ_FPBO01000034.1, on the reverse strand, counting down.
CGTGATCGTCAACGGCCTGGACGTGCTGCGCGTGACGCACGACCGCCACGGCCAGCTGAAAACCATCGACAGCATGCAGCGCGCGGCCGAGCGCGGCGCGGCGCTGACGCAGCAGCTGCTCGCCTTCGCGCGCCAGCAGCCGCTGAAGCCGGAGCGCATCAACCTGAACCGGGCCATCAACAGCTTCGAGGCGGTGCTGCGGCGCGCTCTGCCAAGCTCGGTGACGCTGGAGCTGAATCTGGCGGCGGGACTGCCGGACACGGTGGCCGACACGGCCCAGTTCGAGGCGGCTCTGCTGAACCTGGTGCTCAATTCCCGCGACGCGATCGGCGCCGGCGGCGTCATCACGCTGGAAACGGCGGCGCCGGACGGCGCAACCGCGTGTCCGCCTGGCCTGCCCCCCGGGCGCTACGTGACGGTGCGGGTGGCCGACACCGGCGGCGGCATGGCGCCGGACACCGTGGCCCGCGCGGTCGAGCCCTTCTTCACCACCAAGGAGGTCGGCAAGGGCACCGGCCTGGGACTGAGCCAGGTGTACGGCATGGTGCAGCAGGCCAAGGGCGAAATGGGCATTGTCTCGCAGCCCGGCCAGGGCACCGCCATCACGCTGTACTTCCCCGCCGTCGAGGAGGCCGGCACCGCGGTCAACGGCGGCGAGGCGGCCGAGAAGGTGCTGGTGGTGGACGACCAGCCGGACGTGCTGGACATGGCGGTGCACCTGTTCCAGAGCCTGGGCTACGAGGTGCTGTCCGCCAACAACGGCGTCGAGGCGCTGGAGACGCTGCGCCGCAAGCCCGACATCCGCATCCTGTTCAGCGACGTGGTGATGCCGGGCCTGAGCGGCATCGAGCTGGCCCGGCGCGCCCGGGAACACTTGCCCGACCTCAAGATCCTGCTCGCGTCGGGCTATATGGCCAGCGCGCTGCGGGAGCACGGCGGCGACATCGACGAGTGGGACCTGATCACCAAGCCCTACCGGCTATCGGACATCATCCGCAAACTCAAAGCCATGCATTGAGCCGGCGGCGGGCCCGCTAGGCCAGCCGCAGCCGCTGGATGTCGCGCTGCGGCGGGGCGCCGAACAGGCGGCTGTATTCGCGGCTGAACTGGGAGGCGCTCTCGTAACCCACGCGCACGCCGGCGCTGCCCGCGTCCAGGCTCTGGTTCAGCATCAGCAGCCGCGCCTCCTGCAGCCGCAACTGCTTCTGGTATTGCAGGGGGCTCATGCCGGCGACGGCGCGGAAATGCTGGCGGAACGTCGACGGGCTCATATGCGCGCTGGCCGCCAGCTCGTCCACTTTCAGGGTCTGCGAAAAGTGCTGCTTCAGCCAGGCCATCGCCTTCGCGATCTGCTGGCCGGGCGAGCCGGCCGAAACCAGGTGGCGCAGCGTCGGCCCGTGCGGCCCCGCTAGCAGCCGCACCGTGATCTCCTGCTGGATCAGCGGCGCGAGCTGGGGTATCAGCCTCGGGTCGTCCAGCAGGCGCACCAGTCGCAGCAAGGCCGCCAGCAGTTCCTCGTCCAGCGGACCAATGGACATGGCGCGGTAGGTGTATTCCTTCACCGGCGGCAGGTCCATCTCGGCCGCCAGTTGCATGATCAAACGCCCGTCCAGCACCAGCATCATGCCCAGGAAGGGCTCGGCCTGCGAGGCTTGCGTGATGTGCGACACCACCGGCAGGTCCACCGTCGTCAACAGCGACTGCCCGGCGCCGTAGTGGAAAATCTCATCCCCCAGCATGACCTGCTTGGCGCCCTGCGCCACCACGCCCAGTCCCACCCCGTAGAGGCAGTGCATGGGCGCGGTCACCGTGCTGCGGCGGTGGAAGGTCAGCCCGGGGACGGCCGTGGCGCAGTCGCCGTCTTGCTGGACGACGTGGCCGACCTTGTCGGCGAGCGCGGCGCGCGTGGCGGCGCCCGCGCTTTCGGTGTGGAGGTTCATGGGTGGGAAGTCTAGCACCGGTCCGGCGGAAAATTCACCCTGGCGACGGCTTCTCGTTGGATTGTGCAAAAACGATGGCGAATCCGGCAAACGGTTCAGGTCCCGCGTGCGACACAATGGCTCCCGTTGCGGCATCCCCTCTTGGAGAAATCATGGTCACACTGAACATCAACGGCAAGGCGATGCGCGCCGACGCCGAACCCGACACGCCCCTGCTGTGGGTGCTGCGCGACACGCTGCGGCTGACCGGCACCAAATACGGCTGCGGCATGGCGCTGTGCGGCGCCTGCACCGTGCACCTGGACGGCGAACCGGTGCGCTCGTGCAGCACGCCGGTGTCGGCGGCGGCCGGCAAGAAGATCACCACCATCGAGGCGGTCGGCCAGGGCCGCGTCGGCAAGGCGGTGCAGCAGGCATGGCAGCGGCTGGACGTGGTGCAGTGCGGCTACTGCCAGTCCGGCCAAATCATGAGCGCGGTGGCGCTGCTGTCCCAGAACCGCAAGCCGACCGACACGGACATCGACAACGCCATGGGCGGCAACATCTGCCGCTGCGCCACCTATGTCCGCATCCGCGCCGCCATCCACGAAGCCGCGGCATCGCTGGCGTAACGAGGTGACCACACCATGACCAATACCACCCGCATCGAAAACGAAAGCCGCCGCCGCTTCATGCATGGCGCGGCGGCGCTCACGCTGGCCGTCTACCTGCCCGCGTCCACGGCCGCCGGCGCCAAGGCGGCCAATGCGGCAAATCCCGCGAAGGCGCTGGAACCCAACGCCTTCCTGCGCATCGGCGAGGACAACAGCGTCACCGTCGTCTCCAAGCACCTGGAAATGGGGCAAGGCAGCTACACCGGCCTGGCCACCATCGTGGCCGAGGAACTGGACGCGGACTGGTCCCAGGTCCGTGTCGAAAGCGCGCCCGCCGACGCCAAGCGTTACAACAACCTGCTGTGGGGCCAGGCCCAGGGCACCGGCGGCAGCGGCGCCATCCGCAATTCATGGGAACAGCTGCGCAAGGCCGGCGCCTCGGCGCGCGCCATGCTGGTGGAGGCCGCCGCGCGGCAGTGGCAAGTGCCGGCGGCGGAAATCGCCGTCGCCAACGGCGTGGTGACGCACCAGGCCTCCGGGCGCAAGGCGCGCTTCGGTGAACTGGTGCGCGCGGCCTCGGAGCTGGCGCCGCCGGCCGAGGTGAAACTGAAGGACGCCGCAAGCTTCAAGCTGATCGGCCAGCGCGCGCCGCGCACCGACAGCGTGGGCAAGACCACCGGCACGGCCGTCTACACGCAGGACATCCACCTGCCCGGCATGCTCACCGCGGTGGTGGCGCATCCGCCGCGCTTCGGCGCCAAGGTGAAGTCCTTCAACGCCGCCAAGGCCAGGGCGGTCAAGGGCGTCGTCAACGTGGTCCAGATCCCGGCCGGGGTGGCGGTCGTCGCCAGGGATACCTGGAGCGCGAAAAAGGGGCGCGACGCGCTGACCGTCGAATGGGACGAAAGCGCCGCCTTCAAGCTCGGCTCGGAGCAGATCCTGGACAAATACCGCGAGCTGGCCAAGAGCCCCGGCAAGGTTGCCGCCAGCGGCGGCGACGCCGAGCGGGCCCTGGGCGCCGCCACGCGCACGCTGGAAGCCTCCTACGACTTCCCCTACCTCGCCCACGCCGCGATGGAACCGATGAACTGCGTGATCCGGCTGGACAAGGACGGCTGCGAAGTGTGGAACGGCGCCCAGATGCAGACCGCCGACCAGGCCGTGCTGGCCAAGCTGTTCGGCATCGCCCCCGAGCGGGTGCGCATCAACACGCTGTACGCGGGCGGCAGCTTCGGCCGCCGCGCCAGCAAGGAGTTCGATTACATGCTGGAGGCGGCGCACATCGTCAAGGCCATCGGCGGCCGGGCGCCGGTGAAGCTGGTGTGGCTGCGCGAGGACGACATGCGCGCCGGCTACTACCGGCCCATGTTCCACCACCGGCTGTCGGCCGGGCTGGATGGCGAGGGCGCGATCGCGGCCTGGCGCCACCGGCTGGTGGGGCAGTCCGTCCTCGCCGGCTCCTTCTTCGCCGGCGCGATCAAGGACGGCATCGACTTCACCTCCGTGGAAGGGGCCAGCAACCTGCCCTACGCCATCCCGAACATGCTGGTGGACCTGCACACGCCCGAGGACATCGGCGTGCCGGTGCAGTGGTGGCGCTCGGTGGGCTCGACCCACACCGCGTTCTCGACCGAGTGCTTCATCGACGAACTGGCGCAGGCCGCGAAAAAGGACGCGGTGGCCTGGCGCCTGGCCATGCTGGACAAGCATCCGCGCCACACGGCGGTGCTGAAGCTGGCGGCGGAGAAGGCCGGATGGGGCGGCCCGCTGGCGCCCGGAAAGGCCGGCGAGCGTCGCGGCCGGGGCGTGGCGGTGCATGAATCGTTCGCCACCGTGGTCGCCCAGGTGGCCGAGGTGACGGTGCAGGCGGACGGCTCCTTCCGCGTGGACCGGGTGGTGTGCGCGGTCGATTGCGGCATCGCCGTCAATCCGGACGTGGTGCGCGCGCAGGTCGAAGGCTCGATCGGCTACGCGCTGTCCACGGTGCTGAACGGCGCCATCACGCTCACCGACGGCAAGGTGGACCAGTCCAACTTCCACGACTACCAGCCGGTGCGCATCGCCGAGATGCCGCGCGTGGAGGTGCATATCCTGCCCTCTTCCGCCAACCCGAGCGGCATCGGCGAACCGGCCGTGCCGCCGCTGGCGCCGGCGGTGGCCAACGCGCTGGCCGCGGCCACCGGCAAGCGCGCCCGCCGGCTGCCGATCGCCACCGACATGCTGAAGGCGTAGCGGCCCGGCGCGGGCCCGCACGCATCCGGCGGACCGCGCCCTTCGGGCTTACTCGGCCCTAAGGCTTGCTATTGAGCGTCACCTTGGCGCTGCCCAGTCCCTCGCTGGTGGCGGTGACCACGATGGGGCCGGCCTTGCCGGACTTGGTCCGCACGATGGCCAGCGCCAGCCCGTTGAACGCCGCGCGCTCCGGCGACTGGAAGGACACGTGGCTGGTGGCGTCGCCGTTGTCGGTGGCCACCAGCTCGGCCGGCCCGCTGACGCTGAAGCGCACCGGGTTGCTGGTGCGCGGCACGGTGCGTCCCTCCTTGTCGGTGATCGCCACCGTCACGAAGGACAGGTCCTTGCCGTCGGCCAGCAGCGCGTCGCGGTCCGCCGTCAGCGACAGCTTCGCCGCCTTGCCGGTGGTTTGCACGGTGTCCTCCGCCCAGGGCTTGCCCTGCTTGTAGGTCACCGCGCGCAGCGTGCCGGGCTTGTACACCACGTCGTCCCAGCGCAGGCGGTAGTCGCGCGGGCCGCGCTTCTTGCGGCCCAGCGACTGCCCGTTCAGGAACAGCTCCGCCTCGTCGCCGGAGGTGTACAGGTGCACCGGCGTGACCTCGCCGACGCGCTCCGGCCAGTTCCAGTGCGGCAGCAGGTGCGCCATGGGCAGCTCCGGCCGCCAGCGCGCCTGGTACAGGTAGAAACGGTCCTTCTTGAAGCCCGCCAGGTCAACGATGCCGAAGTAGGAGCTGCGCGACGGGATATTGAGCTTGCTGAGTTCCTTCAGTTCCCTGGCGGCGCGCTCGCGGGCCGCCGGGTCGGTGAAGTTCAGCACATTGGTGGTGTCGGCGTTGTAAGGGGTCGGCTCGCCCAGGTAGTCGAAGCCGGTCCAGACGAACTCCCCGGCGACGAAGGGGTTGTCGTCCAGTCCCTTGAACTCCAGTTCCGGCGCGGAGGCCCACGGCGGCGCCGTCAGGTCGTAGCTGCTGACCTGGAAATTGGCCTGGCCCTTGGACTTGTCGTCGCTGACCGGGAAGAAGTATTCGCCGCGCGAACTGACGGTGGACGCGGTCTCGCTGCCGATCACCGGTATCTGGGGCGCGCTCTGGTGGAACTTGGGGTATTCCCAGGGCTTGTAGTTGAAGCCGACGACGTCCACCGCCGTCTGGAAGCCGTTGTAGCCGGAGACGACGTGGTTGAAGCCGGCCGTGGTCAGGCGCGTGCGGTCCTCGCTGCGCACGATGTCGGCCAGGTGGGCCGCCATCTTCCAGCCTTCCGGCTCGCCCTGTTCGCGGATCTCGTTCCCGATGCTCCACATGATCACGCTCGGATGGTTGCGGTCGCGCTTCACCATGGCGCGCAAGTCCTTCTCGTGCCACTCGTCGTACAGCAGGCCGTAGTCGTTGGGCGTCTTGCCCAGGCGCCAGGCGTCGAAGGCCTCCTCGACGATCAGGAAACCCATGCGGTCGGCCAGGTCCAGCATCTCGGGCGCGGGCGGGTTGTGCGTGGTGCGGATGGCGTTGACACCCATCTCCTTGAGGATCTCGAGCTGGCGCTCCAGCGCGCGCACGTTCAGCGCGGCGCCCAGCGCGCCCAGGTCGTGGTGCATGCACACGCCCTGGATCGCCACGTGCTCGCCGTTCAGGAAGAAGCCGCGCGCCGCGTCGAAGGACACGGTGCGCACGCCGAACGGCGTCTCCACCTCGTCCACCACCCTGCCCTGCTCGCTCACGGTGGTGACCGCGACGTAGCGCTGCGGCGTGCGCGGGCTCCAGAACCTCGGCTGCTTCAACTCCAGCGATTGCGCCAGCAGGATCTGGCGTCCCGCGCCCACCTTGGTCAAGGCCGAGGCCTCGCTGCGGGCCAGCGCCTCGCCGGTGCGGCGGCCGGCCGCGTCCAGCGCGTACAGCGCGGTCGAGACCTGGGCCGCAGTGGCGGCGCCCTTGTTGTCCAGCGTGACCTGGACATCGACGGTGGCCGCGTCGGCCTTGACGATGGGCGTGGTCACGAAGGTGCCGTTGTGCGCCACGTGCAACGGCGCGGTCTTCACCAGCCACACGTTGCGGTAGATGCCGCCGCCGGGATACCAGCGCGAGGAATCGGGCGGATTGTCCAGTCGGACCGCCAGCGTGTTCTCGGCGCCGGGCTTCAGGTGCTCCGTGAGGTCGACCCGGAACGAGGTGTAGCCGTACGGCCAGCCGCCGACCCGCTTGCCGTTGACCCAGACCGTCGCGTGCGACATGGCGCCGTCGATGTCGAGGTGGATGCGGCGGCCCGCGTCGCCCGCCGGCAGCGTGAACTTCTTGCGGTACCAGGCCACGCCCCACCACGGCAGCTTGCCGGTCTCGCCCTGGTATTCCTGCTTGAACGGGCCTTCGATGCCGAAGTCGTGCGGCAGGTCCAGCTTGCGCCATTTGGCGTCGTCGAGGGCTGCGTCGGCGCCGCCGGACGGGTCGCCCTTCATGAAGCGCCAGTCGGCGTTGAAGGAGGCGCGTTCGCGGACGGACTGTTGGTCCGCGTGGGCTGGCTGGGTCAGGGCCAGCGCGGCCATGGTGAGCGGCAGGAGGGTAATGGGTCGCATGGGCGGGCGAAAGTATAAGAAATACCAGAGTGTAGTATCGAACCCGAACCACGCGCCGCACACTGCGAATTTGGCATAGCTGACGCGAAAAAATGGATAGCTCCCGCGCCGGCGGAGGGCGCTGCGGCGGCCCGTGTTGTGAATGCGCCCCTGGCTGGGCTATACTACCGCGCACATTCAGCAATCCCTTTCGGTTGGCCGGTTACCCATGCATTCGTCAGCAGGCGCATTTCAGATTCAGCGGTTCAGCGCGCCCTTGCGGCGTGCGCTGTTGTGCGTGTGCGCGCTGCTGCTGGCTCTGCAACTGGTCGGCTCGGCGTTCCACGAGCATGAGCTCAGCGAGCAGCTGTCCGACTGCGTGAGCTGCCAGGTGGCGGCCCATGCCCTGGCCGACCTCCCGGCCGTCAATCCCGTCCTGCTGGCGGTGCTGCTGGCCGTGGCCTATGTCATCGCGCGCCTGCACCGGCCCGCGCTGGTGGTACTGCGCCGCTACCTCATCCCGGTCCGCCATGGGCCGCCCGCACCGCGCCTCCCCGTTCACTAAGCCCTTGCATGGCCTTCGGCGTCCACCGGACCGCCGGGGAGCTCGTACCTGCAAGCTTCATGACGCCCGCGACGAGGCCTTGCGCCCGCCGCCGGCAACACGGAAGTGCTGTCACCCATGTTCACACCCCGCACGCAACGCGCGCGCGCCGTGCTTGCCACGGCGCTTGCCGCCGCCCTGCTGTTCGCCTCCGGCCTGGGCCTGCTGCACCGGATCGCCCACGGCTGGAACGGCGAGCCGGCTAACGCCGCCAAGGCCGCCAAGGCCGTCACCCACTCGTGCGCCGCGTTCGACGCGGCCACGCTGGCGGACCGCCTGCCCGCGTCCATCCTCCACACCGCCGTGTGCCGCCAGCGCGTGCCGGTCGCCCCCGCCGCCGCGCTGTTCGACCCGCTGCTGACGCGCGCCGCGTATTTCGCCGCGCGCGCCCCGCCCTCTCCCCTCTGATCCCGCATGCCGCCGGCCAGTCCCGGCAATGACAACACGCACGCCCACCCGGCGCCGCGCGCGCTTCCTTGCGCCCCTATGAAACGTTTGAGAGAAGAAGATGAACCGTATTTACGCCAGTGTCGCGCCAGCCGCGATGGCGCTTTCCCTGCCCGTGTCCCTGTCCTTGTACCTGTTCCCCGCCACCGCGCGCGCACAGCAATCCCCCGCGCCGGTGGCGTCGGCCGCGTCGATCGAAGTCGTGGGCCGCCGCTCCAGCGACAGTTATCTCGCCGCCACGGCCAGCGGCGCCAAGTCCGACCTGCCGCTGCGCGAACTGCCGCAGGCGGCGCGCGTCATGTCGCGCCAGGCCCTTGACGACCTGGGCGCGGTGCGCATGGACGATGCGCTCGACTATGTCGGCGGCATCTCGCGCCAGAACAATTTCGGCGGCATGTGGGACAACGTCGCCATCCGTGGCTTCGCCGGCGACATCAACGGCGGCATGGCCCTGCTCAAGAACGGCTTCGCGGGCAACCGGGGCTTCCAGGCGCCGCGCGACACGGCCAACATCGAGCGCCTGGAATTCCTGAAGGGGCCGGCTGCGGCGCTGTACGGCGCCAGCGAGCCGGGGGGAACCATCAACGTGGTGAGCAAAAGCCCGCTGTGGCGCGCGGCCGGCGCCGCCGAGCTTTACGCCGGCAGCCACGGCGCCTACCGCGCCACGCTGGACACCACCGGCCCGCTGGCCGACGGCCTGGCCTACCGCCTCAACCTCGCGCACGAGCGGCGCGGCAGCTTCCGCGACCACGTCGACACCCGCAGGACGCTGGCCGCCCCGGCCTTCACCTGGAGGCCGGCGCCGGGGACGCGCCTGGACTATCGCGGCGAGTTCCTGCGCCACGAGGCTCCCCTGGACCGGGGGGTGGTGGCCGTCGCCAATTCGCTGGGCGCCGTGCCGCGCGGCCGCTTCCTGGGCGAACCGGCGGACGGCGACATCCTGGTGGAGAACCTGGCCCACCAGTTCAGCCTCGAACACGAACTGGCGCCGGGCTGGCATGCGCGCGCCGGGCTGGCCTACCTGGGCGGCGCCATGCGCGGCTACTCGACCGAGGCGCAGCCCGCCCTGCAGCCGGATGGACGCACGCTGTGGCGCCAGAGGCGCTACCGAGACTACCAGTCCGACGACATCAGCCTGCAGGCGGAACTCGGCGGCAGCCTGCAAACGGGCGCGGTGACGCACCAGCTGCTGGCCGGCGTGGAAGCGTCGCGCCTGGACTTCGACCAGCGCATGCTGCGCGCCAACCCCAGCGCCGCGCGCCCCTACGCGATCGACGTGCTGGCGCCCGAACTTGGCCAGCTGTATGGCCATCCGCGGCCCGAGCCCGCGCCGAACGCCGATACCGCCGACCGGCAGCGCACCGGCGCGCTGTACCTGCAGGACACGGTGGTGCTGGGCCATGCCTGGCGGGTGGTGGCCGGCGTGCGCGCCGACCGGTACCGCCAGGACCTGCGCAACAACCGCACCGGCGCGGATACCGCGCAGCGGCCGCATGCGGTCTCGCCGCGCGTCGGCGTCAGCTACCTGCCCGGCGCGGAGTGGACGCTGTACGCCAGCACGGGGCGCTCGTTCCGCCCCAACACCGGCGCCGACGCCGCCGCCAGCCCCTTCGATCCCGAAAAGGCCCAGGCCGCCGAAATCGGCGCCAAATGGCAGAACGCCGGGGGCACACTGGGCGCGACGCTGGCGCTGTTCGATATCCGCAAACGCAACGCCCTCACCGCCGATCCTGGGCATCCGGGCTTCTCGATCGCCGCGGGGAGGCTGCGCAGCCAGGGCATGGACTTCGACCTGGCCGGACAGCTCGGCCGCGCATGGCGCGTCAACGCCAGCCTGTCCTATATCGACGCGCGCGTGGCCAGCGACAACACGCTGGAAGCCGGCTCGCCGCTGCTGAACGTGCCGCGCCTGAACGGCAGCCTGATGTTGCTGCGCGAGGCGCGCCTGGCCGGCGGCGGACGCGTGGGTGTCGGCGGCGCCGTCACCTACAGCGCCAGCCGGCTGGGCGAGGGGCGCACGCGGGCGCAGGCGGCCAGCGGCGCGCCGGCTTTCGAACTGCCGTCCTACGCGCTGGCGCGTCTGGTCGCCTACTGGCAGCTGTCGCACAGCCTGCGGGTCTCGCTCGACATCGACAACCTGTTCGACCGCCACTATTACAGCAGTTCCTTCCAGCGCACCTGGGTCACGCCCGGCGCCGCGCGCGCCGCCACGCTGGGCCTGCAAGCCAGGTTCTGAACCCATCACATGAGAAAGTCACCATGAACCACCCAACATTCGCCCTCGAAGCGGCCGGCGTCACGGTCGCCTACCGCTCATCCCCCGTGCTCGACGAGCTCCGCATCCGGGTGCGGCCCGGCGAGATCTACGCCCTCCTCGGCGGCAACGGCGCCGGCAAGTCGACCACGCTGAACACCTTCCTCGGCTTCACCCGGCCGAGCGCCGGAACCGTGCGCGTGTGCGGCATCGACGTCGCGGCGGATCCGCGCGCGGCGCGCGCGCAACTGGCATATGTGCCCGAGAACGTGGCGCTCTACGAACACCTGGACGCGCACGAGAACATCGAGTACTTCCTGCGCCTCGCCGGGACGCCTCCTACACCGGGCGCGATCGAAACCGCGCTCGACGCGGTGCGGTTGGAACGCGCCGCATGGCGGCGCCGTCTTGGCGGCTACTCCAAGGGCATGCGGCAAAAGGTCGCCATCGCCCTGGCCTTGGCGCGCGCGGTGCCGGTGCTGCTGCTGGACGAACCCACCAGCGGCCTCGACCCGCAGGCCTCCAGCGAGTTCAACGCGCTGCTGCACACGCTGCGGGCGCGCGGAACGGCCGTCTTCATGGTCACGCACGACCTGCTGGGCGCGGCCGAGGTGGCCGACAGGATAGGCTTCCTGGAACGCGGCCGCATCGTCCACGAGTGCGCGGCCCATGGCGCGGAACGCTTCGACGTGCGCGACTTGTACCGGCGCTACGCCGGCACGCGGGAGGCGGCATGACCGCGCCATTCGGCGGCGTCCGCGGGGGACGCGGCGTGCGCAACGGCGGCAACGGCGGCATCGGCGGCGGAGTGCTGGCGGCCATCGTCCGCGCCGAGTGGCGCGCCATGCTGCGCAACCGCGTGGCGCTGGCCGCCGGGGTCCTGATGCTGGCGCTGACGCTGGCTGCCATCCTGGTCAGCCATGAGCGCGTCCGAGCCGTGGACGCCGAGCGCGAGCGCTTCCAGCACAGCGCCGACGAGCAGTGGCAAGCGCAGCCCGACCGCCATCCGCACCGCATGGTCCACTACGGCCAGTACGTGTTCCGGCCACTCGGCCCGCTCGCCTTCTTCGACTTCGGCGTCGATCCCTACACCGGCAGCACCTTGTTCCTAGAAGGCCACCGCCAGAACAGCGCCAATTTCAGCGACGCCAGCCAGTCCTCCCTGATGCTGCGCTTCGGGCAACTGACGCCGGCCTTCGTGCTGCAGACGCTCGCGCCGCTGCTGATCGCGTTCCTCGCCTTCGGCAGCGTGGCGCGCGAGCGCGAGCGGGGCCAGTTGCGGCTGCAGCTCGCGCAGGGCGCGGGCGCCGGCAAGCTCCTGGCGGGCAAGGCCGCCGCGCACGCGGCGGTGGCCATGCTGCTGGCGCTGCCCGCGTTCGCGGCGCTGGCGGCGATCGCCGCGGCGCAGCCGGCCGTGCGCGCGCAGGCGCTGCTCATGCTGGCCGGCTATGCGCTCTACCTGCTGGTCTGGGCGGTGGTGGCCGTGCTGGCGTCGGCCGCGCTGCCGCGCGCGCGGGACGCCCTGCTCGCGCTGGTGGGCTGCTGGATCGTCACCACCATCCTGCTGCCGCGCGTGATGCCGGACCTGGCCGAAAGGCGCCACGAGCGGCCCAGCCGCATCGAGACCGAGGCGGCCATCCATGCGCGGCTGGCCGCGCTGGGCGACAGCCACAATCCGGACGATCCCCACTTCCGCGCGTTCCGGGAAAAGACGCTGGCCGCCTACGGCGTCGCGCGGGTCGAGGACCTGCCCGTCAACTACGGCGGGCTCGTGGCCGGGGAAGGCGAACGGCTCACCAGCGCCCTGTTCGAGGAGTTCATGCGCGAGGACTTCGAACGGCAAACGGCGCAGGTGGCGTTCACGCACGCCGCCGCCGCGCTCAGCCCCGCGATCGCGCTGCGCCGCCTGTCCACCGCGCTCGCGGACACCAATCTCGATGCCCATATCCGCTTCCTGTCCGAAGGCGAGCGCCACCGCTACCGGCTGGTGCAGGCGCTGAACCGCCTGCACGCGACGCAGATACGCCACCAGAACGACCGCGACCAGCGCATCGGCGGGGAGCACTGGCGGCACACGCCGCAATTCAGCTACCCGCCGCCCGATTTCGGCGCCGTGACGCGGCGCCACGCCTGGCCCGCGCTACTCATCTTCGCCGGCTGGCTGGCGGCGCTCGCCGGCGCCGGCCGCGTCATCGCCGGCCGCCTTGAAAGGAACGCCTAATGAGAAACCTGATGTTTGAACTGCGGCTGGTGCTGCAATCCCGCCTCGCCGCCGGCGCCCTCGCGCTGCTGATGCTGTTGTCGGCGCTGTCGGTGTGGAGCGGGCTGCAGGCCGGCGCGGCGCAGCGCGCGGCGCTGGAACGCATCGCGGCCACCCAGCGCGCCGAGGTCGCGGCGATCGCGGCGAAGTACGCCGACGGCGGCGACGCCGGCCAGGCGGCCTACTCGACGCCGCACCTGACCGTCAATCCGCCCTCTCCGCTGGCCTTCGCCGCGCTCGGCCAGCGCGACCTGCAACCCTATTCGCTGCGCGTGCGCCTGCTTGGCCTGCAGTCGCAGCTGTATGAATCGGAGTCCATCAACCCCGAGCTGGCCATGGCCGGCCGCTTCGACTTCGCCTTCCTGCTGGTGTATCTGGCGCCGCTGTTCGTGATCGCGCTGATGCACGACCTGATCTCCGGCGAGCGCGAGGCCGGCCGCTTGCGCCTGCTCGCGTCGCTGCCGGCGGCCACGGGCCGGCTCTGGCGGCGCAGGATAGGCCTGCGCTACGCGCTCGTTTGGCTGGCCGCGCTGGCGCCGCTGGCCGCCGGCGGCGCGCTGGCGGGCGCGGAGGCGGCGGGCCTGGCCGGTGTCGCGCTGGTGGCGTCGCTGTATCTCGCCTTCTGGTTCGGCGTGACGGCCTGGGTCGCGGGCCACGCCCGCGGCTCGGCCGCCAGCGCCGCCATCCTGCTCGCCGCGCTGGTGGGCCTGACGATGGTGCTGCCAACGCTGGCCGACGCCGCCATCGCGCGCCTGGTCCCCGTCTCCAAGGGGGTGGAACTGGCGCTGGCGCAGCGGCAGGCGGTGCACCAGGGCTGGGACGTGCCCAAAACGGCCACCTTCGCGCAATTCTTCCGCACGCATCCGGAATGGCGGGACACGCCGCCGGTCACGGGACGCTTCCACTGGAAATGGTATTACGCGATGCAGCAGGTGGGGGATCAGGCGGTCGCCGACGAGGTCGCGCGGTACCGGGCCAGCCTGCGGGAGCGCGAGGATTGGACGGGGCGCGCGGGAACGCTCCTGGCGCCGGTCGCCGTCCAGGTGTTGCTGCACCGCCTAGCCGATACCGATCTGCGCGGCCAACTGGCGTACCAGGAGCGCATCGCGGATTTCCACACCCGCCTGCGCAAGTTCTTCTATCCCTACATCTTCGAGGAGCGTCCCTTCAGCCCGCGGGACTTCGCCCGCATGCCCTCTTTCGGCGCAAGCGAAGCCCGGGCCGAATTGCCGGCGGGCCCGTTGGCCGCCCTGGGCCTGATGGCCATGCTTGCGCTGGCGCTCGGCCTGCGGCGCGTGGCCCATTGAAAATGCCGCGCCGCCCGCGTCCGCGCGGGTGGCGCGGCCATTCTTTACGACTTTTTTATATCGAAAACGATATCTTGCGGCTCTCGGCGTTCACAAAAGGGCAAAGCAATGACATCGGCATCATCCAACACCAGGCTCGCCACCCTGAGCCTGGCCGCCATCGGCATCGTCTACGGCGATATCGGCACCAGTCCGCTGTACACCATGAAGGAAGTGTTCTCCAGGGAGCACGGCATCGCGCTCACCCACGCCAACCTGCTCGGCGTGGTTTCGCTGATCGTGTGGGGACTGACCATCATCGTCTCCCTCAAGTACGTGGCGCTGATACTGCGCGCCGACAACCGCGGCGAGGGTGGCGTGATGGCGCTGATGGCGCTGGCCATGTCCTCGGTCACGCGCGAATCGCGCTGGTTCCATCCGCTGATGCTGGTCGGCCTGGCCGGCACCGCGCTGTTCTTCGGCGACGGCGTGATCACGCCGGCGATCTCCGTGCTGTCCGCCATCGAGGGCCTGGAAGTGGCCACGCCGGCCTTCCAGCCCTACGTCATCCCGCTCACGGTGGCGGTGCTGGTGGCGCTGTACACGGTGCAGCACCACGGCACGGCGGGCATCGGCAAATGGTTCGGGCCCGTCGTGCTGGTGTGGTTCATCGCGCTGGGCGCGATGGGCGTGGTCAACATCGCCGCCAACCCGTCCATCCTGGCCGCCCTCGATCCCCGGCACGCGCTGCGCTTCCTGGTGGACAACGGGTGGCTGGGCTTCGCGGCGCTGGGCGCGATCTTCCTGGCCTTCACCGGCGCCGAGGCGCTGTACGCGGACCTGGGCCACTTCGGCAAGCGCCCGATCCGGCTGGCCTGGTTCGTGGCGGTGTTCCCCGCGCTGTCGCTGAACTACCTGGGCCAGGGCGCCCTGCTGATGTCGAACCCGGAGGCGGTATCGAACCCCTTCTACCACCAGCTGGGCAGCTGGAGCGTCTACCCGCTGGTGGCGATGGCGACGGTGGCGACGGTGATCGCCTCGCAGGCCACCATCTCGGCCACCTTCTCCGTCACCCAGTCCGCGATATCGCTCGGCTTCCTGCCCCGGATGCGGGTGATCCACACCTCCGAGCGAGAGATCGGCCAGGTCTACATCCCGCTGGTGAACTGGCTCCAGCTGCTGGTGGTGCTGGCGGCGGTGGTGGGCTTCGGCTCGTCGACCGACCTGGCGGCCGCGTACGGCATCGCGGTGACGACCACCATGGTCACCACCACCGTCCTGACGTTCTTCGTCATCCGCCACCAGTGGAAGTACAACCTGTTCCTGTGCTGGGCGGCCACCAGCTTCTTCCTGGCCATCGACCTCGCCTTCTTCCTCGCCAACACGCTGAAGATCGCCCACGGCGGCTGGTTCCCCCTGCTGCTGGGCACCATCGCGATGACGGTGCTGATGACGTGGCACGAGGGACGCGGCATCCTGTTCGCCAATCTGAAAAAGCATGCGATTCCCCTGGGCGACTTCCTGCAGTCGCTGTTCGCCAGCCCTCCGCTGCGGGTTCCCGGCACGGCCGTCTTCTTCCGCGCCGAGGGCGACGGCGTGCCGCACGCGCTGCTGCACAATCTGCTGCACAACAAGATCCTGCACGAGCGCATCGTCTTCCTCACCGTCTTCAACCGCGACATCCCGGCCGTGCCGGAGGCCGAGCGTGTCAGGCTCGCGGACCTCGGGCACAACTGCCACCAGCTCGACGTGTACTATGGTTTCAAGGACGAGCGTGACATACTTCGGGCATTGGAGCTGAGCAAAGGACAGGGCATGGAGTTCGCAATGATGGAAACCTCCTTCTTCATCGCGCGCCAGACGGTGATCCCCGTGGTGGGCGGCGGCGGCATGGCGCTGTGGCGGGACGCGCTGTTCGCCACCATGTCGCGCAACGCGCGGGACGCGGCCGAGTACTACCGGATTCCCACCAACCGCGTGATCGAACTGGGAACCCAGATTGAAATCTAGCCTGGACGCGACGGCCAGGCCCGGCGGCCACGCCTGGGCCTTCGCCGCCTGCGCGCTGACCACCGCGCTGGCCCTGCCGCTGCGCGGTTCGCTGGTCGCGGCCAACCTGATCCTGCTCTACCTGTTGGCCGTGGTGTTCGTGACCGTGCGCTTCGGCCGCGCGCCGGGCGTGTTCGCCTCCGTGCTGGCGGTGCTGGCCTTCGACGTCTTCCTGGTGCCGCCCTACCTGTCGCTGAGCGTGGCCGACCCGCAATACCTGCTGACATTCGCCATGATGCTGGCGGTCTCGCTGATCATCAGCCACCTGACCGCCAGCTTGCGCTTCCAGGCGCGCGTGGCGCTGCAGCGCGAGGCCCGCGCCAACGCCCTGTTCGAGCTGTCGCGCGAGCTGTCCGGCGCGCTGAGCAACGAGGAGATACGCGATATCGGCGTGCGGCGCCTCAACGCGACGTTCCAGGCCCGCGCCCACATCCTGTTCCCGGACGAGCAAGGGCGGCTGGCGCCGGCCGGCCTGCCCGACGCCATGATGATGATCGCGAAAACCGTCCACGAGCGCGAGGTCGTCACCGGTTACGAGGAGGGGGCCGCCCTCTCGGCCGGGGTGCGCTACCTGCCGCTGCGGGCGCCCATGCGCACGCGCGGCGTGCTGGTGCTGGCGCCGGCGAACCCGGGACGGGACCTCTCGCCCGGGCAGGAACGCCTGCTGCAGACCTGCGCGACGCAGATCGCGCTGGCCATCGAGCGCGTCCACTATGTCGACGTGGCGCGCGATGCGACGCTGGCCATCGAATCGGAACGCCTGCGCAACTCCCTGCTGAGCGCCATTTCGCACGACATCCGCACGCCGCTGACCACCATCGTGGGCCTGTCCAGCACCCTCGCCGAGGGGCGCGCGCTGCCGCCTGAGACCAGCCGGGAACTGGTCCTGGCCATCCACGACGCCGCCCGGCGCATGCACGCGCTGGTCACCAACCTGCTGGACATGGCCAGGCTGCAGGCCGGCGCGGTCAAACTCAACCGCCAGTGGCAGCTGCTGGAGGAAGCCGTGGGCGGCGCGCTGGCGGAGTGCGCCGGCGCGCTGGCCGGCCACCCGGTGCGCGTGGCGCTGCCGGCCACGCTGCCGCTGGTGGAGTTCGACGCGGTGCTGCTGCAGCGGGTCTTTTGCAACCTGCTGGACAACGCCGCCAAGCACGGCGCGCCTGGCGGTCCCGTCACCATCTCCGCGCGGCTGGCCGGCGGCGGTGTCGCGGTGGCGGTCGAGGACAGCGGCCCCGGCGTCCCCGGAGGCATGGAACAGGCCATTTTCGCCATGTTCGCGCGCGGCGAGGCGGAACCGGCGAGCGCCGGCGCTGGCCTGGGCCTGGCCATCTGCAAGGCCATCGTCGAGGCGCACGGCGGAACGATACACGCGGAAAACCGGCCCGAGGGCGGCGCGCGCTTCGAATTCACGCTGCCGCTGGGCGTGCCGCCGTGCGGCGGGGAGCTGGAATAGCATGCGGCTGCCACCCATCCATATCCTCCTGATCGAGGACGAAACGCAGATCCGGCGCTTCCTGCGCATGACCTTCGAGGCCGAGGGCCTGACCGTGACGGAGGCGCCGACCGGCGCGCGCGGCCTGGCCGAGGCGGAACGGGTCCGCCCCGGGCTGGTGATCCTGGACCTGGGCCTGCCGGACATGGACGGCGTCGACGTGGTGCGCCAACTGCGCGCCTGGACCGACGTGCCCATCGTGATCCTGTCCGCGCGCAGCGACGAGGCGCAGAAGGTGCGCGCGCTGGACGCGGGCGCCGACGACTACCTGACCAAGCCCTTCGGCAATTCGGAACTGATGGCGCGCATGCGCGTCCATCTGCGCAAGCGCCCCGCCGCCAAGCTGGAGGCGGAGGCGGAGGCGCGGCCCTTCCTCTTCGGCGACATCGGCGTCGACTTCCAGCAGCGCCGCGTCACCCGGGCCGGCGAGCCGGTGCACCTCACGCCCATCGAATTCAAGCTGCTGTCCGAGCTGGCGGCCAACCCGGGCAAGGTGCTGACCCATGCCTATTTGCTGCGCGCCGTGTGGGGCGACGGCCATTCCGAGCGCAGCCACTACCTGCGCATCTACATGGGCCACCTGCGCCAGAAGCTCGAGCTCGACCCGGCGCGGCCCGCGCATATCGTCACCGAGACCGGCGTCGGCTACCGGCTGCTGGTCTAGGCTGTCGGTCTTCCCACGCGCAGCTCAGGACAGCGCGTCCAACTCCCCCTCGGTGAAGCCGGCCTGGCGGCGCGCCTCGATGTTGAAGGGGCCGCGCAGCGGCGGCGCCTTGTAGCGCAGCGCCAGCTCGGCGTAGGTCGCGCGCGGCTCCAGGCCGCGTTGCGCGCACAGGTGGCCGTACCAGCGGTTGCCGATTTCAACGTGGCCGATCTCGTCGCGCAGGATGATGTCCAGGATGTTGGCCGCCTCCAGGTCGCCCGCCTGCGCCAGCTTGGCGCGCAGCGGCGGGATCGCGTCCAGGCCGCGCGCCTCCAGCGTGCGCGGCACCAGGGCCATGCGCGCCATCGCGTCGTCGCAGGTCTTGGCGACCATTTCCCACAGGCTGTCGTGGGCCGGGAAGTCGCCATAGGCGTAGCCCAGGGTCTGCAGGTGGGCCGACAGCATGGAGAAGTGCGTGGCCTCCTCCTTCGCCACGCGCAGCCAGTCGGTGTAATACCGCTCCGGCATGCCGGGGAAGCGCCACAGCGCGTCCAGTGCCAGGTTGACGGCGTTGAACTCGATGTGGGCCAGCGCATGGATCAGCATGGCGCGCCCCTCCACGGTCGCCATGGAGCGGCGCCCCACCTTCAGCGGCGGCACAAGTTCGGGGCGCTCCGGGCGGCCGGGGATGCCGGGCGGGGTCGCCAACGCGGCGTCCGCGTCCAGCGTGCGCTCGCCCGCCAGGTCCGCCGCGGCCATCGCCGCGACCGCGGCCGCCTTGGCGGCCGGGTCGCGTTCGAGCAGGCATTGCAGCGCGCGGGCGCGCAGTTCGGTTGGTACCGCCATGGTGGTCCTTGAAGCAAAAAGGACGCAGTTTAGCAAATCCGCGCGCCGCTCACGCGCCGTGCGCGGCGATGGCCTTCCGATAGGCGGGACGCGCCTCGATGCGGTCGGCGAAGGCGGTGAGGTTGGGATAGGCCTCGCGGCCGGCGAAGCGCAGGGCCATCTGCGCCACGAACGACAGCTGCACGTCCGCGCCGGTGAGTTCGTCGCCGACGAAGTACTCGCGGCCTTCCAGTTCCCGGTCCAGGTAGCCCAGGTGGTTTTTCAGTTCGCTCTCGATGCGCGGCTGCAGCGGCGCGCCGCCCTCGCCCAGGCGGCCGGTGTACAGCTTGAGCATCAGCGGCAGCATGGCCGAACCCTCGGCGTAGTGCAGGAACTGGATGTAGCGGTTGTAGTCCGGCGTGTCCGGCGCCGGGGCGAAGCGGCCGTTCCCGTACTTGCGCACCAGGTATTCGACGATGGCGCCGGACTCGATCAGCACCTGGCCGTCGTCGCGCAGCACGGGCGCCTTGCCCAGCGGGTGGATTTGCGCCAGCTCGGGCGGCGCCAGGTGCGTCTTGGCGTCGCGCTCGTATTGAAACAGCTTGTATTCCAGGCCCAGCTCTTCGAGCAGCCAGGTGATGCGGCGGGAACGGGACGCGTTCAGGTGGTGCAGTTCGATCATGGCGGTGTGGTGTGAGTGGAAAGAAGAGCCATGCTACCCGAAACCGCACGGTCATGCGTTATCATGTCGGCTCAGCCATGTAACCGCATTCCAAGGATCCGTTGTGCATATTCCATCCCCACTTCGCCTCGCCAGTATCGCCGCCGCGCTGGCCCTGTGCCTGAACGCGCAGGCCGGCAGCTCCACCTCCTCCGCCTCCAGCGCCGGTTCCGCCTCCAGCGGCAGCGTGTCCGACTCGCTGAGCGGTTCCAGCAACAGTTCGACCGGCGGCAACAAGACCGCCGACGGCGCCTACCACATCATCGACATCGCCCAGACCCCGGGCCGCGCCGGCATGGCCCGCGTGACCATGCAGGGCGACGAGCCGCAAATGCGCATCGTGCTCGACCTGCCGCAGACCACCTTCGACCAGCAGCGGCTGGACAAGGGCGACATGGTGTATGCGCAGAACCGCGTGTACGGCATCGAGTTCGCCCGCAACGACACGCGCAAGGCCTTCTACCTGGTGCTGGCCGACGAGTGGTACGGCGAGCTGGCCGCGCGCCCGCTCGGCACTTGACGCCACGCCGCCGTGTCCGCGTCCGCGCGCCGGCGTTCGCCGCCTGCGCGGCGGCCTGCGCGATTGCGTGCGCGGCCGGCGGCGCGGCCGCCAGCACGACGGCCGGCGCATCGAACGCCTCCGCGTCCGGCAACCCCGGATCGTCGCGCTTCTGCGACATTTCCCCCGAGTTGAGCGCCGTCGAACAGGACAAGCTGCTGCGTTTCGCCGCCGTGGTGCGCGAGGAACTGGCCGCCAGCGATGGCGGCCTCGCGCTGGTGAGCCGTTCCGGCCTGGACCTGTCTCGCTTCGGCATCCGCTATTCGCACGCCGCGCTGGCCTGGCGCGCCGACAACGGCGCCTGGGCCGCGCGCCAGCTGTACTACGCATGCGACGAGGGCCGTCCACGCATCTTCGACCAGGGCCTGGCCGGCTTCGCCATGGGCACGGACGATCCCGCGCTGGGCTACATCTCGCTGGTGCGCGTCCCGGCCGGCGCGGTGGCGCCGCTGCGGAGCGCCCTGCTCGACACGCCGCGCGTGCTGCGCCTGCTGGCTGGCCGATACAGCGCCAACGCCTACGCCTACGGCCTGGATTATCAGAACTGCAACCAGTGGCTGGTGGAGCTGCTGGCCGTGGCGTGGGGCGGCCTGGAGGACGGCGCCGGCCTGCGCGGGCGCGCCCAGGACTGGCTACGCGCCGAGGGTTACGCGCCGGAGCCGGTCGATGTCGGCTCGCGCCTGCTGATGCTGGCGCCCCTGTTCATGCCATTGCTGCACCTCGACGACCATCCGGCGCCGGACCGCGCCGGGATGAAGCTGCGCGTCAGTCTGCCCTCGTCCATCGAGGGCTTCATCCGCGGGCGCGTGCCCGGCGCCGAGCGGGTCGAGATCTGCCACGACGACAAGCGGGTCGTGGTGCACCGCGGCTGGACGCCCATCGCGTCCGGCTGCGTGCCCGGTGATGGCGACCGGGTGATCCCGCTGGACTGAATCGGGCGGGGTACAATCGCCGGGTTTTCAATCCGCCAATTCCGTCATGCCAGCCATTACCGATTTCAGCGCCCGGGCGCCGACGCCCGAATACGACCATCCGCGCGAGGAGCGCCGCCTGGACGGCAATCCGCGCCGCACCACGTGGAACCACTTCACCAACCATAGCGGCGAGGTGCACGCGGGCGTGTGGGCCTGCGAGGTCGGCAGTTGGCGCATCGCGTTCGCGCCCAACAAGGATGAATTCTTCTTCGTCACCGAGGGCCGCTGCCGGCTGATCGACGACGACGGCCACGCCGTCGAAGCCGGGCCGGGATCGGCGCTGGTCATTCCGGCCGGCTTCCGGGGCGTGTTCGAAGTGCTCGAACCCGTGAAGAAGCATTATGTGATCGTCGAACGCAAGGCCGATCAACCTGCTGAGTAATCGCCGTATCGCGCCCCGGGCGGCTGGACATGCGCGGGGCGATCCGGATAATCGATGGACTCGCGGCGCCCCGCCGCCGGCCATTTCATCACACCGCCCGGACCGCCATGCCACGAACCGCCCTGCCCCTGCTGCCGCTCCTCGTCCTCCTGTCGCTCTCTTCGGTGGTTCACGCCGCGGTGCGGCTGCCCGCCGTGCTGTCCGACCACGCGGTGCTGCAGCGCGGGGAGCGCGTTCCCGTCTGGGGCTGGGCCGATCCCGGGGAAGAGGTCAACGTGCGCTTCGGCGCGCAGAACAAGCGCGCGCGCGCCGGCGCCGACGGGCGCTGGCGGGTGGACCTGGACCTGAGCAAGGGCCAGCCGGCCGCCACCTCGGTCTCCGTGCGCGGCAAGGCCAACGAGATCGTGATCCAGGACGTGCTGGTGGGCGAGGTGTGGCTGGGCGCGGGCCAGTCCAACATGGAAAAGCCGCTCGGCGAGCGCCAGGGACAGCTGCCCACCTTCAACGCCCAGGAGGAGATCGCCGCCGCCAGCCACCCTGAACTCCGCCTGTTCAAGGTGGCGCGCAAAAAGTCCAGCCAGCCCGGCGCGGACGTGGAGGGCAAGTGGGAGCGCTGCTCGCCCGCGTCCATCGAGGCGATCAAGTTCTCGGCGGCCGCGTATTTCTTCGGGCGGCGCCTGCACCAGGAACTGAAAACGCCGGTGGGCATGATAGACGCCAGCTGGGGCGGCACCCGCATCGAGCCCTGGACGCCGGGCTCCGGCCAGGACGCGGTCCTGTTCAACGGCATGGTCGCCGGCCTGGCGCCCTCCGCCATCAAGGGCGTGCTGTGGTACCAGGGCGAATCCAACGTCGCAGACGGCGAGGACGCGGGCCTCTACGTCGGCAAGATGGAGGCGCTGGTCGGCGAATGGCGCCGGCACTGGGGCATCGAATTCCCCTTCTATTACACGCAGCTGGCGCCGCACCTGTACCACACCGTGCGGCGCGCCACCGTGATCGATCCGCAAACGCTGCCGCGCATGTGGGAGGCCCAGGCCGACGCGCTACGCATCCCCGGCACCGGCATGATAGGCACCAACGACCTGACCGACGACCTGGCCGACATCCATCCACGCGACAAGAAGTCGATCGGCCTGCGGCTGGCCAACCTGGCGCTGGCCAGGACCTATGGACGCGCCGAAATCGTGGCGTCCGGGCCGGTGTTCCGCGCGCTCGCGGTGGACGGCGCGCGGGCCGTGCTGAGCTTCGACCACGCCGATGGCCTGGCCGCGCGCGACGGCAAGCCCCTGGGCTGGTTCGACATCGCCGGCGCGGACGGCCGCTATCACGCCGGCACGGCCGAAATCAGGGACGGCAAGGTGGTCGTCACCAGCCCGAAGGTGGCGGCGCCGGTGGCGGTGCGCTTCGGCTGGGACGAGGCGGCCCAGCCCAACCTGGTCAACCGGGCGGGCCTGCCGGCGATGCCGTTCCGCTCGCAGCGTCCGGCCGAGCCCTTCGACGTGGCCTTCACCATCGACGACCTGCCCGCGCACGGCAAGCTGCCGCCGGGGATGACCTGGCCGGGGATCGCCGAATCGCACGTGAGGACGCTGAAGGCGCACGGCGTGGCCGAGGCCTACGGTTTCGTCAACGCCGTCAAGCTGAATAACGCGCCGGACGGCGGCGCGGCCCTCGACGCCTGGCGCAAGGCCGGCTACCCGCTGGCCAACCACACCTACACCCACATGAGCCTGGAGCGGGCTCCGTCGATGGAGGCATGGAAGGCCGACGTGGCGGCGGGCGAGCCGGCCGTCACGTCCCGCATGGCGGGCGCGGACTGGCGCTACCTGCGCTTCCCCTACCTCAACGTCGGCGAGGGCCGCAAAACAGAGGCCTTCGCCTACCTGAAGGAACGCGGCTATCGCATCGCCGATGTCAGCCTGTCGTTCAGCGACTGGGACTACACGGACGCCTACGCGCGCTGCGCCGCCAAGGGCGACACCGCCGCGATCGCGGCCATGAAGGCGCACTACTACGCCCGCGTCGATAGTGAGATCGCCCGCATGAAGGCCGATTCGAAACGGGTGTTCGGCCGCGTCATTCCCCAGGTGCTGCTCACGCACATGGGCGGCTGGAGCGCGGAGACGCTGCCGGAGGTCATGTCCCGGCTCGGCACGGCGGGCGCGCGCTACGTGACGCTGGCCCAGGCGCAGGCCGATCCGGCGTACGCGGAGCCGGGCGGCGGCGGCGTCATCGACCGGGTAGCGAAACAGCGCGGCATCGCGCTGGCCGTACCCTCCCCGGCCTTGCCGGCGCTGGACACGAAATCGCTGTGCCAGTGAGGGCCGCCCGTGGCCGGCTGAAGTTAATCAGCCGTCAAGGACAAATCATCTGATATTCGCGTAGGGAATATCAGCTATCGCAATAAAAAATTGGATCGGAACGCAGAAACACAGCATAATTGCACTTGTCTCCTCCAACTCTTCAAAAGAATTGGATTTAGCCCGCTCTCAGTAGCGGGCTTTTTTTTGTTCCGAAAAAGGGGTCAGGTTCGGTATTAAAAAATACCGAACCTGACCCCTTTTTCGCCCTCTTTTTCCACCCCCATCAGTTCCGTGGCGGCGAGCAGCGCCATCGCGCCGCCGCGCGGGTCCGCGCCCAGCAGCGCCGGGCGGCCGATATAGGCTTGCAGGCTGGTTTGCTTGCCGGTGCCGGCGCAGACATCCACCAGTTCCCCCTCGGCCGAAACGCGCATGCGGATGCCGTACCAGGCGCGCGCCAGCGCGTCCCCGTGCGCCCCGGACGGCAGCCATCCGCGCCGCACGCCGCGCGCCAGCGCCGCCGCGATCATGCAGGTGGCGCTCAATTCCGGGAAGCTGCCCGGCAGGTCGATCACCTGCCGCCACATGCCCGACGCGTCCTGGTGCGCGAGCAGCGCCGCCATGTGCGCCTGGAAGTCCTTCAGCACGGCGGGCCAGGCCTCGTGCCCGCGCGGCAGGTATTCGAGGCTGAACAGCAGGCCCAGCGCCGCGAAGCCGTTGCCGCGCCCCCAGGCGGTGTCGGACAGCGGCGAGTGGCGGTGGAGCGCGTCGGCGCGCAGCGTCAGGCGCCGCATGTGGCGCATGTGGCGCACGCACATGTCGGCGTAGCGGCGCTCCCCGGTCAGCGCGCCGACCTGCGCCAGCAGCGGGCAGACCAGGAACAGCGAGTCGCTCATCTCGTCGTGCAGCGGCATGGCCTCCAGCGGCTCGCCGTTGTCGAAGGCCAGATCGGCCGCCGCCCGCGCCAGGTCCAGGTAGGCCCGCTTGCCGGTCGCCCGCGCCAGCGCGCCGAACAGCAGGTGGCCGGCGAAGTGGCTGCTGGTGAGATTGGCCAGCGCGCTTTTGCGCCCGTCCACGTAGGGCGCGACGATGGCTTCGACCGCCGCGGTGTCGCCCAGCCGGAGACGGCAGAGCAGCGCCATGGCGGGAATGTAGACCGGCTGCTCGAGCGCGGTCGCGTATTTGGCGCTGAGCAGGCGCGCGATCTCGTGCGGCTCGCGCGCCAGGCGGCGCCACATCTCCGCGCGCGCGGGGGAATGGCCGCCGCGCCATTCCGCCAGCAACGGCGCCAGGGTTTCCGCGTTCAGCGCGGCCACGGCGACCACGGGTATCGCACCCACGCCCGCCGCGGCGGCATGCGGCAGCCGCGCCGCCAGGCCGTCATCGCGCGCACCGGTTCGCACCGCCACCACGAGGTCCGGCGCCTGCAGGCCGATCCAGCGCCACAGGCAATGCGCCTCCGGCGCGGCGGCGTAGGCCTCGCCCTGCGGCGGATAGCTGGCCAGCGGAGCGGGATCGGCGACGGCCGAAAGCGCGATGCGCTCGCGCAGGCCGGCGGCGGTGTCGAACCACGCCAGCAGCGGCGCGGCGTCCCAGCCCTCGGGACCCAGCAGCAGCACACGGGTCTTGTCCGTGCGGTAGTCGGAATGGCCGCCGTCCGCGTAGGCGCGGATCGGCCGCCTGTCGGTGGTCAGCCCTATGACGGTCGCGGTTCTCACCAGCTCTGCTCTCCATGATTGAGGTCCTCGATGCTAGCACGAAGCGCCGGGGGCAAATAGTCATGCCTCTGAGCGGCGGCGTCCGCATCCGGGCGATTTGACATGCTAATATTTTAGCTCAGCATTAACCTGGAACCGAACCCGATGAAACCGCGTCTCCCCCTCAACTCCCGGCTGGCGCTCGCGCTGGTCGCGGCGGGCATGGTGCTGCCGGCGCACGCCGAGCGCCTGTCGTACAACTTCAATCCCGGCTGGAGGCTCGCGGTCGCCGATCCGGCCGAGGCCGGCCAGCCGGCGTTCGACGACAGCGCGTGGAAGCCGGTGACGCTGCCTCGCGCCTGGAACGAGGACGACGCCTTCAGCAAGGACATCGTGGACCACGCCACCGGCGTGGCCTGGTACCGCAAGCGCTTCACCCTGCCCGCTTCGGCCGCCGGCCGGAAGGTGTTCATCGAGTTCGAAGGCGCGCGCCAAGCGGCCGAGGTGTTCGTCAACGGCAAGCGACTGGGCCTGCATGAAAACGGCATCAACGCCTTCGGCTTCGACATCACCGGCGCGCTCGCGCCCGGCGAGAACGTGATCGCTGTGCGCACCGATAACAGCTGGGACTACCGCGAAAAGGCCACCAACCAGCGCTATCAATGGGCGGACAGGAACTTCAACGCCAACTACGGCGGCCTGCCCAAGAACGTGCGCCTGCACGTGACGGACCGGCTGTACCAGACCCTGCCCCTGTATTCCACGCTGGGCACCACCGGCGTCTACGTGTACGCGCGCGACTTCGACATCCCGCGCCAGCGCGCCACCATCGCGGCCGAATCGGAAGTGCGCAACGAGCACCCCGAGGCGCGCACCTTCACCTACGAGGTGCGGCTCAGGGACCGCGACGGCAAGGAGGTGGCGCGCTTCTCCTCGCCGCCGCAAACCGTCGCCGCCGGCGCCACCGCCACCGTCAAGGCCAGCGCGCCCGTCGAGGGCCTGCGCTTCTGGAGCTGGGGCTACGGCTACCTGTACGACGTGGTGACCACGCTGAGGGTGGACGGCGCCGACGTGGACAGCGTGACCACCCGCACCGGCTTCCGCAAGACCGCGTTCGGCGACGGCATGGTCAAGCTGAACGACCGCGTGATCCAGATGAAGGGCTACGCCCAGCGCACCTCCAACGAGTGGCCGGCGGTCGGCATGTCCGTGCCGGCCTGGCTGAGCGACTACAGCAACGGCCTGGCCGTGGCCGGCAACGCCAACCTGATACGCTGGATGCACATCACGCCGTGGAGGCAGGACGTGGAATCGCTGGACCGCGTGGGCATGATGCAGGCCATGCCGGCCGGGGACTCCGAGGCCGACGCGACGGGCCGGCGCTGGACCCAGCGCATCGAGGCCATGCGCGACGCCATCGTCTACAACCGCAACAGCCCCAGCATCGTGTTCTACGAGAGTGGCAACCGCGGCGTCAGCGAGGAGCACATGCGCGAGATGAAGGCGCTGCGCGACCAGTTCGACCCGCACGGCGGACGCGCGGCCGGCAGCCGCGAGATGCTCAGCTCCAGGCTGCAGGAGACGGCCGAATACGGCGGCGAGATGCTGTACATAAACAAGAGCGCGCGCATGCCGATGTGGGCGATGGAGTACTCGCGCGACGAGGGCGCGCGCAAGTTCTGGGACGAGCTGACGCCGCCCTTCCACCGCAACGGCGACGGCCCCCCGCACAAGGGCCAGAGCGCGAAGGCCTACAACCACAATATGGACTCGCACGCGATCGAGAACGTGAAGCGCTGGTACGACTACTGGGAGCAGCGTCCCGGCACCGGGGCGCGCGTGTCCAGCGGCGGCGTCAACATCATTTTCTCGGACAGCAACACCCACCACCGCGGCGCCGAGAACTACCGCCGCAGCGGCGAGGTGGACGCCATGCGCATCCTGAAGGACGGCTACCACGCGCACCAGGTCATGTGGGACGGCTGGGTGGACGTCGAGCGGCCGCGCGCGCGCATCCTCGGCCACTGGAATTACGAGGCGGGCACGGTCAAGCCGGTGACCGTGGTCTCCAGCGCCGAGCGCGTGGAGCTCTACCTGAACGGCAAGAAGCTGGGCAAGGGCCGCCAGAGCGAGCGCTTCCTGTTCACCTTCGACGGCGTGGCGTGGCGGCCGGGCGAGTTGAAGGCGGTGGGCTACGACGCCGGGGGCAGGCGCGTGTGCGAGGCGGTGCTGGCGACGGCGGGCGCGCCGGCCCGGCTGCTGCTGACACCCATCGTCTCGCCCAAGGGCTTCCAGGCCGACGGCGCCGACCTGGCCCTGGTGCAGGTGGAGGTGGTGGACGCGAAGGGACGGCGCAATCCGCTCGCGCTCGACACCGTGGACTTCGATGTCGAGGGTCCGGCCGAGTGGCGCGGCGGCATCGCGCAGGGGCCGAACAACCATATCCTGGCGCGCTCGCTGCCGGTCGAGGGCGGCGTCAACCGCGTGCTGATACGCAGCGCGACGCAGGCCGGCAGGATCGTGGTGCGCGCGCGCGCCGAGGGCCTGCCGCCCGCCGAGTTGACGCTGGAATCGAAGCCGGTCGACGTGCGGGGCGGACTGTCGGCGCAGCTACCCGGCGACGGCCTGCCTTCCAGCCTGGCGCGCGGCCCGACGCCGGCCACGCCGTCGTTCAAGGCCAGCCGCGTTCCGGTGAAGGTCGCCTCGGTCGAAGCGGCCAGCAACGGCGCGGACGCGGGCAACACGATCGACGACGACGAGACCACCAAGTGGGCCAGCAAGCCGGGCGAAGGCGCGCCGTCCATCACGTACAGGCTGGCGCGCAAGGCGACGCTGAGCGAGTTGGTGCTGAAGCTGTCCGGCTGGCGCGAGCGCGGCTACCCGCTGCGCGTGTACGTCGACGAAAAGCTGGTCTACGACGGCAAGACGCCGAAGAGCCTGGGCTATGTGACGCTGCCGCTGAAGCGCGCCTCGGGCAGGACCGTGCGGATCGCGCTCAACGGCGTCGCCGACGAGAGCAACGCGATCCAGCTGACCGAGGTGGCCAACCAGGCAATCGCCGACACCGGCGCGAACCAGACGCCGACGGGCGTGCTGTCCATCGTGGAGGCTGAATTCTACGAAAAGCCATGAGCTCCCGCGCTGGTGGCACGCGCGCCGGAAGCGCCTCGGAACAGCACGAAGCCTATCGTGTGGTACGGCTGGAACGCCGCGCCCGGCGTGTGGCTGATGTCCCGCGGGTACCTACGCCGTGGGCAGAATGTTGAACGTCCCGTCCCCGGCCGCCTGCGCGGCCGCCTCTTCGACGGTGACATGGGACACGCGGGAAGCCGGCGGGCCGCGCCTGGCCCACACGATGACGGCCTCGATCGCGGCCGCGTCGCCGTCAACGACGGCTTCCACCGAACCATCGCGGCGATTGCGCACCCAGCCCTGGAGCCCCAGGGCCACCGCCTCTTCGGCGAAGGAGGCGCGGTAGCCGACGCCCTGCACCCGCCCTTCGATCAACAGCCGCTTGCCCATCGTTCCCCTCCGATCGTCAGGCCGGGAACGCCACCGGCGTGTAGTCCTCCGGCAGCACGTTGTCCGGATACTTGTCCTTGAGCGCGTTCAGCACCACCAGCGTGCCGGACAAATGCCTGCGCACGCAGGCCTGCGCCTTGACGGCGTCGCCCTCGCCGATGCATAGCGCGATCTGGGTGTGCTGTTCGAGTATGGATTGCGCCTTGCCGTTCACGGGCAGATGCAGGCGGCGCAGGCGGTCCAGGTTGCCGCTGCTGCTGCGCATCATGGTCCACAATGCCGGCAACTGCACTTCGTTGTACATGGTCTGGTGGAACTCGAGGTCCACCCGCGTGAAATTTTCCAGGTCGCCCGAGTCGAGGCAGGCGCGCTGGCGGCCCAGGATGTCCAGCAGCCGCTTGGCCAGCGCGGGATTGGCTCGCTCCGCCAGCACATGGGCGATCTCCAGCTCCACCGACAGCCGGAAAAAGTGCGCCTGCCGCGCGGACGCCAGGTCGATGCTGCCGACGCGGGTCTGGTGCTGCGGATAGATGTCGACCAGGCGCTCCTCCTCCAGCCTCGCCAGCGCCTCGCGTATCGGCGTCAGGGACAGGTTGAAGTAGTCGGCCAGTTGCCCCCTGGGCAGCACGGTGCCCGGCTTGATGGCCAGCGTCACGATCAATTCTCGGAGATGCTCGAATACCTGAACGGTCGCGTTGCGCGTACGGTCCAGCTGGAAGATGCCTGGGAGGGAGTCGACGCTCATTTGTCTCTGAAACTGCACTAAAGTGAAGGCTAGGATACTAACACATTAGCTTTTACGACAAAGGCGCCCGGAGGCGCCTTTCTGCTCAAACCGGACCGCGATTCAATCCCTCCGGCGGCGCCGCGCTCCGCCGAGGGCGAGCACGCCTATCGCCATCAACAGCATCGCGGACGGCTCGGGCACCGGGTTCACCGCCGCGAGGCCGCCGTCCGCCGCCACCGTGTCCGGCGCGCCAGGCTGCAGCGCGAAGGTGACGATGTCGCCGGCCGAACCCAGATAGCCGAACCGCTCGTCCAGCAAGGCCACGGCCAGCGTGCTGCCCGCGCCGGGGACGGGCGAAACGTCGAACTCGGCGTCGAAGCCGAACATGCCGCCGAAATTGGCCCATTGCCCGAACTCGTTCCACCCCGTGCCGTTGCCGATGGTGACGCCGCTCGCCACCGAGCCGCCCGCGTCGCCCATCGAGAAACTGGAGGCGCCGAAATCGCCGGAGAAGTTGCTCAGCCGCGCCGTGGCTGGTGCCGCCCCGCCCAGCCCCAGGAACAGGAAATCCAGATAGCCGGCCTGCCCCGCCAGCGTCGATGTGTTGACCGACACGCGGTAGACGGGTCCCGCCAGCGCCGGGCCGGCGCCGCAGGCCATGGCGATGGACACGAGCAGCGCCAGCATGGCGCGCGCCGCGGATGATTTCAATATCTTCATGTTCGATCCCCTCACAGTGCGCCGGTGAACAGCTTGGGCGTGTAGGCGATGCTCAGCCTCGCCGGATTGGAAAAGACGGTGGTCACCGTCACCGTCTCGCCGGGCGCGAGCGAGGACTTCGGCAAGGTCAGCGTGGGCGCCCCGCCCTGTACGCCGCCCTGGTTGTCCAGCGTGACGCCGGCCGTCAGGCCGTCCAGGCGGAACAGCAGGATGCCGCTCAAGGCCGCGTTGGACTTGTTGGTGAACGACACCGTGCCGCTCATCTTGCCGGTGGTGCGGTTCAGGGTCAGGCCCGACTGCACCAGCTGCACGCTGGCCGTCGCGTCCTTGTACAGCGGCACGGGCGTGCTGCCCTCGAAGGCGCCCAGATCGGGCGCGGCGCCCGTGTACGGCAGGCCGACGTCGACGCCCTTGTCGAGCAGGTCGCTGCCTGCGGCCAGGCGGAAGTGCGGCAGCGCCGGCAGGCCGCCGTCGGGCAGGCGCGGCGCGTCCCAGCCCTCGTAGGACAGGCTCTGGAAATCCGCGCTGGTGATGCTGACTGGCAGGTTCCAGCTGTTGTTGGCGACGTCGGCGCCGGCCACGTTGGTGGCCACCGTCCCCGTGTATGCCAGGTTGTTGCGCAAGACGCCGAGGTTGATGGCGGCGCCGCTGGTGTCCACGCCCAGCATGTTGAAGCCGTAGCGGTTGCCGATGCTGGTGTTGTTGTGGAACTCGCTCGCCACCGGATGATGGTTGGCGTAGAAGCCGCTGGACTTGTTCTTGAAGGCGACCGAGTTGCGCGTCACATGGACCGGCGCGTTCGGCTCGTAATCGCCGCCGAAGCCGCCGATCTTGAAGCCGTTGCCGTTACCGGCCGGCAGGGAGGTCGTGGTGCCGGGCAGGTAGCCGTGCAGCCAGGCCCAGGAATTCTCGATGAGGACCGGCGAACCTGCGTTGATGGTGTCGAAGCCGTCGTCCGTGTTGGACCACGCGCGGCAGCCGCGGAACACGTTGCCCGGGCGGTTGGCCTTGACGTGGGCGCCGAAGCCGTCCGCGTTCTGTCCCGCGCCGCTCTTGCTGTAGGGGTCGTAGTTGTGGTGCGAATCGACGTTGAGCACGAGGTTGTAGCTGCCGTCGGAGATGAAGAAGCCCGGCCCCATGTGGTGGTGGGTGTCCAGCTGCTCGAACACGTTGTTGCTGCCGTTGACCCACACGCCCCACGACTCGTTGTTCAGCAGATTGCCCGGCTGCTGCGGGGCGCCGGTGATTTCCAGGCCCTTGAGGTGCAGGTGGCTGGCCGTGATATTGAAGCCCTTGACGCGGCAGTTGTCCTTCATCTGCGAAAAGTCGAACTTCGGGGTTTCGCCCGGATAGGCCCAGTAGCGTATGGGCTTGTTCGCCAGCCCGCTCTTGTTCAGCGTGACCACGTTGACGGTGGCCGTCATGCTGGAACATGCGTTCAGGCCCGCCGTGTAGACGTAGGCCCCGCCGCGGAAGTAGACCGTGTCGTCGGGCGCCGCCATCGCCTGGGCCTTGGCGATGGTTTGCCAGGGCGACGCCAGCGTGCCCGCGCCGCCGTCGCTGCCGTTCGTCGCCACGTAATAGGTCGCCGCCGACGCCCAGGTGGACAGGCCCAGCGCCAGTCCCGTGAGCGCCATTTTTCCTTGCCATTGCCGCATATTGTCTCCGTATATTTTTTGAGGTACTAATATACTAGTTCGGCGATGACATTTTGATCACTCAACATCGTGAGTGATTCAAAAATACCCCAGGGGTATTTACGGCTCCAGCAGCGGCGCCGGGACGGGGCTGACACCCTGGGCGTTGGCGGCCGCGGTTTCGGCCGCGCGGGCGCGCAGGAAGGCGGGACGCTCACGCAACCGCAGCCAGTAGTCGCGCACCGCCGGCGGGAACTCGGGCTCGAAACCCAGGTGCGCGGCCAGCAGCAGCGCGTAGCCGATCGAGATGTCCGCCATGGTGAAACGGCCGGCGCACATGTCGCTCCGCACGGCCAGGATGGGTTCCAGCGTCCGCAGGCGGCCGAGGAACCAGCGCCGGTAGTCGGCCACCGCCTGCGGCAGCTTGCGCCCGGCGGGTTCGAAGCGCTCGTAGCGGAGAACGATGGTCTGCGGGAAGGTCAGCGTGGCCTCGCCGAAATGCAGCCAGTTGAGGAAGGCGCCGAAGTCCGCCTCTTCCGGCCGCACCACCAGGTCGGACGGCCCGTGCTTTTCGCCCAGGTAGTGGCAGATGGCGGCGGACTCCGTCATCCGCACCGCGCCGTCGACCAGCAGCGGCACGGTGCCCAGGGGATTTTGTTGCAGGTAGTCGCGGCTCGCCACGCGGGGCGGGAAGGCCAGCATGTTGAGCTGGTAAGGCAGGCCCAGCTCCTCCAGCGCCCACAAGGGGCGGAAGGAACGGGCGGCGACGCAGTGGTATAAAACGATCATGCGGATGGTCCCCTGTCGTTGACGATGACGTCAGGGTAGCATCGATTTCCCCGGATAAATGTCCACGCGGCGACAGTCCGGGGCGGCGCTGGCCGGCGGGATTAGAGCCGGCCGGTGGCCCACAGCACGCCGCGCGCGACCAGGTCCAGGTAGCGGGAATCGGCCATCACGGACTCGTTGTGCGCCAGCGTCATGCCGAACACGCGGGTGCGTTGCGGCCCGTACAGGTGGGTCCACGCGACGGTGTAGCGTTTGGCGCGGTCCGCCGCATCGCCGGCCTGCGGCTGCACGCCCGTCAGCACCGGCGTCACGCCGAAGTCGGCCAGGTTGTTATACAGCTCGTCGCTGGTCGTGGTGAACGGCACGAAACCCTTGGCGATGGGATGCTCCCCCGCCACCGCCAGTTGGATCGGCGACTGCGCGCCGTGCCCGCTGGACTGGATGCCCGTGAATTCGAACCATTTGGCGTTGCCGTCGCCGGCCTTGACCGGCTGCTGCCACGCGCCGGAGCGGTAGGAGTGCATGGCGCAGTGCAGATTGACGGCCGGGACGCCCCGACGGTGCGGCGCCAGCACGGCCTCCAGCACGGCCTGGTCGTTCTCGTCGGCGGCGCATTCGTTGTGGACGACGACGTCGTAGCCGTCAGCGTAGCCGGGATTGCCGTGGATGGGCAGCTTGGGCCGGGTGGCCTGCTCGCCCGGTTTCGGGTCGTAATAGGCGTGCGTGACCTCCGCCCCTATCCTGGACTTCAGCCCCGTCTCCAGGATGTCCCTCTGCGCCGCGTAGTTGTGGCAGCAGCCGCCGCTGACGATGAGCACCTTCAGCGGCTTGGCGGTCTGCGCCCCCGCGGGGACGGCCGCGGCCATGGTCAGCGCCACGGCGCCGGCGATTCGCTTGAACATGATTCTCCTTGAAATATGATGGGTCAGGTGGCCAGGCCCTTGGCCAGTACTTCGGCGACGGTTTCGTTCATGTCCAGCCCGCGCTCCTTGGCCAGCGCATGCAGTTGCTGCACCAGGTCGCCATTGAGCTTGACCGCGAACGGCACCAGGCCGAGCGCCTGGTCGCGCTTGCGCTGTTCGCGCTTGTCGACCGCCACGGACTCGCCCTGGCCGAAACCCGCCGCGCCGGGCGCCGTCATTTTACCCATAAGCTTCTTCGCGTCGCTCTTAGCCATTCCTGTTTTTTTCACGTTGATGTCCTCTTTAAAGGCGCCATTCTACGCGCTATGGATGCCGCTTATGCCGAATCGGCGGGCGAAAACCATCTTTCCAGCCGCGCGGAGCCGCCAGAACGGGATAATCGGACGGGATACGCATGGTGTAATGACCCACTGGACAAGCAAAGCCTTTAAAGGGATGAGTGATGGGTGCGCACCGTGGACCCGCCGCGCGGCGGTTGAACATCGGCTGGCAAAGCCAGCGCGTGATCGCGACCATCCTGGTGTTCTTCGTGCTGGGCCTCCTGTTCGTCAACGCGTGCTCCACATCCCACAGCCAGCTTGAACACCGCCATGCCGCCGCGGGCGCGCTCCAGGGCGACGTGGAACCGGCCCACGATCACGACCATGATCACGAGGATGCCGGCGCGGCGCCGGACGTGTCCGGGACCAAGCACACCCACAAACACAACCCGGGCGACCATACGCACGACGTCCCGCTGCGCCTCGTCCTCGCGAGCGTGCAATTCACGTTCACGCCGGACTGGCGCCCGGCGCCACCCGTTCCCGTCGTCTCCCACACCCTCGATCCGATCGAACGTCCTCCGAAACCGCCGGCGAGCGCCTGACCAGGCCGGCCGCCCTTGCGGCCGGCCCCCGTTCACCATCCATATTCGGAGAAATCCCATGTTTGCACTGTCCCACCCCGGGGGCGGACGCCTGACTGCGCGCGCGCGGCGGCTTCCCCTCCTGTTCCCACTGGCCTGCGTCCTGCTGCTGTACGCGTTCGCGGCCGGCGCCGCCCACGCCCATGGCATCGCCGACGGCGACAAAGGCTATATCCAGGAAATCACCGGCGTCCACTTCCTGGCGTTCATGTACCTCGGCGCCAAGCACATGTTCACGGGCTACGACCACATCCTCTTCCTGTTCGGGGTGATCTTCTTCCTCTACAAACTGAAGGACATCGGGCTGTACGTGAGCCTGTTCGCCGCCGGCCACTCGACCACGATGATGCTGGGCGTGTACTTCGGCACCAGCATCAACGGCTACCTGATCGACGCCATCATCGGCCTGTCCGTGGTGTACAAGGCGCTCGACAACGTCGGCGCCTTCCAGCGCTGGTTCGGCGTGCAGCCCAACACCAAGGTCGCCACCCTGGTCTTCGGCCTGTTCCACGGATTCGGCCTGGCGACCAAGGTGCGGGAATACGAGATATCGCCCGACGGGCTGCTCGCCAACATGGTCGCCTTCAACCTCGGCGTGGAGGTCGGCCAGCTGCTGGCCCTCGCCACCATCCTGATCGCCATGGGCTTCTGGCGCAGGACGGACAGCTTTCTGCGCCACGCCTACACCGCCAACATCGCCATGATGACCTGTGGCTTCATGCTGATCGGCTACCAGCTGGCCGGCTACTCTACTCTTTGAATGGATCGATCATGTACAACACCGATATCCCCACCCGCGCCGAACTCCCCAGCACGCGCCAGCTTCTGCGCTCCACCGCCACCGCGATCGTCGTGGCGGCCGTCCTGCTCACCACCGTCGTGCTGCCCTCCGAATACGGCATCGATCCCAGCGGGATCGGGCGCGTCCTCGGCCTGACGGAAATGGGCAAGATCAAGACGTCGCTCGCGGCGGAGGCCGCGGCGGACCAGGCGTCCCCGGTCGCGCGCAAGCCGAAAGCCGCGCCGACCGAAGCGCCGGTCGCCGCGGCCGGCGCGCTCCGTTCTGACGAGATGACCGTGACGCTCAATCCCGGAGAGGGCACCGAGGTCAAGATGACCATGTTGAAAGGCGCCACCGTCCACTATGAATGGAAAACCGACGGAGGCCTGGTCAATCACGACACCCACGGCGACCCGGCGAACGGCCCGGCGAACGCCTTCCACAGCTACAAGAAGGAAAAGCAGGTGGCGGGCAGCAGCGGCGAGTTCCAGGCGGTCTTCGACGGCAAGCACGGCTGGTTCTGGCGCAATCGCGGCGACAAGCCCGTCACGATCACGCTGAAGACCAACGGCGTCTACTCGAGCATCAAGAGAATGACGTAGGCCTGGCGCCGCCGGCGTCAGTGCAGCATCGGATAGATCAGCAGGCCGGCCGCGGCGGCGGCGGCGATCACAACGGGCTCCTGCAGCTTCTTATATTTCAGCAGCAGGACGATCGTGACCAGCGCGATCAGCGCGGTGGGCACGTCCACGATCGAGCGCCGGGCGATCACGATCACCGATCCGGTGATCGCGCCGATGGCGGCCGCCGTAATGCCATCGACGAAAGCCAGCACGCCGGGCAGCTTGCCGTACTTCTTGAAGTACGGCGCCGGCAGGATCGTGAACAGGTAGCAGGGAATGAAGGTCGCCAGCGCCGCCACCGTGGCGCCGGGCAAACCGGCCACCAGGTAGCCGATGAAGCCGACCGTGATCACCACCGGACCGGGCGTGATCATCGCCACCGCGACCGCGTCCACGAACTGCTTGTCGCTGAGCCAATGGTGTTCCGTCACCACGCCGCCGTACAGGAAGGGCACGATCGCCAGCCCGGAGCCGAACACGAAGGCCCCGGCCTTGGCGAAGAAAACCGCGATCTGCGTCAGCACGCCGACATCCGCGCCGGCGAGGAGCGCCGGCAGCGCCGGCGCCTGCGCCAGCCCGACCGCGGGCAGGCTGCCCTTGGCCAGCCACTTGGGCGGC
Organism: Pseudoduganella namucuonensis; assembly: GCF_900116645.1. Classification (GTDB taxonomy): domain Bacteria; phylum Pseudomonadota; class Gammaproteobacteria; order Burkholderiales; family Burkholderiaceae_D; genus Rugamonas; species Rugamonas namucuonensis. Next base: position 61,039 of record NZ_FPBO01000034.1, on the reverse strand, counting down.
GCGCGCAGCAGCCAGACCAACACGCCCGACGCGATGAACAGCCAGGCGATTTCCGATTCGGTCACCACGGTGACGACCGCCAGCAGCAGGTAGATCGCCCACAGCAGCTTGTCCTTGCCGACGCTCTTCATGGTCAGCTTCCTGGCGCTGATCGCGATAATGCCGATCACCGCCGCGCCAACGCCGTAGAACACGGCCTGCATCCAGGAGAGGCCGCCGAAGCGGGTATAGGCCCAGCCCAGGGCCACCACCATCAGGAACGAGGGAAGAACGAAGGCCAATCCGGCCAGTGTCGCGCCCATGATCCGGTAATGCACATAGCCCATATAGATGCCGAGCTGCGCGGCCAACGGCCCGGGCGCCAACTGCGCCAGCGCCAGGCCCTCCTTGTAATCGGCCTCCGAAACCCAGCCGCGCGCTTCCACCAGGTCGCGGTGCATATAGCCGACCAGGGCCACCGGCCCGCCAAAGCCCAGGCTACCCAGCCGCAGCATGTACAACACCATCTGCCACAAGGTGTAAGGGGGGGCCCCGCCGTGATTCTCGTCTGCCGACAACATGTTCTCCTTCATTCGCTAACGTCCGCGCGCGTTGGCGCGCGCCGGACAGCATCGCCTCGAAGCCGCCGGCCTCGGCCAACATGGCGGCCTGGCCCGGGAATTGGGGGGATGTCATCCCGGCATGATATTGGAATGAATCGAACTTTACAAATTATGTGGCGATACCTACCAAACGTTTTTCAACTCCGCCATCCACGCCAGGCCCGCGACGGTGTCGCCCGCCGGACTGTATTCGCAGCCGATGGTCGCGTCTTCGCGCCGCCGGTGGATGGTACGCAGGGCCAGCGCCAGCTCGCCCGCGATCACCGGTTCATGGCGGGTCCGCGGGTCGGCCACCTGCACGTGCCACGCCCACGGCAAGCCGAGGTCCACCGCCCGTGCCAGCGGCAACCCCTCCCTGGCCGCGTGATACAGGTCCAGTATCAGGCCCACGTTCGGCAGGTCCAGCCGAGCCAGCCATGCGATGGTGTCCGCCAGCGAACGCAGAAAATAGCCCGGCACGTCGGTCTGATTGATCGCCTCGAGCACCAGGCACACGTTTTCGTTGGCGGCCAATCCAGCCGCCCAGCGCATATTGGCGGCGAATGTGTCGCCGGAGACCGTCAGATCCGCGTCGGCGACGACGCCGGTGGTCACATGGAGCAGTGGCGCGCGCGCCTCCACCGCGCGGGCCAGGCCGCGCGCGAAACGCTCGCGGAACTCGCTCTCCCTGCCGGGGGCGGCGGCGAGTCCCTTGTCGTCCGCGGCGCCGGGCAGGCCGGCGAGCAGCTGTGTCAAGCCGTGTTCACGCAGCAGGGCCGCCACGTCGGGCCCGCTCGGTTCTTGCTGAAACGTGAATTCGACGCAGTCGAATCCCGCCGCCCTGGCGGCCGCGAAGCGCCGCCGGAACGGCAGGTCGGCGAACAGCATGCCGAGATTGGCCACGAACCTCATGGCCTCAGCCCCCGCGCAGCAATACCGACGACCATGTTTTCTCCTTGATGCAGGCGATGCAGCGCGCCGACAGGCGATCGCGCGTTTTCTTGGTGGGCTCGAAGAACTCGCCGTCCGCCGGCCAATACTCGCCGCAGGTGAGGCAGCGCTTCTCCTTGCCGAGGTCGGTCAGTCTCGACATGCTGAAGCGCTCCCCCGGCGCGGCTGCCCCCTCGTATCGCATCAGCAGGCCGTGTACGCGGTCTTCACGGTGGTGTAGAACTCGGCGGCGTAGCTCCCCTGCTCGCGCGCGCCGTAGCTGGAGCCCTTGCTGCCGCCGAAGGGCACGTGGTAGTCGACACCGGCCGTCGCCGCGTTCACCATCACCATGCCGGCCTGCGCCTCGCGCTTGAAATGCACCGCGTGCTTGAGCGAGGTGGTGCAGATGCCGGCCGACAGCCCGAATTCGCTGTCATTGGCCAGCGCCAGCGCGTGCTCGTAATCGTCGGCCGCGATCACGCAGGCCACGGGCCCGAAGATCTCCTCGCGCGCGACGCGCATGCCGGGATCGGCGTCGACGAACAGCGCCGGCTCCAGGTAGAAGCCCGGCCGCTCGCGCTCCAGGCGCCTGCCGCCGAAGGCCAGCGTGGCCCCCTCTTCCCGGCCCAGGGCGATATAGTCGAGGTCATGCCGCAGCTGGCCCTCGTCCACCACCGGGCCGATATGGGTGCCCGGGGCGCGCGCGTCCCCGACCCGCAACTCGCCCAGGCGCGCAACCACCGCCTCAACGAAGCGCGGCAGCACGGCCTTCTCCACGATCAGCCGGCTGGACGCCGTGCAGCGCTGGCCGGTGCTGAAATAGGAGCCCTGCACCGCCACCTCGACCGCCTGCGCCAGGTCGGCGTCGGCCAGCACCACCAGCGGGTTCTTGCCGCCCATTTCCACTTGCACCTTGGCGCCGCGTTCGCAGCCGGCCGCGATGATGCGCCGTCCCGTGCCCACCGAGCCGGTGAAGCTGATGGCGTTGACGGCGCGCGCGTTGATGAAGGTCTGCCCCACCATGCTTCCCGGCCCCATCACCAGGTTGAACACGCCCGGCGGCAGGCCGGAACGGCTGATGATTTCACTGAGCGCCCAGGCCGATCCCGGCACCAGGTCGGCCGGCTTGAACACCACGCAATTGCCGTAGGCCAGCGCGGGCGCGATCTTCCACGCCGGGATGGCGATGGGGAAGTTCCACGGCGTGATGATGGCGACCACGCCCACCGGTTCGCGCCGTATCTCGACGTCGATGCCGGGCCGCACGGACGGCAGGCATTCGCCCCTCGGCCGCAGCGCCTCGCCGGCGAAGAAGCGGAAGATCATGCCGGCGCGCGCCACCTCGGCCACGGCCTCGGGCAAGGTCTTGCCCTCCTCGCGCGCCAGCAGCTCGCCCAGTTCGCGCTGGCGCGCCAGCAATTCGGCGCCGATGCGGTCCAGCGCGTCGGCGCGCTGCTGGATGCCGCCGCGCGACCACGCGGGGAAGGCGGCGCGCGCCGCCGCCACGGCTTGCTCGGCCTGCGCCGCGTCGCCCTGCGCGTAGTGGGCGATCACGTCGTCCGTGTCCGAGGGGTTGATGTTCGGCCTGGCGCTGGCGGCTTCCCGCCAGGCCCCGTCGATATAGTTCGGTTTCATGTCCATTTTCTTTTCTTCTTCCTGGATTGCCGCGTTCAAATCGCCGCGTTCAAATACAGCTGGTGCAGCTGGTCCGCGTCCATGTCCAGCCACTCGGCCAGCACCTGGTCGGTATGCTCGCCGAGCGCCGGCGGCGGCATGCGGTAGCGCACCGGCGACGCCGACAGGCGCATCGGGCTGGCCACCAGCGGCGCCACGCCCGCCTCGGGATGCGGCACCTCGATGCGCATGCCGCGCGCGCGCACGTGCGGGTCGTCGAACACCTGGTCGATGCGGTTGATCGGTCCGCAGGGCACGCCGGCCGATTCCAGCGCGGCGATCCATTCGGCGGTGCCGCGCAAGATCGTCGCCTGGCGCATCATGCGTATCAGTTCGGCGCGGTGCGCCACGCGCCGCGGGTTGGTGGCGAAGCGCTCGTCCGTCGCCCACTCCGGATGTCCCGCCACGCCGCAGAAACGCGCGAACTGGCCGTCGTTGCCGATCGCCAGGATCATGTCGCCGTCGGCCGTGGGGAAGTCCTGGTAGGGCACGATGTTGGGATGGCTGTTGCCCATGCGGCGCGGCAGCACGCCACCCGCCAGGTAGTTCGAGGCCTGGTTGGCCAGGCCGGCGATCTGCACGTCCAGCAGGGCCAGGTCGATGTGCTGACCCAGGCCGGAGCGGGTGCGTTCCAGCAGCGCGGCCTGCACGGCGATGGCGGCGTACAGGCCGGTCATCACGTCGGTCAGCGCCACGCCCACCTTTTGCGGGCCGCCGCCCGGTTCGCCGTCGGGCGCGCCGGTCACGCTCATCAGGCCGCCCATGCCCTGGATCAGGAAGTCGTAGCCGGCCCGCGCGGCGTAGGGCCCGTCCTGGCCGAAGCCGGTGATGGAGCAGTACACCAGGCGCGGATTGAGCGCCATCAGGCTGGCCGCGTCCAGGCCGTACTGCGCCAGGCCGCCCACCTTGAAGTTCTCCAGCACCACGTCGGCCCGCATGGCGAGCTTGCGCACCAGCGCCTGGCCTTCCGGCCGCGCGATGTCGATGGCCACCGAACGCTTGTTGCGGTTGGCGCACAGGAAGTAGGCGGCGACGTCGGTGTCCGTCCCCTCCTCGTCCTTCAGGTAGGGCGGGCCCCAGGCGCGCGTGTCGTCGCCCTGCTCCGGGCGCTCGACCTTGATGACGTCCGCGCCCAGGTCGCCCAGCACCTGCCCGGCCAGCGGCCCGGCCAGCACGCGCGACAGGTCCAGCACCTTGACGCCGGCCAGCGCGGCGCCGCGCGGCGCGCCCGTTTCCTTGTCGGCCGCCATGGTCAGGAGAAGGCCGCCAGGCCGGTGATGGCGCGGCCGATGATCAGCGCGTGCACGTCGTGCGTGCCCTCGTAGGTGTTCACCACCTCCAGGTTGAGCAGGTGGCGGATCACGCCGAATTCGTCGCTGATGCCGTTCCCGCCCATCATGTCGCGCGCCAGGCGGGCGATGTCCAGCGCCTTGCCGCAGCTGTTGCGCTTCATGATGGAGGTCAGCTCCACCGCCGCCGTGCCCTCGTCCTTCATGCGGCCCAGGCGCAAACAGCCCTGCAGGCCCATGGTGATCTCGGTCAGCATGTCGGCCAGCTTCTTCTGCACCAGCTGGTTGGCCGCCAGCGGACGGCCGAACTGCTGGCGGTCCATGGTGTACTGGCGCGCGCGCTCGAAGCAGTCCTCCGCCGCGCCCAGCGCGCCCCAGGCGATGCCGTAGCGGGCCGAGTTCAGGCAGGTGAACGGGCCTTTCAGGCCGCGCACCTCGGGGAAGGCGTTCTCCTCGGGGCAGAACACATTGTCCATCACGATCTCGCCGGTGATGCTGGCGCGCAGGCCCATCTTGCCGTGGATGGCGGGCGCGCTCAGGCCCTTCCAGCCCTTCTCCAGCACGAAGCCGCGGATGGCGCCCTCGTCGTCCTTGGCCCACACCACGAAGACGTCGGCGATCGGGCTGTTGGTGATCCACATCTTGGCGCCGGACAGCAGGTAGCCGCCGTCCGTCTTGCGGGCGCGGGTGACCATGGAGCCGGGATCGGAGCCGTGGTCCGGCTCGGTCAGGCCGAAGCAGCCTATCCATTCGCCGCTGGCCAGCTTGGGCAGGTATTTCTGGCGCGTGGCCTCGTTGCCGAATTCGTGGATCGGCACCATCACCAGCGAGGACTGCACACTCATCATCGAGCGGTAGCCGGAGTCGACGCGCTCGACCTCGCGCGCCACCAGCCCGTAGCACACGTAGTTCAGGCCGGTGCCGCCGTAGGCCTCGGGGATGGTCACGCCCAGCAGGCCCAGCTCGCCCATTTCGCGGAAGATGGAGGCGTCGGTCTTTTCGTGGCGGAAGTTCTCCAGCACGCGGCCGGCCAGGCGGCCCTGGGAATACTCGCGCGCGGCGTCCTGCACGGCGCGCTCCTCGGCGTGCAGTTGGTCTTCCAGCAACAGTGGGGAACTCCAGTTGAATGCGGTTTTGCTCATCTCGGCCTCGGTGTGCTTGTTGTCTGTCGGTTAATGGGATGGACCGATCTTAGCGCCGCCGCGGACTCGGGGCAAACGATTTATTCTCACCCAGATATGCACTCCGCTCATATCTTGCCGCCCGAGGCGCTTGCGCGGTAAGCTTGCGCGGCAAGCCGGATTCATCCACCTATTCAAGCAAGGCATGTCATGACACGCAAGATCCCCATGCTCCAGTCGCTCAGCTGCTTCGAGGCGGCGGCCCGCCACGAGAGCTACACCAACGCCGCGCGCGAACTGTCGCTGACCCAGGGCGCGGTGTCGCGCCAGGTGGCGGCGCTGGAGGACTTCCTCGGCGTGCGCCTGTTCCAGCGCACCCGCCACGGCGTTGCGCTCACGCCGGCCGGCGCGGCCTACGCCCGTCAGGTCGCGCTGCGCCTGGCCGGGCTGGAACGGGACACCCTGGACGCGATGGCCGGGCAAGGCGGCGGCGGCACCATCCGGCTGGCGTCGGTGCCCACCTTCGCCACCCGCTGGCTGCTGCCCCGCCTGGCCGACCTGCGCGCCAGCCATCCGGACATCGTGGTCCACATCGACGCCCGCACCCGTCCCTTCATGTTCACCGAGGCCGAGTTCGACGCAGCCCTGTACGCGGGCAGCCCGGAGCAGATCGCCAACTGGGCCGGCACCCGCGCCGAGATGCTGATGCCGGAAACGGTGCTGCCGGTGGCCAGTCCCCTGCTGCTGGCCGGGCGCAAGCGCTGGGAGCCGCAAGACATCGCGCGCCTGCCGCTGCTGCAGCAGAGCACCCGTCCCGATGCCTGGCGCCAGTGGTTCGACGCGATGGGAGTGGAGTCCGAGCTGGCCATGCATGGGCCGCGCTACGAATTGTTTTCGATGCAGGCGGTGGCCGCCGCGCACGGCCTGGGCGTGGCGCTGCTGCCACGCATGCTGGTGGAGGCCGAACTGTCGAGGGGCGAGCTGCGGGTGGTGTGCGACAAGCCGCTGGGCGGGCAGCGGGCGTATTACCTGGTCACGCCCGAATCGGCGCCGGACACGCCCGCGCTGGCGCGGTTCCGCCAGTGGCTGCTGGCCCAGGCCGGGGCCTAGTTTTCGGCGTCGTACACGCCGGTGGTGGCGAAGCGCTCGCGGTAGGTCTTGGGCGTGATGCCCAGCTTCTTCTGGAACACCCTGCGCATCTGGGCCTCGTCGGTGAAGCCGCTGCGGGCGGCCACGGTCTTGATCGGCAGCGACAGGTCGGCCAGCAACTGGCCGGCCCGCTCGAAACGGCACCCCTCGATGAACTCCTGGGTGCTCAGGCCGACTTCCTGCTGGAACACGCGCGTGAAGTGCCGCTCGCTCATCATCGCCTTTTGCGCCAGCAGCGCCACCGGCAAGCGCTGGTGCAGGTTCTGTAGCACCCAGTCCTGGATTTCCCGGATGCTGGGGCGCGCGGTGCGCTGCACCAGCAGGTGGGAGCTGAATTGCGACTGCCCGCCCGGCCGCTTCAAGTACACCACCATCTCGGTGGCCACCTCCAGCGCCAGCTCGCGCCCGAAATCCTCCTCGACGAACGCCAGCGCCAGGTCGATGCCGGCCGTGACGCCGGCGGAGGTCCATACGTTTTTTTCGCGCACGAAGATGGCGTCGGCGTCGACCGAGATGTCCGGGAAACGCTCCTGCAGCCGCGCGGCCACGCCCCAGTGCGTGGTGGCGCGCTTGCCGTCCAGTACACCGGCGGCGGCCAGGAAGAACGCGCCGGAGCACAGCGCCGCCAGCCGGCCCACCCGCGGCCACACGTCGCGCACCCAGTCAACCAGGCCGGCGCCCTGCTCCAGTGCCGCGTCGATGTGCCGCGCGCCGACGATGATGGCGTCGTCCGGCAGGGCCAGCGGAGACAAGGCCTTGGTGGCCTGCAGCGACATCAGCGTGTCGGACGCCACCGGGCCGATGCGCGACGAGGCGATCCGCACGTCGTAGCCCAAGGGCTGTCCGCGGCGCCCCAGGTGCAGGTTGGCGTACTCGAACACCGACATCGGCCCGATCGCCTCCATCGCCTTGAAACCGGGGTACACGATGACATCGACCGTCCTGGCGGGACGCGCTGGTTTGGAATTCATGGAGAGTGTGGCAGTCGGGGGACATCAATTTCCGGTCATTATGGCATCAAATGCGGCCAATCCGTGCGCCGCTTCCGCGCGGGAGCCCCTTCCGCCATCACAATCGCCTTCAGCATTTTCAACACACGAGGGCACACACATGAAAACCAAAGCAGCAATCGCATGGCAGGCCGGCGCGCCGCTGACGATAGAGGAAGTGGACCTGCAAGGCCCGAAGGCCGGCGAGGTCCTGGTGGAACTGAAGGCCACCGGCATCTGCCACACCGACTACTACACCCTGTCCGGCGCCGACCCGGAGGGCATTTTCCCCGCCATCCTGGGCCACGAGGGAGCCGGCGTGGTGGTGGACGTCGGTCCGGGCGTGAAGACGCTGAGGAAGGACGACCACGTCATCCCCCTGTACACGCCGGAATGCCGCGAGTGCAAATTCTGCCTGTCGCGCAAGACCAACCTGTGCCAGGCGATCCGCTCCACGCAGGGACGCGGCCTGATGCCGGACGCCACCAGCCGCTTCTCGCTGGACGGCAAGCCGCTGTTCCACTACATGGGCACGTCCACCTTCTCCAACTACATCGTGGTGCCCGAGATCGCGCTGGCGAAGATCCGCGAGGACGCGCCGTTCGACAAGGTTTGCTACATCGGCTGCGGCGTGACCACCGGCGTGGGCGCGGTGCTGTTCTCGGCCAAGGTGGAAGCCGGCGCCAATGTGGTGGTGTTCGGCCTGGGCGGCATCGGCCTGAACGTGATCCAGGCGGCGCGCATGGTGGGCGCCGACAAGATCATCGGCGTCGACATCAACCCGGCGCGCCAGGAAATGGCCCGCAAGTTCGGCATGACGCACTTCGTCAACCCGAAGGAAGTCGAGAACGTGGTCGACGCCATCGTGCAGATCACCGACGGCGGCGCGGACTATTCCTTCGAGTGCGTCGGCAACACCACCACCATGCGCCAGGCGCTGGAGTGCACGCACAAGGGCTGGGGCAAGTCCTTCATCATCGGCGTGGCGGCGGCGGGCCAAGAGATTTCCACCCGTCCGTTCCAGCTGGTGACGGGCCGCGAATGGCGCGGCTCGGCCTTCGGCGGCGCGCGCGGCCGCACCGACGTGCCGAAGATCGTCGACTGGTACATGGAAGGCAAGCTCAATATCGACGACCTGATCACGCACCGCCTGCCGCTGGAGCGCATCAACGAGGGCTTCGACCTGATGAAGCGCGGCGAGTCGATCCGCTCGGTCGTGCTGTACTGAGCGGGGCGCGCCATGCTGGAACTGATCAGCGAGCACGCCTGCTTCGGCGGCGTGCAGCGCTACTACCAACACCACTCCCGGGCCATCGGCCTGGCCATGCGCTTCTCCGTGTACCTGCCGCCGCAAGCCGCGGCAGGGCCGGTGCCGGCGCTGTTCTACCTGGCCGGGCTGACCTGCAACGAGGAGACCTTCATGACCAAGGCCGACGCCCAGCGCCACGCGGCGCGGGCGGGCATGATGCTGGTGGCCCCGGACACCAGCCCGCGCGGCGCCGGCGTGCCCGGCGAGACCGACAGCTGGGAACTGGGCGCGGGCGCCGGCTTTTATGTCGACGCCACCGAGGAGCCATGGCGGCGTCACTACCGCATGTACAGCTACGTGCTGGAACTGCATGCGCTGGTGCTCGCCAACCTCCCGGCGATCGCGGGCCGCGTCGGCATCATGGGCCATTCGATGGGCGGCCACGGCGCGCTGGTGCTGGCGCTGCGCAATCCGCGCTGGAAGCCCGAAGGCGCGCTGTTCTCGCAGGTCGCCGTGGTCCCGCGCGACAAGGTCGACGTGACGGCCAACGCCGGCAAGCTGGCCGTGGTCGACCCCAAGGCGGCGATCCAGCGCCACGCCTGCCGGGATTGCGGCGTGCACATGTACGGCCGCATCGAGAACCAGGGCCACCCGTTCCACGGCCTGGACTTCATCCACACCGAGCTGTCGGCCGACGCCGGCTGGTCGCGCGCCGAATTCGCCGCCTTCGTGTCGTCCATCATCGAGTCCGGCGCCAACCCGGCGGACATGGGCGCCGTGCGCGCCCGCCTGGCCGAACTGGACCTGCCGTACTACGACAGCCTGTCGCCCGCGCTGATGGACGCCATCGCCACGCACACGGCCAAGGCCAGCGGCGTGTCGCAGTAAGCCGAGCGGGCCTATTTGGCGCTGGGCGCACCGATAACCATGTTGTAAAGAGGTCCCGACAGCGCCATCCTCCTGACCACGGCCATCGCCGGCGTGGCCAGCATCAGCGCCGCCGCCTTCTTCTCCTTCACACTGCTGTCGAACGTGGCCGAGCGCATGCTCAGCCTGTCGGCGGGCGTGATGCTGGCGACCTCGCTGCTGCACGCCCTGCCCGACGCGGTGGAGAGCGGCGCCGACCCGCACCGCCTGTTCGCCACCGTGCTGGCGGGCCTGCTCGCCTTCTTCTTCCTTGAGAAATTCGCGATCCTGCGCCACGGGGACGACCACCACGCCCATTCAGGACAGCGTTCCGGCTGGATGGTGTTGGCGGGCGACGCGCTGCACAATTTCACCGACGGCATCATGATCGCCGCCAGCTTCCTGGCCGACCCCGGCCTGGGCATCCTGACCGGGCTGGCCATCGCCGCGCACGAGATCCCGCAGGAGATCGGCGACTTCGTGGTGCTGCTCGACGCCGGCTATACGCGCGCGCGGGCCTATCTGTTCAATCTGCTGTGCAGCCTGATGGCGGTGGCCGGCGGCCTGCTGGGCTACTTCACGCTGGGCCGCGCCGGGGACATGGTGCCCTACGTGCTGGCGTTCGCCTCGGCCGGCTTCATTTACATCGCGGTCAGCCATCTGATGCCCCGTCTGCAGCGCGAGGAAACCGTGCGCGGCACCGTGCCGCAGTTGATGCTGATGTCCATCGGGGTTGGCGTGGTGCTGCTGCTGGCGCACTAGCCGGCCAGACCCCGGCAGGCCCTGAGGCGCGCCGGCACTTAAATGTTGCCAAGGAGAACAGGTAGCGGTAACATGGGGCGACACGGATACTGGCTGCCAGACACCGGCGTAACTTAAAGTGAAAAAATGAAAATCAAAATTCTTCTTTCCGCCGTTGGACTGTCCCTTGCATCGCTGGCCTCGTCCGCCATGGCGGAGAACGGCGTTACCGCCACGGAAATCAAGATCGGCATGGCCAACGCCCTGAGCGGACCGACCGCGGGGCTGGGCCTGGGCATCAAGTCCGGCAGCGCCGCATACTTCAAGAAGGTCAACGCGACGGGCGGCGTGAACGGACGCAAGATCACCCTGGTCAGCGAAGACGATGGCTACGATCCGCTGCGCACCGGCGCCGCGACCGAAAAGCTGATCAAGAAGGACAACGTGTTCGCCCTGTTCGGCTACGTCGGCACGCCGACCAGCAAGGCCGCCCTGTCGCTGGCCGTCGACAACGACGTGCCGTTTTTCGGCCCGTTCACCGGCGCCGAGTTCCTGCGCTCGCCGGTCAACAAATACATCTTCAATATCCGTTCATCCTACTTTAACGAGATCGAGATGCAGGTCGAACGGCTGGTCAGCGATGCCGGCGTGACCAAGTTCGGCCTGTTCTACCAGGAGGACACCTACGGCAAGGTGGGCAAGGAAGGGCTGCAGTTGGCACTGCAAAAGCGCAAGATGACCATCGCCGCCGAAGGCCACTACACGCGCAACACCGAGGACGTCGACGCGGGCCTGGCGGCCCTGCTGGCGGCCAAGCCGGAAGCGGTGCTGATGGTGGGCACCTACAAGGCCTGCGCCGCGCTGGTGCGGAAGGCCCACGCCGCCGGCTACAAACCGAAGTTCTTCAACCTGTCCTTTGTCGGCACGTCCAACTTCATCAAGGCCGCCGGCGATGCCGGGGAAGGCGTCTACATCACCCAGGTGGTGCCGTCGCCGTACGATGAATCCATCCCCATCGTCAAGCAATACCAGGCCGACATGAAGGCGGCCGGCGTCCACGAATTCGACTACACCTCGTTTGAAGGCTACATCGACGCGGTCGCGCTGGTCGAAGGCTTGAAGAAAACCGGCCCCGACCTGACCCGCGCCAACTTCCTCGCCGCGCTGGAAAAAATGAGCGTCAACCTGGGCGGCCTCGATATCGCCTTCGGCCCGCAGGACCACCAGGGATTGAACAAGGTTTACCTGACCAAGGTGCAACAAGGCAAGCCTGTGCCGGTCAGCAAACTTTGAGTATAAACCGGGGCCTGGTTCGCGATGCGACCAAACCGGGCCCGCTATGCCGATGCGCGGTCGAACCCCGAGGATAGGCTTTTACCACTGCGCAGCATTTTCTCGAAGGCCTCGGCCGGCACCGGCTTGCTGAAGAAATATCCCTGCATTTCGTCGCAGTCGTGCAGATTCAAATAGGCCAGCTGCTCCGGCGTCTCGACGCCTTCGGCGATGACGTTCAGCTTCAGGCTGTGCGCCAGCGAAATAATCAACGCCACGATCGCCGCATCGTCCGCGCCGGTCGCGATGTCCCGTACGAAGGACTGGTCGATTTTGAGCACGTGGATGGGGAATCGCTTCAGGTAGGACAGGCTGGAGTAACCGGTGCCGAAGTCGTCGATGGACAACTGCACCCCGATCCTCTTGAGATCGTCGAGCACGCCGACCGCGCGCTCGACATCGGTCATGACCAGGCTCTCGGTCAATTCGATTTCCAGGTCCTCGGCCGCCAATCCGGTTTCGTCGAGGATGTTCATGATGAACTCGGCCAGATTTTTCTGGGCGAACTGGCGCGCCGACAGATTGACCGCGACGCGCAAGCGGCCCAGGCCGGCGCGCTGCCATGCCTGGTTCTGGGCGCACGCCGTGCGTATCACCCAGGCGCCGATGGGCACGATCAAGCCGGTTTCCTCGGCCAGGGTGATGAAGCGCGCCGGAGAAATCATGCCGAGCTCGGGATGGTTCCAGCGGATCAGGGATTCCATGCCGACGATGCGGCCGCTGCGCAAGTCCACTTGGGGCTGGTAATGGAGTTCGAATTCGTCGCGCTCCAGCGCATGGCGCAATTCGCCCTCGAGCCGCAAGCGTTCAAGGATGCGCGCATCCATGGCCGGCGAATAAAACCGGAAGTTGTTGCGCCCGACCTCCTTGGCGCAATACATGGCGATGTCGGCGTGCGTCATCAAGGTTTCCCCATCGGCGCCATCGTTCGGGTGGACCGCGATGCCCATGCTGCAAGTCGTCACAAACTCGTGCCCTTCGATCATCATCGGCTGTGCCACGGCATCCAGGATGCGCTGCACGACCGCCGCGGACAGGCTGCCACTACCGTCTATCCTTTCGGGCAGAACCAGCACGAATTCATCGCCGCCCAACCTGGCCACCGTGTCCGCCTCCCGCACCGCGGACTGCAGCCGCGCGGCGACCTGCTTGAGCATCGCGTCGCCGGCCTTGTGGCCCAGGCTGTCATTGACCAGCTTGAATCGATCGAGATCGACGAAGATGATCCAGATCGGCGAGGGGGAGCGCACGGCGGTCGCGATGGCCTGTTTCAGACGGTCCTGCAGCAGCGCGCGGTTGGGCAATCCGGTCAGCGTGTCGTGGCTGGCCTGATGCTGCAGCAACGCTTCCAGCCGTTTATGCTCGTCGACGGAGCGCGCCAGGCTGTCGTTCATGTCTTTCAGCGCCTGGAGCAGCTGGCCGGTTTCATCGTGGGAAGTGACCTCGATGCGGCTGGTCAGGTCGCCGGCGGCGACGGTTTGGGCGACCTTGAGCGCCTGCCGCAGTTGCCGCAACAGGGCGCGGGCGATGGCGATCCCGAAGCCCAGCGTCAGGCAGAGGCTGAGCAGGCCGATGGCGATCCCGGTGCTCACGGCTCCGTCGGCGTCGCTGGTGGCGTCGCCGATGGTGCCGGTGAAGCGGCTGTTAGCGCTATCTCTAAACGACAGCAGATCCTTGCGATAGGTGTCGAGCTTGGCCGACATCGCTTGCAGCGACCGCGGATCGGGCGCGCCGCTCTTGTCCATCATTTCTTTCGCCACTGCGTGGGCGGCGCTGTAGTAAGCGTCGAATTCGGCGGCCAGTTGCCGAAATTCCTCGGCCTTGTCCGCGTCGATGCCGCGCAGCCTGGCATAGTTGGCGCGCACCTTGGCGGCGATCGTCGCGGCCGCGTCCAACGGGTCTTTTTCGCCGGAGCTGGCGGCGTCGTTGAGTTGCTCGATGATCTTGTCGAGGGCGCCGACATTGTCGGTGGTGATTTCCAGCACGGGGAACAGCACGTCGCGCACGTGGGCAAGCCGGCTGTTGTTGTGCTTGAGGACGAGGGTGGACGAGCCCAGGTAGACCAGCGAGCAAACCGCGGCGATTGCAAGCGGGAACAGCATTTTCCACAACAGTGGCAAGCGTTGTAGCATTTTCACAACGGCGCCCGCATCGCGGACGGCCCGAACTCCTTGGCCATCACTGAAATCGATTTCACATCCATCGCGCGCTTGACCGCCAAATCCTTGAGCTCGGTCGCAAAAGCCGGTATCGGTCTCTTTTCCATAGTCATTGGTTTCCACAAAACAATAACAATTTTACTCTAGTTTGGAAAAGTGATTTTCGAGAGGCTGGCGAAATCCCGACCGCCCGGCCCTGGCCCTACACGGCTTTGCGCGCGGCGGGCCGTTTTTTGCCGTGGGCGCCGTGCAATCCCGACAGCACCACCTTGACCATCTCGCCCACGCCCGGTCCGCTCTTGAAACTGGAGGCGGAACCGTAGGTGAGGCCGAACACGATGCCGCCCAGCGTTTCCGCGTCGGCGGGCGCCGCGTCGGCGGGGAACATGGTCAGCAGGATCTCGCCGAGGCCCCGCCATTGCGCGCGGAACAGGTTGGAATGGCGTTCGCCGAAAGTGGCGTCGCGGCGCGCGCGCCGGAACAGCTCCAGCGCCAGCAAGCCCCAGCTTGGATCGCTGGCCCGCTGCGACGCCCAGTTGCCGATGATCTCGATCATCCCGGCCGGCGCCTTGGTGTCGCCCAGAAGCTCGGTGATCTCCTTCACATCCTGCAGCGAATGCGATTCCAGCAGCTCGAGGATGATCTCTTCCTTGCTGTTGAAATTGGAATAGAACGCCCCCTTGCTGAAACCGGCTTCCTCCGCGATGCGCTCGACCGACGCGCTTTCATAGCCTTCGCGGGCGACCACCTCGCGGGCGGACGCCAGCAGCTTCTCTCGCGTCAGGGCGCGGCTTTCTTCACGGGTCAGACGAGTTACACGGGACACTCACTACTCCTTGCACGATGGTTTGTTTGCGCAGCATTCTACGCGGTATCGATTGAAGGCGCACCACCGCATGCAAGGTCCGCCGGGGAGCGCGAGGCTCCCCCGGGATGGCGTCAGCCCTGGACGGACAGCGCGCAGACAACGGACCAGAATATCATGAATTCCGGCCCGTGCTTTTGCCAACGCCAGTTGTAGCCGTTGATCTTGACGACCGCGTAGCTGGCGCCCAGCAGCACCACCACCGCCAGCGCCGCCGCCAGCCGCGGATAGACGCCCAGCACCAGGCCCGCGCCCGCCAGCAGCTCGAGCGCGATGGTGAGGATGACGAAGGCCCGCGCCGGACGCAGGCCCGCCTTCTCGAACGTCTGCGAGGCGGGGCCGATGTTGCGCAGCTTGCCGATGCAGTGCGGAACGAACCACACGCCGCACATGACGCGCAGGATCGCCAGGGAGTCGTTGGCCCCGAAGTCCATCATGCGCCCTCCTTCGCGGGCTCGACGGCCCTCCGCACCCAGCGCGCGTCAAACGCCGCCAGCGCCTCCGCCGTCTTCCCGGGCGCCAGCAGGTCCGCCTTGCGCATCAGTTCCACCGTTTTCTCCAGCGCCGCCGGCGGAATCTCCAGCGCGCGCGCGAACACGCCCTTCTCGCGCAGGTAGTACAGCGACTTCTGCGCGTACGCCAGGTCGGACTGGGTGATCTCCATCACGATCGGCAGCAGCGCCTCGTCGTTGGCCGCGTCGTACAGCAGCGCGGTGGCCTCGATCAGGCCGCGCATCAGCGCGACGATCCGCTCGCCGTTCTCCGCCGCCCACGCCTGGTCGGCGATCAGCGCCGTGAAGACGATTTCCGGAATATAGTCGCTGACCTCGCCCAAGTCGCTGTAGCCCGCCTCCACCGCGACGAAGTTCAGCGGTATCAGCTGGACGGCCGCGTCTATCGTCCCCTCCTGCAGCGCCTTCCAGCGCGCCGGGTGCACGCCCGCCACCGCGAACGAATAGTCGTCCGGGTAGCCCAGGCCGTGCTGCGACAGCATCTCCCGCGTGTAGATGGCCGTGCCCTCGGTCAGCGACGAGGTGCCCAGCACCTTGCCCCTGAGCTGCTCGATGCTCTTGATGTCCGGCTGGGCGATCAGCGTGAGCGGCAGGCGGTTGACGTTGCCGGCCACGATGCGCAGGCCGCCGCCCGCGACCGCGCTGGCGATCGCGCCCTCGGGCGGGGTGATCGCCATGTGCGCGGCGCCCTCGCGCACGGCGGTGCTGGCCTTGTCCACGCTGCCCATGCGCATGAGTTCCACGGTCAGGCCGTGGCGCGCGAAGATGCCCTGCTTCTGCGCGACAAAAACGGGAAGCCAGTTGAAGCCCAGGGCTCCGCCGGCGAGGAGGATGGTGTTGGATGTGTCGGTGGTCATGAATGGTCTCCTGGTGTCGATGAATGAATTTATAGGTCCAGCACCAGCCGGGCCGAGCGCGCGCGCGAACAGCAAGGCGTGAAGCTGTCGTTGGCGGCCCGCTCCTGGTCGGTCAGGAACACGTCGCGGTGCTCCGGCGTGCCTTCCAGCACGCGCGTCAGGCAAGTGCCGCACACGCCCTGCTCGCACGACACCGGAATGTCGATGCCGTTCCGCGCCAGCACCTCCAGCACGCTCAGGCCGGCGGGCACGGTGTGGATCGCGCCGCCCCGGCCGATCTGCACCTCGAACGGCTGGTCCCGCGCGCCGGCCGGCTGTGACGGCGCCGCGAAATACTCCTTGTGCAGCCTATCCTCCGGCCAGCCGCGCGCGCGGGCGCCGGACAGCACCCAGTCCATGAAGCCGCCCGGCCCGCAGACGTAGACGTGGACGCCCTCCCGCGGCTCGCCCAGCGCGGCGTCCAGGTCCAGCTTCTGCTGCGGGCCGCCATCGTCGGCATGGAACGTGGCGCGCTCGCCAACGATCCCGGCGCGGATACGTTCGGCGAACGCCATGCGGCTGGCGGCACGGGCGCAGTAGTGCAAAGCGAAGTCGCATCCGGATGCCGCCAGGTGCTCGGCCATCGCCAGCAGCGGCGTAATGCCAATGCCGCCAGCGAACAGCACGTGGCGCTGCGCATCCCTGGCAAGCGGGAAATGGTTGCGCGGTGCGCTGATATGCAGGCGCTGGCCGGTCTTCAACGCATGCATGGCGGCCGAGCCGCCCCGCGAGACCGGTTCGCGCAGCACACCGAGCAGGTAACGCCCTGCCTGGCCGGGCCCTGGGCAAAGCGAGTACTGGCGAACCAGCCCTCCATCCAGGTGCACATCGATATGCGCGCCGGGTTCAAACGGCGGCAGCGCCACGCCATCCGCTGCGGCCAGTTCGAAACTGCAAATGCCATCCGCCTCGTCGCGGCGCCCTGTGACGATAACCTCGATCATGCTTCCACCTGCTGTGCAATCAGCTGGCGCAGCACGCGGCGTGCGCGCAGCGCGGCCGAATCGGTGGGCAGCAGCACCGGCTTGAGTTCTTCCAGCGTACGTCCTGCCATGTGTATCGATTGTGACTGGATCATGGGTTCGTCTTCGGTCTCGAAAGCCTCCTGCAGGGTGCCCTGGAGCTGAACCGAGAGCGCCTCATCCTGGACGCGGAAGTCGCGCGCCCACTTCCAGAACAGATGAGCGGTGTGTTCGCTTTCGGGCGTCAGCAAGTGCGCCTGGAAGGAACGCGGCCCCTCCTCGGGCGGACGGCCAGGACGGGTGACGCCAATGTCGAGACGGATCGTCGACGGCGGCACCCAGGTGACGACGGACAGGTGATCGACGTGGTCGGGAGCGCCCTCGCCGTACGCCAGGGCGAACAACTGGGTGATCGGCTCGCTGGGGCGCCAGTTGCGGGCGACCACCATATTGCCGTCCTGCTCCATCGAGTACTGGGTGCGGCGATTGAAGCCCTCGGTCGCCAGATAGGGGTGCAGGAACTCGGCATGGCTGAGGTCGAGCAGGTTGTCGATCACCAGTTCGAAGTTGGCGCGCACGTGGATGTAGCCCTGCACGCAGGCGTAGCGCGCCGGATCGTCGAGTTCCACGTAACGGCGAATCTTCGAAACGTCGGCCGGTTCGTCCCCCCACCACAGCCACACGATGCCGTCACGTTCGGCCAGCGGATAACTCTTGACGCACGCAGCCTTGGGAATCTTGCCGTCCCCGATAGGATTGTGGACACAGGCCCCGTCCGGATTGAAGCGCAAGCCGTGATAAGGACAGCGGAGGTTATCGCCGAACACGGTGCCCTGGTGCAGCGGGGCAAACCGGTGCGGGCAGCGGTCGTTCAGCGCGATGGCATTGCCGGATTCGCCGCGGAACAGCGCCATCGGCTCTTCGAGCAGCGTGCGCTGCAAAGGGGTGGTGCTCAGCTCGTCACTGAAAGCGGCGGCATACCATTGGTTCTTCAAGTACTTCATGCAGCAGTCTCCTATCGTGCAATGGGTGGGTGGTTCGGGTCGGCATGGGGTTTCAATCGGCGCGCGCGGTCCATGCCGCATCGGAGCGGACCACCTGGGTTCGAAGGTGTTTTCCTTGCGCCGATTTCAGATACCAAGTAGTATATAGAAACCGTCGAGAATGTCAAATACGGCGAAATGCCCGACGTTACCCAACTTCCCATCCAACAATCAGGAGATATCGCATGTCCCAAATGATGCGCGCCGCCCGTATGCACGCGGTCGGCCAACCCATGACGATCGACACGGTGCCGCGCCCCGTGCCGCGCGCCACCGACGTCCTGGTGCAGGTCAAGGCCTGCGGCATGGTGCCCAACCTGGGCAACGTGCTCGCCAACTGGCCCACCTGGTGTCCCCACCTGCCGCTGCCCAAGCTGCCCGCCATCTTCGGCCTCGATCCCACCGGCGTGGTGGTCGAGGTGGGCGAGCAGGTGGTCGGCATCCGCCCCGGCGACCGGGTCTACGTCAGCCCCGTGCGCTCGTGCGGCGCCTGCCCCGCGTGCCTGTCCGACCGCCGCGTGGCCTGCGAGTACTTCGTCTTCAACGGCTACTTCGGCTTCGACAAGCACAAGTCGCAGACCATGTACGACCTGTACCCGAACGGCGGCTTCGGCGAATACATGGCGGCGCCGCAGTACGCCGTCGTCAGGCTGGCCGACAACATCTCCTTCGAGGAGGCCGCGCGCCTGGGCTACCTCGGCACCGCCTACGCGGCGCTGCGCAAGTGTGGCCGCCTGGCCGGCAAGTCGGTGATCATCAACGGCGTTTCCGGCACGCTGGGCCTGGGCGCGACGCTGTTCGCGCTCGCCATGGGCGCCAGCCGCATCCTCGGCACCGGCCGCAACCACGCGCTGCTGGAACGCGTGAAGGCGCTGGCGCCGGAGCGCATCGAGGTCTTCTCGACCGAGGACGGCTCCATCGCCGAGTGGGCGCGCGCGCGCACCGGTGGCCATGGCGCCGACTTCATGGTCGACACGCTGGGCGCGGCGGTCTCGCTGGACGTGTTCGACGACGCCATGCACGGTGTGGCGCGCGGCGGCACCATCGTCAACATCGGCGGCACGGTGGGCAAGCTGCCGATCGACATGAAGTGGCTGATGGATAATTCGATGACCATCACCGGCTCGGCGTGGTTCACGGCCACCGAGGGCTACGACATGGTCGAGATGCTGCGCACCGGCGCGATCGACCTGTCGATACTGGAGCACGAGGTCGCGAAACTGGACGACATCAACCAGGCCATCTCCGGCCTGGCCAGCCGCCACGGCGGCTTCAGCAATTACGTCATCGTTCCTTGATGCGAAGGCGGCGCCGCGAGGCGCCGCCCTTCAAGCCCGGCGGGGCCCGTCAGGACTGGAACTCGACGTACTTCAACCCCTTCCGCAGCAAGCGCGGACGCATATCGCTGACGTCCAGACTCAGCTCGCCGGCCGCGTAGCGCGCCCGCTTCCCCTCCTCGTCCCGCTCGCGCGCCCGGCCCGTGGCCAGCACCGCGGCCGCCTCCCCGCGCCGCACCACGCAGACGCCGTCGTCGTCGGCGACGATCACGTCGCCGGGATGGATCAGCGCCCCGCCGCACACCACCGGCACCTGCACATTGCCCAGGGTTTCCTTGACCGTGCCCTGCGCGTACACCGCCTTGGACCAGACCGGGAAGCCCATGCGCGTCAGCACGGCGATGTCGCGCACGCCGGCGTCGATGATCAGTCCCTTGACGCCGCGCGCCATCAGCGCGGTCGCCAGCAGGTCGCCGAAGTAGCCGTCCTCGCAGGGCGAGGTCGGGCTGACCACCAGGATGTCGCCCGGCCTGGCCTGCTCGACGGCCAGGTGGATGGACCAGTTGTCGCCCGGCGCCACCTCGCACGTCAAGGCGTTGCCCGCCACCGACGCCGGGCGGTAGATCGGCCGCAGATGGGATGCCAGCAGCCCCTTGCGCCCCTGCGCCTCGTGCACGGTGGCCACGCCCAGTTCACCCAGGCCAAGCACCACTTCCTGTTCGGTCCTGGGCGTATTCGTCATTACGATTGCCATGCTGTTTCTCCTTGTGGGCCGGGCCTGGACGGCCCGGCGTGTTTCATTACGGTTTCTGAACCAGTTCGAGCGCGATCCTCAAATCGACTTCGTCGGAAATGACGGCAAGGTACTGCGTCATGCCGAAGTCGCTGCGTTTGATCCTGGCGCTGCCGGCGAAGCCGATCACCGGCACCTTGAGGAAGGGATGCACCAGGCGGTTGGTCAGCACGGTGTTGAACGCGACCGGCATGGTCTTGCCGCGTATCGTCAGGTTCCCCGAGATCACGTAGTTGCTGGCGTCCACGCGGCGCACGGCGGTCGAGACGAAGGTGATCTTCGGGTTTTTCTCCGCGTCGAACCAGTTGGCCGTGCGCAGGTCGGCGTCGCGCTGCTCGTGCACGGTGTCGATCGAAGCGGTGTCGATGGCGATGGTCACGCGCGAGGCCTCGACGCTTTTGTCGTCGAAGGCCAGCGTTCCCTCCACCTTGCGGAAGACGCCGGGCGTGTGGCTGATGCCCAGGTGGCCGACCTGGAAGCTGACGTGGGTGTGCGCAGGATCGATTTCCCAGGCGGCGCAGGCGATGCCCGGCGAGCCGCCGGCGACGGCCAGCAGGAAGGCGGGGACAAGCAGGGACAGGTGTTTCAATTTCAGCTCCTTGAGGTTGTGGCGGTTGTGGATGGCACTAGAAGTGGTACTCGCCCACCAGCAGCACCGTGCTCTGTTTGGCGCCGGGGATGCGGGACTTGTCTGCGCCGTATTTGTTGCGATACATCTCGTAGGCCACGCCCACCAGGAAGCCGGTCTTCTGGCCGACCTCCATCAGCAGCTCGGTGTACAGGCGCGTCTCCGGCTTGGTCGCGTTGCCGAAGCCGTCGCGCCCCTTTTCGCCGACAAAGGCCAGGCCTCCGTTCCAGCGCAGCGGTATGCCGGGGTTCAAGGGGAAGGACCAGTTGGTGTCGGCCCTGAAGGTGTCGTAGGCGATCTCGCGGCCGACGAAGCCGTTGTAACCCTTCTCGTGGTAGGCGTACAGGCTGGATTCGACATAGCCGGCCGGCACATTCCAGTCCAGGCCCAGGCCGGCCATGGCCTTGTGCGTGGCCGCCGCGAATGAGATGTTCTTGGGGCCCCGGTCGAAACGCGCCACCAGCGACACGTCCTTGACCGGCCCGAAGGCGACGGTGTTTCCTGTCAGCCTGGACAGCGAGAAGGCGCGCCGGTAAAAGCCGAAGAACTCCTGCGCGCCGGTGCCGGTGCCGCCCGCAGCCGGATCCGTGCTGTCCGATTGCAGGATCTGGGCCACCACCAGGTTCTTGCCCAGTTTGTCGCCGTTGATGTGGACGAATTCATAAACGGTTTTGTGTATCGGCTGCGCGATGCCCGGCTCGGCATAGCGGTCGCCCGCCTTCACACCGATGGACGTGTCGCTCCATTCCACCGCATGGCCAGCCGCGCCGTAGCCCAGCAAGCCCGCAACGGCCAGCACCCTGCATGTCTTCTTGATTTTCATTTTTGTCTCCTCGTTGTGGATCTTCGTTTTACTTGCGGTTCAATGCCGGGGCGTCCTGCCCTCGAAGGACACCAGCCCTCCAAGCGCCTGGTATTGCTCGCCGTCGAAGCGGAACAGCTGCAGCGACTCGATCGGGTAGATGTCGCCGCTGTCCCGCTTCGTGGTCAGCGTGACGCCGGGCAGCAGCAGGCCGACGCCGACCTGGTTCATGTTCTGCGCGGCGTCGATCAGGGCTTGCCGGGTCGGCTGCTTCACCGCCTCCAGCGTCCGTATCAGCGCCTCGCCGGTGATGTAGCCGATCTGGCCCATCGAGTCGCCCGTGTCGAAGCGCGCCTTGGCCGCCGCGTGGTCGGCAAGGTACTGGCGCACGGCGGGGTCGGTGGAAGCCGCGGTCACCGGCTTGGCGAAGGCGCTGGTGATGACGCCCTTGGCGTTGGCCAGGCCGGCCGGCTTCAGCGACGACGGCGACGCGCCGATGTAGGACAGCATCGTGACCGGACGCCAGCCGCTTTCCGCGGCGAAGCGCACCGCCTGCGCGCTTTGCTTGGGCGCCGCGACGACGACCAGCGTGTCCGCGCCCGAGGCCTTCAGCGTGGACAGCTGGGTGTCGATGGTCGGGTCGGCCGAGGTGACGGCCTGCGCGGCGACGATCTGCAGCTTCGAGCCCTGGATCGCCGTGCGCAGGCCGGCCTGGAAGGTCTGGCCCGTCTCCGTGTTCACGTACAACAGCGCGAGCTTGGCGTCCGGCTTGTTCTTCTTCAGGTAGTCGGCGAAGACGGCGGCCTCGGTCGTGAACGACGGCACCAGGCCGATCAGCCACGCGCGCCCGTCCGCCAGCTCGTGCACCCCGGAATACATGAACAGATTGGGCACCTTGCGCTGGTCAAGATAGCGGCCGATGGCCTGGTTGTTCGGCGTGCCGGCGATGCCGGCCAGCGCGAACACGCCGCTTTGCTCGACCAGCTTGCGCACATTGGTCATGGTGCGCTGCGGATCGAGGGCGTCGTCCTGCACCACCAGTTCGATGCTGCGCGTCTTGCCGTCGCCCATTTTCACGCCGCCCGCCGCGTTGACGGCGGCGACGCGGACCCGGATGCCCTCGACGACGGCGCCCACCGCCGCGACCGGGCCGGTCAGGGCGCCGCTGACGCCGATCTTGACGGCCGTGTCGGTGATGCCCTGTGCCCCGGCCGCGCCGGCGAGCAGGCTGGTGGCGGCGAGGCCGAACCGCAACAGGCCGCGGCGTATCGTGTTAAGTGTTCCCATGTGCTATCTCCTGGTTATTGGACGCGGCGGGAGTGCGCGGCCGTTGAAATGCGGTGAATGGCGCCAGGCGCGCGCCGAAGCGGCGCCGCAGCTGCGCGGCGAGCCCCGCCAGCCCTTGCCGGGCCAGCAGCATCATCGCGATCAGGCAGCAGCCGTAGACCAGGCCACCGATGGCCGGGTCGATCTCGGCGCTCCACTCGGGCACGAACACCACGAAGGCCGCGCCGAGGAAGGCGCCGCCTATGCTGGCGATGCCGCCGACGATGGCGCCGATCAGGATCTCGATCGACTTGGCGGCCAGGAAGGACTGCGGGCTGATATAGGCGTTGACGATGGCGTACAGGCCGCCGGCCAAACCGGCGAAACCGGAGCTGACGGCGAACACGGCCAGCCTGGTGCGGGTCAGGTTCACACCCAGCGCCTCGGCGATCTTCGGGTTGTCGCGCAGCGCCCGCAGGGTGCGCCCGGTGTCGCCGCGCACCAGGCGCAGCATCAGCAGCACGCACAGCGCGGCCCCGGCCACGCACAGGCAGTACAGCCACACCTCGGCGCTGGCGGGGAACCAGGCCGGCGGCGCCGGCTGGTCGATGCCCAGGCCCGTCACGCCGTTGGTGTAGCGCTCCAGCTTGAGGATCAGCTGCGGCGCCACCATGGCGATGCCGAAGGTCATGATGGCCAGCTGCAGCCCGCCCAGCCGCAACGCGGGCAGGCCGATCAGCACGCCGACGGCGGCGGCGGCCAATGCGGCGACAGGAAGGGTCAGCAAGGGATCCCAGCCGTATTTGGCGGCCAGGATGCCGGTGGTGTACGCGCCGCAGGCGAAGAACGCGCCCTGCGCCAAGCAGACCTGGCCGCTATAGCCCAACAACAGGTTCAGGCCGAGGATGGCCATCGCGTAGGTCAATGTGAGGCTGAGCTGCAACAGCATGAAGGACGGCAGCAGCGCGGGCAGTACGGCGAGGCCGGCCAGCGCCATAATCAGCCCCAGCGACAGCGCCAGGCGCGGCGCGCCCGGTTGGATTGCAATGGTGTTCATACGCGTACGACTCCCTGTTTGCCGAACAAGCCGGCCGGTCGAATGAATAGAATGGCGAGCGTGACGGCGATGGGGATGGCCAGGCGCAGTTCGGCGCCGATGAAGCTCAGAAAGGCGGCGCCCACGCTTTCGGCCACGCCGATCAGCAGGCCGCCGAGCACGGCCCCCACCGGGCTGTCCCAGCCGCCCAGCGTGGCCGATGCCAGCGCGTAGATCAGCACCGGCGCCATCATCACTGGGCTGAGGAACAGGCGCGGCGCCACCAGCGCGGCGGCCAGGAAGCCCACCACGGCGGCCAGGCCCCAGCCGAACATCAGCATGGTTTCCACCCGTATGCCGACCAGCACGCTCTTCTCGCGCTCGGCCGCCGAGGCCCGCATCGCCAGGCCAAAACGCGTGTAGCGGAACAGCGCGCCGAGCACGATGGCCAGCGCGCCCAGCACGGCCAGCACGCCCAGCATGGCGGCCGTCAGCCGCACCCCGCCCACGGTCCAGCCATGGTCGGGGAAGACGCTGGGGAAGGCGCGCTGGTCGGAGCCCCACAGCCACAGGCTGAGGGCGTCGAACAGCAGGAACAGGCCGAGCGTGACCACCACCACCGTCTCGACCGGGGCGCGCGACACCGGCCGCACCACGGCGCGGAACACGGCCACGCCGAGGACGAAGGCCAGCGCGGCGCCGGCGGCCAGCGCCAGCCATAGCGGCAGGCCCCACTCGGCCAGCTGCCAGGCCACATAGACCGTGAAGGTCGCCATCTCGCCCTGGCCGAAGTTGACGATATGGGTGGCGCGGTGGATCAGGACCAGCGCCAGCGCGAAGGCGCCGTACACCGCGCCGGAGGCCAGGCCATCGACGGTTTGCTGAAGAAAAAGTTCCATGTCAGGCTCCCAGGTAGGCGTTTTGGATGGTGGACGAGGCGAGCAATTCCGCCGCCGATCCCTCCAGCATGATTTCGCCCACTTCCATCACATAGCCCCGGCTGGCGATGCGCAGGGTCAGCTCGGCGTTCTGTTCGACGATCAGGATGGTGGTGCCCTGCTCCGCGTTGACGCGCTCGAAGATGGCGAACATCTCCTGCGTGATGGCGGGCGCCAGGCCGAGCGAAGGCTCGTCGCACATCAGCATGCGGGGCCGCGACATCAGCGCGCGCGCGATCGCCAGCATCTGCTGCTCGCCGCCGCTGAGCGTGCCGGCCGGCTGGCGGCGCCGCTCGCGCAGGCGCGGGAAGAGCGCGTACCAGCGTTCGATGTCGGCGGCGATCTGGCCGCGCGAGGCCACCGTGTAGGCGCCCAGTTCCAGGTTTTCCTCGACCGTGAAGTCGGTGAACGTGCCCCGCCCCTGCGGCACCAGCGCCAGTCCCAGCTCGACCCGCCGCGCGGCGGACAGGCCGGCCAGCTCCACGCCGTTGAAGGCGATGCGGCCGCGCGCGGGAATCTCGCCGGACAGCGCGCGCAAGGCGGTGGTCTTGCCCGCGCCGTTGGCGCCCAGCAGCGCCACGATGGCGCCGCGCTGCACCGAGAAGGACAGCTTGCGCAGCACGTTGGTGGCGCCGTAGCCGGCGTCCAGCCCCTCTACCGTCAGCATGCTCATGCCGCCCTCCCGAGGTAGGCGCCGATGACGTCCGGATGCGCGCGGATTTCGGCCGGCGTGCCCTGCGCCAGGTTGCGGCCCAGGTGCAGCACCGCCAGCCGGCCGCACAGGCTCATCACCAGGCCCATATGGTGTTCCACCAGCAGGATGGTCAGCTGGTGCCGGTCGCGCATGCGGCGCACCAGTTCGCCGAACTCCGCCACCTCGCCGTGCGTCAGCCCGCCGGCCGGCTCGTCCAGCAGCAGCAACCTGGGACGCGCCGCCAGCGCGCGCGCCAGCTCGATGCGCTTCAGGGTCGCGTAGGGCATGGCGCCCGCCAGTTCGTGGGCGACGGCCTCCAGCCCCAGTTCGCGCAGGACGTCGCGGCACCAGTCCAGCATGCGGCGTTCAGCGCGGTCCGTGCTCCGGGGCCGCAGCAGCGTGTCCAGCGTGGCGCCGCCCCAGATGTGGTGCGCGCCCAGCATCACGTTTTCCAGCACCGTCATGCGCGGGTAGACCCCGAGGTTCTGGAAGGTGCGCGCCACGCCGGCCGCGATGATGTCGCGCGCCGGGAGCGTGTCGATGCGCGCGCCGTCGAAGCGGATGGCGCCGCCGGTGATGCCGCACATGCGGGTCACGCAATTGAACAGCGTGGTCTTGCCCGCGCCGTTGGGGCCGATCAGGCCGCAGATTTCGCCCGCCTCGACGCTGAGCGTGACGTTGCCCAGCGCCTGGACGCCGCCGAAGCGCACCGACACATCCTCGATTTCCAGTAGCGGCGGCGCGGCCGCGCCCCCTGGTATTGCCTGGTGTTTCATTCTCGTCTCCTGCTGATTTTTTTGTTGGCGCCATGCGCGCCGGCGACTTGCCAACGCAGAATGGATACCGTAGAGTATCTGAAAACCAAAACGAATGTCAACGCGAAAAGGAGACGCCCATGATCATCGACTGCCACTGCCATTACACGACCGAGCCACGCGGCCACCACGACTTCCGGGAGGCGCAGGTGGCGCACGTGAAGAAGGGAGCGGACGCGGACGCGCCGCCGCTCTACCCGTCCATCGGCGACGGCGACATCCGCGCTTCCATCGAGCAGAACCAGCTGCGCCTGCTGCGCGAGCGCGGCGTCGACATGACCATTTTTTCGCCGCGCGCCGCCGGCATGGGCCACCACGTGGGCGGCGAGGACGTGAGCCACGCCTGGACCGTGGCCTCGAACGACCTGATCGCGCGCATCGTGCAGATGTTCCCGGACAGCTTCGCCGCCGTCTGCCAGTTGCCGCAGTCGCCGGGCGTGCCGATCGCGCACGCGATCGGGGAGCTGGAGCGCTGCGTGCTGGAGCTGGGCTTCGTCGGCTGCAACCTCAACCCGGACCCCTCGGGCGGCCACTGGACCGCGCCGCCGCTGACCGACCGGGCCTGGTATCCCTTCTACGAGAAGATGGTCGAGCTGGACGTGCCGGCCATGATCCATGTGTCGGGATCTTGCAACGCCTGCTTCCACACCACGGGCGCGCACTACATCAACGCCGACACCACCGCCTTCATGCAGCTGCTGCAAGGGGATCTGTTCCGCGATTTCCCGCAGCTGCGCTTCATCATTCCGCACGGCGGCGGCGCCGTGCCCTACCACTGGGGGCGCTACCGCGGGCTGGCGGACATGCTGGGCAAGCCGCCGCTGCCGGAACACCTGATGCGCAACGTCTATTTCGACACCTGCGTCTACCACCAGCCCGGCATCGACCTGCTGGCGAAGGTGATCGACAGCGACAACATCCTGTTCGGCTCCGAAATGATCGGCGCGGTGCGCGGCGTCGATCCCGAGACGGGCCACAACTTCGACGACACGCGGCGCTACATCGACGCGCTCGGCCTCACGGCCGAGGACCGGCACAAGATCTTCGAAGGCAATGCGCGGCGCGTCTATCCGCGCCTGGACGCCCGCCTCAAGGCCCGGGGCCGCTGACCCGCGTCGCGCATTTCACAACACTATCGATTTTATTTTTACGCATATTTTTTCAAACTATGCACAAATTTGTATTTGATGCATAATGAAAGCGCAGTGATAAAAACGCGGCCCCGAGGCCGCCATAACCAGGAGACGTCAGTGAAAAGTACAAACAACAAGCGCGTGTTCAAGCCGGCGGTGGCGACGCTGCTGTTGCAATGCGCAGCGGTCTCGTCCGGCTGGGCGATGGAAGTGGAAACCGGCAATCCCGAGCTCAAACTCAGGTGGGACAACACCGTCAAATACAACGCCGCGTTCCGCGTCAAGGACCGCGCGCCCGGCCTGGTCGCCGACGCCAACATGGACGACGGCGACCGCAATTTCAACAAGGGCCTGATCTCCAACCGGGTCGACCTGCTGTCCGAGATCGACCTGTCCCACAAGGACTCCGGCCTGCGCATCAGCGGCGCGGCCTGGTACGACGCGGTCTACAACCGCGCCAACGACCACGACTCGCCGTCCACCGCCAGCCAGAGCAGCGTCCCCTACAACCGCTTCACCAGGAGCACGCGCGACCTGCACGGCCGCAAGGCCGAACTGCTGGACGCCTTCGTCTACACCCGCGGCGACATCGGCGGCATGCAGGCGTCCGCCCGGCTGGGCCGCCACACGGTGCTGTACGGCGAATCGCTGTTCTTCGGCGACAACGGCATCGCCGGCGGCCAGGCGCCGTTCGACGTGATCAAGCTGCTGTCGGTGCCGGGCACGCAGTTCAAGGAATTGCTGATGCCGGTGAACCAGCTGTCGGGACAACTGCAGGTCTTGCCCAACGTGACGCTGGGCGGCTACTACCAGTTCGAGTGGCGCGCCAACCGCATCCCCGGCTCCGGCAGCTATTTCTCCGGCGGCGACCACGTGGGACCGGGCGCCGAGCGCTTCTTCGCGCCGGGCTCCTTCGCCCACGTCCATTTCGACCGGGAAGCCGACATGCGGCCCAGGGACGGCGGCCAAGGCGGCCTGCAGCTGCGCTTCCGCCCCGAAAGCGAGATCGCGGAATTCGGCCTGTACGCCACGCGCTATCACGACAAGGACTTCAACCTCTACCTGAAGCCCGCCGCGATACCGGCCCTGCCCTCGATCGGCAGCTACCAGCTGGTGTACGGCGAGGACATCAAGGCCTTCGGCGCCAGCGCCAGCACCACGCTGGCCGGCGCCAACGTGGGCTTCGAGCTCGTCACGCGCCGCAACGTGCCGCTGGTGAGCGATCCGCAGGTGGCCTTCGTCGCCGACAACGCCGGCAATCCCGCCTACGCGGTCGGCAATTCGCTGCACGCCAACATCTCCGCCATCTATGTGCTGAACGGCAGTCCGCTGTGGGACGGCGGCGCCATCCTGGCCGAGGTGGCGTGGAACCGCCGCCTGAGCGTGAGCCGCAATCCGGGCGCGCTGGACCGCAACTCCACGCGCGACGCGTCCGCCGTGCGGGCGCTGTTCATACCCGAGTACTACCAGGTCTCGCCGGGCGTCGACCTGGCGGTGACGGCGGGGGTGGGCTACACCATCAGTGGCCGCTCGTCCACCAACGTGAAGTTCGCGGGCGGCGCCGAGCATGGCGGCGACATGAGCCTGGGCGCCAGCCTGGACTTCCGCAAGCAGTTCAAGCTGAGCGTGAACCTGGTGCACTTCTACGGCGGCGCAGGCACCTTCATCTCGTCGAACACGGCGCCGGCGGCCACCATCCTGAACTACAAGCAGACCAACAAGGACCGCGATTTCATCTCGGTCTCGCTGCAAAGCACATTCTAACGACAAGGAGACTAGAGATGAACAAATCGAGCTTGGGCGCGGTGGCGGCCACACTGGTACTGGGCATGGCGTGCGCGCAGGCGGCCGTCGGCGCCGACGAGGCGGCGAAGCTGAAGGGCGAACTGACGCCGACCGGCGCCGAGAAGGCCGGCAACAAGGCCGGCACCATCCCGGCCTGGGACGGCGGCTACACCAAGGCGCCGGCCGGCTACAAGGAGGGCGAGCCGCGGCCGGATCCCTACGCCAACGAGAAGCCGCTGCTGTCGATCAGCGCCAAGAACATGGACCAGCACGCGGACAAGCTGACCGAGGGCGTGAAGGCGCTGATGAAGAAGTACCCCAGCTACCGCATCGACGTCTACCCGAGCCACCGCACCGCCGCCATGCCGCAGTGGGCCTACGAGAACACGTTCAAGAACGCCACCCGCTGCAAGACCAAGGACGGCGGCCAGTCGATCGAGGGCTGCCATGGCGGCGTGCCCTTCCCCATTCCCAAGACCGGCCATGAACTGATGTGGAACCACCTGCTGGCCTGGAAGGGCCAGGCCAGCACCATGCTGTTCCGCCTGTTCGTGACGACCTCGGACGGCAAGTCCACCATGGCGTCGGACGGCTTGGCCGAGGTGCAGTCTCCGTACTGGTTCAAGGACGGCTCGCCCGACAAGTTCAACGGCGACTTCCACAACCTGATGCTGGTGACCTACGGGCCGCCGTTCAAGGCCGGCGAGTCCATCCTGCTGCGCGACACCATCAACGCCGACAAGGGCCGCCAGGCCTGGCAGTACCTGGTGGGTCAGCGCCGCACCCGCAAGGCGCCGACCCTGGGCTACGACACGCCGGACAGCGTGGCGTCGGGCGCCTTCTACTTCGACGAGGCCTACGGCTTCTCCGGGTCGCTGGACCGCTACGACTGGAAGATCATCGGCAAGAAGGAACTCTACGTCCCCTACAACAGCAACCGCACCTGGCTGGCCAAGGCGCCGGACCTGCTCGGGCCGCAGCACTTGAATCCCGACCACGTGCGCTGGGAGCTGCACCGCGTGTGGGAAGTGGAGGCCACCGTCGCTCCCGGCAAGCGCCACGCCGTGCCGAAACGCCGCTACTACCTGGACGAGGACACCTACAACATGGTGCTGTCGGACATGTGGGACGGCCAGGGCCAGATCTGGCGCGTCGGCTACACGCTGCCGATGGCGATGCCGGACGTGCCGGGCTCGGTGGCGCAGACCTTCGGCCTGTACAACCTGCTGGCCAACACCTATGTGCTGGCCAACTACCCGGGTGAAAAGGCCTACCAGTACAAGCAGCTGCCGCCCTTCAGCGACAGCTACTTCACCCCGGAAAACCTGGCGGCCAAGGGCTCGCGCTAACGCTCTCCCCTGCCCCACACGCACGACGGCCGGGGGCGCGCGACGCGCCCGGCCGCGTTCAAGGAATACATCATGACACTCACATCATTCAAGCCGCGCCCAGCGGCAATGGCGACGCTCGCCCTCACCGCGCTGACGGCGCTGCTGTGCGGCCCCTCGCGCGCCGAACCGGACGTGCTGGAACGCCCGGCCATGCAGAGCGCGAAGGCGGCCGGCTCGGTCCTGCTGGCGCTCGCGCAGGCGGGCACGCGCCTGGTCGCGGCCGGCGAGCGCGGCATCATCATCTGGTCCGACGACGGCGGCGCCAGCTGGCGCCAGGCCAGCGTGCCGGTCAGCGTGTCGCTGACGGCGCTGCGCTTCAC
Organism: Pseudoduganella namucuonensis; assembly: GCF_900116645.1. Lineage (GTDB taxonomy): Bacteria > Pseudomonadota > Gammaproteobacteria > Burkholderiales > Burkholderiaceae_D > Rugamonas > Rugamonas namucuonensis. The sequence continues at coordinate 29,763 of NZ_FPBO01000034.1, read as the reverse complement.
CAGCGCGCGCGACGGCTGGGCCCTGGGCCACAGCGGCGTGCTGCTGCGCACGCGCGACGGCGGCCAGACCTGGGCCAAGCAGATGGACGGCAAGCAGGCCGCCGCCCTGGTGCTGAACGCCGCCAAGGCGGCGGGCGCTCAAGGCCCGGCGCTGGCGGAGGCCAAGGCCGAGGCGGAACGCATGGTGGCCGACGGCCCCAGCAAGCCCTTCCTCGACCTGCACTTCTTCGACGCGCAAAACGGCCTGCTGATCGGCGCCTTCGGCCTGCTGTTCGCCACCGCGGACGGCGGCCAGACCTGGCAGCCGGCGCAGCAGCGCGTGGCCAACCCGCAGGGCAAGCACCTGTACTCGATCGTGGGCGACGGCGCCACCTGCCTGATCGCCGGCGAACAGGGCGCGGTGTACCGCTCCACCGACATGGGCAAGACCTTCACCACGCTGGCCACCGGCTACGAGGGCAGCTACTTCGGCGCGCTGGCGCTGTCGCCGCGCGGTGCGCTGGTGTTCGGCATGCGCGGCAATGTGCGCCGCAGCGACGACGCCGGCGCCACCTGGCAAAAGAGCGAGATTCCCGCCAGCGCGTCCATCACGGCCGGCCTGCGGCTGCGCGACGCATCGCTGCTGCTGGCCGACGAAACCGGGCAGTTGTACCGCAGCACGGACGAAGGCAAACGCTTCGTCCACATCGCCCCGCCGCAGCCGTCGCCCTTCACCGCCGTGGTGCAGCACGGCGACGGCAAGCTGCTGTTATCCGGCGTACGCGGCATCACCAGCGTCGCCCTGAACTCCATCAAGGCACAACCATGAAGCTCCCGGCATCCGACCATCCCGTCATCGCCAATCCGGACGATTTCGACCGCCGCTCCGGCTCCCCGCTGGAGCGCCTGCTGTTCAACCACCGCGTCGTGGTGGTGACCCTGTTCCTGCTGATCACGGCGGCGCTGGCGTGGCAGGCCTTCGGCCTGCGCCTGAATCCGAGCTTCGAGCGCATGATCCCGGCCAAGCACCCCTTCATCCTCAACTACCAGGCGCACAAGGCCGACCTGGGCGGCTTGGGCAACACGCTGCGCATCGCGATCGCCACCGACAAGGGCACCATCTACGACGCGGCCTACCTGGACACCGTGCGCAAGCTGAACGACGAACTGTTCCTGCTGCCCGGCGTCGACCGCTCCTTCATGAAGTCGATCTGGATGCCGGCCGTGCGCTGGATAGGCGTGACCGAGGAAGGCCTGGACGGCGGCCCCGTGATTCCGGACGGCTTCGACGGCTCGCCGGCCAGCCTGGAGCAGCTGCGCGCCAACATCGAGCGCTCCGGCGAGATCGGCTCGCTGGTGGCGCCGGACCTGCGCTCGACCGTGATCGTGGTGCCGCTGCTGGAAACCGACGGCGCCAAGCGGCTGGACTACGTGCGCCTGTCCGACAGCCTGGAACAGCTGCGCGCGCGCTACGAGGCGCAAGGCGTGAAGATCCATATCACCGGCTTCGCCAAGGTGGTGGGCGACCTGATCGAAGGCATGCGCCAGGTGCTGCTGTTCTTCGCGGTGGCGCTGGCCATCTGCACCGCCATGCTGCTGTGGTACACGCGCTGCGTGCGCAGCACGCTGCTGGTGGTGGCGTGCTCGCTGGTGGCGGCGGTCTGGCTGCTGGGGTTGTTGCCGCTGCTGGGCTTCGAGCTGGACCCGTATTCCATCCTGCTGCCCTTCCTGGTGTTCGCCATCGGCATGAGCCACGGCGCGCAGAAGATGAACGGCATCATGCAGGACATCGGCCGCGGCACCCACAAGCTGGTGGCGGCGCGCTACACCTTCCGCCGCCTGTTCCTCGCCGGCTTGACGGCGCTGCTGGCCGACGCCGTGGGCTTCGCCGTGCTGATGGTGATCGACATCCCCGTCATCCACGACCTGGCGCTGTCGGCCAGCATCGGCGTGGCGGTGCTGATCTTCACCAACCTGATCCTGCTGCCGGTGCTGCTGTCCTATGTCGGCGTCAGCCCCGCCGCCGCGCTGCGCAGCCTGCGCGACGAGGAGGCCCCGCAAAAGCTGGCCTTCTGGGCCTTCCTGGACCGCTTCACGCAGCGCAAGTGGGCCAGCGGAGCGCTCGCGGTGGCCGCCGTGCTGACGGTGGCCGGCGGCGCGGTCAGCCTGCACCTGAAGATAGGCGACCTCGATCCCGGCGCGCCGGAACTGCGGCCCGATTCCCGCTACAACCGCGACAGCGCCTTCATGGCCGCCAGCTACGCGGCCAGCAGCGACAACTTCGTGGTCATGGTGAAGACGCCGCAATACATGTGCGCCCAATACGCCACGCTGGCGCAGGTCGAGGCGCTGGAATGGAAGCTGCAGCAGCTGGCCGGCGTGGAGTCCACCAATTCCTACGCCACGCTGAGCAAGCGCGCCTCGGCCGCCATGAACGAGGGGAACATGAAATGGTTCGACCTGCCCCGCTCGCAGGACATGCTGAACGCCATCACCACCCGCGCGCCGCGCGAGCTGCTGAACCAGAACTGCGACCTGCTCACCGTCTACGTCTACCTGAAGGACCACAAGGCGGATACGCTGGACGGCGTGGTGCGGGCGGTGGAGGCCTTCGCCGCCGCCAACAACAGCAAGGACATCCAGTTCCTGTCCGCCGCCGGCAACGCGGGCATCGAGGCCGCCACCAACATCGTGGTGAAGAAGGCCAACACGCAGATGCTGTTGCTGGTGTACGCGGCGGTGACGCTGCTGGCCTTCATCACCTTCCGCTCGTGGCGCGCGGTGATTTGCGCGATCCTGCCGCTGATGCTGACCTCCGTGCTGTGCGAGGCGCTGATGGTGTGGCTGGGCATAGGCGTGAAGGTGGCGACATTGCCGGTGATCGCGCTGGGCGTGGGCATCGGCGTGGACTACGCGCTGTACGTGGTGTCGGTCACGCTGGTGGAATTGCGCCGGGGCGCGAGCCTGTCGGAGGCCTATTACAAGGCGCTGCTGTTCACCGGCAAGGTGGTGGTGCTGACCGGCGTGACCTTGGGCGTGGCGGTGGCCACCTGGGCGTTCTCGCCGCTGAAGTTCCAGGCCGACATGGGCATCCTGCTGGCGTTCATGTTCATCTGGAACATGCTGGGCGCCTTGATCCTGCTGCCGGCGCTGGCGCACTTCCTGCTCAGGCCCACCGCGCAAGCGCAGCCGCGGGATGAGAAGGATGAGGAAGCGGCCGCGCCGCAACGCATGAGCAGCGCCGTGTCCTGAAGCCCGCCGCGCCCCGGTTTTTTCCGGCCGGGGCGCGGCGTTTCCATAGTCGTCACAAGGAGAACAACATGCAACGTTATTTCGTCAAACTGCTGGCCACCCTGCTGCTCGGCGCGCTGCCGTGGACGGCGTTCGCCCAGCAACCGGCCTCGCGCGACGACGCGATCCAGTTCGTCAAGAAGGCGGTCGCGCATCTGCGCCAGCAAGGGAAGGACAAGGCGCTGCAGGATTTCAACAACCCGCAGGGGGCGTTCGTCGACCGCGAACTGTACATCATCGTGCTCGACATGACGGGCGTGCTGCTGGCGGACCCGCTGCATCCGAAACTGATCAACAAACCGCTGTTCGACCTGCGGGACGTGAACGGCAAGTATTTCGTCAGGGAGGAGTTAAAGCTGGCCAAGGAGAAAGGCAAGGGCTGGGTCGATTTCCAGTGGCTGAACCCGGTCAGCAAGAACATGGAGCCGCGCTCCAGCTATATCGAAAAGGTCGACGACCTGATCGTGTTGACGGGAGTGTTTCAGAAACCTTGATGGCGGCCGGCTATCGGACGGCGCGCGTCTTGCTCTTCTTCGCGGATGCCAGGACCAGCAAGCGCGCGCGGTCATCCAGTGCGGTCAAATCCGCGCTGGCGTTTTCACGCGCCACAGCCCCATGACGCTTGACGAGGTATTCCTGTACTTCCGACTTGGTCTTGGGCTTGGTGTTTTTTCGCAAAATCGCGAGTGCCTTGTTGCTCATGGCAAAATTCCTTTCGAGCTCATGTAACGGGCAAGCTGCCGCCAACTCGTAGAGTCTGGAGCGAGGTCAAAGGATAACTCGGCACTTTGGCCGTGAACAAGCCATTGCTCGCAACCCTCGTCAGTCGATACCAGTTCCCCGATTCTACTGCAATTGCGGAACGACGAATCCATTGCGGCACGGGACGCCCCCGGGATATCCCCATCGAAACATCGGCTCGCTGAAAATTTTATTGTCTACCTTGAACGCAATGGCCCCATCATCCGCGCTGACGACGATAGAACTGTCCCGCGGAGCTCCGACGATGCGAGCGATTTGATCATCCGTCATGAACCCATCCAGTTCAGGCGAACGCCGGACGATAACAGTGCTGTCGTCGAACCATTTGGCAAAGACGTCATCCACATGGTCTCCTTCGCGCGGTTGCAATTGATTGCAATGCTAAGAGGTCCTGTGGCCGTGTGTCTTGCGATACCGCAGCGCGGTGCGAGCCCTACTGCAGCGTCGCCTGCTGCCGCTCGATGGCCTGGCTGATGCTGGCCTCGGTGTGGCCGATGTGCTCGCGCAGCAGCGCGACGGCCCTGTCCTTGTCGCGCGCCAGCGCCGCGTCCAGCAACTCCTGGTGTTCATTGCTCTTGTGCCGCTCGGACTGGCGGTGCCGCGCCGAGAACCGGCGGTAGCGCTCGGCGCGGTCGAACAGGGAGTCGACCATGCCCAGCAACAGCGTCGACGGGCACGCCGAGAACAGCGCGAAGTGGAAGGCCTTGTGGCGTTCGGCCCAGTCGTCGTCCAGCGCCAGCGGCCCCTTGCCCATGCGCTTTTCCACCATGCCAAGCCGGTGGTAGGCGGCCAGCGCGTCGCCCTCCCACTGGTCGTCGCCGTGCTCGATCGCGTCGGCCAGCGCCTCGCCCTCCAGCAGGCGGCGGATGCGCGTGATCTCTTGGAAGTCCGCCACCGTGATCGGCGCCACCCGGAAGCCCTTGTTTTCGCTGGCGGTGACGATGCCCTCCTGCGCCAGGCGGTTCAACGCCTCCCGGATCGGCGAGCTGCTCAGGCCATAGGCCTTGGACAGCGCATCCACTTTGAGCTTGGTTCCGGGGGCGAGTTCGCCGCAAACGATGGCGCGCTTCATCTTGTAAAGGGCGACCTCGATCAAGGACGATCCGGTGGCGGTGGCGGAATCAGCGGCGAGCTTTTCCATGGTGGGCGATCCTGAAGGGGGAGATGGCGTATTTTATGCGTAAAACGAATGAAAATGCAAATTATTTAATTGGTGCGACGGCCGCGAAGGGAAACGCCGTCCCGTTAATTTATGCATAAATTAGTATAATATGCGTAAACATTAAACCTCAAGGAGACACCCATGCCCCGCGCACCCTTCAACACCTATGAGAACAGGCTGCTGCTGCTCCTGTTCTTCACGGTCGGTTTCGTTTTCTTCGACCGCCTGTCGATCAACTTCCTGTTCCCCTTCATGCGCGCCGAGTTCGAACTGACGAACAGCCGCATCGGCATGCTCACCTCGGCGCTGGCGCTGACCTGGGCAGTGTCGGGCTACTTCCTGGCCACCTGGGCGGAACGGCTGAAACGCCGCAAGCCCATGCTCGTCGTGGCCGTGGTCGTGTTCTCGGTCTGCTCCATCGGCTCCGGGCTGGCCGGCAGCTTCCTGATGCTGCTGGCGGCGCGCGCCGTGATGGGGCTGGCCGAGGGACCGGTTCTGCCGATCAGCCAGTCGCTGATGGGCTACGCCTCCAGCGATTCCCGCCGCGGCTTCAACATGGGCTTCATCCAGGCATCCGCCGGCGGCCTGCTGGGCGCGGTGCTGGCCCCCATGGTCGTGGTGCCGCTGGCCACCGAGTACGGCTGGCGCGTGACCTTCTTCGTGGCCGGCATACCGGGACTGATCATCGCCCTCTTCCTGGCCAGGTACCTGGTCGAACCCAGGCAGTTCGCGCCCAGGGCGGAGGCCGGCCTGGTTCATGCGGAGCGGCTGTCGTTCATGGGCATGGTCCGGCAGCGCAACATCGGCCTGTGCCTGGTCATCAGTTGCCTGCTCATCACCTGGTTCGTCGCGCTGATGACCTTCACGCCCATCTACCTGATGGAGACGCGCGGCTTCAGCCCGGGCGAGATGGGCTTGCTGATGACCATCCTCGGGATATCGAGCGTCATCAGCGGCTTCGTGGTGCCGGCGATTTCGGACCGGATCGGCAGGAGGCCGACCATGGTGTTCTTCGCCGCGGTCGCCGTCGCGGTGCCGCTGGTGCTGGTGTACGCGCAAGTGTCGCTGCCGGCGCTCGGGGCGCTGCTGTTCGTTACCTACTTCGGCTACGGCTGCTTCCCGCTGTTCCTGGCGACCATCCCGGCCGAGACGGTGGGCATCGCGCACGCGGGGCGGGCGATCGGGCTGGTGATTGGTGTCGGCGAGGTGGCGGGCGGTTTCATCGCGCCCACCATCGAGGGCTACGCCGCCGATCATTTCGGGGCGCAGGCGCCGTTTCTGATCGCGTCGGGGGCGGCCGTGGTCGCCGCGCTGCTGGCGTTCGCGCTGAAGGAGACGGCGCCGGGGCGGTTGGATCGCAAGCAGGCTTCCGCGGCGGGCGTGGGCGACTCGCTCGGCGCCTGAGCCACGCCGTGCGACTTCCAACGCCAGGTCCTCGGGTTCGCGGGCCTGGTACGTTCGCCACGGGCGCGGATTCGGTACCTGGCTCGCAAGGAACGCGAACCAGGCACTTGTGGCCTTAGTGGCCTGCTGGCGTGTTGGAGATACCGCCGGGTGCCAGTCCGCGGGGGGCCCCAAAAAAAAACATCCCCGCCCTTGAAGGGACGGGGATGATGGACACCGGCCGCGGCGGCGGGGTCAGGCCATGTTCAAGCCATGGTCCGCCGCAACGCCCTGCCCGTCGTGGCCGGCGAGCTTTTCGCGCAAGGCGTTCAGCAGTTGCAGGCCTTCCGCTTCAGTCGCGGCGGTGCCGAACACGTAATGGTCCGGCCGCACCACCACCACCCGGCACTGGCGCCCGGCCATCCAGTCGCGCAGCAAGGGGCCCTGCTCCTGGTAGTCGTGCAGGCCCGCCGCCTCCCGCACGCCCTCCCCGCGCAGCCGCACGAACGCCAGCGGCAGGCCTGCCAGCACCGGCGACGCGCGCACCGCCGCCTCGAACGGCGCCAGGTCCACCCCGGCCGCGACGACGACCCGGAAGGCCAGGCCGGTGAAGCTGTCCAGCAAACCGCCCCGCCCCGAATGGTCGCTCACCATCGGCTGGGGGAACAGCGCGCCGCGCGCGCCGACGCTGTCGAGCGGCGCCAGGAAGCCGCCGGACAAGCCCGGTATCAGCGATTGCCGCACCGTCGGCCCGCTGGCGCGCGCCATCTCGGCCAGCATGGCCTGGTCCCGGGCTTCGGCCCGCGCCGGATCGCGCTCGCAGATCACCTGACCGAACTCCTTGGTCACGAGCGTGGTCTGGCGCACGTGCGGCAGGCGCTCCTCCTGGTAGCTGTCGAGCAGCGCCGGCGACGCCAGGCCGCGGTGCACCATCGCCAGCTTCCACACCAGGTTGGAGGCGTCGCGTATGCCCTGGCACATGCCCTGCGCCATGAACGGCGGCGTCATGTGGGCCGCGTCGCCCAGGAAGAACTGGCCGCCTTCGCGCCAGGACTTGAGGATCAGCGCGTGGAAGCGGTAGGACGATGCGCGCCAGATCTCGTATTCGCCCGGCGCCAGCCAGCGCGACAGCAGCTTGCCCACGGCCTCCGGCTGCGCGATGCCGGCCGGCGTCTCGTCCGGATTGATCATGAACTCCCAGCGCCGGTGCCGTCCCGGCCCGACCACATAGGTGCAGGGCCGCTCCGTTTCGCAGTACTGGATGTTGGTGGCCGGCAGCTTGTCCAGCGCCTCCTGCGACACGATCACGTCGACCACCATCCAGGGCTCGTCGAACTTCAGGTCCTCCATCTCCAGTCCCAGCTTGCCGCGCAGGGAACTGGTGCCGCCGTCGCAGGCCAGCACGTAGCGGCCGCGCACCTCGCGCTCGGCGCCGTTCCTGTCCCGCAGCCGCACGGCGTAGCCGTCGTCCAGCGCCGTCACCGACAGCGCCTCCGTGCCCAGTTCCAGGCGCACGCCGGGACGCTCGCCCAGCCTGGCGCGCAGGGCGCCCTCCACGGCGGGCTGGGAAAACACATAGTTGGGCGCCCAGCCCAATGGATACGGCTCGCTGGCCGGCGCGATGCGCTTGATCACGCGTCCGCCGGCGCCGTGGTATTCCGAGGTCCGGTACGGCATCACGTGGCCGGCGATCCTGCCGGCGATGCCGACGTTGTCGAACACGCGCATCACCTCGTGGTCCAGGCCGAAGGCGCGGGGCTTGTCGTACACGTCCAGCAGCTTGTCGACCACCAGCGTGCGCAGGCCCCACATCCCGGCCAGGTTCGCGGCCACGGCGCCCACCGGCCCGGCGCCCACGATCATCACATCGAATTCCATGCCGCCTCCCCCTCTTTTTTATGGTCGCGCTTCATGCTCAGGCCCGCTGCAGGCGGATCTGCTCGCGGGTGGCGGCGATCCATTCCTCGCGCGTCAGGAAGCCGGGGCGGCGGCGGCACATGGCCTCGGTGGTGGCCAGGATGTCGCCGGTGGGCAGCGACAGGTCCAGCGGCTCGCGGCACGGCTGCGCGGTGTAGAACGGCGTGTCGACATACATCTCGATCGGATTGCCCTCGGGGTCCGTGAAATACATGGACCAGGCGTTGCCATGGTCCACCTGGTCCACCGCGAAGCCGAATTCCAGCGCCTTGCGGTAATAGGCCTGCAGGTCCTCCAGGGAGCCGAGCAGGAAGGACAGCTGGTTGATCGGGTTGAACGGCAGGCCGGTGGGCTTGCCGTCGAAGAGCACCAGCTGGTGGTGGATCTCCGGGTCCTGCGTCATGAAGAACAGGCGGTGGCCGGTGGAGGCGACGCCGCGGTCGCTGACGATGAAGCCGATCTTCGAGCGGTAGAACTCGACCATCATATCGAGGTCGGCGCAGAAGATGCCCGTGTGGGTGTACTGTATGCGTGGCAGTTGGGACATGATCGCTTCCTATCAGGCTTCGTCGACGACGGGGTTGGACAAGGTGCCGATCTGCGTGATCGTCACTTCGAAAGTATCGCCGGCCTTGAGGAACAGCGGCGGCGTGCGCTTGAAGCCGATGCCGCTCGGCGTGCCGGTGGCGAGGATGTCGCCCGGATTCCACGGCAGCGCCTTGGAGATGTAGGCGATCAGCGTGGGGATGTCGAAGGCCAGCTCGGACAGCGACCCATGCTGCATTTGCTCGCCGTTCAGCAGGCCGGTCACGCGCAGCTCGCGGTAGTCGGCGATCTCGTCGGCCGTCACCAGCCACGGGCCCAGCGCACCGGTGGCCTGGAAGTTCTTGCCCATGCCGTACTGGTGGGTGTGGAACTGCCAGTCGCGCACACTGGCGTCGTTGAAGCAGGTGTAGCCGGCCACGTGGTCCATGGCGTCGGCCGGATCGATATGGGCGCCGCCCTTGCCGATCACCACCGCCAGTTCGGCCTCGAAATCGAACTGCTCGGACACCTTGGGACGCAGCAGCGGCGCGCCGGCGGCGATCAGCGTCTCGTGGTAGCGCTGGAAGATGACGGGGTGCGCGCCGATCTTGCGGCCCGCCTCGTGCGCGTGCTCGACATAGTTGATGCCGACGCAGACCACCTTGCCCGGCTTGGGAATCACCGGTTCCAGCTGCACGCCGGCCAGCGGATGGCTGGCCCCGGCGCTGGCCGCGAGCTCCCTGGCCCTGGCCAGCGCGGCGTCGTCGGCCAGCAGCGCGGCCAGGTCGGCCACGCCCTCGAGGCGGCCGCTCAACTCCACCACGCCATCATTGACGACCGCGCCGAAACACGGCTTGCCTGCGCGGCGATACGAAATCAACTTCATACATTTCTCCTTGGTTGTTCGGGGGACGGGCATGCGCCAGACCTGGACCAATTATAGGAGCTCTTCGCATTTTGTGCATAAAAATATTTAATTTGCATAAAACAGTCTTGCATGTATAATTTTAAGCACAGGGCGGGGCTGTCCACGCCGCGCCCCTCATACCTAAGGAGATGTTGATGTCGCTGGTGAAAGTGCGCAAGTACAAACTGGATGTCGAGGAAATCCGGCACGAGGGCGGTCCCGTCCTGGCGCGGCCGCTGCGGGTGGCGGTGGCGGTGGCGGTGGTGGACAACCCCTACGCCGGCCGCTACGAGGCGGACCTGCTGCCCTTCATGGCCGAGCTGCGCCAGCTGGGCGCCGAACTGTCCTCGCGGCTGATCGCCGCGCTGGGCGGCGCGGACCAGGTGGAGGCCTACGGCAAGGGTGCCGTCGTGGGCGAGGACGGCGAGCTGGAACACGGCGCCGTGTGGCACGAGGCCGGCGGCTGGGCCATGCGCGAGGCGCTGGGACAGCCCAAGGCCATCGTGCCGGCGGCGAAAACCATCGGCGGCGTCGGCACCCGGCTCGCCATGCCGCTGGGCCATATCCACGCCGCCTATGTGCGCAGCCATTTCGGCACCGCCGACATGACGGTGTGGGACGGTCCGCGCCGGGGCGAGATCGCCTTCGGCCTGGCGATGGCGACCGGGGGACGCGTCCACGCCCGCCTGGGCGGCCTGGCGGCGGCCGATGTCGTCGGCAACGACGGCCTGCGCTAACAACAAACAAACCCATAAAACGAAGGAGACGATGATGACCAAGATGATGCGCGCGGCGCGGATGCATGAAGTCGGCCAGCCGATGGAAATTGAAATGATCCCGGTACCCGAGGTGCGTCCCACGGACGTGCTGGTAAACGTGAAGGCCTGCGGCATCGTGCCGAACCTTGGCAATGTGCTGAGCAACTGGGGCAAATGGTTCCCCCACCTGCCGCTGCCCAAGCTGCCGGCCGTGTTCGGCCTGGACCCGGCCGGCGTGGTCGAGGCGGTGGGCTCGCAGGTGATCGGCTTCAAGCCGGGCGACCGCGTGTACGTGAACCCGGCCCGCTACTGCGGCGCGTGCCGCAACTGCCGCGCCGGCGAGACCACTTCCTGCGCCCACTACACCTTCAACGGCTATTTCGGCTTTTCCAAGCATTCGCAGCAGATCTACGACCAGTACCCCTACGGCGGCCTGTGCGAATACATGACGGCGCCGCAGACCAGCCTGGTGCGCCTGCCGGACAATATGCGCTTCGAGGAGGCGGCCCGCCTGGGCTACCTGGGCACGGCCTACCGCGCGCTGCAAACCGCCGGCGTGAAGCAGGGTTCCACGGTGCTGGTGAACGGCATCAGCGGCACCCTGGGGCTGGGCGGCGCGCTGTTCGCGCTGGCGCTGGGCGCGCGCCGCGTGATGGGCACGGGCCGCAACAAGGACCTGCTGGCGCGCGTGAAGGCGCTGGCGCCGGACCGCATCCACGTGCACGCGCTGGGCGAGCGCCCGATGGGCGAGTGGGCCGAGGAGGTCACGCGGGGCGAAGGCGTGGACGCGGTGATCGACGCGCTGGGACCGGGCGCCGGCCACGGCGCGCTGCTGGACGCGCTGGGCACGCTGCGCCGCGGCGGGAAACTGGTCAACATCGGCGCGGTGGCCGGCGATGTGCCGCTCAACCTGCACGTGCTGATGGATAATGACATCTCCGTCATCGGCTCCGCGTGGTTCACCACCGCCCAGGGCCAGCAGATGGCGGACCTGGTGGAGGCGGGCGTGGTGGACATGTCCATCTTCGAGCACCACGTGTTCCCGCTGGAGCAGGTCAACCAGGCCATCGGCGGCATCGAGAACCGCGCCGGCGGCTTCAGCAACTTCGTCATCTGCCCCTGAAGGAGCGCCCCATGAAGATCAAACGCATCGTCACCGGCCACGACGCCGAGGGCAGGTCGGTGTTCCTGTCCGAATCGGACGCGCCGCGCGCCACCGCGTTCAAGAGCATTCCCGGCCACGCGGTCGCGCAGGTGTGGGCCACCGAGCCCGGCGCGGCGCTGCCGGCGCCGCACGGCGACCCGACGCTGGCCAACGGGCCGCTGGTGCCGGCGCCCGGCGGCAGCAGCCTGCTGGTCGTGACCTTCCCGCCGGACACGGTGATGGCCAGCCCGGACATCGACGGCGCGGCGGCCGGCGCCGAACTGGGCGCCGCCCTGCCCGGCCTGATCGAGCGCTTCGAGCCGGAGCACCCCGGCATGCACACCACCGACAGCGTCGACTACGGCATCGTGCTCGACGGCGAGCTGTGGCTGGAGCTGGACGGCGGCGCGCAAAAGCTGGTGCGCCGGGGCGACGTGGTGGTGCAGAACGGCACCCGCCACGCCTGGCGCAACAAGACGGAGCTGCCGGCCACGATGGCCTTCATCTTCATCGGCGCGGCGCGGAAAGGCTGAACCATGGAACAGTGTGTGTGCGGCGACGCGGTGCGCGACGTGATCTTCCGCGAGGCGCGCAGCCAGAACCGCTGGCAGGCGCGCGGCGTGGACCCCGGCCTGCTGCGCGAGGTCTACGAGTTGATGAAGTGGGGCCCGACCAGCATGAACACGGCCCCGCTGCGGCTGCTGTTCCTGTGCACCGAGCGGGCCAAGCAAAGGCTGGCGCCGGCGCTGGCGCCGGGCAATGTCGACAAGGCCTTGACGGCGCCGGTGGTGGCCGTGGTGGCCTACGACAGCGCCTTTTACGACAAGCTGCCCTTCCTGTTCCCGCACCGGCCGCGGGCGGGCGACATGTTCCGCGACGACGCGCGCCTGAGCGAGGCCACCGCCTTCCGCAACGGCACGCTGCAAGGCGCCTACCTGATGATCGCCGCGCGCATGGCGGGACTGGACTGCGGCCCCATGTCCGGCTTCAATGAGGAATTGGTGAACCAGACCTTCTTCGCCGGCCGCACATGGAAGGTCAACTTCCTGTGCGGCCTGGGCTACGGCGACCCGGCGGGCCTGTTCCCGCGCCATCCCAAGCTGGCATTCGAGGAGGTCTGCGAGTTCGCCTAGGCGGTCCGCTGGCCGCAAAACATTTGCCCGATGGTCTCGCGCAGCCACGCCATGCCGGCGTCGCTGGCGAACCGCTGGTGCCAGTGCAGCTTGACCTCGATCGGCGGCAGCGCGAACGGCAGCGGCAGCAGCCGGTAGGCGCGGCCGCGGTTGAAGCGCTCCGCTATGCTGCGCGGGAAGACCACCGCCAGGTCGGTGCCGCGCACGATCTCGGGCACCACCGTGAAATGCGGCGAGTGCAGCACGATGTTGCGCTTGATGTCCAACTCCCCGAACCACTTCTCGATCAGGCCATGGCCGGTGGCGTTGCTGCTGGCGAAAACATAGCGTAGTTCCCCCAGCCGCTCCTTGGTCAGCGCGCGCCGCGCCAGCGGGTGGCCGGCGCGCACCATGCACACGTGCTCGTCGTGGAACAGCGTCTGCGACACGCAGTCCGCCGACAGCCCCGGCACGTAGCCGATGGCGAAGTCGATGTCGCCCGAGCGCATGCCGCCCTCCACCTGGTGCAGCGGAACCTGGACGATGTCCAGCCCCACGCCGGGCGCGCTTTGCTGCAGGGCGGCCAGCAGCGGCGGCAGGAAGTAGAACTCCGACATGTCCGACATCGAGATGCGGAAGCGCCGCGTGGAGCTGGCCGCGTCGAAGCCGGCGTGCTGCTGCATGGCGCCGTTGATCAAGTCCAGCGCGCGGTCGATCGGGCCGTGCAGGCGGATGGCGGCGGCGGTCGGCTGCATGCCCTCGGCCGTGCGCACGAACAGCGGGTCCTGGAACAGGTCGCGCAGGCGCCGCAGGCAGTGGCTGACCGCCGGCTGCGACAGCGCCAGGCGGTCCGCCGCCACCGTCAGGCTGTTGGTTTCCCATATGGCGAGGAAGACCCGCAGCAGGTTGAGGTCCACCGTTCCTGTATTCATTTCCAGCATAGTGCCGATTCCCGATCTTCATTTGACAGTCAACACGGGCGGCGACTATCGTTCCCCATCGCCGCTTCTTTCCGCAACATTACAGAAAAAAGCCCCGGCGTTGTGATGTTTTTCCAGCCCAACCAAGGAGCAGTTCATGAGCGTTTTCAAGGATCGCCTGCGATTCGACGAACAGGCCGGCGCCATCCACGACGCCGACCGCCGCTACCTGCTGATGCGCGCCGACGTCCTCATGGGCATGCTGCACGAACTGCCGCCGGCCACCGGGGCCGCGGTGCTGGAGGCGCTGGCCGCATCCACCCGCAAGCACGGCGGCAAGAGCCTGGCCGCCTATCTCGGCGCGGCCGGCCGCGCGCGATTGCGGCAAACCGTGATCGACAGCGCGGCGGGCCTGGGCTGGGGCGTGTGGCGCATCACCGGCGCCGACGGCCGACTCGAACAGCGGCTGGAACTGGAAGTCGAGAACAGCCCGTTCGTCCAGGGCCACGGCCCGTCCGGCCGTCCGGTCTGCGCGCCCATCAACGGCATCCTGCACAGCCTGGCCGGCGTGCTGCTGGACGGCGAGGTCGCCGTCACCGAGCACCGCTGCGCTGCGCAGCACGGCGGCGTCTGCCGCTTCAGCGCCCGCCGCCTATCCAATTTTTGAAGAAGGAGACACCATGTCCGCCACCACCCTGCTCCACCCGGTCCCCCGCGACGCAACCCCGCCGGCCGACGCCCCGCTCCCGCTCGAGGCGGTGCTGGCCGAGGTCGCGGCGCGCCGCACCGAGTTCACCACGCTGCGCCACGTCCCGCGCGACATGGTCGCGCAATTCAAGCGCGCCGGCATCTACCGCGCCGGCACGCCGCGCTGCTTCGGCGGCGACGCCATGGCGCCGGCCGACTTCCTGAAGATCGTCGCGCGCATCGCCGAGGTCGACGGCTCGGCCGCCTGGGTGGCCAGCTTCGGCTCGGCCAACACCTACCTGGCCGCGCTGCCCAAGGCGACGCAGGCGCTGATCTACGCCAACGGCCCGGACCAGGTGTTCGCCGGCGCGCTGTACCCGGCGCAACCGGCGGCGCGCCAGGACGGCGGCTGGCTGGTGAACGGACAATGGAAGTTCGCTAGCGGCTGCATGGGCGCCGAGTGGCTGGGCGTGGGCATAGGCGGCGGCCCTGGCGTCAAGCCGGTCACCGCGGTGTTCCCGGCGGCCCGGGTCGAGATCGTGGAGGATTGGGACGTGGTGGGACTGGAGGGCACGGGCAGCCACGACCTGCGCGTGAGCGGCCAGTTCGTGGCCGACGACTGGACCTTCCAGCGCGGCGGCGCGCCCATCATCGACGAGCCGCTGTACCGCTATCCCGCCGTGTGCTACCAGGCGCAGGTCCACGCCTCGGTCAACCTCGGCCTGGCGCAGGCCGCGCTGGACATCGTCAACGAGATGTCCGGCGGGAAGGTCACCACCACCGGCGCGCCGCGGATGGCGGACCGCTCCTACTTCCGCATCGAACTGGCCCAGGCCGAGGCGCAGTACCGCGGCGCGCGCGCCTGGTTCTTCGATGCGATCGAATCCGTGTACGCCGCCATCCTGCGGGGCGACGACGTCACGGCGGCGCAGGCCAGCACCCTGCGGCTGAGCGCGACCAACGCCGCCCAGGTGGCCGCCGACGTGATCCGCGCCGCCTACCGCCTGGGCGGCATGGCGACCATCTACAGCAAGCACCCGCTGCAACGCATCGTGCGCGACTCGATGGTCGTCACGCAGCACGCCTTCCTGAGCAGCGGCGTCTACGACGGCGCCGGCGCGGTGCTGGTCGGCGTGCCCCCCTTCCCCGGCTATCCTTGAGGTGACGAACATGACCACGCAAACCAATGACACCAACGCGCTGCGCCAGCGCTTCCGCGACGCCATGGCCAACCTGCCGGCGGCCGTCAACATCGTCACCACCGCCGGGCCGGCCGGGCGCTGCGGCATCACGGCCACGGCCGTGTGCTCCGTCAGCGACACGCCGCCGACGCTGCTGTTCTGCGTCAACCGCAACAGCTCGACGGTGTCGGCGTTCGAGCAGAACCAGCGCCTCTGCATCAACGTGCTGCCCGGCGAATGCGACGAGCTGGCCAAGCACTTCGCCGGCATGAGCGGCCTGTCGATGGAGCAGCGCTTCGGCGAGGCGAGCTGGCTGGAGGACGGCGGGGCCGACGGCGACGGCTTGCCGCGGCTGGCGCCGGCCCTGGTGCGCCTGGCCGGGCGCATCGTGGAGGTGACGCGGGTCGGCACGCACGCCGTCATCTTCGCCGAGATCGACGACATCGCCATCCGCGGCGACGCCGACGCCCTGGTCTACTTCGACCGGACCTTCCGCCGCATCAGCCGCAGCGTGGAATGCGGCGCCGCGTGAAGACCAAATCAGCTGAGCTGATGCGCTTCATAGGTGGCATGAATTTGATTTATCCCACGACAACTCCTACTATTCCCTAAACACCCATGCGCCGGAACGCGGCGCCGTCGTCCCGCCCCATAATTCTTCGAGGAGTGAGTTTCAATGAAACGTCTTACGCCCATCCGGTCCGCCGCACTGGCCGCCGCCATGTCCCTGCCGCTGCTCGCCCACGCGGCCGATCTGAAGCTGGGCTTCATCACCTCCCTGTCCGGCTCGGCCTCCTCGCTCGGGATACCGTACGCGAAGGGACTGCAGGCCGGCATGGCCTTCCGCCCCAACGTGGACGGCAAGAAGGTGACCGTGGTGCAGCTGGACGACGCGTCCGACCCGACCACGGCGGCGCGCAACGCCCGCAAGCTGATCGTCGAGGACAACGTGGACGCGCTGATCGGCACGGCCGGCACGCCGTCCGGCCTGGCCATCAACGGCGTGGCGCTGGAATACAAGGTGCCCTTCATCTCCATCTCCCAGTCCAAGGTGGACGGGCCGGACGGCGCCTGGATGGTGACGGTGCCGCAATCGGCGCCGCTGATGATCGACACGGTGGCCGCCCACATGAAGCAGAACGGCGTCAAGACGGTCGCCTACATCGGCTTCTCGGACGCCTGGGGCGACCTGGTGTACGACGCGCTGCAGGCCGCCGCCAAGAAGCACGGCCTCACGGTGCTGACCAACGAGCGCTACGCGCGCACCGACAGTTCGGTGACGGGCCAGGTGCTGAAGATCGTCGCGGCCAAGCCGGACGCGGTACTGGCGGGCAACTCGGGAACGCCGGGCGCCCTGCCCTACCTGGGCCTGAGCGCGCGCGGCTACCGCGGCAAGATCTACGGCACGCACGGCATCATCAATCCGGACTTCATCCGGGTGGGCGGCGCCTCGCTGGAAAACCTGCTGGCGCCCACCGGACCGGTGGTGGTGGCGGACCAGCTGCCCGCCAGCCATCCCTCGCGCAAGGTGGCGCTCGATTTCCGCGCCGTGTACCAGAAGACCTTCCAGGCCGTGCCCACCGACGCCTTCGCGCCCTACGCCTTCGACGCCTGGCTGATCTTCACCGACGCGGCCCAGCGCGCGCTGGCGAAAAAGCAGCCCGGCACGGCGGAGTTCCGCGTCGCCCTGCACGACGCGGTGACCAGCACCAAGGAACTGGTGGGCACGCAGGGCGTCTACAACTTCCGCCGCGACAGCCGCTTCGGCTCGGACGAGCGCGCGGTGGTGATGGTGAAGCTCGAAAAAGGGCAATGGAAATATCTGCCTTGATGTGACTTGGTTGGTGGGGAATTTACGCGGGCGCCGGCACTTCGGCGCCCGTTTTTTTCTGCCGGCATCCACCGGGGACAGACCCGCGTTCAGCGCCTCATGCCATTGCGAAGGCGCGTGGCGCGTAGGGTCTGTCCCCTGGGTTATCATCGCTGCCATGACTACAGACCACTACTACTACGAACCCGCGCGCGGCCACGGCCTGCCGCACGATCCCTTCAACGCCATCGTCGGCCCGCGCCCGATAGGCTGGATCTCCACGCGCAGCGGCGACGGCGTCCTGAACCTGGCGCCGTATAGCTTCTTCAACGCCTTCTGCTACACGCCGCCCATCATCGGCTTCGCCAGCCTCGGCCGCAAGGACACCCTGCGCAACATCGAGGAGACCGGCGAATTCGTGTGGAATCTCGCCACCCGCCCGCTGGCCGAGGCCATGAACCGCAGCTGCGCGCCGGCCCCGCCCGAGGTCGACGAATTCGTGCTGGCCGGGCTGACGCCGGCCACGTCGCGCACCGTGCGGGCGCCGCGCGTGGCCGAAACCCCGGTGGCCTTCGAGTGCCGCATGACGCAAATCGTCGAACTGAAAAACACCGCTGGAGGCGACGTCGGCGTGTGGCTGACGCTGGGCGAGGTGGTGGGCGTGCACATCGCCACGCACCTGCTCAAGGACGGCGTTTACGACACGGCCGCCGCCAGTCCCATCCTGCGCGGCGGCGGTCCCGGCGACTACTTCGCCATCACCGGCGAGCAGCTGTTCCGGATGTCCCGGCCACGCTATCCCTGAGCGCGCGGACACGGGCCGCTTTGCCGAATTTGTTATAAAAATCTCCGAATTCATGACACCGCCTTTTTCACCCCGGTGCTACCATGAAGCCGTGATAGACATTGGGCGGAGCGCATATGGGCACGGTGAGGATCGGGATCGGCATGGTGGTCGCCAGTGGCTACCCGGCGGCCGAAAGTGACAAAAAACCACGCCTCGCCGGCGCCGCCCCGGCCGCCGCGGCGCGGGCCGATTTCTTCGCCATCCACGGCATCTCCCCGCCCAGCGGCTTGTTCAACGAACTGTCCGACACCTTCTACTTCGCCAAGGACAGGGAGGGCCGCTTCGTGTGGGGCAACCGCCTGCTGCAGGAAAGGCACCGGCTGCCCCATGTCGACGACATCATCGGCAAGCGCGACCACGATTTCTTCCGCCGCGACATCGCGGACCGCATCCGCGCCGACGACCTGGCGGTGATGGCCAGCGGCGTCGCCGTCAAGAACAAGCTCGAAGTCATCGGCAGCGAGAACGGCGTGCTGACATGGCTGTTCACCACCAAGGCGCCGCTGCGCGACCAGCGCGGCGCGATCATCGGCGTCGAGGGTTTCAGCCGCGACGCCCAGCGCTCGCAGGACATCATCGCCCCCTACCACGCCTTCAAGGACGCGATCGAATACATGCAGGAGCACCTGGCCGACGACGTCAGCGTCGAACACCTGGCGCGCCTGTCGTGCATGTCGATGTCCACCTTCGAGCGCAAGTTCAAGCAGCACTTCCTGCTCACGCCCAAGCAATACATCCTGCGCATGAAGGTGCACGAGGCGTGCCGCCTGCTGCCCGGCAGCGCGAGCATCGCGCGGGTGGCGCTGGAGACCGGCTTCGGCGGGCAAAGCTACTTCACCAAGCAGTTCCGCAGCGTGGTCGGGCTCACGCCCAAGGAATACCAGCGCTCGGTCGCCGCCGGCAAGATCAACGCGCTGGGCGCCTACTAACACCCACAACACACTGGAGACACCACCATGAACACCGAGGAAGCGGGCCGCGGCGCGGCGCCGGCCTTCAGCGGCGAGCGCCGCGCCACCCTGCTGCGCCTGGCCGGCCTGTGCGGCCTGGCGCTGTCCGGCGACGCGCTGGCGGCGCTGGCCGCGCCCAAACCCGCCGCCGGCCTGCTGGCGCCGGACGCGCTGGCGCTGACCGCCGTGCTGGCCGAGTTGATCATCCCGAGGACGGACACGCCGGGTGCGCTGGCCGTCGGCGCGCACCACACCATCAGCCATTTGCTGCGCGCCTGCGCGGCGCCGGAGGACCAAGCGCGCTTCCTGGCCGGGCTGGCGCGCATCGACGCCGCCGCGCGGGCCCGGGGCGGCAAGCGCTTCACGGCGCTGGCGCCGGCGCGACAGACCGCGCTGCTGCACGCGCTCGACGCGGGCAAGGAACCCTTCAACGACGAGGACCAGCGCTTCTTCCAGCAGCTCAAGAGCTACACCGCCCTTGCCTACTACACGTCGGAGGCCGGGGCCACGCGCGAGCTGGTCTACCTGCCGGTGCCGGGCGGCTACAAGGGCGACCTGCCGTTGAAGAAAAACCGCCGCAACTGGGCGCTGTAAGCCCGCATTGGAGAGAATGAGCATGACGCAAGCAGCATCGTTTTACATCAAGACCAGCGCCGAACAATTCGACGCCATCGTGGTCGGCTCGGGCATCACCGGCGGCTGGGCCGCCAAGGAACTGTGCGAGCGCGGCCTGCGCACGCTGATGGTGGAGCGCGGCCGCCCCGTGGAGCACCGCGCCGACTACAGCGGCGAGGGCGTCGAACCCTGGAGGATGCCCAACCGCGGGCTGGTCGGCCGCGCGCAGGCCGAGGACCAGTATGCGCGGCAGCGCAAATGCGCCGCCTTCGACGAGTACAACAAGCACTTCTTCAACAACGACCGCGACATGCCTTACAGCACACCGGAGGACCGCCCTTTCAGCTGGATACGGGGCAATCAGCTGGGCGGGCGCTCGCTGACGTGGGCGCGCCAGACCTACCGCTGGAGCGACCTCGATTTCGGCGCCAACGCCAAGGACGGCCATGGCGTGGACTGGCCCATCCGCTACGCCGACCTGGCGCCATGGTACAGCCACGTGGAGCGCCACGTCGGCATCAGCGGCGGCGTCGAGAACCTGGACGTGCTGCCGGACAGCGAGTTCCTGCCCGCGTTCGAGTACAACACGGTGGAGAAGGCGCTGAAGGCCAGGTTCGACGCCGCCTTCGCGCCTGCCCGCATGATCATGGGCCGCTGCGCGCACCTCACCGCGCCCAGCGCCGCCCACCTGGAACAGGGACGCGGCAACTGCATGGCGCGCAATATGTGCAATCGCGGCTGCTCCTTCGGCGCCTACTTCTCCACCCAGAGCTCGACCCTGCCGGCGGCGGCCGCCACGGGCCGCCTGAGCGTGGCCACCAACGCCATCGTCCACAGCGTGATCTACGACCCCAAGACCAACCGCGCCACAGGCGTGCGCGTGATCGACGCCGAGACCATGGAGACGCGCGAGTTCCACGCCAAGGTGGTGTTCCTGTGCGCGTCCGCGCTGGGCAGCACCCAGGTGCTGCTCAACTCCACCTCGCCGTCCTTCCCCACCGGCCTGGCCAACTCCTCCGGGGTGCTGGGCCACTACCTGATGGACCACCTGTACGGCGCCGGCGCGACCGGACGCATCGAGGGCCACGAGGACGAGTTCTATTCCGGCCGCCGCCCGACCTTGCCGATGATCCCGCGCTTCCGCAACGTGGTGGACCAGCATCCCGGCTTCCTGCGCGGCTATTCGCTGTCCGGCGACGCCAAGCGCGCTGGCTGGCGCGAGACGGCGGCCAAGCCGGGCTTCGGCAAGGACTACAAGACCATGGTGCGCGCGCCGGGCGAATGGCGCTTCCGGCTGGTGGGCTCGGGCGAGATGCTGCCGCGCTACGAGAACATGGTGAGCCTGCATCCGACCAGGAAGGACAAGTGGGGCATGCCGCAGCTGCACATCGATTGCACCTTCTCCGACAACGACCGCAAGATGCAGGAGGATATCTCGGACACGGCGGCCAACATCATGGAGGCGCTGGGGATCAAGGACATCAAGAAGTACATCAAGTCCACCGACGAATGGCCGCCGGGCCTGAGCATCCACGAGATGGGCACGGCGCGCATGGGGCGCGATCCCAGGACCTCGCTGCTGAACGGCTACAACCAGGCGCACGACGTGCCCAACCTGTTCGTGACCGACGGCGCCTGCATGACATCCAGCGCCTGGCAGAATCCCTCGCTCACCTACATGGCGCTGACGGCGCGCGCCTGCGCGTATGCGGTCGAGCAGTTCAAGGCGGGCAAGCTCTAAGGTGCGCGAAACAGGTCTGCCGCAGACCGGTGCGCACTCAAACGGTCTGGACAATGCCCAGCCAACCTCGTGGGACTGGGCATCCGTGGCAACCTCATAATCTGCTACACTTCGTGCAATCGGACGCAGTCAAATCCTGTCTAGGTTCCGCCCCCTCCATCCTTTGCGCTGGTCGCCGTCCCTTGAATATTCGCGAATACATTCTTCATCTCACGCCTGCTGGCACCGACGCTTACTCAGGTCTCGTTACTGGTTCCGCTGGATCGATTGGCGGCCGGGTTGACGGAAAAATTGAATGTCCGAACTGGCCCCCTGACCTTTTTGCGATCATGGGCTCAATCATCGAACAGTCCGGCTGTTACACGCTCGCCAGTCCTGACCGCACAAATCTTGCCACACACGGAGAGTTTCTGGACTTCGTTTCCATGGCAGCGAATGCGTGGAATCGGGACTGTTTTCAAGCACCCGGCGATGTAATCCGTCTATGGGATCAGTTGCTCAACGATTTCGGTAATGTCGATGTCGCGTCGGTCTGTGGCAACGCGCAGGCAGTGCATTGCCTGCTCTCCTTGTTCGCCATTGCCGACGAGACCAGTATTGGTGTCGGCTGGGACGTGACGGACGAGGAAGTCGGCGGGCGCGCCTTTGCCGGGCTCACTATGGCATGCATGGCGGACAAAGGACCGGATCCGACGTTTATGGTTCACCTTCCGACGTCGATGTGCTGCAAGGTGCCACCGGATCGCGCCATCGTAATGCCCAAATCGATCACCGCGTCCGTTGGCTGCACGATTCGGTCCCTGAGCCATTATCTTGCGCTCCTGCCGCCGAGAAGCATTATCGACCCATCCTGGACTTGGTCGAGTACGGAACGCTCAGCTTCCCGCGCGGATGCTGCCCTGCCTTATGATGTGCGCCTGCTGCTAGTACCGTTTCCGTTCACGATCCATGCCACTAGCTTCCGTCTGAGCTCGAAACAGGAGAAATTTGGTAGCGGCTATAACATCCCAGCCTACTTCACCCTTGTGCAACACTGGCTTGACTCGCCGCAGGGGCGTATCACCGGAAAGCGCATGGCGGAGGAATTATTTCTTCCATTGATACGAGAAGCGCAGGCGCAGTCTGACTGGGCACCAAATGGTGTCGTGCTGCCAGAATGCGCATTGTCTCCCGAGGTAGCAAAAGAGTTGGTGGCGGCGCTCAAGAATTCCGGGATCGAATTCCTCATTGCGGGCGTCCTGGATGTCGATCAGGAGACAGGCAAGACGTATAACCGCGCTCAAACATTTGTCATTCGACCTGGCGAGGAAGGTGCGGTAGTTCGGCAGCAAAACAAGCACCATCGGTGGCGCCTTGACAAGTCACAAGTCGATCGATATGCGTTAGACTTTGACGCGAGTCATGAGAACAAGCAGTGGTGGGAAGATATCGATGTGAGCAACCGACAGCTGCCATTTTTCGGTCTACGGAAGGACATGTCGATCACGACGCTCATCTGTGAAGATTTGGCCCGGGCCGACCCTGCCATGAACGTGATCCGCGCCGTTGGGCCCAACCTGGTCATTGCGCTTTTGATGGATGGCCCGCAACTAGCGGTCCGTTGGCCAGGCCGCTACGCAACAGTATTGGCAGAAGATCCCGGTTCTGCGGTTTTGAGCTTCACGAGCGCCGCCATGGTAGACCGTTCGAATTGGCTGGAAGCGCGACCGGCGCGTGCCATCGGATTGTGGCGTGATGCAGGCGGGCGGACTCAGGAAATCGGGCTTCCCAAGGATAGCCTGGGTGTGTTACTGACGCTGGTTTCAGCGGAAAAAAGGCAGACCACTTTGGACAGCAGGTCCGATAACGCACTCTCGCGACAATTGACGCTGAGGAATGTCGTTCCGCTGTTTCTTGTGGATCGACCCAAATGGATATAGACTACACCAATCATGGCTACCAAAAAATTCACTTTTGATCTCGGCAACCGGAACCTGTTTCCGTCGGAAGTTGCTGTGGCGGAAAAAGCAAGAGCGTTGCTGACGGCTAGCGCTGCGCGCCATGGACGTCACATTGAGGGTGCTGCGGTTTTCAAGATCACAGCAAAGATGACCCCGGCGGCTACCGTCGACCGGCCCCAAAGCACCGATGCCGTGGAGGCGATAGGCGAGCCTGTTGCCGCAGTGGAACAAGGTGCCGAAGGAACAGTGGAAGTTGCACCATCTCGCCCAGGCGCGCATCGCTCCTACTAAAGTGGGTAAGGATTTCAAAAAATGGCCTTCGGGCCGTTTTTCTTTTGCATCAGTTTTTCGCAGCTGATGAAGTACCTCTCGTTGCGAAAGAGCTTACTCACTGCTGTCACGTCGGGGCCAATCTTAAGCCTGCGCCTGCCGAATGAACAAATCCCACAGGAACTCGGCAGCGCCTTCCTGAGACAGGCGCTTGTCCCGACCACCTCCCCACGCCATCCCCATCGACTTGAAATGCAGCGACTGGTCGCCCGCCTCTGTAGTCAGCAGCTCGTTAAACGAGCCTGACTGAGCTGAAGAGTCGTGCGAAAAAGCAATTCCATTGTTGCGACCAAGTCCACCAAGCCGAACTGAGCACTCCGCAATCTTCTTCCCGTTGCGATAGAGGATTGCCGCTATGCGACGCGAGTCGATGCGCTCAAACGTGCCCGTGATATCCGGATTGCGCTCTCCAATAGCTTGGATCGTGCCATCGAAAAACTTACAAACGTAGTCGAATGTCGAATGGACAAAGTCATCCGCGTCCTTCTCGGTGAACTCCTGCTTGAGCCGCACGTTGCTCGAACGAGGAAGGCTAGCCACAACAGCTGAATGCACCGATACTGCGGGTCTCGCCATAGTGTTTGCCGTGTCAGCGCCAATCGCCTCGACAGCTTGCCGAACCTGCTTTGCCACATCCGCCAGAGCCTCATCCCTGTCAGGCCAGGAGGCGACGGGCTTGCCATCTCGAGGAATAGCCATGAGCTTGCCAAAGGGGGCTCTGGCCCAGTCGCAATGGCGCAATATGACAGGTATAACCCGAGCCTCTTCGGCGTGATGACGTTCCATGGCACGCGCCATTTCTCGCGAATAACAGTAGGCCGAGTTGATAAAGTCCGAACTCACAAGCAGCAAGATGATATCCGCCGCTTCCAGCTTGCTGAAGATAGCGTCGTCGAGTTCGTCTCCGGCAACGATTCGACGGTCGTGCCACGCGTCGACAAAACCTTCGTGCTTAAGCAAAGCGAGGTGAGCTTCGAGTTCATTGCGAAGGACCTCGTCCTTGTGGCTATACGAGAAAAAGATAGTTGTCATATGTTGCCCATCCAATGGGTGATACCTGCGTTAGAAGCGCCCGAGCATCCGAGCAAAGAGTCCGATCATACTGCCAGCAGGCGTCCAAAGCGCCAGGATGACAACTCCGACCACAGTGACTAAGCGGCACCCAACGATGCGAAGGTCGCGGGATACAAGCGCATGGCGGCGTTCGCGATCGTCCTGGAACTCGCAGTACGGATCGTCAGGCGAGGTGCGGCTTGGCGCGGCTTTTCCACGATTAGAGCTTGGGTTGTGCGCCATGGCACCTCCGACGACTAAAGGTCACAATATTGAGAAATCCAGTTCATGGTACACTATTTTATGTGTGTTTGAACAGGTACAATTATATGCCAGCAATTCCTACATCTCCAGCCTATGTGGCATTCGGCGAACTGCTCGCTCGGCTCCGCCTGGCCGCAGGGTTCGCTAAGCAACAAGAGTTGGCCACAGCGCTTGGCGTGACTCAACAGTCGGTAAGCCGCTGGGAAAAGGGGCTCGCTCGCCCACGGTCGAATGATATTCCGACCTTGGAAAGGCTTGTCGGTGCCAAGGAAAATGAGCTCCATATAGCTGCCGGATACCAAGTGGCAACAGAAGCTCCTCGCGACAAAACCGCAACGTCACATGATCGCCCCCTCCCGCTCTCAGCACTGCCGCCCGATACCTTCGAAAGCTTCTGTGCAGTCCTCTTGGACCGGATGTATCGTCCTCGCGGAGGCAATGTGCATCGCTACGGTGGCGCAGGCCACAAGCAAAACGGCATCGATATCGTCGCGACCGGCCCCTTCGGCATCCATACATTTCAGTGCAAACGAGTCAATGAGTTTGGTGCCCAGAAGGTTCACACAGCAGTGGCAGAGCAAACCTACGCTGCAGACCTCAAGGTACTCCTGCTGTCTAGCGTGGCGAGTCCGAAAGCTCGCGATGCAATGGCGGCGCATGCTGGCTGGGAGTTGTGGGATAGAGAGGACATCACTCGAAAGCTCCATGACCTGCCGCTGGACGACCGCCTAGACATAGTTGACCGCTATTTCAGCGGCCAGCGCTTGGACCTACTTGGGATTGATGAGCCAGGCCCCTTTCAAACTCCAGAGGCCTTCTTCAAGCCATTCCTCATTTCGGACCGCTTCTTCAATCATTGCTGGGAATTTGTCGGTCGTGACACGGAGGTGTCACAGATTGTTCAGCATGCCCGGGATGAATCTGTCTTCCTAACGTGTCTCGTCGGGGCGCCTGGGTCCGGCAAAAGCCGTGTTCTTCGCGAAGCCACCCAGCGCCTTACGGAGAACACATCCCTACACGTTCGATTTGTGTCGCCAACCGAAGAGGTCAAAGCTCATCATTTGGACAAGCTGCGCAACACTCGCGGCGGGATAACACTGCTTGTTGTCGATGATGCCCATGAGCGTGACGACCTCGCCGCCTTCCTCAGGCACGCGGCAGTACCCGAAAACAACACGCGGTTGCTTCTATCGCTTCGCCCCTACGGAAAGGAGACGCTGCGACTCCAGGCCGCTAACGTGAGCCTCTTGGAACCGGAAGTTCAGTTTGTTGATATGCGTCAGCAGACCAAAGAACAAGCACAAGCATTAGCCGAATCGGTTCTCTCTAAGTGTGAAGGTCCACAAGCAGCCGCTGTCGAAATCGCCGATGCAACTCACACAACGCCGCTGGTCACGGTCTTGGCCGCACAGTTGGTCGCACGCGATGATGTGTCAGTGTCGCTCCTGGGGAACGCACAAGAATTTCGTACCTATGTGCTCTCGCGTCTTCAAGACGTCATCACTGCCACCTTGGTTACGGGACAAGACATTCCGAGACTACGAGCCATTTTGCGGGTCGTCGCGCTCCTTCAGCCCATCATCCCAGACGATCCAGGCTTGCTCAGCATCTTGCTGGAGACAGAAGGAATTGAGCAGCCGGACGCTAGTCGGCTGCTGCGCCTTCTGGGTGCAGCCGGCGTTCTGTTCAAGCGCGGGGTTCGCTCGAGAATTGCCCCAGACCTGTTGGCGGACGAAATTATTCGCTCGAGCTACCTCAACTCGGATGGCACAGCCAACATACGCGTCACACAGGTGTTCGACCGCGCGAGTGCGGACCATTTGAAGAACTTGTTCGTCAATCTTGGGAGATTGGACTGGCGCTTACGCGAAGGCCAGACAGATGACAGCACGGTCCTGAACAGTCTCGGCACCAAGCTGCATTGGGGCGAGAGATACCGAAATCCTCACGTGGAAGCTGTCGAGGCCGTTGCATACTATCAGCCGAGATTTGCGATGAATTTCGCGAAGCGACTCATTGCCGAAGGACATGGAGACAACTCGTCCGTGTGTAACATGGTACGCGACGCAGCGTACACGTACAACCATCTCCAGGAAGCATGTCATCTCCTGTGGACTGCCGGTCGCAACGACGGTCGGGAACTACATCAACATTCGAGTCACGGCATTCGCATCCTCAAGGAGTTGGCTAAATTTCAACCAAACAAGCCGGTCGAGTATATACGCAAGGTCGTGAGTTTCGCGCTCGAACTTCTAGAAAGGCCCGCGTCCCTCGACTCGACCTATACACCCTTTGCCATTCTGGAGGGAGCGCTGGGCACTGAGATGGAAGCAACGAGCTACTCGCGCTTGACCATTACCATCAGCCACTACCATCTTCCCTTGGAGAGAGCTCAGAGCGTCAGAAATGAGGTAACAGGAGCACTGTTTAAGTATTTGCGGGAAGGCCCACCTCGCAGAGCATTTCTCGCTGCCCAGACGATGGCTCAAGCCTTGCGAGGACCAATGCACAACGGCACGTCCGACCATGCTTGGAAGTGCGAACACGTGAAGCTCTTGCGGGAACTTCAGGTCGTGCTGAGCGAAGTTCATGTGTCGCCCGTTGTACTGGTTCGGGTCGCGGAGTCGGTATCCTGGCATGCGTTTCAACACTGGCCAGAGACATCGGTTGAGGCTCGATCCATCCTCGCCTTGTTGAATCGAGACCTGAGGACCCGGCTCACGCGGGTGCTTGTCGACGGCTGGGGAACGGAAACATGGGAGCTCAGCGAATCGCTCGAACGCAAGGAACACGACAGAGACCGCCAGCTCCTGACAGCAGATCTCGTAGCGGCATTCCCTGAGACAGGCCACCTACTCGACGAAGTGCATGCGTGCCTGGAGGAAATCGTCAACGTCGGACATGATGGATATGGATCACCCTACCTTCTCGTGAATCATCTGCTCGGTGCAGTACCAGGTCTGGCCACCGAACTGCTCCTAAGGAATAACGAAACCCGAGCCGGCCACCTCGCTCCATATGTAGGTAAAGCGCTAAGCATAGTCGTCGAGGCCGGCGACTCCAGTCTTGTGAATGATTACGTCGCTCGCTCGGAAGGTTCCGCTGAGGTGTTGGCGCAACTCGCTGAGGCATACGCTAGGTTCGAACCATCTCGTCCCTACATGCAACACGAAGTAGACCTATTCAAGCGTATCTTTAAGTCCAGAGACTCGGCAGTTCTGTTTGTCGCGTCAAACCTCGCGCGCCAAATTGCCAGCAGAAGCCCAGCCTTGGCGATCGAACTCATTTGTTTGGCGGACTTTGAAGTCAATATGAGGGCAACTCACGAAATGTTCATATGGGTCGCCGGCGGCGATACCATCCCGAAAGGTGATGTCGCAAGCAAACGAGGCGAGCTATTGAAGAAGCTCGCTGTGCTGAAAGAATTGGACGACTATTGGGTGCGGACGTTCCTCGTAGCGTCAGTTAAAGAAGAACCCAGAGCCGTTGTCGAGCTCGTTAAGGAGCGACTAATCGAGGCGACGCGGCGAAACGACTGGTCTTACAATCCGCTGAGCAAGGAATACAACGGAACGGGTCTTGGACTGATGGCAGTCGAGGGTGGACCAGGTCTGCTGCTGGAACTTCTCGACTGGGCGCTCACTAAATCGAAGGACATGCCCAGTGTAAGGCGGTTCGGTGAAGCATTCGCCGGCCTCTGCGGCGACTACGACCAACCTCTTCTTGACCTACTCTTGGCGTGGGTGTCCTCCGGCACCCAAGCACATGCCGCACTCGTTGCCAGAGTCCTGCAAGAAAGCCAGCCGACCCTCATTTATGAGCATCAAAAATTCATCAGAGACATCCTAAACGCCGCGGAACTTATTGGTGAGGGAACGGTAGATGAAATTCGCTCAGCAATCGCAGCAGCAGCACAGTCCGGAATTCGCCGCGGAACTCCCTATGAACCATTTCCGGAGGACATTCGGATGGAGCAACACTGCGTGCAAATGATCGCTTCGTTGAGCCGTGTTGAGCCAGCGTTTAACTTGTATGACGAACTCCTTACGGACGCGCGCCATGCGATCGCACGTCAGCGTAAGTCAAAAGAAGCTCTAGAGGATGAAGATGACTAGCTTGGCAATGATCTTGCCCCCGTATAACCGGACACAGCCTATCGCTTAGTTAACGCCGCTTTCCTGAGCCCGGCGCGCCAGCTCCCTCCTGAACATGCGAGGGGATTTCAACTTCAACGACGAGTGCGGATGAACCTCATTGAAATGCGTAAAAGCGTCTGGCAATTGGGCGAGAACGACTTGGGCATTGCTGCGGTCCATCAGACTGACGTAGTCCCGTTTAAACGTGTTCACGAAGCTTTCGGCGATCCCGTTCGACTGCGGGCTGCACACCGGCGTATGAATCGGCTCCAGCCCCATCTCGCGCGCCAACGCGTGCGTCGCATGGGCCCGGTAGGCGCCACCATTGTCGCTCAGGAACTCCAGCTTT
>NZ_FPBO01000060.1 GCF_900116645.1 Pseudoduganella namucuonensis | reverse complement strand
GTAGATGGATGACGCGATTTCCATCTTCGTCGGCGGCTTCGGCTTCTTCTCCGGTTTGGCCGCAGGAGAATCGGCAGTAACGGATTTTCCTTCCGCCCCCGTCATTTCCGCCGTCGGCGTCGATGAAATCGGCGTAGCGGCGTTTTTAATCGGTCCAGCTGCGCTTGGCGATGCAGGCGTAACAGCTTGCGGCGTGGTCGGAACGCCGATAGATGCTGCCGGTTTCTGGTCGTTCGTTGCCTTGGGCAGCTCGGTTGCAGTAGTCTTAGCGTTCATGATGTAGGCGCTCGTGTGGTTAAGGAGCCTTTACCATCAACAGTTTTTGAGGACTCGGCAACGGCCAATTAGCAGGCCAAGGCCAGGCTACCTCACCGAGTTGATCACCGCTCCAAGGCGATCTTTCGCTGAGCAGCCATCTCATTTCTCATCACACCTGCGAGATCATTCACGTAAGACCCGCATGAACGCAGGGTTTGCGGAGCTACGTCAGAAGCTTAATTGTCTGCGGGGCGATGACCATGTCGCAGCTTACGTGGGTGTTTTTGAGTATTGGTATAAATCATTTATCTAATTTTTCTGATGGAACTGCAAGCGCCGAGTGTCGTGGATTTTCAACATCCGGCTATCGGCCAGACCTTGTAGAATTCTCTCAACAGATCGGGCAACTCTGCCCGCGTCCAGATTTGATGAAAGAAGAACATGACTCTGACGACCAGCCTCAATGAATTCAACAAACGCTTTGCGGATGTAATGCTGCCGTTCTTTTCGGCTGACATCGAAGCGATGGAGGACGCCTATGGCATGCTGTGCTTCCGTGGCCCGATCCCTGTTCCGAACAACCCGGCGCATGTGGGAACTCATGTTGCTGTGACGCTTGAGAAAGAAGTGACTGAAGCGCTCGCTAGCGCCACGCCAGTGGTGCGCGAAGAGATAACTCAGCATCTGATCGACAACCTGGCGTGGCAGATCAGGATTCAATACGACCCGGCAAAGATCGGGCCGTACGCACTCGATATTGTTGGGACGATGGCGAGTGTCACCGCAAGGTAGCGGTTGCTTGTTGTCGCTGCCAGCGTTCGGCGAGAGCCGAACCATCGCATTTTCCACTACACCCGGTCGACCATCTGGCGCAGACACGCATGGGCGCTGGGCTGCTGCGGGTAGGTTGGAAGGTTATTTACCTTCTAACCTATCCGAATCGTTTACGAACGTGTAAATTTCAAAAGGATAGGGTTTCAAAATAATGCCACATAATATTGAAATTAGTTCTCTTGAGACTCTATAATGTACTGAAAAAGTCTTAACAATTCTGAGCTTTTGACTGCATATCCAAGGCCGATGTTCGTATCTGTTTGATCAAATTTCGTCCGCGTTGAATGTATTATTCCGATCAATGAAAATGCAGGTTGTCCCTCTTCCCCTTTTACAAAAACGGGGCTGCCACTTGATCCAGGCCAAACCTGCGCGTCTAATAAGAAATCTGGTTTCCCATCAAAATTAAGATATGGCAAACTTGACAGTATACCGCCTCTCATAATGGGTAAATTATGTGTGCTATCGCTAACGCCATCGGGATATCCGATAAAATAAGCTTGCTGACCAGGATGTAGGAATGAAGTCTCCCAATTTAATATTTTGTTCTGAGAAAATGGCACTAATACTATATCTTCTCGGTCGAGTAGTTCAGAGCAGCAAATGCAGGCTAAATCAACATATTTATCTGGATGCTGAAAATATGCACCCTGCCAATCCAATTTAACTTTCTCTGAATTCAATAGGTCGACATATATTTCTTTTTCACCAGCCCTCAATGGCATACCACTGCCTTTTAAGGATTTCTTATGTAATGATACCGAATACTCTACATCAACTGTATTTTCCAGCACGTGTTTGTTTGATATTAAAAATAACGCAGTACCATTTTTCGTAACTAGTGCAACATAAAATCCCGTTCCACTCCATGATTCGCCAGTCTTTGGGTTATTTGCATTTATTAAACTCGTGTTAAATAGAGCAGCTTCTTGCCATGAATTAAACATGTTGTCCTATTGTGTTACTAGAAAATAGTGGAAAATGTATGGCAGCCGTCCATAGTAGATCACACTCGCATGGTGAGTCATGCTAGCGTCAATCAAACAGAAGACTCAGACGATAGCGTTTTTTCAAACGCGAGGCGGCAAGAGCCGATCCGGCCCAGCCCAGCTGTCTAAAAATCGGAATCAAGGTCGTCTGCTGCAGATCCTTGAAATTCATAAGAATCAAGGGCGTTGATTTTTATCAATAACCGCGTTAATTGATACAGGGTTGCTTAATGGCATCGTGATTTTTGCCGAATCAGGCAAAACTGGAGCCACCGCAGCCGTGACGGCATTATCTTTGGCAATTTCAGCAGCTTTCTGCTTTTCACTAAATTCATTTAAGCTCGCAGACAATTTCTTTAGCGTTGGATCTTTGGAGTGCCCCAACTTCTCAGCACTTCTATCTGCTATTTCTTCGAGTTTCTTCGTCTTTTCCTGGGTAATTTCTCCATTATTCGCTAAGGCTCCCGCCTGTTTGACATCGCCTGATGTACTTCTATCTAGCTTAGCAAGAACTGCTGGCTGGACCGCTGCGGCTTCTTGTATGGTAACGCTTGCTTTCGCTGCTGCCGCAGCTTTCGCGCTTGCCTCTGCCACATCTGCAGCTACCTTGTAGGCGGCAGATTCACGTACCGCGCGTTCTTTAAAGTGCAGACCAGTGGCTATCTCGGCCAACCAAGCAGGACCGGCGTCACCCGTATTGGATAGCTTTTTTAGCAGGTTAACCGCATTTGTAGTGCGTAACGTAGCAATGTAAGGTGAAGTATCTTCAGAGGGCGTATTGCTTAATATATATAGTGCATATAAATCGTCGTCCGAAGTTACAAAAGACTGCTTTCCTCCATAAAGAGAATCAGTAAGTCGAGATTTTAACGACGCAATGCGAGCCGATATAGTTTGTTCGGTTAACTTGGTATCCGGCGGTACAAACTTAGCAGCTTTAAGGCTATCTTTTAATAACTGTTTTATCCCAGTAGGTGAACAGGAACTGTGATATTCGATCAACATGCTCTTTGTGTCATCGAAATTGTCGGCAACATTGACTCGCAACGTTGCTGCGGAAATCTTGCGCACCTCTTTTAATTTTGTTTGAATGTCACTAATGGTCCCCATGACCACTGTATTCACAAACGCATCAGTTGACGCATTGGCAGCAGATAACCCCAGTGCGCCTTTAGCTAAGCTACTTGGACTAGCTCCGTTTATACCTGCAAAACCGATTAGCGCATTGCCCACTATGTTCATTATATCTTTCTGCAGAGACGTCACGCGCTCAGTCCTGCCAAGTTGTCCTAACCAAGCATCGCATGCAATATCCGATAGATTTATACCGGCCCTAGCGTAGGCCCCTAGTTCTTTCTCGTAGGATCCATCTGTGGGCGGTTTTATAATGTTTTCGTGAGCCAAAACTGACTTTTCCAATGCACTAAATCTTGCGAATGCAACTTCGATGTTGGAAAAGCTCTGCTCAGGTTCATAGGATTTTGACCAAAATCCGGGCTGCTCGCGCGGAGGAGTTGCTTGTGACTCCGTATCACTAGTGCTAGCGGCAAAACTTGGAGAGGCACTTAGAAGGCAAGCGATGACCAACCCGATGCGGTAAACCATGTTTGGACCTTTCAATTGCGCTTTATGCGCTTTTTTGTATTGCAACATTTGGTTACAACTTCGAATTTAAGGCTTACCAAGTGTGGTTGTCAATTTAAAAATAACCAGTGAATCCAATTTACAACGTTCGGCATTTTTTCTTACCTTACGGAGGCTCAAAAAATTTAGTCAATAGCAAATTAGAAGTTAGCGAAACCGAGAGGAGGAAGGCATACTTAATAGGGCTTTCTGCAGAAATACTCGATCCATCGAACTAATTATTGGCAGGGCTTGCGCGATTGAGAAGCTAAGAAGGGTGCAGTTCTCGGTGCAACATCCGGCCCTGGCTTTACTGCATGGGCCTCGCGACCTATGGTATTTCTGCTTGCATGCTGCTGCTTACAATCTGGCGGACCCGCATGACTGTGAATGCTTGGGCCGCGCCGGTAGATTGCAAAGGTGACGGCTCATGGCGCCACCACTGGTGGGACACCATCGGATCGTGCTTGGCCAGCCTATCGCATTTCCACTACACGATGACGCCTGTGCACTCCAGGCTCGTATGGGCGTTGGATTGAAGACGGTGGGATACAAGCTGTGAAGCCTTCATGTCGGGAGGCTGAAAATATGCCTTCCTAGCATGAAGACTTGGTGATCGTTCTATCGCATCACTTTTGATAAAATCCAGTCGTGAGGAATGAGACCGCCATCTGCACTTTTCCAGTTGGCGGCTTCCACGGTATCCTTACAATGCCCCCAAATAGAGGCGTCTGCGTGTTCAAGAACAATTATTTGATAACGATTCGAAGAGCGTCGTAGACCTTCGGCAAGCATCTCGAATATTTTTTTTGTTGCTTCAATATCTTCATTTCTGTTTGCGATTATATTTTTAATTTCGTCTCCCGCTTTATCTAGGTCGTTAGCCCCGGAGGCGGCACTTGGGAAGTATACTTGGCTAGGCTGGTCAATAATTAGAAATTGAAAAACTGGTGTGTTTTTCAATTCATCACTTGAAAAGAATTCGTGTAGAGCTAGGAATGTCGCTATGTGATAGCCCATCCAGTTTGCCCCGCTGCCGACTTCCCACAAATATTCCTTTTTCGAGTTTTCATCAAATCGAAAACTTAACGTTAACTCATTTTTATCAAGCTTAATAGAGCCGCGTTTTTCCAGTCCAAAACCCTCTGCATATATGTCGATCAGGCCACTCAGGTGGGAGTCAACTTTGGCTTCGCGTTGAGATTTTCCGGAAGTGAGAAAATACGAGTTTAGATCGTTCAGTTGCTTGCTGAGCACGTCAATTCTATTAGAAAGATCATCTGTGTTATTTGATGTCGCGACAGCTGCAAGCGCCGACTGAATTCTTCCGATCAACAAATATACCCGGCTAAGAGAATCCTTTGTTGCAGCGTCGATAGTCTGCAATCGGTTACGCTCCACTCTTGTGGTATGTAATTCCGCGCTGGCTTGTCGAAGACGCGACTTAGACGCCTCAATCTCCTTATCGACAACGGGATTTTCAAAAAGAGCTTTAGCTAGCACGTTTACGCGATTGACTTCCGTGTCGAGATGGGAAATGACATCGCTGAGCTGGTTAGTATGAGAACCACATACAACGCATTCGTTATCTCCACCGATCCTAGACTTCAGCCAATCAAAGTTGACGACGCGATTTTGCTCGAGTTTTACAGCATTTTTAAAGCTATCCGCCCTGGAGGATAATTGCTCCAATCCCCTTACTTCACGTCGATGGGAATCGACCAGCTTTTGCAAGTCGATTTCCTTCTTCATTGCGTCTTTATATCGTTCATTCGTATAAACGAAATTCGGCGTTTGCAAGACGCTTTTTAGCCCGTCCTGTAAAAAGAGTCTGTTTAATTCTCCAAATTTTTCGATGCGTGTTTCTGTAGTCTTTGCGTCTGATTCTGCAGCCAGCCCCAGTTCTACGGCATCGTCCCAGTGCCGCTTTATATCCGCGTCCCAGGCTTTCATCGAGCGCAGAAGAACTTCACGTTGCTTTACTAAATCATCATACATCCGTTGCAGTTGTGACTTCTCACGTTCTTTTAATAAGTACTCGTTGTCGATTACTCCAAGTGCAAACGGCATAACTCGCTTCAAACGCTCCTTATGCTCATACGAGTCAGCTTTAAAGAACAGCGTATTCGGATTGGCCACGATATGCTGAGGTAGGAAATTGAATGCAGCTAGATCTCTATAGGAGGGCCGCCCGTCAAATCGCCCAATATCCTGTCCATCAGTCAAAGGCAAATTGGTTAGCTGAACAAGGTTATTGAAGGCCTGTTTGAATTGTAGTTCATTATGTGTGGTATCAAGCGATAGCGGTATCGTATCGAAATTAGGGTCTATAAAAAATTCTTTGCTAGTTTGGCGGTCACCAGGAGTGCGTCGCGCGATCAAGACTTCTTCGTCGTTGATTTCCAGAACAAGCCCAAACCATCTCACGTTATCTCGGATAATTCCAACGGGAATGGCGCACCGGGTTGCTCCGAGACAGTAGTCGA
Organism: Pseudoduganella namucuonensis; assembly: GCF_900116645.1. Taxonomy (GTDB): domain Bacteria; phylum Pseudomonadota; class Gammaproteobacteria; order Burkholderiales; family Burkholderiaceae_D; genus Rugamonas; species Rugamonas namucuonensis. The sequence goes on along the minus strand of NZ_FPBO01000060.1, from coordinate 24,226 downwards.
CAATCGCGATTATCGAAGATTTACCAGTACGACTACGTCCATGAATTACATTGATTTTGTTTGTCGCGAAAGGAATCGAGAGAACGCTATTGCGACTGTCTTCTGGCCATAGCACAATTTCTTTTATGAATAGCTTCATATTTATTCTCTTAAAAGCAGACTGAAAATTTCGGCAGTGGAATTTTCTTTAAACCAGAAAGCAAGTCTTTCGATTGCTTGCATCATTTCAGGAGGGGCTTGAGTGGGCTTACTTCCACGAGGCCAGCGCGAAAAGCAACTGGAGACATGCGGAATTCCATCTATCATGTGGCGTTTGAGTAAATCAGAAGCACATGCCAAGTTTAAAGCCTGAAGTGACAAAGGCGCCAATTCATCAATGCGACTCTGGATGCCGGTTCGTAAAACTGGATTCTCTAGAACGACTGACCGTAAGCTAGACGAGGTATTCTTTTTTCTTACCGCGTCGCAGCTCGACTTATGCCAAACAATCGGGAGAACGAGCAGTATCTTCATTAGATCAGGAGAAAGTGTTCTCGCCGTGAGCTCCTCGTAGCGATGCGTAAAGCTACTTAATAGAAAGCAAGCGAGTACGCTATTTTTAACTAGATTTTCGTCTATGTAACCAGATGATCTCATCATTCGCTACTTTTTTTCGAAAAATCGCTGTGCCAGTATATGTAATGCACGCCATCTTTGTGGTTTGCCAGAGCATGGTAATTGCCTGCCGTGAAATACCAGTTTGAGGTTTGGTAGTTCCCTAGGTTAACGAAATGCTTTCCATCCAGAGTTGCAGTAAATAATTTTCTGGCGAACATAAGGTCACTTTCATCGTCTTGCTTCAATAGCTCAAGATTACCCAAATTCTGCTGCCATCGGTCGTGCAATTCTGCGTCACGAGCGACCCAGTCCGTTGCCGGGACGTCGCCTTCATCAATTAATCGAACACGTTCTGCATAAAATCCCCAATAGTGCCCCACAGCCTTATTGCAGAGGCTATCGGGCATTCCAAAACCTTTCATCTGGCGAAGGAAAAAATGGTCAGATTGTTCCTTTGAAAGGTATTCTGACATGTCTAGCGACATCCATGGCTGTTCGATAAATTTCTTCATCCCGTGCGCTTGAATTTCTGCGTGTAGCCTTGCCGAGAATGGGGCTTTATCTATCCAAGCGCCTTCTTTTTTTAACCAGAAGCCCTCGCACTTTTCAATGAGCATCCCAAGAACGCTTTGATATATTTCATGGCCTCGGCTTTTTAATGAGGGAGGTAAATGAAAAAGTTCGATTACTGCATCCATTGGTGTTATTCCATCAGGTGTACCGTGTTCGTCAAGCAGCGAAATGTATCTAATAACCTCAGCAAGCTCCTCATCGGTGTAACTGCTGACCCTTTCTGCGATTGGCCTGACTTGCCCGGTGATGCCTTTTGCTAAGGTTCGTAAGTCCTTTATGCAACTAGCGATACTGGCATCATCGTTGGAGTTAGACATTGAACGAACGAAAGTGCTCGGAGGCACGTCCTTATTCGTTACGAAGCAAAACTGCCTCCGAGCATTGGGATCCACATTTTTTTTCACCTCCTCTAGCCAAATGTCGAGGGTATGCCAAAGGTTTTTACTGCTGTCTTGATATGGATGGCCAGCGACTTGAACAGAGTGTTTATCTTGCTCGTAAATAATATCTACCGATCCGTCTGGTGCTCTGATAAGGGAGACGACATCGTCTTGAGTCTCAATTCCGATAATTGCGGAGGGACTAGTGTTGGAGAATAAGCGATACAATGCGCGGTGAAATTGATATACGTACCCAACGATTTTTTGTCCAGCTCCTGCGGTTGCCATAATATTCTCAGGTATATGTGGAGTGAAGGGTTGATTGTGTTACTTTCACATCATTGTAGCGTTGAAAGAAATTTTTTGTAGCAACATTTTGGAGGTTGGCTAGGGAGGAAGTTCTGAATCGGTAATTTCTGTTGCAGATTTATCGCTATCAATTAAGTAGTTACTATTGATTGAGTTCATGGGTGCCAATATTGTCTTTTATGCCATCTCCAGCGCCACATAGCACCTTGCTGGTGACGCATCACTTGGATAACGGCGGGCAGATCTCATCAGCCTAACTATCGCATTTCCGCATACACAATGTTGCCTATGCGGAGCAATCCGCATGCCCGGTGCGTTCTAGAGGCCAGGTCAAAAGCTGCAGACGCTGCTAACGTCCCATGTGGCGGGTGTGGGGTCTGCCTGGCTACACCATCGCATTTCCACCTACACTACGCTGTCTGCCCACGGCAAACCCGCATGGATACTTGGTAGCAGAGGGTAGGTTGAAAGCTTTAATCGCTCATGACGCAGCCTATGCCTTAGACTTCGTCGTAAGATAGGGGGAGGGAGGGTTTATGACCTCCCGGTGTAAGCCGTCCACGTAATATTGCTATTATTGCATTGATCCTGATCAGATCTCGCCTTCCGGACAACAGCCACCTCCTATCACATACAAATATAAGATGAGGTGTTGTCCGGATCTCCAATAAATTCTCGAAGAAGGGGCTTGAATTAAATTCGAAGTAAATAATATTTATTCAAATCCCTGCGTGTCTATGCCTTCATCATGGCCTGGACGAAAATCTTCATAGTTTTGTTGATCAATAATCCTCTCGGCAAGTGAGTTCGCCCAATTCTCCATAGCTATGGAAATTTCTGGCAACGCAGCTTTGATGTGGTTAACTTTACTCATGAATTCTTTGTTCTTCTTGTCGATAGCAATCATCCACCGATAACGAATGGATGAATAAGGATCAGTTTTCGGATTTTCATCAATAACGTCGTTCTTCCACTTTAATACATGCTGTTGAAGCTGGTTAGAAAGCTCATCCCACGCTTCAGGAATGCCCCAATCAGGATCTATTATGTATATGGTCCTTGCATTATCAGTAACTCGATACTCCGAAACCACTGTTCCGCCACCAGGCCAAAATATTGCTCCATCGGCGGAGTTCGCCTCTTCTGCAGTTTTATACTGCACTGTTTTAAAACTGCTGATAGTTGCCAGCAGATCAAATGGATCAACTGAAGGTGAGAAGAAGGTCTTGCAGTTCGGCATTCCAAACTCAAAGTACAAGATCTTCGCTGCATTGTCAGCGATGACCTTTAAACTTTGCAAGATAGAGGTCAGTTCATCTTGCGTGGGCTGCTGAAGACTTGTCATTGAAAGATGTACATGGTTGGAGAAATCATCAAGCTTCGACGCATCCGTGGGGTGGAGTCGGGGCTTATAATCGTCCCAAAACACTTCTAATGTAACGATGCGATTTCTGTCGCTCGATCCTGGCGAAAATTTGTATTTCATAAATTTCGTAATATTTTATATACTTCTATTTAATTTCACTATGGAAGTGGTAATTTCTACGGACAACAACCACCTCCTATCACATACAAATATAAGATGAGGTGTTGTCCGAGAAAATATGCCGGAGATCCCAAACTAGATAATGCCTGGAATTTCAAATGGAACTACGTCCCATCTTCTTCATGGTGTTCATATTAGAAGGAAACTCGTTCAGGAACGTCTCCCGTTCACTAGTCCCTCTGCATACCTTCTTGCAATCTTGAATTCCTCATAGTTCACGGTGTAGTAGTTAATACGTTGACCATCGACGTCTCTCTTTGTAGGCTTATTCCAACTGCATGCAATCTCCCGTAAAAATTCACCAAGTTGAGTAACTGGTTTCGTAGAAATATCTGTGCGCAGCGATTTTTTCAAGAACGCTTCAATGTCATTTTTTCGCTGCAAGCACAGTGTTTTGAAGCCTTGTAAATCCGAATTGCAAACGGTCTTTCCGTAGACGAAGTCTCCGTGCGCATCGATCAGTCCAGCCGAACTAAAAAGTTCCCGTAATAGTAATTGAGTTTCTGATCCATTTGTTTTATCTACGGATGGAGTAACAGTTTCGGTGAGTTTTTGATCCCCCGCACTCCCGCTCCGAGTCAAATATGTTGCTAACAACCTTATCTTGCGCTGGTATGTACCGTTGTCATCTAATTTAACGAGTGCAGGTGTGACCATTTCGTCGTAAAACTCTTCTAACCGATAGCGATTCAACTTTGCTTGCTCTTGCGCATGAAGCGTGGGCAACTTCGATAATGCCATCGCCATTTCTCCATTGATTCGGGGTGCTGAACAAATAGATTCGGCGTTAGTTTGATCGAGTTCAAGTCGAGCAGCTTTGCGGGCATCTCGGCCAATTCCAGTTGTTGATCCATCTACCTCTATTGTGTTTACTTTCCATCCATTCTGAATCTTAAGGTCAACGAAGTGCTGTTTTAGATTGTTCTTTGATGCACGTTGCAGCGACAGAACCTCAGCATATAGCGACAGTAAACCGTCGTCCTCGTCAAATACCTTGATATCATTTTCGTCGTAGGAAATCCGAACATCAGGCAATTCTCCCGTCTCGACGCAGCTACGTTTAATGACATCTGGTTCGATCTCAAACGTAAATTTTTCTGGCGAAATCCACGCTTTGACAAATTTTGGATTGCGCACACGACTAAGTTGCTGATCCAGGTCGAAATGCGTATTAATTCTTGCATTGAAGAATCCGAACACTCCGTCAATTAACTGTGCATTGTGAGGAAACGTAATGTCGATACCAGTCCCTAATGTCGGTGATGAAACTATTGCGTCATAATTCAGAGCCTCTTCAACTATATTGTCAATAAAATGACGAGTTGTTGAATGTTGCGAGTTGCCTCCCGTGATCAGAATAACGCGTAAGCTACTGCCCAGCGCCGATGAAATCGCCTTTGCGATGACCTCAGCCTTCTTTTTGGAATTGCAGCATATGTAGTACCGGCCACCGGACTTCACCGCGGTCATCAGTTCACTTAACAACTGGTTCTCACTGTTGTAAATGTCAATTTCTTTGTTAGTTTCTTTGTAGCGGTTTACGTAGAATTGGACTGGCAATTCGCCACCACGTGCATTCGCAATAGTGGACAAGGTCAAGTACCCAAGATCAGCGTCGCAGGCGATAACCGTTCTTGCTCTTTGCAACAGGCGTTCTAATTTAAGGAAGCAGTCACGCCTTTGCTTTCGAAGAGTATCTGAAGTCAGATGGGAGAAGACTTGTTCTGACTCATCAATAATGATTACGTCGAAATGATGGATCCTCAAATCAAGCAACTTAGGAATGCTATCCAGGCATATCGCATAATGGCGAGATACTGAAACAGGGTTCCCATCGGAGTCTTTTTTATCCAAGTAGCAATCAAGTCCAATCCGTTTTGCGAGTGAGGAAATTAAAGATTGACGGTGACCAATCAATAGCACCGAAAGACCATTTTCTTTGCACACCTGAAAGGATTGCTTGATTTTGTGAGTTTTCCCAGTATCTTTCGGGCTACGGGCCAGAGTTATGCCTGGCACTACATTGATATCCGTCAGCCTGCGTGCGTTGCCTGGCAATACAACACGTCCATCATTGTTAAAAAATTCCAAGGGGGCGTTATCATCCAAATAGTTGTACGGATCTTCAGAAAATTCAATCGCGTGTAAATCCGCGTCGATTTTATTAAAGTCGTAGCTTTGAAGTTCCTTGAAGTTAATCGAGCGCGGCCAAAATGTTTTAGTGCATTTACTGCAGTGGATTCCCTTGGTTCCATTGCGCGATTCCGTGATAAATGCACTGGGATTCCTGTCGATGTGGAAAGGGCAACGGACCACCGTTCCTTTTTTGAGGGCTGCGACGCTCTCTATCGAACCTGAAATTGTCTGAACAACTTGCTCAAGGAGAAGATGCTGTTCGGCCCTGGTGGTACTGCCGCCAACTTTGATATTTTCTATCTCTCCTTGCTCTGCCCGATGCCTCTTTTCTGCGCCTAACGTTATTAGCTCATCCAATAATTTATCGGAAAGGAGGTTGCCGAGAATGACTGGTGCCTCCCTCTTGTTTCCATAGAAGATTCGGCATGCGTCTTTGCAGGCACCGTCACCGCCAAACTTGCGAATCAATCCAGTGTAAAGATTCTCCATCGTCTCGATATCAGTAATGTCTCTCTCAAAGAAGAATACTATCCGAAATCGATTATGTTCTGGAGTATTGTTCCAAGTTGGATAAACGATACCTGCGTTATTTTTAATATATTCGTTTTCGAGGGCCTCTTTAATTGTCATACCCCAATCCATGTCAACGGCTGCCACATTCGACGCGATGAAATTCTTCCGTGCTCGCCTGCCGCTATGTTGTGCACAGAAAGAATGTCCTAATCCAATGTGGCTGGCCATCTCATTAATACTCAGATCTAAATTCTCAAAATCTTCAGCTAGGGAAGAAAATGAGTTCGTGTCCAAGCTTTCTGGCTTGAAATCGATTTTGGAGTGAATGGCAATCTTCATAAATGCGAAATAGTAATAATTCTGTTGATCTGTCACCGGCTACTTCTAGCCGGTGCGTTGAAGTAATATCTAGTTGATCGCTGGAGGCTGGATCAGCAATTTGTTCAGATCGTCAAGAATCTGGCACATCGCTTCGTGTGTATTCGCTGTGCCTTCGTTGAGGCTGCTGCAGAGCTTTTTGTTGATCTTCGGGCCACCTAACCCTTTGGCTGCCAATACCCCTGCGATGAGGATGTGCATTGGGGCCAAGCCTTGGGTATAGAGCGTATGGGAAACGTCATTCCACATTTCTTGAAGTGCTTTCCAGGAGCCGTCGTCGATGTTGGTAGGCCGCTTGGCGCGGCTCATCAACACAGACAAATTGATTCCCTCGTCGGCCTTCCGAAGTTTCTTCAGTGCTGGGTGTTGATCGAGGTCGTTCGGAGTGAAGAACACAGCACCGTTGCCACAGAAGGCGCTGAGGGTCTTAGCCGTCACCTCGTTCGGATTGTCAAAACGAACTTCGAAGACCCCTTTGTAGGGTTGACCGCATTTTGCGTTGAGTGATGCGCTTACCTGCGTTTCAAGCTCGCAACGAGCCGTGGCGAACTTGCTGGAGAGCTGGTAGCGTTTTTCCTGCTTGCTGATTGGCGGTTGCACTACGGGGGCTTGCATAGGCTGCGGCCTTGGGCTGTCCTGGACGGCAGTCGGGGTTCCGTCTTGCTGCGGCGCAGTTTCTGCGGAAGTCTGAGGTTGTTCAGTTTCGATGATGCTGATCGTTTCGTTGGTCATTTTCCTGCTTTCAGGTTGGCCGATTGGTGCGGCTGCGTCATGTTGTGTGTTCTCAGCAAGTGATGCTGAGTGCTTCGGTACTTCGAAACTGGCCAGTTCAGAAAGTGAATACATCGTATGTGTTTGCTGGTCGGCAAGATATACTTGAGCTTTGTTCCAACTTTGCTCGTTGAAGTTTGATTACTGGGGGGTCGATGGATGTACGCGCGTATAAATGCTGGTTCGAGTACTTGAAGCGTTCGGAGCGCTACAAAGAATGCTGTTCACAAGGCGGTGCGGGAGAGATGGCAGGCCTATACGCGGATTTTGGGGACGTCCATGCACCAGGTCTTCTGTGGGAAGACTGGTGGATGACTCATGAGGAACTGTTCTCGGGGATCGAACCGTTGTTCGTTCTTAATGAGATACAGACCAACGCCGAGTTCAATTATTTGTGGGAAGAAGGTCAGGACGATCTACTTGCGTTAGTAATTAATCTGCATGCACCGAAGGAGACAATTCTGACCGCTGTTGCGGATACGGTGGCTAAGCTTCAGTTGCAGCTGCGCCGCAGAGAAAATGAGCAGATATTAGCAGCTAATCCTCAGGCGAAAGTTACTGAAAGATTTGGCAGGCCGAAATTCGATCCAAGCTTTTACCATCGATATGGTTTGACTCCAGTTCCCTCTCGTACCGATTTGGATGTGCTTGAACGCATGCTCGAGGTGTACGACTTCTGCCTGAAGGATGGCCGCAAACCGCCGTCTAGTAAGTTGGAGTGGTTCGAAATAGCTGAATATTTAGGCATAATGGTGGAACAAACTGCTCGAACGAAAAAAGACGCAGGTGCAATGTCTGCGGAGGAAGAGCGTACGGAACGGGCGGAAAAAACCAAGCGCTATTTCCGCGATGCACAGAACGTTATAAAGAGTGTCGAGAAGGGTAGCTTCCCCAAGCATAGCTAGGCAGCCATGACAGCCTTCAGTCAGGGCGAGCTGGGCTGTCTTGGTCTAGTATCAATGCCCTCCGGGGACGCTGCCCAGGTACGCGGCCCATCCCGCTGCCCATATTTTGTGCAGCGCTGAATTGATGTGCTCAGGAGTGGGTTTAAATGGACGGTACGGCGTTACAAAACTTAGGGTGGCCTATTCTAGGTTTGGTTTTGTAAGCGCTTCTAGTGCGGCTACCCGCTTAGCGTCTATCGAGAGGTACTGATCGAATGCCTTATTTGCAACATACTGCTTTAAACGCTGCGTATGGGCTTACAAATTCGGCCTAGGGTATGCCCTTGCGGGCATGGAGAAACCGGCGCATAGAGCTTTTTGGTAGACTTAACTTAGGCGGTTAGCTTGCTTTTTTGGGGGCAATTGATGGGGTAATTTTTCTGCGTTGAGGTGTGGATATAAATAGCTGATGATGCAGTTGTTTATATTGATTCGATGGAGAAAATTATGGGTTTGCACAAAAGGGAAAATAGCAGTAACTGGTATTATTCGTTTCAGGCAAATAACAAGAAGTATGTGGGAAGCACAGGCACTGCAAACAAAACGAAAGCGTTGCAGGTAGAACGCGAAATGCGGAACAAGATTCATAGCGAGAATTTCCTCGGCGAAGCGGAGGAGATTTCACTACGCGATGCTGTGCTCAAGTATCTGGAGCCGCGCAAGCAGTATTCGTACTACCGAGGTATGGAGTCGATCTCTCGCAAGATGTTCGGCAGCAAGCGCGATCCCAAGAGCAAGAAAGAAAATCCCTGCTACGGATTACCGGTAAATTTGCTCTTGCATGAGATTCAAACCAAACACATTGAACGGCTTGTAGCAAAACGCAAATCGGAGGGCGATAAACCTGCGACGATCAAGCATGAGATAGGGCTGATCAGTTCGACACTGCGCGAAATGCAAAAGCTAGGATACAAGGCTGCCCGCGATGTCGTTTTCCCGCAGCTAAAAACCTCTTATCGCTTGCGTTACCTCGATCCGAACGACGAAGTTGCACTGTTGCGCGAGCTGGACCCGCAATCAGCCAGGAGTGGCATTCAATCTGTGGACGAGCGCACTCCAGAGATGCAACGCAATGTTCAGGACAACTACGATCTTGTGATCATGCTGCTGGATACTGGCTGTCGTTACTCGGAGGCGGCCAACATTCCTTGGTCGAGTGTTGACTTGGAAGCTGGCACACTGAACATTTATCGTAGCAAGGTGAGCAACGAGGACGTGTTGTACATGACAAATCGCTTGAGAGAAGTTATGGCTCGCCGGTTTGCTGCACGCCAGCCTAGTGCGCGGCACGTCTTCGAGAACAAAGCTGGGAAAGCACGAGGCTATGCGGCCCAGGCCATCAAGAAGGCGATGAATCGTGCCGGTCTCAACGACGAGAATGTTGTGCGCGACAAGGGCGGGAAGGTGACCATGCATACTCTACGTCATTCATATGCGAGCAAGCTGGTGAAGAACGGTATCAGCCTGTTTGAGGTCTCTGTTCTGCTGGGCCACAGTGACTCTAAGATGACGCAGCGTTACGCGCACCTTGCCCCAAATGACGCCAGCAAGAAAGCGGTTAACCTCATCGATTCGCTTCAGAATTCCGGTGCGCAAAAATAGTATGGCCGTGAAAAAGGATAACGCCCGTAGGTACGGGCGTTATTCGAAGTTACTGAGAAAAGTTAGCGGCTTTTGATATGGCTGTGACACACTGGGGTAGAACGGGGATTGCTGACTTGGGTATGATTGTTGTCTGGATAAATAAGTCTTTAAGAGGACTATTCCATGCCTGCACTAATTCCTACCATTGATGAAATCGCCGCTGAGAAGAAACGCCGAGTTCTGCTTTTGTCTTTCCCCGGTTCTGGATCGAAGTACGCGAAAAATCCTATCCGAAAATATGTAATTGCGTGGCTTGACGTTATGGGTATTCCATTTAAAGAGTGCGGCGACGATCCTAGTATTTCCGGCTACTCGTCTTATCGAGGCGAGCTTTTTATAGATGTGAAATGTGAGTCCGATGATGAGAGCTACAAGAAGCTAACACAGTTCCTATTAGGTGCTGATGGTGACTCCAAATTCACGATGATTTCTCTGTCGTTTTATTCTCCGGTCTTGCTGTAACGAGAATTCGGAATTAAAAAATTGGTAGCTTGTCGCGATACACCACTGCTATGGCAGCGCAGGCCCCAAAGCTCCACCATCCCCATGTGCCTGAATCAGGCTCTATTACAAATCCAACAAAGAGAGCAAATGGAATGAAAAGCATGAATGTGTGGAAGAACCACTTCACCAAAAAATAGGTTATTGGCTCTAATCCCGAGGTGTCCGGTCCGTGTTCTGCGTAGTAGTCGCCAAGATCAGAGCAGCAATGAGGACATACTTGGGCGGACATTGATATTTCACTGCGACACAGTGGGCATCTCATGTTTTTTCTCCAATTATCGGGTTGTGGCGGGATTTACTTAACCAGTAGCTCCATATTGCAATTGGGGCAAGCCAAGTATATTTCCTTCCTGCTGATGTAAATTCCCCACACTACAACAAATATGACAACGTACCAGTATGAAGTAATCGGACGATTTGCCGCTTGTCTGCCCACATCTATGAGTACCATTAGCACAGCAGCGATACCTGCAACAGACCATGCTTTTAGGCCACTAACTTTGTCTACCTTCCGATGGACCCCCATCAAACCGCTGTAGCCGCATTGAAGGCAAGTACATTGACGGTGCTCGGAGTATTGCGCCAGGCTAGCGCGAATATGTTCTGGTAGTATCTGATGCGTATTCAAGTTATGCCCTCCGAATTGATGCTAATTAATAATTTTCATTTCTAGCGCTCACCCTCAGCTATTTTTCTGCCTTCGACTACTACTTTTCGATCTTTCGTGACCACCAGATTTCCGCAACCTGCCACTTGGATGCGGAGGCCGACTTGAAGCTGTGATGCTGTCCAGTTCTCGTATAGCTCGCCGTCGCAGCGGTACTTGAACGTAGTACCTGCGAACCGGAGGTCAGGTAGGCCACCGCACGTCTCGCACGGGAGCTGCATGTACTTGGGATAGACCTCGACCACCTCTGCGAAGCGAAGGACTGAGCGCGGTTGCTTCTGCGCATAGGCGGACGCGGCGATGATCGCCACAGAGACCAGCAGCAGTACGCGAACAGATTTCATCTATTAGTCCCGAGCGAAATTGCAGTCAGGGAATATTTTACGGTAACTATGGGTTTTCATGTAAAAATTATAGAACTATAGAGTTACTGCCTCAGTCGGTACGTTCCTCATCCATGGAAACGACCAACGAAAAATTGCGCGAAGAGTTCAGCCTTCGCTTGAAGAAGGAGCTTGAACGCATGGGCCTGCCGATCACCAGCCCCACGCGCATCGCTGCCGAGTTCAGCGCCAAGTACCCAGGAAACAAGATCGCATCGCAGACAGTAAGGAAGTGGTTGTTTGCTGAAGCGATCCCCACGCAAGCAAAGCTGGTTGCGCTGGCGGAGTGGCTGGAGGTTTCAGAGCAATGGCTTCGCTTCGGTACTGGCCGGCGGCGAGTGGTGAAAGCTGCCGATGCTGTCCACACTCTCGGCGAGCGCGGCGTAGCAGTAGTGGTAGGGAAGAATCAGGCGGCGGTGGTGCCGGTCGTGGAGCTGCTGGCTAAGCTGTCGCCGAAGAACGTCCGCCTGGTCGAAAGCATGGTTCGATGCGTTCTCGCCAGTCAGAACGAAGACGAATAGATCGCGGCATCGGCGCGTATCAAAGTAACCCTTATACTTGCAGGAGAAACATCGGAAAAAACGAACGAAGTTTGCGTTCTAACGGTGTGCTGACACAGCAGGGTATAGAAACGGAAAACGCCCTTGGAAGTAGAAGCGGGTTGCCCGTTTTCGCCAGTAGCAACAGCCAGTACGGTTGTGCGTTGAGGTTCCCAGCGTTCGCATTGACGGTAGCAGTACCATCAACGAACGAAAGCCCTGCATGACAAAAAAAAAGACGCTCACCACGAATCCCGTTCCCGAGAGTCAGGCCGTAACGGTTCACTCCGCCACGCTGCGTAACCAAGCTATGCACACCGAAGCGCCCGCTGCGGTGTTGCCGGATGCTGCAATCCTGCGCATCACAGGGCTGCTTGCCCAGCTGACACCTGCCAACCGGCAACTGGCCACAAACATCATCCGTGCCATTCTTGAAGAGCAGACGCGTGAAACTTAGCGTTTGAAAGTAGCTCGACGGGGCTGCTCTCGCCGCCCAACACGTCAACTGTTCTGCTATCATCGTCCGCAATTTTAATATCGTGCCTAACACGGCAAGCGGACGATTTCTATGATTGAACTTCGGTACACGGGTTTGGCATTCGATGAGCAAGAACTGATCGACTTCATCAAGGCATCTGGCAAAAACTATATGGTCCAAGGCCAGACACTCAAAAAGCTTGAAAGTCATACCAAGCCCCATTCGCTCGATGTGTGGTTGCGCACCCGCTTCTCGAAAATGCAGGACACGAAGCTTGCAGACAACTATGTGATTGACGCGTTGGTCGAGACGGGCAAGTTTGTCGCTGCCGAAGATAAATGCCCGAAGAGTGGACGATTGTGCAAGTCAATACGCCTTGTATGATTTTGCTGGAGGCGTCAGCTAGCGTTCAGACCACGCGTTAAAATCGATTAGAAACGTTTCTAAGGCGTGGAGCTAGAGGAATATGCATCGATGCGTAGATAAAGAATCAAATCGATTCTAAGCGCGTTAGGATCGTTTTATGACGTGGCAATTCCAGTAGGCGATACTAGTTTTCTAGAAAGTAAAGCTATGGTTCCTTATAAGGGTAACAGTGACTTTTCTAGCTAGAAAAATTAATAACGTAGTTGGGCTATAAATTGCCAAATTCATTGCTAGCCACATCATGAAATACCGTCTTTCGAAAGTTGGGACTAATTTCGGAAGCGGGTTAATATGTGCTGATGCAGGTCTTGCTTAAGGGAGTGAAGTGTTTCTAAGCGAGTTCCAGTGGATCGTGCTAATGAACGGGCTGCTTCTGTAAAACCGTTGCTGGAAACAACCAGAGTATGCTCACAGTTATAATGTAATGCCCCTGCTGTTACTTCCTGAACTGCGGCAACTCCAACGGTAGAGCTAAGATTTTTCACTTGAATGGCAAGGGTAAATTCATGCTCTCTGATTATCAAGTCCGCGCCGAAATCCCCACTTATTGCAGTTGTCTCAACATTGAATCCACACGCGATAAAGAGCTCTTGAACTTCGCTCTCGAAGTTCAGCCCACGGACAGTACTTGATATAGCATTGCGTTTCGAATTTCCCTTCCATTGCTCGGCAATTGCCTGCAACTCTCTTTCTGACAGATATCCAAGCGCCGGAGAGACTTCTTCGCGTAGAACTTTCGATGCTTTCTTGAAGTTTAAGCTGCCGTCAATTCGCCAAAACCGGCTTTCACTAATGACTGAACTTACTGCAGACTTGTGGGCGACTAACAAAGAAATCTTTTTCTCCCGAAGCGGATCATTTTTTACCGTAACAGTAAATGCAAAGCTACAGCAAGAAAGCATTGTACGTGTCTCGTCGTCTAATTCCCTCGCACGTGTGTATATATGCGGCGGCGTACCCCACCACATGCCATTGTTAATGCGTACACGGTCCCCGACTACTAACGGATTTTGCTTTAATTGAGTTACTTCGTTCTCATTTAACGAGAGCCATTCACTCCAGTTTTCACAATTCGTGTCGATTAAATCCACAAGATCCTTAGAAGCCCCCTCGGGAAAGCTTGCACTCTTCCAAAGAAATTTCCAATCCGTCAAGTCTAATTCGAATGGATGCTCGCCTGTTCGTTCAAACTCCGCTATGCGTGTCAAGAAAACCAGTTCATTACTTGATACTCGTTGCGTCAACTCATCTTCCGGGCGAAGTTGTTCATCGCCCATTGGAAACAAGTAGGTTCTCATGCTTATTCTTTCAAATATTGGTTGCTGTTAAAGAAATTTTCGATTAACCCTTGATGAATAAGCAGCATAGTCAACAATTAGCGAATCTAGTTACCGCTGGCAGCCGAAATGCGGTCTAGCCAGTCAACAACGGCTCTCATGCTCTGCATCAAGTGTTGGGCCAACTTGAGATTTAGGTCCGCTACGTGAGACCGCCCCTACAACGGATGTGGACTGCTGGATTTAGTCTGAGCTATACGCTTAATGAAACGGCGGCTTTTCAGCCGCCGTTTCGCTTACTTGATCAGGAACTGATCCTTGTCTTTGCTTTCCAGCCACTTCGGCGAACGGCCGCGACCAGTCCACGTCTCGCCAGTCGCGTCATTGCGGTACTTCGCGGCTACTGGTACGCGTTCCTTCGTACTCTTCGCCTTGGGCGTGCCAGTCAGATCTGCGACGCTCAAGCCATACTGGCTCATGATCTCGGCGATCTGCGCTTTCGCACCAGCGATCTCATTCTTGCGGGCAGCTTCTGCGAGTTGTTGCAGTTCAGCGATTTTGGCGGCGTATTCCTGATAAGTGGTCATGGACTTCCTTGATGTTGTGGTGATAGACCGTACTTTACGCGATTTTGGTAACCATATGTGGGCCTTGTAGCAGTATTGTTGCCAGCCGGAAAATTGTAACTTGCAATTAGATAGTGTGGCTATTCATATTCTAATCAGGGAACTTCAGGTGCTCTTCTTATCGACATTCTGTATCACATTCCGTAGACTGGTGGCAACTCCAAGAGAGTTGTCGGGCACATCCGAAGGCCCAGTAGTGCAAAAATTTCGGTCGTATAAAGTGCACTTTATGATTGTGAGTAAGTGATGCCCTGGACGGGAAAACATTTAGCTTGGATGGTAGATAGCACAGACGTTGTTACCACCTCGTGTGGGCTCTCCGTGAAAATATATGATTTTTCATATAACCTCGGGGATCCCAAAACAATTTCTGAGTGGGCGAAACATTTCCGTAATCATTATTGCAGAGACATCGAAATCGATTCGCTGTGTACTCCGATGAAGATTAGTCGTAAAACATACCTGGAAACATACAAATTTCCAGTGAAAAAGGCAGCTCAAAAGGGGCAGAAAACTGGTCCGGCAACGCGTGCCGGAGATTTTGCGGAGATTTTAGTGTCAGATTTCTTGACATATCGTCTTAATTATTGGGTGCCAAGAGTTCGCTACTCATTTAAGACAAATCCCAATAGTAGCGACCAAGGAAGTGACGTCGTGGGGATGCGGCTTGTACAATTTGGAGCAGTTAAAGATGAATTAATTGTTTACGAGGTAAAAGCCAAGCTCACTGGCGTACCCATGAATCGCTTGCAAGACGCAGTCGATCATTCTGATAAGGATCAGTTCCGGCTCGCTGAATCATTAAATGCGATTCGACAGCGGTTAAAATGGACAGGGTTTACAGAGGACTCTGACAGAGTTATCCGATTTCAAAACCCCGATGATAACCCTTATCCCTTAAGATACGGAGCGGCAGCCGTAGTCACTCAGGAAGTTTTTAATAAAGGTAAGCTGAGCCTAACTTCGGCGATCAAGCATAATAACAGAGATAAACTTGACCTCATGGTTATACGAGGGGCGGATATGATGAACCTAGTTCATCATTTATATGAGAAGGCTGCTGATGAAGCTTGAATATAATTCGAAACGCGTACTGGCACTAACAAAGTCAAAGGCAAAACAGTACGAGTTCAAATTGGAAGAGCAGCATCACACAAATTTAGAGGGAAATCCTCATAACTTGCTCATCCTAAGTGTCGGAATTTTAGGAGAGCTCGCTTCGATGGAGCGGCGTCGACCTATATTTGGGGGGGACGTAGAGGACGAATATGCTAACCTAAAAACTCAGTTGGTGCTTATTGCTCAGTACTTTGATGCGCTAGACCAAGTCGCATTGAATGAAGAAAAGTCGGTGTATTTACGTCTTGTTGGCGCAGCTTCCTATTATTTGGCTGATATGCCTGGGAGTGCTTCTGTTCTTTCGAAAGATTTGACGCATATAAGATATGGGCTCACTCCAAATAATATTGAAGGGCCACTGATATGGATGTTACGTGCATCCTCTGCGTTAGACAGGGGGATGTCATATTCAGATGTTGATAAAGTAAATCAGGTTATTTTTTTCTTTGCAAAATTTTTGGCTGGAAATGCTACGATCGACGAAATTCAGTTGGCGTGCACAGCAGCAGAAACATACGTCTACGAATATGGTGATGATAGGGAATTGTTTTTTATCGATATCCTTATCGCTGTAACAAAGCGCCGTATTGCAAATTCTTCTAGAATTTGCTTGCCGCAGTTTACAGACATTCCTATCGAGCAATGGCTTCCAGTTCTTTCGCAGCCTAGTTTTATACGAGAATTTTGGCCTGCACAAAAGCTACTGGGCGAGAAGGGTATTCTGAGAGGAACCTCTGCCGTAGTGCAGATGCCAACTAGTGCAGGCAAAACCAAGTCAACTGAGATACTTATTCGTAGTTCGTTCCTTAGCGGACGAGCACGATTGGCGGTAATCATTGCACCTTTTCGAGCATTGTGTCGAGAAATTAGCGACGCCTTTAAGACGGCTTTCCGTGGTGAAAATGTTTCTGTTAACGAGTTGGCGGACACGCCGCAGGTGGATGATCGTGACCTCGAGTTCATAAAGTTTTTAATGGGTGACAAATTTCGCGACCCCAAGACGCGTAAAACGATAATGGTATCGACCCCCGAGAAGATGGTCTATTTACTTAGACATAATCCAGAACTGGCGGGACGAATCGGACTATTGATTTTCGATGAAGGTCACCAATTTGATACAGGCTTGCGAGGTGTAACGTATGAGCTCCTAGTAGGAACGTTGCGTTCAGCTGTAGCGAACGATACGCAGATTGTATTAATTTCTGCAGTTCTAGGAAATGCAAATTCAATAGGCGAGTGGTTATATGGTGAAAGGGGAGTTGAAATTCAAGGCGCACATTGTTTGCCGACTATGCGTTCTGTCGCATTTGCGAGTTGGGAGGGCGAGCATGGACAACTCAATTATGTTGACGATGAGTCTGTAGCTGAACGCGACTTCGTTGTTCCAAAAATTATCAGTCAAATTAATGTTGGTCGAAATAAAGGCGAGAAAGTAGATAGGTTTTTTCCTAATAGAAAGGATCCACCAACCGTTCCAGCCTACTTGGGGCTGAGATTTAGCCAGTTGGGCGCGGTAGCGATATTTTGTGGCACCAAAACAAGTGTGAATGCGATCTGTGATCGTATTATAGAATATTATGAACGAGGCTTGGCTCTTGAGGCACCTTTAACGCAGTCGAACAGTAACGAGATTTCAAAACTCGCCTCTTTATCGAGGCTTCACTTCGGCTCGGAAGATACGGTTACGCGTGCAATTGATTTTGGCGTCCTTCCTCATAGTAAGGCAATACCTAATGGATTGCGCGTATCAATAGAATGGGCAATGAGCAATGGTAGTGCTCGTTTGGTTGTGTGCACTTCGACGCTAAGTCAAGGTGTGAATCTTCCAATCAAATATCTAATCGTTACAAGTATATGGCAGGCAGGAGAGGAAATTAAACGTCGGGATTTTCACAATCTTATGGGGAGGGCCGGACGATCAGGCTACCATACTGAGGGAAGTGTGATTTTCTCGGACTTGGAACTCTTTGAAAAACGATATGATCGTAAAGGAAAGTGGAAGTGGCAACAGACGCTGAAACTATTAGATATGAGCGAGGCTGATGAGTGTGTTAGTAGCTTAAAAGATTTGGTTGGCCCCGGGCGTAGCATTGAATGGAATTGGGACGTGTTAGAGTTCATACGTGATCCAGATGGATATCGAAATTACGTAATTGAGAACTTAGAAGAAAAGCCGGCCGCCCTAAAGGCTATGCTTGGACAAATGCAAGAAGTGGAGGCCATTGTGCAGAAAATTGAGAGCTTTATGCTCTCAGTTTTAAAAGACAATCCGAATTTCCGTGATGTAAACTATTTTTCGCAACTCGCTACTGAAACTCTTGCCTATCATCTGGCATCGGAGGTCGAAAAAACTCTTTTGGAGAAAAGTTTTTACGCGATAGCGCTGCACGTACTTAGTGTGGATGTGGGGAAGGTGGCTTATTACGGAAAAGCGCTTTTAGGAATCCGCCAGTTGAAAATTATTGAGGCGTGGGCGGAAGAGAAACATTTTGAGCTTACTCTTTGTGCTAAGCCAGGTGAGGCATTGCAGGTTTGTTGGCCTCTTCTCACGCAATTGGCTGTAAGCGATATAATATTTAAATTGAAACCGGAAGAATCGTTATTGCCTGCGGCTATTGGTTGGATCGATGGACTTTCGTATGAAAGTTTACTTGGTAAATTTACTGCGCAGAAAAGCTATATAGTGACCCCGAAGAGCACAAGGGTGGTCAAGATGTCACATGTTGTGGATTTTACTGATGGAGCTCTAGCGTATGATGCAATGTTAATTATTGGTGCCTTAGCCGATATCGTGGAAAATACGTTTGATAATGATGACCTTACTAAGGTTTTACGAACATTGCAACAATGCCTGAAAATCGGGTTGAGTAAAGATTTTGAACGCTGGCTGTTTAGTGAAGGCTTTGTTGATCGCGAGTTATGTAAAGCTATACGCAAAGCTTATGAGGCAGTTGGTACAAAAACTGAGGTATTTGATTATAAAATATTACGTGATAATCCAGCAGTGCTAGAGGAAGTCCTTGAGGGGTTTCCTGATTATTTTTCGAACATAAATTTCAGGAGCTGAGCGCTTGAGAATGCTCAAGTTATGGCAGTGGGAGCTATTAAACCTCGATAAATCGGCCACCACATGACATTTCTGATCACACCCGTCCTGTTGATAAGTTGTCAAGCAGCGTGGAGTCCGCGTAGAATATAGCGATGGCCCGCCGACAGCTCTCAATGAACTGGCACAAGTCAAATCTTATCTGATGCAAGTAAGGAGCTATTGCTTGGAAGCTGGCCAAGCCAACTTCAACAATCCAAACATTTCATTTGATACCTGTTTTCGATAGGCCTCGGTGCGCTCATACTCCAACTCCGCAATAGCAGATCGTCTTTTGGACTCGGCAAGCTGCTGTGGCGTTGCCATTTTTTCCAACACTCGGCTGAGACGGCTTTCGAACACGCGCTTGGCGGCCAACTGATTCATATTGGTATTGTTGACGTCGAGATGAGCGCCTGCTACCGATGTCCTTGCATCGAGTTGTCGTTGGGCCAAACGATCCCCTAGCAAAGTGAGTTGCTCACGGAAGAATGTACGATCTTCTTGTCGAAGCTCACTTAGTGACCGTATCGTTGATTCTGTGCCAACAATACACTGTTTGACATCCAGTGTTAGGGTTGGGTCAGGCGGCATAGGCTCATCTGCGTTCTCGGGAATCTTGCGTAGCAGACCTATGCAGCCTGGCACAGTAAACTGAACGTAGTCGCGGACGGCAAATCGCCGCAGTATGATGTACTTGGTTTCCAACGCCGTAGTAGCTGTCTTCAGTTCGACTTCCTTTTTTGCGATTGCCTCATCAAGAACGGACTTCTGGTAGAGAGGAATGACCGTCGTATAGATGGTGACGATCGTGAAGAGCGCGAGCCCTACCTGAGCGAAGGCACTAAGGCGTTGTAGCCACGCGTCCAGCGCAAGAAGTCGGGGATTTGCTGATGGGCGGGGAACGCGTGAATGAGGACGCAGGCTATGGCGGCGGTTGTATGGGGGCATGTGCGAGATATTTGAACTCGGACTGTATAGTTGGGAGACAGCCTAGCACAAGTGCTTGTCCGATTGGCGGTACGGCCATCACACCTCGGTGAAATCGGCCATCCCATTTTCCATCACAGCAACCATACTGCAATGTTGTCAACAACGTGCAATCCCGCGTAGAATGCGTGGCATGCGGGTGTAGCTCAATGGTAGAGCAGAAGCTTCCCAAGCCCCTCCGCCTTGTTAAAACCCACTGTTCATGCGGGTTTCAAACGCATTAATATGCGATCGTACCAAAACTCCACTTTAATCAAGAAGTTATCGACCATCACATTTTCGATCCCACATCTAGTCGAAAAAGCTGCTGATACAGTGTGATGGTTGGTCGAAAGTCGACTGTTGGCCGTGCGATCGTTCAGTGCGGTTTTAGGTCTAGCTAGGTGGCTAGATCCACTTCAGAAGATGCGCGATGGCGCCCATTAGGGCCAGCACGGCGGCGCCGGCGGCGCCGAGGCTTAACTTTCTTAATCGATCAGAAAACTCCTGCTGGAGCGTGGCTACCTTTTCTTGATCGGCGCTCTGTCGCTGAGCATAGGCGGCCAGTTCGGTTTTCAAAGAAGTCAGCTCATTGGCCATGTCGGACATGCGCGAGGCTTGGGTGTCCAGTCCGCCTTCGATAGATTCGATCTTTTGCTTGTATGCCTGCTCTTGCTCGAGTTGGTTTGCTACAGATGCTTGCAAGTCCTGCCGAAGCGTCGACAGGGCCTGATGGACAGCCGTCTGCGCAGCCTCATGTTCATTTCGCAGGGCGGATTCGCTGGCAAGCAGCTTCTGCCGGGTCTCCTCGTCAAGCGCTGCAAGCTCTGACCTAATCTGTTTCTCAATGCCGACGACTCTGCCGTCCACCTCTGCAGACAGGGACGCCATCCGGGATACTGCGTCACTGTGAAGGGCTTCCAGGTCTTGAGCGCGGGCCGCGAATTGCTGGAGCATGCCATCCTTAGTAGCTCTTACTTCCTTGGCGATTTCTATCAGCTTCTGGGCGCCGTCTTCGGTAAGTCCTTTCAGATCAAAGTATTCCTTGACCAGGGATTCAAGCTTTTCGGATTGCTTCGCTAGAACTTCATGCTGTTGCTGCAGCGTGCCGGCGTGTTCCGCAATGCCGTCAGCCTGCTTTTTCAGATCGCCTTGCTGGCTGTTCAACTGGGACTGCTGCTCAGCGAGCTTCTTGGACTGCATGATGCTGATCATCATGAGCTGGCCTATCGTTTTGGAAAATTCTGCCTGTACCTCTGCGGAGTCCAGCTGCGCGTCGCGCAACTTGTCGTTGTGCCACCAGCGCATCACGCGGTTCTTATTTTCGTACTCAGATCTGAAGTTTTTCAGATCATCGAGTTTCCTGTAATTCCTGCTGAAATCCTGGTAGATGTTTCCCACTTCCAATTGCTGTAAAGCGTCATTGCTGACTTCTATTCTTGCGAGCTCGTTGATTAACTGCGACATCAAGCACCTCAATAGTATTTTTTAAATGGACCAGCGATCAAAGAGACTTCAGCACGTCCGCCAGCAGCTTTTGTCGTTCGATCTGCGTGCTGAGCATGTCGATCTGGGCATTACGGCTTGCGATCGTCGCACCGGCATCCAGCGTGGCGGTTTCAAGCTGGAACGATGAGATCAAATAGCTATCCCGTACCCGCTGATATTCAAGCGCTGCGGTTCCGTACAGGCGCGAGTTCCGGTACTGCAGATCCAGCCACTCCCGCAGCCGTTCCATCACGTTGGCTTGCGCTTGCACATTGGCTTCGTACGCTTGGAGCAGTTCCGTGCCAGTGGAGCTCAGCCAGTCGAAGAGGCGGTCAATTCCGTAGATAACAAGAGAGCCGATGACGCCTGTCATGATGGCGGTCATGGCCGTAGCCAGAATGTCCGCAATCGGCACCAGAATGGAAACGCCCAGGATGAATCCCTTGACGGACTCCTCCATCAGCATGCCCAAACCGGTGGTAACGACTGCGGCGATGATTTTGGCGACTGCGCGGGCGACCTCCAGGCCAGACATGCCTTCCGGAGGGTTCACTAGCATCTTGATGGCTTTCCACAGGTCTTGCATGCTCCCGCGGATCAACGCGACGATCTTCTTCGACGTGGTGATCAGATTGTTGATCAGGAAGGTCAGCAGATTGCTGACAAAGCCTTGTATACCGCCCTCGACCAGTGCCTCAAGCGCAGCTTTCAACTTGCTGATCACGCG
Organism: Pseudoduganella namucuonensis; assembly: GCF_900116645.1. Classification (GTDB taxonomy): domain Bacteria; phylum Pseudomonadota; class Gammaproteobacteria; order Burkholderiales; family Burkholderiaceae_D; genus Rugamonas; species Rugamonas namucuonensis. Next base: position 2,147 of record NZ_FPBO01000060.1, on the reverse strand, counting down.
CTGCATTACCCGCTTGTTGCTTTCAATAAACCGGTCGATCAGGCTCTGTTCGTTATGCCTGTCTTGAAACAGCACCTTAATCTCGTGGAAGCTGCCATTGACGTACTCATGCAGCACAATGCCAAAGGCCTGGCGCACGGCGTTGCGTCCAGCCTCCTGTACGCCGGTGTTGAGCAGTTCCTGGCCGTGATACATGAGCCGTTCCGAGGTGTCGGGCAGTTTTTCCTTTAGCGATTCCTTTGCCTCGTTCAGCAACGGATCGATGCGGGCCTTGTCAAATCCGTTTTCGGCTGACATGGCCTCTTCAGGGGCCTTGTCGCTTTTGCTGCGGTTAGTCTTGTGCGTGGTGTAGTGCAGATTATCCTTTTCGGAGCTGAGCTCCGTCCGGCCCTGCTTGTCTTTGATCCAGCCGCCTTGGCGATGTATGTCCTTGACAGGAACAAGGTGATCCAGCTCGGCGTTCATTACGATCTTGCCTTTGTTGTTCTCCCGTTTGGTCGGCTCGTGCTTGCCGGTATATTGATCGACGAATTCCTGGGAGTTCATGCTGCCGCCTTCAAACGCCTCGCGCATCTTCTCCCTCTTTGCGGCGGAGTAGTCGTAGTCGGTGCGATTGAATTCTTCTGACTCCTTCGCAAACAGGCCCTGCTCAGCGTTGTGCTGGGTCGTGACGTTGCCGCCATCCTTGTCATCAAACATAGCAGGCGTCAGACCAAATGGCCCGACTATTTGGCGCAGTACTTCTTGCTTGCAGCTATCCATGAGCTGCTCCAGGCGCTGCTCCCTGAGCACCGAATCACGTACAGGTTTGTCATCGCCTGGCTGGTTTTGCGTTGTTCCGTTCATAACAGATCCTGTGTATAGGGCGCGAACGCCGTGTAGTTTTCACCGCCTACTGAAGTTACCAAATTTACTCAATCATAACAGTATATGCATTTGAGAAATACTCACTTAGTCACCCTGTTGATAGTTTTGTGATATCGACGCGCCGCATTCGATCATCAAATCAATATTGATCGATGCATAATAGACGGCGTTGTCTGTTTGCAGTTTTCCATGGATGGTTCCCGTACCGTAAAACAACGTGGAATCGACATGGATCTCTATCAACAGAACTACCGCACGCTGCTTCAACTTCTGCCAGGCTTGCACGACATGCGCGGGCCAGCCAAGCTCGCCGCGCTTGGGCATACCGATGTGCACGTTGATGTGATTGAGCGGCACCCTCACCGCCTAGTACTTCGCATGAGCCACTATCTCCAGCGGCTTCATGGCGCGGCGATACCTGACCCTGACATGACCGTGGAGGTGTATTTGCTGGCCGAGACCGTTGGGGTGCTGACCTACAGTGATTGCTTCGGCTCGCGGAAAGTTTTCTGTCCCGAGCTGATGGCCTTCAGCCCCCTGGCCAAGGCGGAACTGAACAATTTCCTTGAGCAGTGGCTAACGAAGCTGATTGCTGAAGGACGCTGCTTGACGAAAGCTGTGTTCGCATCGCAGTAGTGCTATGCGATGATCGCTGCCTCGTTCTTGAAGCTGGAGGGGAACTGACGAGGCGGTGACCTGCTGGGAGGGGCATCATTGTTTGTTGTCCCGGAAGCACTCTATCTGGGCGAACGCCGCCAAGGTCTTTTTGTGGGCGGCGGTCACGCGGACAAAGAGATCAGCCGCAAGCAAATTGTAGACATCGATTTTCGCGCACTGACTCAACTCATGCGCAACAGCATGCTCTTCAGCAAGCGCCTCTGAAAATTCGCGGAAGGCCGCCAATCCCTCGGAACGATAGATCGACATGTTGACCTCCACCAGAAAGAAGTCAGCATAGCAGCATCTATGATCCTGGTCGCACGGAACAACATGGGGGACTGAAGTGGCGGGTATGGATAGTGCTACACAGCGGCACACCAGCCCGTACAGCAGACTGGCGTGCAAACCATTTCTCAACCCAGTTTTGCCTTGATCAGCTGGTAGTACGTGCTTGCACCGGCTGCGCTTAGCTTGGCTTCGGCGACGAACTGTTCAACGATCTGCTTGCGGGTCATGTCCTTCTGTGCGGACATGCGCAGGTAGATGGATGACGCGATTTCCATCTTCGTCGGCGGCTTCGGCTTCTTCTCCGGTTTGGCCGCAGGAGAATCGGCAGTAAC
>NZ_FPBO01000029.1 GCF_900116645.1 Pseudoduganella namucuonensis | reverse complement strand
GCCACCGGCGAGGTGGTGACGGCCGAGGACCTGGGCGGCGGCGACGTGCACACGCGCCTGTCCGGCGTGGCCGACCACCTGGCGCAGAACGACCTGCACGCGCTGTCGCTGGCGCGCACCATCGTCTCCAACCTGAACCGCGTCAAGCCCCAACAGGGCGCCTTGCGGGAGGCTGTGGAGCCGAGGTATCCGACCCAGGAGCTGTACGGCGTGATCCCGGTCGACACGCGCAAGCCCTTCGACATCCGCGAGGTGATCGCCCGCATCGTCGACGGCAGCGAGTTCGACGAGTTCAAGGCGCGCTACGGCGCCACGCTGGTGTGCGGCTTCGCCCACGTCTACGGCATGAAGGTCGGCATCATCGCCAACAACGGCATCCTGTTCTCGGAGTCGGCGTTGAAGGGCGCGCACTTCATCGAGCTGTGCGCGCAGCGCAAGATCCCGCTGGTGTTCCTGCAGAACATCACCGGCTTCATGGTGGGCCGCAAGTACGAGAACGAGGGCATCGCCCGCAACGGCGCCAAGATGGTGACCGCCGTGGCCACCGCCGCCGTGCCCAAATTCACCGTCATCATCGGCGGCAGCTTCGGCGCCGGCAACTACGGCATGTGCGGCCGGGCGTATTCGCCGCGCTTCATGTGGATGTGGCCGAACGCGCGCATCTCGGTGATGGGCGGCGACCAGGCGGCCTCCGTGCTGGCGACCGTGAAGCGCGACGGCATCGAGGGCAAGGGCGGCGCGTGGTCGGCCGACGAGGAGGCGGCGTTCAAGCAGCCGATCAAGAACCAGTACGAGCACCAGGGCCACCCCTACTACGCCACCGCGCGCCTGTGGGACGACGGCGTGATCGACCCGGCCGACACCCGCATGGTGCTGGGTCTGGGCCTGTCCGCCGCGCTGAACGCCGAGATCCCGGACACGAAGTTCGGCGTGTTCCGCATGTAAGCCATACACCAAGCAATCCATTCAAATACAAGAGAAGGCAGCCTATGTTCCAGAAAATACTGATCGCCAACCGTGGTGAAATCGCCTGCCGCGTCGCCTCCACCGCGCGCCGCATGGGCATCCAGACCGTGGCCGTGTACTCCGAGGCCGACGCCGGTTCCCGCCACGTGGAGATGTGCGACGAGGCCGTCCTGATCGGCCCGGCCGCCGCCCGCGAGAGCTACCTGAAGGGCGACGCCATCATCGCCGCGGCGCGCGCCACCGGCGCCCAGGCCATCCACCCCGGCTACGGCTTCCTGTCCGAGAACGAGGAATTCGCCCAGGCTTGCGCCGAGGCAGGGCTAGTCTTCATCGGCCCGCCCGCCTCCGCGATGCGCGCCATGGGCTCGAAATCGGCCGCCAAGACGCTGATGGAAAAGGCCGACGTGCCGCTGGTGCCCGGCTACCACGGCGACCGGCAGGACAGCGCCTTCCTGCGGCAGCAGGCCGACCGCATCGGCTACCCGGTGCTGCTCAAGGCCAGCGCCGGCGGCGGCGGCAAGGGCATGCGCATCGTCGAGCGCGGAGAAGACTTCGCCGACGCGCTGGCCTCCTGCAAGCGCGAGGCGATCAGCAGCTTCGGCGACGACAAGGTGCTGGTCGAGAAGTACCTGACCCGCCCGCGCCACATCGAAATCCAGGTGTTCGCCGACACCCTGGGCGAATGCGTCTACCTGTTCGAGCGCGACTGCTCGGTGCAGCGCCGCCACCAGAAGGTGCTGGAGGAGGCGCCGGCGCCGGGCATGACGGCCGAACGCCGCCGCGCCATGGGCGTGGCCGCCGTCAACGCGGCCAAGGCGGTCGGCTACGTGGGCGCCGGCACGGTGGAATTCATCGCCAACCAGGACGGCTCCTTCTACTTCATGGAGATGAACACCCGCTTGCAGGTGGAGCATCCGGTCACCGAGATGATCACCGGCACCGACCTGGTGGAATGGCAGCTGCGCGTGGCCAACGGCGAGGCGCTGCCGCTGACGCAGGAACAGCTGCGCATCGACGGCCACTCGATCGAGGCCCGCATCTACGCCGAGAATCCCGAGAAGGGCTTCCTGCCCTCCATCGGCCGCCTGCGCCACCTGCGCGCGCCGGACGCGGTGTGCTTCGCCCGCAACGCCGGCGGCGCGCCCGGCTCCCCGGCCGCGGTGCGCATCGACGCCGGCGTGCGCGAGGGCGACGAGATCTCCCCGTTCTACGACCCGATGATCGCCAAGCTGATCGTCTGGGGACCGGACCGCCAGCAGGCCCTGGCCCGCATGCGCCAGGCGCTGGCGGCCTACCAGGTGGTGGGCCTGTCGACCAACGTCGCCTTCCTGCAGCGCCTGATGGACAGCGAGGCATTCTCCAGCGCCGACCTGGACACCGGCCTGATCGAACAGAACCGCGAAACGCTGTTCCCCGCGCCGCGCCCTGCCACCGCCGCGACGCTCGCGCTGGCCGCCGCGGCGCTGCTGGGGGCCGAGCGGGCGCCGGCTGGCGCGCCGGCCAACAGCAAGCCATGGCTGCTGCAAAACGGCTGGCGCATGAACGGCCAACTGGCGCGCGCCCTCGCCTTCGGCGACGAGACCGGCCCGCGCGACGTGACCGCGAGCTACGCCGGCGACGGCTGGAGCCTGGCCGTCGACGGCGCGCGGCACACGCTGGAACCGGTGCGCGCCGATGGCAGCGAGCTGGCCGTGAAGCTGGACGGCCAGCTGCTGCGCGGCTCCGTGGTGCGCGAGGGCGACGTCTTCCACGTCTACGCCGCCGGGCGCCACACCGCGCTGGCCCACACCGACCCGCTGGCCCACGCCGGCGAGGCCGAGGCCGAGGCGGGAGCGCTCACCGCGCCCATGCCCGGCAAGATCGTCGCCATCCTGGTGGCGGCCGGCGCCACGGTGGCCAAAGGCGCGCCGCTGCTGGTGATGGAGGCCATGAAGATGGAACACACCATCTCGGCCACGCACGACGGCGTGGTCGAGAAACTGCTGTACGAGGTGGGCGACCAGGTGACCGACGGCGCCCAGTTGCTGACCCTGAGCGCCCTGGAGGACTGACCATGGCCACCCTGGATGCGAGGCTCGCGCCGGGCTTCGAATTCCTGCGCATCGCGGGCGGTTTCCGCCGCATCATGAAAACCGAACTGGGCCAGGAGCAGCTCTGCGCGCGCTGCAACGAGCCCTGGCCCATGGACCCGGAGTTCTTCAAGATCACCGGACGCAGCGTCGGCTACGAGTGCAAGGCCTGCATCCAGGAGCGCAAGCGCAAGTAGGCCGCCGGACGCGGCGGCGGGGCGCCCCGCCCGCCCCGTTTCATGGTACGGTTACGGCTATGCCGATCCGCGACACTCCACGCCCGTCCCCGAGCCGAGCCGCGCCCACCATCCGCGCCCGGCTCTCGATCGTGGTGCTGGCGTGCGCGCTGCCCGCCGCCATCGGCTACGGGCTGGTGATCCACCACTTCTACGACCGCGAGCGCACCCAGATCCAGCGCGACACGCTGCTGACCGCGCGCGCGCTGGCGCACTCGGTGGACCGGGACCTGAACACCGGCCTGGTGGTGGCGCAGGCGCTGTCGACCTCGCCGCACCTGCGCCGCGGCGACCTGCCGGCCTTCCACGCCCAGGCCAGGGAAATGCTGAACGACGAGTTCCCCGGCTTTAATTTCGTGCTCAGCGACCGCGACGCGCTGCAACTGTTCAACACGGCGCGTGCCCACGGCGCCGCCCAGCCGGACCCCGGCAGCCTGGAGCGCATCCAACGCGTGTTCGACAGCGGCCGCCCCGTGGTGTCCGACCTGTTCATCGGCGGCGCCCTGGGCAGGCCGGTGGCGGCCGTGCACGTGCCGGTGCGGATCGACGGGCGGGTCGCGTACTGCCTGTCGGTCGGCTTCCTGCCCGAGCGGCTGGGACGCATCCTGTCGCAGGCGCGGCTGCCGCCGGGGCACGTGGCCGCCATCCTCGACGGCCGCGGCGTGATCGTGGCGCGCACCCACCTGCCGGGGCAATTCGTCGGCAAGCCGGGCGCGCCCGCGCTGCTGGCGCGCATGCGCGAGACCGGCGAGGACATCATCGAGACCACCACCTTGGAGGGCATCCAGGTCTACTCCATGTTCAGCCGCTCGGCCATGTCCGGCTGGACGGTGGTGATCGGCGTGCCCCGCAGCGCCGTGTTCACCGAGCTGCTGTACTCGCTGGCCTGGATCAGCTGGACCGTGCTGGCCCTGTTCGGCGCAGGCCTGGCCGCGGCCTGGTTCCTGGCCCGCCGCATCTCCGCCGCCGTGCGCCGGCTGGCCGACGCCGCCGTCGCGCTGGGCACGGGGAACGCGCCGGCCGCGGCGGACGGCGCCACCTTCCGCGAGGCCGAACAGGCCGCCGCCACGCTGCGCCGGGTGGAGAGCGAGCTGCTGCGCCACCGCGACGAGCTGGAAAACCTGATCGCCGGTCGCACCGCCGAGCTGGAACAGGCGCGCGACGCGGCCCAGGCCGCCAACCTGAAACTGCGCCTGTCCGAGCGCGACGCGCTCGACAAGGAGCTGCGCATCCGCACCATGGTCGACAGCGTGGGCGACGGCATCGTCACCATCGACGAGCACGGCACGATCGAGACCTTCAACCGCGCCGCCTCGGCCATCTTCGGCTATCCGCCCGGGGAGGCCATCGGCCGCAACATCGAACGCCTGATGCCGCCCTCGCAGCGTCCCGCGCACCAGGCCGGCATGCGCCGCTACCTGGCCGGCGGCCAGGCCCACGTGATCGGCGGCGGCGGCGTGGAGGTGCCCGGCCTGCGCAGGGACGGCACCGTGTTCCCGCTGCAGCTGGGCATCAGCGCCATGCTCATCGAGGGGCGCCACGTGTTCGTCGGCGTGGCGCGCGACATCACCGAGCAAAAACGCGCCGAGCGGGAGCTGCGCGGCGCCAAGGAACAGGCCGAGCAGGCCAACCGCACCAAGAGCGCCTTCGTCGCCAACATGAGCCACGAGCTGCGCACGCCGATGAACGCGGTGCTGGGCATGGCGCAACTGCTGGCCGGCAGCAAGCTCACGCCCGAGCAGCAACGCTACCTGGACCTGATACGGGTGTCCGGCCACGCGCTGCTGCGGATATTGAACGACATCCTCGACCTGTCCAAGATCGAGGCCGGCAAGGTCACGCTGGCGCCGCAGCGCTTCCCGCTCGACGAGGTGCTCGACGCCGTGGCCGCCGTGATGGGCGTCAACAGCGGCGACAAGGACCTGGAGGTGGCGATCGGCGTCGAGCCCGAGGTGCCGCGGCTGCTGGTGGGCGACGCGCTGCGCCTGCAGCAGGTGCTGGTCAACCTGACCGGCAACGCCATCAAGTTCACCGAGCGCGGCGAGGTGGCGCTGTGGGTGGCATGCGAGACGCGGGGCGCGGACCAGGCGGTGCTGCGCTTCAGCGTGCGCGACACCGGCATCGGCATCGACGAGGAGCAGCAAAAGCGCCTGTTCACGCCCTTCACCCAGGCCGACGCCTCGACCACGCGGCGCTTCGGCGGCACCGGGCTGGGGCTGGCCATCTCCAAGGGCTTCGTCGAGGCGCTGGGCGGCGCGCTGCGCATGCGCAGCGCGCCCGGCCAGGGCAGCGAATTCAGCTTCTCCCTGCCCTTCGGCCTGACCGGGGCCGACGTCGCCCCCGGCCATCCGGACGGCATCCCCGACCGCCTGCGCCTGCTGGTGGTGGACGACAACGCCACCAGCCGCGCCGCGCTGGAGGGCGTGGTCGCCGCCTGCCACTGGCGCTGCGACTGCGTGGACTCCGGCGCCGCCGCGCTGGCCGCGCTGGCCGACACGGCGCCCGGCGAGCCCTACGACCTGGTGCTGGCCGACTGGCGCATGCCGGACATGGACGGGCTGGCCGCGATGCGGGCCATGCACGCGCTGCCCGGGCTGGAGGCGCTGCCGGTGGTGGTCATGGTGGGCGCCTACGGCCGCGGCGCGCTGGCGCAGCTGCCCGACGCGTCCGCCGCGGCCGCGCTGCTGACCAAGCCGGTCACCGCCTCCGGGCTGCTGCACGCGGTGCACGAGGCGCTGGCCCGGCGCGGAACCCGCGCCGGCGGACCGGCGCCGGCGCGGCCGGTGGAGGCCATCGCCGCGCGGGTGCTGCTGGTGGAGGACAACGAGATCAACCAGCTGGTGGCCGCCACCATGCTGCGGCAGGCCGGCGCCACGGTGGAGCTGGCCGACAACGGCGAGCGCGCCGTCGAGCTGCTGCGCGCCGACCCGGCCCGCTGCGACCTGGTGCTGATGGACGTGCAGATGCCCGTCATGGACGGCTTCACCGCCACCCGGCTGATCCGCGAGGAGCTGGGCCTGGAGCTGCCCATCCTGGCCATGACGGCCGGCGTGATGGCGTCCGAGCGGGCCGAGTGCATGGCCTGCGGCATGGACGACTTCCTGGGCAAGCCCTTCGAGGCGGACGAGCTGTACGGCGCGCTGCGGCGGCACCTGCCCGCGCGCGGCTGAGCCTGGCGATGCCGGCTAGTCCGCGGGTTTGGCGGTCGGCAAGCGCCACAGGTAGATGGTGACGCCGCAGGCGATCAGCAGCAGCAGGATGCGCACCGGCAGCAGCGGCACCCGGTACATCGAATAGAACATCGAGGGCCACATCATCGCCATCGCGATCACCTTGGCGCGCAGGGGGATGCCGTGGCCGTCCTCGTAGTTGCGCAGATAGCGGCCGAAGCTGCCGTGGTTGCGCAGCCAGTTGTGCAGCTTGGTGGAACTGCGCGCGAAGCAGGCCGAGGCCAGCAGCAGGAACGGCGTGGTCGGCAACAGCGGCAGGAACACGCCCAGCACGGCCAGCACCAGGAAAATGCCGCCCAGGGCGATCAGGATAGGTTTCATTGGCCTCGAATGGCGTGTCGATCGGCGTCGGGTCGCCGCTTGTGGAACACAGTATAAGCACACATGGGCGCGCCCCGCAATTGCAGAGTTCGGTGTGTCACCAGACATACGGGCCCGTCCGGCGGCCGTAGACTTCCCCGTAACGCAATCAACCGGGGAAACCATCATGCGCCTACCAGGAGGAATCCAACCACACCGCGGCGGTCGCCTCGCCATCGTCGTCGCCATCGCGGCGGTGCTCGTCATGTTGCTGATGTTCGTGCCGTGGTAGCATGCGCGGTCCGCACACACACATAGGCATAGCCATGATCCGTCGCATACTCGGCAAGGCCGTCCTCGCCGGCGCCCTGGGCTTTTCCATGCTGGCCCAGGCGGCCGGTCCCGTCATCCAGGTCTACAAGAGCGCCACCTGCGGCTGCTGCGGCCATTGGGTCGAGCACCTGAAGGGCCAGGGCTTCTCCGTGAAGGCCACGGACGTGCCCAGCCCCGCCGAGTACAGGGAAAAGGCCGGGATACCCGCGCAATACGGCTCCTGCCACACCGCCATGGTGGGCGGCTACGCGATCGAGGGCCACGTGCCGGCCAGGGAAATCAAGCGCCTGTTGAAGGAGCGTCCCAAGGCCGTCGGCCTCGCCGTGCCGGCCATGCCGATGGGCTCCCCCGGCATGGAGGGCCCGCGCAAGGACCCGTACGACGTCCTGCTGATCCAGGCCGACGGCAAGACCTCGGTCTACCAGCACTACAAATAAGGGAGCCCAGACCGGGAACCTGGACTTTAGGGCCATGTTCACCGGCGCGCGCCGCCGCTACACTGCCGCATAGCGCAACCAGACAGGAATCCACCATGACCTCCCCCGACCCCGCCCTCCGCACCAGGCTGACCGCGCTCACGCGCGCGCTGCGCGATCTGCACAAGCAGATGATCCACGTCGAAACCCAGTATTTCGGCGCCGTCGGCAGCCCGCTGGAGCACCTGCAGCTGGTGGCCAACCATCCGCACTTCGCCTGGCTGCAAAAGCTGTCCGGCCTGATGGCGCTGATCGACGAGCGCCTCGACGAGGCCGAACCCCTCGCCACCGCCGAGGCGCTGGCCTTCCGCGGCGCGCTGGAGGCCCTGATCGGCCCCTCGGAGCAAGGCGACATGGAGTTCCGGGCCAAATACAACGCCCTGCTGCACGACTCGCCGGAAATCGTCATGGCGCACGGCGCCGTGCGCCGCGCGCTGGCGGGGCTAACCCTTGCCCATTAGTCATTTATTTATAGCAACTTTACCTGCCTGCGTGATAACATACCGCGAAGAAACTCGCTAAATCACAAAGGATCTTGAACGAGATGGTACAGACGACGACACGCCTTGATTTCGACATTCAAACCTCTATCACAATCAATGGCGTGCCCATCAAGTTCTCTTCCGGCAGCGAGACATCGACATGGGTTTACGCGACCGCCAGCTTCAGGGTCGGAACGACGCCACCGACGGACTTGTCGGCATTGGCCGACTATGCCTACACCGCTCAGTCAAAGATAATATCGGAAGGCGAATACGTCGCGATCAGCAACGGGCTTGGTTCCTACGCCCTGGTGCAGATAGTCGATTCGCAATCCCTGCATCACGGCGGAGTCAAGAACGGCGTCGTCTTCAACAGCTCGACCGTCACCATCACCGCCCCCGCCGTGACGGAGTTTTCGCCGGCCGACGAACTGGTCGGCGTCCCCGTCGACGAGAATATACGGCTGACGTTCAGCGAACAGATTCAACGCGGCTCCGGCAGCATCGTACTGAAAAACGCCGCCGGCTCGGTGGTCGAGAAATATGACGCGGCCACCAGCAAGAACATCTCCATCAATGGAACCGTCCTCACCATCGACCCCGGCGCCAATTTCCAGTACGGCGCCGCCTACACACTCGAACTGGCGCCGGGAAGCGTCAAGGATCTGGCCGGGGAGAGCTACGCCGGCAGCTCGAATTACAACTTCGCGACCGCGCAAGATCCGGCCAGCCATGTCACCAGCACCAGCCTGAATTTCGACGTCCAGACGTCGGTCACCATCAACGGCGTGCCGATGCGGTTTTCGTCCGGCAGCGAGTCGGCGACGTGGATATACGCGAGTTCCAGTTTCAAGGTCGGCGGCACCGCGCCATCCGACCTGTCGGCGCTGGGGAAATACACCTACACCAGCGACTCCAAGCTGATTTCGGAGGGCGAGTACGTCGCCGTCAGCAACGGCCTCGGGTCCTATGCCCTGGTGCAGATCACCGATTCGAAATCGATACATCACGGCGGCCTGCTCAACGGCGTGACCTTCAATAGCTCGACTACGTTCATCGCCCCTCCCGACACGGTGGCGCCCGCGATAGTGGGCTACAGCCCCGCCAACTTCGCGCCGAACATCGCGGTCGGCACCGACATCGCCGTGACGTTCAGCGAGGCGATACAGCGCGGCGCCGGCAGCGTGGTCCTCAAGAATTCCGCCGGGGCCGTCATCGCGAGCTACGACGCGTCCAGCGCCAATATCAACATTTCGGGTTCGACGCTGACCATCAACCCCGCCAAAGACCTCGATCACGCGACCGGATACCGGGTCGAGTTCGGCGCCGGGGTGGTCAAGGATTTGGCTGGCAACGCTTTTTCCGGGACCAGCTCCTACACGTTCACGACGGCCGCGGCGCCGGACACCACCGCGCCGTCCATCTCCGCCTTCAGCGGCGACAACCACGCCAAATTCCCGGTCGCAAACGATATCGTCTTCACCTTCAGCGAGGCGGTACAGCGGGGCAGCGGCTCGGTCATCCTCAGGAATTCCACCGGCGCGGCCATCGCCGTTTATGACGCGGCGAGCAGCGCCAACCTGAAGTTCTCCGGTTCCTCGCTCACCGTCAACCCATCCTCGGATCTCGGCTATTCGTCCGAGTATTCCATTGAGATCACCTCGGGCGCCGTCAAGGACCTGGCCGGGAATGGCGTGGTTTTCAAGTCCTATCGTCTGGCGACGGCGGGCGCGCCCGAGGCGGTCAAGGGCAGCAGCGGCGCCGACCTCCTGCTGGGAAAAAGCGGCGACGATCTGATCGACGGCGGCGCCGGCATCGACACCTTGAAATACAGCGGCGCCAGCGCCAACTTCTCGATCGTCAGAACGTCGTCCGGCTTCAGCGTCACCGACAAGCTCGGCGTGAACGGCAACGACAACGTGACGAACGTCGAACGCCTGCACTTCACCGATTCCAGCATCGCGCTCGATATCGATGGCGTGGGAGGCCAGGCGTATCGCGTCTATCAGGCGGCGTTCAACCGCTCCCCCGACCTTGGCGGGCTTGGGTACTGGATGGCGCAAATGGACCAGGGCGCCAGTCTCAAGGAGGTGGCAAGCGGATTCGTGGCGTCGGCGGAGTTCAAGACCGCGTACGGCGCCAATCCCAGCAACGCGCAGATAGTGAACCAGCTCTATCAGAACGTGCTGCACCGCGCTGGCGAAACAGCGGGGCTCGACTACTGGGTCGGCGTCCTGGACTCGAAGGCCGCGTCGGTTGCGGAGGTGCTCGCGGGCTTCAGCGAAAGCGCGGAAAACCAGGCGGCACTGATCGGCACCATCGGAAACGGCTTCGCCTATACGCCGTATGGCTAGGGAGCGCCCGGCGGCGCGCGGCGGCCTTCAGGGCCGCCCGCCGCCCCGCGCCGCCCATTCCCGCACCGCCACGGGATCGTGCACATGCAGCTCCTTCGCGTCGCGGATCGCCCGCGCCATCGCTCCCCTGCCCGCCCCTTTCAGGTACTGGTCGAGGAACGCCAGCGTCGCGTCGCCGATCGCCCGCTGCGCCGCCTGGGCGTCCAGGCGCCCGAAACGCTGTTCGCTTCCGCCGCCGGGCAGCAACAGGCCGAGGTCGGTGAACCCCATGTGCCGCACGCCGTCGAGCCGCAGGCGCACCACGTGCGGGTTGTTCCCGGCCTCGCGCCAGCGCTCGTAGGCGTAGTCGTTCGGCGAGCCGTTCCGGTAGGCCGGATCGGCCTGCATCACCAGCAGCGGCCGGCCGATGTCCGCGTCGAACAGGGCGGGATCGTAGTTGGACCCGTCCAGATTGATCGCGGCGCCGCAATGGGCGATCGCGCGGCACACCGACGCCGCCACCGCGCCGCCGAACGACATGCCGGCGATCGCCACCCGGCGCGTGTCCGCGTGGCCGAACACCGCAGCCGCGCGGCCGCGCGTCCGTCCGGACTCGATCGCGCCCAGGGCCGCGCGCACGTCGTCGCTCCACCTGGCGTGGCTGGCGCCCAGGCGGGTCGGCGGCAGCGCGGCGGCGTAACGGTCCAGGCCGCGCGTGCGCTCCTCGTGCGTGGCGCCGGCCGAGATCCGCCTGCGCAGCTCGCCGAACGTGGCGTCGGTGACGGGCGCGCCGCTGGTCGGCACCACCCGCCCGTCGGCCAGCGCCAGATCGGCCGCGTCGCCCGGGTGGGAGATCGACACGACGATGTAGCCATGGCTGGCCCAGCGCTCCATCAGCACCGTGTTTTGCTGCGGGTAGCACTCGTAGCCGTGATTGAACAGCACCAGCGGGAACTTGCCCTGCAACGGCGTCGCGTCCTCCCCGCTATGCGCGATCACGGACTCGAGACCGTCGAGCTCAGTCTCGCCGTAGCGCTGATTGCGCGCGATCGCCCTGGCCTGGGTGGCCTGCTCGGTCCTGTTGAAATAGGGGCGGGAGGTTTTGGCGCCGGCCGCCGCCGGATACCACACATAGGCCGGCGCCCCCGCCACGTCGAAGCGCGCCATGCCCACCCGGTGCGGACCGTCCGGCGCGGGCAGCTGCACCGGCGCGGCGGCGGCGAAGCGGAACAACAACAGACATGCGGCGGCGGCGCAAATACGCGTAATCATCGGCTCGATCCCGGGAAAATGAACGGGAAGAGGATATCACTGCATTCTACTAACGTAAAATACAATTTAGTCATTCATCGCCGCTGGTAGATGTTCACCTCCGTCGCGTACAGGAAAAACGATTGCTCCGGACGGTAGAAGGCCGTCGCCGGGTCGGCGTTGATCTCGAGCAGCGCGCGCTCGTAGTCGCGGAACGCGCCCACCGAGGCCGCGTCGTCGAACCAGAGGCTGGCCACGCCCTCGTAGATCGGGACGTCCTTGCCGCCGAAATAGGCCAGCATGGGGTTGAACTCGGCCACCTGGCGGTTGTGCACGCAGCGCCGGACCGCCGCGGCCGCCGTGCGCGACGCCGCCAGCGCCCGCGCGTGCGCGCGCGCCCAGCGCTCGAAGAACTCCGGCAGCGCCATGCCTTGCGCGGCGCGCAGGTAGTGCAGCACCTTCGCGCCAACGCCCACGCCGGGGCCGGGGCCGGCGTTGACCACCGGCTGCGCGACCTCCACCACCACCACGCTCAGCGCCACGCTGGTGTCGCTGAAGTTCGCCCCGTCCGGCCCCACCCTGGTGCGCACGTGCTCGTGCGCGAACGTGGCCGCCATGTCTTCCGCGTGGTCCCAGTAGAGCTCCGTCACCGAATCGCGCGACACCGTCATCGTGTGCGCCGCCTCGGCGCCGGTGCCGAACGCCGCGTCGAACACGTGGTTCTGGTCGTAACGCCGCAGCGTCACCGGGTTTTCCCTCGTGATCGCGCCGTGCACGTCCCGCACGTAGGCGAGGTATTCTGCGTGGGTCATGCCGGGTCGCCGGCAAATGGCCGCCATCATCTTGATCATGTCGATTCCTCCAGGCCGTCCCAGCACAGGTATTTGAGTTCCATGAATTCGTCCATGCCGTAGTGCGAACCCTCGCGTCCCAGGCCGCTTTGCTTGACGCCGCCGAACGGCGCCACCTCGTTCGAGATCAAGCCGCAGTTGATGCCCACCATGCCCGACTCGATGCCGGCCGCCACGCGCCAGATGCGCGCCGCGTCGCGGCTGTACAGATAAGCCGCCAGGCCGAACTCGGAGTCGTTCGCCAGCCGCAAAGCCTCCTCCTCGTCGCGGAAGCGGAACAGCGGCGCCACCGGCCCGAACGTCTCCTCGCGGGCGATCAGCATCGACGGCAGCACGTCGACCAGCACGGTCGGCTCGAAGAAGCAGCCGCCCAGCGCGTGGCGCTTGCCGCCCAGCAGCAGCCGCGCGCCGCCCGCCAGCGCGTCGGCGATGTGCTCCTCCACCTTGGCCACGGCGCCGCCGTCGATCAGCGGGCCTTGCTGCGCGCCCTCCTCCAGGCCGTTGCCCACCTTGAGCAGCGCCACCCGCTCCACCATCCGTTGCGCGAACGCGTCGTAGATGCCGTCCTGCACATAGATGCGGTTGGCGCTGATGCAGGCCTGCCCGGTGTTGCGGAACTTGGAGGCGATCACGCCGTCCACCGCCGTGTCCAGGTCGGCGTCGTCGAACACCAGCGCCGGCGCGTTCCCGCCCAGCTCCATCGAGCACTTCTTGACGGTGCCGGCGGCCTGTCGCAGCAGCAGGCGCCCCACCTCGGTCGAACCGGTGAAGGTGATCTTGCGCACCAGCGGATGGGTGGTCAGCTCGTCGCCGAGGACACGGGTGTCGTTGCCGGTGAGGACGCTGAACAGTCCCGGCGGCACGCCGGCGCGCTGCGCCAGCTCGGCCAGCGCCAGCGCCGTCAACGGGGTCTGGCTGGCCGGCTTGACGACCATCGCGCAGCCCGCCGCCAGCGCGGGGCCGGCCTTGCGGGTGATCATCGCGGCCGGGAAGTTCCACGGGGTGATCGCGGCGCACACGCCGATCGGCTGTTTGAGCACGACGATGCGCTGGCCTTCCCTGGGCGCCGGGATGACATCGCCGCGCGCGCGCTTGGCCTCCTCCGAGAACCACTGGATGAACGAGGCGGCGTAGTCCATTTCGCCGCGCGCCTCGGACAGCGGCTTGCCCTCCTCCAGCGTGATCAGCGTGGCCAGGTCCTCCCGGTGCTGGACGATCAGCTCGTACCAGCGCCGCAGGATCTCGGAGCGGTGCCTGGCGGTGGTCTTGCGCCAGGCCAGGTGGGCCTGGTGCGCCGCCTCGATGGCGCGCCGCGCCTCGTCCCGCTGGCAGCGCGGCAGCTCGGCCAGCGCCTCGCCGGTGGCAGGGTTGCGCAGCAGGTAGCGTCCATGGGGCGTCTCGGCCAGCCATGCGCCGCCGACGTGGGCGGCCTCGCGCCACAGGCCGGGGTCCTTGAGCAGGTGTTTCATGGCGCGCTCCATCAGGCTGGATGACGGCCGGCGAAGAACGCCTCGTCCGCGTCGCCGGTGGGATTCAGGCCGGAAGCCTCCTGGCCACGCCGCAGCGCGGCCATGTCGCGCGCGTACACGCGGGCCGTGGGGTGGCGCAGCGGGCCGCCGTTGTAGCCCTGCAGCCAGCCCTCGTACTTCCACATCATGCGGTTGATCAGGCCATTGCCGGCCTGCGGTACGCTGCCGAAAGCCTTGCGGGCCGCGTCCAGCTGGTGGAAGACCGCCGTGGCCTCGTCGAAGCGGCCCTCCCGTATCAGCTTGTGCACCCTGGGCAGCACCGGGCCGTAGAAGGCCGAGTAATTGGTGCCGCAGAACGGGATGGGGATGAGCTGCGCCAGCGGCACGTACTCGTGCTCCATCGGCGAGGAGATCACGACCTCCTTGTGGAAGGCGCGGTGCACCTCGATGGCCGACATGATGTGCGGCGCCCCGCCCTCGGCCTTGATGGCCGCCACGTTGGGGCAATCGTCGATCAGGCGGCGCAGCAAGGGCAGCGGCAGGTCGGCCGGGTCCAGGCGGGAGAAGCCCCAGGTGGGTATCGGGAACAGCATCACCGCCAGGCTGGTGGCGTCGCACAGCGCCCGGGTGTACCGGTAGACCTCCTCCAGCGACTTCGGATGGAAGTACGGCGGATAGCCCAGCAGCACCAGTTCCGCGCCGGCCGCCTCGGCCAGCTTGAGCGCCTCGATGTTGTCTTCCAGCGTGTTGAACACGGCGTGGTGCACCACGAAGACGCGGCCCGCGGCCTGGTCCACCGCCACGCGCACGAAGCGCTCGTACTCCTCCAGCGTGATGGCCACTTCCGAGCAGGCCAGCGTGCCGACGAAGCCGTGCGCGATGGTGGTTTCCACGTCGTGCCGGATCGCCTTCTCGTTCAGGCGCTTGAAATCGGAGGTCATGGTGGGGATGATGACGTTGGCGACGCCGTCGAGGCGTTCGCGCGCCCAGTCGCGGGCTTCCTTGCGGGTGTAACTGGCCATTGTGGCTCCTTGGTGTGGTGGGTGTTGTGTGTTTTATTTGGCGACCGGCGCGATGGTGGCCGGCAGCGTGACGCCCAGCCCCCGTTCCCTGGCCAGCGCGAACAGCATTTCGGCGATCACCACGTCCTGCAGGGCCGAGCCGACCGACTTGTAGAGCACGATGTCGCCGTCGGCGCGGCGCGCGGCGGCCCCGCCGGCAGCCAGGTCGGCCAGGGAAACCGTCTTGCCGGCGACGTCGACGCCGGCGCGCGCGGCGGCCAGCGCGTCGCCGGTGTCGTGCAGCACCTCCTCCGGCATGTCGGCCACGACGCGGGCGGCGCGCGCCAGCGTGTCCTCGTCCACCTCGCGCTGCTCCGGCAGCGTCGAGCCCAGCGAGACGACCGTGGCGCCGGCCGGCAGCCAGGCGCCGCGCAGCACCGGCGACTCGTCGCGGCTGCGCGCCGCGCAGATCACCACGTCGGCGTCCCGCACCGCCGCCTCGGCGCTGTCCACGGCGGCGATGTCGATGCCCGGGCGGAAGCCCGCCGCGTAGCGCTCCCTGCTCGCCGGCGTGGGGCTGAACACGCGCACCGCGCCCAGCTCGCGCACGGCGTTCAGGCAATCGAGCGCGCCGCGCGCCTCGAAACCGGCGCCGATCACGCCCACGCGCAGCGCGCGGCGCGGCGCCAGCAGGTCCACGGCGAAAGCGGCCGTCGCCGCCGTGCGCAGGCCGGTGACGCGGTTGCCGTCGATCAGTGCGCTCAGGGCCATCGTGCGCTGGTCGAACAGGGAGATCAGGTAGCTGGCGCGGCCCGCGCGGGGCGAGGCGGCGATCAGCTTGCAGCCCAGGTGGCCGCCCGACGGCGACACGGCGGTCAGGCTGCGCAGCCACACGCCGTCGCCGCGCGCCATGGAGCGCGGCGGCACCATCGCGTCGGACACGGGCAGCGCGTAGGCGGCGGCGAGCGCGCGGACGGCGGACGGCCAGTCGGACAGCGCGGCCACGTCGGCGTCGGAAAGGAAAAGGGTGGTGGTATTGGCTGTGGCGGACGGAAGGTCGGACATGTCGCTGGCTCCTTGTTTGGATGCCAGCCACTGTACGGAACCGCACGCCGCGCCGGAACTGCCCGGTATCGAAAGCAGTTATGCGGAAAATCGATGGCCGGACTTGGAGGCCAGCCTCTTATCCAGCCATGTCCCGCGACGCGAGCTGACGGATCAGCCGCAGCACCTCGCGCGAGGCGCGCGTCCGCGGCCGCCGCGGCGACTCCGCCAGCACGACATATCGCTCCAGCACCGGCCGCGCGATGCGGCACGCGGCCAGGCGCGGATCCAGCCCGGCCGGCGGCACGATGGCGATCGCGTAGCCGCCGCCCACCGCCGCCACCTCGTACTGCAGCCGCACCGAATCGACTTCGACCGCCGCCCGCAGGCGCAGGCCGTGTTCGACGCCAAGGCGGTCCAGGCGCGCGCGCAGCACATGCGGCCGGCTGGGGACGATCAGCGGCAGGTCCGCCAGCGCGGCCAGGGGCACGTCGCCGCCGGCCAGCAGGGGATCGCCCAGGCGGCCCACCAGTTGCAGGGGCAGCCTGGCCAGCACGTGGCCGTCGTCCACGTGCGCCTCGTCCTCGCGCAGCACGATCGCCATGTCGAGCCGGCCCTCGCGCAGGTGCTCGTCCAGCTGCGCGCTGGCGCCCTCGGACAGGTGCAGGCGCACCCCCGGCATCTGTTCGCGCGCGGCGGCGAACAAGGCGCCCGCGTACTGCCCCACGGCCGAGGGCAGCATGCCCACCAGCACCTCGCCCACCGGCTGCCCGCGCACGCTGCGCACGTCGTCCGCCAGCGCGTCCGCCTCCTCTGCCAGCCTGGCAATGCGCGGCAACAGCAGTTCCCCCACCTCGGTCAGATGCACGCCGCGGCCGGTGCGCCGGAACAGGCGTTCGCCACATTCCCGCTCCAGCTGCGCGATGTGGCGGCTGACCATGGACTGCGGCATGTCCAGCGCGGCGGCCGCCTTGCTCAGGCTGCCGGAGGCCACCACGCGCAGGAACACCCGCCAGCGCGGATCGATGATGGTTGGGGTGGCTGCGTCCATGTCGGCTGGTCCTCTTGGCGAAAGGCGTATTTAACCACGCCATGCCGGAAGCCGATGGGACGTGCCCCGCCCATCCATGGCATCAATAGCTGGCATCCAAAAACGAAACTGTACAGTTCCTTCCGGGGTTTATATGCTCTGGCGCACTCACACTGAAAGGAACACGCGATGCCGCGCCGCTTTGTCGATCTCTCGATTTACCTGGAAAACGACGTGCTTTCGGACCCGCCCATGCTGGCGCCGAAGATCGAATACCAGACCCACAAGGACACCATAGGCGAATTCATGCACATGCTGCCCGGCACCAAGGCCTCGGACTTCCCCGACGGCGAGGCCGCCGCCGCCGAATGGGTGCGCCTGACCACGCACAGCGGCACCCACTTGGACGCGCCCTACCACTTCCACTCCACCATGAACCGCAAACTGGGCGAGCCGGAGCGCTCCATCACCATCGACGAGGTGCCGCTGGAATGGTGCTTCCAGAACGGCGTGAAGCTGGACTTCCGCCACCTGCCGGACGGCCACGTGGTCGGCGCGGCCGAGGTGGAGGCGGAGCTGGCGCGCATCGGCCATGTCCTCCAGCCGCTGGACATCGTGGTGGTCAACACGCGCGCCGGCTCGCGCTACGGCAGCAACGACTATGTGAACGCCGGCTGCGGCATGGGCTACGAGGCCACCATGTACCTGCTGGAACGCGGCGTGCGCCTGACCGGCACCGACGCCTGGAGCTGGGACGCGCCGTTCAGCCACACGGCCAGGCGCATCCAGGAAAGCGGCGACACCTCGCTGATCTGGGAAGGCCACAAGGCCGGCCGCGACATCGGCTACTGCCACCTGGAGAAGATGCACAACCTGGAAGCGCTGCCGCCGAACGGCTTCACCATCAGCTGCTTCCCGCACAAGATCCGCGGCGCCTCCGCCGGCTGGACCCGCGCGGTGGCCATCTTCGAGGAATAGTGTAGTGTTGCGTTCTTGGTGGGCGCGTATAAAAATGATGCGTTTGCTAGCCAGGCAAGGCGTAAACCGCAGCGGTAGCGAGCGGCCAAAAACCCGAGGGAAACATTTCTCCCGCCATGCGTGGTGCGGCGCTATTCCCAGGACGCTTGATCGCGCGGAAGCGCGTGGTTCGGATCGTAGACGTCGACGGCACACCGGCGCGAACGCCCATTTCGGGTCGTGCACACGATACGCGACGGTATCGAGCGCGGCCAGGATCATCCGGTGAATCCCGCCTGCAGCGATTGCAGGTAGCGGATCACATCCTCAGTGCGGCCGTCCGAGACCAGCGCCTGCGGCGTCTTGTAGTCGAAGGCCGGCAGCGGATGGTTCTTGAACCAGAAAATGGCCTTTTCGATGCTGCCGGAGACGTCGGTGGCGGCGCGCATGACGCGCACCGAATCGCGCAGGTGGCGCTGGACGCTCTCGGCCTCCGGCGCGCGCGAAATAGTGTTGCGGTGCACGTGCGCGTTCGCCGCCAGAGTCTGCATGTCCAGGTTCAGCACCTGGCCGAAGCGCTTCGGCGAGAGCGACGCGCGGCCGGCACCGCCATTGAGGAAATCGAGGAAGCGATCGAAGTTGCGCTCGAAAACAGGAACGGGATCAACCGCGACGGTCACCATACATCCTCCTTGTGCACTAAATCTGCACTATTATTGCACTCAACGCAGTCGGCCGCAAGCGCCCGCCGTTGCGGGAAAATTTAAGCGCCAACCATAGCGCAGCACTAGCCCAGGCCGGCATCCATGCGCAGCACGGCCTCGTGCAGCAGGCCGCGCAGCCACATCATGCCCGGGTCCAGGCTGCGGTACTTGTGCCACTGCATCGCCTGCTCCATGCCGTCGATCGGCACGGGCATCGGCAGCAGCGCGATGGGCAGCGCGGCGCCGAGCCGCCGCGCCATGCGGCGATGGACCGTGGCCACGCGGTCCGTCCCCACCACCAGGAAGGGCGCCGCCAGGAAGCTGTACGTCGTCACCTCCACCCGCCGCTCGATCCCCGTCCGCTTCATCGACAGCGCCTCCAGCGACTGCCCGGTGGAGGGCGGCTGCATCACCACGTGTCCCGCCGCGATGTACTGGTCGCGGCTCAGCCCATTGCGCGCGTGGCTGCTCTGGTCCCACACCACGCAGCAGAACCCCTCGTCGAACAGCCGCTCCGTGGGATGCGCGGGCGAGCAGAATTCCTGCGGGATCACCAGCAAATCGGCGTCGCCCTGCTCCAGCGCGTGCTGCGGATGGCGTTGCTGCGGCAGCAACTGGAAACGCACCGAGGCACCCTGCTGCTGCGCCAGCGCCAGCATGTGCGGCATCAGCACCGCCATCGAAAAGTCGGACACGAAGATGCGGAACTCGCGGTCCGACAGCGTGGCGTCGAAATACGGCGTCGCCGTGATGGTGGTGTCCACCCGCACCAGCACGTCGCGCACCGGCTCGCGCAGCATCTCGGCCCGCGGCGTGAGCTCCATCTGCCGCCCCACCTGCACCAGCAACTCGTCGTCGAAGTACTCGCGCAGGCGCCCCAGCGCGCTGCTGAGCGCGGACTGGCTCATGTGCAGATGCTCGGCCGCGCGGCTCACGCTGCGCATGCTGAACAGCGCGTCCAGCGCCACCAGCAGGTTCAGATCCAGTTTGTTGAAGCGCATGGGGTCTCCTCCTTATAAGTATCCACGCGATAGATACAACGCATGCAGAGAATCAATTTTACACATATACCGTCCATCGGCAAACTGGCGACTCCAAAAACACAATTCGACGGAGACAACATGCAGAACAAGGTGCTAAGGCCGACCGCCATCGCGGCGGCCCTGCTGGCGGCCGGCGCGGTCCACGCGGCGGAACTGGAACTGGCCGACCCGGACTGGAGCCTGCGCTTCGACAACACCCTCAAGGCGAGCACGCTGTACCGCCTGCACGACGCCGACCCGGCGCTGGTGGACAGCGTGCGCCTGCTGGCGCCCGGCGTGGCCGCGTCGGCCTTCCCGCAGGCGCTGAACTTCAACGCCGGCAACGACAACTTCCGCAACCGTGGCCTGGTGTCCAGGCGGGTGGACCTGCTGAGCGAATTCGACGCCGTGTACCGCAAGCGCTACGGCCTGCGCGTGAGCGCCGCGGCCTGGTACGACCACGCCTACGAGGGCGCCACCGACGCGGCCGACCGCGCCAACGGCCAGACCCCGTACAACGCCTTCCCCGAGTCCACCCGCCAACTGGCCGGCCGCAAGGCGGAACTGCTGGACGCCTTCGTCTTCGGCGGCTGGGACCTGGGCGACGGCGCCAAGCTGAACGCCCGCCTCGGCCGGCACGCCCTGGTCTACGGCGAATCGCTGTTCTTCGGCGACAACGGCATCGCCCGCGCGCAGGGACCGATCGACATCATGAAGCTGCAATCGTCGCCCAACGCGCAGTTCAAGGAGATCATCCGCCCGGTGCAGCAAGTGTCTGGCCAGTTGCAGCTCAATCCGGACGTGATGCTGGGCGCCTATTACCAGTTCCGCTGGGAGGCCGACCGCATGGCGCCGGCCGGCAGCTACTTCAACACCGCCAACAACATCTGGGGCGGCTCCACGCTGCCGGAGTTCATCGCCACCAACGTGCTGCTGCCCGGCGCCGAGCGCCAGCCCTCGGACCACGGCCAATTCGGCGCGCAGCTCAAATGGCGCCTGGACGAGACCGACCTGGGCTTCTACGCCGCGCGCTACCACGACAAGTCCGGCGTGTTCTATTCGCGCCTGAACGTGACCGGCCCGGCGCCGGGAAGCTGGTACTACGTGTTCCCGGACGCCGTCACCACGGCCGGCTTCAGCGCCACCCGTTCGCTGGACAACACCAACCTGGCGCTGGAGGTCTCCTTCCGCGACGACATGCCGCTGGTGAACGCCAACATCGTCTACCCCAACGTGCAGGCCGAGCCCCGCTACGCGCGCGGCCGCACCGCGCACGTCAACCTGTCCTGGCTCACAACCCTGGGCCCCAGCTTCCTGTCCCGCGAGGCCACGCTGATCGGCGAACTGGCGTGGAACCGCGTGCTGTCGGCCGACGACCCCGCGCACACGGTGGACGAACTGCGCACCCGCGACGCCAGCGCGCTGCAGCTGATCTTCTCGCCCGCCTACCGCCAGCCGCTGCCCGGGCTGGACCTGAGCGTGCCGCTGGGCCTGCGCTACGCGCTGCACGGCAATTCGGCCATCACTGGCCAAAGCTGGGGCGCGCGCCACACCGGCAGCGCCACGCTGGGCGTGGACGGCACCTACCAGGGCGTGTGGCAGTTCTCGCTCAACTACAACAAATACCTGGGCAAGGCCGAACCCTTCGTCAACTACAAGCCCTTGCTGACCGGCGGCCACGCCGTCTACAGCAGCGGCAACCCGCTGGCCGACCGCGACCACCTGTCGCTGTCCGTGCGCCGCACCTTCTGACCACAAGACACTGGAGACAAGCATGCAACGACACCTGATCCCCGCCATGGCCGCCCTGGCCGCCCTCGCCGCGGCGCTGCCCGGCCACGCCGCCGTGACGCCCGAGGAGGCGGCCAAGCTGAAAACCGAGCTGACCCCGCTGGGCGGCGAAAAAGCCGGCAACAAGGACGGCACCATCCCGGCCTGGACCGGCGGCCACCTGACGCCCATCCCCGGCGACAAGCCGGGCGGACGCCGCGGCGACCCGTTCAAGGACGAGAAACCCCTGTACACCGTGACGGCCAAGAACGCGGACCAGTACGCGGCCGTGCTCACCGACGGCACCAAGGCCATGCTGAAGAAGTATCCGGCCTACCGCCTCGACGTCTATCCCACCCACCGCACCGCCGCCGCGCCGCAGTGGGTATACGACAACACCTTCAAGAACGCCACGCGCGCCAAGCTGGTCTCGGACGCGGTCACCGGCGCCTACGGCGGCGTGCCCTTCCCCGTGCCGAAGACCGGCGCGGAGGTGATCTGGAACCACATCCTGCGCTGGCGCGGCACCTCGTGGCAGTTCATCGTCAACCAGTACCAGCTGACGGCCGACGGCAAGGCGGTGCTCACCACCAGCGGCGCGGCGGACCAGCAGATGCCCTACTACTTCCAGGACGGCACGCCCGAGCAGTTCGCCAAGTCGAACGAGTTCTGGCTGGTGCGCCTGATCAACAGCGGCCCGCCGATCCGCGCCGGCGAGGCCATCATCGGTCGCACCAGCGTCGACCCCAGCAAGGACCAGGCCTGGGTCTACCTGACCGGCCAGCGCCGCGTGCGCAAGCTGCCCAATCCCTGCTGCGACACGCCGACGCCGGCGACGGCGGGCGTGATGAGCTTCGACGAGCTGGAGACGTGGAACGGCCGCATCGACCGCTTCGACTGGAAACTGGTCGGCAAGCAGGAGATGCTGATCCCCTACAACGGCAACAAGCTGCTGCAGCCCAAGACCGACGCCGAGGTGATGGGGCCGAACTTCCTGAACCCGGACTTCGTGCGCTGGGAGCGCCACCGCGTGTGGGTGGTGGAGGCCGCGCTGCGCGCCGGCCAGCGCCACCAGGCGCCGAAGAGCCGCTACTACTGCGACGAGGACAGCTGGAACTGCGTGCTGGCCGACCGCTGGGACGCCAACGGCCAGCTGTGGAAGACGCTGTGGTCGCACACCTTCGTCGCGCCCGACCTGCCCGGCACCGTGATCGGCGCGTTCGGCTTCAACGACCTGATCTCGGGCACCGGCTTCATCGGCAACCTGTACAACAGCAAGAGCGCGCAGTACCCGCTCAAGCCGCGTTTCGAGGACAGCCTGTTCACGCCCGACGCGATGACCGGCGAGGGCGCGCGGTGATGCGACTGCCTTCGACCACCCTGTGCCTGCTGTTGCTGGCGGCGCAGGCCCAAGCCGCCGGCGCGGCGGCGCCGGGGCCGGCCGGCGCCGCCCTCGACCGCCCCGCGGTGATGTCGCCGCGCGCCGCGCAGGCGGTGATGCTGGGCGCGGCCATGGCCGGCGCGCGCATCGTCGCCGTCGGCGAACGCGGCCTCGTGCTCACCAGCGACGACGGCGGGGCCAAGTGGGTACAAGCCGCCGTCCCCACCAGCGTGACCTTGACGGCGGTGCGTTTCGCCGACGCCAAGCTGGGCGTGGCCGTCGGCCACGCCGGCGTGGCGCTGGTCACGCGGGACGGCGGCGGCCAGTGGCGGCGCGCGCTGGACGGCCAGCGCATCGCCGCGCTGGCGATGGAATCGGCCAAGGCCCGCAACGACGCCGCCGCCTTGCGGGACGCCGAGCGCCTGGCCGCCGACGGCGCCGACAAGCCGCTGCTGGACATCTGCCTGATGGGCGGCGGCCGCATGCTGGCGGTGGGCGCCTACGGCCTGGCCTTCGGCAGCGACGACGGCGGCCAGACCTGGACGCCCTGGATGGCGCGCATGGACAATCCCCAGGGCCTGCACCTGAACACGGTGCGCCAGCGCGGCGACACCATCCTGATCGCCGGCGAACGGGGCCTGGCCCTGCTGTCCACCGACGCCGGGCGCAGCTTCCAGCGCCTGCGCGTTCCATACGAGGGCAGCTTCTTCACCGCCGAACTGGTGGCCACGGTCCCGAATGGCGCAGAGGGCGGCCCCGAGGCGGCCATTCCGTCATTCCCGCGCAGGCGGGAATCCAAGGCTTGCTGCGGCGCCGGGGACGCGAACTTGGGCTCCCGCCTGCGCGGGAGCGACGGAATCGCATCCAACCCGGCGCCATCGGCCACGGGCCCCACCATCGTTCTCGCAGGCCTGCGCGGCAACGCCTGGCAATCGGCCGATGCCGGCCGCACTTGGCGGCAGCTCGCCAGCCCGGCGCCGGTGTCGATCACCGCGTCGGCAACCCGCGCCAACGGCAAGCTGGTCTTCGTCAACCAGGCCGGCATGCTGCTGGCCCGGGAAGGCCTGGCACTGGTCCCCATGCCCTCCGCCCCGCTGCCGCCGCTCACCGGCCTGCTGGAACTGAACAACGGCGCACTGCTCGCCTTGACCATACAGGGCCTGGTGCCGCTGCCCGCCCAAGCCGCTGGAGGCAAGCCATGAACATGTCCGACCAACTGGACGCACCCGTCCCCGCCGCCGGCGCCGGGCAGTTCGACAGCCGATCCGGCTCCCCGATCGAGCGCCTGCTGTTCAACCACCGCCTGCTGGTGCTGCTGGCTTGCGCGCTGGTCACCATCCTGCTCGGCTGGCAGACCACGAAACTGGGCATCAACGCCAGCTTCGAGAAGACCATCCCCAAGCGGCACCCCTGGATACAGAACTACCTCGCCCACCAGAACGAGCTGACGGGCCTGGGCAACGCCGTGCGCATCGCGGTCGACAACCCGAAAGGGAGCATTTACGACCAGGCCTACCTGGAAACGCTGCGCAAGCTGAGCGAGGAAGTGTTCCTGCTGCCCGGCGTGGCGCGCACCCAAATGAAATCCCTGTGGACGCCCGCCACCCGCTGGGTCGGCGTCACCGAGGACGGCCTGGAGGGCGGCCCCGTGATCCCGGACGGCTACGACGGCGGCCCCGCCAGCCTGGCGCAACTGCGGGCCAACGTGGCCCGCTCCGGCGAGATCGGCCAGTTGGTGTCCTTCGATGGCAAGTCCAGCGTCATCTACGTGCCGCTGCTGGTCAAGGACGGCGAAGGCAAGGCGCTGGACTACGGCCGCTTCAGCCAGCGCCTGGAAGCGCTGCGCGCCAAGTACGAGCAACAGGGCGTGCGCATCCACGTCACCGGATTCGCCAAACTGGTGGGCGACCTGATAGACGGCGTGCGCGCGGTGCTGGTGTTCTTCGCCATCGCCGTGGCCATCGCCACCGCCATGGTGTATTTCTACACCCGCTGCTCGCGCTCCACCGCGCTGGTGGTGCTGGCGTCGCTGATCGCCGTGGTGTGGCAACTGGGCGCGCTGCCCATGCTGGGCTACGAGCTCGATCCCTACTCCATCCTGGTGCCCTTCCTGGTGTTCGCCATCGGCATGAGCCACGGCGCCCAGAAGATGAACGGCATCATGCAGGACATCGGCCGCGGCATGCACAAGCTGGTGGCGGCACGCTACACCTTCCGCCGCCTGTTCCTGGCCGGCCTCACCGCCCTGCTGGCCGACGCCGTGGGCTTCGCCGTGCTGGCCACCATCGACATCGCCGTCATCCGCGAACTGGCGGTGGCCGCCTCGCTGGGCGTGGCCATGCTGATCTTCACCAACCTGATCCTGCTGCCGGTGCTGCTCAGCTACACCGGCGTGAACACCGCCGCCGCCGCCCGCAGCCTGCGGGACGATCCGCAGCCTGGCACCGACGCACCGAACGACGACGACGCGCGGAAGGCCGGCGCCGCGCAGCGTGGCTTCTGGGCCGCGCTGGCCGGCTTCACCGAACGCCGCCGCGCGCTGCCGGCCATCGTGGTGGCCGCGCTGCTGGCGGCGGGGGCGTTCGCGATGAGCACCCAGTTGAAGATCGGCGACCTCGATCCGGGCGCCCCGGAACTGCGCGCCGACAGCCGCTACAACCGCGACGTGGCCGCCCTCGCCGCCTCCTACGGCGCCTCCAGCGACGTGCTGGCGGTGATGGTGAAGACGCCCGACGGCCTATGCTCTCTGTACGACACCCTGAACAGGGTCGACGCCTTGGAATGGCAGCTGCGCCAGGTGGACGGCGTGGAAACCACCAACAGCCTGTCGCTGCTGAACCGCCGCGTGCTGGCGGGCCTGAACGAGGGCAACCCCAAGTGGTACGAGTTCCTGCCCAACCAGAGCATGCTGAACACCGTCACCGCCGGCGCGCCGCGCGGCCTGTACAACGACAGCTGCGGCCTGCTCACGCTGTACGTCTACCTGCGCGACCACAAGGCCGACACGCTGGCCCGCGTGGTGGCCCACGTCGAGACCTTCGCCCGCGCCAACGACACCAGGGACGTGCAATTCCTGCTGGCCGCCGGTTCGGCCGGCATCGAGGCGGCCACCAACGTGGTGGTGCGCGACGCCTGGCGCAACATGCTGTTCCTGGTGTACGGCGCCGTGGTGCTGCTGTGCTTCATCACCTTCCGCTCCTGGCGCGCGGTGCTGGTGGCCGTGCTGCCGCTGATGCTCACCTCCGTGATGGCGGAGGCGCTGATGGTCGCCTTCGGCATGGGCGTCAAGGTCGCCACCTTGCCGGTGATCGCGCTGGGCGTGGGCATCGGCGTGGACTACGCGCTGTACATCCTCAGCATCACGCTGGCCCAGCTGCGCGCCGGCGCCACGCTGCGGGACGCCTACCACCGCGCCCTGCTCTTCACCGGCAAGGTGGTGATGCTGACCGGCGTGACCCTGGCCGCCGGCGTCGTCACCTGGGTGTTCAGCCCCATCAAGTTCCAGGCCGACATGGGCCTGCTGCTGGCCTTCATGTTCCTGTGGAACATGCTGGGCGCGCTGATCCTGGTGCCGGCGCTTTCCCATTACCTGCTTACACCACGCCCGGCGCCACGCCTGGCCGTGGCAACCCCGATTCAACCACAGGAGTCTTGAATGTTCCGCTATTTCCCCACCAACTACGTCTGGAACCTGTCCGTCGATCTCGCCATCGAGATGGGCGCCAAGATAGGCGAGATCGAAGAGATGTGCGCGCCGCTGCAGGAGGCCGCCCGCCAGCCCGACGCCGCCGGCACCCGCGCCTTCCGCGAAACCTGGGCGCGCATGGCCGACAAGCTGTGCGGCCTGGCGGAGGAGGACGAGGCCCGCGGCCGCCTGATCTCGGCCGGCGACAAATACAGCCGCGCCGCCACCTACTACCTCACCGCCGAACGCCTGCAGGCCCACGGCGCCGAGGGCCGCGAGGCGCTGTACCGCCGCTTCCTCGACGTCTTCGCCAAGGGCGTGAAACTGAGCGGCGAGAACTGCGAGCGCGTCGAGATCCCCTACGGCGACGCCCACATCTCGGGCCTGTACGTGCGGGCCGAGAACGCCACCGGCCCGGCCCCCATCCTGGTGCAGGTGAACGGCCTGGATTCGACCAAGGAAATGAAGCTGCGCGTGGGCCTGCCGCGCTGGCTGGCGCAGCGCGGCGTGTCCTCGCTGGTGATCGACCAGCCGGGCACCGGCGAGGCCTTGCGCCTGCACGGCATGACGGCGGTGTACGACAGCGAGCGCTGGGCCGCCAAGGTGGTGGACTGGCTGGAGACCCGCGCCGAGGTCGACGCCAGGCGCATCGGCCTGGAAGGCGTGTCGCTGGGCGGCTACTACTGCCCGCGCGCGGTGGCCTTCGAACCGCGCTTCGCCTGCGGCGTGGTGTGGGGCGCCAACCACGACTGGCGCGACGTGCAGAAGAAGCGCCTGCAGAAGGAAGGCAGCTTCCCCGTGCCGCACTACTGGGAGCACGTGCGCTGGGTGTGGGGCGCGAAGGACCAGGAGGACTTCATGCGCATCGCCGAGAACGTGCACCTGGACGGCGTGGTCGAGCGAATCAAGGTGCCCTTCCTGGTCACGCACGGCGAGAAGGACTCGCAGATTCCGCTGCACTGGGCGCAGCGCACCTACGAGCAGCTGGTCAACAGCCCCAAACGCCAGTTGAAGATCTTCACCGAGCGCGAAGGCGGCGTGCAGCACTCCAGCTTCGACAATTCCGCCAACGCCGGCGCCTACATCGCGGACTGGGTGGCGGAAACGCTGGGCGGCCGCGTAGCCAACTGACTTTTAAAGAAAGAACACGACATGAACATCATCGGACCCGACGCCCTCGTTTTCGGCGTGGACGACATCGCCGCCTGCGCCCAGTACCTGACCGACTACGGCCTGACGCAGGTGGACGCGGACGCCAACGGCGGCCGCTTCGAAGCCCTGGACGGCACCGCCATCATCCTGGCCCGCAGGGACGCCGCCGGCCTGCCGGCGCCCATGGCCACCGCCAGCATGCTGCGCAAGACCGTGTACGGCGTGGCCGACCCTGCCACGCTGGAGGCCATCGCCGCGGAACTGGGCAAGGACCGCGAAGTGCGCCGCCTGCCGGACGGCTCCATCGAATCGGCCGACGACCTGGGCTTCGCGCTGGGCTTCCAGGTGACCGTGCGCCGCGCCATCACGCTGGCGGCCGAGGCGGTCAACGCGCCGGGCGCCCCCGCCGCGCGCGGCCCGAACCAGGTCGCGGTGGACGAGCAAGCCGTCGCGCGGCCGCGCAGCCTGTCGCACGTGGTGTACTTCGTGCCGGACATCGCCAAGGGCGAGGCCTTCTACGTGGAACGCCTGGGCTTCCGCTGCACCGACCGGCTGGGCGGCGCCGGCCCCTTCCTGCAGCCGGCGGGCACGCAGGACCACCACACGCTGTTCCTGATCCAGACCCCGCCGTTCATGCAGGGCGTCGAGCACTTCACCTTCCACCTGGGCGGACCGACGGAGCTGATGCTGGCCGGGACGCGCTTCGTCAACAAGGGCTACCAGTCGTTCTGGGGCCCGGGCCGGCACAAGTTCGGCTCCAACTGGTTCTGGTACTTCAACAGCCCGCTGGGTTGCCACGTCGAATACGATGCCGACATGGACCTGCACGACGCCAGCTGGACCGCCCGCAGCGCGCCCATGAGCGCGGACGCCTCGCAGCTGTTCCTGTTCCAGTCGCGCGACAAGTGGGCGCCGGGCGGCCCGCCTCCGGGCGCGGCCGGCGGCGCGCCAGGCGCGGCCAAAGGCCCGGGCGCCCACTAGGCCGCGCCATGCGCCCCTCGCCCACCCTGCTCTGCCGCCTGGACGAACTGCCGGACGGCGAATCGCGCGGCTTCGACCCGCTAGGCGCCGGCCAGGACAGCGTGTTCGTGGTGCGGCGGGGGCAGCGCCTGTACGGCTACCGCGACCAGTGCCCGCACTACGGCGACACCCCCATGGCGTGGCGCCGCCACGCCTACCTGGACGCCGCGCGGGACCACATCGTCTGCGCCGCGCACGGCGCGCTGTTCCGCATCGCGGACGGCGCCTGCGTGCGCGGGCCCTGCCTGGGCCAGTCGCTGGCCCCGGTGCGGCTGGTCGTCGAAGACGGCTGCGTTTATCTGGTCCAATAGGAACCACTTCAAGCATCAACCTAGTATCAAACACGGAGACACAACATGGCATCCCCTGCAAAGAAAATCCTGATCATCGGCGGCGGTTTTTCCGGCATGTCCGCCGCCATCGAACTGCGCAAGCGGCAATTCGAGGTGGACGTGGTGGAGATCGACCCCGGCTGGCGCTCCTACGGCGCCGGCATCAGCCTGGGCGGCGCCACGCTGCGCGCCTTCCGCACGCTGGGCGTGCTGGACCAGTTTCTGCAACACGGCTACGCCTCCGACGGCGTGGACCTGTTCCTGCCCAACGGCCACCAGGTGGGCAGCCTGCCCACGCCGCGCATCGCCGGAGGCGACGTGCCGGGCGGCGGCGCCATCATGCGTCCCGTGCTGGCGAAAATCCTGGCCGAAGCCACCCGCGCCAGCGGCGCCAACGTGCGCCTGGGCTGCACCTTCACGGCGATCGAGCAGGACGCGGACGGCGTCACCGTCACCTTCACCGACGGCGCCACCGGCCGCTATGACCTGGTGATCGGCGCCGACGGCCTGTATTCCGCGGTGCGCGCCGCCGTCATGCCGGAGGCGCCGCAACCGCAATACACCGGCCAGGCGGTGTGGCGCGCGGTGCTGCCCCGTCCAAGGGAACTGGAGCGCGCCTCGATGTGGCTGGGCCCGAAAATCAAGACCGGCGTGAACCCGGTGTCGCAGGACGAGATGTACCTGTTCGTGACCGAGGACCGCGCCGAGAACGTGCACGTCGATCCCGCCCGCTTCGCCCCCATGCTGTCCGAGCTGCTGGCGCCCTTCTCCGCGCCGCTGATGCAGCAGTGCAGGGCCCTGGTCAACGAGCACGCGCGGATCGTCTTCCGCCCGCTGGAATCGCTGCTGGTCAAGCAGCCGTGGTACCGCGGCCGGGTGGTGCTGATCGGCGACACCGTGCACGCCACCACGCCGCACATGGCCTCCGGCGCCTGCATCGGCATCGAGGACGCGATCGTGCTGGCCGAGGAATTGTCCGCCGCCGCGGACAGGGCCGGGGACGTGGGCCAGGCGCTGGAACGCTTCCAGGCGCGCCGCTGGGAACGCTGCCGCATGGTGGTGGAGAATTCCGGCCGCCTGGGCGAGATCGAAATCACCGGCGGCGACAAGGCGGAGCACGCGGAAATCATGCGCGCCACGCTGATGGCGCTGGCCGCCCCGATCTGAGCGGAGCCGCCATGAGCGAACATCACGTCAAGGAACGCTGGCCCGGCCGCATCGCGCTGATGGTGGCGCACTGCGCCGGCATGGTGGATCTGGTGGCCCTGCCGGTATGGGTGGGCACCCTGATCTCGCGCTACGGCCTCAAGCCCCAGGAGGCCGGCGCGCTGGCCACGCTGTTCCTGCTGGGCGCCGTGGCCAGCAGCCTGTATTGCGCGCCGCGCTTCCACCGCCTGCGCGGCGCGCTGGTGGCGCCCTGCGGCTTCGCGCTGGCCGCCGCCGCGTTTCTCGGCGTGGCCCACAGCGACGGCTACGCCGGCATGGCCGCGCTGCACGCGCTGGCCGGGGCCGCCGCCGGCGCCGCGCTCAGCGTCACCCACGGCACCATAGGCCGCGGCGCGAGGCCGCACCAGACTTTCGCGCTGGCCGGCCTGGCGCTGGGCGTGTTCGCCATCGCCTTCCTCGGCGCCACGCCGCACATCGTGGCGGCGGCGGGCGGCCCGGCCCTGTTCCAGGTGTTCGCCGCCGTGATGCTGGTCGCGGCCGTGGTGTGCGCCCTCGCCTTCCCGCGTGGCGGCCCGGCGGTCGCCGGCGCCGCGGCGCCGGCCGCCCCCGTCAGCGGCGCCGTGTGGTTCGCGGCCCTGGGCCTGTGCTGCATGGGGCTGGTGCAGGCGATGATGTTCAGCTTCCTGGAACGCATCGGCGCCGACCGGGGCCACGCGCCGTCCGCCGTCACCGGCGTGCTGGTCGCGCTGGGCCTGGTGAACCTGCTGCCGGCGCCGCTGGCCGCGCTGCTGGAGCGCCGCTGGCGGGCCGGCACGGTGGTGCTGTGCGGGCCCGTGATCCAGGCGGCGCTGGCCATCACCATCGCCAACAGCACCGGCTTCGCGGCCTACGCCTTCGCGGGCGCCGTGTTCGCCGCCGTGATGATCTTCACCCACACCTTCGCCTTCGGCCTGATCGCCAGGCTCGATCCGGGCGGCCGCGCCCTGTCCGCCACGCCGGCCATGCTGATGACGGGCGCCGCCATCGGCCCCGTGCTGGGCGGCACGCTGGTCGGCAGCGCCGGCTACGGCGTGCTGGGCGGCGCCGCCGCCGCGATCGCTGCGGTCGCCGTTTTCTGTTTCGCGCGGGCGGGCCGCCAGCCCCTCCCCGCCGCCGTTTGATTTGAGGAGTTCGAACATGCCATTCCCCGCAATCCACCGCGTCGTCACCGGCCACGACGCCGACGGCAAAGCCATCGTCAGCGCCAACGGCCCGCTGCCCACCGTGGTCGAACTGTCGGCCATACCGGGCACCGTCTTCCACGAGGTGTGGAGCACGGACGCCACGCCCGCCGTCCTCGGCAACGGCGCCGACCCGACCACCGGCCCCTTGATGCTGCCCCCGCCCGCGCGGGGCAGCCGCATCCGCTATGTCGACATCCCGCCCGACACCGAGGACTTCCTCGCCCATGGCGCGGCCCGCATGAAGGAGGCCTTCAGCCAGGCCGGCGACGAGGACGTATCCACCGTCAAGGCCAGCTCTCCCCATCCGCTGATGCACCGCACCGAGTCCATCGACTACGGCATCGTGATCGAGGGCGAGCTGACCCTGGTGCTGGACGACAGCGAAGTGCAACTGCGCCAGGGCAGCGTGGTGGTTCAGCGCGGCACCAACCACGCCTGGGCCAACCGCTCCGGCGCGCCCTGCCGCATGCTGTTCATCCTGATCGGCGGCGCCTACGAGCCGGACATCGCCGCCAGCCTGGCGGCGCGCTAACGCGGATCCAGCGGCCATCAACCCAATATAGGAAACGCCAACAATGAAATTCGCCACCCTGCAAGACCACACCACCGACGGGCGCCTGCTGATCGTCTCGCGCGACCTCGCGCGCTGCGTCGAGGCGGGCGACCTCGCGCCCACGCTGCTGCACGCGCTGCAAAACTGGACCGCCGTCGAAGCCGCGCTGCGCGACCGCTACGACGCCCTGAACGCGGGCGCCATCGAAGGCCGGCCCTTCGACCCGCGCGATTGCGCCGCCCCGCTGCCGCGCGGCCCGCAATGGTGCGACGGCTCCGCCTTCCTCAACCACGCCAACCTGATGGAGCAGGCCTTCGGCACGCCGCCCATCCCCGACCTGCAAACCATCCCCCTCATGTACCAGGGCGCCAGCGACGACTTCCTCGGCCCGCACGCCGACATGCCCCTGCCCAGCGAGGCCGACGGCATCGATTTCGAGGGCGAATTCGGCGTCATCGTCGACGCCGTCCCGATGGGCAGCTCGCCGCGGGCGGCGCTGGACAGCGTGCGCCTGCTGGTGCAACTGAACGACTGGAGCCTGCGCGCCCTCGGCCCGCGCGAAATGCGCACCGGCTTCGGCTTCCTGCAGGCCAAACCCTCCACCAGTTTCGCGCCGGTCGCGGTCACGCCGGACGAGCTGGGCGACGCCTGGCGCGACGGGCGCGTGCAACTGGAACTGCACGTGGAATGGAACGGCGAACACTTCGGCCACCCGCACGGCGGCGAGATGCACTTCGGCTTCGGCGAGTTGATCGCCCACGCCGCCCGCACCCGGCGGCTCTCGGCCGGCACCATCATCGGCACCGGCACCGTGTCCAACGCCAGCCGCGCCGCGGGTTCGGCCTGCATCGCAGAGCGCCGCGTGATCGAGATGGTGGACGACGGCGCAGCCCGCACCGCCTTCATGCGCTTCGGCGACCGGGTGCGCATGGAGGCGCGCGGCCCCGGCGCGGCCGCCGGCGCCGGCCCGTTCGGCGTCATCGAGCAGCGCGTGGTGGCGGCGGGGAACGCGCAATGAGCCATATCCTGGTCACCGGCGCCAACGGCTATGTCGGCGGCGCGCTGGTCAGCGAACTGCTGGCCACCACCGGCCACACCCTCACGTTGCTGGACCACCGGTTCGACGCGCCCGCTCCGCCCGGCGCGCGCCAGGTACTGGGATCGCTGACCGACCACGCGGCGCTGGACGAGGCGCTGCGGGACCGTCCCGACACCGTGTTCCACCTGGCCAGCGTGCCCGGCGCGCTGGCGGAGCGCGAATACCAGTTGGGCTTCGAGGTCAACCTGCAAGCCACGCTGGCCCTCGCGCACCGGCTGGCGGACCAGGGCCGGGAATCCGGCCGCGCGGCCCGGCTGGTGTTCGCCAGCTCCGTGGCCGTGTATGGCGACTTGGGAAGCGGCGGCGCGCACGAGCACCAGCCGGCCCTGCCCGCGCTGAGCTACGGCGCGCACAAGCTGATGGCCGAGATCGCGCTGGCGGACCTGAGCCGGCGCGGCGCCATCGACGCCGTCAGCCTGCGCCTGCCCGGCATCGTGGCCCGGCCGCCCGCGGAGTCCGGCCACGGCTCGGCCTTCATGAGCCTCGTGATGCGCAGGCTGGCCGCCGGCGAGCCCTATGTCTGCCCGGTGCCGCCGCACGCCACCGCGTGGTGGATGTCCCTGCCCTGCTGCGTCGCCAACCTGCTGCACGCGGCGGCGATGTCCACCGCCGCGGCGCCGGCCTCCCGCGCCTGGCAGTTGCCGGTGCTCACGCTGAGCGTGGACGGCATCGTGGACGCGCTGGCGCGCCGATACGGCCCGCGATGCCGCGAACTGGTGAGCCACCAGCCGGACGAGCGCATCACCGCGCTGTTCGGACGCATGCCCCCGTTGCACACGCCCGCCGCCCTGGCGGCGGGCTTCCGCCACGACGGCGACGCCGACCAGCTGATACAAGCGGCACTCAAATAAAAATACAAGGAGGGGACATGGGCGTGAATCTAGGCCTGAGGCAGCGGCTACTATTGGGCATGGCGGCGTTGATGCTGCCGTTTACGGCGACATCCCTGCTCGCCCTGTGGCAGCTGGACGCCATGTCGGCGCAGCTGCAACGCGTGGTCGAACGCGACGCGCGGCGGGTGGACCTGGCGCACCTGCTGCACGCCGCCCTGCTGGACATCGGCATGCAGGAGCGCACCCTGCTGCCGATGACGGACGCGGAAGACCTCAAGACCCAGCACGCGCTGCTGCAAGCGGCCCAGGCGCGGTACCGCGACGTGGAGGCGCGGCTGGCCGCGTTGCCGCCCGAGCCCGGAGAGGACAACGGCGTGAGCCGCCAGCTGGCCGCCATCCGCGCCGAGCGCGCGCAGGCCGAACCGGTGCACGCCCGCGCCGTGGAACTGGTGATGAACGGCGCCGGCGCCGACGCGGGCCTCACCCTGCTGCTGCAGGTGGAACGCGCCGACGCGCACTGGCGCACCAGCATCGCCGAAATCGTCGGCCAGATCACCCGCCGCAACCAGGCCACCCACCAGCGGGACCGGGGGCGCGCGCGGCAAGCCCGATTGCTGCTGGCCGCGTCGCTCGCCTTCTCCGCCATCGCCGGCACATTCATCGCGCTGCGCCTGGCGCGCGTGGTCACCCGCCCGGTGGCCGACGCCACCGGCATCGCCGTGGCCATCGCGGAGGGCGACCTGACATCGGAGGTCCGCGCGCAGCGCGGCGACGAACTGGGACGCCTGCTGAAGGCCATCGGCGCGATGCAGGAAAGACTGCGGCGCATGGTGGGCGGCGTGGGCGAGACGGCGGCCGCCGTCGCCAGCGCCAGCCAGGACGTGGCCGACGGCAGCACCGCCCTATTGGAGCGCAACCTGCACGCGGCGGCGCAGCTGCGGCAAACCGCCGCCTCGCTGCGCACCTTGACGGACACCGTCGCGGCGAGCGCGGAAAACGCCCTGCGGGCCAGCGCCTGCACGGACGAGGTGCGCAGCCACGCGCGGGACGGGAACCAGGCCATCGTCCGCGTGCGGGCCAGCATGGACGGCGTGGAGCTGGCCACGCGCAAGATCGACGGCATCGTCGGCATCATCGGCGGCATCGCCGCCCAGACCAACATCCTGGCCCTGAACGCCGCCGTGGAGGCGGCGCGGGCCGGCGAACAGGGGCGCGGCTTCGCGGTGGTGGCCAGCGAGGTGCGCACGCTGGCGCAGCGCGCCGCCGAAGCGGCCAAACAGATCGGGGAGCTCAGCCGCGAGGCCAGCGCCCGCATCGCCGGCGGCAACAGCGACGTGCGGCACGCCGTCGCCATGGCGCGCACCCTGATGGAGCGGGCCGACATGGTGGCCGGCCTGGTGGCCAGCCTGTCCGACGCGGCGGCCAGCCAGAACGAGGGCCTGCGCGACATCGACCAGGCCCTGGGGCGGCTGGACGCCGTCACGCGGCAGAACGCCGGCATGGGCGAGGCCTCCGTCGCCACCGCCGCCACGCTGGCCGGGCAGTCGCGCGAGCTGGTGCGCATGGTGGGCATGTTCCACACCCGTGCCGCCGGGAGCGCCCGCCCCGCAGCATTGACCGCCTGACCCGCGCGGTCGCCCGCGGCGTGGCGGCCGCGCCGCGCCGTCGCCCCCGTCCAACGATAAAACAGCGACATTGTCCACAGGGTTACAAAGTCGCCGGTGCTTCGTCCATACACTGTGCAAGGCGGCCCGGATTCGAACCGCGGGCCGCCGCGGCACCTTGTACTTCGGCTCGACACCACACTATCGATGGAAAAACAAATGAAAAAAACACTGGGGACAATGGCATTGTTGGGCGCGTTCGGCGCCGTCACCGGCGCGCACGCGCAATCGTCCGTCACCATTTATGGAACGCTGGACGCGGGTATCGCCAAAATCTCGGGCACCACGGCGCAAATCACAAAGCGCGACAACAACAAGCTGGGCTTTCGCGGCGTGGAGGACCTCGGCAATGGATTGAAGGCCCTGTTCCAGTTGGAGGTCCGCTTCGAGCCCGACACCGGCACCGTCGAGGCGGGGTCGCGCCCCCTGTTCCAGGGCCAGAGCCGGGTCGGCCTGCAAGGCGGTTTCGGCACCATCCGCCTGGGCCGCGGCTTGACCGCGTACCAGGAAGCCAGCGTCGCGTTCGAGCCCTGGAACGGGCTGCCCACCGTGTCGCCGTCCAGCACCGGCGGCAGCATCGGCCCGGGCTTCCAGCCGGACCTGCACGTCGCAGGCTACACCAGCGATCCACTGGGGCCCGCCGGCAATTCGCGCAACCGCTTCTCGAACGCGGTGTTCTACAACTCCCCGCTGTTCAACGGCTTCCAGGTCAACCTCACGGTGGGCGCCAAGGAAGCCAACGGCAACGCCGCGCTGATCGGACGCGGCACCGCGCTGGCGCCGCAGTACCCGGCCAACAGCGTGCCCTCCGCCGCGCCCTACTCGCTCAGCGCCACCTACAACAACGGCCGCTTCGGCGCGCTGGCCGCGTACGAGCGCAACGCGGTGGAGACCGACGTGTGGGCGGTGGCCGCCTCGTACAAGCCGACGGCGGACTTGAAACTGATGGCGTCCTACCAGAAGCAGGACCAGAGCCACACCATGGCCGCCAACGCGGAAACCAAGGCCTGGGTACTGGGCGCCAACTACACCGTGGGCGCGGGCAAGGTGCTGCTGGGCTATGGCCAGAAGACGCCGGACGCGATGCCGCACACCAAGCAGGCCTCGGTGGGCTATGAGCACAGCCTCTCGCCGCGCACCTATGTGTACGCGGACCTGTCCAACCGCAAATCGCCTCCGGTCGCCAACCAGACCATTCTGCGCAGCTACACCTTCTACGGCGTGGGCGTGCACCACAACTTCTGATCACCCGGCGAATCCCGCGGCGCCAACGGCCCTGGAAACAGGGCCGTTACGACGGATTTCGCCACGCCAAAGCCTTTTTTCGCATGCATGGCCTGTCGGTGGGACACCGGTCCGGTCGATCAACCAGGACTGGTTCGGCGTGCCGTCCATGGTAGACACGCGCATCCCCGCCGGAGCAACACTATTCGTCCGGCAGGGATGCGAACGCGCGCAAGGCCTCGATGTCGAGTATCCGGATCGACCCGTAGCTGGCCTGCAGCACCTTCGCCTCCTCCAGCCGGTGCAGCGTGCGGTTTGCGAGCTGGCGCGACACGCCGGCCAGGTAGGCGATTTCCTCTTGAGAGATCTGCAGCTTGCTGGCCGTTCCCGGATAAAGTTCGGCGTTGAACAGCTCCGCGAGGCAGTGCGCGACGTGTTTTTCAGGCGCGGACGAGCGGAAATGCTCAAGCCGTATCACGAACTGCGCGAGGCGGGCGTTGAGCTGTTCGATCAGGAAGCGGTTGAAGGCCAGGCTCGTGTCCATCAGCCAATGAAACGTCGAGGACGGCACGAGCGCCAGACGGCTCTCGCGCAGCGCCACCACATCATAGGGACGTATCTCGCTTTTCAAGACCGAGCCCTCGCCGAACCAGCCGCCCGTGGGTATGCCGATCAAGGAGGTCGGCCTCCCCCCGCGCGTGACATTGGACACTTTGAGCAATCCGTCGGCGACCCCGTACCAGTATTCGGCACGCACGCCACGATGGCAGACCGTTTGCCCGCCGTCCACCAGCAATTCCGAGGAATCGCTCAACACGCGGCGCAACTCCTCCGCGCCCAGCTTTCGCCCCCACAGGGATGTGGCTATGAAATCCTTGATACTGTCGCTTGCCATTGTCGCGGGTCCACCTATGCGGATTGTCTGTTCTTCGATATCTCCGATTG
Organism: Pseudoduganella namucuonensis; assembly: GCF_900116645.1. Taxonomy (GTDB): domain Bacteria; phylum Pseudomonadota; class Gammaproteobacteria; order Burkholderiales; family Burkholderiaceae_D; genus Rugamonas; species Rugamonas namucuonensis. Next base: position 75,872 of record NZ_FPBO01000029.1, on the reverse strand, counting down.
TGACCGAACTTGGACGCAAGAGCGAATAAATCGCCAATTCAGCGCGCCGATCTCGCCCACGATGCCCCGGCGAAACGCCAGCACGCAGACAATGAAGATGAAGCCAGTGACCATGCCGACCGATTCGCCCAGCGTCCGGAACCACTCGACGCCGGTCAGCGCGCCCAGCGCGTTGCCCAGGTCTCCCAGCTTGTTTTCCAGGACGACGATCAACAGCGCGCCAACCACCGGCCCCGCCATCGTTCCCAGGCCGCCCACCAGTGTCATCAGCACCACCAGGCCGGACATGGTCCAGTGCACGTCGGTCAGGGTCTGGAAACCCAGCACCACGGTCTTGGTGGCCCCCGCCAGCCCCGCCAGGGCCGCAGACAGCACGAAGGCCAGCAGCTTGTAGCGGTCCACGTCATAGCCCAGCGACACCGCGCGCGGCTCGTTCTCCTTGATCGCCCTCAGCACCTGGCCGAACGGCGAGTGCACCGTGCGCACGATGACGGCCAGCCCGCCGGCGCAGATGGCCAGGACCACGAAGTACATGGCCAGGTCGGAGGACAGGTCGACGACCCCGGCCAGCTTCCCGCGCGGCACGCTCTGCAAGCCATCCTCGCCGCCGGCGAACGGCGCCTGCAGGTAGAGGAAGTACAGCATCTGCGCCAGCGCCAGCGTGATCATCGTGAAGTAGATGCCCTGCCTGCGTATCGCCAGGCTCCCCATCAGCAGGCCGCTCAGCGCGGCCACCGCGACACCGGCCGCGATGCCGAGCTCGAACGGCAGCCCCATCGCCTTCAGCGCGTGGCCGGCCGCATACCCCGCACCGCCGAAGAACGCCGCGTGGCCGAACGACAGCAGGCCGGTGAATCCGATCAGCAGGTTGAAGGCGCAGGCGAACAGCGCGAAGCACAGCACCTTCATGAGAAACACCGGATAAATGACAAACGGCGCCGCCAGCGCCGCCCCCAGGACAAGCGCGATTCCTATTTTTTTGTTCATGTTCTTATTTCTCTTTTCCAAACAAACCCGCCGGCCGCACCAGCAGCACCAGCACCATGACGATGAACACCACCGTGGCCGACAGCTCGGGATAGAACACCCGCGTCAAGCCTTCGACGACGCCCAGCCCCAGCCCGGTGACGATGGCGCCCATGATCGACCCCATGCCGCCGATCACCACGACCGCGAACACCACGATGATCAGATTCGATCCCATCAGCGGCGACACCTGGATCACCGGCGCCGCCAGCACGCCCGCCAGCGCGGCCAGCGCCACGCCGAAACCGTAGGTCAGCGTGACCATCAGCGGCACGTTGACGCCGAAAGCCTCGACCAGCTTGGGATTCTCGGTGCCGGCGCGCAGGTAGGCGCCAAGCTTGGTCTTTTCGATCATGAACCAGGTGCCGGAACACACCGCCAACGACGCCACGACCACCCAGGCGCGGTACTTGGGCAGGACCATGAAGCCCAGGTCGAACGCGCCGGACAGCGCGTCCGGCACCGCGTACTGCTGCCCCGACACGCCATACACCGAACGGAACAGGCCCTCCATCAGCAGGGTGATGCCGAAGGTGAGCAACAGCCCGTATAAATGATCGAGCTTGTACAGCCAGCGCAGCATCGTCCTTTCCACGACGACGCCGAACAGCCCCACCAGCAGGGGCGCCGCTGCCAGCATGATCCAGTAGTCGACCTCGAAGTAATTCAGGCCCATCCAAGCCAGGAAGGCGCCCATCATGTACAAGGCGCCGTGCGCGAAGTTGATCACGTTGAGCAGGCCGAAGATGACGGCCAGGCCCAGGGACAGCATCGCGTAGAACGAACCGTTGACCAGGCCAAGCAGCAGTTGGCTCAGCATGGCCTGCAGGGGAATTCCCAATATTTCCATGTCTTTTCACACCCCAAGCAATTGATTCAGTACCGGCATTTTTTCGCGCAAGGCGGAGGCGGCGAAACTCTCGACGATCTGGCCGTGCTCCATCACGTAAAAGCGGTCCGCCAGCGGCGCGGCGAAGCGGAAGTTTTGCTCCACCATCACGATGGTGTAGCCCTTGGCCTTCAGTGTCGTGATCATCCGCGCCAGCGTCTGCACGATGACGGGCGCCAGGCCCTCCGAAATCTCGTCCAGCAACAGCAGGCGCGCGCCGGTGCGCAGGATGCGCGCCACCGCCAGCATCTGCTGCTCGCCGCCCGACAGCCTGGTGCCCTGGCTGGCGCGGCGCTCCTTCAGATTGGGGAACATCTCGTAGATCTCGTCGAGCGGCATGCCTGGCGGCCCGCCGGCCACGAGGGGCGGCAGCAGCAGGTTTTCCTCGGTCGACAGCGAAGAGAAAATGCCCCGCTCCTCCGGGCAATAGCCAACACCCAGATGCGCGATCCTGTGCGTCGCGCGGCCGATGGCCTCGGCGCCGTTGATCCTGATGGACCCCTTGCGCGCGCCGGTCAGCCCCATGATGGCGCGCAGCGTCGTCGTGCGGCCGGCGCCGTTGCGACCCAGCAGGGTGACGACCTCGCCCTGGTTCACGGACAGGTTGACGTCATGCAGGATGTGCGATTCGCCATACCATGCGTGCAGATTGGTGATTTCGAGTGCCGCCGCCATTCAATGCGCTCCTTCCAGCGCGCCCGGGACTGTGCCGGCGGTGGTTCCCGCGGTTGTGCCCGCGGTTGTGCCCATATACGCTTCCATCACCCGCGGATCGCTCGAAACCTCCTGGTATGTGCCCTCGGCCAGCAGCGCGCCGCGCTGAAGCACCGAAATGCGATCGCTGATGCCCGAGATCACGCTCATGTTGTGCTCCACCATCAGCACCGTGCGGCCCCGCGCCACCTTCTTGATCAGCGCGGTCACGCGGTGCACGTCCTCGTGGCCCATGCCCTGCGTCGGCTCGTCGAGCAGCATCAGTTCCGGGTCCATGGCCAGCGTGGTGGCGATTTCGAGCGCGCGCTTGCGGCCATAGGGCAGGTCCGCCGTCACCGTGTCCGCGAACTGTTCCAGGTCCACCTGCGCCAGCAGTTCCATGGCGCGCCCGTTGAGCGCATTCAGCTTCTTTTCGCTTTGCCAGAACGCGAAGGAATTGCCCAGCGGCCGCTGCAAGCCGACGCGCACGTTTTCCAGCACCGTCAGGTGCGGGAACACCGCCGAGATCTGGAACGAGCGGATGATGCCCTGGCGCGCGATCCGCGCCGGCCTGGCCATCGTAATGTCTCGGCCATTGAACAATATCTGGCCCGATGTCGGAACCAGAAACTTGGTCAGCAAATTGAAACAGGTGGTCTTGCCCGCGCCGTTCGGCCCGATCAGTGCGTGTATATGCCCGCGTTGCACCCGCAGGCTGACATTGTTGACCGCGGTGAAACCCTTGAATTCCTTGGTCAACTGTCTCGTCTCCAATACTACCGACATCGTGTCCCTCTTTGATTATTCTTGTGAGATCAGGCATCCATGGCGCCAGCGCCCAGGTCCAGGTCCGTGGTGACTTGCGCGCGCAGCAGATACTTCTGGACCTTGCCGGTCACCGTCAGCGGGAAGCCGTCCATGAAGACCACGTAGCGCGGCACCTTGTAGTAGGCGATCTGCCCCTGGCAGAAGGCGCGGATCTCCTCGGCGTCCGCCTGCATGCCGGGACGCAGGACCACGCAGGCACACAGCTCCTCGCCATACTTCTGGTCCGGCACGCCGACGCACTGCACGTCCAGCACCTTCGGATGCCGGTACAGGAACTCCTCCACTTCGCGCGGATAGATGTTCTCCCCGCCGCGGATGACCATGTCCTTCGACCTGCCTACGATGGTCGCGTAGCCCTGCTCGTCGATGACGGCGAGGTCGCCCGTATGCATCCAGCGCGCCGCGTCGATGGTTTCGCGGGTTTTCTCCACGTCGCCCCAGTAGCCGAGCATGACCGAATAGCCGCGCGTGAGCAGCTCGCCCTTCACGCCGCGCGGCACGATGCGGCCGTCGGCGTCGACGATCTTCACCTCCAGGTGCGGGTGGACGCGGCCTATGGTCGACACGCGCAGGGCCACCGGGTCGTCCACCGAGCTCTGAAAACTCACCGGCGAGGTCTCCGTCATGCCGTAGGCGATGGTGATTTCCCTCATGTGCATGGTGCCGATGACCCGGCTCATCACCTCGGCCGGGCATGGCGAACCGGCCATGATGCCCGTTCTCAGGGTGGACAGGTCGTAGTCGCCGAACTCCGGATGGTCGAGGATGGCGATGAACATGGTGGGCACGCCGTGCAGGCCGGTGCAGCGCTCGGCCTGCACCGTTTCCAGCACCGCCCGCGGGTCGAAGCTCTCGCCCGGGAACACCATGGCCGCGCCGTGCGTCACGCAGGCCAGGTTGCCGAGCACCATGCCGAAGCAGTGGTACAGCGGCACCGGTATGCACAGCCGGTCCTTGTCGCCGAGCCTCATCGCCTCGCCGATGAAGAAGCCGTTGTTCAGGATGTTGTGATGCGTGAGCGTGGCGCCCTTCGGCGCGCCCGTGGTGCCGGACGTGAACTGGATGTTGACCGGGTCGTCGAACTGCAGCCCCGCCTGCACCGCCGCCAGCCGTTCGAGATGGGCCGCGTCGGGCTCCGCCAGCAAGTCGTCGAAATTGAGCATGCCGGGCGTCGAGTCCGCGCCCAGCCGTATCACCTGGCGCAGCCACGGCAGGCGCTCCGAGCGCAAGGCGCCGGGCTCGGCGTGATGGATTTCGGGCGCCACGTCGCGCACCATGGCGATGTAGTCGCTGGACTTGAAGGCCGGCGCCAGGATCAGCGCGCTGCACTGCACCTTGTCCAGCACGTATTCCAGCTCCGAACGGCGGTAGGACGGGTTGATGTTCACCATCACCAGTCCCGCCCTGGCGGTGGCGAACTGCACCAGCACCCACTCCGCGCAGTTCGGCGACCAGATGCCCACCCGGTCGCCCGGGTTCAGACCGAGCTTGAGCAGGCCGGCGGCCAGCCGTGTCACGCGGTCGTCGAATTCCCGGTAGGTCCAGCGCACGTTCTGGTGGGGTACGACCAGCGCCTCGTTGTCGCCGAAGCGGGCCGCCACCGAGGCCAGGTAGGGCCCTATCGTCACGCCGATGAGCGGCACATCGTGGGCGCCGTGCACGTAGCTTAAATCGTGTTGCATATGTGTCTCCTTGAATCGTTTACTTTTTCACCAGCGGGCAGCCCGACTGCGCGAGCGGCCTGAACGCCTCAGCGGCGGGGATCACGTCCACCACCTTGTAGTAGTCCCACGGCGCCTTCGATTCGGCCGGCTTCTTCACCTGCACCAGCAGCATGTCGTGCACCACGCGGCCGTCGGCGCGCAGCGTGCCTTTCGGGATGACGACGTCGCTGACCGGCGTCTCGCGCATCTTCTTCATGACGGCGGTGGTTTCATCCGTGCCGGCCGCCTTCACCGCTTTCAGGTAGTGGGTGACGGCCGAATACATGCCGGCCTGCGCCATCGTCGGCATCTTCTTTTGCACGGCGAAGAAACGCTTGGCCCAGGCGCGCGTGGCGTCGTTCTGGTCCCAGTAGAAGCCCTCGGTCAGATACATGTCCTGCGCGTATTTGAGGCCGATCGAATGGACGTCGCTGATGAACATCAGCAGCGGCGCGACCAGCGCGCCCTTGCCGGCGATGCCGAATTCGCCGGCCTGCTTCACCGCGTTGGCGGTGTCGCCGCCGGCGTTGGCCAGGCCGATGACCTTGGCCTTGGAGGCCTGCGCCTGCAACAGGAAGGAGGAGAAGTCGCTGCTGTTCAGCGGGTGCTTGACCGATCCGAGCACCTTGCCGCCGCCCGCCGTCACCACGTCGGTCACGTCCTTTTCCAGCGACTTGCCGAAGGCGTAATCGGCGGTCAGGAAATACCAGCTGTCGCCGCCGCGCTTGAGCAGCGCCTTGCCGGTGCCGACCGAGCTCGAATAGGTGTCGTACATCCAGTGCGCGCTGGTGGGCGTGCATTTTTCATTCGAGATGACGCTGGAGGCCGAGCCGACCACGATCGCCAGCTTGTTCTTCTGCTGAGCGATGTCCATGACCGCCAGCGCGACGTTGGTCGGCACCAGGTCCATCAGGGCGTCGACGTTTTGCTGGTCGATCCATTCGCGGGCCCGGGCGGACGCGACGTCGGCCTTGTTCTGGCTGTCCGCCGTGAGCAGCTCGATGGGCTTGCCGAGCACGGTCTTGCCGAAATCATCGATCGCCATTTTGGCGGCGACGATGGAGCCCTGCCCGGACAGGTCCGAATACAGGCCGGAAAGGTCGGTGATGATGCCGATCTTGACGACGTCGTTGCTGACCTGCGCACCCGCCGTCGCCATGCCCGCCGCCAGCAAGGCCGCCGCCAGGGATATCTGCTGAATTCTCATTGCTTTGTCTCCATCGTGTTTTTGAATTGAGTTTCCATGTTTACGTTTACGTAAACGTAACAACGAGGCCCAGATTAGCACCATTTTTTTCGGCCAATTGTTCGCGCCATGACAATTGCAGCGGTTTTTCGCGCCCGGCATTCCACTTCGATTGGCCACAACCTGGCGCATGGCGGCGGCGAAGGCCCGGTTCGATAATCGAACACATTCTTTCAAATTTATTTGCAAATGCAAATAAAAAGGCGTTAAATGTATTTGCCGTGACAAATACATTGGAGACGCCATGAACCTGAATGACCAGCCACAATTCAACTACGCCGACCTGGGCCTGCGCGACGCCATGGGACGCATCTCCCCGGTCGCCGGCGCCCCCGCGCTGGCGGCCATCATCGACAACGCCCGCGCCCTGGTGCCCAAACTGAAGGCGCGCGCCGAAGCCACCGAGGCGGCGCGGCGCGTGTCCACGCAAACCACTGGGGAATTCCGCGAGGCCGGTTTTTTCAAGCTGATGCAGCCGGCGCGCTTCGGCGGCTATGAATACGGCTTCACGGCCTTCATCGACATCATCAGCGAACTCGGTCGCGGCTGCACCTCGTCGGCCTGGGGCTGCTCGCTGGGCGCCATCCACCAATGGCTGCTGGGCACCATGCCGCTGGAGGCGCAAAACGACGTCTGGGGCGAGAACCCGGACGCCATCCTGTGCGGCTCGTACGCGCCCGCCGTCAAGGCGGTGGCGGCGGACGGCGGCTTCCTGGTCGAGGGCAAGTGGCACTGGGCGTCGAACGTCGACAACTCCGACTGGGCGCTGCTGGGGGTCATGTTCCCGGCCGACGACACCTCCCCGGCCCCCTATCCCGGCTTCCTGATGGCGCCGCGCAAGGACTGGGACATCGAGGACACCTGGTTCGTCGCCGGCCAGGCCGGCACCGGCTCGAAGACCATCGTGGTCGGCCAGCCGCTCTTCATTCCCGCGCACCGCAAGATCAGCTTCGCCGAACTGTCGTCGAACGCGCCTCCCGGCAGCGCCCACAACCTCAATCCTGTCTACCGCATCCCCTTCCTGTCGGCGGTGCCGGTGTGCCTGGTGTCGCCCCTGCTGGGAACGGCCCAGGGCGCGGTCGATGAATTCATCGCCATGGCCGGTTCCCGCGTGACCCGCGGCGCGGTGTCGGGCGGCGGCAACCGCATGTGCGACTTCTTCCCGGTGCAATCGCGCCTGGCCGAGGCGGCCGCCTCGCTGGACGCCGCCCGCCTGCTCATTTACCGCGACACCGCCGAAGTCGAAAGCATCGCCGCCTCCGGCCAGATCATCAGCGTCGCGCAGCGCATCCGCAACCGGCGCAACCACGCCTACGCGGCGCGGCTCTCGCGCGACGCGGTCGAATGCCTGTTCGCCAGCGTGGGCGGCGCCGGCTTGGCCACCAGCCAGCCCATCCAGCGCATGTGGCGCGACGCCAACGCCATCGCCAAGCACATCAGCCTGAACTGGGACGCGGTGTCGTCGATGTGCGGCCAGCACATGCTGGGCCTGGAGCCCAAGGGCCAGTACTGAGCGAGGAGTCCCGACCATGTACTCCTGGTTCGACACATTCGGCCCCGCCGACACGCCCGCCGACGCCCGCGCCCTGCGCACGGCGTTCAGTAACTTCGCCACCGGCGTGTGCCTGGTGACGACGGTCGCCGCCGACGGCAAGCGCGAAGGCATGACCATCAACTCCTTCGCGTCCGTTTCGCTGCAGCCGGCCCTGCTGCTGTGGAGCATACGCGACGAGGCGCGCAGCGCCGACGTCTTCGTCGCCAGCGGACGCTTCGTCGTCAGCGTGCTGGGCGTGGAACAGCAGGAGCTGGCCCTGCATTTCGCCCGCCCCGCCGAGGACAAGTTCGCGAAGTTCGCGGACCAGTTCGAGGACGGCCTGGGCGGCTGCCCGAGGCTGCGCGCATCCATCGCCACGTTCGAATGCGCGACCTGGTCGCGCCACAAGGAGGGCGACCACACGATCCTGATCGGCAAGGTGGAGCGTTTCTCCTCCAGCCATGGGGCGCCGCTCGCCACTTACGCGGGAAAACTCGGGGCGCCCGGCGAAATCGCCTGACTCCCCGCCACAAGCAAATTCAATAAACCCATAACGGAGATACGCAATGAACGGAAAAATCGCACTCGAGGAACACTTCGCCATCAACGACACCATCGAGGATTCGCGCGTCTATGCGCGTCCGGAAATGTGGGAAGGATTGAGGGCCAAGCTGCTGGACTTCGAGACGGAACGGCTGGACCAGATGGACGAACACGGCGTCGAGTACGCCATCCTGTCGCTCAATTCGCCGGCGGTGCAAGCCATTTTCGACGTGCCGCGCGCCATCGAGGTGGCGCGCAAGGCGAACGACCTGCTGGCCGAGCAGATCGCCCGCCATCCCAAGCGCTTCGGCGGCTTCGCGGCCCTGCCCATGCAAGACCCGGACGCGGCGGCGCGTGAACTGGAGCGCTGCGTGCAGCAACTCGGCTTCCACGGCTTCCTGGTCAATGGCTTCTGCCAGGTCGGCAGCGAAGACCGCGTCGCCTACTACGACGGCGACCAGTACCGCGATTTCTGGTCGGTGGCGGCGGCCCTCAAAAAGCCCTTCTATATGCACCCGCGCGATCCGCTCGCCTCGCGCGAGCCTATCTACGACGGCAACCCGTGGCTGTGCGGCCCGACCTGGGCCTTCGCCGTCGAGACCAGCATCCACGCGCTGCGCCTGATGGGCAGCGGCCTGTTCGACCGCCATCCCGAGCTGCAGATGGTGCTGGGCCACCTGGGCGAAGGCATCCCCTTCAACGTCTGGCGCATCGACCACATCCTGCGCAAGGGCCGCCGCGGCATGGCCGCCGAGAAGGAGATCGGCGAATACCTGCGCAGCAATGTGCACCTGACCACCAGCGGCAACTTCCGCGCGCCCACGCTGCTGAGTTCCATGCTGGAGATGGGGTCGGACCGCATCATGTTCTCGGTCGACTATCCCTTCGAAAAGCACGCCGACGCCGCGTCCTGGTTCGACACCGTGCATATCAGCGAGAACGACAGGCGCAAGATCGGCCGCGACAACGCGATCAAACTGTTCGACCTGAAGCTCTGAGGAGGCGCCGTGCGCGAACTGAATCACGAAACCATCACGGACTCGGTCCTGGAAAGCCTGGCGCGCACGCCCGACGCGCGCCTGAAGCGAATCATGGCCGGCCTGGTGACGCACCTGCACGACTTCGCGCGCGAGGTCGAGCTGACCGAGGCGGAATGGAGCGCCGGCATCGCCTTTCTGACCCGGGTGGGCCATATGTGCAGCGACAAGCGGCAGGAATTCATCCTCCTGAGCGATACGCTGGGCCTGTCGATGCTGGTCACGGCGATGAACAATCCGGGCGCGCAAGGGACCACCGAGGCCACCGTGTTCGGCCCCTTCCACGTGGCGGACGCCCCGCGCTACGAGCACGGCGAGGATGTCGCCAACGGCGCGGCCGGGCCGCCTTGCATGGTCGCCGGCCGGGTGCTGGACCGCGACGGCAAGCCGGTCCCCGGCGCCACCATCGAGGTCTGGCAGGCCGATGACGACGGCCTGTACGACGTGCAGCGTCCGGAGCTGACGCAGGCGCAGGCGCGCGGGGTGCTGCATTCCGGCGACAAGGGCGAGTTCCACTTCCGTTCCATCGTCCCCTGCTCCTACGCGATCCCGCACGACGGCCCGGTCGGCGACATGCTGGCCGCGACGGGGCGCCATCCCTGGCGGCCGGCCCATCTGCACTTCATGATCTCCGCGCCCGGCTATAAAACCCTGGTCACGCACCTGTTCCGGCGCGGCGACCAGTACCTGGAGTCGGACGCGGTGTTCGGCGTGCGCTCGTCCCTGATCGCGGACTGGGAGACGGGCGCCGACGGCGTTTGCCACCTGTACCACGATTTCATCCTGAACCACGCGCCCGCGGCCCGGGGATAGCGCCATGGACAATTTCGTCTACACGACGCAGCCCTTCCGCGTGGTCTTCGGCGCCGGGACCGTTTCCTCGCTCGGCGAGGAGGTCGGCCGGCTGCGCTGCGCGCGCGTATTGACCCTATCGACGCCACAGCAGGAAGCCGGCGCGGCGGAAATCGCGCGGCGACTGGGCCCGCTGGACGCGGGCGTGTTAGCCGGGGCGGTCATGCACGTGCCGTCCGGCTGCGTGGACCGGGCGATGCGGGCCGTCGAGGAAACCGCGGCCGACTGCCTGCTGGCCTACGGCGGCGGTTCGACCATCGGCTTGGCCAAGGCGCTGGCCCTGCGCACCGGCCTGCCCATCGTCGCCGTGCCGACCACCTATGCCGGCTCGGAGGTCACCCCCATCTACGGCATCACCGAGGACCGCGTCAAGCGCACCGGCCGCGATCCCGTGGTGCTGCCCAAGGTGGTGATTTACGACCCGGCGCTGACGCTGGGATTGCCGGCCGCCGTCAGCGTCAACAGTGGCCTGAACGCGATCGCGCACGCGGCCGAGGCGTTGTACGCCCATGACGGCAATCCCATCGTCGGCCTGATGGCCGCCAGCGGCATCGAGGCGCTGGCCAGGGCCTTGCCGCTGATCCTGAAGGACCCGGGCGACGCGGACGCGCGCGCCCAGGCCCTGTACGGCGCCTGGCTGTGCGGCACCGTGCTCGGGCAGGCCAGCATGGGCTTGCACCACAAGCTGTGCCACACCCTGGGCGGCAGCTTCAACCTGCCGCACGCGGAGACGCACGCGGTGATGCTGCCGCACGTGCTGGCGTACAACGGGCCGTCCGCCCCATCCGCCATGGCGCGCATCGCCAAGGCCCTGGGCGCCGACGACGCCGCGCTGGGCATGCACCGCTACGCCGCCGCGCTGGGCGCGCCGCTGTCGCTGCGCGAACTGGGCATGCCGGCGGACGGACTCGATCACGCGGCCGATCTGGCGGTGAAAGCGGAGTATCCGAACCCCCGGCCGCTGGAACGCGCGGCGCTGCGGCGGTTGCTGCAGCGCGCATACGACGGCGCTCCGCCGGCCGCCCCGCCCCGGGCGCCGCGTCAGGGAACCGGCTTGCCGAGGGAGGAAATATTGGCGTAGATCTGCCGCAGGTGGCGCTTGAGCAGCAGCACCTCGTCCGGCGGGATGTTGGCCAGCGCGATCCGCTCGTACAGGTCGGCCAGCGGCGCGACGCGCTCGGCGAGCAGGCGGCCGCCCTCGGTCAGGCGCACGGTGATGGAGCGCCGGTCCTCCTCCGCCGGCACCCTGGCCACCAGGTCTTTTTTCTCGATCGAGGCGACCAGGCGCGACAGGGTGGAGATGTCGGTGGACGTGTGGTCCGCCAGGTTGGTCATGCGCTGCCCGTCCTCATGCAGCAGCGACGCGAGGACGCGCCACATCGGCAGCGTGATGTTGAAGCGGCTTAACTCCGAGGAAAACGCATCCCCGATGCGTACCCCCGCGCGATTGAGCAGGTAGGGGAGCGCGTTCTCCAGGGAGTAGTCGCTCAAGTGGAAGTCGTTTTTTTCAGTCATGGGAAATTATCGCAGAACTTACTTGCTCTAACAATTAACGCGTGCTTTAATTAATTTGCATTTGCAAATAAATGCGGCCAGTCCATAAATTACAAAAACAACAACCACCCAAGGAGATCACATCATGTCCGGTCAACAGACCATCAACGTTTCCGACATCGTCGACAACGGCAAGCTGGGCCCGTTTCACTTCCTGCTTTTGAGTTTATGCGGCTGGTGCCTCATCATGGATGGCTTCGACGTGCAGGCCATGGGCTACGTCGCCCCGGCGCTGATCGCCGACTGGGGCATCGCGAAGACCAGTCTCGGCCCCGTGTTCGGCGCCGGCCTGTTCGGCATGCTGGTCGGCTCCCTGATCTTCGGCGTGCTCGCCGACAAGATAGGACGGCGCCCGGTGCTGATCGGGTCCACCGTGTTCTTCGGCGCCTGCATGGTCGTCACGGCGCACGCCGGCACCATCCAGGAATTGCTGGTGCTGCGCTTCATCACCGGCCTGGGGCTGGGCAGCATCATCCCGAACGCGATCGCGATCGCCGGGGAATACAGCCCCACGCGCATCCGCGTGCGCACCATGATGATCATTTCCGCCGGCTTCATCGTCGGCGCCGCGCTGGGCGGCTTCGTGTCGGCCGCCATCATCCCGTATTTCGGCTGGCGCTCGGTGTTTTACGTGGGCGGCGTCATCCCCCTGCTGCTGGCCGTCGTGATGTTCTTCGTGCTGCCGGAGTCGCTGCAGTTCCTGGTGATGCGGGGTAACCGGGGCGACCGGATCGCCGCCATATTGAAGCGCATCGACGCCGCCTTCGTGGCCGACGCCGGCACCCGCTACGTGGTCTCCGAGCAGCCTAAAAAAGGCGCGCTGGTGGCGCAACTGTTCAGGGAGGGCCGCGCCCGCGCCACGATCCTGATCTGGATCGTCAGCTTCATGAACCTGCTAGTGCTGTTCTTCCTGTCGAACTGGCTGCCCGTGCTGATGAAGGACGCGGGCTTCTCCACCAATTACGCGGTGCTCGCCGGCACCGCGCTGCAGGTGGGCGGCATCGCCGGCACGCTGACGCTGGGCTGGTGCATAGACCGCGCCGGCTTCGGCAAGGTGTTGATCCCGACCTTCGTGGCCGCCGCCACCGCCATCGTCATGATAGGCCAGGTGCACACCTCGCTGCCGCTGGTGTTCGCCACCATCTTCATCGCCGGCTTCTGCATCGTCGGCGGGCAGCCCGCGATCAACGCCCTGGCCGCGACCTATTACCCGACCTCGCTGCGTTCGACCGGCATAGGCTGGAGCGTCGGCATCGGCCGGCTCGGTTCCATCGTCGGTCCCGTGGTCGGCGGAGAGCTGCTGCGCCTTGAATGGTCGATGAGCGCGCTGTTCATGGCGGCGGCGGTGCCCGCGGCGATCGCGGCCCTGACCACCATGTCCATGCGCGGCCCGCACGGCAAGGCGGCGGCCGTCGCCGCCGCCGGCTAACCGCCCCCGCGACCGGATGGCCGATGGGGGGATCCCCAATCGGCCACTTATTCATCCGATCCAAGAAACAATCCATTTCAATAAGGACCATTTATCGAAGCAATGAAAACCGCTACCCTTCATGGATCGTCCCGTGAAGGAAGTTCATGACCACCTTGCACTACATCTTCGACCCGCTGTGCGGCTGGAGTTACGCCGCCGCGCCCCTGATTTCCGCCGCGCGCGGCGTGCCCGGCCTCGGCATCGCCTTCCACAGTGGCGGCATGCTGACAGGCGCCAGCCGGCGCGCCATCACGCCGCAATGGCGCGACCACGTCACGCCACACGACCGGCGCATCGCGCAGCTGACCGGGCAGCCGTTCGGCGCGGCCTACCTCGATGGCCTCCTGCGCGACACCAGCGCGGTGATGGATTCCGCCCCGCCAAGCACCGCCATCCTGGCCGCCGAGGAACTGGCCGGGCGCGGCCTGGACATGCTGCACCGTGTCCAGCGCGCGCACTACGCGGAAGGCAGGCGTATCGCCGACACGCCGGTGCTGGCGGAACTGGCGCGGGAACTGGGCCTGGATCCGGCCGGCTTCGCGGCGGCCTTTGCGCGCCTTGCCGGCCCCGCGACCGATCGGCATTTCACCGAGAGCCGCCAGTGGCTGGCGCGCTGCGGCGGCCAGGGTTTCCCGACGATCGCGCTCGAGCGTGGCGATGGCGCGCTCGAACGGCTCGACCTCGGCCCCTGGCTGGGCCGCGTTGCCGAATGGAGCGAGCATCTTCACCGCCGGATCCCGGCCGCCGCCCAATGAGCACCAACCTCGACCTGCTACGCTCAACCTACGAAGGACTCTCCGGCGAGAACGCGACGCGCCTGCTGGCCGCGCTCACGCCCGAGGCCGAATGGGTTGAAGCGCCGGGCTTCCCGTATGCCGGCACCTATGTGGGCGCGGAAGCGATCGTCGCCAACGTGTTTCAACGCCTGGCGACCGAATGGATCGACTATCGCGCCGAAGCGGCCCATTATCTCGAGCAGGGCGACCGGATCGCCGCCTTCGGCGTGTACTCGGGCACGTTCAAGGCGACCGGCCGTTTCATGCAAGCCTCGTTCGCCCATCTCTACACCTTCAGGGACGGCAAGATCGCGCGCATGGTCCAGTATGTGGACAGCCACATGGTGCAACAAGCCATGCACTCACCGGCCGGATAGCGCACCGGACAGACCTGCCTTGCGTCTCCGACGTGCCTCTTTTTCTCGATACCATTTCCATGTCGCTGATCGGCCGGCGGACCGTCACCAACTGCGCAGCTACACCTTCTACGGACTGGGTGTACACCACTTCTGATCACCCGGCAACCCGGTGACTCATTCGGTCAGGCTGCTGCCATCTGCGACGACCCTGCGGGCATTTGCTATACCATCGAGATGCCAGGCATCAAGGGCCGGTCGAGGTGTTCGAACAAGAACTAGCGCTCACCGCATTCGTGGACGTCGTGCAGGGAGGCGGCGAGCATCAGGTCGGGCCCCGGCAAGAACAGGCCGAACAGGATTTGATCGGCCAAGGCGGCGCGCTTAACATGGCTGGCCCGCAGACCGAAACGCGCCGTCGAGGCGTCGGCGGCGACCAAGCGTAGCCCGCGCCAGCGCGGCACAAACCGATCCTTTTCTGCGCGCCCGATTAGCCAGTCGTTGAGGCCTGGAATGGCGCTCGGCGACAGCTTGGCACGCGCCTGGGCGAATGCCTGCTCCGACACCTCGTGGACTAGTTGGGCTTGTTGGCGAAGGTGGGCGAAGAAGGTGTCCAGTTCGGCTTGGATGCTCATCCGCATGCCCGTCAGCATGATGGCGACCAGCATCGCGAGCGGCAGCTTGCGCGGCGCGAGAATGCAGTCGGATGATCGGTGTGGCGGGCGGCCGAGGAGAAATTCCGGCGAGCATAATCGGGCGGCGAAATCTTGAAACAGCGTGGTCAGAACGGACATGAACCAGAGCCTGATACCGCCACCGAATAGGCGGCAGTGCCTTGAGCGGCTGAAGATCCGTTCTATCCCCGTGACCAGAAGCATAAACTGGTCGATATCGAAAGCAGACTTCCCGACGGCGTGCGGGGGTTAACCTCGTTTGAACATCCAGAGCCAGTGCGGAACCACGGCCCAGCAACTCTGCGTTACTACGCGTGCGACTTTGCCGTATTCGGCGTGGCTGAACTCAAGGATTCCAAATCGTTCGTTGCAAAGGATGACATGGGGTTCCGCGCCTGCTTGAAGTTTCAAATGGAATTATCTATGCACCGTTTAGCGCGCCGCCATTCGAGTCCGGAATGAGTCTGGACAGTGCAAAGGCGTCGGTTCAAGAAGCCTTGGAACAGAAGGGCTGCGAATGAAACTGTTGAAAAATGTCAAGGCGTCCCTACTAGTAATGGCGTTGAAGGACCGCGTCGGCCCGCTGTCGGCAACGACATCGGAGGGAGCGCCCATTCTCGCCAGCGCCATCGGAAACGGCAAAAGGCGGGCGGCGGACCAATTCGTCGAACTGGCCAAAAACACCGCCACCGCCCTCGACGCGCGGGAACGCGGTGCTTTCATCCTGTACATCAGGAATGTTCACGCCGGACGGATCGCGTGCTTAGCGCAGTTCCAGCACCGTGACCGACTTCGCCGGGAACTCGACACCTGGCGTCGCCCATAAAAATTGGCGCCGGGCCTGCGATAACCAAATCGCGGCCCGCGATGAAATATCGCGTGGCGGCGCCAAATGGTCTTCAAAGCGCAACGCGCTGGTGTTACCGTTACCAGCACTAAAAACCTGGAGACCAAATGAAACACTCTTTGAAAATCACCGCCATGGCGATAGGCGCACTGCTGGCGGCATCCGCCGGGGCCGCCACGGACGCCAAGCCGGCCGCCCGGCAGGTACAAATCGTCAAGACCATCACCCCGGCGGCCGGCGCCAAGGCCCCCGGCGAAAAGGAACTCGCCGCCTACCTGTTCGTGTACTTCAAGGACGAGACGCATTCGATTTATTTCGCCACCTCCACGGACGGCTACACCTTCACCGACGTCAACGGCGCCGAGCCCATCCTGCTCGGCAAGGACATCTCGGAACAGAAAGGCGTGCGCGATCCGCACATCATGCGCGGTCCCGATGGCGCGTTCTACCTGTCGATGACGGACTTGCACATCTACGCGCAAAAGGAAGGCCTGCGCGCCACGGAATGGGAACGCCCGGGCGAGCAGTACGGCTGGGGCAACAACCGCGCCCTGATCCTGATGAAGTCCTATGACCTGATCCACTGGACGCATTCACTGGTGCACGTGGGCGAACTCTTTCCCGCCTACGCCGACATCGGCGTGGCCTGGGCGCCGCAGACCATTTTCGACAAGGAGCGGAACAAGCTCATGGTCTACTTCACGACGCGCTTGAAGGGCAGCCCGGACCACATGGTCTACTCCTATGCGGACAAGGCTTTCACCACCCTGACGACCGAACCGAAACGGCTGTTCACCTACCCGGACGCGACCAAAAGCACGATCGACGGCGACATCAACAAGGTCGGCGACAAATACCACCTGTACTACGTCGCCCATGACAAACCCGGCGGCCTGCGGCACGCGGTGTCGAACAAGATCAACGAGGGTTACCAGTTCGATCCGGCCAAGGTGGACCCCGAGACGGTCGCCTGCGAAGCCCCCATGGCCTGGCCCCGCCTGGGCGGCAAAAGCCATGTGCTGATGTACGACGTGTTCGGCGCCAAGCCGAACAACATGGGGTTCTCCGAAACCACCGATTTCGTCCATTACAAAAACCTCGGCCGCTTCAACGAGCCGGGTTCGCCGATGAAGGCCACCAACTTCAGCGGCCCGAAACATGGCGCCGTCATGCACATCACCGCCGAGGAGTTGAAGCGCCTGCAGGGCTATTTCGCCGGCAAGGGCGCCTGAGGCCGCCTAAGGCCGCCAGCACGACGCGAGCCGGTCCATGCTCGGCACGTCCAGCAATTCGGCCTGATATCGGGCGAATCGAAAGCCATGCTCAGCGGTCCTCCAGGGCGGGGATGAAATCGCCGGGCGCCACCGTGCCGGCCACCGTGGCATTGGCCGGCGGCGCCGGATACAACCAGCGGAACACCAGCGTCGCCGCCGCGGCGCCGGCCAGCTGGGCCAGGATGAAGCCCGGCGCGTCCGCCGGCCGGATGCCGGCGAAGGTGTTGCTGGCACTGCGCGCCAAGGTCACGGCCGGATTGGCGAACGAGGTCGACGCCGTGAACCAGTACGCGGCCGTGATGTAGGCGGCCACCGCGAACGGCGTGATGCCGGGCCTGCTGCGCGAACAACCGATGATCACGCCGATCAGGCCGAAGGTGGCCACGAACTCGCTCCACCACTGCGACGGGCCGGTGCGCGCGTGCTCGGACGCGAAGAACAAGGCCTCGCCGAACATGCCGTGCGCGGCGGCCACGCCGGCGAAGGCGCCCGCCACCTGCGCCGCGATGTAGGGCAGCACCTCGCCGGGCGGGACATTCTTCTGCCAGGCCTCGGACAGCGTGACCGCCGGATTGAAGTGCGCGCCGGAAATGGCGCCGAACATCAAGATCAGCGCCACCAGCCCGGCGCCGGTGGCGATGGTGTTGGCCAGCAAGGCGATCGCCACGTTGCCGCCGGCCAGCCGCTCGGCCATGATGCCCGAGCCGACCACCATCGCCAACAGCAGCGCCGTGCCCAGCCCCTCGGCCACCAGGCGCCGTGCCAGCGTCATGGCTGCACCCCGCCGATCTTCGCCAGCTCGCGCCGCAGCGCCAGTTTGTCGAGCTTCTCGATCGGCAGGCTGCGGAAGATGTCCAGGCGCGTCTTGATCTCGCGGCAAACCGTGGCGAAGGCCTGGCGGATCTCGTCGGCGCCGCCGGTGACGGCGGCCGGGTCTCGGAAACCCCAGTGCGCGGTGACCGGCTGGCCGGGCCAGAACGGGCAGACTTCACCGGCGGCCTTGTCGCACACGGTGATGACGAAATCCATCTCCGGCGCGTCGGCGGCGGCGAACTCGTCCCACGATTTGCTGCGCAGATCGGGTTGGGTGTGGCCGATCGCCTGGATCTGCTCCAGCGCGTACGGGTTGACGGCGCCGGCCGGGTGGCTGCCGGCGCTGTAGGCGCGGAAGCGCCCGGTGCCGTCGCCGTTCAGCAGGGCTTCGGCCATGATGCTGCGCGCCGAATTGCCGGTGCACAGGAACAGTACGTTGTAGGCTTTGTCGCTCATGGTGGGCTCCAGGTCAGGCTTGCAGGGTGCCGATGCGGTCCAGCTCGGCCTTCAGGCGCGCGCGGTCGTCCTTCAGCCCGGCCAGCGGCAGGGCGAAGAAGGCCTCGATGCGGGCGCGCAGCGTGCGGTAGGCGTGCACGAAGGCGGCGTCGATCTCCTCCTCGGTACCGGTCACGTGGGCCGGATCCTCCACGCCCCAGTGCGCGCGCAGCACCGGCCCCAGATAGGCCGGGCACTGTTCGCCGGCGGCGTTGCCGCACACGCTGATCACGATGTCCGGGGTGACCGGCAGATTGTCCCAGGACTTGCTGTGGTAACCCTCGGTGGAAATGCCCTCGCGTTCCAGCAGGGCCAGCGAGCGCGGATGCACATAGCCGGCCGGCTTGCTGCCGGCGCTGAGGGCGCGCCAGCCTTCCGGCGCCAGGTGGTTGAAGGTGGCTTCGCCCAGGATGGAGCGGCAGGAGTTTCCGGTGCAGAGGATCAGTACGTTCACGTCAGGTTCCCTTGGTGATGGTTGGTTTCAGGCGCGGCGGCCCGCCGGGGCGGGATCGCAGGCGACCGCCGGCACGGCGCACGGGGCGCCGCCGCAGCAGTTGTCGGTCAAGAAGGCGAGCAGGCCGTTCATGGTCTCGAAATGGGCGCTGTAGATGACGAAGCGGCCATCCTGCCGGGCCGTGATCAGGCCTGCATGAGTGAGCTCCCTCAGGTGGAACGACAACGACGAAGGCGCGACATCGAGGTGTTCCGCGATCTTGCTGGCCGCCAGCCCGGCCGGGCCGGTCCGCACCAGCAAGCGGAACGTGGCCAGCCGCGATTCCTGCGCCAGCGCCGACAGCGCGGCTATGACTTGTTTGGTTTCCATGTGCGAGGCGGTGAATGGTTGAATGCCGCGACAATACGACATTTCGAAGAATATCAAACCATCTTGACAGCTTGATGACATGGGCGTTGTGTAGCTGCCGCGCTACCTGGCGACCGACGGCGCCTGCTACTTCGGCAGCCTCGCCGACGCGCTGCCGCTGGCGCGGTAGATCGGCTCCTGGCCCGGCAGCGCGACCGAGGCCGCGGGCTCCGGCCCGTCGACCCGGTTGACCGTCACGTTGTCGAAGTACGGCATGCCGAGCTTTTGCCGGTCCGCGCCGGCCATCACGCCCGCCATGCCCTTGCCGTACAAGCCGTCCGTGGCGGTGAGCACCGGCTTGCCGTCCACGAAGCCGGTGATCGCGGCGCCCTTGAAGCGGAGCTTCAAGTTGTGCCAGCGCCGCGCGCCCACCCCCGCCACCCGCGCCGCCGCCAGCACTTTCTCGCCGCCTTCGCTGGCGTCGTTCTGCGCCTTGATC
Organism: Pseudoduganella namucuonensis; assembly: GCF_900116645.1. Taxonomy (GTDB): domain Bacteria; phylum Pseudomonadota; class Gammaproteobacteria; order Burkholderiales; family Burkholderiaceae_D; genus Rugamonas; species Rugamonas namucuonensis. The sequence continues at coordinate 55,960 of NZ_FPBO01000029.1, read as the reverse complement.
AGCGCCTGCTGCTCGGCGTCGCCCACCAGCGCCTTCTTGTCCGCCTTGCCGCGCACCACCACCAGCTCGGCCCGGCCGCCGTCGCTCAATTGCAGGTAGTAGCCCTTGGGGATGAATCCGTATCCGGTCCCGACATGGTTGACGCGGCCCATCACGCCGGCCTCCTCGCCGGGGTTCAGGTAGACATCGGCGCCGACCTCGTAGTCCGACCACTGCTCGTCGCCGATGATGGTGTAGGGCTTCCAGTCCGGCGCCCAGGAATGCGTGGGCACCGGCACCGCCTGCCGCATGCAGACGCCCTTCCCGCCCGGACAGGACGCCAGCTCGAACGCGCCCGCGATGTCGGCGAAATAGCGCGGCAGGTGGCCCCATTCCCTTGGCCGCGCGTACTGCTCGAAGGTCTCCCGGTAAGGGAATGGGAAGGCCTTCAACGGGGGCGCCTCGGCGAACGCGCCTTTTTGCTGGCCCCGGGTCGTGGTCAGCGAATAGATGGAATTCGGGTCCAGCGTCAGCGCGACCACGCCGTTTCGCGGGGCGACGTCGGCGAGGCGGACGAACTGCTCGCGCTCGTTGCTGCGCCAAACCGCCACGTCCCCGCTGGACAAGCCGCCGCCCACCTCCAGGCGCACCGGCTGCGGCGTCTTGGCCTCCCTGGTTTCGATGATGACGCTGTAGTCCTTGCCGGGAGACTTGAGCGTGACGAAGGTGCCGCCGCCGGCCAGCTCGCCGCTACCGCCGTTCAGGTAGGTCCAGCCGGCCTCGGTGAACTGGCCGTAGTGGGCATAGGCCCACACGTGCGGATTCAGGCTGTAGTGGCCGCTCCATGGCCAGTTGGCGCGGATCGCGGCCTCCTTGTCGCCGGCATAGGGTTCCGTGGTGTACACGCCCGCGATGCCGTACCAGTTGACGATCTTGGTGATGCCGTTGTGGACGTAGTTCTCGTTGAAGGCGCGCACCACGCCTATCGCCCCGTCGTAACCGGCGATGTACACATGCCCCTCGGTGTTCCACAGCGGCTTGCCCATTGCGGCGGCCGCCTCCCTCACCTCCGGCGGGACCCTGGATTTGTCGAGCACGTTGACGTGCGCGCTGATGATGTCGATGGCATCGCGCAGCGCCTTGTCCCCCGGCATGTCCTTGACGAAATCATACTTCGATTGATCCGGCCAGTTGTCGAAGCTGTGGATCTTCACCTTGCCGTAGCCATGCGCGTCGAGCCGGGCGCGCAGCGCCTTCACGAAGTCGTAGCTGACGCCCTTCTCGTTGCGGCTGCCGATGGCGTCGAACTCCAGGCCGTACACCTCGCGCAGCCCCTTGAGCCAGCTCACGTAGTAATCCGCCGCGTCCGTCGAGAAGAACTCCCCCTTGCCGCCGCCTTGGGGGAAGCCGTTGCCCTGGTCGCCGATCCAGCCCGGTCCGCTCCAGGCCGTGCCGTCCAGCGTCAGCGCGGGATTGCGCTTCTTCGCCTCCCGCATCACCCACCACATGTAGCCGCGCGTGTAGTCGAGGTCGTCCCGGGTGTGCATATGGCTGGGCATCGAGCCCTGGGTGGCGTTGCCGTCGCCGGGAATCTCCACCAGCAAGGCGCTGACCGAGGCGCCGAACTTCGGCTTGTACATCAGGTCCAGGATCTGGCTGCGCTGGGGTTCCGGGTAGTCCTTCAGCAGGACGGAGGTGGCGCCGCCGCCGTCCACGACGCCGATGCCGTCGAAGCGTTTGCCGCCGGCGTCCCCTTTCAATTCAATGCGTTGCACGCTGGATGGTGCGTCGGCGGCGGCGGACGGGCCGGCCAGGGCCGCGAAGGCCGCCAGAATCAGCGGCCCACAGATACGGTCGCGCATGGTGAAGTCCCTTGGAGTTTTTATAATGGACGGCGTGGGCGCGGGCGCCGATGAGGCACTAATATATGAGCTCACGCCACGAGGGCTGAGTGTGTCACGCGGGTTTTGCCTAAACAATTGACAAAATTCACTGGAGATATATCCAATTAATATACCGGGAGGGGCACTCCCCTTCGTCCCCCGTCGGCGTCCCGCGCTAGGCCTTGGCCCGCCGCCACCCGGCGTCCCAGGCGAGAAACTCGTCGGCCGGCATCGGCCGGCTGATGAGGAAGCCCTGCGCGACGTCGCATCCGGCCGCCGCCAGTTGCTCCCACACGTCCTGGCTCTCCACCCCCTCGGCGACGATTTTCAAGTCCAGGTTGTGGCCCAGCTCGATCGTGGAGTTCACGATCACGGCGGAGTTGTCCTTGGCCGTCATCGGCGTGACGAAGGAGCGGTCGATCTTCAGGGCGTCGACCGGCAGCGCCCGCAGGTAGCTGAGGCTGGAGTAGCCGGTGCCGTAGTCGTCGATGAACAACTGGACATCCAGGTTCTTCAGGTTGAACAGCGTGGCCAGCGCGATGTCGGGGTCCGCCATCAAGGTGCCCTCGGTCAGCTCGAACTGGATCAACTCGGGTCCCACGCCCCAGGTCGAGAACATGCCGCGGACGCGGTCCACCAGTCCCTGGTCGTACAGGTCGTGGGCCGACAGGTTGACCGCCAGCGCGCGCTCCAGGCCCGCCTCGTGCCAGGCGTGGCACTGGCTGAACGCGGCCTCCAGCATCCAGTTGGTCAGCGGCGTGATGGTGCCCGCCTGCTCGGCCAGCTGGATGAACTCGGTCGTGGAGATCATGCCGTGCCGCGGATGTATCCACCGCACCAGGGCCTCCGCGCCGCACACCGAGCCGGATGGGATGTCCACCTTGGGCTGGCAATACAGGCGCAGCTCGTTGTCCTTGATGGCCCGGTTCAAATCCCCCAGCAGCGCCAGGCGCCGGGTGCTCTCCTGCTCCTGGCCCGCGGTGTAGATCGCGTAGCCGCTGCGCCCGGGCCTGACCTGGTCCATCGCCGCGCTGGCGCGCCGGATCAGCACGTCCGCGTCGGCCGCGTGGCCGGGGAACAGGGCGATGCCGATGCCCACCTGCGCGTACAGCGTCAGGCCCGCGACCTCGACCGGACCGTCCAGCGCCTCCAGCAGTTGCTGCGCCACCTGGCGCGCATACTCGGCGTCGCCGCTGGGCAACAGCAAGGCGAACGCCGCCTCGCCCACCCGCGCCAGCGTCGCGCCGTCGGGCACGTCGCCCGGCAGGCGCAGCGCGAGCGAGCGCATCAGCTCATCGCCCGCGCGGTAGCCCAGCATCTTGTTGATCTCGTGGAAGTGGCCGACGTTCAGGTGCAGCAGGGCCAGCGAGCGGTGCTGCCGCCTGGCCTCGTGCATCGCGGCGTCCAGGATGTCCACCAGCAGCGTGCGGTTGGCCAGGCCGGTCAGCGTGTCCCGGTACGCCAGGCGCGCGATGGTCCGCTGCGCCTCGCCGTGCAGCGCGCGCGTGCGCAGGGTGGCGATGCCGAACGCCAGGTCGTCGGCCAGCTCGCCGAGCAGGGCGACTTCCTCCTGGTCGAAGGCGTCGGGCTCGGCCGCCAGGATCAGCAGCGCGCCCAGCACTTCCCCGTCCAGGCGCAAGGGAAAGGCGGTGGCGGCCCGCACGCCGCGCTGAACCATGTCCTCCAGCACCTCGGAGAACACGGCGCCCGCGTACTCGGCGTCGGTGATGTGCTTGTCGACCACGGCCTGGCCGCCGCGGATCGCGGCGCCGGCCAGGGAGCCGCCCCATTCGGTGTCGGCCCAGGTGAAGTGGAACGAGTCGAGGTAGTCGACGTCGATGCCGACGCCGGCGCGCCAGCGCACGCTCTTGGCCTCGTCGTGCACCGCATACGCGACGCACGCCATGAGGTAGCCGCCGGGCTCCACGATCACCCGGCACATCTCGTCGAGCAGTTGCTGCTCGTTCGACGCGCGCAGCAGAGTCCGGTTGCCGGCGTTCAGGGTCCGGTGGGCGCGGTTGACGCGCTCGAGTTCGCTCATCACGTGCTCGATCCGCAACTCGAGCGGCATGGCGCTCGCGGCCGTATCATCTGCAGGGTTCGCCATCGGCCCACCTCCAGCGATTGAATCAACCAATTATCCGGGGGCGGGCGCGCCAACGCAAGCGGCACGCGCCGAAACGGCGCGCCAAGGCCGCTGCGCTTCCGGGTGTCAGGCCGCCAAGCCCTCGGCGGGCGGCGCGCCCGTCAGGTGCGCGAGGTACTGGCCGTGCCCCGGCATCGCGTCGACGGTCCGCGCGATGGACTCGCGCACCTTGTGGAAGTGCGCGTGCAATTTGCGCTGGTCCATCAGGTCGATGAGCGGATCGTCGGCCTTGGGCACCACGCCCAGCCCGGCCAGGATAGAGACGTGCGAGGCCACCGAGAAGCCCTCCGGATCGTGGATGACGACGCGGCCCGTTTCACGGAACAGTTCGATCTGGTGCCGCAGCGTGTCTGGAATCGGCATGTCGGCGCAGTAGCGCCAGAACTCGGAATCGTCCCGCCTGGTGACCTTGTAGTGCAGGATGATGAAGTCGCGCACGAACTCGAAGCGCTGCGCCACCAGCCGGTTGAACTCGTCGGCCAACTCGGGGCGGCAATAGCGGTCGGGAAAATAGTCCAGCAGCCAGCCCACCGCGTTCTCAATGATGTTGATGCTGGTCGACTCCAGCGGCTCCAGAAAACCGCTCGACAAGCCGATGGCGACGCAGTTCTTGATCCAGGACTTGCGGCGGCGGCCAGTGGTGAAGCGCAGCTTGCGCGGCTCGTCGAGCGCGCGGCCGTCGAGGCCGGCGAGCAGCACGCGCGACGCCGCCTCGTCCGTGGTGAAGCCGTCGCAGTAGACATGGCCGTTGCCGGTGCGGTGTTGCAGCGGAATGCGCCAGGTCCAGCCGGCGCTCCTGGCGGTCGACAAGGTGTAGGGCGCCGGCTCGCCGGCTTTTTCGCAGGGCACGGCCAGCGCGCTGTTACACGGCAGCATGGCGCTCCAGTCGTCGTAGCCGGCCTGGTAGACCCCTTCGATCAGCAGGCCGCGGAAGCCGGAGCAATCGATGAACAGGTCGCCCTCCACCCTGCGCCCGTCGCGCAGTTTGACGGCCGTGATGAAGCCGGAATCGGGATGCTGCTCGACCCCGGTGATCATGCCTTCGATGCGCGCCACGCCGCGCCGCATCGCGTAGTCGCGCAGATAGGCGGCGTACAGTCCGGCGTCGAAATGGAAGGCGTAGGAATAGGCGTTGGACGCCGCCGGCTGGTCGCCGTGGGGCGGCGCGAAGCGGTGCTTGCGCGCCATCGCCGTCGCCATCGACCACTCCTCGTACGAGGGCATGTCCTTGAACTCGCGCGACAGCCGCAGCCAATACTGGTACGGCGAACGGTGCTCGATGGGCGGGCCGAAATCCCCGAAGCCGTGGAAGAAGCGGTTGCCGACGTGGCCCCAGTCCTTGAATTCGATGCCGAGCTTGAAGGTGGCCTGCGTTTTCCTGACGAAATCGGCGCCGTCCAGGCCGAGCGCGAGGTTGAAGTAGCGGATGGTGGGCAGCGTCGCCTCGCCCACGCCGACGGTGCCGATCTCCGGCGACTCGACCAGCACGATTTCGCGGGACTTGCCCAGCTTGAGCGCCAGCGGCGCCGCCGTCATCCAGCCGGCGGTGCCGCCGCCGACGATGACGATTTTCCGGATGGCCGAATCGGTCATGTCGTTCCCCCGCTTAAATGATCTTTAGCGCGTTGGCGTAGGCCAGCGCGGGCTTGTCGGCCGGCAGCGTCACCCGCAAGCCCTGCGCCGTCTGGCGGAACGCCAGCTTGCGGCCGGAACCCAGCAGCTCGACCCGCGCGACGCGTTTGGCCAGGTGCGGGCCGCCGCTGCGCATGGACTCGATCACCACCTCGCCGTTTTCCGGCCAGCCCATGAGGAAGGCGTAGACGGCCTTCCCCTTGGCGGTGAAGCGGATGTCGGCGGCGGTGAACGGCTTGGTCTTGCCCTCGTTGAAGCCCGCGCCGGACATCGCCGGCGCTTCCCGCATCGCCGGTCCCTCGCCGAACACGGCCCACGGGCGGGTGTCGTAAATACCCTCGCTGTTGCGCGCCATCCAGTGGCCGACCTCCTCGACGATCGCGTGTTCCTTCTCGTCGATGGTGCCGTCGCCGCGCACCGGCACGCTCAGCAGCAGGTTGCCGTTCTTGCTGACCACGTCGATCAGGATGTGCACCACCGTCCGCGCGCTCTTGTAGGCGTTGTTGTCATACACGCGCCGGTCGTAGTGCCAGCTGCCGATGCAGGTGCAGGTCTGCCACGGCAGCGGCTCGATCTGGTTGAGTTGCCCGCGTTCGACGTCCAGCACCAGGGCGCGGCGCTGCTGGGCGTTGAGGATCTTGCCGTTGACGACCGCCCCCAGCTTGCCCTTGGTGGCGATGCTGCGGTTGTACATGTGCGCCGCCAGGCGCAGGCCCACGTCGCTGAACGGCCACAGGGGCAGCACGGTGTCGTCGTAATACACCAGGTCCGGGTCGTGGGTGTCGATCAGCTCGCGCGTGCGCTTGTAGAACTTGTCGCAATAGGCCTGGTCGGGAATGGCGGCGCCGCCGCCCCAGTGCCACTGCTCGTGGTTCACGCCGCCGTCGCCGTCGGCCTTGCTCAAGGGGTGCCGTTGCGCGTACAGGCCCTGCGGATCGAGCCCGTCCCACCACAGGCCCTTGCCGTCGGCCCTGGTCAGGTTGCCATCGTAGGGCACGCCGGCCAGCGGGCCGTTCTTGTCCGCGCCCTGCGCCGTCTCGTACCAGGTCCAGGCGTGCGCCGCGTGCACGCTCACGCCGAAGCGCAGGCCGTTGGCGCGCGCGGCGCGGCTCCAGCCGGCGATCAAGTCCTTGCGCGGGCCCACCCTGGTGGAGTTCCACTCCGGCTGGTGGCGGCTGGCGTACAGGTCGAAATTGTCGTGGTGGTTGGCCAGCGCCACGAAGTACCGGGCCCCGGCCTTCTTGTAAAAAGCCACCAGCGCGTCCGGATCCCAGCGCTCCGCCTTCCACTGGTGGATCACGTCCTTGAAGCCGAACCTGGACGGGTGGCCGTACTTGCGCAGATGGTTGCGATAGGCGTCGCCGCCCTCCTCGTACATGGCGCGCCCGTACCAGTCGCCGGACTCGGGCTCGCATTGCGGGCCCCAGTGCGCCCAGATGCCGAATTTGGCGTCGCGGAACCAGTCCGGCGTCCGGTACTGCTCCAGCGAACTCCATTCCGGCGAAAACGGGCCGGCCGCGATCGGGCCCGGGCCCGCTTGCGCGATCGCGTCGGCGGCGCGCGCGACGCCGGACAACGCCACGGCCGGAATGGCCGCGCCCATTTGTTTCAACAATTGTCGTCGTTTCATCGTGTTCCTTGCTGTGTCATATCACGCAGGTAGGCGTCATGGGTGGGCATCGCCGCCACGACGGCGGCCAGGCTGTCGCGGCGGCGTTGCAGCGCCCGCAGCGCCGCGTCGGGGGCCAGGTCGCGCAGCGAGGGATCGGCGCGCTCGGGCCAGTGCCCCATGCCCGCGTGGATCGCCAGCCAGCTTGTGGCGTCGAAGCCCTCCTCGTCGTACTGGTACAGCGTGCCGGACTGGCGCCAGGCGTGGATCTTGAAGGCCAGCGTTTCGGGCAGCTCCATCGTCATCATCGCGCGCCACAGCTTGCCGTCGCGGCGCGCCGTGAGACAGTAGTGCAGGATGATGAAGTCGCGCACGCGCGCGAACTGGCGCACCATGCCGGCGTTGTAGGCCGCCACCTGGGACTCGCCGGGCGCCACGCCGGGCAGCAACAGGTCGATCATGCGGCCCAGGCCGCTCTGGACCAGGAAGATGCTGGTCGACTCCAGCGGCTCCAGGAAGCCCGACGACAGACCCAGCGAGACCACGTTGCGCACCCAGACGCGCCGCCGGTGCCCGGTGGCGAAGCGCAGCAGGCGCGGCTCGCCCAGCGCAGGGCCGTCCAGCTGTCGCAGCAATTGTTCGCGCGCGCAGTCCTCGTCGATGTAGCGGCTGGCGAAAACGTGGCCATGGCCGGTGCGGTTGCGCAGCGGAATACGCCACGCCCAGCCCGCCTCCAGCGCGGTGGCGCGCGTGTACGGCGCCAGCTCGGTTCCCACGCGCTCGGCGGGGCAGGCCCACGCCCGGTCCGCCGGCAGCCAGTGGCTGAAATCGACAAAGGGCTCGCCCAGCGCACGCCCCAGCAGCAGGGACGCGAAGCCGGAGCAGTCGATGTACAGGTCGCCCTCCACCACGCGGCCGTCGGCCAGCTTGAGCTGGTCCACGCCGCCGTCGGCGCGGCGCGTGACGTCCACGATGCGCCCCTCGGTGCGCCGCGCGCCCCGTCGCAGGGCCAGCTTGCGCAGGAACGGGGCGTACAGCGTGGCGTCGAAGTGGTAGGCGTAGTCGAACAGCTTGCCGTGCTCCGACGGCGCCTGGAAGCGCCCCTGGCCGGCCATCACGCTGGGCAGGCATTGCTCGTGCAGGGCGCCCAGGCCGGCGTCGTTGACCCGGCGGTGCTGGCCCCACAGGGCGTGGGGGCCGGTCAGGTCGCCGAAGTCGCCGAAGGTGTGGAAATAGCGTTCGCCCTGGGCGCGCCAGTCGCGGAACTCGATGCCCAGCTTGTAGGTGCCGTTGGTGGCGCGCAGGAACTCGGCCTCGTCAACGCCGAGGAGCTTGTGGAAGGCGCGGATGGACGGAAAGCTCGCCTCGCCCACGCCGACAATGCCGATCTCCTCCGATTCGACCAGCTCGACCGAGCCGCCGGGCAGCGCGGTGGCCAGCGCCGCGGCCGTCATCCAGCCGGCGGTGCCGCCTCCGACGACGACGATGCGTTTATATGCCGTGTTCATGGCGATCTCCTTCATGGCATTGCATTGTGCAAGCCAGGTGGTCCGGCGGCAATTATAAAAACCGCCAGGAGACGGAACAAAATCAGTCAGGCGCCCGGTGGCGAGCCAGCCGCGCCGGCTAATCCTGCAGCGAGATCCGGTAGACGGTGGTTTGGCGATACACCTCCCCCGGATTCAGCATGACCCGCGGCCATGCCACGCTTTGCAGGCTGGGGCGGGCGTTCGGTTCGAGCCCGAATCCATCCCGGTGCCGGTGCGGCCTGGCCGGCGCGCCCGCGTCGCGATCGCCGCTGAAGAATTGCAGCGCGGCCTCGGTGGAGTACAGCTGCAGGCGCCGTCCGGAGCCCGGATCGAACACACAGGCCACTTCGCGCAGCGCGCATTGCCCGCCGGTGTAGTGGCTGCGGACGAAGAAGCAGTGATCGAAGCCGCCCGCCAGGCGGATCTGGCTGTCCAGCCAGCGCAGCCGCGGACCGATGGGGGCCGGCTGGCGGAAGTCGAACGGCGTGCGTCCGACCGCCGCCACGCCGACCGGCGCGCCGTCGGCGTCCACCTCCACGTAGTAGTCGGCCTCGATCCGCAGCATGTGGTCGTCGACGCCGGCGATGCCGCCGTTCAGGTTGAAGCAAGGGTAGGCGTTCGCCTGCAGGGGAACGGGCGAGGCGGCCACGACCTGGTAGTTGATGATCAGGCTGCCATCGTCGTCGAGATGGTAATTGACCAGCATGTCGGCGTCGCCGCGCGCCGCCAGCAGCGACACGCCGCCCTCGGCCAGATGGCCCCGCCAGCGCACCGGCGCGGCCGCCGCGCCGGCATGGGCATCGATGCCGGCGTCGGCGAGCAGCACGTTGGCCATGCGGCCATAGCGGTCGGGCGCGCGCCACGAACGCAGGGACGCGTCGCGTTCGCTGATCGCCACCGTCATGCCGCTGGCGTTCTCGAGCACAAACAAGCGGTGTTCGTCCGGCTCCGCCGCAGTGTCGGGAATTGGATTAGTCATCATGGGGAAAACGGGGGGTCTCTGTTCCTCTGGAGTGGCCATCGCCACGCGGGGCTTCCCATGGTCGGGAAGCACCGTACCATTCTGCAACCCTCGGCGGGGTGGTTCAATTGCTAAAATCACCAACCCCGGGAACGATTCTTCCGAAGCCGCGCGGCCCCGGGCGGGCGCCGCCCCCCCAACGCGGCGGCGCCCGGGGGTTCAGGTGATCTTCAGCGCGTTGGCGTAGGCCAGCGCGGGCTTGTCGGCCGGCAGCGTCACTTGCAATCCCTGCGCGGTCTGGCGGAACGCCAGCTTGCGGCCGGAGCCCAGCAACTCCACCCGCGCGACGCGTTTGGCCAGGTGCGGGCCGCCGCTGCGCATGGACTCGATCACCACCTTGCCCGTTTCCGGCCAGCCCATGACGAAGGCGTAGACGGCCTCCCCCTTGGTGGTGAAGCGGATGTCGGCGGCGCTGAACGGCTTGGTCTTGCCCTCGTTGAAGCCCGCGCCGGACATCGCCGGCGCTTCCTTCATCACCGGCCCCTCGCCGAACACGGCCCAAGGGCGGGTGTCGTAAATCCCCTCGCTGTTGCGCGCCATCCAGTGGCCGATCTCCTCGACGATCGCCTGCTCCTTCTCGTCAATGGTGCCGTCGCCGCGCACCGGCACGCTCAGCAGCAGGTTGCCGTTCTTGCTGACCACGTCGATCAGGATGTGCACCACCGTCCGCGCGCTCTTGTAGGCGTTGTGGTCATACACGCGCCGGTCGTAGTGCCAGCTGCCGATGCAGGTGCAGGTCTGCCACGGCAGCGGCTCGATCTGGTTGAGTTGCCCGCGTTCGACGTCCAGCACCAGGGCGCGGCGCTGCTGGGCGTTGAGGATCTTGCCGTTGACGACCGCCTCGAGTTTGCCCTTGGTGGCGATGCTGCGGTTGTACATGTGCGCCGCCAGGCGCAGGCCGACGTCGCTGAACGGCCACAGCGGCAGCACGGTGTCGTCGTAATACACGATGTCCGGGTCGTAGGAATCGATCAGGTCGCGCGTGCGCGCATAGAAGTTGTCGCAATACGCCTGGTTGGGAATGGCGGCGCCGCCGCCCCAGTGCCACTGCTCGTGGTGCACGCCGCCGTCGCCGTCGGCCTTGCTCAGCGGGTGTCGTTGCGCATACAGCGCCTGCGGGTCGCGCCCCTCCCACCACTGGCCCTTGCCGTCGGCCCTGGTCAGGTTGCCATCGTAGGGAACGCCGGCGTGTGGACCGTTCTTGTCGGCGCGCTGCGCCGTCTCGAACCAGGTCCAGGCGTGCGCGGCGTGCACGCTGACGCCGAAGCGCAAGCCGTTGGCGCGCGCGGCGCGGCTCCAGCCGGCGATCAAATCCTTGCGCGGCCCCATGCTGGTGGCATTCCAGTCCGGCTGGTGGCGGCTGTTGTACAGGTCGAAGTTGTCGTGGTGGTTGGCCAGCGCCATGAAGTATTTGGCGCCGGCCCGCTTGTACAGCGCCATCAGGGCGTCCGGATTCCATTGCTCCGCCTTCCACTGGTGGATCACGTCCTTGAAGCCGAACTTGGACGGGTGGCCGTACTTTTGCACGTGGTGGCGGTAGGCGTCGCTGCCCTCCTCGTACATGAGGCGCCCGTACCAGTCGCCGAACTCCGGTTCGCACTGCGGGCCCCAGTGCGCCCAGATGCCGAATTTGGCGTCGCGGAACCAGTCCGGCGTCTGGTAGGCGGACAGCGAATTCCAGTCCGGCGTGAACGGGCCGCTGGCGATCGGCCCGGCGACCGGCCGCGTCATCGCCTCGGCCGCGCGGGCCATCCTGGACAGGGCCAGGGCCGGAATGGCCGCGCCCATGTGTTTCAGTAATCGTCTCCGCTTCATTGTCCTTTTATTCCTTCTTCAATATTCACGCCGTCACGCCGCCAGTCCCGCCTCGCCGCGCGCGCGGTCGCGGTAGACGCGCGGCGTGCAGCCCAGTTCGCGTTTGAACACGAAATGCATGTACTGGATGGAAGTGAAGCCGCAGCCCAGCGCCACGTCGGCGATACTGCTTTCACCGCTTTCCAGGCGGGCCTTGGCGGCGTCGAGCTTGAAGCGCAGGATCACGTCGTGCACGCTGCATTCGAGCTCCTGGCGGAAGCAGGCTTCCAGCGAGGAACGCGACACGCCCACGTACTCGGCCACCTGGTGGGTCTTGATGCCTTGGCAGGCGTACTGGCGGATGAAATGGTGGGCCCGCATCACATGCGGATGCCTGGTCGCCTCGTGCTTGCTGGACGCGAACACGTTGATGCCGGCCGGCGGCACCATGATGCGGGTGTTCGCCAGGCGCACGCCGTGCAACATCTGGTCCAGCAGATGGGCCGCCGTGCGCCCCATCTCCTGCGCGCCCTGCATCACGGAACTGAGCGGGATGCGGGTCAGCATGCGCACCATCGGGTCGTTGTCGATGCCGATCAGCGCCACCTGTTCCGGCACCGCGATGCCGCCGATGGCGCAGGCCTGCAGCAACTGGCGCGCGCGCGCGTCCGTGACGGCGATGATGCCGATCGGCTTGGGCAAGCTGCGCAACCAGGCGATCTGGCCCTCGACCGCCTCGTCCCACGAGGACGCGCTGGTTTCACAGCCGCGGAAGATCTCGGCGTCCATCCGGTCGTCCAGCATCAGGGCGCGGAAGGCGTTTTCGCGCTCCAGCGCCCAGCGGTTCTCGCTGGACCTGGGCAGGCTGAACATGGCGAAGCGCTGCAGGCCGACATCGATCAGGTGGTCGCGCGCCAGCTTGATGAGTTTGAAATTGTCGGTCGCCACGTAAGGCAGGCCGCGCGGATACGCGCCGTCGTCCGAATAGGAGCCGCCCACCGCCACCACCGGAACGGCGCAGCGCGACAGGGCCTTGGCCACGGCCGGGTCGTCGAAATCGGCGATGATGCCGTCGCCCTGCCAGCGCTCGATGCCGTCCAGGCGCAGACGGAAGTCCTCCTCCAGGAACAGGTCCCAGGCCGCGCGCGTGCTGCCCAGATAGCCGGCGATGCCGGAAATGACCTCGCGGTCGAAACTCTTGTTGCCGTTGAACAGCAGGGCAATCCGATGCGGTTTGGTCGTTTTCATGTCGACCTCAGATCGCCGGCACGGTGTTCAACACCGGCGGCACGCGATGGGTTTGGTAACGCTTCATGGTCCAGTCTCCGTTTTATATTTTTATGGTTGGGCGAGGGGCGCGCCCCGCCGCTGGCGCGGCGGCCAGCTTGTCACGCCAGGGTCTTGTCCTGCAATGCCATCCAGCGTTCCTGCTGCGCGTTCCAGCGGTAGGCGCCGCGCACGTCGGTGCGCATATAAACGACGCCGCGCTCCGATTTACTGGGAATCACACCGGTGACAAAACCGCCGCCGCCAAACGCGACGGTGTCCCATTTATAGTTTTCCGCCTGGGCCGCGGGCGCCATCAATAACGCGGCGGACAGCAGCGCGCGAATCGGTTTCAAAATCATCATCCCCTCCAGATTGCTTTTTTTAAGATTTTCGGGCAATAACCGGCCCGCTCCGGACGCGTCAAGGCAGCGCAAGCCAAAAGCCGCAAGGACACCACGCTGGAGCGCGGCGTCACACTTGAAATGAATTCGGTCGATTAATCGCAACTCCAGGAATGGAGCGCGTGGGGCGGGGGGCGGACTTGAAAAAGCGCGCACGTGCCGCGTGGACGGGGACACGCCGGCGGATACGGTCTGGCATCGGATGGCACTCCTTGTATAGTGAACCGGGATCGATAGCGGAAGCTACCCACGACTGAAGCATATGGCCTCAGTGGCGCGCGACGGTATCGCCTATACAGGAATTCCTGTCAAACCACAGAATTTGCAAGAATTTTTACCGGAAGTGTAAGAGCCTAGCCCAGCGCGCCCACAGAGGGGCCAGGCGGCTCCGGCGGGGGGGCCTCGGCGGGCTGGTCCTGCTGGGTGGAGATGGAGCGGAAGGACTTCGGCGTGCAGCCGTATTCTTCCTTGAACAGCTTGTTGAAATAGGGAGCACTGGCATAGCCGACCGAATAGGCGATTTCCGCCATCGTCGCTGTGCCTTTCTCGGCCAATAACCTGGCGGCCTCCGTCAGCCGCAATTTATTCAGGTAGCTGCTGAAAGTCATCCCGAGTTCCGCTTTCAGCACTTCATTGACTTTGTGACGGTTCGCCCCCGTCCCGGCCACCACTGCATCCAGGTCCAGATTGGCGTTTGTGTAATTCGTGGCGATAAACCGCAGGACCAAAGCCTTTTCCTTGTCCTTATAGGGCTCCAGGGTTAATTGACGGTACGCCACCAATGGCAAGTCTTTCTTCAGCTTGGATTCCAGGCTGGCGGCCAACGCGCGGGTATGGGCGCGGAAAAACCAGAGGGCGAACGCGCCACAGCTCGCCAATAGAATGGCAAGCAAAGCCGCGATATAGCGATAATCCCGGCCATGCAAAATCACGTCGCTGATTTCCACGTAAGAATCGACGTTGCGGGGCGTCGCCGAGCCGGTGCCGAACACGATTTTCGCCACCTTGTTTAATATATAGCCCTGCTGCGACAAGTCGAGCCGCATCGAGGAAAGCCACCACTCGGGGATAAACATCCGGGTAATATCCAGCGAGACCGGCACGCCATGCCTGTTACAGGAAAAGTACGTGCCGGGCGAAGGATAGGTTTCGAGTTTTCCAGGCTTGGAGATCTTGTCGTCAAACGTGGAGATGACCATGGTCATCGACCCGGAGGGCGCGCATTTGGCGAGGAAAGTGATGGTGGTGTATTTCGACCAGTCCAGGTGGGTCTGCCGTCCATTCTGATCGTCCAGCATCAGTTCGGTGGCAACGTAGGGATACCGCGCGGCGTCCGTCAGCTTGAAGTCGAATCGTATCCGGTCCCGGCCGGGATCGCTGAGGATGGTGGAACTGCCCCCCGTCGCGACATCCGTGTAAGTGCGGTAGTGCCAGCGGGCGCCATCTTTATCGGCCGGCAATAGAAAAAAGGTCAGAAAACTCTGATGGATGAAAAAAGACGCCAGCAGCAGGTCTGCAAGCACCAGGAAAATGAGCGCGACCAGCGCCTTCTTATAGAAATGTTGCATGTTGGTACATTATGATGAACGGTCTCCGCGCACCACCGCTTGGGGTCGCGCCATATGCATCATAACAGTTCAACCCGCCCCAGGCGACCGCCGGGAACCCGCTGTACGCTCCTGCCGGTCGGCCCGCGAGGGATCTCATGATTGTCCATTGCAAAAAAAAGGGGCGGCCGGAGCCGCCCCGAAAAGACTACCACAAAGGTGGCAGGGACGACCGTTACGAGGCGCTTTGAGGACTGAACCGCGTTGGCTCGGCCTCGCGCGCCAGGCAGACACGGGCCAGCCACGCGCGCAGAGGCCGGTCATACCATCTGGACAACGCCAGGGCGAACAGCGTCACGCCGCAATACATGCCGACGCCCGCCGCCGCCAACACCGGCCTGGACGGATGCGTGGACCAGTTCCAGTGGGCGAAAATATAAATAAAGGGGTAATGCACAATGTAGACGGGATAGGACAGCTCGCCCGCCAGGCGGGCCAGCCACCCCCGCCCGTCCTCGCCCTGGTCCGCTCCCGCGCCCGCCATCAGGATGCACGGGAACACCACGATCACGCACACCGCCTCGTACAGCCAGTTGTACGCCCTGAACACCGGCGCGGCAAAGACGGCGACCAGCGCCAGCGACAGCACGGCGTAGGGATGCGGCAGCGCGATCCGCAATTTCATCCGGTACACCAGCAATCCCAGCAGGAATGGACAGGCGAGGCGGACCGGCGCGACCCAGTAGTGGTCCCAGCCCCAGCCATAACCCAGATTGCCGAATCGCTTTGCCGTCCACAACAAGGCCAGCGCGCTGGCGCAGCACAGGACGATATGCGGCTTGCGCCCCAGCCGGGAAGCGAACAGCGCATACAGCACGTTGGCGATGTATTCCTGGAGCAGCGTCCACGACGGACCGTTGACCGGGTGCGTTTCGCCGAAATAATTGGGCAGCGTCGGCGCCGGCAACAGCAACAGACTCAGGCAGAACGTCAGCAGCAGCATGCCCGGCGACAGCGCGGGGCCGATGCGCTGGGCGTTGCCGGCGAAGGGATCGAACAGGTAGCCGAGCACGCCAACCACCATCGCCACCAGCACCATCGGGTGCAGCCGGATCAGCCTGCGCATGAAAAAGCCGGACGGCGCCAGACGGCCGCCATCGCACATGCGGGCGTCATACGCGTGACCGAGGATGAAACCGGACAGGGCGAAGAAGAAATCCACCGCGAGAAAGGTATGCGGCATGGGATTCAGCTCCAGGCTGGGCACCAGCATTTCCAGGATATGGAAGGTGAAGACGCTGAATGCGGCGGTTCCGCGCAAGCCATCCAGCACATGGTAATGCGACTTCACGATGACACTCCTCGCTCAATGGGACCCGCGCCGCGGATCGGTTGAACGCATTGTGCGAGTTGCGCCCCGGCGCCACAATTGCAAAAACCGCCAACGCGGCACATGAAATTACGCAGGCGGCGGCGCGCTGTTGGCGCTCCGCGAAAAAAAGGGGCGGCCCAAGCCGCCCCCGAAAAAACCGCCGGATCGGCGGTTGGAGAAACCTTCCCTTCCTTGTATGGATCATCACTGGTGAACGGGTTGGCGCCGTCGTCGAACAGCGCGTAGCCGTCGTGGTGGCGGGCCGTCATCACCATGCGCCGCGGCCGGGCACGGAATAGTTCATGTCCATCGTCTCGCTGAATGGTGGTGGACGATACAAGATGCGGCGTTGTCGCGCCGACGCGCCGCGCCGCGCCGCGCCGCCGATGCGATTGTGCGGGCGGCGCAGGGGCCGGGTCAATTCCGAAAATCGCGAGTGGGGGCAACGATATTCCCCACGCCCGGCCCGCGACGGCGCCGGGCCAACCGGGCTTCAACGGCCCGTCGGTGCATCCGAGCGCCGGGCGTAACGCGGGCCACGGCGCTGGGCTTCGGCAAGACGGCCACCGGCGGCGCGGCAAGCCGGTGGGCCGCCCGTAGGCATTCCGCGTCAGGCGGTCATCAGCGCCGCCACCTCGGCCGCGCTGAGCGCGCCGCGATAGATGCGGAACTCATCGATTTTGCCGTTGAAATACGGATCGGGATACTGCGAGCGGCCGATCCAGTTCCTGGTGGTGTTCTGCAGCCTGAACGGCGCCAGGAACATGCCGGTGTTGACGCCCGCCTGCACGCCGTTCACGTACAGCCTGCCGGTGCCGCCGGACAGCGTCACCGCCACGTGCACCCACTGCCCCGTGGGCAGCGCCGCGGTGCTGTTGATGTTCTGCTCGTTGCTCCAGCCGTTGACCGTGATGGCGAAGCGCGCCGGCCCGGTGTTCCCCGCACGCGGCGTCAGCATCATGTAGTGGCCGGTGCCGGAACCGAAGTCGAACACGCGCTCCCAAGCCCGGCTGGCGTTCCAGTACACCCAGCACGCGATGGTGGCGTCGCCCACGTCGGACATGATGCCCGCCGGCAGGCTGACGTAGCCGCTGCTGCCGTTGAGCGACACGGCGTTGTTCTTCTTGCCCGGCACCCAGATGGCGCCGCCCGCCAGCGTGCCGGCGTGGCCCTGGCCGCTGGCGTCGGCGGCGACCGTGCCGCCGCTCTCGTTGAAGGCCAGGAGGGTGTGCAGTTGCACGCCCACCACCGCCTTGGTCTCGTTGGAGTTGGCGGTGGTGCCGGTCGACGTGGTGGCGCTCACCACATAGTAGTAGGTGCCCGCCGCCAGGCCGCTGTCACTATAGGTGAGCGGGTCGGTGATGCCGCTGGCCACCGTCGTGTACGGTCCGCCCGGCGTGGTGGCGCGCTTCAGCGTGTAGCCGGTGGCGTAGGCGCTGCCCCACCACGACAGGACCACCGCGCCGCCCATCGTGTGGGCGGTCAGCCCGCTGGGCGCGGCGCCGCTGGCGATGGGATCGCGCGTGCAGGTCAAGGTGCCGTAGCCCAGCTGGTCGTAGCCGCCACTGCCGGACCCGGAGCCGCCCCCCTCGGGCTGGATCTGCAGCGCGAACCGTTTCGAGTGCGGCGCGGCCAGCCCCTTGCGGTTGACGTAATGGTTGTAGACCAGCGCCCAGCAAGGCCTCACGTGCCCCTGGGCGGATGTGCTGAAGACGGTTTGGTTGACATTGTCGATGTTGTTGTAGCGGACGTAGGGCACGGTGTAATAGGTGCCGCCGGACTCGATCAGATTGCTCTTGGCGACATATTCCGCGCCCGCCAGGAAGCGGTTGTTGTCGTGGCCGTACAGGTCCTCGCCCTGGTTCCACGCCATTTCGCAGATCGCGCCCAGCAGCGCGATGCCGAGCGTGGCGTGGCCCTGGTCGCGCCCCGATTCCTGCCACTGGCCCAGATGGCCGGGATGCAGGAAGTACACGGCCTGGCCTATGCCGCCGTTGCCGCTCTCGCCCTTGAGGTAGTTGATGGCCTCGTCCCATTTGGCCTGGTCGTCGCACAACACGCTGATGGCCAGGATGGAGGCCAGGTTGCACAGGTCCCAGTTGGCCCAATAATGGGTGATCTCGGTGCCGTTGTGGCGTATCAGGAAGTCGTGGTTGATCGGATAGAAGACGTTGAGCATCATGTTGCGGAAGCGGGTGAAATCGGCCGCCGCCCAGCCGCTGTAGCCGCGCATGATCTCGGCGGCGTTGGCGAACTCGTAGCCTTGGAGGCCGGCCGCCAGCGCCGCTTCGGTGCTGCCCTGGATGGAGGTCAGGACCGCCGACCAGGCGTTCATGATCTCCACCGCCTTGTTGGCGTAGTCGGGGTTGCCCGAGACCTTCCAGCGCAGCGCGCAGGCGTAGGCCGCCGCCACGTCGCTAAACAACAGCCCGAAGTTCTGGGCATGAACGCCGTCGCTGCCGCGGTAGACGATGGGAACGGGACGCGCCGTGTAACCCAGGCTGGCGTGGCTGTTGTTGATCAGCAGGTTCCAGCTGCCGCTCCATGGGCTGGTGGTGTACTTCGCCGCCATGCGCGTGAAATCGGCGTCCGTGTGCAGCAGGCCGGGATGGATGAACGCGCCCGGCGGCTTGCCGCCCTGCCGGGCCGCGGCGAGCGCGCCGGGGGCTCCGCCCTGCCCGTCCCCACCCAGTCCGCCGCCGCAACCGGCCAGCGCGAGGGCTCCGAGGCTATACAGGAAGGTGCGGCGCGAAATCTCCGCGTTTTTGTTTTCGATAACATCTTCCACCGTGTTAATCATATTTCTTCACTCCGGGGTTGAACTGCTGTCTGGGAACAACTTGATCCGGCGGGTGCCGGGGCGGGATGGGCGCGCCGGTTTCGCCGGCGCCGCCAAGAAATTGCATTCAATACATTAAGAACTTTCACGACATTGGTATGGCGACGCCGGCCCGGGCGGGTGGCGCGGGCTTGGAGGTAAAATAGCGTTCCTTCGCTTCCACGCCGCAACGGCGCCCCGCTACAAGAAAATGGCCAAGCCCCCCACCACCACCCGGCGCAGCATCAATCTGCTTCTCGACCACGCCGCCAACCATCTGGACATCGGCGCCCCCTTGCCCAGCGAAACGCGGATGGCCGAGATCGCCGAGAGCAGCCGCACCGCCGTGCGCGGCGCGCTGCGCCACCTGGCCGAGCATGGACTGGTCGCGAGCATGAAGGAGCGCTATCTGCTGCGCAAACCCAGGCCGGACGATTACTTCGACGTGTCGGAACTGCACAGCGCCACGGAACAGCTGCAGCAAGTGCTGATGGAGCGCATCTACGAGCGCGACCTGCCGCCGGGGGCCGAATTCACCGAGGCCGAGCTGTCGCGCGCGGCCGGCGTGAGCACGATCGCGGTGCGCGAATTCCTGATCGGCTTCTCGCGCAACGGCCTGATCTCGAAGAACCCGCGCGGCGGCTGGCGCCTGTGCGCGTTCGACACCAAGTACGCGCAGGAGCTGGGGGAGGCGCGCGAAATGTTCGAATTGAAGTCGATCGAACGCATCGCCGCCCTGCCCCCGGGCGACCCGGTGTTCGCCCGGCTGGACGAACTGCTGGCGCGCCACGAGGCGCTGGCCGGGGAACCGGCCGAGGGCCGCGCCGAATTTCCCGCCCTCGACCGGGAGTTCCACACCTTTTTGATCGGCCTGTTGGACAACCGCTTCGCGGAAAACCTGAACGAGGTGGTGTCCATGGTGTACCACTACCACTACCAGTGGGACAAGCGCGACGAGATCCCGCGCAACCGGCACGCGCTGCAAGAGCATCTGGCCATCTTGCGCCCGCTCGCCAGCGGCGACGTTCCGGCCGCGCTGGCGGCCATGCGGATCCACCTGCGCTCGTCCCGCTCCACCATGCTCAACTCCCTGCGCAACAGGGAGGGCAGGACGCACGCGCAGTGACGCCATGCCGTGCCCGCGCGTCACGGCAGCGGGTCCAGGATCACCGCCGCGCCGCCCGCCGCGGCGAGGCGCAGCGATAGCGCGTCCTTGGCCGTCACCTCGCGCTCCACGCGCCGGACCTCGTTGGGCGTGCCGCCGTCGTCCCACACCGTGGCGCGGTAGCGGCCGGCGGGAAGGAAGTCCAGCGGCACCCGCTCGACGCGGCCGTCCCCGGCCTCCTCCGCCGTCATCGCGCCGAGGTACCAGCTGCCGCCATGGCGCCGCGCCAGCACGATGTCGCGCCCCGGCTCGCCGGACAGGAAGCGCGTCTCGTCCCACGCGGTCGGCACGCGCTTGATGAAATCGAATCCGGCGGCGTCACGGTAGGCGTCCGGGCTGTCGGACACCATCTGCAGCGGGCTGTCGTACACCACATACATCGCCAACGCCTGGCCCCGCGTGGTCTGCGTCTCGGGCATCGCCTCGCGCACGGCGAAGCTGGCCGGCGTGCCATTGCGGAAGCCGCCCGGCGTGTAGTCGATCGGGCCGGCCAGCATGCGCGTGTAGGGCAGCATCAGGTTGTGTTGCGGCGTGACCTTCCTGCCCATCTTGTTCCATTCCGCGCCCAGCACGCCTTCCTGGGTGATGAAGTTCGGATAGGTGCGCTGCAGTCCGGCGGGAACGTAGGCGCCGTGCAGATCGAGCAGCAGCCGGCGCTTCGCCGTGGCGTCGGCGACGCGCTGGTAGAACTCGACGATCTCCTGGTCGTCGCGGTCCATGAAATCGATCTTGACGCCCTTGATGCCCCACCGTGCGTAGGTGTCGAGCACCTCGTCCATGCGCGGCGCGACATGCTCCCAGTGCGCCCACAGCAGCAGTCCCACGCCCTTGCCGGCCGCGTAGCGCGCCAGCGCGGGCATGTCGATGCCGTCGGCCGCGCGGCCGATGTCGGTGGTCGGCAGCGCCTTCCAGCCCGGGGCGGCGGAACCCTTGGCCCAGCCCGCGTCGATCAGGTAGTACGGCAATCCGGCGGCGGCGGCGAAATCGATGAACCGCTTGTAGCTGTCCATGTCGGCCGCCATGCCGGCCAGCGGGCTCGAATACCAGTCCCACGCCGCCTTGCCCGGCCGGACCCAGCTGAAGTCGCCCCGCGGCGCCGGATTCAGGTTGCCGACCAGGTGCGAGCCGATCAGGTCGCCGGCGCGGTCGCCCAACATGACCACGCGCCAGGCCGTCGTCAGCCCCGTCCTGGACACGAACGCAGGCGCCGGCCGCTTCGGCGGCGCCGACAGCCGCACCCGCAGCGCGCCGCCCTCGCGCCACAGCGACGCCCCGGTGTAATCCGCCAGATGGGCCTGGGTGATGGCGTACGCGGTGCGCCCGGAAGGCGTCTTGCACGCCACCGGCACATCGTAGGCCACGCCTTCGCGCAACTGCGACACCCTCCTGCGCTCGAAGGGTTCCTCGTGCGCCCCCTTGGCGAGCGACACCAGGCATTCGGGATCGCCGGCCGGGACGAACGCGGTCAGTTCGCCGCGCAGGCGCACCGGCTCGGCGCCATCGAGGCGGTAGCGGAACGCGACCCCGTCGTCATAGGCGCGCACGTCGACGAACAGCCGGCGGCCGGCCGGCGCGCGTTCCCGGAACGCCAGCGTGGCGCCGCGATAGCGGTCGCGCGCCTCGGCGGCCTTGGTGGCCACCAGCGGAATGGTCCGGTCGACCTCGACGTCGTCGCGCCGTTCCAGCGCGAGGGCGCCGAAAGCCGGCGCGCCGTCGAGTTCGAGGCCCAGCGGCGACGACGCGATGACGGCGTCGCCGCCGCGCGAGATCGAGAACCGGCTGCCGTCCTCCTCGATCCGGATGGCGACGCGCCCATCCGGGGACGAGACGATCGCCGGCGCGGCGCAAGCCCAAGCCGCCGGCAACAGAACCGACGCGACCGCCGCCGCCGTCGAAGTCAAACGCGGTTTCCTCATGACGCGGCCAGGTGTCGAATGGAACGCCCGCGTCCGGCGGTCCGGCGCCGCCTCAGCGCCAGGGCGGCGCAGCCGATGCCGATCAGCAGGAACGGCGCCGGTTCGGGGACCGCCGTGACGTGCGGATCCGAGAGGTTGGCGAAGATGTGGCCATCCGCGCCGGCGGCGAGGCCGGGGGTCCAGGCGAATTCCGCCAGGGCCCCGGTCACCGGATCGTAGTGGCCGAGCGGCGTGAAGCCGTCACTGCCGAACGCCGACACGACGAATTTCGAGATGTAATTCGTCATCGGATCGACCGCGCCCGCGAAGGTGAGGTCGAACGACAGCACGCCGCCGAAATCCACGGACTGGAACAGGTCGTTCGACGTGTCGTTGCGGAAGCGCCAGCCGCCGGCGACCGCGGTCACGCCCCAGGAGTCGATATAGGGCGAGCTCTGGAAGCCGACCAGGTTGGTCACCGTCGCCGTCGCCAGCGGCATGTCGCCGCTGGCGCCGAGGTTCATGTCCAGGAAGCCGCTGGCGGCGCCGAAGGACGCGGTGTCGATCGTCACGTGGACGACGCCGGCCGAGGCCAGGCCGCAGCCCGCCGCCAGCGCCAGGGCCAGCGCCGCGCGGCGCAGGAGGGATGCGGTCTTGTGTTTGATGTGCATGGTGAATCCTCCTTAAGGTTGGCCGCGGAACAGCTGCGCCGAGTAGGTGACGGGGGCGCGGTTGGGGTTCGAGAACGTGAGGTTCACGGTGACCGACGAGCCGGGGGCGAGCGGGTTGGCCAGGGCGACGTACGGCGCGCCGGCGGCGTCCATGCCGGTGGCGTTGTCGAGCACCAAGCCGTTGCCCAGGCCGTTCAGCCTGAGCGTCAGCGGACCGGTCAAGGTCGAGCCCGTCGTGTTGGTGAGCGTCATGCCGCCGACATACTTGCCGGTGGCGCGGTTCAGGGTCGCGCCCTGCTGCGTCATCTTCACGCTGGCGCCCAGGTCGATCGGGCCGATGTTCACCGTCAGCGAGCGGGCTTGCTCGGTGTTGCCGGCCTGGTCCACGCTCCAGTAGCTCACGGTGTGGGTGCCCTTGGCGCTCAGCGCGACCGTGTTGCCGGTCTGCTGCGCGCCGCCGTCCACGGTGTAGTGGGTCGCCGCGGCCGGCGAGCCGCCGTCCGCCGCCACCGACAGCGCCAGCGACACGTCGCCCGAGTACCAGCCGCTGGCCGGCGCGGCCTGGCTGGCCGTCGCGGTGGTGACGGGAGCCGTCTTGTCGATCCTCACGGACGCGCTGCGCTGGGGCTCGATGTTGCCGGCCCAGTCCACGCTCCAGTACACCAGCGAGTGGTTGCCTTCTGTGTTGAACAGGATGGCGTTGCCGGTCCGCTGGGCGCCGCCGTCGACGGCATAGTAGGTAGCTTGCACGCCCGAGCCCGTATCGGTGGCGCTCAGGGTCACGGTCGTGTCCTTGTTGACGGCGCCGCCGGGGGCGTCGGCCTGCGTGGCAGGCGCTGTGGTGTCCGCGCCGTGCAGCGAGCCGTGCAGCCGCACTTCCGCCAGGTTGCCGACCCAGTTGGTCGGGTTGTAGATGCGAATGTAGCGATACGGTACCGCGCTGCCCACCGCGAACGTCTGCCAGTCCTGTGCTTGCGCGGCGGCGTTCGTGATCGCGGTCCAGGTAGAGCCGTCGTTGGAACCCTGGAACACGGTGCTTTTCGCGCGGAGGGTCTGGTCCTGGCGCGCCAGCAGTTCGACACTCGTCAGGTTGACCTGGTTGCCGGCCTTGAAGTCGAAGATGATGTAACTGCCAATACCGCTGTTGTTACTACCGATGCGGAAATCCGAGGCGGAGAAGATATTGCCGTCGAACAGCGCATCAACATTGGACTTGGTCACCGCGGCGCTACGGTTCACCGTCGAATCGATCAAGGTGGCCACGGTCGAGATGTTGCGGATCAGGTCCGATTCATCCACCACGTAGGCTCCACTGCCGTCCGTCGTGGCCGTGGCCGGGTAGCCGGCCGAACCATCCGCCATCTTGTAATTGACGGCGAAGTTGACCTTGCCCGCAGCCACGCTTTGGGCCAGGACCGCGGTCGCCGTGAAGTTGACGTTGTCCGTGGTGGTGACCGTCGCCGCCTGGCCATGGATCGTGGCCGTGACGTCGGTGATGGCCGCCTTCGCCGTGAACGTCAGCTTGACGGTGTTCCCGGCGACAACACGCTTGTTCAGCGCAGACGCGGGGCTGAGCGATTGCGCCGACGAGATCGACGCCGTCGCTATCTGCGCGCTCGACTTGACGATGCCGTACAGGCGCAGTTCCGACATATTGCCCACCCAATTGTTGCCGTTGGTGACGCGCACATAGCGGTACGGCGTGGCGCTGTTGGCCCACAGCGTCTGCCAATCGGCCGTGTTGCCAGCATTGTTGGTGATCGTGTCCCAGGTCGTCCTGTCGTTCGAGCCTTGCACGAAGGCGCCGTTGATGCGGGCCACCTGGTCCGGACGGGCGATGATCTCGACGCGCGACAGGCTCACGGTGCCGCCGCCGCGGAAGTCGAACTCCACCCAGGCGCCCCAGCCGGCGCCATTGAGGCGGTAATCGGTGGACGTGTTCAGGTTGCTGTCTAACAGCAGGTTGGCGGTGTTGACCGCGTCGACCGCGTTGCGGCCGCTCGAATCGCTCACGGTGGTGATCGTCGTGAGGTTGCCGATGAAATTGGTCTGGTCGGCGATGTACACCCCGCTGCCGTCCGTCGTGAAGATGGTCGGTTCGGCGTCGAGGCCGGCGGCCGTCTTGTAGTTCAGCAGAAAGCCCACGTTGCCGGGCGCCGCCGTGGCGTTGATCACCGCGCTCGCGGTCCAGTTCAGGTTGTCCGCCGTCGTCACCGTCGCGGCTTGTCCCTGGATGGTGACGTTGACGTTGTTGATCGGCTCGGTCGAGACGAAGTTCACCTTGACCGTGTTGCCCGGGATTACGCGCCTGCGCAGCGCCTGATCCGAGCTCATGGTCACGGACGCGATCGCGTTCACCGTCTCGTAGCGGGTGCCGAAGATGTGGAACTCGGCCAGTTCGAGGATGGAATTCGCGGACATCGCGATCTTGATGAAGCGGAAGCGCTGGTTGTGCAGCTCACCGGAGACCGGCAGGTGCTGCAAGTCTTCCGTCACCACGGTCTGGCCCGGCGTCAGTCGCGTCCAGTTCGCGTTGTCGTTGGAGCCGTACACCGTCGTGTCGCCGACACGCTCGGGGAAGCTCTGACGCGCTTGCAAGGCAAAGGCGGTTGCCGAAATCTTGAAGCTCGGTCCGAAGTCGAGGGTATGGACCCGATTGCCCGCCGCCCAGCCGAAATACACGAAGCTGTCGGAATCGTCGTCGAGCGCCTTGAACGCCTCATTCTTGAAGGTGGAGGCGGGGAGCAGCATCTTGGCGTAATTCATGCTGCCGTCGGCGATCACCGGCGTCAGCAGTTGCAAGTCTTCCAAGGCCGACCTCAGGGTTGCCAGCTTCTGGAAGAACACCTCATCGGTCGCACTCGAGATCACGCTCGCGATGTCGTTGTTGGCGGCATTGTAAGTGGCCAGGGTCGAGCTGACGTACAAGGAATTCGGGGCATAAACGCCATTCAGGAGATTGACCGTCGCTTGGCGATCGGCGCCCACGATCACAGAGAAGCGCTTGCTCGTGATGGTCGTGCCGTCGCTGGCCTGGACCACGAAGGAGTGGGTGCCGGCCTGGTTTGGCAGCCACGAGAACGCGCCGGTGCTGGTGTTGAAACTGGCGCCGGGCGGCAGGTGGTCGATCTGGTAGGTCAGCGTCGCCGCCGGGTTCGAATCGGTCGCCGCGAAGCTGGTGCTCACCGTTTGGCTGGTGCCGACGTAGCTGTAAATGCTCAGCTCGGCGTTCCCGGCGTTGAAGGTGGGCAGGCTGAGACTGCCGCCGTTGACATTGATGTGGTCGAAGTCCACCGTGGTGCCGGCACCCTTGATCGTGACCTCCAGGAAGTCAATCAGCGAGCCCGGGAAGTTGACGTACATCCACTGGCCATTGGTGTTCGGCAGCTGGATCGTTGAGTAGAAGGCTTCCATGGTGGCGACGCCGTTGGTGCGGATCCTGAGGGAAAGGCTGCCCGTGCCGTAGCCGTAACCATAGACAACGTACTTGCTGCCCGCCTCGGTGGCCGTGGTGCGGATGTAGGAAGCGGTCGTGTCCGTCATGACCTGGGAATGGGCGTCGCGCGGCGTGAAGTGCCAATCGACTTCGCGATAGGGATCGACGGGGCTCATCGCCAGGTACTTGCTGCCCTCGCTGGCCGCGGCGGCCGGGATGAACAACCAGAAATCGCCGCCGCCGTCGACGGCATCCCAGTTATAACCGTTGCGGGTGCTGAAAAAACGGGTGAAACCGGGCGAGGCCTGCTCCATGTTCATGTTGCGGACGTACTTGTAGTAGTAGAACGATTCCCATGTGTTCTGGCCTATCCGCCCGCGGTAGTAGCCGGACAGATCGCGGTAGACGACGGTCGGGTTGCCGTCGGCGTCGGTGTGCGACGCGGTTGGCACCCAGGGGATGTCGTAGCCCTGCATAAAGGTGCCGAATAGCTCCGCGGCCTTGAAAATGCGGTCATCCAGGAATTCATAGGGGCCAACGGCATCCGGGGCCGTCGACGGGGTGCCAAGGACCGGATCGACCTTGGTGCCCTGGCCCATCATGAGGCGCGACAGGATTTGCGCGTTCGTGATGTCGCCGGCGCCGTGGGCCTGGTCGCGGCCCATCTCGACGTGCTGCACGGCGGGCGTGACAGCCTCGCCGGTCAGGTCGTTCTTGGTCACCAGGCGGAACAATTGCTTGATGGAGCCTGTCTGCCCCTGGTCCACCGCGTCCTTGTTGACGGTGAACCACTCGACGGCCCGGTCATACTCTTCCCGGTTGCCGGTGAAGATGGCGCCCGACATCTTGGCGAGGGTCGTGTAGAGATGCTGGTTCATGAAGCGGCAATTGCAGGAGTTGTAGGTCTGCATGACCGGGATGACCAGGTTGTTCGTGAAATTGAGGGTGTCGTCGTCCGTCCACGCCAGCGCGGGCGTCTGCGTGCTGGTGTAGCGCAGGATTTCCGCCGCCGCCGTCATGCGGCTCAGTGGAATGCCGGTGTGAATGTGCGCATCGGTGTAGTACGAGTAGCGTGTCGGGTCCATCTGCGCGTACAGGCGGATGATGCGCATCGCGTTGCCGCGATAGGTCTCGTCGCCGGTCACGTAGTACAAGATGGCCTGGGTGTAGGCCACCAGCGCATCGGCAATGAACAGGGTTTGATCCCCTTGCGACGTGAGGCCGTAGAGGCGCGGCTTGGTGGGATCGCCGCTGACGTTCTTGATCGTCGGCGTCTTCGAGGCGGAGCCGGACCCAAGCATGCTATTGAAATAGGTATTCCAGGGTTCTTGCTGCGCCCGAACCTGGGTCCTCACGTTTTCAAGGGTTTCCTTGGTAAATCCCATGCCGGGATGCTTGAAGCCGCTGGCATCGATCGCTTCGTTGATCGTCGGCTGATAACTGGTGGCCAAGGTTTGAATGGTGTCCGCGGCCTGCGCGACGCCCCCCGGCAATGGTACGAGTGTCGCGACCATGCTTGCCGAAATGACCATTGAGGCAAGACGCCTGAATGAAACGTCAAATCTAAGTATTCTCATTTTTATGCTCCTTCAATTGGAACTCCCCGAGTGTTAACGCCGACGCCCTTCTTCTATCTTCAAGAGACCGTCGCGCTTAAAAAAGCGCACTGTTGACCTGCGCCTTGCCCTTCTAAGTTTTTCATTCGTGCACCGCGACTACCGCGACCGACTTTGGCGGTAAGGTGATGGGCAGCTTGCCGCGGTCGGCTCGCGCCTGGAACGGCGTGGGCATCACGGCCTTGGGCGATGCGAAGCTGTTGTGCGCGTCCATGGCGGCGGCCGTCAGCACGCTGCCGCTGGCGGACTTGCCCACTGCGCCAGCCAGTGCGACAGAGACCGCGACCGCGTCCTTCGGACTGCTGTTGACCAGCGACAAATACAGCTTGCCGTCCTTTCCGCGCGCGGCCGACGCGCTCAGCAACGGAATGCCCGCGCCGCCCAGGGTGTATTGCGGATTGTTGTCGAGCTTGACCGGCAGCGAGACCGCGTCCTGGAACGGCACGTGCATCCTGAACGCGTGATACGTCGGCGTCAGCACCATCGCGTTCCCGTCGGTCAGTATCATCGCCTGCAGCACATTGACCATCTGGGCGATGTTGGCCATGCTCACCCGGTCCGCATGGGCGTGGAAGATGTGGAAGTGCAGCGCCGCCACCAGCGCGTCCCTCAGCGAGTTCTGCTGCTGCAGGAAGCGCGGCGGGGTGCCGGGCGTCGGCTCGTACCAGGTGCCCCATTCGTCGACGGCGAGCGTGAATTTTTTCTGGGGATCGTTCTGCTCGAGCTTGGCCACGTTGCGGGCCAGCAGTTCGCCCATGTGCAAGGCGTCCTTCAAAGCCGAGATCCACTGGTCTTCGCCGAAACCGGTGGCGGGGCCCTTGCCGCTGCCGCCGCGGCCTGGCACTGTGTAGTAGTGCAGGCTGATGGCGCTCGCGGGGGCGCGGATGTTGCGGCTCAAGTAGTCGGTCCAGTCGACGTCGCCGTCCAGGCCGCCACCGGCGATGAGCTTGGTCGCCTGCGCGCCATGTGAATGCGCGAAGGTCGCGTGATGGTTGTACAGATTGGTGAAATAGGCTGCCGTCATGTTGCCGCCGCAGCCCCAGTTCTCGTTGCCGATGCCGAAGAAGGCGACCTTGAACGGCTTGGCCCGTCCGTTCCGCGCCCGCAGCCGCGCCAGCGCCGACTGGCCGTCGCCCGTCATGTATTCAAGCCATTGCGCCGTTTCGCGCGGCGAGCCGGTACCGACATTGCCATTCACGTAAGCGTCGGCGCCGATCAGCTCGATGAGGTCGAAGAATTCGTGCGTGCCCACGGCATTGTTGTCCACCACGCCGCCCCAGTTGGTGTTCACCATGACCGGACGCTTACCGCGTGGGCCGATGCCGTCGCGCCAGTCGTATTCGTCGGCGAAGCAGCCGCCCGGCCAGCGCACCACCGGCACCCGCAGGTCCTTCAGCGCATCCAGGACGTCCTTGCGCCAGCCTTTGATATTGGGGGTCTTCGACTCGGGACCGACCCACATGCCGCCATAGATCCCGGTGCCGAGGTGTTCGGCGAACTGGCCGTAGACGTTCTTGTTAATGACAGCGCCCGGCCTGGCCACGTCGACAGTGACAGCCACTTCCGGGCCCGCATAGACCGCCTGGGCCGCGAGCATGCCGACGCAGCACAGCGCACGCTTGATCAATTTCATTTCTTTTGCTTCCTCTAATGAATAGCGGTGGGGAGGCATGCCGCCGCATGCCCACGCGGCTGTCGTTTCCCCGGTTTATTCGTCGATCGCCAGTACGGTGACCGACTTTGCCTTGAGCGTCAGGAGCAACTTGCCTTGCCCGCCGCGCGCCGTGAACGGCGCGGGCGCAACCGAACCGGGCGATGCGACGCTGTTGTGGGCATCCATGGCGCTGGCCGTCAGCACGCTGCCGTTGGCCGCTTTCGCCACCACACCCGCCACGCTGACGGCGACCGCCACGGCTTCCTTCGGATTGGCGTTGACGAGCGACAGATACAGCTTGCCGTCCATGGCGCGCGCGGCCGAGGCGCTGACAGTGGGAAGCGCAATGCCGCCCAGGCCATACGTCGGGTTGTTGTCGAGCTTGACCGGAAGCGAGACCGCATCCTGGAACGGCACGTGCATCCTGAACGCGTGATACGTCGGCGTCAGCACCATCGTGCTCCTTTCGGCCTGGATCATGTCCTGGCGTGGGGCCTGCTGAGCAATGTTGGCCATGCTCAGGCGGCCCGCATGGGCATGGAAGGCGTGGAAATGCAGGGCCGCCACGAGCGCGTCGCCCAGTGCGTTCGGCTGCGGCCGCTGCCGCGCCGCGGCGCCGCCCCCGTCCCATTCGCCTATCGCGAGGGAGGTTTTTTTCGTCGCATCGTTCTTGTCGAGCATGGCGACATTGCTGTCGATGAACTCGTTGATCTGCCAGGCCCGGTTCAAGGCGGCGATCCACCGCGCCTCGCCCAAGTCGGGCGCCGCGCTCCCGCTGTCGTTGGCTACAGTCGCAGTTGGTGGACGGTGCGCGCTGATGCCGTCGCGGTAATCGCGGATACGTTTTTTGGTACTGAGTTCATCGGTCCATTCCGCGCCGCCGCCGCTGGCGATGAGCTTGGGCGGCTCGTTGCTCTTTCCCCGGATGAAGACCGCGTATTGGTTGTACAGGTCCGCATAGTATTGCGGCGTCATGTTGCCGCCGCAGCCCCAAGGCGCGCGGCCAACGCCGAAGTAGGCCACTTTGAATGGCTTGGCGCGGCCGTTTTTCGTCCGCAATCGGGCCAGCGTCGAACCGCTCGGCGCGGCCATGTATTCGACCCAATCGGCCGCTTCGCGAGGCGAACCGGTGCCGACATTGCCGTTCACGTAAGCGTCGGCGCCGAGCAGCTCGACCAAGTCGAAGAACTCGTGCGTGCCGACCGCGTTGCCGTCCGTGGCCTTGCCGCGCGGTCCAATAGCGTCGCGCCAGTTGTACTCGTCCGCGGAGCAGCCGCCCGGCCAGCGCAGCACCGGCACGCGCAACTCCTTCAGCGCGGCCACCACATCCTTGCGCCAGCCCTTGATGTTGGGAATTTTCGACCGGGGACCGACCCACATGCCGCCGAAATTGCCGGCATGGCCATCCGCGGCCGCATGGCCGTACAGATTCTTGCTGATGACCGGTCCCGGGTGTCCCGCATCGATTTCGATGTCCACGGTTTGCGCGGCCCAGGCCGACGCGGCCACCAACAGGCCCGCGGCCATGATGGGGAATTGGAGGTGCTTCACGGGCAGTCCTTGTGTTGTTGAATGCAGGCGAGCCGGCCCCCGACTGCGGGCCGGCTCGGGCGTCTGCGATTTATGGGCACCTCGAATAGCCACCAGGTATTTCGAGGTAACCTTATGCTCGCGTCTTAGAACTTGTAGCGCAAGCCAGCGGCGAACATGCGGCCGTTGGCCATGAGTTGGGCCCCCATGCCCGTCTCATGGGTTTGCGCTTCGCCAATCATGCGCTGCGGCGTGACGTTGGTGAGGTTCGAGGCGCTCACGGACAGGGTCAGATGATCGTCGATCGCGTAGTTGAGAGAGGCGTCGAGAATGCCATACGGATTGACATAGGAACCGCCGATCGGACCCTGTCCAATGTTTCCCAGTTGCTGGGACGAACGCCAGGTGTACACGACGCGCCCCGACAGCTTCTTGCCCTCGTACAGGCCGGAGAGGCTGTAGCTGTGCTTGGACACGAACGGCTGTATCGTATCGACGATGCGCTTGTTCACGGAGTCGCCAATGTTGATCGGGTTGGAGGTGTCGACAAACGTATAGGACGCGGCCACGCCGAAGTCGCGCAGCCAATTGTCCTTGGCATCGAAGAACCACTGGCCCGCCAGCTCGACGCCGCGCGCCCAGCCCTTCTCGGCGTTGATGTCTTGCGAAATGAGGTACTGACCTGGCGCGCAGCCGTTGTTCTCGATGCCCGCATACGCCGGATAAACGTCGACCGTCCTGCAATTCGACACTTTATTGAAGAATCCATCAATGTTCTTTGCGAACACCGCGGCAGACACATAGTTCGTCCCGCTGAAGTAGCGCTCGAGCGACAAATCGAAGCTGTCGGCGACCTGCGGACGCAGTGCCGTGTTGCCCATGCTACCGGTGCCGTTCACCGTGTTGACCGAGATGGCTGGATTGAGCAGATCCGGGTTAGGACGGGTCATGCCGCGGCCATAGGCGAACCGTGCCAGGAAATCCGGCGCGATGGTGTAGGTGGCGTTGAACGTCGGCAGGACGTTGTTGTAGGAACTGGTCTCGGTGTGGTCGACGAAGGTGTTGGCAATCGTCGGGCTGGCGACGCGCGCCGTCGCCGACGTCTCGGTACGGACGACGCGAACGCCGACGCTACCCTTGACGCGCTCGTCGAGCGCGCTGAATTCGCCGGTCAGATAGCCTGCCAGCGTGTCTTCGGTCATGAAGCGGCGACCCCACGCGTTTTCAACATAGGCGCCCTCGGCCGGAATGCCTGCGTTCGGGAATTGTTGCGCGACCTGGTTGCCCAGCAAGGCGTCGGGCGAGTACACGACATAGCCGCCCGAAAAGCCGGCTCTGCCGTCCATGTAGTTGGTCGGCGCGTTTTGCAGTACGCCCGGCTTGGTCGAGACCAGGATGCCGTTCGACCGGTCGGCGGCGAGGTCCTTGCCGTTGGTCGTCAGCCGTCTGCCGCCGAAGCCAAAGTTCTTGAACATGCTTTCCTGGGTCGCAAAGCGGGTGCCGAACTTCAGGTGGCTGAACGGCCCATTATCCAGGGAATAGACGCCGCTGAGCGAGGCCGCGTGGCCCTTGTCGTCCCAGGTATTGTAGGCGGCGCTTTCGTAGTTGGAGAAGACGAAGTTGGCCGGATCGGACAGGCTCGGGCCGCTGAAACCGATCCGATTCGTCTCGCCCTCGGCGAAGCGCGACACGTCCCAGAGCTTGCCGGCCGCGCCAGCCATCTCGACCCTGCGGTTGTCCTGTTTTTTATCCGATCGGATGATATTGAAATCGCCCTTGAGCGACAGATCGCTGGTCGGGCTCCACTCGGCACCCGCCACCGCGATCCCGGTCCTGTAGGGGGTGTGTTCGTCGCCCCCCCATGGCCTGAGCGACGAGTTGAGGAAGGTGCCGCTCATGACGCGATTGGCGCTCAGCACGTCGTCGCTGCCGCCATTCCAGTTGCGGTTGGCCCGGCCCTCGGTCATTGGGAACGGCGCGGTCTGCAGATTTTGCACGTGGGTGCCGTTGTCAATGAAGTTGAAGCGATAATTCTGGTGGTACAGGTAGTAGGTGTAGTTGAATTCCGTAAAGAAGCGCAAGGTGTTGCTGACGCGATAGTCGGCCGCCAGGTTCAAGCCCCTGCGCTCGCGCATGATGGTTTCCTGGAACACGTTGGCGAGCATCCCGGGCTGGGCGACGATATTGCTGATCTGATCGGCGCTCAGCCCTGCCGTGTTCGGCATGTTCCGGCCAACCGTGGACGAGGTCGGGAAGGTCGGCACGCCAGCCAGATAGCTGACGTCCTTGCGGCCGGCATACGTCGACGATGGCAGGTTCGGGTTGTTGCCCGTGTTCGCGGCCGCCAGGGACGCGTATTCGGCGCTATCGGCGCGCACGACGCGGCGGTAGTCCGGGCCGCGGTTGCCCGCGGTGCTGTCGGATCGGCCGGCGCTCTTCTGGTAAGCCACCGCGGCCATCACGCCGATGCGCGAGCCGCCGCCCAGATCGAAGCGGTTGGCGATCAGACCGAACAGTTCCGGGTCTTTTTGCTTTTCAAGATCGTTGTAGCGGAGGTTGGCGTTCAGCGCGGCGGTGAAACCCTTGAAGTCGCTCGGATTGCGGGTGCGGATATTGATGAGGCCGCCGATTGCGCCTTCGATGTGCTCGGCCGAAGGATTCTTGTAGACGTCGACGCCGGCGATCATGCCCGGGATCGCGCCTTCGATGTTGTATTCGCGGCTGCCGGCGGTGAAGAACTTCCGGCCGTTCATGACCGACGCCGTCTGTCCCGTCAAGCCGCGAATGCCCAGGCCGGAACCGTTGCCGGACGGCGAAGCGCCTTCGCCGCCGAAGCGGTAACCCTGCACGCCGGGAATACGGGTCAGCGTTTCGGCCACGTTCGGGTCGGGCAGCTTGCCGATATCGTCCGCGGTGATCGAATCGACCACTTCCATCGTGTCGCGCTTGATCGCCACCGACGAGCGCGCGCTGGCGCGGATACCCTTCACGACGATGACCGCCGATTCATCCGCGGCTGCCTGCGCCATTGCGTTCGGCGCGAATGCCTGGCTTACCGCAAGTGCGATGCCGGTGGCCTTAAGGGACAACTTGAGTTTCGTATTCATCTACTTCGTCTCTCTCTAAATTTGGATATATATGGACAGCTTTTCGGCTTTCCTTATCATATTTATTGCAAAGGCAACTTTCGGTATCGATACCAATCGCGCATCCATCGCGCCGCATTTGGATGCGAAATAGCGTCTTTTCCGCCGCAATTACCATACCACACTGACAAAGTCAATTTTTCGGTATCGATACCAATTTCAAGCGAATTTGGTATCGATAACAGAACGTGTCCATTATATGTAATAAACAGAGTATGTCTAGTAAAATCTTGGCGCGAAGAACGAGAGCCCGGCCGATGTCGCTTGCGCGCGACGCCCGCCGGCCGCGGGAATCAGGGAAACGAAGGGCGGGCGCGGGCGCCGCGGGGCGCCATCCCGCGGGCTTGGCGCCCCGCCTTGCCAGGTCGCGGGATCAGCGGCGTACGATGCACGGCGCCGTCGAGGCGCGAATCACGACCTCGCTCGGCAGCTCGATGCAGGAGTGTTGTTGTGATGAATTCTCAATCCGCGCGATCAATTCCTGCACGGCCGCTTCGGCCAGGCGTTGCAGCGGCGGGCGAATGCTGGTCAGGGGCGGATCGGCGAGCGCGGCCGCATCGGTGTCGTCGTATCCGACTATGGACAGGTCCTGCGGCAGGCGCAGGCCCGCGGCG
Organism: Pseudoduganella namucuonensis; assembly: GCF_900116645.1. Classification (GTDB taxonomy): domain Bacteria; phylum Pseudomonadota; class Gammaproteobacteria; order Burkholderiales; family Burkholderiaceae_D; genus Rugamonas; species Rugamonas namucuonensis. The sequence continues at coordinate 21,233 of NZ_FPBO01000029.1, read as the reverse complement.
CGGGCCGCCTCCATGACGCCGAAGGCCACCATGTCGCTGGCGGCGAAGATGGCGGTTGGCCGTTCCCGTAAATTCAACAGGCGCTTCCCCGCCTCCAGGCCGGACAGGTGGCTGAAGTTGCCGGTTTCCAGCCATTGCGGCGGCGGCTGGATGCCTTGCTCGGCCAGGGCGGCCATGTAGCCTTGCTGGCGCTGGCTGCTCTGGCCCGAGTTCTGCGTGCCGCCGATGAAGGCGATGCGCTTGTGGCCCAGTTCGAGGAGGTGGCGGACGGCGTCGCGGGCGCTGATGAAATTATCGGCCCGCACCACGGGCAGACTGGTGGGCGTGCGCCAGAAGTTGACGAGGACGATAGGTTTCGGGCTCTTCTCCAGCACGCGCAGCAGATTATCGGTGATGCCTTGCAGGACCAGGAAACCATCGCATACGCCGCCGAGCAGGTTCACGCTGGATCCCTCGCGAGGGGCCTCGTTGGTGTAGAACATGTTGTAGATCACCAGATCGCGGTTGTGACTGCGCACCGCCTTGCTGATCTCCATCACGCTGGCGCTGAGGTGCGCCGACGTCAGGTCGTTGAGCATGATGCCAAGCACGTTGGAACGCGCGCCACGCATCACCCGGGCCGAGACGTTCGGGACGTAGTCCAGGGCGACGGCCGCCGCCATGACCTTGCTTTTGCTGCGGCGGGAAACGGCGCCCTCTCCGCTGAGCGCGCGCGAGGCGGTCATCGCCGACACGCCCGCGCGGGCGGCGACGTCGTGCAAGGTGATGCTGGAAGGGGCGTGAGGCGGCTTGGATTTGGTCATTGAAAAGTCGAGGGGTGCCAGGAGAATTGCGAAACGCACCAACTTTAGCACGGATGTAACCCGCTCTCAACGGGCACGCCCGGCGGGGAAGATTGGTACCGATACCAATCCAAATTCCGTCCGATACCCGCCAGGACCTCCCGGCGCCGCATGGGGCGCGCAACGAACCGCAGGCGTGGCGGCAATGGAAATCCCGCCAGGATGCCGATCCGGTCTGTGATATGGCCCAAAAAAGTGGTATCGTTAACGAAAATCCACCCCCACCCTCCCCTCTGGCCTCGAGAACCCCGTGCAAACGATGACTGAACAACAAAAAACACTCCAGGGCGACGCCACCCTGTATGACGTGGCCCGCCTGGCCGGGGTGTCGGCGATGACTGTCTCGCGGGTCATCAACGGCACCAAACGCGTCAGCGACGAGACGCGCCAACGCGTGGCCACCGCCGTCGCGCAACTGAGGTATGAAGTCAACGTGGCCGCGCGCGCGGCGCGCGTCGGCAGCCTGCGCATCGGCCTGCTGTACAGCAATCCGAGCGCGGCGTTCCTGAGCGCCTTCCTGGTCGGCGCGCTGGACCGGTGCAGTTCAAGCGGGACCCAGTTGATACTGGAGAAATGCGCGGGCCAGCTCGGATGGCGCGCCGCCATCGACCACCTCATCGCGAGCGGCGTGCACGGGATCCTGCTGACGCCGCCGCTGTGCGACTCCCGTCCCGTGCTGAAGCTGCTGGCTGAACTGGACATACCCGCGGTGGCGGTGGCGACCGCACGGCCCAGCAAGTCGACATCGGCGGTACGCATCGACGACTATGACGGCGCGTTGTCGATGGTCCGCCACCTGATCTCGCTCGGGCACCGGGACATCGCCTTCATCAAGGGGGATCCGAGGCACACGCCCGCCCAGCTGCGCCACCGGGCGTTTCTGGACGCGATGGGGGAAGCCCGCTTGCCAGTGGCGCCGGACCGGGTCGCGGACGGCATGTTCACGTACCGGTCGGGGCTGGCCGCGGCGCGTGGCCTGCTGGAGCAAAGCGATCGGCCGAGCGCCATATTCGCCTGTAACGACGACATGGCGGCCGCGGTGGTGGCGGTGGCCCACGGCATGCGGCTCGACGTACCCGGGGACCTGGCGGTGTGCGGATTCGACGATACGCCATTGGCCACCACGGTATGGCCGAACCTGACCACGGTGCACCAGCCGATCAGCGAGATGGGGCAGGTTGCGGTCGAACTTATTTGCGAACAGATCCGTTGCCAGCGCAAGCGGCAGCCGAGCGTCGTGGAGCACAGGCTGCTGCCCTACAAGCTCGTGTCACGCCTGTCCTCGACGCAGGGGTGGGAGGCAAGCGGCGCGCCGGCGTCGGAACGCTCCGCGGGGGTGTCTTCCAGCCCCCAGGCGGACAGGATCAGGAATACCAGGCCGAGGGCCGCCAGCAGCAGGTAGACCCGCTGAAAACCGAACAGATCGTAGCATTTGCCGACCATCGGCGACAGCAGGGCCAGGCCGATCGAGTGGCCGAAGCTCCAGCCCACCATGTACACGGTCGAGGCCAGGCGATGGTCGAAATGGCAGGCGATATAGCGGAACACGGAGACCAGGATGATCGGCACCTCGACCGAATGCAGCAATCTCATGCAGGATATGGACAGAGGGCCCACCGCCAGGCTGGATCCCGCGATCCGGATCAGCATGATGGCGCCGGCCAGCAGCAGGCCGTTCTTGGCGCCGATGCGCCTGACCAGCAGCGGCGCCAGGAACAGGCCGCCCGCCTCGAGGAAGATCTGCACCGAGTTCAGGTAGCCGTACATCGCCGCGCCCTCCTCCCTGGTCGGGAACAGCGAAGCGAAATAACTGGGAAATTGCTGGTCGAATACCAGATAGACATTGGTGACCGACAGCACAAACAGCATGAAGCGCCAGAAGTGCCTGTCGCGCAGGACGCCGAGCGCGTCCGCAATGCCCACGCGCGCGGCCGGACCAAGGGCCGCCGCCGGCGCCGGGATGCGCCACATCAGCATCAGCGCCACCAGCGCCAGGCCGGCCGCCGAGCCCAGGTAGAAGTTGATGTTTGGATCGATACTGAACAGGCGCCCGCTGAAGCAAACGGCGCTGGCAAAGCCGAGCGAACCGAACATGCGCACGCGGCTGTATTCAAAGCCGCAGGCGCGGCCGACCCGGTCGACGTAGGACTCGACCGCGTAGCCGCCCGCGATGAAGGTGATGCCCAGGTAGACGCCGCCCAGCGCCGCGCCCGGCAAGAGGTGGGTCTTCAGCAGGGGGCTGTAGACATGCACCAGGAACGGGCCGGACAGCATGACCAGGATCGCCACCACCCACAGGATATGCTTGCGCATGCCGGCCTTGTCGGACAGGTAGCCGTACACCGGTTGCGAGCACATGGCGGCGGTGAAGTTGGCGGAAAACACGATTCCGGTCTCGGTCCCGTTCAACTGCAGCGTGGAGCGCAGCCAAAGGGCAAGCAGCGATACGCTCATCGCCTGGGCGAAGAAATACCCGAACATGTAAGTGCACAGGAAAGCGTATTGGGACTGCCTGCTGGTCATATCGACATCCTTTGCCGCGCGAGCGGCCTGAATCGTGGCCCTAGGCTAGCGATTTCCGATGGTATAGTCCACCCCGTCGATGTCCACGTACCCCCGCTCCGCGACGGGGTTGAACGAGAACAAGCCGGCGCGGCTCCCGCGGTAGGCGCCCCAGGTCAACGGGAAGCCGGCCAGCACCGGCTCGAACCGCTTGCCGTCGGCACTGACGGCCAGGGTGGCTTTGCCATCCATGCCCCAGCTCGATCGCAGCCAGATGGTGTCCCGCGTCCAGGGCCGCAGGCGGGTGTAGCCGCCGTCGCGCGAGATTTCCACATAGCGCTTGCCGTCCACCATCACTATCCCCGCCGACGCCGTGGATTCGGCCGGATTGCCGCTACGTGGCTGCGCCGTGAAGTGCGCCAGGCCGGCATGCTGGCCGTCGGCCATCCCCTTCAGTTCAAGCCGCGCGGTGAAGGACTGGCCGCCGGCGCGCACCACCCGCTGGGTCAGCACGTTGCCGACCTTGAGCAGGTTGCCGCCATCCAGGCCGGCAAAGCCCTGCAGCCTCAGGAAGCCGGGCCGGGCCGACAAGGACCACTTGTCCATCCGTGGCTGGTAGTTCCATTCCCAGACGGGCGCGAGCGCCCCGGCGTCGAAGCCGTCACTGCCCTGGGGGAACAGCCGCGGCGAACCCTGGGCCGGCATCTTGCCCTCCCATACCATCGTGCCGAGTCCGGCCTGGTCCGGCTGGCCGATCACCGGCCAGCCATCGACCCAGTGCACCGGCAGCAGGCTGGCCGCCCGGCCCGCCCAATCGCCGTCGCCATGGTGGGTGAAGAAATACCAGTTATTGTCGGGCCCCTGGACGATCCCGCCCTGGTTGGGCTGCCTGGCGGCGATGTCGCCATGCATGAGCTGGCGCTTGTCGGACCAGGGGCCGTGTATCGAGCCGGCGCGCCGCATCATCATCACGCGCGCGTCGCCCTGCACTTCGCTGAAGAAGTGGTAGTAGGTGCCGTTGAACTTGTACAGCTTGTTGGCTTCGCTGCCCTTGGACTGGTAGATCACCCGGTTCGAGCCGGGAACGAGCGACTTGTTGTCGGGACCCATTTCCCACAAGTGGATCTTGTAGCCGTCGCTGAAGTTGGTGCCGATGAAATAGCCCTTGCCGTCATCGTCCCAGAACGGCGCGCAATCGTCCCATCCGGCGGAGCCCAGCAATTGATGCAAGGGCGTCCACGGGCCCTCGGGGCGTTCCGCGCTGGTCATGAAGTAGCCCTCGTCCGGGGTGCCGAAGTAGATCCAGTAGCGGCCCGCGTGGTGACGGATGGCGCCGGCCCAGATACCCCGGCCGTAGCGGTTCATCCGGGTCCAGTCCAGTTCAGGCGAGATTTGGGTCAGGTCCGGCACAGCGTGGCCGACGGTGCTCCAGTTGACCAGGTCGCGGGAACGCAGGATCGCCATCCCCGGCGAGAACTGGAAGGTCGACGAAATCGCATAGTAGTCGTCGCCGACGCGGATCGCGTCCAGGTCGCTGTAATCGGCCGGGAGGACGGGATTGCGGTAGCCGCCGTTGCCAAGATCGCCCCAGCGCGCCGAGCCGCCCCAGGCGCCCTGCTGCTCCGCCCGGCAGTGGCTGGCCGGCGCGACGGCGGCGGCCAGGAAAACGGAAAGTACACACGGGTATCGCCAGCCTAGGATCATATCAATTGCCTCACAAACATTCAAAGTCCCATGGTACGATATATATCATAAACAATCCACCAGGCCAGGCGCTTCCGGGCGACATTTTTGTTATCGAAAACAATTGCACCATAATTTGCACCGCTGCAATGCCCCATGGCCGGAGAGCCCCCGCCCCCCCGCCCCCAACAAACCAAGGAGACAGATGGAAAACCCTACCGCGCTATCGACATTCGCGCTCCTCGCCATACTAGCCGGAAGCGCCGACGCGAAACCGCCCGCCGGCCTCGACACCAACGGCCACCTGACGCCGGTCGCCGCCGCCACGGCCGCGCCCTTTTCGTATACGCTGATCGAGCACGGCGTGCAGGTCCGCGTGGGCGGCGCGACCAAGAACGTGATCTTCTACGGCCCGAACACGGTCCGCGTGAACACCACGCTGGACGGGAATTTCTGGCGGCATCCCAGCATCGTGGTGACGGGCAAGCCCGCCGCCATCCCTTTCAAAACACGCGACAACGCCGACAGCCTGACGCTCGAAAGCAAACTGCTACACATCGTCATCGACAAGGCGACCGGCGCCCTCACCTTCAAGGACGCGAAGGGCAAGGTCTACACGCGGGAAAACCAGGCCGCGCCGCAGACCCTGAGGAAAATCGAAGTGGCCGGCGCGCCGACCTACGAGGCGCGGAACACCTTCACGCTCAAACCCGAGGAGGCCATCTACGGCTTCGGCTTCACGGGCGAAGGCGAGGTCAATCGCCGAAACAAGGAGCTGCTGCTGGTGCAGACCAATATCGGCATCGTCATTCCGGTCATGGTGTCGTCGGAACGCTACGGCATCCTGTGGGACAGCTACTCGAAGATGCGCTTCAAGGACGGCCCCGAGGGCGCCTCGCTGTGGGCCGAAAGCGCGCCGGGCGGCGTCGATTACTACTTCATGGCCGGTGCCACGCTGGACGGGGTGGTGGCCGGCTACCGCGACCTCACCGGCGCCGCGCCCATGTATCCGAAGCAGGCCTTCGGTCTGTTCATGAGCAAGGAACGCTACGAAACGCAGGACCGCCTGCTCGAGGTGGCGCAAACCTTCCGCAAGGAGCGGTTCCCGCTCGACTATATCGTGCAGGACTGGCAGTATTGGGGCAGCGACAAGGACGGCAGCTGGAGCGGCATGACCTGGAACCGCGAGCGCTTTCCCGATCCCAAGGGCATGACCAAGGCCATCCACGACATGAACCTCAAACTCATGGTGTCGATCTGGCCCTCGATCGGCAACGACACGGCGCTGGGCAAGGAGCTCGACCAGCACGGCCTGCGTTTCGAGCCGCTGCACTGGATTTCGAAGAAGGCCCGCATCTACGACGCCTTCAGCCCCGAGGGGCGCAAGATCTACTTCAAGCACGTCAAGCAAGGCCTGCTCGATGCCGGCGTGGACGCGCTGTGGATGGACGGCACCGAAGTGGAGGTCGGCACGGCGGTCCACGACGCCGCCGAAACCGAACGGGACATCAAGCTGCTCGGCACCAACGCCCTGGGCGATTTCACCCGCTACCTCAATCCCTACTCCCTGATGACCACCCTGGGCACTTACGAGGGACAACGGGCCACCAGCAACCAGCGCGTGTTCACCCTGACGCGCTCGGCCTGGGCCGGCGCGCAGAGGACGGCGGCCGCCTCCTGGTCCGGCGACACGCGGGCCAGCTGGAAAACCCTGCAGGAGCAGATCAACGGCGGGGTCAACGTCACCGTCACCGGCACCCCGTACTGGACCCAGGACACCGCCGGCTTCTTCGTCTCGAGCGATTTCCCGGGCGGCGAAAAGAACGCCTCATACCGCGAGCTTTACGCCCGCTGGCTGCAATACGCCGCCTTCAATCCGCTGATGCGCATCCACGGCACCAACGTCGAGCGCGAGCCCTACATCTTCAAGCAATCCGATCCCGAGATGTACAAGGCGCTGCGGGACGCCGTCCACCTGCGCTACCGGCTGCTGCCCTATATCTACAGCCTGAGCTGGAAGGTCACCCGCGACGGGTATACGATGATGCGTCCCCTGCCGATGGATTTCCCGGACGACCGCGGCGTCCACAACATCAACGACGCCTTCCAGTTCGGGCCATCGTTCCTGGTCCATCCGGTCACGCGCCAGATGTACCGCATCCCCCCGCCGCCCGCCGCCACCATCCCGGCCACCGCGCTGCGCACGCCGGACGGCAAGCCGGGGCTGGCCGGGCAGTACTTCGAAGGCCGCGGTTTCGAATCGCCGAAGGGCCGGACCGTCGACGCCACCATCGACTTCCAGTGGCCGGGCCCGCCGCTGGCGGACATTCCGGCTGGCTTGGCGAGCCTGGACAGTTTCTCCGCGCGCTGGACCGGCTCCATCGTGGCGCCGGAGGACGGCGAGTACGAGTTGGGCGTGGAGGGCGACGACGGCTTCCGCCTGCACATCGACGGCAAGCTCGCCGTCGACGACTGGAGGAACGGCGGCAAGCGCTATGCCAACACCAAAGTCACCCTGAAGCAGGGCCAAAGCGTGGCGGTCACCCTGGAGTATTACCAGGCCACCTCCGACCGCAACCTGCGGCTTGCGTGGCGCACGCCGTCGCAAATCGCCGACGCGGCGAAGAATGCCGGCGTGCCGGACACCACCATGCGGACCTACCTGCCAGCGGGGGCCGACTGGTACGACTTCTGGACGCATGAGCGCTTTGGCGGAGGCAAGACCGTGAGCAAGGACGTGCCGCTCGACATCTTCCCCCTGTACGTGCGCGCCGGCGCCATCGTGCCGATGGGGCCCGTGGTCCAGTATGCGACCGAGCGGCCCGACGCGCCGCACGAGATCCGCGTCTATCCCGGCGCCGACGGCAAATTCACCGTCTACGAGGACGACAACGAGACCTACGACTACGAAAAGGGGCGCTACGCCACCTACGACCTGGTCTGGAACGACGCCGCCAGGACCTTGACCGTCGGCGCCCGCAAAGGGTCCTATCCGGGCCTGGTCAAGGCGCGCAAGCTGAATCTCGTCCTGGTCGGCCCCGCGAACGCCAGCGCGATCGAACCGGCGGCCGCCACCAAGGCCATCACCTATTCGGGCAAGCCGGTATCGGTGAAGTTCTAAGCCCGCGACCGGAGGGGGCCTCGGCATCCTCCGGTCCGTTCGACGATCAAAACCATCATTGAACAGGCCACTCCGCACTCGATTGTCCTAAATATATACAGTACAATTGAGGCCATGTTCAATTCCCACTCGAAAAACCCCATGATGAAAACCGATGCGTACGGGAGCGGCGCGGGCGGCGGCCGGACGCGGGCCGCGCGCCCGGCCGAGCCCCGCATGTACCGGGTGGTGGCCGGGCGGATACAGGAACTGATACGGGACCGGCGAATCGAGCCCGGCGCGCGCCTGCCCGCCGAGCGCGAACTGGCCGCGTCGCTGGGCGTCAGCCGCGCTTCGCTGCGCGAGGGGCTGATCGCGCTGGAACTGGAAGGCGTGGTCGAGGTGCGCGGCGGCTCCGGCGTGTACGTCGGCAAGGATCCGGCATCCCTGGCCGATGCGCCGGAAGGCGGGCCGGGACCGTTCGAGGTGCTGTCCGCCCGCGGCATGATCGAGACCGAGGTGGCGGCGATGGCCGCGAAGAACGCCACCAGCGCCGAGGTGAGCGCCATCCTGGCGGCCCTGCTGGAAATGGAGCGCACACACGAGGACCGGTCCAGCAACGAGGCGGCGGACCGCGATTTTCATCTCGCGATCGCGCGCGCGACCGGCAACACGGCGCTGGTCGGCGTGATCGACTACCTGTGGCGTCAGCGCAGCGGCCTGTGGCACCGGCTGAAGGAGCACTACCGGACCGAGGAGCTGCGCAAGGCGACCCTGCTGGACCACCGCGCTATTCTCGACGCCATCGCCGCGCGGGACGGGACCGGCGCCCGCAAGGCCATGCGCATACACTTGGATCGTGTCACCCGCACGTTAGCCGGCGGTGGCGCCTGAACGGCGGCCTGGCCGCGCCCCTCCCCACTCACCAAGGAATAAAAGAATGACCGAGGATCCATTTCCCGCGCCGCGAGTTGGCTCCGCCCCCCTTTCCCGGCGGCGCTCGCGGACGGGCGCGTCGCTGCTGCGGACGTGCATGCTACTGGGCTTGCTGGGCGCCGCCGCGGCCGTCCGCGCGGACGGCCAGGACAGGCTGACCCTGCACTACGACAAACCGGCGGCCGAGTGGACCGACGCCCTCCCCATCGGCAACGGCCGGCTGGGCGCCATGGTGTTCGGCCGTCCGGAGCAGGAGCTGCTGCAGTTGAACGAAGCCACGCTGTGGAGCGGAGGGCCGGTCGACACCGCGGTCAATCCTGGCGCGTTCGACGCGCTGGGCCAGGTGCGCAAGGCGCTCGACGGCGGCGACTACGCCTCCGCCTACGCGCTCACGCGCAAGATGCAGGGCCGCTACACGGAAAGCTATATGCCGCTCGGCGATTTGCTGATCCAGCAAGACCTGAACGGCGCCGGCGCGGCCGATTACAGGCGCGCGCTGGACATCCGCGACGGCGTCGCCACCACCACCTTCACCGCCAACGGCGTGCGCTACCGGCGCGAGGTGTTCGCCTCCGCGCCGGACCAGGTGATCGTGGTGCGCCTGTCGGCGGACCGGCCGGGCGCGCTCAATCTCGCGCTGGAAACCCGCAGCCAGCTGCGCGCCGACACCACGGCCGCCGACGACACGCTGACGCTGCGCGGCAAGGCGCCGGCCCACGTCGATCCCAACTATGTGAAATACAACCCGGAACCCGTGATCCAGGACGATCCGTCCGGCTGCAAGGGCATGCGCTATGAACTGATCGTCAAGCCCCTCGTCACGGACGGCACGCTGACGGCGCAAGGCAAGCGCCTCCAGGTCGACGGCGCCTCGGAAGTGGTGCTGCTGCTGTCGGCCGCGACCAGCTTCGCCGGCTACGACCGGTGTCCGGACAGCGCCGGCAAGGACCAGCACGCGCTGGCCGCCGGCCACCTGGAGCGCGCGGCGCGGCGCGGCTACGCGGCCCTGCGCGCCGCCCACCTCGCGGACTTCCACCGCTATTTCGACCGCGTGTCGCTGGACCTGGGCCGGGGCCGGCCGGACCGGGGCGCCATCCCCACCGACCGCCGCCTCGCCGAGTACACCGCCGGCCAGGCCGATCCCGGCCTGGAGGTGCTGTACGTCCAGTTCGGCCGCTACCTGCTGATCTCCTCGTCCCGCACCAAGGACGCGCCCGCCAACCTGCAGGGGATCTGGAACCAGCTGCTGCGCCCGCCATGGAGCAGCAACTACACCACCAACATCAACCTGCAGATGAATTACTGGCCGGTGGAAAGCGCCAACCTGGGCGAGCTGTTCTCGCCCATGAACGACTTCATCCGCAACGTGGCCGTCACCGGCAAGGAAACGGCGGCGTCGTTCTACCACGCCCCGGGCTGGGTGGTGCACCACAATTCGGACATCTGGGCCGCCAGCAATCCGGTGGGCGATTTCGGCAAGGGCGACCCCAAATGGGCCAACTGGTCGATGGGCAGCGCGTGGCTCGCCCGCCACCTGTGGGAACACTACCAGTTCACCGGCGACCGCGACTTCCTCAAGGAAGCCTATCCGGTCATGAAGGACGCGGCCCGCTTCCTGCTCGCCTGGCTGCAACCGGACGCGCAAGGCCGCCTGGTCACCGCGCCATCCACCTCCCCCGAGAACGCGTTCCACTACGGCGACCGGCAAGCCGGCATCGTCAGCGTGGCCTCCACCATGGACATGGCGATCGCCCGCGACCTGTTCACCAACCTGGAGGCGGCCGGGCGGACGCTGGACACCGACCACGCGTTCCGCCGGGAAGTGGCGGCCGCCGAACAAAAGCTGTTCCCCTTCCAGATCGGCGCCAAGGGCCAGTTGCAGGAGTGGTACAAGGACTTCGACGAGGCTGAGCCCGGCCACCGCCACGTGTCCCACCTGTACGCGCTGCACCCGGCGCGCGTCATTTCACCGCTGGCCACCCCGGAACTGGCCAAGGCCGCGCGCCGCACGCTGGAACTGCGCGGCGACGAGGGCACCGGCTGGAGCCTGGCGTGGAAGGTCAACTTCTGGGCGCGCCTGCTCGACGGCGACCGCGCCTACAAGCTGTTCCGCAACCTGCTGCGGCTGACCAGGCCGGGCGACTCGCACGGCGGCGCCTACGCCAACCTGTTCGACGCCCACCCGCCCTTCCAGATCGACGGCAACTTCGCCGGCACGGCGGGGGTGATCGAGATGCTGCTGCAAAGCCAGAACGACGAACTGCACCTGCTGCCCGCGCTGCCGGCGGCGTGGCGGGACGGCGAAGTGAAAGGCCTGGTCGGGCGCGGCAATTTCGTGGTGGACCTGGCCTGGAAGGACGGCGGACTGCGCGGCGCCAGCATCGAGGCTCGCCAGGGCGGCCGCTGCGTGATCCGCACGGCGGTGCCGGTGACGGTGGATGGCGTGAAGGCGCGCGGCCGGCGCGGCGCGATCGGCTACACCCTGGCGTTCAACGCGGCCAAAGGAAAAACCTACCGCGTGCGGCCCGCCGTCCGGCGCTGACAGGCCGCGCGCCCGCTCGGCTCAATAGCGGCCCGACAGCAGCGCCCCCGCGTCCGGCACCCGGGCCGGCAAGCCCAGGTGATTGAGCATCTGCCAGGTGGTGCACACTGCCGCGGACACCACCGGCAGGCCGGCCTCGGCCTCGACCACCGGCACGGCGGCCAGCGACGGCATCTGCACGCAGGCGGACAGCACCAGCGCGTCGACACCGTGCAGGGACACGCGCTTGTAAATGTCCAGCAGCGCCATCGGGTCGCGCGCGCCCACTTCCAGGTTGTCCGGAATCTCCAGCGCGCAGTAGTCGTGCACCTGGATGTCCTCGTTCTCGATGTAGTCGACCACCAGCCTGGTGAGCGGCTTCATGTAGGGGCAGACGATGGACACCTTCTTCGCCCCCAGCGCCTTCAGGCCCTCGATCAAGGCGCCGGCGCTGCTGACCACCGGCGCCGCGCCGCCGTTGCGCAGCGTGCGTTCGTGCAGGCGCGCCTCCGACTGGCGGTGGTAGCCCTGGCCCATGCTCATGATCGCCACCAGGCAGGCGTAGCCCATCACGTCCACCCGCGCGTCCGACAATTCGTCGGCGCAGCGGTCGGAGTCGCGGTCCATGGCCTCCAGCTCCTCCTTGGTCACCTTCTTCATCCGCATGCGGCTGGAATGGAAGCTGAAGCGCTCCGGCAGCATCAGCTCGCGCGCGCGCAGCATGGCCGGGATTTCCGTTTCCATCGTGGTGTTCGAGCTCGGCACGATCTGGCCGATGCGATAGCGTTTCGCTTGCCGGTTCATGTTCATGTTCGCCTCCATCTCACACCGCCACAACCGGGTTGCGCAGTTCGCCGATCGACTCGACGCCCAGCTCCACCACGTCGCCGGGCCACAGCCATTCCTGCGGATCCATGCCGGCGCCCACGCCGGCGGGGGTGCCGGTGGCGATGATGTCGCCCGGCTCCAGCGTGATGGCCGAACTGATGTCGGCGATCAGCGCCGGGATCTTGAACAACAGGTGGCGCGTGTTGGAGTTCTGCTTGACCTGGCCGTTCACCTTCAGCCACAGGTTCAGGTTGTGCGGATCCGGCACCTCGTCGGCGGTGACGATGCACGGCCCCATGGGCGCGTAGGTGTCCTGCCCCTTGGAGAAGATCCACTGGCCCGCGCGCCGGCAGTCGCGCGCGCTGATGTCGTTCAGGACGGTGTAGCCGAACACCTTGTCCATCGCCTCCTCCTGGCCGGTGCGGCGGCAAGTGGAACCGATCACCACCGCCAGTTCCACTTCCCAGTCCAGCTGCTGGGTGACCTGGGCGTTGTGCCCGATCGCGTCGCCCGGGCCGATCACCGCGGTGGGCGGCTTGGAGAACACCACCGGCTGCTTGGGCAGGTCCTTGGCGGTGTCCAGGTTGCGCGCCGATTCGGCCACGTGTTCGACATAATTGAGGCCGATGCCGAAGATGTTCTTGCGCGGCCGCGGGATCGGCGCCAGCAGGCGGACATTGGCCACCGGCGTGGCGACGTTCAGCGGCCATTTGCCGGCGTGCCGGTCCAGCAGCTCCCGGGTGCGCTGCAGCGCCACCGGCGAGGCGTCGATGAAGTCCAGCATGTTGTCGGGCAGGCCGACGCCGGCGGCCGCGCCCAGGCGCTCGATATCGACGGCGTAGCCGTCCACCAGGGCGCCCAGGCGGGTCTGCAGGTTGCGGGTTTGGTAGGTGATCAGTTTCATGGTCTTCTCTTGTTGTGGTGGTGAACGGGAGGGTTGCTAGGCGGCGACGATCTGATGGCCGCCGTTGTCGTCCCACGCCTCCTCGCGGTACAGGCCGAGGGCGCGCATGACGGGAAAATCGTTGAAGGAGAACAGGCAGGCGTCCTCGGTGGCGGACAGGTTGGCGTGCTCGTGCACCTCCCAGGACGGCACGCAGAAGATGTCCTTCTCCCGCCAGTCGAAGCGCTTGCCGCCGATGACCGAATAGCCGCTGCCCTTGGCCACCTGGTACATCACGCTGCCGGTGTGGCGGTGCGCCTTCGTCCGCTCGGCGGGACGCAGCATCTGCATGGCGGCGCCCATGGTCTGCATCACCGGCCCGCCCGTCATGGGATTGACGAACTGCTGGATGATGCCGTCGTATGGCGAGCCGTCCGTCACGCGCGCGTAGTTGCGCAGCGCCTCGTAGGTGGCGTCCCACTGGTACTTGAACAGCGGCGAGTAGGGCTTGTCCCACTTGAAGTTCACCGGCAGCAGGCCCGGCCCGCCGAAGGTCAGCGTGGAGTCGTCGACCGGGTAGGTGGGGGACTGCGCCAGATCGGGGTGCACCGCGTAGAAGTTCGCTTCCAGCGCGTTCACCAGCGGGATGTCCAGGCCGTCCTGCCATACGCACCAGGCGCCATCCTCCTCCACCCCGTGCTGGTGCCAGGTGCCGTTGGGCGTGAGCACGAAGTCGCGCGCGTTGAGCGTCATCTTGTGGCCGTCGACCACCGTGTAGGCGCCGGAGCCCTCCATGATGAAGCGTAGCGCCGACGCGGAGTGGCAGTGCGCGCTGGCCTCCTCGCCCGGCCGCATCACCTGCAGGCCGGAATAGAGCCAGCCCACGCTGGCGCTGACGTCCCTGCGCCGCGGATTGGTCAGCATGACCACGCGCCGCCCGGCCTTCTCGGGCGTGACCAGGTCCACCGAGCGCAGCACCAGTTCGCGCAGGTCGCGGTAGCGCCACAGCGTGGCCACCGAGCTCGATTTCGGGAACCAGGGCTCGATGGTGTTGGCCACGGTCCACAGCGCGCCGGCCTCGTGCCGCGCCAGTTCCCGGTAGTACTCCTCCAGTTCCGGCGTGTCCTCCACGTTGGCCCGGCCTATCATGTCTTCACGCATGCTGTCCTCCTTCTTAACGGGTGTTGGCCGATTCGGCGCCGCTGTCGGCTTGCTCGGCGCGGGCGGGCGGCTCGGCCGCCTCCGCGCCATGCAGCGTCACCGCCCGCTGGGGCGCGGTGTTGACTTTCAGGTCGAAGATGTCGAAGCGGTTGTAATGGCCGACGATGTCGTGCATCTGCTTGGGCTGGATGCAGCGCGCCAGGTCGATCTCGGCGTAGACGATGCCCTCCTCGTCCACCAGCGGCTCGCCGACCACCCGGCCGTCCGGTCCGATGATGGCGGAGAAGGCGCTGTTGCCGCGTTCCAGCAGCGCGCGCGCGCCCGGCTTTTCACGCTCCATGGCGCGGATGATCTCCTCCGACACCGTGGAGCAGGACACCACCGTGAACACCTTGCCCTCGAAGCTGTGCGCCATGGCGCGCACCTTGATCGCCTCGGCCATGTCGTAGTCGGGCGGCGCCACCGGCAGCGCGATGTAGTTGGCCACGTGCACCAGCTCGCCCTGCGCCAGCAGCGCGAAGCGCGCCAGCGTGTTGGTGTTCTCGCCGCAGGCCAGCGCGCCCAGCGGACCGATGTCGGTCTGGTGCACCTTCAGCCCGCTGGCGTCGCCCGGCGCCCAGGTCAGCTTTTCGGCCCAGGTGGGCACCAGCTTGCGGTGGCGGCCCAGCAGGCGTCCGTCCGAGCCGATGGTGAGCACCGTGTTGTAGATCGTACCCAGGCTGTGGGGCGCCCGCTCGTTGACGCCGATGACGACGTTGACCTTGGCCTGGCGCGCCGCGCCGCACAGCGCGTCCACCTCGGGCCCCGGCACCAAGATCGCGCCGCGGTACAGCTTCTCGAACCACGCGCCGCCTTCCAGCGGCGTCATGATCCAGTTCCAGTACGGATAGCCGGCCACGAACACCTCGGGGAAGGCGACCAGGCGCGCGCCGCCGGCCGCCGCCTCGTGGATCAGGGACACGGCCTTGTCGATGGTGGCGCCGGTGTTCAGGAATTCCGGCGCCGCCTGCACCGCAGCGGCGATGAACTTCGGTAGTTCAAGCATGATGTTTCTCCATGAAAGTCTGTGGGGCCGGCGCCGGCCATTGCCATTCGCGCAGCAGGGCGGCGAGTTGGGCGCCCTCCTCGTCCTTGAGCGCCGCCTCGCGCAACTGGCGCATGCGCTCCGGGCCATCGGCGCTGGCGGCCATCCTGGGCAACAGCGCCTCGATCAGCTTGAAGTTGCGCATGCCGCGCGCATGGGTGTCGCCATAGCCCTTCACCAGGCGCTGGCACGCCGCGATCTCGAGCGCCAGCGGGTAACGTTGGGCGGCATGGGCGCCGATGTGGCCCAGCCAGTTCTCCATTTCGGCGTGCTCGCGCCGGTAGCGCAGCGACACGGGCCGCCAGCCGCGCAGGCCCGCCACGCCGTACAGCAGCAGGAAACCGGCCAGCGAGGTGGTGCGCACCACCCGCCCCTTGGCGGTCATGCGTTCCAGGGTGTCGCGCAAACGGCCCGGGCGCATCAGCAGCTTGCCCAGCCAGGCCGGCAGCGTGTCGGCGATCTCGTCCACGCGCGGGTGGAAATACTCGTTGATGTGCAGCAGTTGGTCGTCCTTGACCTTGACCTCCTTGCCCACCCGCTGGAAGCGGGTCGCGCGTATCTTCAGGTCCGCCACGCGCACCGTGTCCTCGTAGGACATCCACAGGGCCAGGTGGCGCGCGGTCTCGACCAGCAGCGGCGAGGCGCCGTCGCCCGCGCGCCGGTCCACGTCGCGGATGGGCAGCAGGCGCGCGAGGTATTGCTCGGCGTAGGCCAGGTGCTGGTAGTCCGCCAGGCGCCGCACGCCGGCGCGCAGCACCGTGCCGGCCGCCGCCGGGAACTCGGCGTCGATGCGCGCGTCCAGCGCCTTCAGCTTGCGCCGCGTGCGCTCGACGGCGGCGGGATGGGCCGCGGCCGCGCCGATCTTGCCGGCCGGCGGCCCCTTTTGCGCCAGCTCGAAGCCGGCGCCGAAGGCCTTCAGGCTGCCCTCCACGCCGACGCCGGCGCGGCGGATGGCGGCCTCGAACTGCTCGCGCGAGAACGGCAGCGCGCCGGTGCCCGCCAGCGCGCCCAGCAGGGCGGCGCTGATCACGCTGCCGCTGCGCTCGGCCAGCGCGGCGAAGTCGCCGCAAACGAAGCGCTTGGCGGCGCCGCGGGCCGCTTCGATGAACGGCGCCGGATCGACCCGGCCGTCGCCCATCGCGCTTTTTTCGGTCATCGAATAGACGCGGTTGGTGGACGCGATCAGCGTGGTCTTGTCGGCGGTGACCAGGCCGCGCTGCACCGCGCGTCCCATCTCCATCAGCTCCGAGGCGATGACGATGTCGACGTCGCCGGCGGCCGGCATCAGCGACAGCACCGGCGCGACCGGCGGCTGGTCCGACCGCGCCCGCGGCAGGAACTCAACGTAATAGATGGTGGTGCCGGTGCGCTGCGCCACGCCCGGCACCGAGGTGCTCTGCGCCGGGTAGCCCTCGTGCTCGGCCAGGTCGACGATCCAGTCGGCCAGCACGCCGCCGCCCTCGCCGCCCATGGCCAGGATGGCTATGCCGATGGGCTTGGCCGGCGCCGGTTTCACCGGCGTCCGCTGGCGGATGGTGGTGGTGAATGTGGTGTCATGCATAGCTCAGCTCCCGGGTGGCCAGACGTTTTTGCAAACGGCCGATGATGGCCGTGGCGATCCTCGCGGCCCACTTGTCCATACGGGTGGGATTGCTGATGATCTGGGCGCGGTAGAACGAGGGGCACAGTACCGCGGCGTGGGCGACTTCGCCGCAGACGCCGCAGCCCACGCAGCTGTCGAGCACCGTCGCGACGGGATCGCGGCGCAGCGGGTCCGGGTTGTCCTTGACCGACAGCGACGGGCAGCCGGACAGGCGGATGCAGGAATGGTCGCCGGTGCAGGTGTCGGAATCGACGCCGAAGCGCTCGCGCACCACGCGCTTGCCCTCGCTGGCCCATTTGCGCATCAGCGGCTTCACGCGGCGCTGCTTGTTCAGCATGCATTCGGACTGCGCGATGATGACCTTCGGGCCGCGCGTCTTGGTGGTGAGCGCCTCGCGCAGGGTGTCGCGCATATTGCCGATGCCGTAGGTGTTGGTGATGGTGCGCACCCATTCCACCCCCACGCCGCGCACCGCCTTCTCGATCGGCAGGTTGGTCACGCGGTCGGCGTTCCGGGCCTTGGAGGAGAGGATGTCCTGGCCCCCGGTCGCGGCGGAATAGCCGTTGTCGATGATGACCAGCACGTTGTCGCTCTTGTTGAACACGGCGTTGCCGACACCGCTGGTCAGGCCGTTGTGCCAGAAGCCGCCGTCGCCCATCACGCTGATGGTGCGGCGCGCGGGTTCGGTGGTGTTGAAGGCGGACGCGCCGGCCCAGCCCAGGCCGTAACCCATGGTGGTCGCCCCCAGGCTGAACGGCGGCAGGATGGCGAACAGGTGGCAGCCGATGTCGCAGCTGATGTGGTGGGGGCCGAGTTCGCGCTCGACCAGCTTCATCGCCGTGAAAATCGGCCGCTCGGGACAGCCGGTGCAAAACGAGGGTGGCCGCGGATGCACGTCCAGTGCCGGGGCGTTCAGCGTCACCACGGCCGGAGCCGGGGCGGTCATGACCGCCGGCGCCTTGAAATCCGGCGCCTTCGCGGTCGCGATCGCGGCCGCCGCGGTGGCGGCCTCGGCCATCTCGGCGGCGCTGGCTTTGCGCACGGGAATGGTCACCTGGCGCGGCGCCAGCGCCGCGCGCACGCCCCGCGGCAGCCGTTCGGACGCCGACAGCTCGGGACGATACAGGTCGAAGAACTTCACCAGCGCCTTCAAGACCACGCTGGTGCTGTATTCGCCGGCGCGCGGCAGCATGTCCTTGCCGTGCACGCGGGTCTGCATGTCCACCCGCCGCAGGCTGGTGTTGACCTCCTGCTCGATGAACTCGGGCTGGCCCTCCTCCAGCATCAGCACGGCGCGCTTGTCCTGGCAGAAGCCGCGCAGTTCGTCGTCGATCAAGGGATAGGCCACGTTCATCACGTACAGCGGCACCTCGGTGTTGCCCTCCACGTCCGCCAGGTCCAGCAGCTGCAGGGCGCGGATCACCGTGTTGTACATGCCGCCCTGGATCACCAGGCCATTGTCGGCGCCGCTGTCGCCGAAGAATTCGTTGAGCTTCTCGCGGCGGATGAAGTCCACCGCCGCCGGCCAGCGCTGATTGATCTTTTCATCCTCGTGCACAAAGCTCGCCGGCGGCAGCACGATGCGGCTGATGTCGCGCGAGGGACGGTTCATCGCGTCGGCCAGCGTGAACGATGGACGCACATTGTCCTTGGCCACGAAGTGCCCGTGCATGTGGCAGGCGCGGATGCGCATCTGCAGCATCACCGGCGTGTTGCTGGCCTCGGACAATTCGAAGCTCTTCTCGACGGCCCGCACGATGGACGGCAGGTTGGGCCGAGGGTCCAGCAGCCAGATCTGCGACTTCATGGCGAAGGCGTGCGAGCGTTCCTGCATGATGCTGGAACCCTCGCCATAGTCCTCGCCGACGATGATCAGCGCGCCCCCGGTGACCCCGCCGGAGGCCAGGTTGGACAAGGGATCGGACGCCACGTTGGTGCCGGCCGTGGCCTTGAACGTGATGGCGCCGCGCAGCGGATAGTTGACCGAGGCGGCCAAGGTCGCCGCCGCCGTGGCCTCGCTGGCGCTGCTCTCGAAATGCACACCCAACTCCCGCATGATGTCGCTGGCGTCGGCCAGCACGTCCATCAGGTGCGAAATCGGCGAGCCCTGATACCCCGCCACGTAAGACACGCCCGACTGCAGCAGCGCCTTCGTCACCGCCAGGATGCCCTCGCCGGCGAACACCTCGCCGGCGC
The DNA here is from genome assembly GCF_900116645.1 of Pseudoduganella namucuonensis. Classification (GTDB taxonomy): domain Bacteria; phylum Pseudomonadota; class Gammaproteobacteria; order Burkholderiales; family Burkholderiaceae_D; genus Rugamonas; species Rugamonas namucuonensis. The sequence goes on along the minus strand of NZ_FPBO01000029.1, from coordinate 1,894 downwards.
CGGCACGCAGCTTCTCCACTTCCTTTTTAAACGACCTCTCAGCCATGCTTATCCCCTCCTTACTCGTCAAATCGCTCCCCGTGCGCGCCATCGCTGTGGCGCTGTCACGGCCTCTGAAACCTTGCGATCGAGTGTAGGTGGGCTGTAGAATATCGGTCAAATAGATCAATATATGGGGCGGAATAAACACCATGGATATCCTTGACGCCGATCTGAACCTGTTGCGCGTGTTTCACGCGATCGCCGAGGAAAACAGCCTGACCCAGGCCGGCGCCCGGCTCGGACTGTCGCAGCCCGCCGTCAGCTACGCGCTGGGGCGCCTGCGCGCGATGTTCAACGACCCGCTGTTCGTCCGTTCCGGCAACGCCATGCAGCCCACCTCGGCCGCGCTGGCCTTGCGCGAGCCGATCCGGCGCGTGATGTCCGTGGTGCAGGACGCGCTGCGCCACGGCGAGCCGTTCGACCCGGCGCTCAGCAAGCGCACCTTCCACATCGCGATGTCGGACATCGGTGAAATGGTGTTCCTGCCGCCCCTGTGCGAACGGCTGCGCGCCGCCGCGCCGCACGTGATGCTGGAGGTGTGCCAGGTGCCGCTGGGGCAGATCGAGGAGGCGCTGCGCAGCGGCAGGCTGGACCTGGCGGTCGGCAACCTGCCGTCGCTGAAACCGAACACCCGCAGCCAGGCCCTGTTCCGCGAACCCTATGTGTGCATGGCGCTCAAGCGCCCGGGAGAGACCCGCCGCAAGCTATCGGTGGAGGACTACCTGGCGATGGCGCACGTGCACGTGGCCTCGGCCGACAACAGCCACCGGCTGATCGAGGACTTCCTGCGCGAGCGCAAGCTGCACCGCACCGTCGCGCTGCAGTTGCCGCACTTCAGCGTGCTTCCGCAGATCCTGCAACGCACCGACCTCGCGGTGACGCTGCCGCGCAGCGCCGCCCGCAGCATGAACGGCGGACGCCATTTCTCGACCTTTGAATTGCCGGTGGAATTGCCCGAGGTCGAAGTGACCGTGCACTGGCACGCCGATTTCGAGGAAAGCGACGCCAACCGCTGGCTGCGCACCCTGCTGGTGGAGACGCTGGCGGGCTAGCGCGGGGACGCCCCATCCCCGCCCCGCCGCACATTGCTGCGTTTTCCGGATACGCGTTGCCGATATCGGATAGTGCCCAGGCCCCATGCTGGCGATACTGAATCCATGCCCCGCACGAGGGACAGGAGGAGAACGCCATGAATACCTTAACAGCCGGCCACCCGGCCCGGACACCTGGACAGTTCGATGAACTGGACGACCAAGAATGGGAACTGATCGCCGCGCTGCACGGGCCCTCCCCCGCCGGCGGCGGGGCGGGCGCGCCGCGGCGCGGCCGGCCCGCCGCCGATCCGCGCGCCATGGTCAACGCCGCGCTGTGGCGGCTGTGCACGGGCGCCGGCTGGCTGACGCTGCCCGCCCGCTACCCCTCGCCCACCACCTGCCGCCGCCGTTACGAGCAATGGCTGGCCGACGGCACCTGGCAAGCGATGGCCGAGCGCCTCGGGCGCGCCGGCCGCGCCGTGCCGGGCGCCGGCCCCGCGCCGGTCCAGGCCAGGAAGCAAGCCACCTTCTGCAGCGCATTGATGGGCTGATCCGGCGACGGCGCCCCGAGGAGAACGGAAATGAACACCACCACAAAACCCAGCAAGGAACAGCTCCGCCAGTTCATGCGGCAGCGCAGGCAGGCCGCGGAGCCGCCGCCATCCATGGCCGAGATCCGCCGCCAGCTAGGCTGGTATCTGCTGCCCCCCGGCGTGCGGCAGGCGCGCTAGCCCGGATATTTCATGAGAAGAGGTCGGCGGCCACGCCATGAAGCGCGTTGTTATTGGTTCTCACGCCTAACAACAACCGAGGACCGC
>NZ_FPBO01000035.1 GCF_900116645.1 Pseudoduganella namucuonensis | reverse complement strand
TCGCCTATCAAGATCAGCAAAATACTGACTGATAACGGCTCGCAGTTCACTGATCGCTTCGCGGCCAAGGACAAGAAACCCAGCGGCCAGCACGCCTTCGACAAGGCCTGCGCGGCCATCGCTGTCGAGCACCGCCTGGCGCCGCCGCGTCATCCACAAACCAATGGCATGGTGGAGCGGTTTAATGGCCGGATTAACGAACTGCTGCGGCAGACTCGTTTCGATAGCAGGGCCGATCTGGAGACGACTTTGCTGAACTACCTCAAGCTCTACAACCACCATATTCCACAACGCGCCATCGGCACCAGGACACCGATCCAAGCGCTCAAGGAATGGCAGCGGCAGAAGCCCGAATTATTCGTTAAACGTGTTTATGATCAAACGGGACTCGACATCTAGCCTCCAAAAAGCGCGAAGGGGACGGCAGCAGAAAGCAAAACTGACGGTCTGTATATTCCGGTATCTGGCCGGTATCTGGCTACGCTGCAGCAATGACACTCCGCTCGCGCAGCAAGTTCAAAATCAGTTCAACCGAATCATTCAAAGATAGAGAGTCAGTGTTCACCTTCAGATCGGGCGCTGTAGGAGCCTCATAAGGCGAAGAAATCCCAGTGAAGTGTGATATCTCGCCCGCGCGGGCGCGTTTGTACAGCCCTTTCACGTCCCGTTGCTCACACATTTCGAGAGAACAATGACAATAGATCTCTATGAAGTCGTCAGCGGCCAGCAACGCCCGCACACGCTCGCGATCATTTTGAAAGGGGGAGATAAATGCGGTCAGAACGACCGTTCCTGCTTCAACGAAGAGTTTTGCCGCCTCACCAACGCGTCGGATATTCTCAGTCCGCGCTTCGTCCGAGAAACCCAGGTCCGCGCAAAGTCCATGGCGCACATTGTCCCCATCCAGCACAAAGGTTCTGCATCCGGATTGATACAGCCTTTCCTCGACCGCGTGAGCCAATGTGGATTTACCCGAGCCGGACAGTCCGGTAAACCAGACAACGACGCCTTTGTGGCCGTTGAGCTGCTCCCTGCGGGAGCGGGTGACGGTGGCGTGGTGCCACACGGTGTTGCTGGATTTTATGTTCACTATCGGTTTCCTAGACTGCGCGCAACTCACGGCCGCGATCGGGCATGATGACATAGCGGGCAATCAATTGCCAGCCATATAGGTGTTTTACATACTCGACAACTGGTTGATGAGGAAAAATGGCAACGGGGCATCTTTGTTACAGCCTCGATCTATTTTGCTCATACAATAATACGAAATTATTCTAAGCATATTCGTAAAACGCATAATGAAAACCATCCTCATCATCGGCGCCGGCTTCTCCGGCGCCGTCATCGCCGCCCGTCTGCTTCGGCAAGAGAGCGGTGAAGCCACCCGCATCCACCTGCTGAACGGCAGCGGCCGCATCGCGCGCGGCATGGCCTACGGCACCCAAAGCCCGGAGCACACGCTCAACGTCCCCGCCGGGAACATGAGCGCATTCGATGAGGACCCGGACCATTTCCTGCGCTACGCCCAGCACGTCGATGCCGGCACCGCGGCGGGCTCCTTCGTCTCCCGCCGCATCTACGGCGACTACCTCGAGTGGCTGCTGAACCAGGCCGAGCTCGGCGCCGCGCCCAACACCGAACTCAAGCGCATCTACCGCCACGTCACCCGCATCGTCACCGCCGCCGACGGCCGCGCTAGCATCGTAACGCTCGAAGGTGGCGAAACGATGGAGGTGGACAAGGTGGTGCTGGCCCTGGGCCATTTCCCGTCGAACAACCCGCGCGTCGCCGACATGGCGTTCTACGACAGCGCCCGCTACCTGCGCGACCCGTGGGACCAGGCGCGGCTGGACGCGATCCCGGCCGACGCGCCGGTGCTGTTGCTGGGCACGGGCTTGACCGCCGTCGACGTGGCGATGACGCTGCTGAACCGCAACCCGGAACGGCCCGTCACGGCCGTGTCCCGCCGGGGCCTGCTGCCGCAGCACCATCGGCACACGGCCGGCAAGCCGTCCGGCGCGGGCGCGGAGGCGATCTGGGGCGACGCCGCCACGGTGCGCGCGCAACTGCGCGCCTTCCGCCAGTATTGCCGCGCCATCGCCTCGGAGGGCCGCGACTGGCGCGAGGGCCTGGCGCTGTTGCGCCCGGTCACGGCGGACGTGTGGCTGGCGTATCCGGAAAAGGAGCGCAGACGCTTCCTGCGCCATGTGCAGCCGTACTGGGACACCCATCGGCACCGCCTGGCGCCGGTTGTCCACGAGCGCTTCGGCGCGGCGCTGGCGGCGGGCACGGTGCGGACGCTGGCGGCGCGGGTGGCCGGGTTCGACGAGGGCGGCGATGGCGTCCATGTGTCGGTGCGGCCGCGCGGCGCCTGCGCCAACCAGACCATACGGGTGGAGTACGTGGTCAATTGCACGGGGCCGTGCTCGGATCCGCGCCATACCAACAGCGCGCTGGTGGGGCAGCTGCTGGAGGATGGCTTGATCTGCACCGACCGGCTGGGATTGGGCATCGATGTGGCGGAGGATTGCGCGGTGGTGGGGGCAGATGGCAGGCCTTCACGGAGCCTGTTTTATATAGGGCCGTGGTTGAAGGCGAACTACTGGGAGGCCACGGCGGTGCCGGATTTGCGCGTGTTTGCGCGGCGGTTGGCGGGGACGTTGCTGGGTCGTTGATGGCGGCGGCGGGTAGGCGTTCGGCGAAACCTAAACAATGTCCGTCACGTTTAAACTGGCTGGTTTGCTCAATCCTCCACATTTAAGTCGGCCATCAAGTCTTCGACGGTGGCGAACGACTTCAAGCCGCCAGTGCGCGCCTCCTTCATGGCTGCGATGGTGGTTGCATTGGGCATCAGCGGCTCGAACGGCAGAGCCTTTTCGTGAGCCACGCGGATTAACATCATGCGAAAAGCATCCGAGACAGTCAGGCCCATGGCCGCAAGTACGGCAGTTGCCTCGTCTTTGATGTGCTCTTCGATCCGGGCACGCACTACAGCGTTCGCGGCCATAAGTCACCTCCGTATTGTGAGCTCCATTGTAGCCCAGCTCGCGGTTCGAACGTTTCCGTTAACATCCGCGCCATACCAACAGCGCGCTGGTGGGGCAGCTGCTGGAGGATGGCTTGATCCGCAGCGACCGGCTGGGATTGGGCATCGATGTGGCGGAGGATTGCGCGGTGCTGGGGGCGGATGGCAGCCCTTCGCGGAGCCTGTTTTATATAGGGCCGTGGTTGAAGGCGAACTACTGGGAGGCGACGGCGGTGCCGGATTTGCGCGTGTTTGCGCGGCGGTTGGCGGGGACGTTGCTGGCTTAGCCACGGCGTGGGACGGCGCTCGTTGTCTGCTTAGCTCCCTACTTCCTTCTGGTGGCGCACTGCCAAGATGGCCACGACATCGGCGGCAACACGGTAGCGCACCACATAGCCGCTGTCGCCAAAGTCGATCTGCCATTCCCGGTACACCTCCGCCATGTCCTCAATGGGGCGGCCAATCTGCGGCTGCTGTCCCAGCACCTTCACCCCTTGCCGGACAGCTTGGACGGCACGCTTCGCGGCGTCAGGATTCTTGCCCGCCAAAAAGCGATAGAGGCGCTGCACGTCGCGCAACGCGGACGGCGACCAGATCAGACGTGACATTCTGGCGGCTCAACGTCGTTGCCTTCCGTAAGCTGCGCCAGCCACGCGTCGGCCTCGTCAGCCGTGACATGTAGCCCAGTGGTCCGATACTCTTCCCACGCCTTGAGCGTATCTTGCCGGAAGGCTTCACGCTTTTCCTCGCGCTCGACGTACTGCGCGACGGCCTCGCGCAGTATCCAGTGCGGGGTTCTGCGGCGGGATTCCGCCAACTGCTCAAGACGGGCGCGAGTGTCCGGGTCCAGCTTGACCGACATGGGGCGGACATTGGTGGTGGTCATGAAGCTTCTCCTGTCAGTCAGTGTTAGGTATTACCTTACCATACTTTGCCACGGCGGCCGCCCCGTCCTGGTCGTGTCGCCCGCCGCGTTCAATGAAGCCACCAAGCTGCCGGTGATCCTGCCAATACCACCGGCGGCGAGTTCGCCCGCCGCCTGGGCTTACAGTTTTTCGATGGCGACCGCCATTTTTCGGAAAATGGCATAAATTTTCGATAAAAGTTAAGAAAATTCGATCCCCGATGACCCCAGTTGGCTACGAGCACTTCATTGCCACATTGCAACTCAACGTGCTGCCGCTTGCGCGTCCGGCATATCTGGAGCCGGTCCGTGAATCGGCGAATCGACAGTGATGGCCGTGTCCTTTTCCCCACGGGAGTGGCGCTCGAGGACACGCTTGTCGGCCACTTGGAGTTCGCGTTGCGCCATGAGGGAGTGAATCTGGAGGTGATCGACGCCGCGTTCGAGCATATCCAACCCGACGCCCTGCTTGCCCGGCTTCGGCAGACACCCACCGGCGAGCAGATACGGCGCGCATGTTTCTTTTGGGGCTTGTGCCGTTAAAACCACGAGTCGCCGTAGGCCGGGTCGTTGACGACGATGCGGTAGTCCTTCAGCCAGTCCTTCAGTTTCTTGAGGTCGCTGAACGTGTCGAGCTCCGCTTCGATGTGTTTGACGTTGGCCCGCATCTCGGCGATGTCGGCGCGCAAGCCCCGCATCATCGCCTTCGGCGTGCGGCGCCGGCCAAACTCCCAGCCCATGTCGAGCGAGAACGCGGTTTCCAGCGCGATGATTTCAAATTTGATTTGGCTGACTTGGCCATCGAGAATCCGGTTGTATTGTTTGATCCGGTCGTCGCCCAGATTGTCCAGACCGGTCTGATCGATCTGATCGACCTCCAGTTGCAGTCCGAGCAGGTCGAGCAGGTCGTTGGCCGCATACGCCACGTTTGCGCGCTGCATCAGCGCCGTCTTGCGCCCGCGCTCGGCGGGATCGGTCTCGCGGTCCGGGTGCAGCGCGCTGGCGAGCTTGCGGAAAATGTCGCGCACCGACTGCTTGAGCTTGAGCTCCTCGGCCTGGTGGCGCGCCTCGCGCGCGCTCGGTTTGGCCGGCTTGGCCGGACTGGCCGCTCCGATCTGTTCCCGCCCCGCTTCCCGCTACCATCTTGTCCCGCATGGCCTCGAAGAAGGCGCGCGGCGAGCTGAAATCGGTGTCGTCGTCCAGTTCGACGCCGGTCGTCGCGCCCACGAACTCGCGCATGAACGCCTTTTCCGCGTCCATCTCCAGATCGAAGTCGCATCCGCTGTGCTTGTTGTAGATCTCCTTGATCGCCTCGTCCTCCTCATCGATCTGCATCAAGTCCAGGGCCGTCGAACAGATCACGTCGGCCAGCTTTTCCCTGTCCTTCTTGCCCATCGCCTTGTCGGAACAGGCCTGATCGAGCAGCAACAGCAATCGTCGGCGATGGGCGTCGAAGGTCCGCGCCAAGGGGTCGTACTCGCTGTCGGCCAGGGCGCGTATCCTGGGCAACTCCTCGCGCCAGAGCGCCAACCTGACGCGTTCGGCTTCGAGCTTCTTGACCAGGGTGTTGAACTGCTTCCGCACCCGCGACAGCGGGCCGGCGGTCGCGGGCGCGGCGATGCGGATGGCGTATTGGGCGGCGAGGGGCATGGGCGTTGGCGCGAACGCGGTGGTCGATGGTTGGAGGCCGTCATTATAGCGTCACCCGTAAAATGATTGGGGCATTCGCAAGGTCGGCGGTTCGGTGATGCTGGCCGTCCCGCCCGCCTTCCTCGAACAATTACAGCTGCAGGCCGGCGCCACAGTCGGCCTGTCCGTTGATCACGGCTGCCTGGTGGTCAATCCTAAGCCGCGGCCTCGCTACACACTCGCCGAGTTGCTGGCCGTGTCAGACTATTCGCAGCCGCAGCCAGTCGAGGAACGTGAATGGGTCGACGCGCCCGCCGCCGGGGGCGAGCTGTTATGAAGCGCGGTGGCATTTATCTTGTCTCGCTCGATCCGACAGCTGGGCATGAGCAAAGCGGCAGCCGCCCCGTCCTGGTCGTGTCGCCCGCCGCGTTCAATGAAGCCACCAAGCTACCGGTGATCCTGCCAATTACCACAGGCGGCGAGTTCGCCCGCCGCCCGGGCTTCGCCGTACCCGTGACCGGAATCAAGACCACCGGCGTTGTGCGCTGCGATCAGCTGCGGGTGATCGACCTGGCCGCCCGCCACGTCGACATCCCTACGCACGATATGACGAATAACCCAATCAGCTTAGGTTTCCGATACAATGCCAACTGTACTGACCCAGGGCGCGGCAAGCCTCGGACTTCAGGCCGAGGTCAAGAGCGCGGACGCCGAAGGCGTCCTAACGTGCGTCCCCGGTCGCCACAACTGTATAAAATCACAGTATGGAACGCCTTCAAGCCTTCAAATTCGCGTTGAACCCCAACGGCGAGCAGCAACGCGCCATGCGCCGCTTCGCCGGCGCCTGCCGTTTTGTTTTCAACCAGGCGCTGGAGGTTCAAAAGCAACGCCATGAGGGCGGCGAGCGGAAGCTGGGCTACGCCGAACTGTGCAGGCTGCTCACGACATGGCGCAACGGGGCGGCGACCCCATGGCTGAAAGAAGCGCCGACGCATCCCTTGCAGCAGGCATTGAAAGACCTGGAGAGGGCCTACACCAACTTCTTCGCCAAGCGGGCCGCCTTCCCGCGCTTCAAGAAGAAGGGCCGGCACGACAGCTTCCGCTACCCCGATCCCAAACAGATCAAGCTCGACCAGGCCCATGGCCGGGTATTTCTGCCCAAGCTGGGCTGGCTGCGCTACCGCGACAGCAGAACGGTGCCGGGCGAGGTGCGCAACGTCACCGTCAGCCAGTCGGCGGGACGCTGGTATGTGGCGATCCAGACCGCGCGCGATGTCGCGCCGCCCGTGCCGTCGGGCGGCGCGGTCGGCATCGACATGGGGATAGTCCGCTTCGCCACGCTGTCCGATGGCCAAGCGCTGGAGCCCCTCCACAGTTTCAAGCGGCACGAGGACCGTCTGCGGCGCGCGCAGCAAGCCATGAGCCGCAAGAAGAAATTCGGCAAGAACTGGCACAAGGCGAAAGCCCGGGTCCAGCGCATCCACGCCCGCATCGGCAATGCCCGCCGCGACTACCTGCACAAGGCCACGACCACTATTTGCAACAACCACGCGATGGTCAGCGTCGAGGACTTGAAGGTCAAAAACATGTCGGCATCGGCGACGGGCGATCGCGCCGAGCCGGGACGCAATGTGCGCGCCAAGTCGGGCCTGAACAAGGCCATCCTCGATCAGGGCTGGTACGAGTTCCGCCGGCAGCTCGCTTACAAGCTGGCGTGGCGCGGCGGCATATTGGTGGCGGTGTCGCCGCGCGACACCAGCCGGACCTGTCCGGGCTGCGGCCATGTGTCGGCCGACAACCGGCCCACGCAAGCGGTGTTCGCGTGCGTGGCGTGCGGCCACTCGCGGCATGCCGACCTGGTCGGCGCGATCAACATCCTCAGGGCGGGACACGCCCGGTGCGCCTATGAAGTGAGCGACGCGGCAAGGTCGCCAGCAGTAGGAACCCGTCGAAGCGGCTCGAACCGGCTCGATCGGTGACAGCGCCGTAGGAATCCTCCCCCTTTCCGCGTCAGCGGCAACCGAAGGTTGAGGGGGAGGAGGATGTCAAGATTTTTGGCCTGCGCGTCGTCATCTACCCAAACGATCACCGACCGGCTCATGTTCACGTTCTAGGTAACGGATGTGAAGCAGTGTTCAACTTGCATTGTCCAGATGGGCCTCCTGAGTTGCGCGAGAACTATGGGTTTTCGCAAAAGGAGCTGGGGAAGATTGCCGGTGCACTCGCCAAAAATTTGGCGGACCTATGCACTAAATGGAGGACGACACATGGACATTACTGATACCACATTCGAGGCAGCGAACCGTCGTGGCGCGGCAAAAAAAGCCGCTTTTCCGGCTGCGGTGGCGGTACGCTATGACCGGCGCATTTCGCGCATCGTGATTTCCCTGGCATCCGGCTTGCAAATCGCGTTTTCGCCCCGCGATGTACAAGGTTTGGAGAACGCCCATCCCGCAGACCTGATCGGTGCTGAGATCAGCCCCTCTGGTTTGGGCGTTCATTTCCCCAAACTCGATGCCGACCTTTACATCCCCGCCCTCCTGGAGGGCTTTCTTGGTTCCAAACGCTGGATGGCTTCACAGATGGGCAAGGTGGGCGGCAAGGCATCCACCGATGCCAAGACGGCCGCCGCGCGTGAAAACGGGAAACTTGGTGGCCGTCCAAAGAAAGTCAGGGAGTTGGCTGGCGCATGAGCAATCGATATCCTCTGGCATCACGTAGTATGCGAGGGTCCGCCGTTCGGGCCGCCAGGGGTTGGCGCCAGTAGATCGAGATAGACGCTCAAGGAGCGCTCCACAGCCTCGGCGACCAGTTGGGTGATGTCATCGTGGTTCCCGCTGACGCAGGCGACGTCCAGCGCATCGTAGTACGCAAGGCGGTCTTCCTTGCGGATCACTGCCGGCGGGTAGCCGGCCTTCATCAATTCGAAGTTCAGCAACAGCCGTCCGGTTCGACCATTTCCGTCGATGAAGGGGTGGATTTTCACGAACCGGGTGTGCAGCTCCGCCGCGCACTCGACCGGGTGCGCGGCGCCAGCGCTCTCGCGCCATTCGACCAGCGAACGCATTTCGTCCGCAAGATGCAAGAAGCCGGGCGGAGTCGTACTTGCGCCCGTGATGGCGACGTTTTCCCTGCGATAGCGGCCGGCCTCGACATCATCCACCCCTTTCAGCACCAGGCTGTGGATGTTTTTTATTTGCCATTCCGACAATGCTTCGTCGCGCGCGACAATGTCCTCCACGTACAAGATCGCGTCACGGTGGTTGGTCGCCTCGAAGTGCTCGCGTAACGTTTTTCCACCAACGGTGATGCCCTCCAGGACCACCTTGGTTTCGCGCAGCGTCAGCGTGTTGCCCTCGATGGCATTGGAGTGGTAAGTCCACTCCAATGCCAACTTTGCGCGTAGCGACGCCACTGTATGCGACGGCAGCGGACGCGCGGCGTCCAGCGACGTTTTCAGGGTATCGACTTTAGAAAGCAGCAGTTGCAGAGCGGGGGACATTTAGTTCCTTCACCTTCCTTGAATCGGCTACGTTGACCCTGATCGCATCCGCTGGCTTAGGCCCGGACCTCGGCCAGCAGCTCGGGGTGGTGATCCAGCACCTTTAGAAGCTTAACCAGCGCCACCGGCGGCTTTGACTGGCCGCTTTCGTAGCGGGTGAACGCGTTGACCCCGCCGCCAAAAATGGCGGCCGCTTGCTTCTTGTCCAGGCGCAGCTTCTTGCGCACCTGGGTGATGTACGCCGCGTCCACCAGTTCAGCGTTAACCGAGCGCTGAAATTCCCCTACCAAATCGCTGTAACGGTCTACCGCGTCGCGGTCCAGTGTGACTTCGCCACAGGCGAAGCAGTGGTAGCCAGCCACCGCCGGGAGCACGGTTTCATGGCTTTTGTAGGTATAGGGCACGTCGCGGGTGTCATGCACCGGGGACAGTGCCCCGCATTCGGGGCAATTCTTCATTTTGGCCTATTGCAGTGTGGGGTGCGTTTTTTCAGTTAAAAATTGTAACCCAATAGGCAACAATCACCAAGTAGGTGATTATCAACTTTTGCCAGCTGCAGCTGCGGCGTGGGATTGGCACTTTGGGGGGGCCGCCTTGACACTCCCCGCCAGCCGGCCGCGCCGTGTTGCGATTTGTTCTGGAGTGTGGACAGCGGCAAACTCACCCCGCTTGGCTTGCCCCATTGAGCGCAACAGTGCGTCCTCGAACTCGATCATTTCTCGATCCACAACTTTACGATTGGCCATCACAAGGCTCCGGTACCGGCTGCACCACCAGACGTACACCGAGCGCGGTGCACACGCGGCTTATGGTATCGAAACGTGGAGCGCTATCTGGCCGCAAGGCCTTGTACAACGCTTCGCGGGTGAGTCCCGCCGACTTGGCAATCTCAGTCATCCCGCGAGCGCGGGCTATGTCGCCCAAAGCTGCGGCGAGTAGGGAAGCATCGTTCGCTTCCAGAATATCAGTCAAGAAGGCGGCAATAGCCACCTCACCGTCAAGGTAAGGGGCGGCGTCGAAGTCGGGCAGATCGGCCACATTAATGCGTTTACTCATTTGTGTTTCCTCGTTAATCCAGCAATGCCGCCAATCCTTTGGCACGCTTAATGTCACTCTTCTGCGTGCGCTTGGAGCCACCAACCAGCAATACGACTAGCTGACCGCCGCGCTGTGTGAAGTACACACGCCAGCCGGCACCAACGTGTATGCGTAGCTCGGAAACGCCGTCGCCGACTGGCTCAACGTCTCCCATCAATCCGCGCTCCAATCGCTTAATCCTAGCCACAATCACGCCACGCGTCGTAGCATCGGCCAGGCCGTCGAGCCAGCTAGTGAACGCGGGAAGTGACTTGATCGTGAACATGTGCCGATTGTAATCGAACGATTACAAAAACTCAATCGACTTGAACAGTACCTGGAACCATGCTTATTGCATTAATAGCTCTAACGCGGCTTGCGCAAATCAGTCTGCTTAACCGTCTGCTCGATCGCGCCGAAGATGGACTTGCCGTCGGCGTCCAGCATCTCGATCCGGATGGTGTCGCCGAAGACCATGAACGGCGTGCTGGCCTCCCCGTCCGCAATCAGCTCCAGGCAGCGCTTCTCGGCAATGCAGGAATAGCCCTTCTTGGCGTCCTTGTTCGACACCGCGCCGGAGCCGACGATGGCGCCGGCGCGGGCGTTGCGCGTCATCGCCAGGTGGGCGATCAGTTGCGGGAAGTTGAACGCCATGTCCACGCCCGCGTTCGGTTGCCCGACCGGCTTGCCGTTCCAGCTGGAGCGCAGCGGCAAATGCGCCTTGCCGCCCTTCCAGGCGTCGCCCAGTTCGTCCGGCGTGACCGCCACCGGCGAGAAGCCGGTCGCCGGCTTGGACTGCGGGAAGCCGAAGCCCTTGGCCAGTTCGTCCGGCATGAGCTTGCGCAGCGACACGTCGTTGACCAGCATGAGCAGGCGGATCTGCTGGTGCGCCTCGTCCGGCGTGGCGCCCATGGGCACGTCGTCCGTGACGACGGCGATCCCGGCCTCGAAATCGATGCCCCACTCCTCGCGCGGCAAGGCGATGTCGTCGCGCGGGCCGAGGAAGTCGTCGCCTGCGCCCTGGTGCATCAGCGGCTCGTCCCTGAACGATTCCGGCAACTCGGCGTTGCGCGCCGCGTGCACCAGTTCCAGGTGGTTGACGTAGGCCGCCCCGCCGGCCCACTGGAAGGCGCGCGGCAGCGGCGCCATGCAGTTGGCGGGATCGAAATCGAAGCTGCGGCGGCCCTTGCCGTCGTTGAGCAGGCGGTAGGCCTCGTCCAGTTGCGGGGCGATGAAGCCCCAGTCGTCCAGCGCGCGCTGCAGCGTGGGGGCGATGCCGTCCGCCACCTGGGCGGTTTTCAGGTCGCGCGAGACGATGATCAGTTGGCCGTCGCGCGTGCCGTCCTTGAGGGTTGCTAGTTTCATGGCGGGACTTTAACAGATGCCATTGGAGGCCGGAAGGTCTTACAATATCGAACCTTATTGATTTGCCACTCCCCATGAAAAACGTACTGCCCGGCGTACCGCATGTCGAATCCCCGTTCTTCAAGCAGCTCTTCAGCGATCCCGCGATCGACGACGAGACCCGCCGCATCGCGCTGGACCTGGCGGTGAAGGGATACGCGGTGCTGGACTTTCCGGACGCCGCCTTCGAGACCAAGGCGGAGGCCATCAAGGCGGACCTGCTGGACCATTACGACCTGGAGGGATGGCGGGCCGAGGGCCATCGGCAAGGCATCAGCCTGCGGGTGCAGGACGCCTGGCAATTCAACGAGCGGGTGCGCGACATCGCCTGCAATCCGCACATCCTGGCGCTGTTGAGCAGGCTGTATGGACGCCAGGCCTGGCCGTTCCAGACGCTGAACTTCCCGGTCGGCACGCAGCAGCATTTCCACACCGATTCCATCCACTTCAGTTCCAGCCCGGAACGTTTCATGTGCGGCGTGTGGGTGGCGCTGGAGGACATCAACGAGGAGAACGGGCCGCTGGTGTACTTCCCCGGCAGCCACCGCTGGCCAATTTACACGAACGAGCACGTGGGCCTGTGCGTGTCGCAGCTGGGCCAGACGCCGACCCAGGCGCTGTACGAGGAGATGTGGCGCGCGCTGGTGGAGTCCCACGGCGCGCAGCCGGAGTATTTCCACGCGAAGAAGGGACAGGCGCTGATCTGGGCGGCCAACCTGATGCACGGCGGCTCGCGCCAGACCGATCCGATGCGCACGCGCTGGTCGCAGGTCACCCATTACTATTTCGACGACTGCGCGTACTACACGCCGATGATGTCGGACACGTTCTACGGCAAGATCGATTTCCGCAAGCTGACCAACATCGTCACCGGCGAGGAGATGCCGCAACGCTACGCGGGCCATGCGATTCCGAAGGGCTTCGTGGAGGCCTGCTCGACGGACGCCGGCCACCTGCTGGACGAGTTCGACGGCAAGCTGTATCTGGAAGCGAATCCGGATGTGGCGGCGGGCAATTGGAATCCGGCCGAGCACTACCTCACGCACGGACGCAAGGAGAAGCGCAAGCTGCGGCCTTAAGGCGTCAGCACGCCGCCGTGCCGCTTACTCACGCTGGCGCCAGCAGCGCCAGCTGTTCCTCGTTCAGGTAGCACCACTCCCCTTCCTTCAATCCCAGCGCCTCCAGTTGCAGGCCGCCGATGGCGGAGCGGTGCAGCGCGCCGCAGTGGTTGCCGGCGGCCGCCAGCATGCGCTTGACCTGGTGGTACTTGCCCTGCTCCAGCACGATTTCCAGTTGGCGCTCGCCGCGCTGCTCGCACACCAGCGCCGACAGCGGCGCCGGCTCGTCGTGCAGCTGCACGCCGGACAGCAGCTGCGCCACCAGTTCCGGCGTCACCGGGTCTTGGGTGGTGGCCTGGTACACCTTGGGCACGTGCCGCTTGGGCGAGGACTGGGCGTGGATGAAGGCGCCGTCGTCGGAGATCAGCAGCATGCCGGTGGTGTCGTGGTCCAGCCGGCCCACGGGTTGCACCTCGCGCCAGGTGTATTGCTCGGGCAGCAGGGTCAGCACGCCGGGATGGTGGCTGGGCTTGCGCGAACACTCGTAGTTCGCCGGCTTGTACAGCGCGATGTACACGCGCTCGCGGTACACCCATTCCTCGTCGAAAACGCGCAGGACCAGGCCGTCGGTGTCGATACTTTCCTTGTAGTTGTCGTGGACTTCGCCGGCGATGCT
Organism: Pseudoduganella namucuonensis; assembly: GCF_900116645.1. GTDB lineage: Bacteria > Pseudomonadota > Gammaproteobacteria > Burkholderiales > Burkholderiaceae_D > Rugamonas > Rugamonas namucuonensis. Next base: position 84,261 of record NZ_FPBO01000035.1, on the reverse strand, counting down.
GACTTCGCCGTCTTCGATCAGGGCGCGGCAGTATTTGCGCGTGCCGAAACCTTGGGATTGCAGGATGCGGTCTAAAGATAGTTTGCTCATGGCCGAGACTGTACCAGATTTCGCACGCCTTCCTGACGCCACATTGACGCAAATCAAACTTTGCCCAGGACGAACTACTACACTGAAATCTCATTAGGAATTTACCTAATGAGCTAGGAAAGCCACTCAAAAATGAAACTTACATCATTAAAGTATATGGCGCTCCACACCAGTCGGCTGGCATTGGCGCAATGGCAAAGCACTGGCTCGGAGACGATGCCCCAAGCCGCCTGGCACAGGACGACCCAGGCGCAGTTCCTCAACTGGCTCTCGGCGGGCGGATTCGGCGGGGAGGAGATAGGCGGCCCGGAAAATGACGGCCCGGAAAATGAAAACAGCGGCAATGACGCCGCCGTTCTCATGCCCCATTGCGAGGCGCAGTGCGAGGAATTGAAATTCTCTCGAGCCCGCATCAGCGATGCGGTTGAGTAGTTCGTTTCAGACTAGACACAAGATTGTGCAGACAACGAGTTAAGCTGTTTATGCGACCTCCCTGGGAAAGAACTACAACACCAATATAGCCCACGCCGGGGAGATTACAAGGCTAAATGAAGCAGAAAAGATAATGTTCTTCTGTGCCTACGCGCACGGAGGCGCGCCGACGCGTTTGAGGCAGCGCACACTCGCGTCGGATTTATCGGATGCTCGGGTTGGCGCTTTGCACCGCCGCCTTCATCGCGCCAGCGCCCATGGCGGCGCCGAATTTCTTCAGCACGCGCTCCGGCAGGCCCTCGTGCTGGGTGTAATCGATGATGTCTTCCGCGTGGACGACGTCGCGCGCCACCGTGTCGACCGTGCCCAGGCCGTCGGCCAGGCCCATGTCGACGGCGCGCGCGCCGGTCCAGAACAAGCCGGAAAACATGTCCGGCGTTTCCTTCAGGCGCTTGCCGCGGCCGGTGCGCACCACGTCGATGAACTGCTGGTGTATGTCGTTGAGCATGGTTTGCGCGTGCTGGCGGTGCTTGTCCGACAGCGGCAGGAAGGGGTCCATGAAACCCTTGTTCTCGCCCGCCGTCAGCAGGCGGCGTTCCACGCCCACCTTGCTCATCACGCCATTGAAGCCGAAACCGTCCATCAGCACGCCGATCGAGCCGACGATGCTGGCCTTGTTGACATAGATCTGGTCGCCGGCGGCGGCGATGTAATAGCCGCCCGAGGCGCAGATCTCGTTGACCACCACGTACAAGGGCTTGCCCGGATAGCCCTTGCGCAGGCGCCGGATCTCGTCGACGATCATGCCGGCCTGGACGGGACTGCCGCCCGGGCTGTTGATGTGCAGCACCACCGCAACCGAGCCGTGGTCGGAGAAGGCCTTGTTCAGCGCGGGGATCACCACCGCCGCCGAACCGCTGCCTTCGGTCTCGATCTCGCCGTCTATTTCGATCAACGCCGTGTGCCGGCCGACGTTCTCGGAATCCCCCACGGGCCAGGACACGTCGAAATACGCGGCCAGCGCGAACAGCACCAGCAGCAGCACCAGGAACTTGAAGAAGATGCCCCAGCGCCGGTGCGCGCGCCGTTCGCGCACGGTGGACAGCACCAGCTTTTCCAGCACCTCCCGTTCCCAGTTCAGGCCGGCGACCGACTGTGGCGCGCCGCTCGCGGCTGGCGTGGCGGGCGTGGCGGGGGCGGCGCCCTGCGGCGCGGCGCTGGCGCCGTTGTCTTGGTCGCTGGTGTTATCGCTCATGGATTCGGTTCTCAGGCGCGCGCCGGACGAATATAGTCGTCGGGCTGCCAATATAGTTGTTCGTCGTGCTCGACCACCGGGATCGGCCGCAGCCGCCCGCCCCGGCAGGGGCCGCCGGCGCACATGCCGCTGTCCGGTATGTAGATCGCCCCGTGGGTGGAGCACATGATATAGAGTTTGCTGGACTCGAAGAACTCGCCCTGATTCCAGTCCAGTTCGATGGGCACGTGGGCGCAGCGGTTCAGGTAGGCGTAGGGCTTGCCGTTGTGGCGCACCACGAAGCCGGTCGCGTCCTCGCCGCCCGCCGTGACGGGAAAGCGCACGCCGCGGCCGCCGTCCAGCACGGCGTCGGCGGCGCAGATCAGGATTTCCTCGCTCATGCCCGCTCCCGCATCAGGCGTGCTCGTTGAGCCACTCGTGCAGTTCGGCCACGGTCTTGGCCGAATACATGGGATTGCAGGCCATCAACTGGTCGACCGGGTGCGCGCCGTACTCGACGGCCACGGCGGCCGCGCCGGCGTTGTTGGCCATCAGCAGGTCGTGGCTGGTGTCGCCGATCATCACGGTGCGCTTCAAGTCCTGGCCCAGCTCGCGCGTGAGCTCCTGCAGCATGGCCGGATGGGGCTTGGAGAAGGTCTCGTCGGCGCAGCGGGTGGCGTCGAACATCGACAGCAGCCCGGCCGCGTCCATCGCGCGGTTCAGGCCGACACGGCTCTTGCCGGTCGCCACGGCCAGGAAATAGGCGTTCTGCGACAGCTCCTGTAGCATTTCAGCCACACCCTTGAACAGCGTCAGCTCGTGGTCCTTGGACAGGTAGTGGTAGCGGTAGCGCTCCACCATGCGCGGATAGTATTTCGGATCCACGTTCGGCAGCACGGCCTGCATCGCCTCGTACAGCCCGAGGCCGATCACGTGCGACGCCGCGTCCTCCCCCGGTATCGGCAGGCCCAAATCCTTGGCCGATGCCTGGATGCATTTCACGATCGTCGATGTGCTGTCCATCAACGTGCCATCCCAATCAAAGACGATCAGATCAAATTGCTTTCTTGCCATGTCACCCGGCCCGTCCGGCGGCCGGCTCCTTGTTATATAGAATTCAATGGTTTGCCCAAGCTTACCAAGAAACGCTCGCATTCGGCGGCCAATGGCGCCTTCAGTGTCATCGATTTCCCGGTTTCCGGGTGGGTAAACGTAATCTGGTGCGCGTGCAGGAACATGCGCTTGAGCGCGCCGCGCGTCGCGTCGGCTTTCTGGAGCGCCTTGTTCAATGCGAAATCGCCGTATTTGTCGTCACCTGCGATGGGAAAGCCCGAAGATGCCAGATGAACGCGGATCTGGTGGGTGCGGCCGGTTTTCAGTTCGGCTTCCAGCAGCGCGAACTGCGGGTATTTCCTCAGCAGCGTGAACACCGTGTGCGAGGCCAGGCCGTCGGCCGACACGGACACGCGGCGCTCGCCATCCGGCGTCGAGTATTTACGGAGCGGCAACTTTACATGCTGGCGCGGGTTTTTCCAATCGCCCACCGCCAATGCCAGGTAGCGCTTGTCGGTATGGCCGTCGCGCATTTGTTCGTGCAGATTGGTCAGCGCCGAACGCTTCTTGGCCAGCAGCAGCAGGCCGGAGGTCTCGCGGTCCAGGCGGTGCACCAGTTCCAGGAACTTGGCGTCCGGCCGCGAGGCGCGCAGCTGCTCGATGACGCCGAAGGACACGCCGGAGCCGCCGTGCACGGCCACGCCGGCCGGCTTGTCGATCACCAGCAGGTGGCTGTCCTCGTGGATGATGGCGAACTCGGCGGCGGGGACGTTGGTCTCGGCCTTCTCGGCCAGGCGGATCGGCGGAATCCGCACCACGTCGCCCTCCACCAGGCGGTACAACTGGTCGATGCGGCCCTTGTTGACGCGCACCTCGCCGGAGCGCAGGATGCGGTACACATGGCTTTTCGGCACGCCTTTGCAGATCCGCAACAGGTAGTTATCTATCCGTTGTCCGGCTTCTTCTTCGGTGATCGTCACGAATTGTGCTTGCGGCAGGACTGGCGCGGGGGTCTCAGCGGGGGCCGTTTTGGTCGGCTTTTGGGCTGTTTTCCCTGAAAATCTCTCTAAGTCCTTCATTTTGAATATATAATCGATTCGCCGCAGTTTAAGCTGCTGCACGTGTAAGAATAAAAGCACATTTTACACAGGGGCGTATCCACTGGCCTCGCCTATTTGCAAATTCGGTGGAAAATAAATGTATACGCACACTCGTGCGCATGTCAGGGTGGCAACCGCTGTTGTCATCGGGTAGAGGGCACGGGTGCTGGGATTAGATTGGCTGGATTGTTAGGATAAGTCCAGCGAGCAAGCACATAGTCGTTGCTCGCTGGTTGATGAAGCTGATAACGCTGCCGTTTTCGCCCGGGCACCATACAAGATGCCCTGGCTCGACGTTTTGCGCACGCCTGCATTCTCCCCCCCGACCCCGTCGGGCCGTGATCGGATGAGTCGCAGGCAGTGCGCGCACTCGGCATGACGATCGGCCTCATGCGCCCTTTGCGGCCGCAACGCGTTCGCGCGTCGCAGCGCCGCATGACGAGGCACACCCCCCGCAGCCTCCTTTTTCCCGCGTATATCCTTGTACTACGCCACTCCCGAGGGAGTGGCAAGAGATGGCCTCAGGGTCGCGGAGTTAATAAAAATGAAACGCATGTTGTTTAATGCTACGCAGCAAGAAGAGTTGCGCGTAGCGATAGTCGACGGTCAGAAACTGATCGATATCGACATCGAAACCGCTGGTCGCGAACAGCGCAAATCCAACATCTACAAAGGCGTCATCACCCGGATCGAGCCGTCGCTGGAAGCCTGCTTCGTCAGCTACGGCGAGGATCGCCACGGTTTCCTGCCGTTCAAGGAAGTGGCGCGCAGCTACTTCCGCGAAGGCGTGGACGTGCGCAACGCCTCGGTCAAGGAAGCCCTGCGCGAAGGCCAGGAAATCATGGTGCAGGTGGAGAAGGAAGAGCGCGGCAACAAGGGCGCGGCCCTGACCTCCTTCATCTCGCTGGCCGGCCGCTACCTGGTGCTGATGCCGAACAACCCGCGCGGCGGCGGCGTGTCGCGCCGCGTCGAGGGCGAGGAGCGCCAGGAACTGCGCGAAACCATGGACAAGCTGGACCTGCCGCAAGGCATGTCCGTGATCGCCCGCACCGCCGGCATCGGCCGCACGGTCGAAGAGCTGCAGTGGGACTTGAACTACCTGATGCAACTGTGGCGCGCGATCGAGGGCGCCGGCAAGGGCGCCGCGGGCGCCTTCCTGATCTACCAGGAATCGTCGCTGGTGATCCGCGCCATCCGCGATTACTTCCAGCCCGACATCGGCGAGATCCTGATCGACACCGACGACATCTACGAGCAGGCTCACCAGTTCATGAGCCACGTGATGCCGGACATGGTGCACCGCGTGAAACGCTACAGCGACGACGTGCCGCTGTTCTCGCGCTTCCAGATCGAACACCAGATCGAAACCGCGTATAGCCGCACCGTGCCGCTGCCGTCGGGCGGCGCCATCGTGATCGACCACACCGAGGCCTTGGTGTCGGTGGACGTGAACTCGGCCCGCGCCACCCGCGGTTCCGACATCGAGACCACCGCCTTCAACACCAACTGCGAGGCGGCCGAGGAAGTGGCGCGCCAGCTGCGCCTGCGCGACCTGGGCGGCCTGATCGTGATCGACTTCATCGACATGGAAGTGGCCAAGAACCAGCGCGAGGTGGAACAGCGCCTGAAGGACGCGCTGCACCACGACCGCGCCCGCGTCCAGATGGGCAAGATCTCCCGCTTCGGCCTGATGGAACTGTCGCGCCAGCGCCTGCGTCCGTCGCTGTCCGAGGGTTCGCACGTGACCTGCCCGCGCTGCTCGGGCACCGGCCACATCCGCGACACCGAATCGTCCGCCCTGCAGGTGCTGCGCATCATCCAGGAAGAGGCGATGAAGGAAAACTCGGCCACCATCCACGTGCAAGTGCCGGTGGACGTGGCGGCCTTCCTGCTGAATGAAAAGCGCGGCGAAGTGCTCAAGATCGAGAACCGCCACCGCATCAACGTGATCCTGATCCCGAACAAGCATCTGGACACGCCGCACTACAAGCTGGAGCGCATCAAGCACGACGACCCGCGCCTGGAAGACCACACGGCCAGCTACACCATGGCCGAGCAAGCCGAAACCGACATGGCCTACAGCAAGCGCCAGAAGGAAGAAGCCAAGCCGCGCCAGGAAGCCGTCGTCAAGACCATCACCCCGGACCAGCCCGCGCCGATGGTGGAGCGCAAGCCCGCGCCGGAGCCGGTGAAAGCCGCTCCCGCGCCAGCCCCCGCCCCGGTGGAAAAAGGTTTCTTCGCGAAACTGTTCTCCTTCTTCTCGGGCAAAGAGGAAACCCCGGCGCCAACGCCGACGCCAGCCGTGGTGGCCAAGCCCGGCGCGGCCGCCGCCTCCGCCGAGCGTGGCGACCGCAACGCCCGCGGCCCGCGTGGCCGCAGCCGCAACGGCAAGCCGGGCAGCCGCGAGCGCGAGGAACGCGAACCGGGCAGCCGTCCGGTAGCCGACGACGCGACCAAGCAAGCCGAGGCCGGCCGTCCGGTTCGTCCGCCGCGTCCGCCACGCGAACCGCGTGAAGGCCGCGAAGGCCAGCCGGTGGAAGCCCTGGCCCCGCGCGAACCGCGCGGCGAGCGTCCTGAACGCGCCGAGCGTCCCGATCGCGCCGAACGCCCACCGCGTCCGCCGCGCGAACCGCGCGCCGACAAGGCTCCGGTCGCCGAAGTGAAAGCCGAGGAAGTCGCCCTGAACGCGACCGCCGCCGGCGCCAGCGTCGCCCTGACCGGCGCGCCGGTCGTGGTAACGCCCGTCGCCGCCGAGGCCGCGCCGCAGAAGCTGGCGCAAAACGTCGGCCCTGAAGGTGAAGAGGCGGACGGCGCCGATGGCGACGAGCCACGCCGCCGTCGTCGTCGTGGTGGCCGCAACCGCAACCGCCGTGAACGCGAAGAAGGCGAAGGCATTGAAGGCGCCGATGGCGAAAAAGCACCGGTGATCAGCTTCACCGTGGCCCCCGCCGAAGGCGAGCAGGCAGTGCCGGCAGTCGTCGCGGAAGCCGCGGTGACCGAGGCATCCGCGGCGGAAGCCCCGGCACCCGTGGTTGCCGAGGCGGCGATCGCCCCGGCGGCGGCTGAAGCCCCAGCGACCGAAGCGGCAGCCGATGCCGCCCCGGCCTTGGCGACGGAAGTCGCAACGCCAGCGCCAGTTGAAATCGCCCCGGCTGTAGCCGCCGCAGCCGACGTTGCCGCGCCAGTCGAAGCAACCGTTGCCGATGCGGCTGAAGCGTCCCCAGCAGCGGAAACCGAAGCGCCGGCGGCTGAAGCCGCCCCAGTAGCGGAAGCGGCGCCGGTCGCCGAGGTGGCGCCAGCCGTGGCCGAACCGGTCGTCGCAGCCGAAGCCGTTCCTGCCGTGGAAGCCGCTCCAGCGGTGGAAGCAGCGCCGGTTGCCGCCGAAGCCGCGCCAGTCGCGGTCGAAGCCGCCGCCACGGCGCAACCCGTCGTGGCCGCGGCGCAAGCCGTGCCGGTGACGCCGGAGCCGGCTCCAGCCGCCGAGTACGCCTTCGCCGCCGCACCAGCCGCCGAAGCCGTCGCGGCGCCAGCGGCCGAAGCCGCGCCAGTCGCGGAAGCGGCTCCAGCGCCGGTAGCCGAAGCAGCAGCCCCGCAAGCGGCTGCAGCCCCGGCCGCCCACAAATCGTCCGGCGACCTGAACGCGATCCTGGAAGCCGCCGGCCTGACCCTGGCCGCGACCGACCCCGCCAAACTGCGCGCCGCGCAGGAAGCGGCGGCCCAGGCCCCGGCCCCGGCGCGCGTGCCACGCGAGCGCAAGCCGCTGCCGCAGCAAAAGGAAGAGCCGCTGGTCCAGGTCAACACCCGCCGCTAACCCGTTAGCGGCCCCCCAAAAAAGGAAGCCCCGCGCTTCCTTTTTTTTCGCCCGGACGGCACGCCGCCAAAAGCCCAAAACTTTCCCCACCTACATCGGTGTCAGGCGCGACATTCGGACATTTCTCCCCATTAATGTCCGAATGTCGCGCCTGACACCGATGTGATGGGAGCAACTGTGGCAATATGCGAGGCTGTCCGCGCATCGTGCTATCGTATATTCATGTCCGAGAAAATCATCCACTTCGCCGAGAGCCGCCCGCAAGCCGCTTTCGTGCCAGCCATTCTGGAGGCGCCCACCGGCACCCTCCGGGACCAGCTCGCCCGCCCCCTGCACGACTTGCGCATCTCCGTCACCGACCGCTGCAACTTCCGCTGCGTCTACTGCATGCCCAAGGAAGTGTTCGACAAGGACTACAACTACCTGCCGCACTCGTCCCTGCTGAGCTTCGAGGAGATCACCCGCATCGCCAGGCTGTTCATCGCGCACGGCGTGGAGAAGATCCGCCTGACCGGCGGCGAGCCGCTGCTGCGCAAGAACATCGAAAAGCTGGTCGCCATGCTGGCCGAGCTGAAAACCGTGCACGGCAAGCCGCTCGACTTGACCCTCACCACCAACGGCTCCCTGCTGGCCAGGAAGGCCCAGTCGCTGAAGGACGCCGGCCTGCAGCGCGTCACCGTGTCGCTGGACGCGATGGACGACGCCATCTTCAAGCGCATGAACGACGTGGACTTCGCCGTCGCCGACGTGCTGAACGGCCTGGACGTGGCGCACGCCGTCGGCCTGCAATCGATCAAGGTCAACATGGTGGTCAAGGGCGGCATGAACGACCAGGAAATCCTGCCGATGGCGCGCTATTTCAAGGGCACGCCCTTCATCCTGCGTTTCATCGAGTACATGGACGTGGGCGCCTCCAACGGCTGGAAGCTGGACGAGGTGGTCCCGTCCGCCGAGGTGGCGCGCCGCATCGGCGCCGAGATGCCGCTGGCGCCCGTCGCCGCCAACTACACCGGCGAGACCGCCGAACGCTGGCGCTACCTGGACGGCGGCGGCGAGATCGGCCTGATCTCCAGCGTCACGCAGGCGTTTTGCAAGGATTGCTCGCGCGCGCGCCTGTCGACCGAGGGCAAGCTCTACACCTGCCTGTTCGCCACCCGCGGCCACGACCTGCGCGCGCTGATGCGCAACGGCGCCAGCGACGCGGAGATTTCCGGCGCCGTCGGCCACCTGTGGGCGGCGCGCGGCGACCGCTATTCCGAACTGCGCACCAGCAACACCGCCGGCCTGCCCGGCGCGCAAAAAGTCGAGATGTCTTACATAGGCGGATAAGCGAGGAATCAGTTTGACGCACCAGAACAGCATCACCGGCATGATCCTGGCCGGCGGCCGCGGCACCCGCATGGGCCGCGTCGACAAGGGATTGCAACCCTTCCGCGGCGCCACCCTGGCCGCCCACGTGCTGCTGAGGCTGGCGCCACAGGTGGCCGGCGTGGCCATCAACGCCAACCGCAACCAGGCCACCTACGAGGCCATGGGCGCGCCGGTGTGGCCGGACGACATGCAGGGCTACGAGGGCCCGCTGGCCGGCCTGCAGACGGGCTTGCGCCGCTGCGCCACCGAGCTGCTGCTGACCGCGCCCTGCGACTCGCCCTTCCTGCCCGCCGACCTGGCCCAGCGCCTGCTCGCCGCGCTGCGCGAGCAGGACGCCGACCTGGCCGTGGCCGTCACCATGGAGGCGGACGAGTCCGGCGACGCCTACCAGCGCGTGCATCCCGTGTTCAGCCTGGTGAAGACCGGCGTGCTGCCGCAACTGAGCGCCTACCTGGACAGCGGCGCGCGCCGCATGGACGGCTGGTACAAGTCGATCCGCGTGGCCCAGGTGCTGTTCGACGACGCGGCGGCCTTCCGCAACATCAACACCCTGGCCGACTTGAAGGACATGGAAAAGCCGGCCGCCCGGCCCGCGCTGCAAGCCGGCGGCGACCCGGACGCGATGGACGTCGAGCAGGCCCAGCGCGTCATCCACGACTACATCGAGCCGGTGCGGACGGTGGAAAAGGTGGCGCTGCGCGCCGCGCTGGACCGCGTGCTGGCGGCCGACATCGTCTCCCCCATCAGCGTGCCCGCGCACGACAATTCGGCGATGGACGGCTACGCCTTCCGCGGCGCCGAGCTGCTGGCCGGCGCGCCCACCACCTTCCGCATCACGGCCGTGGTGCTGGCGGGCCGGCCGTGCGCGCTGCGCATCGGCCCAGGCGAGTGCGTGCGCATCATGACGGGCGGCGTGATGCCGGAGGGGCTGGACACGGTGCTGCCGCAGGAACTGGCCGCCGCCATCACGGCCGACAGCGTGACGGTCGCGCCCGGCAGCATCGCCACCGGCGCCAACCGCCGCTTCAAGGGCGAGGACTTGATGGCCGGCGCGCCGGCGCTGCGCAAGGGCAAGACCGTGCGGCCGGCGGACCTGGGGCTGATCGCCTCGCTCGGCATCGCCGAGGTGGCCGTGCGGCGCCGCCTGCGGGTGGCGTTCTTCTCCACCGGCGACGAGCTGCGCTCCATCGGCGAGCCGCTGGACGCGGGCTGCATCTACGACAGCAACCGCTACACGCTGTACGGCATGCTGCGACGCCTGGGCTGCGACGTGGTGGACATGGGCACGGTGCCGGACGACCCGCGCGCGCTGGAGGAGGCGCTGCGCAGCGCCTGCGAAAGCGCGGACGCGGTGCTGACCACGGGCGGGGTGTCGTCCGGCGACGTCGATTACATCCGGCGCATCATGGCGGAACTGGGCGAGGTGGCGTTCTGGAAGATGAACATGCGCCCGGGACGGCCGATGGCGTTCGGCCGGATCGGTTCCAACGGCCGCGGCGCCTATCTGTTCGGGCTGCCGGGCAATCCGGTGGCGGCCATGGTGGGCTTCTATTTCTTCGCCCGTCCCGCGCTGCTGCGGATGATGGGGGCGGAATCGGCGCTGCCGGTGCTGCGCGCGCGCAGCGCGCAGGCGATCCGCAAGAAGCCGGGACGCACCGAGTACCAGCGCGGCATCCTGTCGGTGAACGGCGATGGCGAGCGGGAAGTGCGTATCACCGGCTCGCAGGGTTCGGGCATCCTGCGCTCGATGTCGGAGGCCAATTGCATGGTGGTGCTGCCCGCCGCGCAGGGCGACGCGGCGGTGGGCGACCTGGTCGATGTCGTGCTGTTCGACGGCTTGGTCTAAACCAACTGCGTAAATCTGGGGTCAGACCCTCCGCGCCATACGCCATTGCAAGGGCATGAGGCGCGGAACGCGGGGTCTGACCCCGGTTTGGCGCCGCTGGTTTTAAGGGCGCCAGCCCATCGGTTCCGGCGCGAACAGGCGCGCGTCCATCAGCCTCAACTCCGGACTGATGCGCGGCCGGAAATCCATTTGCGCCAGGATGTCGCGCTCCAGGTCCACGCCGGGCGCGATTTCAATCAATTCCATCCCGTCTTCGCACAGCCTCAGCACGCAGCGCTCCGTCACGAACAGGGCCCGCTGCCCGCTGGCCCGCGCGTAGTCGCCGCTGTAGGTGCGGTGCTCCACCTCGTCCACGAACTTGCGCGCCGAGCCCTCGCACAGCACGTGCACGCCGCCGTCGCGGATGGCCACGTCCAGCCGGTCCGCCGTGAAGGTGCCGGCGAACACGACCTTTTTCGCGTTCTGGCTGATGTTGATGAAGCCGCCCGCCCCGGCCAGCCGCCGGCCGAACTTGCTGACGTTCAGGTTGCCGCGCCGGTCCGCCTGCGCCAGGCCCAGCACCGCCACGTCCAGCCCGCCACCGTCGTAGAAGTCGAACTGATAGGGCTGGTCGATGATCGCGTCCGCGTTGATGGCGGCGCCGAAGTTCAGGCCGCCAGCCGGCAGGCCGCCGATCACGCCCGGTTCGGCCGTCAGCGTCACCAGGTCCAGCACGCCCTCCTCGGCCGCCACCGCGGCCACGCCCTCGGGCATGCCGATGCCGAGGTTGACCACGTCGTCCAGGCCGAGTTCCATCAAGGCGCGCCGCGCGATCACCTTGCGCTCGTTGAGCGGCATGGGCGCGATCGCGTCCAGCGCCACGCGCGTTTCGCCGGCGAAGGCCGCGCTGTAGGGCTCGGCGAAGGTCTGCAGGTGGTACTCGGGCTTCTCGGCCACCACCACGCAGTCGACCAGGATGCCGGGCACCTTCACCTGGCGCGGGTTGAGCGTGTTGGGGTCGGCCAGCCGCTCCACCTGCGCGATGACGATGCCGCCCGAATTGCGCGCCGCCATGGCGATGGCCAGCGCCTCCAGCGTCAGCGCCTCGCGCTCCATGGTGAGGTTGCCGGCCGGGTCGGCCGTGGTGCCGCGGATGATGCCGACGAGGATGGGCAGCGCCTTGTAGAACAGGTGCTCCTTGCCGCCGAGCGTGCTCAGTTCCACCAGTTCCTCGGTGGTGCGGGCGTTGATCTTGCCGCCGCCGTGGCGGGGATCGACGAAGGTGCCGAGGCCGACGTGGGTCAGCATGCCGGGCTTGCCGGCGGCCGTGTCGCGGAACAGCTGGCTGATGACGCCTTGCGGCAGGTTGTAGGCCTCGATCAGGTTGTCGATGGCCAGCGCCTGCATCTTCGGCACCAGGCTCCAATGGCCGCCGATCACGCGCCGTATCATGCCGGCGTGGGCCAGGTGGTTGAGGCCACGATCCCTGCCGTCGCCCTGGCCGGCGGCGTAGACCAGCGTCAGCGACCGGGGCTGGGCGGTTCGCAGGAAGCGCAATTCCAGCGCCACCGCGATGTTCTCCGCGAAGCCGACGCCGACGAAGCCGCCGGTGGCAATGGTGTCGCCGTCGCGGATGCGGGCCACCGCCTCGGCGGCGGTGCAGATCTTGTTGCGTGCCATGCCAGTCTCCCGTGTGGGCGGTCGATTATGACTCTGGATCGCTGTCCCCCTCCTGCCCCAGCAGCAACTGCGCGGTTTCGTTGGGCAGCGCCTCCACGGACTTCAGCTTACGCGCCATTTGGCGGCTGCGCACTTCCGCCGTCTCGATATTTCGCGCCGCCTTCTCCAGCGTCAATTTAGTGGCGGCAAGCACGTCGCCGAATTTGGCGAACTCCGTCTTCACCGCGCCCAGCACCTGCCACACCTCGGACGAGCGCTTCTCCAGCGCCAGCGTGCGGAAGCCCATCTGCAGGCTGTTCAGCAGCGCCATCAGCGTGGACGGCCCGGCGATGCTGACCCGGTTCACGCGCTGCAAATCGTCCGCCAGTCCCGGCCTGCGCATCACTTCCGCGTACAGGCCCTCGGTGGGCAGGAACAGGATGGCGAAATCGGTGGTCTGCGGCGGCGACAGGTATTTCTCGGCGATGGTCTTGGCCTCGCCCCGCACCGCGCGCTCGAGCTCGCGGCCGGCAAGCGCCACGCCGTCGGCGTCGGCGCGCTCGGCCGCCTCCAGCAGGCGTTCATACTGTTCCTTGGGGAATTTGGCGTCGATCGGCATCCACATCGGCGCGCCGCCCTCCTTCTGGCCAGGCAGCTTCAACGCGAACTCCACCCGCGCGTTGCTGCCGGCGATGGTCTCCACGTTCTTCGCGTACTGGTCCGGAGTGAGCACTTGCTCCAAAAGCATCTCGAGCTGCACCTCGCCCCAGGTGCCGCGCGTCTTGACGTTGGTGAGTACTCGCTTCAAATCGCCGACGCCGAGGGCCAGCTGCTGCATTTCACCCAGTCCCTGGTGGACCCGCTCGAGGCGTTCGGACACTTGCTGGAACGAGGCGCTCAGGCGCGCCTCCAGGGTCGCGTGCAACTTCTCGTCCACCGTCTTGCGCATTTCCTCCAGGCGCGCGCCGTTGTCGGTCTGCAGCTCGCGGATCTTGGATTCCAGCGTGGCGCGCACTTCCAGCAGGCGCCGGGTGTTCGATTCGGTCAGCGTTTCGATCTGGCGCCGCATGCCGTCCAGCTGCTGCACGGTGGCGGCGTGGGATTGCGCCAGTGTCTGCCCCATTTCCTGGCGCGAGGCCTGGGCCGTGGCTTGCAGCTGCATGCGCACTTCGCGCTCGACGCGCTCCAGGCCGGCGGAGAGGTCGGGGCCGGCGTTGGAACGGCCGCGCAGCAGCGTCGCCACTTGCAGCGCGACGATGATGGCGCCCAGCGCCAGCAGCACCAGGAATTCGACGCGCTCCATCAATGCGGCCTGTTGCGCATCCAGTCGGCCGTTTGATAGAAGGATTCCATCAGCCGCACGCGCAAGGGCTCGGCGATGCCCACGTCCTCCATGGCCCAGGCCATGGCGCGCAGCCATTGGTCGCGTTCGGTGCTGCCGATGGGGAAAGGCAGGTGGCGAGCGCGCAGGCGCGGGTGGCCGAAGCGCTCGATGAACATGTCCGGGCCGCCCATCCAGCCGGACAGGAACCAGAACAGCTTGTCGCGCGAGCCGTCGGTGGTGGGCGGATGCAGGGCGCGGATGACGGCGAACTCGGGCTCGAGTTCCATCAGGTCGTAGAAGCGGTCCACCATTTCGCGCAGCTTGGTTTCGCCGCCGATGGTTTCGTATAGGGTTTGTTCAGTCATGCCGTCATGATAGCGCACCTAGGCTTCACGCAAAGTCTGCAGCGGCGGCTGGCGCAGCACGTTGCGCAGGCCCAGCCAGCCGCCCGCGATCGCGCACAGCGCGCCCACCACCAGCCCGGCCAGCCACACGCCCGGATTGAAGGCCCATTCGAACTTGAACTGGTAGGTCGCCAGCCCCCAGCCCATGGCCGCCGCGCCGCTGGCCGCCAGCAGCCCGGCCAGCGAACCGACCAGCATGAACTCGATCATCTGCGCCCGCGACAGCTGCTTGCGCGTGGCGCCCAGCGCGCGCAGCAGGCCGGCCTCGCGGGTGCGCTCGTCCTGCGAACCCATCAGCGCGGCGTACAGCACCAGCACGCCCGAGATCAGCGTGAACGCGAACAGGAACTCGACCGCCACGATCACCTGGTCCAGCACCGCCTGCACCTGGCGGATCACGCTGCCCACGTCCACCACGGTGAGGTTGGGATAATCGCGCGTCAACTCGTTGCCGAGCGCGGCGTGCTGCCGGGGCAGGTGGAAGGCGGTGATCCAGGTCTGCGGCGTGTCGGCCATCGCCTTCGGGTTGATGATGACGAAGAAGTTGACCCGCATCGAGCCCCATTCCAGCTTGCGCAGGCTGGTCACGGTCGCCTCCACCGGCGAGCCGGCGATGTCGAAACGCATCTTGTCGCCCAGCTTCAGGCCCAGCGTCTTGGCGATGCCCTCCTCCACCGACGCCTCGGCCGGCGCGCCGGCCGCGTCGCCATACCACTGGCCCGCCACGATCTTGTTCTGGGCCGGCACGGCCGTCATCGTGGACAGGTTGAACTCGCGGTCCGCCAGGCCGCGCGCGCGGTCCTCGGTGTAAGTGTCCTTGGTGATGGTGTTGCCGTTCACGGCCACCAGGCGGCCCCGTATCATCGGGTACAGCGGCACGTTCGTCACCCCCGCGCGCGCCAGCCGCGCGGCGATCTCGTCCTTCTGTTCGGGCTGGATGTTGATGATGAAACGGTTGGGCGCGTCCGCCGGCGTGGCGTTGCGCCACGCGGTCATCAGGTCGCCCCGCACCACGGTCAGCAGCAGCAGGGCCATCAGCCCCAGCGCCAGCGACACCACCTGCACCACGGTGGCGCCGGGGCGGCGCTGCAGCGAATTGACGGCGAAGCGCCAGGACTGGTGGCGGAAGGCGCCGCGCGCGGACTTGAGCGCCGCCAGCCCCAGCCAGCCGGCCAGCGCGAACAGGGCGAACGCGCCCAGGAAGCCCAGTCCCGTCAGCGAGGCCAGCTTGATATCGCGCGCCTGCCACAGCAGCAGCGCGAAGAAGCTGGCCAGGCCCAGGCCGTAGGTGGCCAGTGCCATCGGCCGCGGCGGCGCGGCCTCGCGGCGGATCACGCGGTTGTGCGGCACGTTGCGCAGCTGCAGGATGGGCGGCAGCGCGAAGCCGGCCAGCAACAGCATGCCGGTCGCGACGCCTTGCACGGCGGGCATGATGGTGGCCGGCGGCAGGTCGCTGGCCACCAGCTTGCCCAAGGCCTCGAGCAGCGCGAAGTGGCTGGCGAAGCCGAGCGCGACGCCGATCGCGCTGCCGGCCAGGCCCACCAGCAGGAACTCGATCAGATACATGGCCGTGACTTGGTTCTGCGTCAGGCCCAGGCAGCGCAGCATGGCGCAGGCGTCCAGGTGGCGCGTCATGAAGCGGCGCGCGGCCATGGCCACCGCGACGGCGGCCAGCATCGCCGACAGCAGGCCCACCAGGGACAGGAAGCGGTCCGCGCGGTCCAGGGTGGCGCGCATTTCGGGGCGTCCCGCCTCCAGCGACTCGATGCGCACGCCCTTGGTGTTGTCGGCCGCGATCCTGGCGCGCAGCCAGTCCTCGTAGGCCTTCACGTCGTCGGCGCGCTGCTGTGATGGCGTGGCCAGCAGCAGGCGGTAGGTGACGCGGGCGCCGGGCTGCACCAGGCCCGTCGCGGCCAAGTCCGGCAGTTGCAGCATCACGCGCGGCGCGAAGTTCATGAAGGAGGCGCCGCGATCGGGCTCGGCGGCGATCAGCCGGGTGATCTTGAAGGCGCGCTCGCCCAGGCGGATCTCGTCGCCCACGCCGACCTTGAGCGCGGGCAGCAGGCCGGCGTCGACCCACACCGTGCCGGGCGCGGGCGTGTCGGACGCGGGGCTGCCGTAGCCGTCGTTGGCTTGTTCGGGATTGGTGGTGACGCGCAGCTTGCCGCGCAGCGGGTAGAGGTCGGACACGGCCTTGATGGAGGCCAGTTGAGACTGCGAGGCCTCGCCCTCGCCGGCCTGGGCCATGCTGGGGAACACCACGGTCTGCGCGATGTTCAAGCCGCGGCGCCGGGCCTCGTCGCGCCAGGCGTCGGGGATGGGCTGGTCGGCCTGCACCACCAGGTCCGAGCCCAGCAGTTGGTGCGCGTCGCGGTCCAGCGCGGCGCGCAGGCGGTCGATGAAGAAGCCGGACGCGGACAGCGCGGCCACGGCCACCACCAGCGCCACCATCAGGAAGCGCAGCTGTCCGGCGCGCCAGTCGCGCAGCGTCATGCGTAAAGCTTGAACAAACATCGGCACTCCCGTCCTTCCCATGATCCGGCGCGGCCGCGCTAAGCGGCGTCAACAACGCCTTGGGGTCTGACCCCAAAGCGGCGTCAGCGGTAAATGCCGCCGACCGGCCAGTGTGACGGAAGTTTTTTAAGCCTGGCTTAACGAACTCAGGCGGGCAAGGCGGCGAAATAGGCGTCGACCTCGTCCAGGAAGCGGCGCTTTTGCTCGGCCGGCAGGAAGGACGCGGCGAAGCTGTTGCGGGCCAGCGTCTTGGCGTGCGCCAGGGTCAGCGGCAGCGATTCGAACACGGCGATGAAGTTGTCGTTCATGTAGCCGCCGAAGTAGGCCGGGTCGTCCGAATTGACGGTCGCCAGCAGGCCGGCGTCCAGCAGTTGGACCAGGTTGTGGTCGCGCATCTGGTCGAACACGCGCAGCTTGGTGTTGGACAGCGGGCACACCGTCAGCGCGATGCCTTCGCGCGCCACGCGCGCGGTCAGCGCGGCGTCCTCGAGGATGCGCACGCCGTGGTCCAGGCGCTCGACCTTCAGCACGTCCAGCGCGGAGGCGATGTAGGCCGGCGGCCCCTCCTCGCCCGCGTGCGCCACCAGGTGCAGGCCCAGGTCGCGACAGCGCGCGAACACGCGCGCGAACTTCTCGGGCGGGTGGCCGACCTCGGACGAATCCAGGCCCACGCCGATGAGCTTGTCGCGATGTGGCAGCGCAGCATCCAGGGTCGCCAGCGCGTCCTCTTCGGACAGGTGGCGCAGGAAGCACATGATCAGCGTGGCGCTGACCGGGCTGTCCTGGCAGGCGCGGTGGATGCCGCTCACCACCGTCTCCATCGCCACGCCGCGCGCGGTGTGCGTCTGCGGGTCGAAAAAGATCTCGGCGTGGCGCACGTTGTCCCGCTCGCAGCGCTCGAGAAAGGCGGCGGTCATGTCGTAGAAGTCCTGCTCTTGCAGCAGCACGCTGGCGCCGGCGTAGTAGATGTCGAGGAAGGATTGCAGGTCCTTGAAGGCGTAGGCCTGGCGCAGCGCGTCCACCGACGGATAGGCCAGCCGCACGCCGTTGCGTTCGGCCAGCGCGAAGATCAGTTCGGGTTCCAGCGAGCCCTCGATGTGGATGTGGAGTTCGGCCTTCGGCATGGCCGTCACGGCCTGGCGCAATTGTTCGTTCATATCCGGTATTCCTCTCTGTGTGACTTGGTGTGGCGGGATGCCGCCATCTTAGCGCAAGTGCGGTCGCAGCAATTCGCGGCGGGGGCCCGCGCACGACTTCCATGCGTGTCGGCACTATTGCCACAGCCATGATAATGTGATGTCGAAGCTCAAGAAAAACGTCGCGGAAATAGCTGGTTTTTACCATTTACATTTCGACATTTTCCCTGCCGGATCAAGGACTTGCGCAAACCTATTAACGATATTGCGACATATGTTTTGACTTCCTGAACCAGTAGAGCAATAATTAATTTCATCAACGTAAGATGCGTTACGAAGAGCACACAAATATGCCGGCAAAAGTCCACCGCACGGCCCAACAATCCAGCTCCGAGGCGCGGGCAATCCGCGCCGTCACCGGCAGCTGTCGACGGAAAATAAGAACAATCCTAAGAGGAGTTTGCACACACTAAAGAACAGGCCAGCAGCCGATCCGACTGCCGACCGTAGTGACTAGCAGGTTTACATTAAAGGACATCCAAATGACCATTTTTGACAACTACGCAGCACGGTACGAACGCACCAGGGAAGAGGAGATGTCCATGTCCGAATACCTGGCGCTTTGCAAGAAGGACAGGCTGACCTACGCCACCGCCCCGGAGCGGATGCTGGCGGCCATCGGCGAACCCACGCTGGTCGACACGCGCAACGACACGCGCCTGTCCCGCATCTTCGCCAACAAGGTCATCAAGATCTACCCGGCCTTCCGCGAGTTCTACGGCACCGAGGAAGTGATCGAGCAAGTGGTCTCCTTCTTCCGCCACGCGGCGCAGGGCCTGGAGGAACGCAAGCAGATCCTTTACCTGCTCGGTCCGGTGGGCGGCGGCAAGTCGTCGATCGCCGAGAAACTCAAGTCGCTGATGGAGCAGGTGCCCTTCTACTGCCTGAAGGGTTCGCCCGTGAACGAGTCCCCGCTGGGCCTGTTCAACGAGCTCGAGGACGGCACCATCCTGGAAGAGGACTACGGCATCCCGCGGCGCTACCTGCGCAACATCCCCAGCCCGTGGGCCGTCAAGCGCCTGCACGAGTTCAACGGCGACATCAACCAGTTCCGCGTGGTCAAGCGCTATCCGTCGATCCTGAAGCAGATCGCGATCTCGAAAACCGAGCCGGGCGACGAGAACAACCAGGACATCTCGTCCCTGGTCGGCAAGGTCGACATCCGCAAGCTCGAGGACTACGCGCAGGACGATCCGGACGCCTACAGCTACTCCGGCGGCCTGTGCCTGGCCAACCAGGGCCTGATGGAATTCGTCGAGATGTTCAAGGCCCCGATCAAGGTGCTGCACCCGCTGCTGACCGCGACCCAGGAGGGCAACTACAAGGGCACCGAGGGCTTCGGCGCGATCCCCTTCGACGGCATCATCCTGGCGCACTCGAACGAGTCGGAGTGGAAGGCGTTCAAGAACAACCGCAACAACGAGGCCTTCCTGGACCGGATCTACATCGTCAAGGTGCCGTACTGCCTGCGCGTGACGGACGAGATCAAGATCTACGACAAGCTGCTGGCCAACTCCTCGCTGGAGAAGGCGCCGTGCGCGCCCGGCACGCTGCGCATGATGGCCCAGTTCGCCATCCTGTCGCGCCTGAAGGACCCGGAGAACTCGTCCATCTTCAGCAAGATGCTGGTGTACGACGGCGACAACCTGAAGGACACCGATCCCAAGGCCAAGTCCATCCACGAATACGTCGACTACGCCGGCGTGGACGAGGGCATGAACGGGCTGTCGACGCGCTTCGCGTTCAAGATCCTGTCCAAGGTGTTCAACTTCGACACCACCGAGGTGGCGGCCAATCCGGTCCACCTTCTCTATGTCCTCGAGCAGCAGGTCGAGCGCGAGCAGTTCCCGCCGGAGACCGAGCAGAAGTACTTCTCCTACATCAAGGAGCACCTGGCGCAGCGCTACGTCGAGTTCATCGGCAAGGAGATCCAGACCGCCTACCTGGAAAGCTATTCCGAGTACGGCCAGAACATCTTCGACCGCTACGTGACCTTCGCCGACTTCTGGATCCAGGACCAGGAATACCGCGACCCGGACACCGGCGAGAGCTTCGACCGCGAATCGCTGAACAACGAGCTCGAGAAGATCGAGAAGCCGGCCGGCATCTCGAATCCGAAGGACTTCCGCAACGAGATCGTCAACTTCGGCCTGCGCGCGCGCGCCAACAACGGCGGCAAGAACCCGGCCTGGACCAGCTACGAGAAGTTCCGCACGGTGATCGAGAAGAAAATGTTCTCCAACACCGAGGAGCTGCTGCCGGTGATCTCGTTCAACGCCAAGGCCAGCGCCGAGGACGCCAACAAGCACGCCGACTTCGTCGCGCGCATGGTGGAAAAAGGCTACACCGCCAAACAGGTGCGCTTGCTGTGCGAGTGGTACCTGCGCGTGAGGAAGTCGTCCTAAGCCGGCGGTGCTAATATGGGTCAGGGACGGCCTAACAGCCGCCCTGCCCGGCGCCGGAACCCAAGCAGCTGCAGGAGGCATTTTGACTTACCTCATAGACCGTCGTTTGCAAGGCAAGAACAAGTCCGCGGTCAACCGCGAACGCTTCTTGCGCCGCTACAAGAGCCAGATCAAGGATGCGGTCGGGCGCGCCATCAAGGGCCGCTCCATCACGGACGTTGAAAATGGCGAAAAAGTCTCGATTCCCGTCAAGGACGTGAACGAGCCCTCGTTCGGCCACGCCCATGGCGGCGTGTGGGAAGTGATCAATCCCGGCAACCAGGAATACCAGAAGGGCGACCTGATCAACCGTCCCAAGGGCGGCGGCGGCTCCGGCCGCGGCAAGGCCGGCAACAGCGACCAGACCTCCGAGGACGATTTCATCTTCGAACTGTCGCGCGAAGAATTCATGAACTATTTCTTCGAGGACCTGGAACTGCCCAACCTGGTCAAGACCCAGCTGGCGGCCACCACCGAATTCAAGAACATGCGCGCCGGCTACACCGTGTCCGGCACGCCGTCCAACATCCACGTGCTGCGCTCGCTGCGCGGCGCGCTGGGCCGGCGCATCGCCGTCGGCGGCCCGTCGCGCAAGAAGCTGCTCGAGGCCGAGGCCGAACTGCAGGCGCTGCTGGAGGCCGGCGCGCCGATGGAGGACCCGTACGTGGTGGAACTGAAGAAGCTGATCCACCACCTGCACACCCGCATCCTGGCCATCCCCTACATCGACCCGTTCGACCTGCGCTACAGCAACCGCGTCAAGGTGCCCAAGCCGATGACGCAGGCCGTGATGTTCTGCATCATGGACGTGTCCGGTTCCATGGACGAGAGCCGCAAGGACACCGCCAAGCGCTTCTTCATCCTGCTGTACCTGTTCCTCAAGCGCGTGTACGACAAGATCGAAGTGGTCTTCATCCGCCACCACACGGCCGCGGCCGAGGTGGACGAGAACGAATTCTTCCACTCGCGCGAGTCGGGCGGCACGGTGGTGTCGTCGGCGCTGCACCTGCTCAACAAGATCATCGACGAGCGCTACGGCGCCGGCTCCTGGAACAGCTACGTGGCCCAGGCCTCGGACGGCGACAACTGGGACAACGACTCCATGCTGTGCAAGCAGCTGCTGGTGAACACCATCATGCCCAAGGTGCAGTACTACACCTATGTCGAGATCACCGACGGGCCGCCGCAGAACCTGTGGGAGCAGTACGCGACCGTGCCGGACTTCCACCCGCACTTCGCGATGCAGAAGATCGTCACGCCCGCCGACATCTATCCGGTGTTCCGCGAACTGTTCAAGAAGCAGCCCAAGTAAGGGCGACAACCGAGTGCCGCTATGAACCAGATGACCAAACGTATTCCCCATCCGCGCGCGCTGCCGGAGCAGTCGGAATGGACGTTCGAGCTGATCGAACAGGCGCACGAGGAGATCAAGCGCGTCGCGCAGAGCTTCGGGCTGGACACCTACCCGAACCAGCTGGAGATCATCACCGCCGAGCAGATGATGGACGCCTACACCTCGGTCGGCATGCCGGTCTCGTACAACCACTGGTCGTTCGGCAAGCACTTCCTGTCGACCGAGAAGGGCTACAAGCGCGGCCAGATGGGCCTGGCGTACGAGATCGTCATCAACTCCAACCCCTGCATCGCCTACCTGATGGAGGAGAACAGCCTGACCATGCAGGCGCTGGTGATCGCGCACGCGGCCTACGGCCACAACTCCTTCTTCAAGGGCAACTACCTGTTCCGCACCTGGACCGACGCCGAGGCCATCGTCGACTACATGGTGTTCGCCAAGAACTACATCGCCGAGTGCGAGCAGCGCCACGGCATCGACGCGGTCGAGATGCTGCTGGACTCCTGCCACGCGATCCAGAACTACGGCGTGGACCGCTACAAGCGCCCGGCCAAGCTGTCGCTGTACCAGGAGCAGCTCAAGCAGAAGGAGCGCGAGGAATACCTGCAGTCGCAGATCAACGACCTGTGGCGCACCGTGCCGCGGCGCGAGGAGGAGGAGGTCAACAAGCCGATGCCGCGCTTCCCGCCCGAGCCGGAGGAGAACCTGCTGTACTTCATCGAGAAATACGCGCCGCTGCTGGAGCCGTGGCAGCGCGAGATGGTGCGCATCGTGCGCAAGATCAGCCAGTACTTCTACCCGCAGCGCCAGACCCAGGTGATGAACGAGGGCTGGGCCACGTTCTGGCACTACACCATCCTGAACCAGCTGTACGACGAGGGCGTGGTGGCCGAGGGCTTCATGATGGAGTTCCTCAAGAGCCATACCAACGTGGTCTACCAGCCGCCGGTGCACAGCCCCTATTACAACGGCATCAACCCGTACGCGCTGGGCTTCGCGATGATGACGGACATCCGCCGCATCTGCGAGAACCCGACCAAGGAGGACCGCGAATGGTTCCCCGACATCGCCGGCAGCGACTGGCGCAAGACCTTGGACTTCGCCATGCGCAATTTCAAGGACGAGAGCTTCATCGCGCAGTACCTGTCGCCGCGGCTGATCCGCGAGTTCCACTTCTTCGCCGTGCTGGACGACGACAAGAACGAGAAGCTGGCCGTGTCCGCCATCCACGACGACCTGGGCTACCGCTACGTGCGCCAGCAGCTGGCCGAGCAGTACAACCTGGGCAACCGGGAGCCGAACATCCAGGTCTGGTCGGTCAACACGCGCGACGACCGCGCGCTGACCCTGCGCCACACCCAGTTCAACCGGCGCCCGCTGAACCAGCAGGCCAACGAGGTGCTCAAGCACGTCGCGCGGCTGTGGGGCTTCGATGTGCACCTGGAAACGGTCGATCCCCACGGGAACGTCGTCAACACCCTGGAAGTGAAGCGCGAGAAGCGCAACCGGGCCATTTGAGGGTCCGTTCGAGGGCCATTCGAGGCCCGTCCGGAGGGCCCTGAAAGGCCGTCTGAAAGGCTGTTTTTGGGGGCGGGAACCAGGCCCGCCCCGGCACTTCCCCTGCCGCGACCGTTGGACGGGTCTGGACCCGTCGAAAACATGCCGGTTGCATAACATTCCCTGAAAATTTTCGACTGTTTTTTTAGCAAAAACGGCCGGATTTCTACTAAACTTCATATCCGCGTAAGTACTTAGAGTTGCGGAACCACAACGCCGACACCCGAACTTTTATGATGTAAAACCGTATTTTCAATGAACGAAATTTTGTTATTCAATCATTACGGTTAATATCATAATGCCACAAAAATCAGCGCCCCAAAATTGTGCCGGGAGTTCTTGCTTTTTGTGCCAGAACGGTGCAGCAGCAAGGCAGGAAATGCCAATAAGCACATGAAATTTAACCGGTTTTAAAGGTCAAAATTCTATGTAAATTCGAGAATTCGTATGTATAATTCGCCGACGTCCCGGGTGCGACTGGAGGGTTGTGTCGTCATGACGGGGTTCAAGTAGTACAAAAGAGTTGGTATTGGAGAAAGCAGGCATGAATTTCACGCATAACGAGAAAGATACCGGGAAGAATTACACAGGTATTACCATCGTAATCCTGTTACACATCCTGATTGGCTACGGGATCGTGACGGGCTTGGGCAAGCGGTTGGTCGCCAAAATGATCGAACCGGTTGAGACCAAGATCATCGAGGAGGTCGCTCCTCCGCCGCCCAAGGAACTGCCGCCGCCGCCACCACCGCCAGAGATGAAAGCGCCACCACCGCCCTTCATCCCTCCGGTCGAGGTGAACGTGCAGCAGCCACCGCCGCCACAGAACACGATCGCCAACGCGACGAACGTGAAACCTGCGACGAACGAACTGCAGAAGCCTGCGCCGGCCGCACCGCCGGCACCGCCAGCGCCTCCCGCAAAGTCGGTGCACATTCCCGCGGTGGCCGATTTCAGCACTTGCGCCAAGCCCGAGTGGCCGAAATCGTCGCTGCGTAATGAAGAGACCGGTACCGTGACGCTGTCGTTCCTGATTGGTACGGACGGCGCCGTCAAGGAATCCAAGGTCGTGAAATCCAGTGGCTTCCGGGACCTGGACAAGGCCGCGGTGAACGGCATCGGCAGGTGCAGGTTCAAACCTGGCATGACCGATGGCAAGCCAGAAGAAGCATGGATGCAAATGCAATACGTCTGGACGCTGGAATAAAAAAAACGGGACAAAACACCGTCTCAACTTAGCAGCAATATTCGTTGATATTTCAGCGAACTGATTATTTTATCAATTTGGAGGAAGCATGTTTAAGAATACCCGTTTGTCCGCTGTACTGGCCGCAGTGCTGTTCTCGGTGACCGCAGCCACCGCTCTGGTCAGCGCCCCAGCCATGGCCGATACGGCTGCTCCGGCCGCGTCGGCCCCAGCAGCAGCTCCAGCGGATGCGGCGGCAGCACCAGCAGCAGATGCGGCAGCTCCAGCAGCAGCGCCGGCCGCCGGCGGCCACGGCAACATGGAAGAAGTGGAAAACCCGTTCGGCTTCCAGGCGGTGTGGAACGGCGGC
The DNA here is from genome assembly GCF_900116645.1 of Pseudoduganella namucuonensis. Taxonomy (GTDB): domain Bacteria; phylum Pseudomonadota; class Gammaproteobacteria; order Burkholderiales; family Burkholderiaceae_D; genus Rugamonas; species Rugamonas namucuonensis. The sequence continues at coordinate 59,337 of NZ_FPBO01000035.1, read as the reverse complement.
TTCGTGCCACGCGCCACCCTGATCATCCTGGCCCTGATGTCCATGGGTTCGTGGTACATCATCATCACCAAGTTGATCGACCAGATGAAGATCTTCAAGCAAGCCAAGGAAACCTCGGCCAAGTTCTGGAAAGCCTCCTCCATCGCCGCCGGCTCCGCCACGCTGACCGAAGGCTCGCCATTCCGTTTCATCGCTGAAACCGGCACCAAGGCCACCGCCCACCACGACGGCGCCCTGCTGGAACAAATCGACCTGTCGACCTGGGTGACGATGTCGATCCAGCGCGCCGTCGACAAAGTGCAATCGCGTCTGCAAGACGGCCTGTCGTTCCTGGCGACCGTTGGTTCGACCTCCCCGTTCATCGGTCTGTTCGGTACCGTTTGGGGTATCTACGGCGCGCTGACCAACATCGGCATGACCGGTAACGCGTCGATCGACAAAGTGGCCGGCCCGGTGGGCGAGGCGCTGATCATGACCGCGCTGGGTCTGCTGGTCGCCGTTCCAGCCGTGCTGGGTTACAACTGGCTGGTTCGCCGCAACAAGACCGCCATGGAAGACGTGCGTTCCTTCTCCGCCGACGTGCACTCCGTGCTGATCTCCGGCGCGATGTCCACCAGCCAAGGCGCGGCACAGGCTGGTAAGAAGGTCGGGTAAACGCCATGTCGATGTCCGTAGGCTCCGATAGCGGAGAAGACGCAGTCCTCTCAGAGATCAACACGACGCCGCTGGTCGACGTCATGCTGGTTCTGCTGATCATCTTCCTGGTGACGAGCCCGGTTGTGCTCAAGCTGCAGAAGATTGAACTGCCGAAAGAGACCAACCAGGCGATTCAGACCAAGCCGGAAAATGTCAACATCGTGGTCAACAAGGATGGCGACATTTACTGGAACCAGAAGCGCATGGCCGATACGAATGAGCTGTTCGATTTCCTGAAGGTCGAGGCGGTGAAGGTCCCGCAGCCGGAAGTGCATGTGCGTGGCGACCGCGGTACGCGCTACGAATTCATCGGCAAGGTGATCTACACCACCCAGCGTGCTGGCATCCAGAAGGTCGGTTTCATCACGGAACCGCCTGACAGGGGCTAACACCACAGGGGGTCGCCCCCGCCGTCCGGACGCCACACGGTCCGGACGGATCTTCTGAAAGGAACACACATGAGTATGAATGTCGGTTCGAGTGGCGGTAGCAACGCCGAGCCAGAACCAATGATGGAAATGAACATGACGCCGCTGATCGACGTCATGCTTGTGCTGATCATCATGTTGATTATCACGATTCCAAAGGCGAACCACTCCGTCAACTTGAACATGCCGGTCGGCACCCCGCCGCCGCCCACCAAGGAGCCGGTGGTGATCACGATCGACGTCGACTTCGACGGCACGATCCTGTGGGACAACCAGGTCATCCCCGACCGTCCCACGCTGGAATCGAAGCTGATGACCGTGGCGGCGCAGGCCGACCAGCCGGAGGTGCATCTGCGTCCGAACAAGCTGGTGTCGTACGACGCGGTGGCGGGCGTGATGGCTTCGGCCCAGCGCCTGGGCGTGACCAAGATTGGTCTGGTCGGCAACGAACAGTTCCAATAACCGGTATTATTTTCCACGATAGGCAGGCATCCCCTGCCTATTTCGTTTTTAAGAAAGATTACTTCCCCATGACCAAGTTTCGTCTCGCTCATCTCGGCCTGGTGATGGCCGCCATCGGTTTCAACGCCGCGGCCCCCATGGTCGGCCTGACCTCGATCGCGCACGCCGCCGACACGGTCCGCGCCGAAGTCGGCAAGCCGCTGCAGGAGGCGCAGAAGCTGGCGCAAGCGGGCAAGAACAAGGAAGCGCTGGCCAAGCTGAAAGACGCCGACGCGGTTGGCGGCAAGTCCGAATTCGAGAAATACCAGATTGAGCGCGTGCGCGCCTCGGCGGCCGCGGCCGCCGGCGACAACGACACCGCCGCCCGCGCGTTCGAGGCGGTGGTCAACTCCGGCCGCCTGTCCGCCGCCGAGGCCCCGAAATTCACGCAAGCCCTGGCCGGCCTCTACTACCGCGCCAAGGACTACCCGAAAGCCATCACCTGGATCCAGCGCGCGCTGAAGGACAATCCGGGCGACACGCAGATGCGCGAACTGCTGACCCAGACCTACTACATCAGCGGCAAGTACGCCGAGGCGGCCAAGGAACTGCAATCGAACGGCAAGGCCTCCGAGGCCCAACTGCAGATGCTGGCCAACATCCAGCTGAAGCAGAACGACAAGGCCGGCTACGTGCAGACCCTGGAAAAACTGGCCGGCGGCTATCCGAAGACCAGCTACTGGGCCGACCTGCTGAACCGCGTGGTGGGCAAGCCCGGCTTCTCCAGCTCGCTGAACCTGGACGTGCTGCGCCTGAAGCTGGCGCTGGGCCTGCTGGCCAAGCCGGCCGACTACATGGAAATGGGCCAGCTGTCGCTGCAGACCGGCAACACCGCCGAGGCGCTGAAGATCATCGACCAGGGCTACAAGAAGGGCGCGCTGGGCACCGGCGCCGACGCCGGCCGCCACCAGCGCCTGAAGGACCTGGCGCTGAAGACCGAAGCCGAGGCCGTGAAGAACCGCGCCACGCAGGAAGCCGAGCTGCTGAAGAACAAGGACGCCGACGGCCTGGCCAACCTGGGCTACGCCATGGTCAGCGAGGGCAAGGGCGACGCCGGCCTGAAACTGATCGAGCAGGCGCTGAAGTTCGGCACCGCCAAGCGTCCGGAAGAGATGAAGCTGCACTACGGCCTGGCCCAGATCAACGCCGGCAAGAAGGCCGCCGGCCTGGCCACGCTGAAATCGGTCAAGGGCACCAACGGCGAGGCCGAGCTGGCCCGCTACTGGATCATGCAGACCAACCACCCGATGTAAGCGGCCGCCCCGCGCACGCCGAAAACGCCGCCCTGCCCCGCAGGCGGCGTTTTTTTTGGGGCCAACCCAAGGGCAAAAGGCCGGGGTCGGACCCCGCGGGTCCGACCCCGGATTCCGCATCTGGTTTTGGCGCTCCAGGCATTCCTTGTGTGAATCCCCGTCGCACCCCGTATAATCCCCCATTTAGCCCAGTTTTTCGCCCCCAAGATTCCCATGAAGGTATTTCGCGGACTACCCAATGCTGCAGCGCGCGCGCCCTGCGCATTAACCATAGGCAACTTCGACGGTGTCCACCGCGGCCACCAGGCCCTGCTCGCGCGCGTCCGCGCCGCCGCCGACCGCCTGGGCCTGGAGGCGGCCGTGATGACCTTCGAGCCCCACCCGCGCGAGTTCTTCGCGCAGAAGGCGGGCGACCTGTCGAAAGCCCCGGCCCGCATCGCCAACCTGCGCGACAAGCTGCAATCGCTGTCGAACAACGGCATCGACCGCGTCATCGTCGAGCACTTCGGCACCGCCTTCGCCGCGCTGACGCCGCGGGAATTCACCGAGCGCGTGCTGGTCGACGGCCTGCACGTGAAATGGCTGATGGTCGGCGACGACTTCTGCTACGGCGCCCGCCGCGCCGGCAACGTGCAGATGCTGATCGAGGCCGGCAAGCACTACGGCTTCGAGGTCGAGACGCTGCCCACCGTGATGAACGGCGACCACCGGATCTCCTCCTCGGCCGTGCGCGCCGCGCTGGCCTCCGGCAGCTTCCACCACGCCGAGCAGCTGCTGGGCCACCCGTACTCGATCTCCGGCCACGTGATCCACGGCCAGAAGCTGGGCCGCACCCTGGGCTACCCGACGCTGAACCTGCGCGTGCCGCACCGCCCCGCGCTGGGCGGCATCTTCGTGGTGCAAGTGCACGGCCTGGCCGACCAGCCGCTGCCCGCCGTGGCCAGCCTGGGCGTGCGCCCGACCGTGGAGGACGCCGGCCGCGTGCTGCTCGAGGTGCACATCTTCGACTACGCGCGGGCCTGCTACGGCCGCAACGTGCGCGTCGAGTTCCTGCACAAGATACGCGACGAGGAAAAGTTCATCGATCTGCCCACGCTGACCGCCGCCATCGACCGCGACGCGGCCGAGGCGCGCGCCTGGTTCGCCCGGCGCGGCGGCGCCGTCACCGCCACCGACCGAATTTGAGCGCCGCGCGCGCCGCGCGCCCCTCCGCGGCACCCAACGCTCACCGATACACCACATCTGAAGAACACCATGTCCGACAACAAACCAAAGAAGGCTGAAAGCAAATACCCGGTCAACATGACCGAGACCCCGTTCCCGATGCGCGGCGACCTCGCCAAGCGCGAGCCGAACTGGGTCAAGGATTGGCAAGAGAAGAAGATCTACCACCGCATCCGCAAGGCGGCCGCCGGCCGGCCGAGGTTCGTGCTGCACGACGGCCCGCCCTACGCCAACGGCGACATCCACATCGGCCACGCCGTCAACAAGATCCTCAAGGACATGGTCGTCAAGTCGCGCACCATGGCCGGTTTCGACGCGCCCTACGTGCCGGGCTGGGACTGCCACGGCATGCCGATCGAGATCCAGATCGAAAAACAGTACGGCAAGAACCTGCCGACCGCCGAGGTGCTGAGCAAGGCGCGCGCCTACGCGCACGAGCAGATCGAGCGCCAGAAGAAGGACTTCATCCGCCTGGGCGTGCTGGGCGAGTGGGAGAACCCCTACCTGACCATGAACTTCAGCAACGAGGCCGACGAGCTGCGCGCGCTCGGCAAGATGCTGGAAAAAGGCTATGTCTACCGCGGCCTGAAGCCGGTGAACTGGTGCTTCGACTGCGGCTCGGCGCTGGCCGAGGCGGAAGTGGAATACCAGAACAAGCGCGACCCGGCCATCGACGTCGGCTTCGCCTTCGCCGAGCATGACAAGCTGGCCGCCGCCTTCGACCTGCCGAAGCTGCCGACCGAGAACGGCTTCATCGTCATCTGGACCACCACGCCCTGGACCATCCCGTCCAACCAGGCGCTCAACGTGCACCCGGAAGTCAAATACGCGCTGGTGGAAACCACCCGCGACGGCCAGCCGCTGCTGCTGATCCTGGCGCAGGACCTGGTTGAATCCTGCCTGGCGCGCTACAAGCTCGAAGGCACCACCATCGGCACCTGCGCCGGCGCGGCGCTGGCCGGCATCCGCTTCAAGCACCCGCTGCACGCGCGCGACGCCTTCTTCGACCGCCACTCGCCGATGTACCTGGCCGAGTACGTGACCACCGAGAGCGGCACCGGCGTGGTCCACTCGGCGCCCGCCTACGGCCTGGACGACTTCATCTCCTGCAAGGCGCACGGCATGAAGGACGACGAGATCCTGAAACCGGTGATGGGCGACGGCAAATACGTGTCCACGCTGCCGCTGTTCGGCGGCCTGACGATCTGGGAGGCGTCCAAGCCGATCTGCGACGCGCTGCGCGAGGCCGGCGCCCTGTTCGAACTGAAGATGTTCGACCACAGCTATATGCACTGCTGGCGCCACAAGACCCCCATCGTCTACCGCGCCACCTCGCAGTGGTTCGCCGGCATGGACGCGCACCCGAAGGACGGCGGCGCCACCCTGCGCCAGACCGCGCTGAAAGGCATCGACGCCACCCGCTTCTTCCCGGACTGGGGCCAGGCGCGCCTGCACGGCATGATCGCCAACCGTCCGGACTGGACCCTGTCGCGCCAGCGCCAGTGGGGCGTGCCGATGGCCTTCTTCATCCACAAGGAAACCGGCGACCTGCACCCGCGCACCCCGGAACTGCTGGAACAAATCGCCCTGCTGATCGAAAAGAGCGGCATCGACGCATGGCAGGCGCTCGATCCGGCCACGCTGCTGGGCGACGAGGCGGCGCTGTACGAGAAGAACAAGGACACGCTGGACGTGTGGTTCGACTCCGGCACCACGCACCAGACGGTGCTGCGCGGTTCGCATAGGGAGCAAAGCGCATTCCCGGCCGACCTGTACGTGGAAGGCTCGGACCAGCACCGCGGCTGGTTCCACTCCTCGCTGCTGACGTCCTCCATGCTGAACGGCGCGCCGCCCTACAAGGCGCTGCTGACGCACGGCTTCGTGGTCGACGGCGAGGGCAAGAAGATGTCCAAGTCGGTCGGCAACACCGTGTCGCCGCAGGACGTGTCGAACAAGCTGGGCGCCGACATCCTGCGCCTGTGGGTGGCCGCCACCGACTACACCGGCGAGCTGTCGATCTCCGACGAGATCCTCAAGCGCGTGACCGAGTCGTACCGCCGCATCCGCAACACGCTGCGCTTCCTGCTGGCCAACACCTCGGACTTCGACGCGGCCAGGCACAGCGTGCCGGTGGCCGAACTGCTGGAGATCGACCGCTACGCGCTGGTCAACATGGCCGCGCTGCAGGGCGAGATCGCGCAGCACTACGAGAACTACGAGTTCCATCCGGTGGTGTCCAAGCTGCAGAACTTCTGCTCCGAGGACCTGGGCGGCTTCTACCTGGACATCCTGAAGGACCGCCTGTACACCTCCGCCGTGGATTCGCACGCGCGCCGCTCGGCGCAGACGGCGCTGTGGCACATCACGCAAAGCCTGCTGCGCGTGATGTCGCCGATGCTGTCGTTCACCGCCGAGGAGGCGTGGGCGGTGTTCGCCGGCGCCGAGGCGCTCAAGGCCAGCGACGAGACCATCTTCACGCAAACGTACTGGGAACTGCCCGCCGTGGCCGGCGCCGAGGCGCTGCTGGCCAAGTACACGGCCCTGCGCGCGGTGCGCGCCGACGTGACCAAGCAGCTGGAAGACCTGCGCACCTCGGGCGCGATCGGCTCCTCGCTGCAGGCGGAACTGCGCATCAAGGCCGCCGGCGACAAGTACCAGCTGCTGGCCAGCCTGGGGGACGACCTGAAGTTCGTGTTCATCACCTCCCAGGCGCTGGCCGAGGAAGTGGCGGCGGAGGCCGACGAGGCGGTGACGGTGGCCGCGTCCGAGGCGGCCAAGTGCGAGCGCTGCTGGCACTACCGCGCCGACGTCGGCGCCCACGCCGACCACGCCACACTGTGCGGCCGCTGCCACAGCAACCTGTTCGGCGCGGGCGAAAAGCGCCAGTACGCGTAAAATCGCGCACCCGCCCCCGTTGAATGGGACACGTAGGGCGGAGTAGCGCGCCAGCGCTATTCCGCCGGATGCGCGCAGGCCCGCATGCATCCGGCGGAATGCGCGTTGCGCACTCCGCCCTACGGTCACCGTGTTACGAGATTGCGGACATCCACCACGTTTCCATTACAAAGTCCTATGGCCACCAGACAAAAAAGCTTCTCGACTCAATCCTCCAGCGGCGGCGGCCTGGCCCCGTGGCTGGGCATCGCGTCCATCATCATCCTGCTGGACCAGATCACCAAGATCACGATCAACAAGACCTTCCGCTACGGCGAGGACATGTTCATCACCTCCTTCTTCAACCTCACGCTGGCCTACAACAAGGGCGCGGCCTTCAGCTTCCTGGGCAACGCCGGCGGCTGGCAGCGCTACTTCTTCACCGCCATCGGCGTCGGCGCGGCGCTGTTCATCGTCTACCTGCTGAAGAAGCACGCCAGCCAGCGCCTGTTCTGCTGGGCCATGGCGCTGATCCTGGGCGGCGCGGTGGGCAACGTGATCGACCGCATGGTGTACGGCCACGTGGTCGACTTCCTCGATTTCCACTGGCGCGGCATCGGCCACTTCCCGGCCTTCAACGTGGCCGACACCGCCATCTGCATCGGCGCCGGCCTGTTCATCCTCGATGAACTGCGCAGGGTGAACAAATAAACACGAAGCAAGAAGGAATAGCGATGGAATTGACCGGCAAGAAAATCGTCCTCGGCCTGTCCGGCGGCGTCGCCTGCTACAAGGCGGCGGAGCTGTGCCGCGCGCTGACCAAGGAGGGCGCCTCGGTGCAGGTCGTGATGACCGACGCGGCCACCCACTTCATCACCGCCGTCACCATGCAGGCGCTGTCCGGCAAGCCGGTCTACACCAGCCAGTGGGACCCGCGCGTGGACAACAACATGGCCCACATCGACGCCACCCGCGGCGCCGACGCGATCCTGGTCGCGCCCTGCTCGGCGGACTTCATCTACAAGCTGGCGCACGGCGTGTGCGACGACCTGCTGTCGACCATGTGCCTGGCCCGTCCGGGCGGCGTGCCGCTGCTGGTGGCGCCGGCCATGAACGTGGAGATGTGGCAGAACCCCGCCACCCAGCGCAACGTGCAGCAGATCCGCGACGACGGCATCGCCGTCTTCGGCCCCGCCGCCGGCGAGCAGGCCTGCGGCGAGGTGGGCATGGGCCGCATGCTGGAGGCGGACCAGCTGCTGGCCGAACTGGTGGCGTCGTTCCAGCCCAAGGTCCTGGCGGGCAAGCGCATCCTGGTGACCGCCGGCCCCACCTTCGAGGCCATCGACCCGGTGCGCGGCATCACCAATCTGTCCTCGGGCAAGATGGGCTACGCCGTGGCGCGCGCCGCGCGCGAGGCCGGCGCGGAGGTGATCCTGGTGTCCGGTCCCACCGCGCTGCCCACGCCGTTCGGCGTGCAGCGCCTCAACGTGCAAAGCGCGCAGCAGATGCACGACGCCGTGATGGCGTCGGTGCACGGCCAGCACGTGTTCATCTCGGTGGCCGCCGTGGCCGACTGGCGCGTGGTCAACCCCAGCACGCAGAAGGTCAAGAAGACCGCCGACGGCGCCGTGCCGGACCTGAAGTTCGAACAGAACCCCGACATCCTGGCCACCGTGGCCGCGCGCACCAGCCTGGCCGGCTATCCGTATTGCGTGGGCTTCGCCGCCGAATCGGAGAACCTGCTCGAATACGGCGCCGCCAAGCGCGAAAAGAAAGGCATCCCCCTGCTGGTCGGTAACATCGGCCACCACACCTTCGGCCAGGACGACAACACCATCATCCTGTTCGACGAAAACGGCCACACCATCCTGCCGCGCGCCGACAAGCTCACGCTGGCGCGCCAGCTCATTTCAGAGATCTCGAAACGGATCGACAAGCACTCCCTCTTTCAATAAGCACGCACCATGAAAAACATCGCCGTCAAAATCCTCGATCCGCGCATGAAAGACCAGATGCCGGCCTACGCCACCCCCGGCAGCGCCGGCCTGGACCTGCGCGCCTGCGTCGACGCGCCCATCGTCATCGAGCCCGGCCAGACCGTGCTGGTGCCCACCGGCCTGGCCATCCACATCGCCGATCCGGGCTACGCCGCCATGATCCTGCCGCGCAGCGGCATGGGCCACAAGAACGGCATCGTGCTGGGGAATCTGGTAGGCTTGATCGACTCCGACTACCAGGGACAACTGATGGTGTCCACCTGGAACCGGGGTCAAAACACGTTTACGCTGAACCCCATGGAGCGCCTGGCCCAACTGATTATCGTGCCGGTGCTGCAGGTGGGCTTCGACGTAGTGGAGGAATTCGGTGACAGCGAACGCGGCGAAGGCGGCTTCGGCAGCACCGGCAAACACTAAGGAACAGGATCCATGGCAGGCAAGGCATTCGGGAAACGGGTTACAGGCGGGGCGACGGCGCTCGCGGGCGCGGCGGCGTTGCTGCTGACGGGCTGTTCGACGCTATTGCCGCAAACGCCGCAGCCCGCGCAGCCGCCCGCCTCCGCCAGGCCGTCCGACCCCGAGGCGCCCGCGCTGTCGGCGCGCGCCGCCGCCGCGCAGGGTTCGCTGAAGACCATGGTCGCGCTGCAGGACCGCCTGTCGCGCGTCTCCGCGCCGCTGCTGATCAACAACGCCGACCTGTGCCGCACGCAGGCGCGCAACCTGCTCGGCTTCACCGCGCAGAACCGCTATTCCTACCCGGGCGAATACAACGAGGCCTCCGTGGCCGTGCTGGGCTACGGCGAGCGGCTGCAGGTGAGCTCCGTGCTGGCCGGCAGCGGCGCCGCCCGCGCCGGCCTGCGCAAGGGCGACAACCTGATGGCGGTGGAGGGCAAGCAGCTGCCGGGCGGCCCCGAGGCCGAGGTGCAGGCGGCCGAGGTGCTCGGCCCGCTGGTCGGCAGCCGCGCCGCGCTGGACGTGACCATCGCCCGCACCGGCAACAACCAGACCCTGAAGGTGCCGGTCACGCGCGCCTGCGCCATCCGCGTCAACCTGGGCAACTCGGACAACATCAATTCCTACGCCGACGGCTCGCGCGTGCTGATCACGCGCGGCATGATCAACTTCGCGCAAAGCGACGAGGCGATCGCCTTCGTGATGGCCAAGGACATCGCGCACAACGTGCTGGGCCACCCGGGCGCGATGCGCAATTCGGCCACCGTCGGCAGCATGATCGACAACCTGGTGCGCGCCAAGCCGGACCTGTCGCTGCTGATCGGCGGCGCCGGCATCAAGGCGGTGCCGGCCGACATGGACGCGGCGGCCGACAGCCTGGCGCTGTACATGCTGGCGCGCGCCGGCTACAACATCGACCACGCCAAGCCGTTCTGGCAGCGCCTGGCCAGCCAGTATCCGGCCACGGTGCTGAACGGCTACACGGCGGTGCACCCCGGCACCGCCCAGCGCATGGCCGCCATCGACCGCACGGTCGCCGAGATCAAGGCCAAGCTGGCCGCGAAAAAGCCGCTGCTGCCATGAAAACCACGCTGGCACTGATGCTGCTGTGCGCCTGCGCCCCGCTCTGCGCCAAGGCCGGCGACCAGGCCTGGACGCGCGTCAGCGGCAACAGCGCCAGCGAGCTGTATATCGACCAGCGCGACATCAAGGACGAGGACGAGGGCCGCAAGGCCTGGACCCTGCGCAGCTACCGCCGGCCGCAGACCGCGCCGGACGGCAAGACCTACCGCTCCGTGAAGGCGCAATACGCCTACGCCTGCGGCGAGCGCACCGCCACCCTGCTGGCCCAGAGCTACTATCCGGAGGCGATGGGACGCGGCGAGGCGGTGGGCACGTTCAAGTACGAGCAGTACGACGCCGAGAAAATCCTGCCCGGCAGCGTGAACGAAAGCGCCTTCAAGCGCGTGTGCCGCAAGCGGCCGCGCCGATAAGCCCGCCGATAAGCCATATCCGCGGCGCCGCCTGCAGCCCCGCCCGCGCCATAGTATAGTCACGCGATGGACAGCATAGACCTCGAAGTACTGAAAACCAGCGCCGCCTGGATCGCCGCCGGCCACCGCGCGGAACTGGTGACCGTGATGAAAACCTGGGGCTCCAGCCCGCGCCCGATCGGCGCCACCCTCGCCATTTGCGACGACGGCACGGTGGTGGGCTCCGTCTCGGGCGGCTGCATCGAGGACGACCTGATCGCCCGCGTGCGCGAACGCGGCATCACCCGCACCGTCCCGGAGGTGGTCAGCTACGGCATCACGGCCGACGAGGCGCACCGCTTCGGCCTGCCCTGCGGCGGCACCATCGAACTGGCGATCGAGCCGATCGGCGCGCACAGCCGCATCGCCGAGCTGCTCGCCATGCTGGACCAGCGCCAGCTGGTCGAACGCCGCCTGAACCTGGACACCGGCGCCGTCGCGCTGGCCCCCGCCCCGGCCGGCAACATCCTCGAACTGGCCGGCAACGAGCTGGTCACCCAGCACGGCCCGCGCTGGCGGCTGCTGATCATCGGCGCCGGGCAGCTGTCGCGCTTCCTGGCGCAGATCGCCAGCGCCATGGACTACCACGTCACCGTCTGCGACCCGCGCGAGGAATACCGCGCCGGCTGGCAGGTCGACGGCGCGCAGTTGGTGCACGCCATGCCGGACGACCTGGTGCAGCAGATGCGGCTGGACCACCGCAGCGCCGTGGTGGCGCTGACGCACGATCCCAAGCTGGACGACTTGGCGCTGATGGAGGCGCTGAAGTCGGACGCCTTCTACGTCGGCGCCATCGGCTCGCGCCTGAACAACGGCAAGCGGCGCGAACGCCTGCTGCAGTTCGACGTCACGCCGGAGCAGCTGGACAAGCTGCACGGCCCGATCGGCATGTACATCGGCAGCAAGACGCCGGCCGAGATCGCGATCTCCATCCTGGCCGAGATGACGGCGGTGAAGAACGGCGTGCCGTCCGCGCTGCGGCTCAACCACGCCGCCGCGCTGACGCCGGAATCGGCCACGCCGAACGCCTGCCTGGTGCGCTGAGCGACTCAATGGCGATTCAATAGCAAGAATCGGCTGGCGGGGCCGGCCGCGCTGCCCCACAATACCGCTAGTCTATACAACTACCGGAGTCCCATGAGCACCGCCAACCTGCTGCGCCTTATCCTGCTAGCCGCGATCTGGGGCGGCTCCTTCCTCTTCATGCGCATCGCCGCGCCCGTGCTCGGCCCGGCGGTGCTGATCGAGTACCGCGTGGTGTTCGCCGCCCTGTTCCTCGCCATCGTCGGCCTGATGATGAAAAAGCCGCTGGACCTGCGCCAGCACTGGAAGCATTACCTGATCCTCGGGCTGTTCAACTCCGCCCTGCCCTTCCTGCTGTTCGCCTACGCCGCGCGCACGCTGTCCGCGTCCGTGCTGTCGGTGCTGAACGCCACCGCGCCGATCTGGGGCGCCCTGCTCGGCGCGGTGTGGCAGCGCCAGATGGTGGGCGGCCGCGTGCTGCTGGGCCTCGCGCTGGGCACCGCCGGCGTCGCGCTGCTGGTGGGCTTCGACCACTCCAGCGCGCAGGCCGGCGCCGGCCTGGCCATCGCCGCCGCGGTGTTCGCCTCCTTCAACTACGGCATCGCCAGCACCTACGCGCGCCAGGCCAAGGCGGTGGAACCGTTCGCCAACGCGCACGGCTCGATGTGGGCCGCCTCGCTGCTCACCATCCCGTCGCTGGCCGTCTTCCCCTCGCCCGGCGAACCGACGCCGGGCATCATCGGCGCCGCCTTGGCGCTCGGTGTGCTGTGCAGCGGCGTCGCCTACCTGCTGTACTACAAGCTGGTGCGCGACGTGGGCGCCACCTCGGCGCTGACGGTCACCTTCATCAGCCCCCTGTTCGGCATCCTGTGGGGCGTGCTGTTCCTGGGCGAGACGGTGGGCTGGTACACGGTGGCCGGCGCGGCCATCGTCATCGTCGGCACGGCGCTGGTGACGGGCTTCAAGCCCGACCTGTCCTGGCTGCGCAAATCGGCGGCGTGATGGAGCGCTTCGAGATCGCCCTCCCCGGGGGCTACCGCCTGCACGACCTGCTCGCCTTCCATGGCCGTGACGCGGAAAGCGTGGCCGAGGAGGTGAAGCCGGACCGCTTGCGCAAGGGCGTGCTGCTCGACGGCGTGCCGGTGGTGCTGGATATCGCCCTGGGCGCGGACCGCGCCGCCTGCGCGGTGCTGGCGGACGGCGACCCGGCGGCGCATGCCGCCGTCGCGCCGCTGGCCAGGGAAGCCGCGCTCAACATCCTCGGCCTGCGCATCGATCCGCAACCCTTCCTCGACTTCGCCGCCGGCGACGCGCTGCTGGGCGAGCTGTCGCGCCGCCAGCCCGGCCTGCGCATCGTGCAGTCGGCCACGGTGTTCGAGGCGCTGACCTGGGCCATCATCGGCCAGCAGATCAACCTCCCCTTCGCGATCGCCCTGCGCCGCACGTTCATCCTGCGGGCCGGACGCCGGCACAGCGGCGGCCTGTGGTGCTACCCGGACGCCGCCAGCGCGGCCGGACTGGATCCGGACGAACTGCTCACCCGAAAATTCTCGCGCGCCAAGGCGGAAACCCTGCTGCGCTTCTCCGCGCTGGTGGCGAGCGGTGAATTGAACCTGGAGCCCGGCCCCGGCAACGACATCGAGGACATCGGCAAGGCGCTGCTGGCGGTGAAGGGCATCGGCCCGTGGACCGTCAACTACGGCCTGCTGCGCGGCTACGGCTACGCCGACTGCTCGCTGCACGGCGACGTCGCCATCCGCGCCGCGCTGCAAGCGCTGCTGGGCGAAGAGGCCAAGCCGGACATGGCGCGCACCGAGGCCATCCTCAAGCGCTACGCGCCCCACCGCACCATGGCCGCCGCGCACCTGTGGGCCAGCCTGCATCCGCGCGGCGACGACGGTCAATCGTAGTATTCAATAGTAGTACTTCGTCTGCTTCGCCCACTTGCTGTTCGGGTAGTGCTTGTGCAGCAGGTTGAAGGCCTCGCGCGAATACTGCGCGCGCGGCTGCTCCTTCTCCGCCTTGCCCGAACCGTACGGGCACTCCATGCGCGTGGACGCCACCAGGAAATGCAGCGCCTTGGGCGCCTCCTCGTCGCTGGGCTTCTGCTTCGCCCACGCCAGCAGCGCCGGCGCGATGAATTCGGTGCGCAGCGGGAGCCTCATCAATGCCTGCTGTTCCTTTGCCGCCTCCGCGAGTTGTCCGGCGCCCAGATAGCGCGGCGGCTGCGCGGGCACGCCGCCATCCTCGCCCGGCTCGCTGCTTCCGCACCCCCAGTCCCGGCCGCGGCCGAAGGCATCGATCACCTTGGGATTGAGCTCCGGCGTGTTCACCAGCAGCAGCGCGCCCGCCAGCTTGCGCTCCGCGCCGCTGGCCGCGTTGCGGTAGCGCGCATACAGGTGCCCGGTGGTCTTGCGCCCCTTCGCCAGGCCGTCCAGCAGCGCCAGCGCCGTCGCCTCGTCGTTCAGGATCAGGGCGCGCGCCATCGTCGCCTCGCGCAGCGGCGCCTGCCATTTCGCCGGCAGGCGCGGATGCGCCAGCAGCGCCTTCAGTTCGCTCATCGGCATGTGACGGAACACGCTCAACGCGAAGTCCTCGTCGGTGTCCCCGTCGGTGTCCGCTTCGGCCGGCGCGCCGTCGATGGCCCCGCCCTGCTCCACGCCGTCCGGCTTGCGCGGCGCGGCGGCCAAGAACGCGTCCAGCGTGCCGGCCGACGCCATCTTCAGCGCCAGGTAGCGGTTGGCCGTCGCCGTGGACATGGCCTTGCCGTGGGCGGCCATCAGGCGGTCGATCTCCCGGTCCGCCTTCTCGGCCTGCTTCTCGGCGATGGCCAGCCGCGCCAGGTGGTACTGCAGGTCCAGGTAGAGTGGATGTTTCGCCGGCACGGCGGCGGCGGCCTTGCGCTCCGCCTCCCGCAACTCGCCCGGGTGGGCCAGCGTGAGCAGGGGCGCCAGCCACAGGGCGTCCGGCTGATTCAGCCAGCGCTGGCGCAGGGTTTCCATGGCCTCCTTGCGCACCTGCTGCGTTTCCTTGCCGCGCGCGTCGTCGAAGTAGTCGCCCGGGACTTCGGCCTGCATCGCGCCTATCCACGCGGTGAGCGGCTCCTTCGCCGCGATCATGGCGGCGCGCGGCTGCTTGTCCAGCAAAACCAGGTAATCGCTCAGCAGGCGCGGCGTGTCCGCGCCGAAGGGCTCCTGTTCCAGCTGCCGCGCCAGCGCGGCGATGCGCGCCGCCGGATCGATGCGCGCGTCCACCAGCGTGATCATCCGCTTCGCCGGCGCGAACGACGGCGCCAGCGCCTCCAGCTCCTTGCGCGCCTGCAGCAGTTTGGTGTTGCGGTCCGGCGCCTTGCCCTCGCCGTCCAGCGTGGCGGCGCGTATCAGGCTGCGCGCGGCGAGATAGGCGCCCAGCGTTTTCCAGGGTGACTTGGCGTCCTGCGCCACCAGCTGGAACTGCTTGCGCGCGGCGTCGAAATCGCGGGAATAGAAGTACGCGGCGGCGGTCTGGTAGGCATGGTCGGCCTTCAGCCAATCCGGCGCCCCGGCGGCGGGCGCGGGCGGCAATCGCGTCACCCGTTTGGGCCGCGGCTGGCCGTATTGGTGAGGCGGCTCCTGGCAGTTGGCGAACACCGCGTCCTGCCCTTGCAGCCAGGCCTTGTGCCACGCGTCCGGCTTGCCGCCGGCGCCCAGTTGCGCGCGCGCCTTCAAGGTGACGGTGGCCTGGCGGAAGGCGTCGCCATGGCAGTTCACATAGCTGCCGTCGTCGGTCTCGCCCATCACGTCCAGCTTCACGTCGACCGGCAGGCCCCATTGCCTGGCGTAGGCGGCGCGCTCCTTGCTCCAGCCGCCGCTGCCGTTTTTCTCGGGCTCGTACGCGTAGTCCCAATCGCTGCCCTTGCCCACGTGCCAGCGGTCCAGCTCCAGCGCGGCCAGTTGCCCCGCCGTGAGGGCGCGGCCCTTCGCCGCCTGGTAGGCCAGGTAGTGATAGATGCGCCAGTAGGTGCCGGGCAGCACGCCCAGGTCGCCGCCCGCGTATTGCGCCAGCGCGGCGGGCGCCACCTGGTAGAGGGAGGCGTAACGGTTGTCGGTGAAACCGTCGGCGCCGCTGGACAGCGCGGCACGCGGCAATGCCAGCAGCAATGCCGCGGCAAGGCAGGAAGGTAGTCGGGACGGGCGCATGGTCATGTCGGTGGTTGGGTGGGGTTCGTCTCGGCGCGCCAAGTGGCGGGCGTCCATGGACGGGGAGAGAAATAATAGCTGCGCGGGTTCACGCCGCGCAGGCCCGGTTCGTCGGTGGCGTAGCCGGCCGCGTGGCGGCAGGCGTGCCGCGGGAAGCCGTCGCGCCGCAGACGCTGGCGCAGCGCCTGTTCGCCCGGCCCCATGCGGAAGGCCATGGGCACGATCTCGTCGGCCAGGCCGGACGGCAGCCAGTGATCGTCCAGGCACCAGGACGCCAGCGCGGTCACCGACAGCGCCATCCCGGGCGGCAGGCGGCGGCGCGCCTCGGCCATCACGCGCGCCAGGAAGGGACGCTGCGAGCGGCGCACCTCGAAGTCGAGCTGCACCACGTGGCGGTTGCCGCGTTGCGCCACGCGCAGCAATTCCCGCACCACGCGCTCGGCCTGCAACGCGTTCAGCGCCGGCGGCTCGCGCCAGGACGCGTCCACGTGCAGCACCGGCACCCTGGCCACGCCGTCGGCCGTCAGCAGCGGCGCCATGCGGGGATGGACGATCGCCTCGTCGCCGCGCAGCACGACGCTGGCCGCGACATAGGCCACGCCCACGTCCCTTGGCAGCCAGCGCAAGTCCTCCGGCCGCTCCCACGCCCACACCATGCGCGCGGGCAGCGTGGCCAGCGCGGGATGCCGTTGCGGCGCCGGCTCGCCGCCGCGCAAGCCGATCAGCGCGAGCACCAGGGGCGGCAGCAAAAGTAAGGGCGCCAAGCGTCTCATCCAGGCAGCATAAAGCACGGTTGAACCTCGCGCAACGCCGGGCTTTCGGCTACGATCCCCATACACGGAGGACGACATGCATACTGAAACCATCCCGCCGAAACCCAGCGCCATGCTGGTGGCCCGCCTGCGCGCGGCGCACCAGTTCCTGGACCGGCCGCCGATACTGGACGACCCGCTGGCCCTGAAAATACTCGGCGCCGAGGAGGAGGCGCGGCTGCGCGCCGACATCGACAAGCTCAACGAGCCCTCCACCACGGCGCTGCGCACGATACTGGTGATCCGCAGCCGCCTGGCCGAGGACAGCTGGCGCGACGCGCGACGGCGCGGCGTGACACAGCACGTCACGCTGGGCGCCGGCCTGGACACGATGGCCTACCGCGGCGACACGGCGGCGGCGCGCCTGTTCGAGGTGGACTTGCCGGCCACCCAGCGATGGAAGCGCGGCCTGCTGGAAGCGGCCGGCATTCCCGTCCCGGCGACGCTCAGCTATGTCGCCACCGACTTCGAGGAGGGCGCGCTGGCGCCGGCCTTGGCGGCGGCGGGATTCGACCGCGGCGCGCCGGCCTGCTTCTCGTGGCTGGGCGTCACGCTCTACCTGGAACCGGGGGACGTGGAAGACACCTTGCGCCACATCGCCGGCTGCGCGCCCGGCTCCAGCGTGGTGTTCGACTACGTCGTCGCGCCCGAGCTGCAGGCGCCGGCCGACCGCGCCGCGATGGACGCCATTTCCGCCAGCCTGGCCCATGGCGGCGAGCCCTGGAAAAGCAACTTCCATCCGGACGCGCTGGACCGCATGCTGCGCGGCCTCGGTTACAGCCGGGTCGAGCACTTCGACCGCGAGCGCATGGCGGCCATGTACCTGGCGGGCCGCGGCGACCAGCTGCACCTGGGCAGCGCCACCCGCATGGTACGGGCCACGGTGTGATGCGGAAATGAAAAAAGCCGTCGACACTCGGGAGAGTGTCAACGGCTTTTAGTATTTGGTTGCGGGGACAGGATTTGAACCTGTGACCTTCGGGTTATGAGCCCGACGAGCTGCCAGACTGCTCCACCCCGCGTCTGATGAACGTATTATAGGTCAGTTCGCCGCTTTAGGCAATATTTATCCTAAAAACCCGGATCATAGAACTTTTATATCTGGCACGATAACTGCATAGCGTGCCGCCACACTACGCGTAGAGCACGCAATCGGTGTAAAGTAAGCGAAAACGTGACCAATGCCCCGAACCTGCCCGCTCCCATGAAATTCTGCTCCGAATGCGCCCATCCCGTCGAGCTGACCGTCCCCGCCGGCGACAACCGCCCGCGCTACGTCTGCGCGCAATGCACCACCATCCATTACCAGAACCCCAAGATGGTGCTGGGCTCGGTTCCCGTCTGGGAGCGCGAGGGCAAGCTGCAGGTGCTGCTGTGCAAGCGCGCCATCGAGCCGCGCTACGGCTACTGGACCTTGCCGGCCGGCTTCATGGAAAACAATGAAACCACCGCCGAGGCCGCCGTGCGCGAGACCGAGGAGGAGGCCGGCGCCAACATCGAGCTGGGCCAGCTGTTTACCCTGATTAACGTGGCGCGCGTGCACCAGGTGCATATGTTCTACCTGGCCACCCTGCGCGACCTCGATTTCGCCCCCGGGGAGGAAAGCCTGGACGTGCGGATGTTCAGCGAGGACGAGATCCCCTGGGACGAACTCGCCTTCCCCACCATCCGCGCCACGCTGGAACTGTTTTTCGCCGACCGCGTCCGCATGCGCGAGGGCGGCGCCTACGGCTTCCACACCCTGGACATCTCCAAGCCCATGCGCAGTGACGTATGATCCCCTGGCTGGACGCCCACACCCCCTTTCCCGACGTCGATGAAGCGCTGACCACCGACGCGCCCGGGCTGCTGGCCGCCGGCGCCGACCTGTCGCCGGCGCGCCTGCTGGCCGCCTACCAGCGCGGCATCTTCCCCTGGTTCTCCGAGGGCCAGCCCATCCTGTGGTGGAGCACCGACCCGCGCATGGTGCTGATGACGGCCGACTTCCGAGTCTCGGACAGCCTCAAGAAGGCCATCCGGAAGGTGCAGCGCAGCGCGGCCGACGGCGGCCGCTGGGAGGTGCGCTTCGACTTCGCCTTCGAGGACGTGATGCGCGCCTGCGCCGCCCCGCGCCGCGACGGCCCCGGCACCTGGATCTCGGAGGACATCATCGCCGGCTACACCGGCCTGCACCGGCTCGGCTACGCGCACTCGTCCGAACTGTGGCTGGACGGCGAACTGGTGGGCGGCGCCTACGGCGTGTGCATCGGCCGCATGTTCTACGGCGAATCGATGTTCGCGCGCGTCACCGACGGCTCCAAGATCGCGCTGGCCTACCTGGTGCACTTCCTGCGCGGCCACGGCGTGGCCATGATCGACTGCCAGCAGGAAACCGGCCACCTGGCCTCGCTGGGCGCCGCGCCCATTCCGCGCGCCGAATTCCTCGCGCACCTGCGGCGCAACATCGCGCTGCCCCCGATCCGCGACTGGCGGCCCGCGCCGCCGTATCCATCCGCCACAGTTTAGTGCGCGCGTTCACACTGTTCCCGGCCGGACGCGTTATGATAGGATCAAAGACATTGGCACTGACGGGACACGTGCATGACGCATCTGAATGACCTCCCCTTTGCGACGCTGCAGTTCTATACGACAGCGCCCTACCCTTGCAGCTACCTGGACGACCGCCAGGCGCGCTCGCAAGTCGCCACCCCGTCGCACCTGATCAACGCGGACGTCTATTCCGAGCTGGTCAAGAACGGCTTCCGCCGCAGCGGCATCTTCACCTACCGGCCGTATTGCGACGGCTGCCAGGCCTGCGTGCCGGTGCGGGTGGTGGCCGGCCAGTTCGTGCCCACCCGCGGCCAGCGCCGCGCCTGGGCGCGCCACGGCAAGCTGCGCGCCGGCGTCGCCACGCTGTCGTTCTCGGACGAGCACTACGACCTGTACCTGCGCTACCAGAGCACGCGCCACGCCGGCGGCGGCATGGACCAGGACAGCCGCGACCAGTACGCGCAGTTCCTGCTGCAAAGCCGCGTCAACACGCGGCTGGTGGAGTTCCGCGAGCCGGACGGCACGCTGCGCATGGTCAGCATCATCGACGTGCTGTCGGACGGGCTGTCCTCGGTCTACACCTTCTTCGACCCGGACGTCGAGGGCGCCTCCTTCGGCACCTACAACATCGTGTGGCAGATCACCCAGGCGCAGGAACTCGGGCTGCCCTACGTCTACCTCGGCTACTGGATAGCGGACAGCCCGAAGATGTCCTACAAGATCAACTTCCAGCCGCTGGAGGCGCGCGTCAAGGGACAGTGGGGCGTGCTGGCGAGGTAAAATACGGGCTACTTTTTTCCGGTGGCCCCCCAATGTCCGACAAATTCCTGTATTCCCTCGCGCGTCCCGTGCTGTTCTCGATGGACGCCGAAGCCGCCCACCACTTCACCCTGCCCGCCCTCAAGCGCGCCTCCGCGCTGGGCCTGACGCGCGCCTTCGTGCGCGCCCCCAAGCCGGACCCGCGCACGGTGATGGGCATCCTGTTCAAGAACCCGGTCGGCCTGGCCGCCGGCCTGGACAAGGACGGCGCCTACATCGACGCGCTGGCCGACCTGGGCTTCGGCTCGATCGAGGTCGGCACCGTGACGCCGCGCGCGCAGCCCGGCAACCCCAAGCCGCGCATGTTCCGCCTGCCGGCCGCGCACGGCATCATCAACCGCATGGGCTTCAACAACGGCGGCGTGGACGCCTTCGTGGCCAACGTGCAGTCGTCGCGCTTCTACCAGAACAAGGAGGGCGTGCTGGGCCTGAACATCGGCAAGAACGCCGACACGCCGATCGAGCGCGCCGCCGACGACTACCTGCACTGCCTGGAAAAGGTCTACCCCTACGCCAGCTACGTGACGGTGAACATCTCCTCGCCCAACACCAAGAACCTGCGCCAGCTGCAGGGCGGTTCCGAGCTGGACGGCCTGCTGGCCCAGCTGAAGCAGGCGCAGCGGCGGCTGGCCGACCAGCACAAGCGCTACGTGCCGCTGGCCCTGAAGATCGCGCCGGACATGGACGGCGACCAGGTCAAGAACATCGCCGACGCGCTGCTGCGCCACCAGATCGACGGCGTGATCGCCACCAACACCACGCTCAGCCGCGCGGCGGTGGAGGGCATGCAGCACGGCGCCGAGGCCGGCGGCCTGTCCGGCGCGCCGGTGTTCGAACTGTCCAACCAGGTGATCCGCCTGCTCAAGGCCGAGCTGGGCGAGGCCCTGCCCATCATCGGCGTGGGCGGCATCATGCGCGGCGCGGACGCCAAGGTGAAGATGGACGCCGGCGCGCAACTGGTGCAGCTGTATAGCGGCCTGATCTACGCCGGTTCGGCCCTGGTGCGCGACTGCGCCGACGCCATCCGCCGCTGACCCGTGCCGCCAGCCGAGCTGAGCCCCATTTGGGGCCTGGCCCCAAATGGGGCTCAGCTCGCCACTTCGACGCCATCACACGACTTGGAGCGAGCAATGGAATACACGATATTGGGCGGCAGCGGCCTCAAGGTCAGCAAGGTGTGCCTGGGCACCATGACCTTCGGCGAGCAGAACAGCGAGGCCGAGGCGCACAGCCAGCTCGACTACGCGCTCTCCCGCGGCGTGAACTTCATCGACACCGCCGAGATGTATCCGGTGATGCCGCGCGCCGAAACGCAGGGCGCCACCGAGCGCCACATCGGCAGCTGGCTGAGGAAGACCGGCAAGCGCGGCGACGTGGTGCTGGCCACCAAGGTGGCCGGCCCGAACCCGTATATGCACTGGGTGCGCGGCGGCGCCAACAACCTGGACGAGGCCAACATCCGCGCCGCCGTCGAGGCCAGCCTGCGGCGGCTGCAAACGGACCATATCGATTTATACCAATTGCACTGGCCCAGCCGCAACGCGCCCATCTTCGGCGCCAACGTGTTCGATCCGTCCAAGGACCGCGCGTCGGTGGCCATCGAGGACACCCTGGCGGCGCTGGGCAGGCTGGTGGACGAGGGCAAGATCCGCCACATCGGCGTGTCGAACGAAACCAGCTGGGGCGTGTGCGAGTTCGTCAAGCGGGCCGAGATGAAGGGCCTGCCGCGCATCGCCACGATACAGAACCTGTACAACCTCGCCGCGCGCCACTTCGAGACCAGCCTGCTGGACGAGACCTGCCACCGCGAAAACGTGGGCCTGCTGGCCTACAGCCCGCTGGCCTTCGGCCAGCTCAGCGCGAAGTACCTCGACGATCCGAAGGCGCGCGGCCGCTTGACCATCTTCCCGCCGACCTGGAGCCCGCGCTATCTGCGCCCGGGCGTGGTGGCGGCGGTGGGGCAGTACGCGGCGCTGGCGCGCGCGCACGGCATGACGCCGGCGCAAATGGCGCTGGCCTGGTGCTACTCGCGCTGGTTCGTGGCCTCCACCATCATCGGCGCGACCACGCTGGCGCAGCTGGAGCAGAACATCGACGCCTTCGGCACGGTGCTGCCGCCGGACGTGGTGGCGCGCATCGACGCCATCCACGCCGCCGCCCCGAACCCGGGGCAATAGGCGCCGGCAGGCGGGCGGCGCAAAAAACAGTTCGCGCTCGGCGAAGAATGGTCTAAAATCGGTCCCGTGAGTTTTTTATATATAAAAATCAATACCGGGACACATGAAACTACCCTCGCTCGCCCTCTGTGCCTTGATGGCAACAAGCAATGTCGCTCACGCGGCCCCCGCGCCCTTCAAGCCCGACGCGGAATCCCTCAACACCTACACGGCGCCCGACTGGTTCCGCGACGCCAAGTTCGGCATCTGGTCGCACTGGGGCCCGCAGTCGGTGCCGCGCGCCGGCGACTGGTACGCGCGCAACATGTATGTCCAGGACTCGCCGCAGTACAAGCACCACCTTGAACATTACGGCCACCCCGGCAAGGTCGGCTACAAGGACATCATCCCGCTCTGGAAGGCCGAAAAATTCGACCCGGAAGCGCTGATGGCCTTGTACAAGGCGGCCGGCGCGAAGTATTTCGTGTCGATGGGCGTGCACCACGATAATTTCGACCTGTGGGATTCCCGGCACCATCGCTGGAACGCGGTGAAGACGGGGCCGAAACGCGACATCGTCGGCGCCTGGCGCGACGCGGCGCAGCGTGCCGGCCTGCGCTTCGGCGTGTCGGAGCATCTGGGCGCCAGCTATGGCTGGTTCACGACCAGCCACAACGCCGACCAGACCGGGCCGCAAAAAGGCGTGCCCTACGACGGCGCCGATCCGGCCTACGCGGACCTGTACCACCCCGCGCACACCCAGCTGTACCACAATGCCGAAACCTGGTACGCCAAGGATCCGGCCTGGCACCAGCAATGGTTCAACCGCATGACCGATCTGCTCACCCGGTATCAGCCGGACCTGTTGTACTCCGATGGCGGGATTCCCTTTGGCGTGGTCGGTCGCACCCTGGTGGCCGATTTCTACAACCGGAATATGGCCGCCCACAAGGGCAAGCTCGAGGCGGTGTACAACCACAAGGCTATTGGTTCCGGCGAATTCCTGGCGAAGGCGGGGGTGCAGGACGTGGAGCGCGGCGTGATGGAGGGGATACAAGCATTGCCGTGGCAAACCGATACATCGATCGGCGACTGGTTTTACAGCGAAGGCTACAAGTACAAGAAAACCGCG
Source organism: Pseudoduganella namucuonensis (assembly GCF_900116645.1). GTDB lineage: Bacteria > Pseudomonadota > Gammaproteobacteria > Burkholderiales > Burkholderiaceae_D > Rugamonas > Rugamonas namucuonensis. The sequence continues at coordinate 35,730 of NZ_FPBO01000035.1, read as the reverse complement.
GAGGTCGTCTACATGCTGGCGGACATCGTCAGCAAGAACGGCAACCTGCTCCTGAACGTGGTGCAGTACCCGGACGGCAGCCTGCCGCCCGAATGCCTGCAATTCGTCGCGCAGATGGCCGACTGGATGAAGGTCAACGGCGACGCGATTTACGGCACCCGGCCATGGAAAATCTTCGGCGAAGGACCGACCAAGGCGGAAGCGGGGCACTTCAAGGAAACCGCGGCTTACACGCCGGCCGACATCCGCTTCACCACCAAGGACGGCCACCTGTACGCCATCACCCTGGGCGAACCGGCGGGCGAAGTCCGCATCGCGTCCCTGGGCAAGAATTCGGCGCACGAGAGCCGTCCCGTCAAGTCCGTAAGCCTGCTGGGTAGCAAAGCGGCCTTGAAATGGACGCAGCGGGACGACGCTTTGGTCATCGCCCTGCCGGCCAGTCTGCCTAGTTCGATTTCGTCCAGTTTCAAAATAGGGTATTAGGCATGGAACGCGATCGGGCGGGCTAGAACTCTTCCCAGCCGTCGCCGGAGGCCGTCGCGGCGATGCGCTTTTGCGGCGCCGCTTTCACCACGGCGCGCGCCCCGCTCTGCTCCACGTGGTATTGCTGCCCCGCGATCCGGAACACGCTGACCGCCTCGGCCAGCATCTCGGCTTGGTCGCGCATCGATTGCGCGGCCGCCGCCGCCTCCTCCACCAGCGCCGCGTTCTGCTGCGTGGCGTCGTCGATCTGCACGATGGCCTGGTTCACCTGCGCGATGCCGGAACTCTGCTCCTGGCTGGCCGCGCTGATCTCGGTCATGATGTCGGCCACCTGCCGCACCGCCTTGACGATGCCGTCCATGGTGGCGCCGGCCTCGTCCACCAGCCGCGCGCCGGCGTCGACCGTCTCCACCGATTGCCCGATCAGCGCCTTGATCTCCCTGGCCGCGGCGGCCGAGCGCTGCGCCAGGTTGCGCACCTCGGACGCCACCACCGCGAAGCCCCTGCCCTGCTCGCCCGCGCGCGCCGCCTCCACCGCCGCGTTCAAGGCCAGGATGTTGGTCTGGAAGGCGATGCCGTCGATGACGCCGATGATGTCGACGATCTTGTTCGAGCTTTCCTTGATGGCACCCATGGTGGTCACCACCTCGCCCACCACCTTGCCGCCCTTGCTGGCGAAGTCGGACGCGGCCACCACCAGCGCCGTGGCCTGGCGCGCGTTGTCGGCGTTCTGCGTCACGGTGGAGGTCAGCTCCTCCATCGAGGAGGCGGTCTCCTCCAGGCTGGAGGCCTGCTGCTCGGTGCGGCTGGACAAGTCCATATTGCCGGTGGCGATCTCGTTTGAGGCGTTGGTGATGGTGTGCGTGCCGGATCGCACCTTGCCGACCGTGCGCGCCAGGCTGTCGTTCATATTGCCCAGCGCCCGCAGCAATTGGCCGGTCTCGTCCCGGGTGTCGCACTCGATTTTCATGGTCAGGTCGCCGTCCGCCACCGCCTCGGCCAGGCTGACCGCGCGGTTCAGCGGCCCGGTGATGCTACGCGTGACCCAGTACAGCACCAGCGCAGCCAACGCCGTCGCCACCACGGTCAGCACGATCATCATCGTGCGCACGCCGACATAGGCCGCGTTGGCCTCGGCCGCCGCCTTGTTGACGGCAGCGCTCTGGTATTTCACCAGGTCGGTCAGCGCGTTCAGGTAGGCGGTCTGCTCCTTGCGCACCGTGGTCAGCAGATAGGCCACGTTCTCGTCGCGCTTTTCCGCGTCGCCGGACTTGGCCAGGAAGGCCGTCTGCACCACCAGGTAGCGGTCGCGCGCCGCCAGCACGGCCTTGAGCTTGGCCTTGCTTTCGGGATCGTCGTCGTCGGAAATGAGCTTGTCCAGCTTGTCGAGATGGCCGGCGATTTCCACCTTCTTGTCGTCTACCCGCTTGAGCTCCTTCTTGACCGTCTCGGGGTCGGTGGACAGCATCGCGTTGCGCATGGCGCGCGCGATGTCGTTGACGCCGCCCACCGCCTCGTAAGCCTCGATCACCTTGGGCACCTTGTCGGTGGCCAGGTCGGTGGTCGCGTCGTTGACCCTGCCCAGGTTGCCGATGCCGCTGACCGACATGCCGATCATGAACAAGAGCGACACGCCCAGCCCGGCCGCCAGCCGGACTCCTATCTTCCAGTTGCCGATACCCATGTTGACGCCCTCCATAAAAAACAGTTGTTTCAGAGCCAAATGCCAGGCCATGGATCAGTATAGGGCGAAATATAATGACTAGCGGAAAATAGGTTTGTCCTGTTCAAGCGCCGCAACGGTCAGCTTGCGGTCAGGATTGTGTGCCTACGCGGCCTCCGGCCCCATCAGCGCGCGCTCGATGTCGAGCCGGCTCAGTTCGGGGGCGAATTGCAAGATGAACTCCTGCGCGTAGCTGCGCAGGTAGGCGCCCTTGCGCACCGCCAGCCGCGTGGTGTTGGCGGCGAACAGGTGCGAGGCCTCCACCGCGCGCAAGCCCTTGTCGCGGCCGTGGTCGAAGGCCATGGAGGCCACGATGCCGACCCCCAGCCCCAGCGACACATATTGCTTGATGACGTCCGAATCCATCGCCGTCAGCACGATGTCCGGGCGCACGCCGGCGCGCGCGAAGGCGTCGTCCAGGTGGCCGCGGCCGGTGAAGCCGACGTCGTAGGTGATCAGCGGGAACTCGGCCAGGTCCTCCAGCCCGATGGGCGAGCGCTGCAGCAGCGGGTGGCCGTCCGGCACCACGATCAAGTGGCTCCAGCGGTAGCACGGGAAGGACACCAGGTCCGGGAATTGCGACAGGCCCTCGGTGGCGATGCCGATGTCGGCCTTGCCGGACAGGACCCACTCGGCGATGTGCTCGGGCGAGCTTTGCTGCAGGGCGATGCGCACCTCGGGAAAGGACGCGCGGAAGCTCTGCACCACCTTCGGCAGCGCGTAGCGGGCCTGGGTGTGGGTGGCGGCCACGGTCAGCGTGCCGGTGCTCTGGCCCGTGTATTCCATGCTGGCCTGCTGCAGGTTCTCGGCCTCCACCAGCAGGCGGTCGATGATCTTCAGGATGCCCTTGCCCGGCTCGGTCAGCCCGGTCAGGCGCTTGCCGTTGCGCTCGAAGATGATCACGCCCAGCTCGTCCTCGAGCTCGCGGATCTGGCGGCTCACGCCGGGCTGCGACGTGAACAGCGCGTTGGCCACCTCGGTCAGGTTGTAGTTGCGGCGCGCCGCCTCGCGGATGGAGCGCAGTTGCTGGAAGTTCATATCGCGGTTCCCTCGTCGACAAACACGTGCAGCCGGCGCGGACGCACGACCAGGGTCTCGCCCTCCTTCAGGCCCAGGTTGGCGTAGCGCTCGTTCGGAATCACCGCCTCGATGATCTCGGCGTTGTCGGAGCGCTCCAGGTCCAGCTGGGCCAGCGGGCCGATGGCGTGCGCGCGGCGCAGCTTGACGACGATGCCCTCGGCGCCCTGGGTGTAGCGCTCCACGTCGAGCTCGTGCGGGCGCACATAGGCGATGCCCTTGCTGTCCTGCACCTCGCCGTGCGAAGCCAGGTCCAGCGCGATGTCGCCGGTGGTGATCACGCCCTCGTGCACGCGGCCGTGGAACATGTTGACGTTGCCCAGGAAGCCGTACACGAACGGCGATGCCGGATGGTTGTACACGTGGTCCGGCGCGCCCAGTTGCTCGACCTTGCCCTTGTTCATCAGCACCACCTGGTCGGCCACCTCCAGCGCCTCCTCCTGGTCGTGGGTGACGAAGATGCTGGTCACGTGCAGCTCGTCGTGCAGGCGGCGCAGCCAGCGGCGCAGTTCCTTGCGCACCTTGGCGTCCAGCGCGCCGAAGGGCTCGTCCAGCAGCAGCACGCGCGGCTCCACCGCCAGCGCGCGCGCCAGGGCGATGCGCTGGCGCTGGCCGCCGGACAGCTGCGGCGGATAGCGGTCGGCCAGCCAGTCCAGCTGCACCAGGCCCAGCAGGTCCATCACCTTGCGCTTGATCTGCTCCTCGGACGGGCGCTCGGCGCGCGCCTTCACGCGCAGTCCGAAGGCCACGTTTTCGAACACGGTCATGTGCTTGAACAGCGCGTAGTGCTGGAACACGAAGCCCACCTGGCGCTCGCGCACGTGGCGGTCGGAGGCGTCCTTGCCGTCCAGCAGGACCTGGCCCGAATCCGGATGCTCCAGGCCGGCGATGCAGCGCAGCAGCGTGGTCTTGCCGCAGCCCGAGGGGCCCAGCAGCGCGGTCAGTTCGCCGGTGGGGAAGTCCAGCGACACGTTGTTCAGGGCGGTGAATTCGCCGAAGCGCTTGTTGATGTTTTTGACTGCGATGGTCATGGCTAGGTGCTCCGCTTAATGTTCATTTTTGTCGCCGGCGTAGTCTTCGTGCAGACGCCAGGCGATGAAGGATTTCAGGGCCAGGGTGACCAGGGCCAGCAGCGCCAGCAGCGAGGCCACGGCGAAGGCGGCCGCGAAGTTGTATTCGTTGTAGAGGATCTCGACTTGCAGCGGCACGGTGTTGGTCTCGCCGCGGATGTGGCCGGACACCACCGACACCGCGCCGAACTCGCCCATGGCGCGGGCGTTGCACAGGATCACGCCGTACAGCAGGCCCCATTTGATGTTGGGCAAGGTCACGCGGAAGAAGGTCTGCCAGCCGCTCGCGCCCAGCACGATGGCGGCCTCCTCCTCCTCGCTGCCCTGCGCCTGCATCAGCGGGATCAGTTCGCGCGCCACGAACGGGAAGGTGACGAAGATGGTGGCCAGCACGATGCCCGGCACCGCGAACAGGATCTTGATGTCGTGCTCCTGCAGCCAGGGGCCGAACCAGCCCTGGGCGCCGAACAGCAGCACATAGATCAGGCCCGAGATCACCGGCGAGACCGAGAACGGCAGGTCGATCAGGGTCAGCAGGAAGCTCTTGCCGCGGAACTCGAACTTGGCGATGCACCACGAGGCCGCCACGCCGAACACCAGGTTCAGCGGCACGGCGATGGCGGCCGTGATCAGGGTCAGCTTGATGGCGGAGATCGCGTCGTCCTCGACGATGGCGGCGGCGTAGGTTTCCCAGCCCTTCTTGAAGGCCTCGGCGAACACGGCCACCAGCGGCACGAACAGGAACAGGGTCAGGAAGGTCAGCGCGACGCCGATCAGCAGGCCGCGCACCCACAGCGGTTCCAGGATGTTGGGCGCGGACGCCAGTTCGCCGCGGCGCGGCAGGTTGCCAGCAGGTGCACTCATATTATTTCTTTCCCGATTTTCCGCGCGCCCAGGCTTGCAGCAGGTTGATGGTCAACAGCATCACGAACGAGATCAGCAGCATGACCACGGCGATGGCGGTGGCGCCCGCGTAGTCGTACTGCTCCAGCTTGGTGATGATGAACAGCGGCGTGATTTCCGACACCATCGGCATGTTGCCGGCGATGAAGATCACCGAGCCGTATTCGCCGGTGGCGCGGGCGAAGGCCAGCGCGAAGCCCGTCATCAGCGACGGCAGCACGGTGGGGAACACCACGCGCGAGAACGTCTGCCAGGCGCTGGCGCCCAGGCTGGCGGCGGCCTCCTCCAGTTCGCGTTCCGCGTCCTCCAGCACCGGTTGCACGGTGCGCACCACGAAGGGCAGGCCGATGAAGGTCAGCGCCACCACCACGCCCAGCGGCGTGAACGCCACCTTCAGGCCCAGCTTGGCTTCCAGGATGGAGCCGAACCAGCCGTTGGCCGAGTACAGCGCCGTCAGCGTGATGCCGGCCACGGCGGTCGGCAGCGCGAACGGCAGGTCGACCAGGGCGTCGATGACGCGCTTGCCGGGGAACTGGTAGCGCACCAGCACCCAGGCCACGATGAAGCCGAACACGGCGTTCACGGTGGCGCCGATCAGCGAGGCGCCGAAGGTCAGCCGGTAGGAAGCCATCACGCGCTCGGAGGTGACCGCGGCCCAGAACGCCTCCCAGGTCATCGTGAACGTCTTGAAGAACACGGCCGACAGCGGAATCAGGACGATCAGGCTGAGATAGAAAATAGTGAAGCCCAAAGACAGGTTAAAACCCGGCATCACCCGATAGGGCGCCGGCCGCGGCGCTGGCGCCGCGAGCGGTATGGACTGTGCAATCGTTGCTGACATTGAATACCCCTCATATTACAAATTCTTCTATGAGGCGCATCATGGCATTACATCTTCATGCGGCAAACGAATGATTATTCATTTGCATAGACTTGCTGGCTATTAAGAACCGATGAAACTAGGAAGCCGAGATCAGCTTGGCGGCGACGCCCATCAGGGTGGCGGCCAGCATGGCGCGCAGGATGCGCTCCGGCACGGCGCGGGCGAACCAGGAGCCGATGGTGATGCCGGGCACGGAACCCACCAGCAAGGTCATCAGCAAAGTCCAGTTGATCGAGCCCAGCCACCAGTGGCCGACGGCGGCGATCGCCGTCAGCGGCACGGCGTAGGCGATGTCGGTGCCGGCCACCTCGGCCGAGCTCAGGCGTGGATACAGCATCACCAGCAGCGTGGCGCCGATGGCGCCGGCGCCGATCGAGGACACGGTGACCAGGATGCCCAGCACGGCGCCGCAGGCGATGGTGGTGAGGTCCAGCGCGCGGCCCTGCAACTGGCGCTCGGGGTGCGCGGTGATCCAGGCCAGCATCTTGCGCTTGAACAGCAGCGCCACCACGGTCAGCATGACCGAGCCGGCGATTGAATAACGGATGATGACGCCGATTTCCTTGTCCAGCGCGCCGAACTGCTTGAGCGCGATGGCGGCCACCACGGCGGCGGGCAAGGCGCCCATGCACAGCAGGCGCACGATGTCCCAGCGCACGGTGCCGCGCAGGCGGTGCGTGAAGGTGCCGAAGCCCTTGGTGATGGAGGCGAACGCCAGGTCGGTGCCGACCGCGACGGAGGGGGACACGCCGAACAGCAGCGTCAGCAGGGGAGTCATGAGGGAACCGCCGCCCACGCCGGTCATGCCGACCAATACGCCCACCGCGAATCCCGAAATCACAAATGACAATTGCATGCATATTCTCCCTATGAGACCGCTAGGGTATAGAGAGTTGCCGCAAATCCAAACAACGAAGTGCTTATTTGCTTATGCGCGGAATGAGTATAAGGAGGAGAAGGCGGGCCGGACGGCCCGCCGGGCATGCGGCTTATTTGTTGGGCTGTGGCGTCACGCGCAGGTAGGGGCGCTCGGCCTTGAAGCCTTTCGGATACTTCTGCTTCAGCACTTCCGGGTCCTGCACGGTCAGCGGGATGATGACGTCGTCGCCATCCTTCCAGTTGCCCGGCGTGGCCACGGTGTAGCCATCGGTCAGTTGCAGCGCGTCGATCACGCGCAGCACCTCGTCGAAGTTGCGGCCGGTGCTCATCGGGTAGGTGATGGACAGGCGGATCTTCTTCTTCGGATCGATGACGAACAGCGTGCGCACGGTGGCGGTGGCCGATTGCTCGGGGTGGATCATGTCGTACAGGTTGGCGACCTTTTTGTCCGCGTCGGCGATGATGGGGAAGCCGACCACGGTTTTCTGGGTCTCCTCGATGTCCTTGATCCAGGCGGCGTGCGACTCGACCGGATCGACGGACAGCGCGATGGCTTTCACATTGCGCTTGTCGAATTCGGGTTTCAGCTTGGCGGTCAAGCCCAGCTCGGTGGTGCAGACCGGCGTGAAGTCGGCCGGATGGGAGAACAGGACCACCCACGAATCGCCGGCCCACTCGTGGAACTTGATCGGACCGATCGAGGATTGTTGCTCGAAATCTGGGGCGGTGTCGCCCAGGCGCAGGGTCATGAAAGTCTCCTATTGCTGAAGTTGGTCAAAAAACATTGGCAGGGTGCTCATTGTGCGCCCGTTCAGCCAGGATTTGCAACTGCCGCTGGCCAGATGGCCAGTCGCCCAGTCCGGATTCCGCGTTGATGTGGCCCAGCGCGCCGGCATTGATGAACTCGCAGCCCCAGCGCCCGGCCCACAGCGCGGCCTTCTCCGCCGTCATCCAGGGATCGTTGGCGCTGGCGATCATCACGGCGGGGCAAGGCAGCGGCTCCCGCGGCAACAGCGCGGCGACGCCGAATTTGTCCGGGTCGGCCGGCGCCACCAGCAGCGCGCCGGCCACGTCCGCGCCGTCGCGCGCCAGGCTGTGCACGGTGGCCAGGGCGCCGAAGCTGTGCGCCACCACCAGGGTGGGACGGCGGTCCCGGCCCCGCTCCCGGTCCACCCGGGCCGACCACACGGGCAGGACGGGCTGGTCCCAGCGGTCCTGCTCGATGCGCTCGAACTCGGGGTACAGGCGCTCCCAGCGGCTTTGCCAGTGCGCCGGCCCGCTGCCGTGCAGGCCGGGGGCGACCAGGACACGGAACCGGGACAACGCGGTGGCGGCCATCACGCGCTCCTTATTTGCCCGGGGTGTAGATCTGGTCGAACACGCCGCCATCGGCGAAGTGGGTCTTCTGCGCCTTGGTCCAGTCGCCGGCCACTTGCGCCAGCGTGAACAGCTTGATGTTCGGGAACTGCTTGGCGTACTTCTTCGCTTCCTTCTCCACCGACGGACGGTAGTAGTTCTTGGCGATCAGTTCCTGCGCCTCGTCGGTGTACAGGTACTGCAGGTAGGCCTCGGCCACCTTGCGGGTGCCGCGCTTGTCGGCCACCTTGTCGACCACGGCCACCGGCGGCTCGGCCAGGATGCTGACGGACGGCGCCACGATTTCAACCTTGTCCGGGCCCAGTTCCTTGATGGCCAGGAAGGCCTCGTTTTCCCAGGCGATCAGCACGTCGCCGATGCCGCGCTCGACGAAGGTGGTGGTCGAACCGCGCGCGCCGGAATCCAGCACGGGCACGTTCTTGTACAGTTTTTTCAGGAAGTCCTTGCCGCTGGCGTCGCTGCCGCCCGGCTGGCGCAGCGCGTAGCCGTAGGCGGCCAGGTGGTTCCAGCGGGCGCCGCCCGAGGTTTTCGGATTCGGCGTGATGACCGAGACGCCCGGCTTGACCAGGTCGTTCCAGTCCTTGATGCCTTTCGGGTTGCCTTTGCGCACCAGGAACACGATGGTCGAGCTGTAAGGGGTGCTGTTCGAGCTCAGGCGTTTCTGCCAGTCCTTGGCCAGCAGGTTGCGCTCGGCGATGGCGTCGATGTCGTAGGCCAGCGCCAGCGTCACCACGTCGGCCTCCAGGCCGTCGATGACGGCGCGGCCCTGTTTGCCGGAGCCGCCGTGCGATTGTTTGATTTTGACGGTGTCGCCGGTTTTGGCCTGGTAGTACTTGGCGAAGGCGGTGTTCACGTCCTGGTACAGTTCCCGGGTGGGGTCGTAGGACACGTTCAGCAAGGAAAATTCAGCAGCGAAAGCAGGTGCGATTGCGGTTGCGGCAAAGATGGCAGCAGCGATGATTTTTTTGGACAGCATCAGATTTACCCCGTTATGGTTAGTACGTCAGAAGCTGTAGGTTACGGTCATCGCATATATTTGAGAACGAAGCAATTAGCGCTTTCATATGCACTGGGCGCATATAGCCCGGAATTGCTACCAGAAACGCTGGAACAGCAGCACACTCCACGTCGCGGCCGCCAGGATGGCGGTCAGCAGCACGGCCGCGCTGCCGAAGTCCTTGGCGTTCTTGGCCAGAGGATGGCGCTCCAGCGACACCCGGTCCACCACCGCCTCGATGGCGGAATTGATCAGCTCGACGATCAGCATCAGCCACAGCACGGCGATCAGCACCAGCTTCTGGAAGCCGGACACCGGCAGCAGCAGCGCCACCACGGCGCCGGCGGCGAACAGCATCAGCTCCTGGCGGAACGCGTGCTCGGTCCGCAGGGCGGTGCGCAAGCCCTCCACCGAGTAGCCCAGCGCCGCGAAAATGCGCTTCAGTCCACTCTTGCTCTTGAATTCGCTAACAGGTTGTTCCATAGCCACGGTTGGGAAATTGATACGGTGCGTCATTATGCCCTCGGCATAGCGCGGATGCATGCCGGAATTCCCATTTTTTTCACATCATGGTATAAATTGGGTATTGAATACTGCACCGCACCAACCACATCATGAAAATGGAAAACGTCCCGGAGCAAAAAACGACCATCCAGGTCATCGAACGCATGGTCGCCCTGCTCGACGCCCTGGCCAAATATCCGGACCCCGTCAGCCTCAAGGAGCTGTCCAAGGTGTCCGGCCTGCATCCCTCCACCGCCCACCGCATCCTCAATGACATGGTGCTGACGCGCTTCGTCGACCGTATCGAGCCGGGCACCTACCGCCTGGGCATGCGCCTGCTGGAACTGGGCAATGTGGTGAAGAGCCGCCTGTCCGTGCGCGAGGCCGCGCTGGACTTCATGCGCGCGCTGCACAAGAAGACGCAGCAGACCATCAACCTGTCCGTGCGCCAGGGCGACGAGATCGTCTACATCGACCGCGCCTTCTCGGAGCGCTCGGGCATGCAGGTGGTGCGCGCCATCGGCGGCCGCGGGCCGCTGCACCTGACCTCGACCGGCAAGCTGTTCCTGTCCGTGGACGAGCCGAAGGCCATCCGCGCCTACGCCACGCGCACCGGGCTGGCCGGGCACAACAAGAATTCGATCACGGATCTGGCCAAGCTGGAACGCGAACTGAGCCTGGTAAAGGCGCGCGGCTACGCGCGCGACAACGAGGAGCTGGAGCTGGGGGTGCGCTGCATGGCGGCGGGCATCCACGACGATTCCGGCAAGCTGATCGCCGGCCTGTCGATCTCGGCGCCGGCCGACCGCCTGCAGGACGAGTGGCTGGAAGACCTGGTGGCGACCGCCAACCAGATCTCGGCCACGCTGGGTTACATCCCGGTGGAGTAGGTCGGGGCGGTCACGGCGCCGGCCGACAGCGGGCTGGCCGACAGGCCGGCCGGTTTCAGCGCCTCCACCCATTTGCGCATGCGGCCGGCGTCGGCGGCGCGCGCGGCCGAACCCTTGGCGTCCAGCAGCACCATGATCACGGCGCGGCCCTGCACCACCGCCTGCATCAGCAGGCAGCGGCCGGCCTCGTTGATGAAGCCGGTTTTCTGCAGGCCGATTTCCCAGCCCGGCGTGGCGATCAGGCGGTTGGTCGTGCCGAAATGCATGGGACGGCCGTTGGCCTCCACCACCGCCTTCGCGTCGGTCGAATACTCGCGCAGCACGGGATGCTGGTAGGCCGCCACGGCCAGCTTGGCCAGGTCGCGCGCGCTGGCCACGTTTTGTTTCGACAAGCCGCTGGAATCGACGTAGCGGGTGTCCGTCATGCCCAGTTCGCGCGCCTTGGCGTTCATCGCGTCGACGAAGGCCGGCAGGCCGCCCGGATAGTTGCGGCCCAGCGCGGACGCGGCGCGGTTTTCCGAGCTCATCAGGGCGATGTGCAGCATGTTGGCGCGCGTCAGCTGCGAGCCCACCTTCAGGCGCGAGCTGCTGAACTTGGCCTTGTCCACGTCCTCGTCGGTGACGGTCAGCACCTCGTCCATGTCCTGGTTGGCCTCGACCACGACCAGGCCGGTCATCATCTTGGTGATGGACGCGATCGGCAGCGCCACGCCGGCGTTCTTCTCGAACAGGATTTCCGAATTGCCCTGGTCCAGCACGAAGGCGACGTTGGACTGCAGCGCCAGCGGGTCCGGCGTCAGGTTCAGGCCGGCCATGTCGCCCATGGTGGGACGGATCAGCGCCGGCCCGACGTTGTAGGTGCGCTGGTAGACCACCTTGCGCTTGCCGTTGATGACGGTCACGCGGCGCACGGCGCGTTCGCGCTCGGCCGGCGCCACCAGGCGCAGGACCTGGCGCGGCTGCGCCTTGACATAGGTCCCCTGCTTTTTCTTCGCACCCTTGCGGGCGGCTTCACCGGCGTGCACGGCGGTGATCGGTAAGGCTGCGCACAAGAAAGTCAGCAGTGCGCCCAAGGCAATTTTGTTCATTCCGTTCCCCACAGTGCAGTCAGTTCATTCCTGTTGCAGTGTAGCAAAACGCCGCACAGGTGCAAGAGTATTCCGCATCGGACAGCAGTAAAAACACCAGCGATACCACAGCTTTTTTTAACAATTATCAGTCTACAAATTTAACAAAACTCGACGCTGGAGCGCGCTCGGTTAGCAACGTGTTCTCGACCCTGCCGGGGTCGGCGTAGCCCAGCGACATGCCGCACACGACCATTTCATTATCCGGCAATTCCAGCACTTCGCGGATAATCCTGTGGTACTGCGTGAACGCGGCCTGCGGGCAAGTGTCCAGCCCCCTGCCCCGCGCCGCGACCATGATGTTCTGCAGGAACATGCCATAGTCCAGCCACGAGCCCTGCTCCATCACGCGGTCGATGGTGAACATCAGGCCCACCGGCGCGCCGAAGAACTCGTAGTTGCGGCCGTGCTGGGCCGACATGCCCCGCTTGTTCTCGCGCGTCAGGCCCAGCAGCGCGTACAGGTCCCAGCCCACCTTGCGGCGCCGGTCGATATAGGGCGACTTCCATTCCCTTGGATAGTACGCGTATTCCTCGGTGTGCGTCGCGGCGAGCGCCGGGTCCGCGTGGGCGGCCAGGATGCGCGCGGACAGGTCTTGTTTCTTGTCGCCGGTCAGCACATACACCTTCCACGGCTGGGTGTTGGTGCCGGACGGCGCGCGCGCGGCCACCTCCAGCAGCCGCTCGATGTCCTCGCGCGCCACCGGCGTGGGCAGGAAGGCGCGGATGGAACGGCGGGAAACGATGGCGTTGTCGACGGCTTGCTGTTCCGGGCTCGATATCATGGCGGTCACTTTGCTTTCTTCACAACGAAAATCACGCCCGCGACCGCCAGCGCCATGCCGGCCAGTCCGAGCGCGTTGAAGGCCTCGCCGAACATCAGCCACGCCATCACGGCGGTGGTGGGCGGCGTCAGGTACAGCAGGCTGGTGACCTGGGTGGCGTCGCTGCGGCGTATCAGCGCGAACAGCAGGAAGATCGCGCCGATCGACAGGGCCAGCACCGACCAGGCCAGCGCGCCCAGGAAGGCGCCGGTCCATTGTATGTCAGACCATTGTTCGAAGTACACGGCGAACGGCAGCACCGCGACGAAGGACGCGGCGAACTGGATGACGGTGCCGGTGCGCAAGTCGAACTGCGGGCAATAGCGCTTCTGGTACAGGGTGCCGGCGGTGATCGACAGCAGCGCGAACACGCACAGCAGGATGGCCTCCACCGACAGGCCGATCAGCGTGACCTTGGCGTACACCACCAGCGCCACGCCGCCCAGGCCGAACACCAGGCCCAGCCACTGGCGCGGGCGCACCGTCTCGCCGATCAACGGGGCCGAGATGGCCGTCAGGATGGGCTGCATGCCGACGATCAGCGCGGTCGGCCCGGCCGGCATGCCCAGTTTGATGGCGCACCACACGCCGCTCAGGTAGCCGGCCTGCAACAGCAACCCGGCGATGGCCACGTGGCCGATCCGTCCGGTCGGCCAGGGCGCCTTGAGCAGCAGCACCAGCGGCGCCAGGATGGCCAACACGCCGGCGAAGCGCAGCAGCAGGAACATCAGCGGCGGGGCGTAGGGCAGGCCGAATTTGGCCACGATGAAGCCAGTGCTCCACAGGAAGACGAAGAACACCGGGACCGGCGACAGGAAGGAGGCGGATTTGGACATGGATTACCGAAAGTTTCAATTCACCGCCGCGCCGGTCGCGGCGGCGATAGGGCAGCGAGTCTAGCACGGCCGGCCCGGCCGCACCGGCCATAGCATAGTCCGCTTGCTGCGGGTGCAGCATCGCCAAGGTGTTTGATGCCCGTCAACACTTGCAGATGACTAGTATGACACTGGAAATTCGTTGCAATATTTGATACCTTTGTGCAACGCACAAAAATCACTTGACTTAATAATTGAAGTCCGTAGAATCGGGTTTGTTGCGTTGCACAATTTGTTGTCCGGCCTGAAAAAATGCTTCATCGAGATGTACCACAGGTAACTTTCAAGCAGCATCTGAATAACGCTTAATCACTCAACACTGGAGATTTACATGTTTTCTATCCCTGAGCAATTTTCCAATGCGACCAAAGCCAACTTTGAGAGCCAATTCGCCATCTTCTCGTCGCTGACCAACAAGGCCTTCGAAGGCGTTGAAAAGCTGGTCGACCTGAACCTGACCGCCGCCAAAGCATCGCTGGAAGAGTCCTCGGTGGCCGCCAAGCAACTGCTGGCCGCCAAGGATCCGCAAGAATTCTTCTCGCTGGCAGCAGCTCAGGCACAGCCTACCGCCGAAAAAGCCATCGCTTACGGCCGTCACCTGGCAGCCATCGCGTCCAGCACCCAAGCCGAGTTCAGCAAAGCCGCTGAAACCCAGATCGCCGAAACCAACCGCAAAGTGATTTCGCTGGTTGACGAAGTGAGCAAAAACGCACCGGCCGGCACCGAAAACGCTGTTGCCCTGCTGAAATCGACCCTGGGCAACGCCAGCGCCGGTTACGAGCAGTTCACCAAAACCGCCAAGCAAGCTGGCGAAGCCATCGAAACCAACCTGAACGCCGCGGTGAACCAGTTCGCCGCCGCCGCCGCCAAGGTTACCCCGAAGAAGTAATACAGGAAGCGCCGGTCCGCCCGGACCGGCTCCGCTGTTTTTAGGTCTCCTCGGCATCCGTGGTGTCCTCTCCAGCGGATGTCCTTCAGCAGCCCCGGCTATGTCCGGGGCTTTTTTTCGTCCCCCGCCGGCCGGTTCCGCATCCCCATCAACCGGCGTCAGCCGCGAAAGGGGTCTGACCCCGAAGCGGCGTCAGCCATTGCGCGACTTGCGCGGCGACCCACGGGCCGTCGTCCAGCGGCAGGTCGTGACCGGCGTCGGGGTGCTCGCGGAACGCGGCGCCCCAGGCCCGCGCCAGCCGCCGCGAGCAGCACGGGTCGACCAGCCGGTCGCGCGCGCCCGCGAGCACCAACAGGCGCCCCGCCGTTCCGGCCGTTCCGGCCGTTCCCGCTCCTGCCGCTCCTGACACGCCTCCAGGCCCCGCTCCTCCCGCTCCCGCGTCTGGCGGCGCGCTGTACCGTGCCGCCGCGAACAGCTGCCTGAGCGCGTTGCGGCGCGCCACCGGAAACTCGCGTTGGTAGCCCGTCCACCGGTCCAGCAGCGCCGCGTCGCCGGCGTGCCGCTCGCTGGTCAGCCGCAGCACCAGCGCCTCCTGGCTGCGCGCGTCGCCAGCAATCAGTTGCCGCAGGATGGCCGGATAGTTCCGCCACCGCAATCGTTCGTAAAAGCGGCTGAACGGCCGCATGCTGGTGTTGATCAGCACGCAGCACTCCAGTTCCCCCGGATACCGCGCCCGCCATTCGACCGCCACCATCGCGCCCAGCGACAAGGCCAGCAGGTTGACGGGGCCAAGCACGCCCCGCGTCCGCAACTCGTCCCGGCACGCTTCCACCATGCCCGCCACCGACGCGGGACTGTCCCGCCGGAAGTTGGTCCCGTTCCCCGGCAAATCCAGCGTGATCACCCGCGCGTCCGGCAAGGCCGCGCGGAACTGGTCCGGGAACGCCTCCCAGTGCCGCTGTTCGCGCACCAGGCCACGCAGCAGCACCCAGTCGCTCACGCGACGCCCAGGCCGTACCAGCGGGCCAGCGCGCGCTGGCGCTGCGTTTGCCGCGCGGGCGCATCGGGCCGCCAGCGTTCGTGCGCCCCCACCGCCCGCATCAGGAAATCGAACCACACCAAATGGCTGCGCAGCACCCGCTGCAAACGGTGCGCCGCCGTGGGATTGAACACGCCCAGCCGCGAAAACAGCTGGCGCGGATTCTTCTTCACCCACAGCCAGGACCCCATCTCCAGCGTCAGCGGCAGGAACACCCGATCCACGTCGCGCGTCGCCCGCAGGTAGAGATGGTCCCACAGGTCGCCATGGGTGCGGTATTGCAGGCTCTGCGGTTCGAAGGTGTAGTTGTGATGGGGATAACTCTGCGTGAACAGTTCCTCCAGCGCGGCGATCTCGGGCAAGTGCGCGATCGGCGTGCGGGTATGCGCGTGTGGAAACCATATCCGGTCGCGCAAGCCGAAGCCGGAATGGCAATCCAGCGTGACGCCGAAGCGGCGCGACAGGAATTCGCGCTCCACCACCTGGCAGACCGCCCTGCTCTCCGCCTCCATCGGCGCGCCGAAAGCGCCCCGGTACCACGGCAAGCGCGGACTGGCGCGCTGTCCGCCCAGCAGAAAAGGCACGCGTTCGCTGGCCTGCACCGGCGAATTGCGCATCAAGTCCACGCCGTGCGGATTGCAGCGCGTGGCCTGCCACATGCCGCCCGGGTTAATCAGCGGCATGAAGACCAGCCGCGTCTCCGCCAATTGGCGGTGCAGGCCGTGGTCCCAGCGCAGCCGCGCGATCAGGCTTTGAAGAAAGGAAAGAATGACCTGGGTGCCGATGCGCTCCAGCCCGTGGATGCCGCCGAAGAAGCCCAGCGCCGGCGCCGCCGGATCGGCCGTCCCCATGGTGATCACATGCACCGGAAACTGCTGGCTATCCGCCGCCACCGTGCACGCGACGCTCGCCCGCAGCGACTGCCCTCCCGCGTCGATCAAGCGTTCCAGCGCGATCAGTTCAGGCAGGGATTTGACGCTCATGGCCGGCGCGCTCCGCGAAATGGGACCACCAGTGTATCAAAACGCAAAAAGCGCCCAGGGCTATTTAATTAAATAGCCCTGGGCGCTTTTTCCCGCGGGGGAACTTATTCGCCGAGGTAGGCGGCCTTGACGCGGGGATCGTCCAGCATGTCCCTGGCGTTGCCGGTCATCGTGACCAAGCCGGAGTCCATCACGTAGCCGCGGTGGGCGGCTTGCAAGGCGAGCTTGGCGTTCTGTTCGACCAGCAGGATCGTGATGCCTTCCTTGGAGACGTTGCGGATCACCTCGAAGATCTTGTCGACCATGATCGGCGACAGCCCCATCGACGGCTCGTCCAGCAGCAGCAGGGTCGGGTGGCACATCAGCGCGCGCGCCATGGCCAGCATCTGCTGCTCGCCGCCGGACAAGGTGCCGGCCAGCTGCGCCGAGCGCTCCTTCAGCCGCGGGAAGATGCCGAACCATTTTTCAATGTCGGCCTCGATGCCGGCCTTGTCGTCGCGCGTGTAGGCGCCCATCATCAGGTTCTCGGTGATGGTCATGCGGGTGAACACGCCCCGCCCTTCCGGCACCATGGCCAGCTTCCTCTCCACCAGGTGGAACGATTTGCTGCCCTTGAGCGACTGCCCCATGTACGACACCGTGCCTTCGACCTTGCAGTCGGGCAAGGTGCCGGTGATGGCTTTCAGCGTGGTGGTCTTGCCCGCGCCGTTGGCGCCGATCAGCGTGACCAGCTCGCCCTTGTTCACTTCCAGGTCGATGCCCTTGACGGCCTTGATGCCGCCGTACGCCACCTTCAGGCCCGCCACTTTTAACACATTCTCGCTCATTAGTGCGAACCTCCCAGGTAGGCGTCGATCACCGCCTTGTTGCTCTGTATCTCGGCCGGCAGGCCCTCGGCGATCGGCTTGCCGTATTCCAGCACGGTGATGCGGTCGCACAAGCTCATCATCATCTTGACGTCGTGCTCGATCAGCAGCACGGTCTTGCCCTCGGCCTTGATCTTCACCAGCAATTCCTTCAGCGCCAGCTTCTCGGTGGCGTTCATGCCGGCCGCCGGCTCGTCCAGCGCCAGCAGTTGCGGGTCGGTGGCCAGCGCGCGGGCGATTTCCAGGCGGCGCTGGTCGCCATACGACAGGAACTTCGAGGTGCGGTTGGCGAAGGCGCCGATGCCGACGAAGTCCAGCAGCTCCTGCGCGCGACGCTTGATCGACGCCTCCTCCTCGCGCGCCGCCTTGTGGCGGAACACGGCGCCGAACACGCCCTGGTGCGAGCGCACGTGGCGCCCCACCATGACGTTTTCCAGCGCCGTCATCTCGCCGAACAGGCGGATGTTCTGGAAGGTGCGGGCGATGCCCGCCTTGGCCACCTCGTGCGGCGCGGACGGCGAATACGGCTTGCCGGCCAGCTCGAAGGTGCCGGTGTCCGGCTGGTACAGGCCGGTGATCACGTTGAAGAAGGTGGTCTTGCCGGCGCCGTTGGGGCCGATCAGGCCGTAGATCTGGCCCTTCATGATCTTGATGCCCACGTCGGTCAGCGCCTGCAGGCCGCCGAAGCGCTTGTTGACGCCGGCGATGTTCAGGATTACTTCATCACTCATTTCTTATTCCTCAGGCAGGCAGGACGCCGGACGATTGATCTTTGGTGTCACTGTCCGCGTCCGGACGGTCCTCGTGCTTGGGCGCGGGCCACAGGCCGGCCGGACGGTTCAGCATGATCAGCACCATGGCCAGGCCGTACAGCAGCTGGCGCAGCACCTCCGCCTCGATGATCACGTGGCCGAACAGCTTTTGCTGCAGCGGTTCCACCACGTGGCGCAGCACCTCCGGCAGGCCCGCCAGCAGCGCGCCGCCCATGATCACGCCGGGGATGTGGCCGATGCCGCCCAGCACCACCATCGCCAGCACCGCGATCGACTCGGTCAGCGAGAACGATTCCGGCGACACGAAGCCCTGGAACGAGGCGAACATGGCGCCGGCCACGCCGCCGAACGAGGCGCCCATGGAGAAGGCCAGCAGCTTGACGTTGCGGGTGTTGATGCCCATCGCCTTGGCGGCGATCTCGTCCTCGCGGATCGCCACCCAGGCGCGGCCCAGGCGCGAATGCTGCAGGCGGCTGGTGACGAACACGATGGCCACCGTCAGGAACAGGAACAGGAAGTAATAGGCGTTCACCGAGGGCATGCCGTAGCCGCCTATCATGACGGTGGCGCGCGAGCCGGCCTCGCCGGCCAGCGAGGTGCCGAACACGCGGATCGGGTCGATCAGGTTGATGCCCTGCGGGCCGTTGGTGAAGTTGACCGGCTCGTTCAGGTTGTTCATGAAGATGCGGATGATCTCGCCGAAGCCCAGGGTCACGATGGCCAGGTAGTCGCCGCGCAGCTTCAAGGTCGGCGCGCCCAGGATGGCGCCGAACAGGCCGGCCAGCGCGGCCGCCATCGGCACGATGAACCACACCGACAGGTGGATGCCGTTGGCGCGGATCTCCTCGCCCATGACCGCCACCAGCGCCTCGCCGATGCCGGGGTGCAGGTTGACGATGGATTCGAGCAGGGTCGCGAACTGCGGCGAGGCCAAGAGGCCGGTCATGTAGGCGCCCACCGCGTAGAAGGCGATATAACCCAGGTCCAGCAGGCCGGCGAAGCCGACCACGATGTTCAGGCCCAGCGCCAGCATGATGTACAGCAGCGCCAGGTCGACGATGCGCACCCAGGAGTTGCCGAACGGCGCGGCCACGAAGGGGAAGACGATCAGCAGGACCATCACCACCGCCATGCTGGTGTAGGCTTTTTTAGCGTCCTTCTGGACGTCGAAATTCAACAATGCCATAGCCGTCCCCCCCCTTATGCCCGGTCCGCCACGCGCTCGCCCATGATGCCGGACGGACGCACCGTCAGCACCAGGATCAGCACCACGAAGGCGAAGATGTCCTGGTAGTTCGAGCCCAGGAAACCGCCCGTCAGGTCGCCGATGTAGCCGGCGCCCAGGCTTTCGATAATGCCCAGCACGATGCCGCCTATCATGGCGCCGTAGATGTTGCCGATGCCGCCCAGCACGGCGGCCGAGAAGGCCTTCAGGCCGGGCACGAAGCCCATGGCGAACTGGATGGAGGCGTAGTTGGCGCCCCACATCACGCCGGCCACGGCGGCCAGCGCCGCGCCGATGGCGAAGGTGGCGACGATGACCCGGTTCGAGTCCACGCCCATCAGCCCGGCCACCCGCGGGTTCTCGGCGACGGCGCGCATGGCGCGGCCCATCTTGGTTTTTTCCACCAGCATCACCAGGCCGAACATGGACGCGGCCGCCAGCACCAGCAGCAGCACCTGGGTCTGCGTGATGACGGCGCCGCTGATCAGGATGGGGTCGGACGACAGCAACTGCGGGAACGGCAGCGGATTGCGGCCCCAGATCATCATGGCGAAGGTTTGCAGCAGGATGGACACGCCGATCGCCGTGATCAGCGGCGCCAGCCGCGGCGCGTTGCGCAGGCGGCGGTAGGCGACCCGCTCGATCACCACGTTGACCAGCATGCACACCGGGATCGCGCCCAGGATGGCGATGGCCAGCTTGGCGTAGCCCGGCAGCTCGGGCGCGTACACGTTCAGCAGGTTCAGGATGGTGAGGCCGGCCATCGCGCCCACCATCAGCACGTCGCCGTGGGCGAAGTTGATGAGATTCAGGACGCCGTACACCATGGTGTAGCCCAAGGCCACCAAAGCGTACATGCTGCCCAGCACCAGGCCGTTGATAATTTGTTGGATGAAAGTTTCCATCGTGGGAATGCCTCTTTTATCGCGTTGTGCGGCTGCCCGCTTAACAAAAACGGCACCCGGAGAGCGGGCTCTCCATGGTGCCGTGACGCTGCTGCGTTGCTTTCAATCGGTCTGGCGTGAAAGCGTTCGCAATGATAGCGAGGTTTAATAAAAACTAATATCGAAAAATAATTAAGTTCGCAAAATTAAATTCAGATGACCGGGGCGGCCTTGACCCCGTCCAGGCCCTTCGGCAGCGGGAAAGTGACCGCTTCCTGCACGCCGTCCAGCGCGCGCACGCTGCGCGCGCCCAGCTCCTTGAGGCGGTCGATAACGGCCTGCACCAACACCTCGGGCGCGGACGCGCCGGCCGTGACGCCCACGCGCAGCTTGCCGTCCAGCCAGGCGGGATCGATCTGCGAGGCGTTGTCGACCATGTAGGCCGGGGTGCCCTTCTTCTCCGCCACTTCGCGCAGGCGGTTGGAATTCGAGCTGTTCGGGCTGCCCACGACGATCACCACGTCCACCTGCGGCGCCATGAATTTCACGGCCTCCTGGCGGTTGGTGGTGGCGTAGCAGATGTCGCCTTTTTTCGGCTCAATAATGTTCGGGAATTTCAGCTTGAGGGCGGCGATTATGTCGATGGTGTCGTCCACCGACAACGTTGTCTGCGTCACATAGGCCAGATTGTCCGGATTTTTGACGGCCAGCGTTTGCACATCGTCCACCGTCTCCACCAGATACATGCCCTCGTCGGTCTGGCCCATCGTGCCTTCGACCTCGGGGTGGCCGTCGTGGCCGATCATGACGATCTCGCAACCCTGCTTGCGCATCTTGGCCACTTCCACGTGCACCTTGGTCACCAGCGGGCAGGTCGCGTCGTAGATGCTCAGGCCGCGCGCCTCGGCCTCGGCGCGCACCGATTTCGGCACGCCGTGGGCGGAAAACACCAGCGTGTTGCCGGCGGGCACATCGTCCAGGTCCTCGATGAAGATCGCACCCTTGTTGCGCAGGTCCTCCACCACATAGGCGTTGTGCACGATCTCGTGGCGCACGTAGATGGGCGCGCCGAACTGTTTCAGCGCGCGCTCGACGATTTCAATGGCGCGGTCCACGCCGGCGCAAAAGCCGCGCGGCTGGGCCAGCAGGATTTCTTTGTCCATGGTCCGGTTCCTTACAGCACGGAGATGAGGTTCACCTCGAAGCGCAGCGGCTGGCCCGCCAGCGGATGGTTGAAGTCGAAGATCGCCTCGCTCTCGCCCAGTTCGCGCAGCACGCCGGCGAAACGGCCGCCGCCCGGCGCGGCGAAGTCCACCAGGTCGCCCACCTTGTAGTCGGCGCCCGGCACCGAGTTCTCGTCCAGCGTGGCGCGGGACACGGGACGCACCAGGTCCGGGTTGCGCGGGCCGAAGCCGACGCCCGGGTCCAGCTCGAAGGTCTTGTGCGTGCCTTCCGGCAGGCCCAGCAGCAGTTCCTCCAGCACGGGGGCCAACTGGCCCTGGCCCAGCATCAGCGTGGCGGGGTTGCCGTTGAAGGTGGTGACGATGTCAGTACCGTCGAGCTTGGCGAGGCGGTAATGCAGGGTGAGGTAGGCCGAGGCGGTGACGACGGCGGGTTGCGCGTTGGACATGATCTTCTTTATTGCGTGCAAAACGTCTATTGTAAGCCAGCTTGCCGGCCAGCGTCCCGCCCGGTGAGCGCCGCCGCCCCCGGTTGTGAGCGGATGTTAGCAAATAAGACATTTCTTGCCGCATCGAATAGAATGCGCGCCATGCAAATTTTTCCCTCCCCCTACCGCTACGCCGCGGCGCGCTCGCTGGAGCGTCCGCAACTGCTGGGCATGATCGCCGTCTTCTCCTCGCTCGCCCTCGCCCTCATGTGGTGGCGCTGGGGCGGCACGGTCGAGGACTCGCTGGCCTATTTCAATACCGCCCGCTATCTGCGCGGCGAATTGCCCTTCGGCGAGCTGCGGGCGCCCTTCCCCTACCGGGTGCTGGTGCCGGCCGTGGCCTCCATCATTCCAGGCGAACTGCGCAACAGCTTCGCCATGCTGAACTGGCTACTGGTCAGCGCGGCCGGCTGCATGGCCGCGCTCAGCGTGATGCGCCTGGGCTACAACCGCCGCAAAGCCTTCCTGGCGGGCCTGATGCTGGTGGCCTGCGTGCCCACCTACTGGTACGCGCCCTATCTGCTGGTGGATCCGGGCTCCATCTGCGCCCGCGCCGCCTTCGTGCTGGCCCTGGTTTCCGGCCAGCCCTGGCTCGCCGCCGCCGCCGGGCTGGCCGGCACCGCCGTGCGCGAGGAAAACGTCCTGTTGCTGGTCTGGCTGCTGGCCGCGCGGCAAATCGCCATCCCGGCCGGCCTGGCGGCGCTGGCGGCCGCCGGCGCCTGGATCCTGGCCGTGCGCTGGTGGCTGCTCGCCGGCCTGCCCGCCTATAGCTGGACACCCAGCCTGAACCAGGCCATCCACGCGCTGGGCGACCTGCGCTCGCTGGCCTCGATGGCGCTGGCGGCGGGCGTGGTGCTGCCGCTGGCGCTGATCGGCCTGGGCCGCGCGCCCGGGCAGCTGCGGCCGCTGAAAAGCCTGCTCCTGCTGCTGGCGCTGCCGCCGTTGTACGCTGCGCTGTGCGTGCGCGTCGACGGCCGCGCCATCTGGGGCCTGTACCCGGTGCTGCTGCCCTTCGCCATCGCCGCCACCATGCCACGCCTCATGCAGCCGGAGGGCCAGTCCGACCGGCAGGCGGGGGCGCCGGCGCGCTAAGCTTGCGCCTTTATAAAGCCGGCCCATCCCGTCGGACCATACTGCTGGATTGAGCCGGATGTCCCGGCGCAGCGAGGTGCAGCATGGGAATTGCCGACTGGCCCGAACACCAGCGTCCGCGCGAACGCCTGATACGCGAGGGCGCCAACACCCTGTCCGACGCGGAATTGCTGGCCGTCTTCCTGCGCGTGGGCGTGCGCGGCAAGAACGCCGTGGAACTGGCGCGCGACACCGTCACCCATTTCGGCTCGCTGAACGGCCTGTTCTCCGCCAGCCTGCGCGACTTTTCCGCCATCCCCGGCCTCGGTTCGGCCAAATTCGCCCAGCTGCAGGCCGTGATGGAACTGGCGCGGCGGGCGCTGGGCGAGCAGCTGAAGGCCGGCCAGGTGCTCGGTTCGCCGCAAGCCGTCAAGGAATACCTGCGGCTGACACTGGGCCGCCAGCCCTACGAATCCTTCCATGTGTTGTTCCTGGATGTCAAAAACCGGCTGATCGAGGCGCGCGAGCTGTTCCGCGGCACGCTGTCGCACACCAGCGTCTACCCGCGCGAAGTGGTGCGGGAAGCGCTGGCGCGCAACGCCGCCAGCGTCATGCTGGCCCACAACCACCCTTCCGGCACGCCCGAGCCCAGCGAGTCCGACCTGCTGCTGACGCGCGCGCTGGTGCAGGCGCTGGCCCTGGTCGATGTGCGCATCCTCGACCATTTCGTCGTGGCCGGCCACCAGGTGCACTCCTTCGCCGAACACGGACAGCTGTAGACAGCTGAAAACGGCGCCGCGCCGGGGCGGTTTACCCTATGAAAACAAGGTCTTGGCGGGCCGTTTTGCAATTGTTAAATTTCGACGATGGGTAGAGACACAATTGTTTTTCGCAAGTCGTTGAAAAAGCTCAGTTTTTTCTATATACTCTTGTTTTTCCAATTTCGGAAGTTACTCAAGGAGTGCACCATGGCACGTGTTTGCCAAGTCACTGGGAAGAAGCCGATGGTCGGCAACAATGTTTCCCATGCAAACAACAAAACTAAGCGTCGTTTCCTGCCCAACCTGCAGAACCGTCGCATCTTCGTTGAATCTGAAAACCGTTACGTTACCCTGCGTCTTTCGAACGCCGGTCTGCGCACCATCGACAAGGTAGGCATCGACGCCGTCCTGGCCGACATGCGTGCTCGTGGCGAGAAAGTTTAATTAGGGAGCTATCATGGCAAAAACTGGCCGCGACAAAATCAAACTGGAATCGACCGCAGGCACTGGTCACTTCTACACCACCGACAAAAACAAGCGTACCATGCCGGCAAAAATGGAGATCATGAAGTTCGATCCTAAAGCCCGCAAGCACGTTATGTACAAAGAAACCAAGATCAAGTAATCGATCCTTGTTTCAGGTTAAAAAAGCCGCTCACCGAGCGGCTTTTTTATTGCGCCTTATTTACCTCCGCCGCCGACATTAATAAACGGCACAGCCCCGCCCGTCATCGTGGTCGGCAGATGGCCATCCCATTTTTCGATCGCCTTGGCCTGGTTCTCCGTTTCGCGCAGGCGCAGTAATTCAGGCGTCACCTGCTGGCGTTGCAGCGACAACGATTCCGCCTCCGCCTTGGCGCGCGCTATTTTCTGCTGCGCCTCCACTTCGATCCGCTGCAAATCGCGCTCCGCTTTCATTTTCAATTGCTCGGCCGTGGTTTTGGCCTCGATCGCCTCGTCGAAGGTTTTACTGAAATTAAAACTGACGATGGAAAACTCGTCGATCACCAGGCCATGGCGCGCCATTCTCTCGCGCAGCGCGTTGACGATATCGTCGCGGACCACCGCCCTTTTCGAAATCAGCTCCTCCGCCGTATAGCGCGCGGTAACCGCCTTGACCGCCTCGTGCACGGCGGGCACGATGATCCTTTCACCCGGCTGGTTACCCAGGTCGCGAAAAACAGCCACCACCGCGTCTGGACGCACATGGTAATTGATGACCACCTTGGTTTTAACGGTCTGCAAGTCCTTGGAAGCCGCGTCGCCTTCCCCCTCGCCTTTTTCAATCGCGACGCCCACCAGATTCATTTTCTGCGCCAGGGGCCAGCGGAAATGGATGCCCTCGCCATAAACGTTTTCGGATGGCTTGCCGAAAGTCGTCAGTACGCCGCGATGTCCGGCGGGGACGATGGCGAACGGGGAGAACAACATTAGCGCGCCTATCGCCGCCACAACAATAACCAGTTTGCCGATCAGTCTGTTATTCATGATTCTCCATTTTCTAAAAAGACAACCGGGTCATGGTAGCAGAAGCGGGGGTGGCGGCAAGGGATTCAAGCTGCGATCGAGCATGATCGCGCCAGGTATTGGCTTGATTTGGCCGTGGGGCGGCCTGTACGGGGGCTGGGCGGGGGCGCCGAACTGGTACCTGGCCCGCGTGCCGCGAACCAGGCACTCGCCAAGCCTGCGATAGGCAGGCAGTCAATGCTTGCCGGCGCGCGGCCTCGCACAGTGCCAGGTTCGCGTGTTTGGCGAGCCTGGTACGTTGGCCGTTATCGTTCAATTGGGGAAATAAAAAATGGCCCATGAGGGCCATTTTTTTAACCGCGGGAAACCGGCTGAATGCCGGCCGTGGTTTTTATGCGTAGCTGCGCAGACGCAGCGAGAACTCTTGCAGCGATTTGATACCGGACGCCTCGGCGCGATCGCACCAGTCCTGCAACTTGTGCAGCAGCTGGTCGCGGGTGAAGTGCGAACGCTCCCAAATCACGCCCAATTCGACGCGCATATTGTGCATGGTTTCCAGCGCTTTGCTGTGCTCGAACAATTCGCTCAATTGCTGCTTTTGCGGCGCTTCCAGTTTGGCTGGTTCACGCTGCAGCAATTTGCGCGAGGATTTCAGGAAACGGGATTCCAATTCCGCCTTGTCTTTTAAATGCGCCAGTTCTTCTTTCCAGGCGGACTTGACCGATTTGGCGTATTTGGCCATCACGTCGTAACGATTGGCGATAACCGATTGCAGGGTTTCCAGATCGGCCTGGACTTTACCGTGCTGGAATTTAGGCGCGGGTGCGACTTTCTTCACTTTCGCCAGGCCCAGCGTTTCCAGAACGCGGATATAGAACCAGCCGATATCGAACTCGTACCATTTGGACGACAGCTTGGCCGACGTCGCGAAGGTGTGGTGGTTATTATGCAGTTCCTCGCCGCCGATCAAAATGCCGAAGGGGATGATATTGGTGGCCGCGTCGGAGCAGTCGTAATTGCGGTAGCCCCAGTAATGGCCGATGCCGTTGATAATGCCGGCGGCGGTCACTGGAATCCAGATCATCTGCACGGCCCACACGGTGATACCGATGGCGCCAAACAGCATCACGTTAATGATCAGCAGCGCGGCGACGCCCTGCCAGCTGTATTTGGTGTAGAGATTGCGCTCGATCCAATCGCTCGGCGTGCCATGGCCGTATTTCTCCATGGTTTCCAGATTCTTCGATTCGGCGCGATACAGCTCGGCGCCTTCCCAGAATACCTTCTTGATGCCGCGGGTTACCGGGCTGTGCGGATCTTCAGCCGTGTCGCACTTGGCGTGGTGCTTGCGGTGGATCGACGCCCATTCCTTGGTCACCTGGCCGGTGGTCAGCCACAGCCAGAAACGGAAGAAATGGCTGGGGATGCCGTGCAGGTCCAGCGCCCGGTGCGCCTGGTGGCGATGCAGGTAGATGGTGACGCTGGCGATGGTGATGTGGGTGACTAACAGCGTGTAGAAAAAGACTTGCCATCCGGACAGACCGGTCAGGCCGGTATTCAGGAATTCGAGAACTGCTTGTAAACTAATGGTCATTACCGCTCCAAAGTGGGATGTCCCGTTCGCCGCCCGCTCACCAAATTGAGCAGGCGCGACTTCTCATATTGGGCGATATTGTACGCTGAAACGGCCTTCTTTTGCCGTTCGTTGCCTAGGGTCACTGACTATTTTTTAGGCGCTCAAGGCTGTTCCGTCAATCTTTCCGGATTGACAATACGCATTTCCCGTTGCGGGAAAGGAACGGAAATGCCGTGTTCCTGGAAGGATTTCCAGATCGCGCGGTTGACGTCGGAGATCACGCCGCCCCGCCCGTTCTCGGGGTCGCCGATCCACCAGCTCACCTGCAGGTCCAGGCCGTCGGCGCCGAAGTTCACCAGCGTCGCGTTCGGCGCCTTGTCCCGGTCCACGCGCTCGACGGACTGGGCCGCCTCCTCCAGCAGGCGCAGCGCCATGTCCAGGTCGGTGTCGTAGGAAACGGACACCTTGGTGCTCAGCGACACGCTTTTGTTGGTCAAGGTCGAATTCTGGACCGCGCCCGACACCAGCATTTCATTGGGAACGATGGATTCCACGCCATCCAGTCCCTGCAGCACCGTGTACCGGGTGTTGATCTGCAGCACGCGGCCGCTGTACTTGTCCACCGTGATCATGTCGCCGATGGTGAGGCTGCGGTCCAGCAGGATGACGAAGCCGGACACGTAGTTGCTGGCGATCTTCTGCAAGCCCAGGCCCAGGCCGACGCCCAGCGCGCCGCCGAACACCGACAGCACGGTGAGGTCGATGCCCACCATCGACAGGCTGCCCAGCACGGCCACCACGATCAGCAGGGCGCGGCCGAAGCGCGCCATCACCACCCGCAGGCTGGAGTGCATGCCCTGCACGCCCATCAGGCGCTCCTCCAGCGCGGCGCCGGCCCACAGCGCCAGCATCAGCAGCACCACGACGGAAACCAGCGCCTGCAGGATGTCCGCCACCGACACTTTGTGCTTGCCCAGCGGCAGCACGGTGTTGTCGAGGTAGACGAAGATGTCCTGCCAGGCGCCGGTGATGTACAGCGCCACGCCCAGCCAGACCAGCAGCTGGAAGATCTTCTCGAAGGTCTGCATGGCGGCGCCGATCTGGCCGTGGCGCGCGAACACGCGGCGCAGCACGTAGAAGGTGAAGCGTATCACCGCCAGCGAAGTGAAGATGGGCACGGCCACCTTCAGCAAATGCACTTTCTGCCAGCGCGCCAGCACGATCTCGGCGATGAACAGCAGCGTGACGATGGCCAGCGGGCCGACCACGCGGCTGAAGCTCTCGACGCCGAAGCGGGCGATATTGCCCACCGGCTCGCGCGCGGCGACGCGCGCGCGCAACAGGCTGGACAGGGTCCAGCCCAGCAGGATGGCGAGCGCCACCGCCGCCAGCTGCCACAGCAGGCCGGGGTCGCGCAGATCGCTGATCAAATCGGTAATCAGGTTTTTCAGTGGTTCTTGCTTCATCGTTGTCCAGAAATGAAAAAGGCCGGCTAAGGCCGGCCCGTCATGTTAATTACTCATCGGCATCCGTGTCGCCCGCCTCTTCCCTGGCTTTCTTGACCATGGGCTTGCGTTCGAACACGGCGGCGAAGAAGCCGTCGGTCTGGTGCTTGTGCGGCAGCATCTTCAGGTAGTCGCCCATTTCCAACTCGATCTTCTGTTCCGCCAGCACCTTGCTCATCGGCACCAGCTCGAAGTCCGGATGGTTGGCCAGGAATTGCGCCGCGACCTCGTCGTTTTCCTCGTTCAGGAAGCTGCAGGTGGCGTACACCAGGCGGCCGCCGCCCTTGACCAGGCGCGCGGCGCCGTCCAGGATGGCCACTTGCTTGTCGTGCATCTCGGCGATGGCGCCCTCCTGCTGGCGCCACTTCACGTCCGGATTGCGGCGCAGCGTGCCCATGCCCGAGCACGGCGCGTCCACCAGCACGCGGTCGATCTTGCCGGCCAGGCGCTTGATCTTGGCGTCGCGCTCGTGCGCGATCTGCACCGGGTGCACATTGGACAGGCCGGAGCGCGCCAGGCGCGGCTTCAGCTTGGCCAGGCGCTTCTCGGACACGTCGAACGCGTACAGGCGGCCGGTGTTGCGCATCAGCGCGCCCAGCGCCAGCGTCTTGCCGCCGGCGCCGGCGCAGAAGTCCACCACCATCTCGCCGCGCTTGGCGCCCAGGATCTGGGCCAGCACCTGGCTGCCCTCGTCCTGCACCTCGATCGCGCCGCTCTTGAACAGCGGCAGGTTCTGCAGCTGCGGCTTGCGGTGCACGCGCAGGCCCAGCGGCGCATACGGGGTCGGGTCGGCGGCGATCGGCGCCTGCGCCAGTTCGGCGATCACGTCCTCGCGGCTGGCCTTCATGGAATTGACGCGCAGGTCCAGCGGGGCCGGGGTGTTCAGCGCGTCGGCCAGCGCCAGCGCCTCGTCCTCGCCGAACTGGGCCACCAGCTTCTCGAACAGCCATTTCGGCATGTTCGAGCGCATCGACTTGTGCATCAGCTTGCGGTCGATCAGCAGCACGCGGTGCAGCCACTCGGTCTCCTCCTCCGTCAACCCGCCCAGCGAGTCGACGCCGACCGCGTCGGCCAGGCCCAGCAGGGACAAGCGGCGCATGGCGCCGCCGGCGCCGGCCTCGGCCTGGTCGGTGAAGAAGGCGCGGTTGCGCAGCACGTTGTATATGCCCTCGGCGATGGCGCCGCGCTCGCGGCCGCCCAGGCGCGGATGGTCTTTGAAATAGCGCGACAGGGTGGTATCGGCCGGCGCGGTAAAGCGCAAAATCTCGCGCAACACTTCTTCAGTGTTCGCGAGTATCGCGGGTGGCAATCTCATGGAAATCCTTGGTTAATGTTTTGTTGAGTGGTCCACGTGGACCTTGCCGTGCTCGATGGTCAGCCTGTCTTCGATGAACCAGCGTATCGCGCGCGGATAGAGCTCATGCTCTTGAACCAGCACGCGCGCCGCCAGCGTGGCGGCGGTATCCCCCGGCAGCACGGGCACGGAGGCCTGGTCCACCATGGGGCCGTGATCGAGTTCGGCGGTAACGAAATGCACCGTCGCGCCGTGTTCCTTCATGCCGGAGGCCAGCGCCTGCTCGTGCGTGTGCAAGCCCGGGAAATGGGGCAGCAGCGAGGGGTGGATGTTCAGCAGGCGGCCCTCGTAATGCGCGACGAAAGCGGGCGTGAGGATGCGCATGAAGCCGGCCAGCACCACCAGGTCGGGCCGGTAGCCGTCGATCACGTCCCGCAGGGCGGCGTCGAAGGCCTCGCGCGTCGGGTATTCCTTGTTGGCGACGACGGCGGTCGGGATGCCGTGCTCGTCGGCGAAAGCCAGGCCGAGCGCGTCGGGACGGTTGCTGATGACGGCAGCGATGCGGGCGGGCCACTGCTCGGCTTGCGCCGCACGGACCACCGTTTCCATGTTGCTGCCGCGACCGGAAATGAGGATGACGATATTTTTCATAAGCCGGCATTGTACCCGTTCACGCGGGGCGGACCAAGAAATGGAACTTGGGATGCTGCGGCGCAGCATCGGCGCAGCGTTGGCACAAGGACGGCCTGACAGCCGGCTTGAAGGACTATTCGAAGGAGTAAAACACGCGGAACGGGACTTTTTTCTCGGCCCAGTAGTCGGCCGCGTCGCGGAACACGTCGAGCAGGGTCTCGCGCGCCTCGCGGTCGAATTTCTGCGTGTTGGGCAACTGCTCCAGCACGATCAGGAAGCCGGTCTGCTCGCCCGCCTTGGCCATGGTGTCGGTCAGGCACACGCGCAGCGCCTCGAAGTTCTTGCCGCAGGGTTTGGGGAACAGGAACGATTCGGCGATGATGCCCAGCACCTGCTGCTTGGTCAGGCCGGCGTTGCAATGAGCGTATAAAAAGTGCTGCCCGAGACGGGCTGCCTCGTCTTGCAACTCGATGACCCGAAATGCGCGGATGGATTGGACAAGGTTGGGCGGCACAGTTATCAACAAACTCATTTTTCCCTCAAATCGACCTGTTATGTACGGTTTACTAGGCGGGTCAATGCGCCGGCGAGTCGCGTTTCTCTCTGTCAATATGTTCCCATACGGTTGTTAGGGTAACGTGTTGTATCCTGCGAATCAACACGAATGTGATGCGGATCGCAAGTTTTGTTAGAAATAGAACATTTCCTCGAGGTTTTGAGGCGCATCATAGGAATGGTTGTGCGGATCGGGAACGCGTTGTTACAAATTGTTGCCATCCCTAACACCCACCGTCCCCCGGCGGGATTACCATACTCCTACGCAATTCCCATTGAATAGCGGATTGCCCCGCCCGTCACACCAAACATACAAGAGGTACAAAAATGAACCTGCAAGCCAAACTGATCGCGACGGCCCTGTGCCTGGGTTCCGTTTCCATGGCTCAAGCGGCCGATTTCGAGGACTACGGCCGCGTGGTGCGCGTGCAGCCGCAAGTCGAGCAAGTCAACCGCCCGCGCCAGGAATGCCGCACCGAGTACGTGCAAGTGCAGCAGCCGGCGCAGCGTAGCGCGGGCGGCTCCATCGTCGGCGGCATCGCCGGCGCCCTGCTGGGCAACCAGATCGGCGGCGGCAGCGGCCGCACCGCCGCCACCGCGGCCGGCGCCATCGCCGGCGCCGTGGTCGGCGACCGCGTCGACAACCAGAACGCCCAGCCCGGCGGCGTGACCGAGCAGGCCGTCAAGCAATGCCGCACCGTGGACCATTGGGAATCGCGCACCAACGGCTACGAGGTGACCTACGACTACCGCGGCCGCAACTACACCAGCGTGCTGCCGTACGACCCGGGCCAGCGCATTCGCCTGCGCGTCTCGGTCGACCCGATCGTCAACTAAATCCTTTCCCGCGCTCAAAAAGGGGTCAGGTTCGATATTCCCATCGGGGAATATCGAACCTGACCCCTTTTTGGTTTGCGGACACTTTGCGATAATGCGCGGACCACCTCTGATTGCCTCCCATGCTCATCAAACGTAAATCCATCGAAAAAGAAGAATCCTCGCGCCCGGCCGCCAGCAAGCCCAAACCGGGCGCCGAGCCGCGCAAGGCCGCGCCGCGCAAGCCGAAGTACGCGCCCGTGACCTTGTCCGAACAGGACGGCGTGCGCTACCTGCATTTCGGCACCGAGTGGGTGCAGGGCGCCATGCGCATCCGCAAGCCGGACTGGCCGGAACTGGAGTACGCGCAGCAGATGATGGCGTGGATGCTGTGGGTGGAACAGCCGCGCCGCATCGCCCAGCTGGGCCTGGGCACGGCGGCGCTGACCAAGTTTTGTTATAAACAGTTTCCGCAGGCCGAGGTCACGGCGGTGGAACTGAATCCGTCCGTCGTCGCGATCTGCGAATCGATGTTCAAGCTGCCGCCGAACGACCAGCGCCTGCACGTGCTGGAGATGGACGCGCTGGACTTCGTCAACGACAGGGGCAACCACGGCGCGCTCGACGCGCTGCAGGTGGACCTGTACGACGCCACCGCGCGCGGCCCCGTGCTCGACACGCCGGAGTTCTACCAGGCCTGCGCCGCCTGCCTGAACGACGAAGGCGTGATGACCGTGAACCTGTTCGGCGACCACCCGAGCTACGCCAAGAACCAGAAGGCGATGAAGTTCGCGTTTGACCAGGTGATTTGCCTGCCCCAGGTGCACGATGGTAACGTGGTGGCGATCGCCTTCAAGCGCGCCCGCGCGCTGGACCTGGAAGCGCTGAAGGCGCGCGCCACGCACATCGTGGCCGAGACCAAGCTGCCCGCGAAATCCTGGGTGAAGGGGATCCAACAGGGCGTCCAACAACAGCAAGCCTGAGCAACCACAGAAACCAGCCAGATGAACAAAGCACTCGACCTGCAACAAATCTTCACCTGGCTGCTGGCGGACGGCATGGTCGAGAAGGCCAACGTCAAGGCCAACTTCGCCCAGGCCCAGGGCATCCTCAAGAACACGGTCGGCTCCATGCATCCGCTGTGCGCGGTGGCGCACTGCAAGCTGGTGTCGGCGCTGCCGCCGCACAAGCACCTGACCTTGGACGCCCTGACCGAATGGCTGGCCGGCCACGCCAAGCTGCCCTTCTACCGCATCGACCCGCTGAAGATCGACTTCACCCGGGTGGCCGACGTGATGTCGGCCAGCTACGCGGCGCGCTTCAACATCCTGCCGGTGGAGCTGACCATGGACACGCTGGTGGTGGCCACCGCCGACCCGTTCGCGCTGGAATGGGAGGCGGAGATCGCGAAGATCTCGCGCCGCGCCATCCGCCGCGTGATCGCCAACCCGCTCGACATCGCGCAATACACCTCGCAGTTCTTCAGCCTGGCCAAGTCCATCAAGAAGGCCAACAAGTCCAACGCGCAGGACCTGGCCATGCGCAGCAACTTCGAGCAGCTGGTCGAACTGGGCAAGAGCAACCGCCAGGTCGACGCCAACGACCAGCACGTGATCAACATCGTCGACTGGCTGTGGCAGTACGCCTTCGAGCAGCGCGCCTCGGACATCCACCTGGAGCCCAAGCGCGACATGGGCACGATACGCTTCCGCATCGACGGCGTGCTGCACCAGGTCTACCAGGTGCCGGCGGTGGTGATGATCGCGATGACCGCGCGCATCAAGCTGCTGGGCCGCATGGACGTGATCGAAAAGCGCCGCCCGCAGGACGGCCGCATCAAGACCCGCACCGCCGGCGGCCAGGAGATCGAGCTGCGCCTGTCCACCCTGCCCACCGCCTTCGGCGAAAAGCTGGTGATGCGCATCTTCGACCCCGAGGTGGTGGTCAAGACCCTGCCCGAACTGGGCTTCCCCGACGACGACGCCGCGCGCTGGGACGCGCTGACCAACCGCCCGCACGGCATCATCCTGGTCACCGGCCCCACCGGCTCGGGCAAGACCACCACCCTGTACACCACCCTGAAGGCGCTGGCCACCTCGGAGGTGAACGTGTGCACGGTGGAGGACCCGATCGAGATGGTGGAGGCCTCGTTCAACCAGATGCAGGTGCAGCCCGGCATCGACCTGTCCTTCGCCGACGGCGTGCGCGCGCTGATGCGGCAAGACCCGGACATCATCATGGTCGGCGAGATCCGCGACCTGGCCACGGCCGAGATGGCGATCCAGGCCGCGCTGACGGGCCACCTGGTGCTGTCCACCTTGCACACCAACGACGCGCCGTCGGCCGTGATGCGCCTGCTGGAGCTGGGCGTGCCGCACTACCTGCTGGAGGCGACCTTGATCGGCATCATGGCGCAGCGCCTGGTGCGCACGCTGTGCCCGGACTGCAAATCGCCCGACGGTGAAATCGCCGACGACGTGTGGCGGGGCCTGGTCGGCAACTGGGCGCTGCCCAAGCCGGCCAGCATCTACCGCCCGGTGGGCTGCCCCGAATGCCGCCAGACCGGCTACCGTGGCCGCACCGGCATCTATGAGCTGCTGACGGTGACGGAGGCGTTCAGCCAGCAGGTGCAGGAGGAGACCGACATCGCCGCGCTGCGGCGCCAGAGCATCGCCGACGGCATGAAGCCGCTGCGCATCGCCGGCGCCCACAAGATCATCGAGGGCGTGACCAGCGCCGAGGAAGTGCTGAAGGTGACGGCGGCGCTGGTGTAGCGCTCCGCCTTGGAAAAAGAGCCTTGCGTGGCCCGGGGAGGCTGTATATAATACGGCCTCTTTCGGGTCGTTAGCTCAGCTGGTAGAGCAGCGGACTTTTAATCCGTTGGTCGCAGGTTCGAATCCCGCACGGCCTACCACGAATATCAGTAAAAAGAAGGTTGCACGCTAACGCTTGCAGCCTTTTTTTTCGCCCGCGGGAATTGCCTCCCTCCAAACAAATTTGCGAAAGACAGCACATGCCATCGAATTCGACAGAATCCAGCGAGCTGCAGCAACTTGCCGAAGCCTTGGAGGCGATGGCGGATCCGGCCAGGCCACACGGACCCAGGGCCGAGGAACTGCGTCTTTTATACACGCAGCGGCATGAGTGGGCTCGGCATTACAATGGACTGATCTGGTCCATCACCGCAATCTTGCTTCCGGTTGCGCTTGGTGGCCTCGTCCTACCGTTTCGAAACGACGATGGCGATCTACACAAGGCCGCCTTGATCTCCGCAGCTGTTGGCTCGTCGCTGCTGCTCATATTCTGGAATGTAATCTGCGACAGCCAACGACAGTTGTGGGAACGCGAGTTCCGGATCATCTCCATAATCGAAGGCGTCTGGAGCGCCCGCACCATGCCGCAGGATTCAAGCGAATATGGGCGGCATCTACTTTCCTCGAAAAAGTCTGGATACATCAAGCGCATGCGCAACGGGATCGCGGTTCTAGGCGTCATTATCTGGATCGTGCGGGTTCTGGCTGAACTCCATGCGACATAGTCCACAACTACCGCGCCGCAAGCGTGCGCATGAAGCCTGGCGAATCCCGCACGTCTCCCTCGGACTGAGGGGATCTAAATCGGCGCCAGCACGCGCAAACTGGGCCGTTTTGACGAGTTTAGCAGTTGCTTCGAAGGGTCCCCGGTAATCTATTCGACCTTGCCTTCGCCTTACCCGACTAAAAACGCTAAAAGCTCTTCATCGTTTTGGTTAAGTTCGAAAGCCCAACCCGGCGTTTGTCAACGTAGTTGTCGTGTCATCTCAAGCTGCTTGCTGTAGTTCTTCTGGCCGAATCCGTTCCGGATTCAACCAGACCTGATCTTCCAGTTTCCAATTCCTCGTGTCCTGCGACCAGCGCTGAGGATTGCGGTTCTTGGCGTCACGATAGACCTGCTCGCGGCGCGCCAGAATGGCCGCATCCTGGCCAGTGTGACGCTGCGCCGGCGTCACAAACTTCAGTCCGCTGTGCTTGTGCTCCTGGTTGTACCAGCGCACGAATTTCAGTGTCCACGCCCGCGCTTCCTCCAAGCCTCCGAATGGTTTGCTCGGGTAGTCTGGACGGTACTTGCAGGTCC
>NZ_FPBO01000046.1 GCF_900116645.1 Pseudoduganella namucuonensis | reverse complement strand
AGGTTGCCCCGCGCTGCCGTTCGACTTGCATGTGTAAAGCATGCCGCCAGCGTTCAATCTGAGCCAGGATCAAACTCTTCAGTTCAATCTCTGTTTAAAGTCATTTCTGACTTGGCGCCCATCAAAATAACTGACGATTCCTCTTGCGAGGTCACGTTTATTTCTTTTGTTGAGCGTTTAATAATTTGAGCTAAGAGGCTTGCGCCTCCGGCATCATCATCAAACGCCCACACTTATCGACTGTTAATTTTTAAAGAACCTGTCTGCGTTGTCGACGAATCGTTTTGTCCGTCAGCAGAGAAGCGAGATTATGAGGCGTTTGATTTACTTCGTCAACCCCTCGTTTTCCACTTCCTTTTCCGCTCTGCGTATGCTCAGCAGCGCGGGGACAGAACTATAGCAAAGGCCCGCCGGTCTTGCAACACTCAGTTGCCACGGCGATGCACCTGAACGTAATCGACCAGCATTTGCTGCGGCAGCATCGGCGAC
The DNA here is from genome assembly GCF_900116645.1 of Pseudoduganella namucuonensis. GTDB lineage: Bacteria > Pseudomonadota > Gammaproteobacteria > Burkholderiales > Burkholderiaceae_D > Rugamonas > Rugamonas namucuonensis. The sequence goes on along the minus strand of NZ_FPBO01000046.1, from coordinate 59,234 downwards.
GCGGACATTCTCCGGCCGGCCCGTATAGTATTGCAGCTCGTTGCTGACGGAGTAACAGCGGTAAAATGGCTCCTTTCGCCGCAAATGCCGTCTGACTAGCGACGCTCCGTCGCTCCCGCGCAGGCGGGAATGACACGGTTGCGGCCGCCTCCCGCCCACATTTCATTATTCGCACCATGACCATCCTGCTCTCCACCCTCAACGCGCGCTACACCCACGCCTCCCTCGGGCTGCGCTACCTGCTGGCCAACATGGGGGAGCTGCGGGAACGGACCAAGATACAGGAATTCGTCATCGGCGCGAAGACCACGGAAATGGTCGAGCGCATCCTGGCGCACCAGCCGCGCATCGTCGGTTTCGGCGTCTACATCTGGAACGTCGAGGAAACCAACAAGCTGGTGGCCATGCTGAAACGGGTGGCGCCGCACATCGTGGTGGTGCTGGGCGGGCCCGAGGTGTCGCACGAGACCGGGGAGCAGGACATCGTCAGACAGGCCGACTACGTGATCACCGGCTGGGGCGACGTCACCTTCCCCAAGCTGTGCGGCGAGATCCTTAACGGGCCCAAGCCCCTGATGAAGGTGCACGCCGGCCACCAGCCGCCGATGGCCGAACTGGCGATGCCTTACTCGCTCTACACCGACGACGACATCAAGAACCGCACCATCTACGTGGAGGCCTCGCGCGGCTGCCCGTTCAAGTGCGAGTTCTGCCTGTCCGCGCTGGACAAGACGGCCTGGCCCTTCAACGTCGACACCTTCCTGGCGGAGATGGAGGGGCTGCACGCGCGCGGCGCGCGCCTGTTCAAGTTCGTGGACCGCACCTTCAACCTGAACATCAAGACCAGCCTGAGGATCATGCGCTTCTTCCTCGACAAGCTGGAGGCCAACCCGGACGATCCGGTCTACGCCCACTTCGAGCTGGTGCCGGACCACCTGCCGGACGCGCTGAAGGAAGGCATCGCCAAATTCCCGGCGGGCGCGCTGCAGTTCGAGATCGGCATCCAGAGCTTCAACCCGGAGGTGCAGACGCTGGTGAGCCGCAAGCAGGACAACCAGAAGGCGGCCGACAACATCCGCTGGCTGTGCGACCACTCCACCGCCCACATGCACGTGGACCTGATCGCCGGCCTGCCCGGGGAGACGGTGGAGAGCTTCGCGGCGGGCTTCAACAAGCTGTGGGCGCTGGGACCGCACGAGATCCAGTTCGGCATCCTGAAGCGGTTGCGCGGCACGCCCATCATCCGCCACACGGAGCCGTTCGGGCTGGTGTTCGATCCGCATCCGCCCTACACCATCCTGGCGAACAAGGATATCGACTTCCCCACCATGCAGCGGCTGGTGCGCTTCGCGCGCTACTGGGACCTGGTGGCCAACTCCGGCCGTTTCACGCACACGGTGCCGGTGCTTTTGGGAGAGGCGCCGTTCGAGAACTTCATGGCGTTCGCGGACTGGCTGTACGCGAACACGGACGCCACCCACCGCATCGCGCTGGACCGGCTGGCGGGCATGGTGCAGCGCTGGCTGGCGCACACGGGAATGGCGGCCGAGGACGCGGCGCGGCTGCTGGCGCGCGACTTCGCGCCGGCGAAGGCCAAGGCGCAGGCGGTCGCCCCGCAGCGGCAGGCGCGGCACCTGGCGGCCTGACACCGGGACAGACCCGCGTTCCGCGGCGCGGGCCCTTGGCAAAGCGCGTGGCGCGTGGGGTCTGTCCCCTTGGACGCGCCAGGGGCGAGACGCAAGGTTAGCTATCGCACGCTACGGGCTTGCCTTAGTGGCGTCGCTGGAGAAAGTCACTTACACTTGAGCTTATGCCTACGAATCCAGCCCCCTCCCTCACCATCAGCCCCGGCGGCGAGTCGGGGTCGTCGGTCACGGCCGCTGGAACCTGGCAGGTGCACGCGCTGGCCCACAAGCGGACCATGAACTCCATCGGCGCGATGCTGAAACGCCTGAAGGGCAAGCAAATCCAGTGGGACTTGCGCGGCATCGACGCCCTGGACCACATCGGCGCGCAGCTGCTGTGGAACGCCTGGGACAAGGCCCGCCCACCGTCGCTGCAGCTGGCCCCCGAACACGAGGAATTCTTCAAGCGCCTGGAAACCACCGGCAAGCTGCAATTGGCGCGCCCGCGCCCGCACCGCTTCAAATCCGTGGTCGCGCTGGGCCAGGGCATCCTCGGCTTCTTCGAGCACCTGAGCGGCTTCGTGCGCCTGATCGGCCAGGTCACGCAGGACATGTGGCGCTTCGTCCGCAATCCCATCCGCGGCCCCTGGCGCGAAATCTCGGCCAACATCTATCACGCCGGCTTCGAGGCGCTGGGCATCACGGCGCTGGTGGGCTTCCTGATCGGCGTGGTGCTGTCCTTCCTCTCCGCGCAGCAGCTGCGCACCTTCGGCGGCGACATCTACCTCGTCAACCTGCTGGGCATGAGCGTGATCCGCGAGCTCGGCCCCCTGCTGGCGGCCATCCTGGTGGCCGGCCGCTCGGGTTCGGCCATCACGGCGCAGCTGGGCGTGATGCGGGTGACCGAGGAGCTGGACGCGATGCTGGTGATGGGCATCTCGCACGGCTTCCGCCTGATCCTGCCGAAGGTGATCGCGCTGGCCATCTCCATGCCGCTGCTGGTGATCTGGACCGACACCATGGCGCTGATCGGCGGCATGGTATCGGCCAAGGTGGAGCTGAACCTGTCGGCGCGCTACTTCATCCAGAAACTGCCGGACGCGGTGCCGCTGGCGAACTACATGATCGGCCTGGGCAAGGGTGTGGTGTTCGGCATGCTGATCGCGCTGGTGTCCTGCCACTTCGGCCTGCGCATCAAGCCGAACACGGAGAGTCTGGGCCACGGCACCACCACCTCGGTGGTGACGGCGATCACGGTGGTGATCCTGGCCGACGCGGTGTTCGCCATCGTCTTCAACGGGGTGGGCTACTGATGGACGAGACCACCAACACGAGCACCGGGGACGACGACTGCAACGCCTGCCCCGAGGGCGAGGGCAAGCTGACGCTGGACGGCAGCGTGCCGGTGGTGGAGATCACCAACCTGCAGACGCGCTTCGGCCGCACCGTGGTGCACCAGGACCTGAACCTGGCCATCGAACAGGGCGAGATCATGTCCATCGTGGGCGGCTCCGGCACCGGCAAGACCGTGCTGCTGCGCCAGATGCTGGGCCTGGAGCGCCCCAGCCGCGGCTGCGTGCGCATCTTCGGCGAGGATATCAGCGAGGCCAACGCGGAGCACCTGCAGCAGCTGCGCAACCACTGGGGCATGCTGTTCCAGCAGGGCGCGCTGTATTCGGCCCTGACGGTGTTCGAGAACATCGCCCAGCCCATGCGCGAGCTGCGCGCGCTGCCGAACGACCTGATACGCGACGCGGTGCTGCTGAAGATGAACATGGTGGGCCTGGGGCCGGAGCACGCCAACAAGATGCCGTCCGACCTTTCCGGCGGCATGATCAAGCGCGTGGCCCTGGCGCGCGCCCTGGCGCTGGAACCCAAGCTGCTGTTCCTGGACGAGCCCACGGCCGGCCTGGACCCGGACCTGTCCGAGAGCTTCGTGGCGCTGATCAAATCGCTGCACCGCGAGCTGGGACTGACCGTGGTGATGGTGACCCACGACCTGGACACGCTGTTCGCCCTCTCGACCCGTATCGCCGTGCTGGCGGAGAAGCACGTGATCGCCATCGGCCCCACGCGCGAGGTGATCCGCGTCGACCATCCCTTCATCAAGCAGTTCTTCCTCGGCGACCGCGGCTTGCGGGCGCTGGAAGCGCTTGATGAAAAAGCGGCAAGCAAAGCATAAGGAGCCCCCATGGAAAACAGATCGCACGCATTGATGACCGGTTTCTTCACCATCGCCCTGCTGGCGGCGGCCGTGCTGTTCGGCGTATGGTTCAACCGCGACCGCGTGGAACGGGACCCCTACCTGATCGCCACCACGCTGTCGATCCCGGGCTTGAATCCGCAGGCGGCGGTGCGCTACCGCGGCCTGGAGGTGGGCAAGGTGGACGCCATCGACTTCGATTCCAAGACGGCGGGCCAGATCCTGGTGCACCTGAGCGTGGCGCCGGACACGCCGGTGACCAAGACCACCTACGCCACCCTGGGCTACCAGGGCGTGACCGGCATCGCCTACATCCAGCTGGACGATGAATCGGTGGGTTCGCCGCTGCTGCAGACCAGCAAGGACAATCCCACCCGCATCCCCTTGCAACCCGGCCTGTTCGACCAGCTGGAGAAGCGCGGCAAGGCCATCCTGGAGCGCGCCGAGAAAGCGGCCGACAGCCTGAACGACCTGCTCAGCCCCGACAACCGCAAGACCATGCTGGCCGCCTTCTCCGACGTGAGCGAGACCGCGAGGGAATACCGCGAACTGCCGCAAAAACTCGGCCCCACCATCGACAAGCTGCCGGCGCTGATGGACCAGGCGCGCGGCAGCCTGGCCGCCGTGAACCGCCTGGCCGACGACGCCACCAAGCTGACCTCCAGCCTGCAGGGCCCGGACGGCGCCATCTCGCGCCTGAACGGCACGGTGGACCGGGTGGGCCTGTCGCTGGAGACGGTGGCCGGCGGCATCGAGCTGGAGACACTCCCCAACATCAACGCCCTCACCGACGAGACCCGCTCGTCGATGCGCGCCGTGCGCCGCACCATGAACACCTTGAACGACCGCCCGCAAAGCATCCTGTTCGGCGCCCCCGACGGCGCGCCGGGACCGGGCGAAGCCGGCTTCGCGCCGCCCGCCGGCGCCGGCAAATAACGCTGGCAAATAACACGCACCCAGCAGAACCATGACAAGGACCGCCACCATGACCTCCTTCCAACGCCTGTCCGCCCTGGCCCTGCTGCCGGCGGCGCTGCTGCTCGGCGGCTGCGCCACCAAGGCGCCCGTGTCCGCCACCTACGACTTCGGCCCGCTGCCCGCGCCGCAAGCCGCCGCAACGCCGGCGACACCGGCAACCCCGGCGGCCGCGCTGGCGGCCGCGCCCATCCCCGCGCTGGTGATCGCGGACGTGAACGGCCCCGCCTCGCTGGACAGCAACCGCATGTATTACCGCCTGCTGTACGCGGACGCGCAGCAGGCCCGCCCCTACGCCCACAACAGCTGGAGCGCGACGCCGCTGCAGCTGCTTAGCCAGCGCCTGCGCGCGCGCGTGGCGCAGGCCGGCGTGAAGGTGCTGGTCACCACCGACGCGGCGATCGGCATGCCGCTGCTGCGCCTGGAGGCGGACGACTTCTCGCAGAACTTCGACAGCCAGGCCAGCAGCAACGGCCAGGTGTCGCTGCGCGCCTCGCTGTTCCGCAACCACAAACTGGTGGACCAGCGCACCTTCACCCGCAGCACGCCGGCGCCCAGCGCGGACGCCGCCGGCGGCGCGCGCGCTCTGGCCGCGTCGTCCGACGCCATCGCCGCCGACATCCTGGCGTGGCTGGCGGCGCTGCCGCCGCAGCAGCAATCGGCTTCCCAGCAGTCCTTGCAGCCGTCCGCCACGCGCCCATAACGCATGCAGGCCACGGTCAACCCACGCACGCCATCGCCCGTCGCCCGCGCGACGCTGCTGGCCTACGTGCTGCTGATCGTCTACGCCAGCTGGTTCCCCTTCTCCGGCTGGCAGAACCAGGGCCTGTCGCCGCTGATCTTCCTGCAGCACACGGAGATGCCGCGCTACTGGACCAAGTTCGACGCCATCATCAACGTGGTGGGCTACGTCCCGCTGGGGATGCTGATCGTGTACGCGCTGTACCCGCGCCTGCGCGGCGTGTGGGCCTTCCTGGTGGCGGCCCTGTGCGGCGCCCTCATCTCCGGCGCGATGGAGGCGGTGCAAACCTACCTGCCCAGCCGCGTCTCGAACAACCTGGACTTCTACACCAACGCCGCCGGCGGCGCGCTGGGCGCGCTGTTCGGCGTGCTCAGCGCCGGCCGGCTGCTGGACGGCAGCCCCCTGTACCGCCTGCGCCAGCGCTGGTTCGCGCAGCACGCCAGCCAGGGCCTGGTGCTGATGGCGCTGTGGCCGTTGGCGCAGATCTATCCGCAGGGCTTCCTGTTCGGCCACGGCCAGCTGCTGCCCATCCTGTCGGACTGGCTGTCGGAACTGCTGGACGAGAGCGTGGACCTGGTGGAGCTGGTGCGTCCCGGCGTGGAGCTGACGGTGGAGCAGTACTGGCTGTCCGAGACCATCATCACCGCCTGCGGCATGGTGGGCGCGGGCCTGACCCTGCTGTGCATGACGCGCAAGCCCTCGCCCCGCGCCGGCCTGCTGATCGCGCTGGTGGGGGCGGCCGTCGTCATCAAGGCGCTGGCCACGGCGCTGCTGTTCTCGCCCGAGAACGCCTTCGTCTGGGTGACGCCGGGCGCCCAGGGCGGCTTCCTGATCGGCGCCATCATGCTGGCCGGGCTGGCGTTCGCGCCCCACATGGCGCAGCGGCGCCTGGCCGCCATCACCCTGCTTCTGAGCCTGCTTATCGTGAACAGCACGCCCGTCAATCCCTACTTCACGGCCACGCTGCAAGGCTGGGTGCAGGGCAAGTTCCTCAACTTCAATGGCGCCGCGCAATTCCTGGCGCTGCTCTGGCCGTTTTTCGCCCTGTGGTTCTTGCTGCTGCCCTCGCATAAGCTGAACCGGCCATAGGCGGGTATCATTACGCCTTGGACGAAGAATCGAGGCCCCTCATGAGCGACGACAACAAACCCTATTTCGAGCGTCACGTGTTCTTTTGCATGAACAAGCGTGACGACGGCCGCAACAGCTGCGGCGACCACGGCGCGGAAACCGCGCAAAAACACGCCAAAAAGCGCTGCAAGGAACTGGGCATCAATGGCCAGGGCAAGGTGCGCATCAACCAGGCCGGCTGCATGGACCGCTGCGAGGAGGGCCCCGTGATGGTGGTCTATCCCGAAGGCACCTGGTACACCTACGTGGACACCAGCGACATCGACGAAATCATCGACAGCCACCTGGTGGGCGGCAACGTGGTGGAGCGCCTGAAAATATGATGAACAAGAGCTCCGAGAAAATCACCCTGGCCGGCGCCGCCGGCCGGATGGAAGGCCTGATCGACATGCCGGCCAGCGCGCCGCGTGGCATCGCCCTGGTGGCCCACCCGCACCCGCTGTACGGCGGCACCATGGACAACAAGGTGGCCGTGACGCTGATGCGCACCTTCGTGGCCCTGGGCTACGTGGTGGCCCGCATCAACTTCCGCGGCGTGGGCGCGTCCGAGGGCGTGCACGACCACGGCCACGGCGAGACCGACGACATGGGCCTGCTGCACCAATACATGATTGAAAAGTTCCCCGGCCTGCCGGTGACGCTGTCCGGCTTCTCCTTCGGCACCTATGTGCAGTCGCAGCTGGGCCAGCGCCTGGCCGCCGCCGGCACCCCGGCCGAGCGCCTGGTGCTGGTGGGCGCGGCCGCCGGCAAGTGGCAGATGGCCGACATCCCGGCCGACACCATCCTGATCCACGGCGAAAACGACGACACCATCCCCCTGCAGGCGGTGCTGGACTGGCTGCGTCCGCAGGACGTGCCGGTGATCGTGATCCCCGGCGCCGACCACTTCTTCCACCGCAAGCTCGGCCACATCAAGAGCTGGGTGCAGGCGCTGTGGCGCAGCGGCCCGGCCGGCCAGGACGTCCAAAAGGACGCGTCCGCCGAGGATTGAAGCCCTATAATGTCCCGCATTCTCTTTATCACGAGCATCAAACACCCATGAAAAAATACCTAGCGGCACTCGCCACCAGCGTGCTGTTCCTGACCTCCGCCGTCGCCCAGACCATTCCCGCACCGACCATCGCCGCCAAGTCCTGGCTGCTGCTGGACATGACCAGCGGCCAGATCATCGCGTCGCAGGATCCGAACGCGCGCATCGAACCGGCCTCGCTGACCAAGATCATGACGGCCTACGTCACGTTCCAGGCCCTGCGCGACAAGAAGCTGGACATCAACCAGATGGTCAACGTCTCCGTGCGCGCTTGGAAGGTCGATTCCAGCAGCTCCAAGATGTTCATCGACCCGGCCGTTCCGGTTTCCATCAACGACCTGCTGCACGGCCTGATGGTGCAGTCCGGCAACGACGCCGCCGTGGCCCTGGCCGAGGCGGTGGCGGGCGACGAGGGCACCTTCGTCACGCTGATGAACCGCGAGGCCCAGCGCATGGGTCTGACCAACACCCGCTTCGCCAACCCGCACGGCCTGCCCAGCCCGGAGAACTTCTCCACCGCGCAGGACTTGTCGGTGCTGGCGAAGAACGTGATCAAGGACTTCCCGCAGTTCTACAAGATCGATTCGGTGAAGAGCTTCACCTACAACAAGATCACCCAGCCCAACCGCAACCGCCTGCTGTGGCTGGACCCGACCGTGGACGGCATGAAGACCGGCCACACCGAGGCCGCCGGCTACTGCATGATCGCCTCCGCGCGCCGCCCGAACGGCGCCAGCGGCGAGCGCCGCCTGATCTCGGTGGTGCTGGGCACCTCCTCCGACGGCGCGCGCACGGCCGAAAGCCAGAAGCTGCTGAACTGGGGCTTCCAGAACTTCGACACCGTGAAGCTGTACTCCAAGGGCCAGGCCATCGACACGCCGGAGATCTGGAAGGGCTCGTCCAACAAGGTGAAGATCGGCTTCGCGCAGGACGTGCTGGTGACGGTGCCCAAGGGCGTGGCCGGCAAGATGAAGCCGCTGCTGGAGCGCCGCGACCCGCTGGTGGCGCCGCTCGCCGAGAACACCCGCGTGGGCTCGCTGAAGATGATGGTGGACGGCAAACCGATGCTGGACCTGCCGGTGGTGGCGCTGGAGGGCGTGACGCAGGCGTCGATCTTCGGCCGCGCGTGGGACTCCGTGCGGCTCTGGCTGAAGTAAACCAACAGCGGAACCAGGGGACAGACCCACCGCGCCACAAGTCAACGCATAGGCACGCGTCCCAGGTCGCGGGTCTGTCCCCGGTTTAGGCCGCGGGCCTATTCGCTCAACGAGTGGTGCAGGGCCTCCTGCGCCCACTCGAAGGCGCTGTCCCGGGTGGCGCCCAGGGTATCGGGAGCTATGCCCATCTCCAGCGCCAGCTCGGCGGCGCGGCCCACCTGGCCGCGCTCCAGCAGCAGCGCCAGCATCAGATACGGTCCATACTCCCCGCCGCTGCGCAGCAGCACCTCCCTGATCTCCTCAGACAGATGCATCTTGTCCAGGATGGCCGCCATCGGCATGCCCAGCAGGATGTCGAACAGCGACAGCAGCCCCACCAGGAACAATTCGTCGCGCGCCGCCTGCGGGATGTCCTCCCCCGCGATCTCCAGGAAGCGCGCCCGCCCCAGCGCCACCTCCAGCAGCGCCTCGTCGCGCGCATGGGTGCTGCCCAGGCGGAACATCGACACCGTCAGCCAGCGGTACAGATTGCCGCGGCCCAGCACGATGATCGCCTCCTTCAGGCTGGTGATGACCGTGTGATGGCCCGTGCTGGGCGCGTTGGCCCACTTCAGCACATGGAAGGCCAGGCCGGGGTCCTGCTTGGCCACGTCGACCAGTTCGGCGACCTCGGCGTCGGTGCGCAGCAGGTTCAGCAGCTCGATCGAGGTCAGCCGGCCCTGGTCTATCTTGGCTTCCGCGTCCACCGCGTCGGTGGTGGAGAGGAAGTGGCCCAGGCAAAAGTCGCAGCCCCACGCCAGGCACATGCGCTGCTCATCCCAGCTGTTCACGCTCTCGACGGCGATTCCCAGCGCCGGCCAGGCCGCGCGCAACTGGCGCATGAAGGACTGGAACTGCGGCAGCGAGCAATCCGACAGGTCGAGGAAGGCGGCGTCGCAGGCGGCCAGCAGCGGCGCGTCCTCCGGCGCCAGGGTGGCGCCGCGCAGCGCGGTCTTGCAGCCGGCCGCGCGCAGCGCCAGCAGCCTGCCCGCCAGTTGCTCCGGCGGCAGCGCGGCCTGGCGGCGGTCGATCAGGAACATGCTGTTGGGGGTGGCCAGCGCCAGGTGGTGGCCGGCGTCGATGGCCTCGATGGAAACCGGGATCACGGCGATGCGGCGCTCGGCGAAGGCCGGCAGGTCGGCCGCCTTCAGCGCCTCGAAGAATTCCCATTCGGCCGGCGCGGCGCGCTGGCCGCTGCCCTTGAAGCTGAAACGGTAGCCGCACAGGCGGTGCTTCTTGTCGACGATTTCCTCCCGCCACAGCATGGCGTCCGCGTCGGCGAAGCTGAGCCGGTCCGCGCCGGGCGGCTCGGGCACGGGCGCGGCGGACGGCGCGGCGGTGGGCACCGGCGCGCGCGCCAGGGGGGCTGGAGCGGACGCTTCCTGGTCCGTCTTTCGCGACAAAAAAGATAGCAAGCCCACGACCAGGTCTCCTTGCGGCTGCACTTCCAAGTGGCAATTTTCTTACTCATCATACATTGAAAGACGGCAAAAAAAGCCCCGGGCTGCTGAAATTTTCAGCATTGTTGCGAAAGCGGACACATGCCGCATTTCCACTTTATAATCAGCGCTTTACCGGATTCAAACCGGTTCCACAAACCAGCCCGAGAGCCCCGTATGAGCACCGTCCACCGCACCGACCTGTCCTGCCCCACCGTGACCACCAACGCCGGCGGCCTGGGGCTTTCACGCATCGTAGCCGGCATGTGGCGCATGACGGAATGGGACATGGCGCCGGCGCAGCGCCTGGCCTTCATCGAGCAATGCCTGGAGATGGGGGTGAGCAGCTTCGACCATGCCGACATCTACGGCGGCTACGGCGTGGAGGCGTTGTTCGGCGAGGCGCTGGCGCTGAAGCCGTCGCTGCGCGGGCGCATGCAGATCGTCAGCAAGTGCGGCATCAAGCTGCTGTCCGGCAGCCGTCCGGAGCACACCATCCAGCATTACGACACCACGTCGGCGCACATCGCGGCGTCGGTGGAGAACTCGCTGCGCCAGCTGCGCACCGATCACCTGGACCTGCTGCTGATACACCGTCCCGACCCGCTGATGGATTTCGACGAGATCGCCGCCGCCTTCGAACGGCTGCGCGCGGAAGGCAAGGTGCGGCACTTCGGCGTGTCCAACTTCAGCCGCCACCAGTTCGAGGCGCTGAACCGCCGCATCGCGCTGGCCACCAACCAGGTGGAGTTCTCGCCGCTGCACGTGGCGCCGATGTTCGACGAGACCTTCGACGGCCTGCAGGACCTGGGCGTGGCGCCGATGATCTGGTCGCCGCTGGGCGGGGGAAGTTTGTTCAAGGGCGGCGACGCGGCGGGCGAGCGCGTGCGCGCGGTGACGCGGCGCATCGCCGACGAGCTGCAACGGCCGTTCGCCTCGGTGGTGTTCGCGTGGATCATGCAACTGCCCTGCCGTCCGGTGCCGCTGACGGGCAGCGGGCGCATCGCGGCCATCGCCGAGGCGGTGGAGGCCACCGAATTCACGCTCAGCCGGAGCCAGTGGTTCGAGATCCTGCGCGCCGCGCGCGGGCACGAGGTGGCCTGAAACCAGCGGCAAGGGCTGGGGTCGGACCCGGCGGGTCTGACCCCTGATTCCGCTGTTGGTTTAAAGGGTCTCGTCGCCGTACACCCGCGGCGGCGCGACGCCCTTCCAGCCATAGCGCCACGCCAGGTTGAGCGCCAGCGTCAACACCACATACACCACGAAGAACAGCGCGAAGAACGCCGTGGTGAGCCACACGAACAAGCCTATGCACAGCAGCAGCACGGCCAGCGCGCCCCAGCTCTTCTTCTGCTTGGAACTGGGGAAGCGGATGGTGGACACCATCAGGCTGCCCACCACCAGCAGCAACGCCACCACCAGGTAGCCGTGCAGCGTGTCCGTGGCCGGCCGCGGCCACGCCACCACCACCGACGCCACGCAGGCCGCGCCGGCGGTGATCGGCATGCCGACGAAATAGCGCGGGTCCGTGCGCCCCACGTTCACGTTGAAGCGCGCCAGGCGCAGCGCGCCGCAAGCGACGAACACGAAACTGGCGATGCCGCCCACCCGCAGCAGGGTGGCGTGCTCGTGCCCCAGCTGCACGAAGCCATAGCAATACAGCAGCACCGCCGGCGCGCAACCGAAATTCATCACGTCGGCGATCGAGTCGAGCTGCACGCCGAATTCCGAACTGGTGCCGGTGGCGCGCGCCACGAAGCCGTCCAGCGCGTCGAACACCCCGGCCAGCACCAGCAGCGCGGCGGCCATCTGGTAGTCGCGCGCGCTGCCGATGTAGGCGTTGTCCACCGAGATCACGATGCTGCCGAAGCCGCAGGCGATCGACAACAGGGTGACAAAGCTGGGCAAGGCGAACTTGGCGCGCTGCAGGCGCTTCTTCGGTGGGGTCATCGTTGTGGGTTAACAAGGTTGGCGAAAACGTATTCTACAGCGGCACCAGCCGGCCGCGCCGCGCTTCCTTGGCTTGCGTCATGTGTAACTTTTGTAAGCAGCGTCGCCCTCGCCAGAAACTGGCATAGAATCGAAACGGGAAACACGCCGCCGAAGGGACACATCATGAGCACCTTGAACGCACGCTGGAACGCGTCCGCCATCGCGCTGCTGGCCGCCCTGCTGACCGCTTGCGGCGGCGGCGAAAAAGACAGCGCCAGCAATTCCGCCGTCACGCCGGTCACGCCGGCCAGCCCGGCCACCACGACGCCGGAGCCGGGCGCGCCCACGCTGACGGGCAACACCGCGACGGACGGCGTCAACTGGTTCAACTACCGCCGCCAGCAGGCCGGCCTGACGGCCCTGGCGCGCAACAGCCTGATCGACACGGCGGCGCTGGGCCACTCGAGCTACATGCGCGCCAACAACGTCATCGCCCACGAGCAGACCGCCGGCAAGACCGGCTTCACCGGCGCAAACCTGCTGGCCCGCCTGACCGCCGCGCGCTACACGCTGACCGGCTCCTACGCCATCGGCGAGGTGATCTCGGCGGCCGGACAAACCTCCGGCTTCTACCACGCGGAGGAATTGATCGGCGCGATCTACCACCGCTTCGTCATCATGGAACCGGTGTTCCGCGAGATCGGCACCGGCGTGGCGACGGGCAGCACTTACACCTATTTCACGGCGGACTTCGCCACCAACAACGGCCGCGGCGCCGGCGTGGCGCGCGGCAGCGTGGCGACCTATCCGGCCACCGGCCAGACCCGGGTGCCGCTGAACTTCTTCAGCGACACCGAATCGCCCGATCCCGTGCCCAACCAGAACGAGGTCGGCTACCCGATCAGCGTGCACGCCAACCTCGGGCAAAACCTGCTCGTGAACAGCTTCACCGTGCGGCCGCGCGGCGGCGCGGACCTGGCGGTGCGCCCGCTGGCCCATGGCGGCGACAGCGAAACGCCGGAAAGCGCGGCCGCCATCATCCCGCTGACTGTGCTGAAAACCAACACCATCTACGACGTCAGCTTCGTCGGCACGGTGGACGGCGTGGCGGTCGCCCGCAACTGGTCCTTCACGACCAAATAATCGCCTGGGTCGCGCGCCCAAGCGGCCCAGCCTCTGCTATCTTGTTGTCTTGGACAGCTCTTCCACGAGACTGGCGATGACAGCACCCGCCGACCTTGGCGCCCCGGCGTCGCAACAGCACATCCTCGACACGGTGGAGGGCCTGGACCGCCTGATGGGCGACCACGCGCTGTACCGCCAACTGCTGCGCCGCTTCCGCAACGACCACCAGCATGCCATGGACGAGGTGCGCCAGTCGCTGGCGCGCGGCGACCGCGAGGCGGCGCTGTGCCGCCTGCATGGCTTGAAGGGCGCGGCCGCCATGGTGGGCGGACGGGAAGTGCGGGAGTTCGCGTCCGGCGCGGAGGCCTGCCTCGACGGGGACGCGCTGGCCCTGCTGGACGGCGCCATGGCCGCGCTGCTGGCGGCGGCGGACGCTTATTTGAGGGAAGTGGACGGCGCCGGAACGGCGGCCGCGCCGCCGCGGGCCGAGGAACCGGCGACGCGCGAACTGCTGGCGCGATTGGCGGAATTACTCGACGAGGGGGATGGCGAGGCGATCGATGTGCTGGAGCGGTCGGCCACCGCGCTGGCGGCCTGCCTGGGCGTCGACCGCTTCCAGGAAGTGGCGTCGGCGGCCCATCAGTATGACTTTGAATCGGCGCTGGCCGCGTTGCGGCCGGCGCTGGCGTAATCACTGGTTGGTCGGCGCGCGCGGCTCAGCGCGTGAACTCGTCTTCCTCGTCGAACGCGTCGTGGCATTCCTTGCCGCAGAAGCGGCGCACGTTGTCCACCGGCTTGTCGCAGTACCAGCAAAAGCCTTTTGGCTGCAGCGACTGGCGCGTATCCAGGCGCCGCATCGGCGGCGAGACGTTCGTTGCATCGTCGGGCGGATTGTTCTGTAGCGGCTCCACGATTTCCCCTTTCAGACAGCACATACGGCGTACAGCAAGGTTACGTCCGCAGGAATCACGCGGCATGAGCGGCATCAAATCCGGCGTTCCTGCAAGGCAAATTTCGGTATTGCCTGAACCCATGATAGCAGGATTGAAGCGGCGTGATTACGGGCTTTGTGTGTGTTCACGCACACAAAACCGCTATTTTTTCAGGTGCCCAGAGCGAAGAAAAATTTTTAAATGGAAAGGGCTGGAGCGATAGGAAGCGCCCCTATTTCGATACAGAAGCTTGTGACTCGCCATACCACCTTTAACAGCAGGATCTACGCAAAACTCGGCTGTTTTGTGTACTTACCTGTGTACTAAAAGATCAAACTGTCCAGGTTTTGCGCCCCCGTATACGTCGACGGCACAGCCGTTTCTGCGCAGCGACTATCAGACTAATCTGGTCAAAAATTTCCCGCAGCGCTCGTACCACGGCGCTCTATAGCTGCTGGACTCTCTCAATACAGTGATGAGGCGCTCCCCTAGAGTCTTACCGATATCCTCCTCTACCTCTGCAGCTTCATCTACGCGCTGCTCACGGGCCGGCAACGATGGCCTTGTGGCACTGTAAGCATCTGCAAGCTCGAAGCAGGCGTCGAAATATTTTTCAATGTCCTTCGCTATGGAATCCGGTAGATACACGCGTGCTATCCCTTTGAAGTAATAGAACTTTCTTACCTCCTCCATGGAGGCAGAACGTCCAACCATCACCATGTAATTGTGCAGGGCACAGAAACCATCATAAATTTCCTGCTGCTTCACAAGGACTGTGAGTCCGTTTGCTTTCCGATCTTCACGCCATGACCGACTTGAATAAAGGGCGGAGACTACAGATACCCCCAAGGCGCCCAGCGCTATCCAATCTGCGCGCTCTAACGCTCTCATCCAATCAACTACTTGTTCACCCATTCTTACCTCCCATATATGCGCGCAGCTTAACATCGCCTGGAGCAGAAAGAAGTTCCAAAATTCATGCGGTTACCGCTGACCAGCGCCAGCAGTCTCAAATGCCAGCCTCAGCAGCGATGTCCGACTTTCGGACTTGACCATGACGGCCGTGCCACCTGGCGCCGCAATGGAACAGGCGGGCGTCCTGGTCCTGGTGCATGGGCTGCGCCAAACTGACGGTCTGGACCTGCACGCGTGGCGGCGCGCTGGTGCTGGCGGACATGATGGTGTCGAGCGCATCGACGCCACCGGCGCCAGTTTGCGTATCGATGGCTGACGCCGGCGTGTGACAACGAATTTCGTCGGCACAGGCGCTGGCCTTCGTGCTGCCCTGGTCGGTGGCGGGCGGAGGAGTGTGCAGCGAACGTTGCACACCGGTGGCGGGTCTGCTCAATACGCAGACCCTTGGAACGAATCGCTGGCGCTGGCCAGCAGCGCGCCGCCATGCCGGGTTACCTTGACGGCCCGCCGCCGGTACCGCTTCGCTTCCCGAGTGAAAACGGCTTGCCGGTTAACGCTAATCCGTCTAGGTGCTGTCAAGGTAAATGCGGTGGCACCAGCGCAGATTGGTAAAGCTGGGTAAAGCAAATTCCGCGTGCTGGCCGGCATCACTCGGTCAAAGTGCAGTCAAAGTAAATGCCCGCACCACGCGTCAAAATCCACCTTGACGGCGCCAATCCGTAAAAGTCCTGTCAAAGTAAATTCGGCCTGCCACAGCGCCGGCGCAGAGTGACGCCCCACCTACCGGCGCCAGCAATTCACCTTTACGGCCAAGCCGGTGGCCAGGAGCAGTTCAGCCCCTCAATTTGAGGGAACACCGGCGCTCGTCAGGAGGGGGATTAAAAGTCCGGGGTTATCCCAATGATGGCCCGTGGGTATGCTCCTGGCACGTCGCCCTCAAACTTGAGGATGGGCTTTCTGGTCTGGGAATGCCGCGACGCAGTGACCATTTCCGCAGTAACTCCAACAATATCGAAAGGGCCAGGATTGCCGCCCTCAATGCTGACCGGTCCATCTTCGTAACAATAAACCTCAAGGTTTGGATCAAGTTTGTTGAGCTGCGCGATCAGTTCTTTGACTTTCAAGTTTCGTCTCCAGGTAGGTTATGCGAGTGCCAAGTTGTTGCCACGCAACATAGTAACATCCGGTTTAATTCCCCAAGCGGCGTCCAAAAACTGCGCGCTTATCTGCGCACCAAAAGTTTAGAAACGCGGCGGACCGCAGGCCCAGGAAGCCCGCCACATAAAGGTTTCTGGCATAGTCGGGCGTTTCGAAACTGCGCACCTATTTTGCGCGGTGCGGGCTTCGATCACCGCTCAGTCGGCCGCCGGCAACAAGGTCACGACGCCATCCAGTACCACATCGGCCTGATCGAACTGACCCCGCTGCCTAGCGCAAGCCTTGGCCAGCACGCGTAATGCGGCCAATTCGCGGCGCTTGAGTTCGGTCAACCGGAGCGCGGCAGTTCCCTGCTGCTCCCTGGCCGGCGAGAACAGCACGCCAAAGCCTTCGGCCTTGATCTCCTTGTCCAACCGGCGCTTTTCGGCCCCGGTGGCCATCCGACGGGTATGGGTGGCGTGCCATTGCAGCGCGGCGTGTATCAGTTCTCGGTCGTTGTTCATTTCGTATCCCGGTGAGCGGAAAATCCCATGCGTGTTGCCCGGTAATGCTGCAATTGCGGTCGAAAGGTAAATTCTAAGTATGTTGCCAAACGCCTTTAAAGTGCAGGGTGAGGCAGCACCCCGCAGCCCATAACCAACAAGGAAACCATGGACATTGCATTTATCTGGACCGAACGACCAACCGCTGATGAGGCCGCGACGCTCGAAAACAATATACGGACGGACGCTGATCGCTGTCCGTTCTTCCATCCCTGCCATGCAGGGACGGTCACTTATCACCTGGCATGTACCGGGGATTTGTGCTCCCAAATGGTAGGGAAAGTAACATGCTCGTGTGGTGCGAATATTGGTTCGCTGAGTGGCACTATCACCGGGTCACAAATGATGCGCTCTCATCCTGATGGCCATCAAGGTCGTGCCAGCGACTGACTGGCCCGGCCGTGTGAGTAATCGGATCAACCTGCACCACCACCGCGCGCAGCGTTCAGCACAGCAATAAGCCGCGCCTGGCGGGCCGCTTCACTTTCCACCGGTGGTGCTGGCTTGACCACCTTCGGCGGCTGGCGCTGGGCTGCTGCGGCCTCGCTGGCCAGGCGAGCGGCCTTGTCGTGCAGGTATTGGACCTGGTCAATGTCGCCCTGGCGCTTCGTTTCGGAACCAGCGCCGGCGCGGGCGATGGCCATACGTTCGATTGGAGTCATGGTGTTGCCTTTCGTCTTTGATGTTCCAGGTTCCGCCTGGTCGGGTGCGCGCTGGCGCTGATCCCCGCAAGGGTGGTGCCTCGGTCAATGCTCGCCCTGCCGGGCGGCCTTGAATTACGGGTGGCTTGTCACCCACTTGCGGTTGCTTGCAACAAATATGGCTATGCCAGCCGCGCACGCTCAAACACGGAGGTCAGGGCAGCGGCGCCAGCAGTATCACACGCCGCCTGCGCCATCTCCTGTACGCGCCGCGTGGGCTGGTTGCGTGCCAACAGCGTGCGCAGGATGTCGCCTTGGGTGTAGCCGCCGGCGCGCGCAGCGTCCAGGATGCCATCCATCAGGGTGCGGGCGTTCCGCATACCTTGCGGCGTTGTCTCGTGCGGCGGGCCATAGGCAGTGTCGGCGGCCAGCAGCAGGACGCCGGCGGGGGCGATGTCGTAGCCGTCGCCGTTCGGGGTGAACATGGGTTGCGTGGTCATGGTGATCTTTCGCCTTGGTCGGGCATGTGGGTTGTCGAAGCCGGCCCATGATCTGGCCGTGGCATGGGTGGCCGGGTTGTCAGGGCAGATCGTCATCGATGCCGGCGCCGTGTACCTGGTCGCCCGGCTTGCCCGCCCCTTGCATGGCCTTGCGCTTGCGGGTGACGTGGTAGGCGGTTTGCACTGTATGGGCAACCAGGTCCAGCGCTGGATGCGCGTTGCCCTGCTTGTCGGTCCAGACTTTCGGCGTCAGGGCGCCGGACATAGCCACGCTGTCGCCGTCGCCCAGCGCCAGCAGCGCGTGCCGCGCATCGTCGTTGAAGGCGATCACGTTGCAGAATATCGAATCGCCGTTGCCTGCGGCCGTGCGTACCTTGCAGGTAACGAAGGTGGAACCGCCTTGCCCGGTGCGTTCCTCTGCGTGGCCGTGAAGGCGGCCGGCTATCAGTGCATCAATCATGTGTCGTTCCCTTTCGTGTTGGTGCTGGCGCTGGTGAGCGCGCCGCACTTTGTTGTTCAATTAGCTTCAGTTCCACACGTTTTGCGGTGGGACAGGTGGGACGCGTGGGACAGTGAGTATCCATGCGGGTTTGCGGTGTCCCACCGCGTTTTTATCAGGTGGGACAGGTGGGACACTTTCACCTCGCGGGTGCGCTTTGCGTCGGTCTGTCCCACCGCGTCCCACCGTTTTTTGTCCGGTGGGACGGCTGAAACCCGCATGAATGCTGGCCGTCCCACATGTCCCACTTGTCCCACCTGTTTTTACATAGAGCTAGTTCAGTTCAGACGTCGCGCCGCACTATTCACCCTCCCACATGCGAGCCGTGAACACATAGCAGCGGGTTGGGCCGATGCCGGGGATACGTGGTTTCTGTGCGGTCTTGCCGTCATTGCCAGGTTGGAGCCAGCCAGCAGCCACCAGCGCCAGCACAGCGGCTCGGGTGTCGAAGCCAGCACATACGTCCCGCTTGAATGCCTCTGGCAGCACCAGGAACTCGCGCCCGCCATCGGCCCCCGTGCGGTAAAAGCCCGCCCGGTTGATGATGCGCTGATCGCTGGTGGCCGTCATATCTTCGAACCGGCTGGCCCCATGGGCCTCAAAGAACGCCCGCACCTGTGACAGCACATTGCGTTCCTCCCGGTTGCCAATGCCGCCAAAGGCGTCGAGCCAAGCGGCAAAGCACTTGCGCGCGGCGCCGATGGCTTCGCCCTTGCCCCAGCCGGTCAGGCCGTAGTGCGTTGCCAACTCGCCCGCCATCGCCACCAGGGCGAAGCGCCGTGCCACACGTAGCACCTGGCCGGCGGCATCCTTGGGCACTGCCTCCACGACAAAGCTCTTGATGCCGTCCGCCATGTCGTCGGCCAGCGTGGCGCGGTCGGCCACGATGCAGCGCAACCAGGCCACTCCCACCGCGCCATGACAGCGGATCGCGGCATCCTTGACGGCCAGGGCCAGCGCCGCCGGGCTGGGTTGGTCGTACAGCGTCTCGAAGGCCCCCATACCGGCGCCGGCGTCCGCGTCGATATCGGCCAGGCGGATTTCCTGCCCGGTGTTGGCTTTCTTGCCCACCCGCGCCATCAAGGCGGTCAACGACTCTTCGCCGGCCGACAGGAACAACAGGCGCCAGCGGCTCGCCTGGCGCGCGGTACCGGTGCGCGACGCCCGCGCCTTGCCCTGCCCGTTCGCCAGCAGATAGGCCGCTTCCCCTGCTTCCTTCGGGTCTACCTGGCTCAATTCATCCAGGATCAGCAAGCCATCATTGTGCAGCGCCGCCAGCCCTTCCAGGCCGTTGGCCGTCGCGCGCCACAGCCGGGGATAGGTGTTCGGATCGCCCCACACTGAGGCGGCCACCTTGAGCGCGGTTGTCTTGCCCGACGATGAACCGCCGCGCAGGTGGAAGCCGCCCGAATCTTCGCCCACCACATCGGCCAGGGTGCCCGCGAACGCCACCGACAGCGTGAATACCAGCCGCGAATTGCCAGCCGCCAGCGCCGCCACGGAAGCGCGCCACCCGTCCAGCGTGCCGGCCACGGAAAACGCCGGTTCGATGGCATGGGCGTTCTGGAACACCACGATTTCCGCGTCCTGCCCAATGGACTCCGCAGGGGTCACATACACCGCGCCATGCCAGCCCAGCCGCTCGACGCACCGGGCGCGGGATTTGACCGGCCACACTTGAACGAAGGCGGCCAGCAAGTCGCGCTGTGCCTTCACCGGGGATATGGTCAGGCCCATGCGCGCCAGCTCGCGGCGCATGTCGGTGCCGTCGCTTTGCAGCAGCTCCAGCGGCATAGCCCACTGGTGCCGCACCTTGTCATCGTCGCACCACTCCAGCAGGCGCCCCCATTCACCGCTTTTCGCATCCCGCGTCTTGGCGACGATACCCAGGCGGGAACATATCCAGCGCGGCGGCAACTCGTTGTTGTCCTTGTCGGTACCAATGAAGAACACGCCACGACCCGACACATCGAAGGTACCACCGGCATAGCTGCACGTCTCCGAATCAGGCTCCATGGGCTTGCCTTTTGCCTTCGCTGGCGCTGGGGTGTCCGCACTGGCGATATCGTCTTGTGGCGCTTCCTGCGCGTCCGGCGTGGCCGCATGGACGCTCAACGCGATTTCAATGTGCCCCCGCACCACATCCAGGCCGAACCGGGCCGCCATGTCGTTGATGTCGGTTTCGCCCTCGGCCCGCTGGTCGCCAAAGTCGGGAACGATCAGCAGCCCGTCCACCGCTTGCGCCGCCTTGGCTGCGTGGTGATCCGGTTCGCCGGTGGCTTTGACCAGATCGGCCACCAGCGCCAGCAGGGCGGCCGGATAGCGCTTGCGCATGGCCTTGGTGACGGCCAGCAGGTTGTTTGACGACAGGGCCGCTATGCACGGCTGGCAGGTGGCCATGTGCACCGTCAGCGTGGTGGCCACCCCTTCCGCGATGAACAGCACCAGCCCGGCACCGTCACCATCGGGCAGCGACTGCGCGGCCCAGTAGCCGCCAGCCTTGGCGCCACCGTAGAGCGCGCACTTGCGCCCGGTGCCGTCGATCAGTTCGCAGGTGGTCAGCATGTCACCGGCATGGACCGGCGCCACCAGCACGCGCCCGGCCAGCGGCTCGCCGCTCGACTTCGGCACATAGCCCAGGATGGCGGCCACTGCGTCGACGGCCAGCTCGCGCAGGGTATCGGTCGGCGCCACCTGTTTGCGCACCAGGTACGGATGGTCGGTCCCAGCCGGCATTGCCGCCGCCCATATGGCCGCCGCCTTTTCCATGGCCGCCGCGCGCTTCCTGGCTTCCTTGGCCTGGCGCGTCACTTCCGCCTTGGCGCGCTCGGCCTTGCGCTGCGCGAGTGCCGCCGGGCTGGGCACCGCCACCTCGCCCTGGTGCGTCCAGCCGTTCGCCATCGCTTCATGGAACACGCTGCCGATGCTGACGCCGCCGTGCGGGTCGATGCTGCGCCACACAGCCAGCGCATCGTTTTCCTTATAGCTGTCGTCCTGCTGGCTCCATTCGCTCCAGACGGCAAAGCCTTCATCGTCCGGCAACTCGGATTTGACTGCCATGCCCATTTTTAGCCACAGGTCGCGGTCATGCGCCGGGATGTGCGACAAGGCGGACGCGATCCGCCCGCGCTCGGTGTTTGAGTAGGCGTTCAATGGATAGCCTCCTTTCCTGCGTCATGTGCCGGTATGCGGACGATCACGGCGTTGAATGTTCCGCCGCGCTGGTCGGCAACGTCCTTCTTGGCGTCACGAATGAAGCGCTTGGCCTCGGAACGGGTGTTGAATGGAATCGTGGCGCCAGCAAAGGAGACGGCCCAGCTCCGCGATTCATCGCTAGATTTTCGCCCTCCAGTGAGGTCAAATTGATACTCCAGTTGCGCCAGGATGCGACTGCGGCCAGGTTCGGCAAACAGATCGATGTGGCGCAGCGCCAGCTCAAGCGGAATGTCGGCCCGGCCAGATGGCGTTTCCACCTGGATCACCACATTGTCGAAGCCAAGGCCCAGGTTGCCGCCTGCGTAGACCAGCACCGTTTCGGCTGGCTGGTTGGTGGTGATCATGCTGCACCTCGCATGACCATGTGCATGGTTTGCGTGTTGCGGCCCCAGGTGTAATTTCTGATGCGGTCCTGCTCGATGTCGAAGCCGGCCACCCGGGCTATGCCTCGGGCGAACATGGCGCCGTCAATGAAGTGGTCATGTACGCTGGCGGCGGCCTGGCGTTCGACGGCGCGGATACCGTCGCCGTGCGCCTGCCACCAGGAGCGCAGCCAAAGCATGTGCGAACACAGCGCCTCGACTTCTTCGCGCATGAGCTGCGCTTCGGTCAGGCGGTCTTGCTCAATGGGCGCGGCGGTGGCCAGCGCAGGAATGCCGTGCTGTACCTGATGCTGCGCGTAGGTGATTTGTTGGGTGTTCATGCTGCACCGCCGATCTTTGCAACGGCAGCGCGCCAGATAGCGTGGCCCTCAGCCAGGCCTCCATCGTATGCGTCATCTGCGGCGCTGGCTGGGGCGTATGGGCGGACAATGCGCTTGCCCTCGATGCGGAAGGCCAGGGCGGCGCGGGTGCCGTTCTTGTACTCAATGCTGCGCGGGTCGCGGTGCGGGTGGAACGCGGCGTCCATGAGCTGGTCGACGGACAGGGCTGGGGAAATTTGGGGTGTGGTGGTGCCAGGCATGATTGCCTCCTTGTGATTGATTTGAAAATCAACCATCCCGACGCCAATCGGGGTGGAAGACCGTGCAAGGTTGGCGTGCTGGCCACAAGTAACCAGTGGGCATTGCTGCCCCCTCACACGGCCCTCCATAGGAGAAAAGCCAATGCGTTGCGCGAAAAAAAAGCCGTCAATGATTGAAAGCTTCGCGCCTTGTAGTTGCAGGACGCCAATCCTGGCTCCCTCTTTTTCGGGAACAGGATCATTGTCCGGCCGGAGCGGGCGCACCGTCAAGCGCTTTGTGCCGCCGCAGGTTGCCTCATGTTGCCAAGTACCGTGTTGAGCAAGATCAAGCATCATCGCTTCCTTCCAGCAGATACACGCCGACACGGTGCAGCACACCGTTTTCCGTGGGTTCGTCGCGCATAACGGTCTTGATGCGTTTGCCGGCCTGGCGCAGCTCATGGATACGCGCCCTCGGGTCGTAACAGTCCAGGTGCCGCGATCCCTCGTAACTGGTGACGCTGCCCAAGCGCTCCATGGCCGCCTGCATCCGGTTGCGCTGGGCGGCGCAGTCGTTGCCCGGCATGGCGTGGAGGATCAGCGCCAGCGCTTCGGTGCGGGCCGTCATTGGGTGATCCTTCCGCGCTTGGCACCGATGGATGCCAGGAAGCCAGGCAGCATCGCTTTGCGCTCGTCGTAGCTGCGCCCCATGGCGATCAACACTGCGTTCCGGGCTTCGGCGCGCTCCATCAGCGCCAGGTCGGCTTGCTCCAGGTCGTCGCGCTCGACGGCTTCAAAGCGGCCGAACAGCACCCAGTTGATAAGCTTGGCCTCGGTGGCGTAGTGGTGCGCGCTGGTGACCTTGCCAGCTTGGGCGCGGACCTCGTGCAGCGCATCGCACATGTCCTGATAGCTGGTCGATACCTTCTTGCGTGAGCCGGACCAGTCACCCAGATGGCGCCCGGCCAGTTCGGCGCGCAGCGCCATGAAAGCATCGACAAGCCGTACTTGGCCAGCCCGTGAGTTTCGACCACCAATAAACGGCATTGCGACCAGCGCGCCGCGCTCGGTCAACTCGATCATGCGGCGGCGTTCGCCTTTTGCGTCGGTATATTCAACGGGCTTGAAATCAAGCCGGTTGATCGTGCCATCGGCAATCAAGTCATCCAGCGATTTCAGCACGTTTTTATGCTGGCGCTGAAACTCGGCAGCAACTACCAGCGAATCGGTTACGGGTTTTCCCTGGTGAATATGGACGAGCGCACCGGCCGCAGGCGCTGGCTTGCACTTACCGGGCCGTTTATTCATGCGAGAGGTTATCGTGGCCATTTTATTTGGCCTCGACGGAATAATTCACTGGATCAGCGAAGAAGCGATGCAATTCGCGGTTGGAATAACAGGTGCAGCGCTCGGACAAGCGCACCGCTGGCGGCGCCTTGCCGGCGTTCACAAGTTGGCGGAACTTCTCGCGGCTGAATGGGGAGAACTGTGCAATTTGGCTCCAGCGGCTCATGCCGTCGGCTGGGAGGGTTTTGCTGGTTGGTGCGGTGGATGCTGCTGTGTGCTGTGCCATGGTTGCCTACCTTTGCAAGTTGCCGCCGTGATTCAGCGGATTGGTGCAAAGGTTAGGCTCGACAGGAACCCTAAGGGCAACACCTTTTACCCTCAGGGTAATCCTTGTTTTTCACCCTAAGGGTAGCCGCAAACCCGCATGGATACTGGATTTTCACCCTGAGGGTAAAACTTTCTTTCGGTCGATTGGGCAGGCGACCCGTTCGACTGCTTGCGCCTCGGGCTTGGTCAATTTGTATTGCTCCATCAGTTCGGCGCACAGGATTTCTTGCTTCGGTGGCGTGTTCAAATCCTTCCAGTAGTCGCGCTGTACCTGGATGGCTATCTTCATCAGGTGGGTATTGTGGAGCGCGATGGCGTCCTTATCCCCGGCCGTCCGCCGCAAGTCGTCAATGGTGGCCTGCGCACTCCGCAGCTCCGCTTGCAATACTTCGATCTGCTTCCCAGCTTCGGCAAGAGCTATTTCCGCCTGCTGCCACTTTGCGAGCAATTCCGCATCAGTGGCCGGTGCGGTAGGTGCGCCATTTGATCTTTCAGGAATAGGCCATTCCACCCCAACGCTGTTGCACCACTGCCGCCAGATGGCTTGGCTAATTTTTTCGCTAGTATCAATTTCCGTTGGACTCCAACGTCTTCTGCCGTGGTCGCGGTTAAATTCAAAGTCCGGATCAAGCGCAAGGATTTCCTCAGCACAGGCATCAATCAGCTTTAATTTTCGTCCAGCTTCTGGATGCGGATCATCCCAGTAATTCCAATTACTGATTTCGTCAGGAATTATTCCGCTCATAATCAAAGCCGCATCGTGCTTCCCAAAGCTGGGAAACAGGCTGTATTCAGGTGGCCATTGGGGGGGCGCCAGTTCGACGGGGATTGCCTCAGCCGTAATTGTGAAGCCATTCTTTGCCAAATATTCTAAGATTTCATCGGTTTTAAAACCGTAGACGTGATAGTCAGAATGGGATGTCATCGCTATCCATCCATTGACCATTGATCGCTACATAATGCAAGGCCGCCATTCCCTTCGCGCTCGAGTCGATAGTGCACGGACCGGTTTCAAGGGAAGTCGCATACCATTGCGGTTGTTCATGCGCCTGGATCAGCAAGCGGTACAGCAGCGTTGCCGCATCTTGCAATGTATCCCCATGAACCGTTGTCATCTTTATCAACAGATCATGCAAACTAATAAAGCCCTCGTCCTGCTTCTGCAGGATGTCTCTGATAGCCATCACTTGCCCCTTTTACCCCTTTGAATCGAAAGCCATGCCAGCAGAGAAAAGGGGCAAACTCTGTTTTCCCGCCGTCGCGGTAGGCATGGCTAAACTGGTGAAGCTATTCGCTCTCCCATAGGCCACTGTGGCGTGCGCTCAAAAAGCGCGTCCCGTCCGGATCGTGTTTGATCGCCTGCAGCACCAGGGGATCATCAAATTCCCGCACGTCAGAATAGTCGCCGTCGTAGAACACGCGGTTTCGGAATCGGTGAGCCTCGGCGTGAGGCACCCAGGCGAGTACGTCACCGATGGCGCGCAAGTCGCAGGATTGATGCGCGGCCCGGCGGGCGGCGGCATCGTCCCATGGTGAAGTGCATTGCGGAAGCGGGAAATCGTCCAAGTCGAACCCCATGGCCTCGACACCGCGTAACGTGGGCATGGCGGGCAGCCCCGCCAGCTGCTGGCGCTGGTCGTGCGTCACGCCGCCACCTTGCCGAAGCGGCCGGCGATCACCCGGTTGCCTTCATTGATCTGAGCGTCCACGAACGAGGCCCACAGTTGTAGAATCTTGCGGCGCTCGTCCGCATACTCGGCCCGGTTGTACACGCCCTTGATGCCCTTGATCGAGTGCGCCAGCGCCTTTTCGATTGCGTCGGACGACATCCCCATTTCGTGCAGGTGCGTCGACGCGGTGCGGCGAAAGTCGTGGATAACGAAGTGCTGCACGTCCGCTTTCATCGCGCGCACAGCTTGGTTAAGGGTCGATTTGGCGATGGGCCGATCCTCATAGCCGCGACGCATCGGGAACAGGAACCGCTGGCTATGCGACAACGTTTGCAGCTCGCGGATTATGTCGACCGCCTGGGCCGACAGATACACCCAGTGCTCGACGTCCTTCTTCATGCGGCTGGCCGGGATGCGCCAGATACCGGCGTCCAGGTCGAATTCGGACCACTCGGCCTCGATCAGTTCCGACTTGCGCACCATCGTGATGACCAGCAGGTGCAGCGCCAGCTTGTAGGCCCGGCTCATGTCGGATGCGTACACCGTGCGCATGACGCTGCCGACTTCATCGGGCGACAGCACACGGGTGCGGCTTTGCGGCGTGGCGATAAACCGCGCCACCAGTTGTTGCGCGGGATTGATGGTGGCCACCTGGCGCGAAATCGCATACTCGTACATGCGCTTGACCACGTTGCGAGTGAACAGTGCCACTTGCGGCGCCCCGCGCCCCTTGATCTTGTCGCAGATGGCCAGCACGTCGCCGGCATTGACGTCGGCCAGCGGCTTATTACCGATGGCCGGATAGATGTCCTTATCGAGCGCGCGGCGCGTCACGGTGCTGTATGACTTGGATTTATCAGCGATTTCCGATTCAAACCACAGGTCGGCAAACGCACGCACGGAATCGAGCGCCTTCTCGGCGCCGCGATCCTTCTTGGCGTCAGCAACCGGAGACACGCCAGCGGAAACCGTCTCACCATACTTGCGCGCCCGGTCCCGCGCATCCTGCAGGCTGACCGATGGATATTCGCCAATCGTCACAAGGGGCTGCTGCTTGCTGTGCAGCGAGTAGCGATAGCGCCATATCTTGGCGCCCGACGTCATCACCTCCAGCGCCAGACCGCCACCGTCCGCGACCAAATAGCGCTTGGCCTTGGGCTTCATCGCTTTGATGCGCTTGTCATTCAGGGGGATGGCGGTTTTGGGCATGGTTAGTACACAGGTTTTAGTACACATCGGATTGTGTACTAAAGTGTGTACTTAAAAAATGTTGGTGTCAATTGACATCGCTTGGCAAACTTTGCATGCAAGCTCTTGATTTACCTATGAAGACGCAAGGAATTTTGGCAACCCTTGGCATCACTTGTAGACTCGCTATTTTCCGATACAGAAACGCCCGAAGATCACGCCCAGCAGGTCGTCCGACGAGAAGGCGCCGGTGATGCTGGAGAGCTGGCCCTGGGCCAGCCGCAGCTCCTCGGCGAACAGGTCCAGCGACTGGTCGCTGACGGCGGCGTGCTCGCCGGCCAAGGCCAGGTGCTTGCCGGCCGACTTCAGCGCGATCAGGTGCCGCTCGCGCGCCAGGTACAGCGATTCGCCCGTCTGCTGCCAGCCGGCGATGCGCAGCAGCTCGGCGCGCAGCAGGTCGATGCCGATGTGCTCGTGCGCGGACAGGTAGATGTGGGTGGCGTCCTCCATCAGGTCCACGCCGGGCTTGTGGCCGGACAAGTCGATCTTGTTCCAGATCCGCACCACCGGCACGCCCGAGGGGAAGTTGGCGACGATGGCCTCGTCCGCGCGCGTGGGGCCATGGTCGGCGTCCAGCAGGTGCAGGATCACGTCCGCCTTCTCCACCTCGCCCCAGGTGCGCTCGATGCCGATGCGCTCCACCACGTCCACCTGTTCATCCTTGTTGCGGATGCCGGCGGTGTCGATGATGTTGAGGGGGATGCCCTCGATCTGGATGGTCTCGCTGACCTTGTCGCGCGTGGTGCCGGCGATGGGCGTGACGATGGCCACGTCCGATCCCGCCAGCGCGTTCAGCAGCGACGACTTGCCGACGTTGGGCTGCCCCACCAGCACCACGTTCAGGCCCTCGCGCAGCAGCGCGCCTTGCGCCGCCTGGCGGAACACGGTGTCCAGCGCCTCGACGATGCCGGTGAGCTGGCCGCGCGCGTCGGACTTCTCCAGGAAGTCGATCTCCTCCTCCGGAAAGTCCAGCGTTGCCTCGACCAGCATGCGCAGATTGGTCACGCGTTCGACCAGCGCGTGGATGGTTTTCGAGAACGCGCCGGACAGCGACTGCGACGCCGACTTCGCGGCCGCCTCGGTGGAGGCGTCGATCAGGTCCGCCACCGCCTCGGCCTGGGCCAGGTCCAGCTTGTCGTTCATGTAGGCGCGGCGGGTGAACTCGCCCGGCTCGGCCAGGCGCAGGCCCAACGCCTGCCCCGCCTCCAGCACGCGCGCCAGCAGCATCTGCAGCACGACGGGGCCGCCATGGCCCTGCAGCTCCAGCACGTCCTCGCCGGTGTAGGAATGCGGACCCTTGAAGTGGATCGCGATGCCCTGGTCGATGATGGCGCCGTCCGCGCCCGTGAACGGGATGTAGGTGGCGTGGCGCGGCTGGAGTTTGGTGTCGCCGAACAGCGCCTGGATCAGCGCTTGCAGGTTCTTGCCTGAGGCGCGCACCACGCCGATACCGCCGCGGCCCGGAGCGGTGGCGATGGCGGCGATGGGGGAGGAGTCGAGTTTCATGGATGTGATTGTAATTTAAACCCTACGGCAAAACCTGGGGTCAGACCCAACGGGTCTGACCCCGGCAGTTGCATCTGGTTTTGGTCTTGCAGCGTAAATGAAAAAGCCCGTGCACGGGCACGGGCTTTGATACGGCATGCCTTACCGCTTACTTCGCGTCGGGCGCGAACTTCTTGGTGATCACGTATTGCTGGCCGATCGACAGCACGTTGTTCACCACCCAGTACAGCACCAGGCCGGATGGGAAGAAGAAGAACATCACCGAGAACGCCAGCGGCATGAACAGCATCATCTTCGCTTGCATCGGGTCGGCCGGGGCCGGGTTCAGCTTGGTGGTGATGTACATCGAGATCGCGTACAGCACCGGCAGGATGAACCACGGGTCGGGCTGCGTCAGGTCGGTGATCCAGCCCACCCATGGCGCGCCGCGCATTTCGACCGACGCGTTCAGCACCCAGTACAGGGCGATGAAGACCGGCATCTGCACCAGGATCGGCAGGCAGCCGCCCAGCGGGTTGATCTTCTCGGTCTTGTACAGCTCCATCATGGCCTGGTTCATCTTCTGCGGATCACCCTTGTGGCGCTCGCGGATGGCCGTCATCTTCGGCGTCACCACCTTCATGCGCGCCATGCTGCGGTAGCCGGCGGCCGACAGCGGGAAGAACAACAGCTTGATCAGCACCGTGAAGGCGATGATGGTCCAGCCCCAGTTGCCCAGCACCGCGTTGATCTGCTCCATCACCCAGTACATCGGCTTGGCCAGCACGGTCAGCATGCCGTAGTCCTTCACCAGGTCCAGGCCCGGCGACACTTTTTCCAGCGCCTTCTCGTCCTGCGGACCCGAATACAGCTTGGCGTTGTTGGAGATGGTGGCGCCCGGCGCCAGGGTGCCCAGCGGCTGCACCACGCCGATGGCGTAGGTGTTGGTGTCGACCTTCTTGGTGAAGATGTCGCGCGCCAGCTTGTCCTGCGGGACGAAGGCGGAGACGAAGAAGTGCTGCGAGATCGCGACCCAGCCGTTGTCGGCCTTGGTGGCGTGGTCCTGCGCCAGCGGCGCGGACGGGTTCGACTTGTGCGACGCGTCGGCCTTCTCGATCTTCTCGAAGGTCAGCTTCTCGTACTTCTTGTCGGCGGTGTACAGGGTCGGGCCGGTGTAGCTGGCGTTGAACCAGGAATCGCCCTCGGGCGCGTTGCCGTCGTGGACCAGCTGCAGGTACAGCTGCGGCTCCACCGGCGCGGCGCCGGTGTTGGTGACGTCGTGGCGCACGTCGATCGCGTAGTCGCCGCGCTTGAAAGTGAAGGTCTTGGTCAGCTTGACGCCGTTCTGCTCCGCTTCCAGCACCAGTTGCACCTGGTTGCCGTCGGCCAGCGTGCGCGCGCCCG
Organism: Pseudoduganella namucuonensis; assembly: GCF_900116645.1. Lineage (GTDB taxonomy): Bacteria > Pseudomonadota > Gammaproteobacteria > Burkholderiales > Burkholderiaceae_D > Rugamonas > Rugamonas namucuonensis. The sequence continues at coordinate 29,070 of NZ_FPBO01000046.1, read as the reverse complement.
GCTTGACGGTGAAGCCGGTGGTGTGGTTCGGCAGGTTGGCCGCGCCCACCAGGCCGGTCTGCGCCACGTAGGTGTCGGCGCCTTCCTTGTGGAACAGCACCTGGTTCTTCTTGGCGTCCAGCTTGGCGTGGTGCTTGAGCAGCTCCAGGCGCACCAGCTGGCCGCCCAGGGTGTCGATGTCCGCCTTCACCACGTCGGTGGTGATGGTGACGATCTCGCGCTGGAACGGCGCGGGCGCGCCCGGCTGGGCGGCGGCCGCGGCCACGGCGGCGCCGGCGGCCAGCGGGCTCACGGCCGGCGGCAGGTCCGACTTCTTGGCCGTCACGGCTGCCGGCTTGGGCGGCGAGAACATGGATTGCTGGCCGGTCGAGATCATCCAGTTGTTCCAAAGCAGGAACAGCGACGCGCCGAACACGATCCACAGAATGGTACGTTTATTGATATCCATTACGCTCTTTTTTGGCTAATAGTCAGGAGTGGTTGCAACCGCAAGCGGTCGGGGAATTCTTGGCAGGGACGGGGTCGAGCCCGCCCGCGTTCCAGGGGTGGCAGCGGCAAACGCGGCGCGCGGCCAGCCAGCCGCCACGCGCGGCGCCGTGGGTACGGATCGCTTCCAGCGCGTAGTTGGAGCAGCTGGGATAGAAACGGCAGCGCGGCCCCAGCATGGGGCTGATGGCGAGCTGGTAGAAACGCAGCAGCAAGGTCAGCAGCTTGCTCATGGGGCCGCTCCGCTCATTTCGTTTCCGCCTTGGCGGCCTTCGCCTTCTTTTGGGAGGCGAACAGCTTCGTGAGTTCCTGGCGCAGTTCCGCCTTCAGCTTGGCCGAGGTGGCCGGACCGTCCTTGCTGTTGACTGCGCGGGACAAGCGAACCACGCAGTCGATAGGGGGCAGGCCGGTCACGCGGAACAGTTCGCGGGTGACACGTTTGATGGTGTTGCGCGTGACAGCGCGCGGCGCAAATCGCTTGGCCACCACCACCCCCAGGCGCGCGTTCGGCAGCTGGTTGGGGCGGGTGTAGAGCACGAAGTGCGCGCTTTTTTGCGCGGGGCGCAAACGAAAAACGGATGAAAATTCATCCGTTTTAACGATGCGCCGAGCGCGTGCGAAGTCGTGTGAACCTTCGCCTGTCGAGCCGTTCAAAAGACAGCTTTCCACGCGATCAGCTTACAAGCGGATGGCTTATACAGCCAGACGCTTGCGGCCTTTGCCGCGGCGTGCGTTCAGAACCTGGCGGCCGCCACGGGTTGCCATACGTGCACGGAAGCCGTGGGTGCGCTTACGACGCACGACGGAAGGTTGGTAAGTACGTTTCATGTTGGTCTCGCTGAAAAAGCAAAAAAATACGAAATCGGGTCAATAGTCCCGTCTTTATATGGTGCCAATGACATTTCGCGCACCTATGCCGTCCGGCACAGCTGGGTCCATCTCATCGCCCGCTTCAAGGATCCACGCTTATCCATATAGTGCTTTATGAATAAACACGGCATACGGGCGGGGAACCCTGAATTATCAGCAGTTTGACCCCGCTTGTCAACAGCGGGGTATGCCTTTCGGTGGCCGGGGAAGCCCTCCAACGGCAAAAAAATCGACGCGTGCCTGTGGATAACTTTGTGCATAGGGAGTAGAATAGCGCGTTACGTGTGGCGCTTTGAACCCACGTTCGCTCCTTTACTGATAGACGATTCATGGAAAATTTCTGGCAGACCTGTTCCGCTCAACTGGAACTGGAACTGACTCCGCAACAATTCAACGCGTGGATAAAACCGCTTATCCCCCTCGACTACGAGGAAGGCAAGTTGCGCGTCGCCGCACCCAATCGCTTCAAGCTTGATTGGGTCAAGTCCCAGTTCGCCAGCCGCATTACCGCCCTCGCCTGCCAGTATTGGGAAGCGCCGACCGAAGTCCAGTTCGTGCTGGACCCGCGTCTGTCCGCCGCCCGCAAGCCGCCCGTGCCGGCGGCCGCCATGGCCGGCGGCGACGGCCACGACGGCGGCAATGGCATGGCAGCGCCCGGCGCGCCGTCCGCGCCCGCCATCACCGGCATCTCGAACGCGGTGACGGAAAACCTGGCCAACTCGCCGCGCCGCGAGCAAAGCCGCATCAACACCGACCTGACGTTCGACAGCTTCGTGACCGGCAAGGCCAACCAGCTGGCGCGCGCCGCCGCGATCCAGGTGGCGAACAACCCGGGCGTCTCGTACAACCCGCTGTTCTTCTACGGCGGCGTGGGCCTGGGTAAGACCCACTTGATCCACGCGATCGGCAACCAGGTGATGGCCGACCAGCCGAACGCGCGCATCCGCTACATCCACGCCGAGCAGTACGTGCGCGACGTGGTGACCGCCTACCAGCGCAAGGGCTTCGACGACTTCAAGCACTACTATCACTCGCTGGACATGCTGCTGATCGACGATATTCAATTCTTCGGCGGCAAAAGCCGCACGCAAGAGGAATTCTTCTACGCCTTCGAGGCGCTGATCGCGGCGAAGAAGCAGATCATCATCACCTCGGACACGTATCCGAAGGAGATCACGGGCATGGACGACCGCCTGATCTCGCGTTTCGACTCCGGCCTGACGGTGGCCATCGAGCCGCCGGAGCTGGAGATGCGGGTGGCGATCCTGCTGAAGAAAGCCAAGTCGGAGGGCGTGACCCTGTCCGACGACGTCGCCTTCTTCGTGGCCAAGCACCTGCGCTCCAACGTGCGCGAGCTGGAAGGCGCGCTGCGCAAGATCCTGGCGTACTCGCGCTTCCACGGCAAGGACATCTCGATCGATATCGTGAAGGAGGCGCTGAAGGATTTGCTGTCGGTGCAGAACCGGCAGATCTCGGTGGAAAACATCCAGAAGACGGTGGCGGACTTCTTCAACATCAAGGTGGCGGACATGTACTCCAAGCGCCGGCCCGCGAACATCGCGCGCCCGCGGCAGATAGCGATGTACCTGGCCAAGGAGCTGACGCAGAAGAGTTTGCCGGAGATCGGCGAGCTGTTCGGCGGCCGCGACCACACCACGGTGCTGCACGCCGTGCGCAAGATCGCGCTGGACCGCACCAAGAACCCGGAATGCAACCACGAGCTGCATGTGCTGGAGCAGACGCTGAAGGGCTAAAACCAAGGGCAGAATCTGGGGTCAGACCCCATGGGTCTGACCCCGGCCCTTGCCTCTGGTTTAAAATCCGACTAGCTCCGCAAGAATTTTGTTGATATAAAAATATCGTTAATTTTTCATATTGAGGATACCTATGCAATTGGTCAAAACCACCCGAGATACGCTACTCCGACCACTGCAGATCGTGAGTGGTATTGTCGAGCGTCGGCACACTATGCCGATTCTGGCCAATATCCTCATCCGCAAAGATGGCGAAAGCGTCTCGTTCCTGTCGACCGACACCGAAGTGCAGATCACCACGCACGCCAACATCGGCTCCGGCGCGGACGTGACCGGCACCACCGTGGCCGCCCGCAAGCTGCTGGACATCCTGCGCGCCCTGCCCGAATCGGGCGACGTCACCATGACGCTGCTGAACAAGCGCCTGACGGTGCAAACCGGCAAGTCCCGCTTCGCGCTGCAGACGCTGGCCGCCGAGGAGTTCCCCACCGTGCAGCAGGCCGACAGCTACACCGCCTCCTTCACCCTGCCGCAAAAAACGCTGAAGCACCTGTTCAACATGGTGCACTTCTCGATGGCGCAGCAGGACATCCGCTACTACCTGAACGGCCTGCTGCTGGTGCTGGACGGCAAGAACGTGATCGCCGTGGCCACCGACGGCCACCGCCTGGCCTTCTGCCAGGTGGAGACCGAGCAAGCCTTCGAGCGCCAGGAAGTGATCATCCCGCGCAAGACCATCATCGAGCTGCAGCGCCTGCTGGAAGAGAACGACGAGCCGGTGCAGCTGGACATCGCCGGCAACCAGGTGAAACTGACGTTCGCCGACATCGAGCTGATCTCGAAGCTGGTGGAGGGCAAGTTCCCCGACTACACGCGCGTGATCCCCAAGGGCTACAGCAACGACTTCACCATCGGCCGCGACGAGCTGCTGCGCTCCCTGCAGCGCGCCGCCATCATGACCAGCGACAAGTTCAAGGGCGTGCGCTGCATCATCACCCCCGGCAGCCTGAAGATCAGCTCCACCAACGCCGACCAGGAAGAGGCGGTGGAGGAACTGGAGATCGACTACGGCGGCGTGAGCGTGGACATCGGCTTCAACGTCACCTACCTGCTGGACGTGCTGAACAACCTGAAATGCGACCAGGTGAACATCGCCCTGGGCGATTCGAACTCGTCCGCGCTGATCTCCATTCCCGACAACGCCGATTTCAAATACGTCGTCATGCCGATGCGTATTTAAGCGCCGAACGGGCCGCCTCGCGCCATCAAACCAGAGGCAAAACCCGGGGTCAGACCCGCTGGGTCTGTCCCTTCGGGATCGGAAGTAGCCCCACTGGGGCTACTTCCCCCCAGCATCTGCCGTTGGTTTTAAACGCGTTTTGGCGCGCTTACCTCACCCGGCCCGCTTCACATGCAACACGAAGTCCATCAGCATCGCAATCAGTAAATCGATAACAGAGAAAGCAGTCCATGTCCGAGAGCCATAACGAACAACCGATCCCGGCAGCCAAGGTGGAAGAATACGGCGCCGCATCCATCCAGATCCTGGAAGGTCTGGAAGCCGTGCGCAAACGTCCCGGCATGTACATTGGCGACACCTCGGACGGCACCGGCCTGCACCACCTGGTGTTCGAAGTGCTGGACAACTCCATCGACGAATCGCTGGCCGGCCACTGCACGGAAATCCACGTCACCATCCACTCCGACAACTCGATCTCCATCACCGACAACGGCCGCGGCGTGCCCACCGGCCTGAAGATGGACGACAAGCACGACCCGAAACGCTCCGCCGCCGAAATCGTGATGACCGAGCTGCACGCCGGCGGCAAGTTCGACCAGAACTCCTACAAGGTGTCCGGCGGCCTGCACGGCGTGGGCGTGTCCTGCGTGAACGCGCTGTCCAAGCTGCTCAAGCTGACCATCCGCCGCGACGGCAAGGTGCACTTCATGGAATTCGCGCGCGGCGTGCCGCAGAACCGCGAAATCGCAGAGAAGGACGGCTTCGTCGTCTCCCCCATCAAGGTCATCGGCGAAACCGACAAGCGCGGCACCGACGTGCACTTCTGGGCCGACGAGGAAATCTTCACGCACGTGGAATTCCACTACGAGATCCTGGCCAAGCGCATCCGCGAACTCTCGTTCCTGAACAACGGCGTCAACATCAAGCTGACCGACCAGCGCACCGGCAAGGAGGAAGTGTTCGCCTTCGAGGGAGGCACCCGCGGCTTCGTGGAATACATCAACAAAGCCAAGAGCGTGCTGCACCCCACCGTGTTCCAGGCCACCGGCGAGCGCCAGTCCGACCAGAACACCACCATCACCGTGGACGTCTCCATGCAATGGAACGACGCCTACAACGAACAGGTGCTGTGCTTCACCAACAACATCCCGCAGCGCGACGGCGGCACCCACCTGACCGGCCTGCGCGCCGCGATGACGCGCGTGATCAACAAATACATCGACGAGAACGACTTCGCCAAGAAAGCCAAGGTTGAAATCTCCGGCGACGACATGCGCGAAGGCCTGACCTGCGTGCTGAGCGTGAAAGTGCCCGAGCCGAAGTTCTCGTCGCAGACCAAGGACAAGCTGGTGTCGTCCGAAGTGCGCGGCCCGGTGGAGGAGATCGTCGCCAAGACGCTGACCGACTTCCTGCAGGAAAAGCCGAACGACGCCAAGATCATCTGCGGCAAGATCGTGGAAGCGGCCCGCGCGCGCGAAGCCGCCCGCAAGGCGCGCGACCTCACCCGCCGCAAGGGCGTGATGGACGGCCTGGGCCTGTCCGCCAAGCTGGCCGACTGCCAGGAAAAAGACCCGGCGCTGTGCGAACTGTACATCGTCGAGGGTGACTCCGCGGGCGGCTCCGCCAAGCAGGGCCGCGACCGCAAGTTCCAGGCGATCCTGCCACTGCGCGGCAAGGTGCTGAACGTGGAAAAGGCGCGCTTCGAGAAGATGCTGTCGTCCGAGCAGATCACCACGCTGATCGCCACGCTGGGCACCTCGATCGGCCCCGACGAGTTCAACGCCGACAAGCTGCGCTACCACCGCATCATCATCATGACCGACGCGGACGTCGACGGCGCCCACATCCGCACCCTGCTGCTGACCCTGTTCTACCGCCAGATGCCGCAGCTGGTGGAGCGCGGCCACATCTACATCGCCCAGCCGCCGCTGTACAAGGTGAAGGCCGGCCGCGACGAGCGCTACCTGAAGGACGACGTGGAGGAAGCCAGCTACATGATGACCGTGGCGCTGAACACCGCCGCGCTGACCCCGCGCGAAGGCGCCGACATCATCCAGGGCGAGCCGCTGGCCGAACTGGCGCGCCAGTACAACACCGCCAACGCCATCATGATGCGCCTGACACGCGTGATCGACCGCGCCGCGCTGACCGCCATCATGACCGGCGTGACCTTGAACCTGGACACCATCGAGCACGCCACCGCGTCCGCCAAGGCCATGGAAGAGCGCATCAACGACCCGGCCGTGAAAGTGACCGTGCGCTCGGACGAGCTGAGCGAGAAGCATATGCTGTGGATCGAGCGTATGCACCATGGCAATATCAAGGTCAGCGCGATCGACGCGGATTTCTCGCAGAGCGCGGACTACGCGACGCTGGCCAACGCGGCCGCGACGTTCGAAGGCCTGATCGGCGACGGCGCGGTGATCCGCCGCGGCGAAGGCGAACGCACCAAGGATTCCGCCGTGGTGGACTTCCACCACGCGATGCAGTGGCTGCGGGATGAGGCGGAGCGTGTGGTGTCCAAGCAGCGCTACAAGGGTCTGGGAGAGATGAATCCGGATCAGCTGTGGGAGACGACCATGGATCCGACCGTGCGCCGCTTGCTCAAAGTGCAGATCGAGGACGCGATCGCGGCGGACCAGATCTTCACGACGCTGATGGGGGATGATGTGGAGCCGCGTAGGAACTTTATTGAGATGAATGCGTTGAGGGCGGGGAATATTGACGTTTAGACACGGTTGCTTTTCCGAAATTTGAAGGCCAGCTCCAATGCTGGCCTTTTTATTGACCGAAAGGCGTTAATTTTCATGCTAAAAAAACACCACTACACTGGAAGTCATATATACCAAGAGTCTAAATTATGTTCTTGTTTTAGAAGTTTCCTGTAGAATATCAGTGCTTTTTCTGTTAACTCGAGTGGTTTTTGATGGACTGGAGCTCCCATGAAAATTGAGAAGAACATAGGTGTTTCCGAAAATAGCAGTTCAGGAGATGCCCACTCCCATGCCATTGAAACGATTGGGGAACTAACTAGCACTATTAAAGTCGAGCTAAGTACAAGATTCTTAGAACATTTCAGTGAACAACTGTACTCATCACCTCAAAAAGCCTTCGAAGAGCTGATCTCCAACAGCTGGGATGCAGGTGCAGACTTTGTCGATGTCCGAATCTCTGGAGACCTCGGTAGCTCTAACGCTACTATGTGTATTTTCGATAACGGTGTCTCCATGGACGAAGCCGGTCTGCGAGAACTTTGGCATATTGCCTTTTCCCCGAAAAGAGATCACCCCATACAACACGGACGCTCTGTCGTAGGCAAGTTCGGCATTGGGAAATTAGCGACATATGTGCTGGCATCTAAGCTTACTTATATTTGCAAAGCGACTGATGGGGTAATTCGTCGCGTGACCATGGATTATTCCAGCATCGATCAACAAAAGACTGAAACGCAAGAAAGTCTTATAAGCGATTTAAATCTTGACATTTACTCGGCAACTGACGAGGATGTGCGACTTGCATTGAAGGGAGTTGATGCGGGGGACATAATCCAGGATTTAATCTCTTATGGCCTACGCGATAATACACATTATAAGCGTGTAAACGAAGAATTTGGTGGCGAACCAAGTCAACTTCAACGAACGCATTCTGGCACATGGACACTAGTGGTTCTATCCGGAATCAAACCAACTGGGCGGGCATTGAAAATTCATGTTCTGCGCCGAATGTTAGAATCTGCATTACCCTTCGGTAGCGAGATGCTCATTAGAATTAACGGCCGCGATCTAACGTCGTCTAAAGCAGAAGCAACCGTAATTAAAGAATGGGAAATTGGACCAAATCTAGGTATCGACTATATTGAGCTCGACGATAATAACAATCTTGAAGAATCGGCCGATGTCGTCCTAAGTGCGAAGACGAAGAAAAAGTCCAGCAAGCAGAACGGAAAGAGAATCGCCATATCCAGTGGCACCGTCCCGGTCCCTTATGTCGAAATACCTGGAATTGGAAGAGTTACTGGTACTGCACGGCTTTTTGAAGAGCAAATTAGTTCAGGAAAAAGTGAAGAACGCGGCGCATCCAATGGTTTCCATGTCAATGTGCTGGGGCGCGTGGTCAACCAAAATGATCCATCGTTTGGAGAAGGAAATCTGAGTCATGCAGCTTGGGCACGCTTCCGTATGGCCGTACGAGCAGATGGATTGAACACTCTGCTTACGACTAGTCGAGAGCAGTTCAAGGAACGAGAAGAGACAAAAATTTTTCGCGCCTTTTTGAGGCGGATTTTTAATCTAGTCCGGAGCTACTATGATAGCGATAGAAACCTTGATATATCACAAGGCGGCGACGTTTTATTAAAATCCCTTGGGGTTCTTTCTCTGAAGCCTCTGCTAAACCAAGTCTCTGAAACTTTACGGACAAAAGCTGCTATACCTGAACTTTTTGACGAATCCGGCATCGAAGACCGTGAAGAACAAAGAAAAAAATGGCGTGCCAGCACTTCGGAAAATATCAAGAATGCTGTTACAGAAGTGCGATATTTCCGCACTAACGATGACAGTTTTGTGAAATTCCGTATTTCCGATAGCACTATAATAATAAATAAAGAACACCCCTTCGTAATCGAACATTCACACTCCAAGGCTGAGAAGGAGTTGATACGTACCGTGGGGATGGTAAATTTATTGTCTGACATGTACGCCCTTGATATTGGAGTAGAGCCTGACTTATTAAAAGATGTGCGATCTTATCGCGACAAGCTCTTGCGTTTCCGCGCATTGCAACGACGCCAATCCGGGACTTCTATTGCTCGAATTCTATTGAAGACCCAACACGACAGCGATAATAGTAAGCGCATGGAGGCAGCAGTTTCTGATGCGCTTCGGTATCTTGGATTTGATGTGCAGGACTTGGCGAAACCTGGGGAGCCAGAAGGTATTGCGAGTGCTTACCCCACGCCAACAAATAGCAACCCCAGCGCTGAGAACAAGCAGCCTCCACTTTATAGTTTTTCGTTCGATGCAAAATCCTCCAAACATGAGGTTGCAGCGACAGGTAATATAAAACTTGACGGAGTCGTCGAACATAGGGAACGCTTTAAAGCGGACTATGCTTTGGTTATCGCTCCTGGCTTTAGTGAGGGCGCCCTTTCGACTAGATGCCAGCAACAACGTGTTACGCCGATGAAGGCACAGGATCTTGGTCGCTTACTGGAATATACGGTAACACATGGGGCGATAGCAGTTACAAAAATGCAGGAGATATTTACCCTTTATCATCCTGATGAAGTTTCCAAGTGGGTAGAGCAATTAGAAAAATATCTAAAACAAAATCGCCAGCTCACGATAAATATTTTTTTAAATGCCCTAGAATCACTAAAAGGACAAATCCCTGATGTTCTAAATGCATCAACAATTGCCCATACTATTCGCCGCGACTTAGATGCATTCTCTGTTAAGGCAGAAGATGTGGTAACTTTGGTTAAAGGACTTGCAGTACTCATACCCGATCTCGTGCAAATTTCCGATAGCGAAATATCGATAAATGCCAGCGCGAAGAGAATCGCCGATGCAGTGAAAGTTCAGCTTGAACAACTTCATGACGATCACACAGATTAAAGCTTTGAAAAGAAAATATTATGATCCGCTCCATTCACCCTTTTCCAGCACGTATGGCTCCTGAGCTCGCACTTGGTCCCTTACATGACCTGCCTGAGGGAAGCGTTGTCTTAGATCCGATGTCCGGATCAGGCACAGTCGTCCGGCAAGCCGCCCAAATGGGGCACTCCTCCATTGGCGTGGACATGGATCCACTTGCAGTACTAATGAGTCGAGTCTGGACCACGCCGATTGACGATGAAGTTATAGAAAAAGTTAGCCAAAGTCTGATAAAGGAAGCTCTTGAACTCGACGGAAGCAAAATCGAACTGCCGTGGATTGATCATGATGCAGAAACTAAAGAGTTTGTGGATTTCTGGTTTGGCATGGAGCAGCAAGCGGACTTGCGAAAGTTAGCCTTTGTGCTTCATCAGTTCGACAAGCGAAAATTCTCACGACTCAAACACGCCGCTGCGGATGTGGTAAGAGTTGCCCTAAGCCGAATTATAGTAACAAAGGAGCAAGGGGCTTCGCTAGCCCGCGATACTTCACACAGCAGACCGCACAAAGTAGCTGAGAAATCTGACTTCAACGTAATGGATGGATTATCTCGATCTCTAACGCAAGTGCGAAATAGATTAATTGAAAACCCACCAGTTGGAAACACGAGGATTATTTTAGGGGATGCTCGATCACTCAAACAAGTTGGCAGCGAAAGCGTGGACGCCGTTCTAACATCTCCGCCATACCTAAATGCCATTGATTATCTTCGCGGACATCGCATGTCATTGGTTTGGCTAGGGCATCAACTGGGCGATCTGAGATCTATTCGCTCCAATAGCATTGGTGCTGAACGAGCTCCAAACAAGCCTTTGACGCAGTCTAAATTTGAACAGATCCAGCGAGCCATGTGTGCCGACCATGACCTTCCGAAGAGATATGTATCAATGATCGAGAGATATTCTGAAGACGTTTATCGCATGGTTGCTCAAATATCACGAGTCACACGGATAGGTGGTCATGCAACATTTGTTGTTGGAAACTCTTGCCTAAAAGGTACTTTCATACAAAATTCGGCTGGCGTTGCGGCAGCAGCGACAATGCTAGGACTTCGAGAGATAAATACCTTTGAAAGAGAGTTACCAACCAAAAGTCGGTATCTTCCCATCACTGGCGAGAGCGCCCTAGGGAAAAGAATGCGAACAGAAACGATATTAACATTCGGGAAGATTTAAAATAAAGCAGGGCCGTGTTCAGCCAATCGGGATAACTTATGACTGAGTTTGATATATCTAAATTTAAAAACAAAGCAAAACTTACCGATAGGTATAAGAGACAATTGTCGAGGCTTCAGAAGAAGGGGATTCCCACTGATTGTATAGAAAATGCGGTGGAGGGAACACAAGAAAAACTTTCTTTAGCTAAAACTTCAGCTTTGGTCATTTATGGTGAGCCCCAAAGTGGAAAAACCGAAATGATGATCTGCCTAACTGCTAAGTTACTCGATCTCGGTCATAAAATAATTATTCACTTGATGAATGATAGCGTAGATCTGCTTACGCAAAATTTAAATCGATTCCGCTCGTCTGGTCTAGCGCCCGCTCCAAGAAACTCCTCGGAACTTGGAGATAGCGAGCCGCACCCTCCTGAGATGGTTATTTTCTGCAAGAAAAATTTCAAAGACTTAGAAAAACTCATCTCACGCGTGCGAAAGCACAAAAAGCTAATTATCATAGATGATGAGGCGGATTATGCCACGCCGAACGGAAAGGTGAATTCCGGCGCAAAAACAACCATTTACAATTTAATTGAAAAGTTAATTGGACAAGATGGCTACTATATCGGAGTAACAGCAACTCCAGCAAGATTAAACTTAAATAACACTTTCAACAACAAAGCTGAACATTGGGTAAAATTTCCTCCCCATGCAAAATATACTGGACAGGATACATTCTTTCCGATAGAAAGCAATCCCAGCTACCGTTTGACTCTTCTGGATCACAATGGTGCATCTCAAGCCGCCGAGAACGCGCTCATTCGTTTTCTGGTTACTTCCGCGTATCTCAACATTCACGTTAATGGTGAGGCCGAAAATTATAGTATGCTAGTGCATACCAGCGGAAGGAAAGAGGACCACGAAACTGATCGTATTGCGATTATGAATTCTATTCGCACCCTGACCGACAGTGATAGCCCTGGTTTCGACGAACTGCTATCAAAGGTATATTTCGCCGCTAAAAACCTTTACCCTGCGGCCGCAGAAAAAATAACAGAATATGTCATAGAGAATGCATCCATGGCAACCTGGACCGTCATCAACAGCGAGAGAGATCGAGCGGCGGCAGGGGAAAATGCGACAGAACCAAGTTCGCCTTTCTCGATAATAATAGGCGGGAATATTATTTCTCGCGGGGTTACCTTCCCCAATCTGCTAGCTATGTTCTTTACCCGTAATGTCCAGCACCGGTTACAGCAAGATACTTATATTCAGCGTGCTCGAATGTTCGGTGCACGCGGGGAATACCTTAAACATTTCGAACTTACCATTCCAGCGCGACTTTACGCTGATTGGCATCGTTGTTTCGTTTTTCACAGACTAGCATTAGCCACTATTGAAGAGATCGGTTCTCCAGTTTGGATCGCCGATAAGCGAATTGCTGTTGCTGCAGCGCCAAGTATCGACAAAGCGACCGTTGTGCTAGATAAAGGCGAGATGGCGTTTGGTCTTTTCGACTACTCTGCTAGTTTTGACGAGCTAATACTGCTAGACCAAAAAAATACAAATACACTGTGCTTGCTCCAAAAAAGGATCGGGACTGCTGCGCTGCCGAATTTTTTAATTGATTTTATTCGGACAACTGCTAATTTGCATCAAGGAACCCTGGCTATACATACGGCTTCATCAATCGAAGGCTACGGTGCCTCCGCCGATCAAGACACAATCACACGCTCCAAAGGTTTTATTGGAGCGACACAAAAGGAGTCTTCCAAATTCCCTGATGCAGCGCATCATATTAAGATTTTGCATAATGGAAAAGGAAAGGCACGTTTATTCTATAAATATGAAGGTAGTTTGCATTTCGTTCGCAATAATGCTATTTAGATAAATATAAAAAAATACGCATATGTCACGAACCGTCGACTACTACAATCAAAACGCGGCCGGCTTCTTTTTAAGCACTTCAGATGTGGACATGTCAGTATTGCATGGCCGTTTTCTGTCAAGTGTCGTGGCTGCAGGAGTCGTCCTCGACGCAGGCTGCGGCTCAGGCCGAGACACCAAAGCGTTCTTGGGTCGCGGCTATCGTGCTATAGCCTTCGACGCATCAACCGAATTGGCCCGCTTGGCCAGCGAATACACTGGAATCGACATCCCAGCCCGCAAGTTCCTCGACGTCCAAGAGCAATCCTGCTACGACGGCATCTGGGCCTGCGCCAGCCTGCTGCACGTCCCTCGCGACGACATGCCGCAAACCCTGCAATGTCTATGGGCCGCTCTGAAACCAGGCGGAACGTTCTACCTCAGCTTCAAACTGGGCACCGGGGATCGAATCCACGACGGGCGCCATTTCACCGACGCCACTGAAGACCAATTGCGCGCCTGGTTCTCCGCCCTCCCCGATGTCCGCGACACCGAGTATTGGGTGACCGCCGATCAGCGGCCAGGGCGCACCGAGCAATGGATCAACGCCCTCATATTCCGCTCGCCGACCACAAAGGAAAAGCTGGTCACCGGTGGCGAAGATCCCTTCCTGCCTCACCTGTGCAGCGCAATCAATCAAGCCTCCGATGTCGACATGGCGGTCGCATTCGTCAAGACGACCGGCCTGCGCCTGCTACTGCCCGATCTGCAAAGCGCGCTACAACGCGACAGCGAGCAAGGCCGTATGCCGGCACGAGTCCGCATCCTAACCAGCGACTACCTGGACGTGACCGACCCGGAAGCCTTGCGGCATTTGATGCTGCTCCAAGAGCTCGGCGCGCAAGTCAAAGTGTACGAATCCGCCGGCAGCAGCTTTCACTTGAAAGCCTATGTGTTTGCCGGGTTCGATCACAAGCAGGGCCTGACCGGCACCGCGTTCATCGGCTCCAGCAATATCAGCAGGCAAGCCTTGCAACACGGCTTGGAATGGAACTATCGCGTCAACTACCCCGGCGACAGCGGCTTTCTCGAAGCGCGCTCCCGGTTCGACGAATTGTTCGCAAACGTCCGCAGCGTCCCGCTGACCCATGCCTGGATTGCCGACTACGACGCGCGCCGCATCACGTTGCCGCTTGCCGTGGCGCCGGGAAGTCTGGAGCAGGATCCGCCGCCCCAACCGACTACCGTGCAAATCAGCGCCCTGGCCGCGCTGGTGGAAACGCGCAGCGAGGGATACCGCAGCGGCCTGGTCGTGCTGGCGACGGGCCTAGGCAAGACGTGGTTGGCGGCATTCGACGCGGCGCAACTGGGCGCAAAGCGCATCCTATTTGTCGCCCATCGCGAAGAGATTTTGAACCAAGCCGCAGAGACTTTCCTTAGAATCCGACCAGATTTCCGCGTCGGCTTTTACGCTGGCCAATCGCGCGAAATCGAAGTGGACGTGCTCTGCGCATCCGTCCAGACACTGAGCCGCAGCGAACATCTGGAGCGTTTTTCGCCCCACCATTTCGACTACGTCGTCATCGATGAATTCCACCATGCGTCCGCCGCCACTTACCGACGCCTGCTCGCATACTTCACGCCGCGCTTCTTGCTGGGATTGACCGCGACGCCGGACCGCTCCGACCAGTCGGACATCCTGTCTCTGTGCGACGACAATCTGGTCTTCACCTGCAGCCTGTTCGACGGCATCCGTTCCAAGCTGCTGGCGCCATTCCACTACTACGGCATTTTCGACAGCTCGGTGGACTATGCTGAAATCCCGTGGCGCAGCAATCGCTTCGATCAACAGCAACTGTCGAACAAGCTGGCGACACTGGCCCGCGCGAAGCACGCGCTGCGGGAATGGTCGCTACGCAAGCAGGAACGCACGTTGGCGTTCTGCGTGTCGACCGCGCACGCGGACTTCATGGAGGTTCAATTCCGCAAAGCCGGCATCACTTGCGCGGCAGTCTATGCGGGCTCGGACATGAGCCGTGGCGATGCGCTCGAACGGTTGCGGGACGGCCGCCTGTCGGTTATTTTCTCGGTCGATCTTTTCAACGAGGGTGTGGATTTGCCCGAGATCGACACGGTGATGATGTTGCGCCCCACCGAATCCAAAATCCTCTTTCTCCAGCAATTGGGCCGGGGTTTGCGCAAGAGCGCTGGCAAGGACAAGCTGGTCGTTCTCGACTTCATCGGCAACCACAAAAGCTTTCTGCACAAGCCGCTGGCATTGTTCGGCAAGGAGGCGAGGCGCTTGGCGGACTTCGCGCGCAAGGCGCAAGCGCACCAACTCCCCCTTCCCGACGGTTGCTACGTCAACTACGACTTGGAGCTGATCGACTTCCTGAAATCGCTGGATGGGGACGGCATTCGGAACGAGTACGCGGCTTTGCGCGACAGCCTGGGGCGCCGCCCGTCATTGGCGGAGTTCTATCGCTCCGGCGCCAGCATGCAGTCCATGCGGAGCGACTACCAGTCCTGGTTTGCCTTGGTCGAGGCGATGGATGATCTGGATCCGGAGGAACAAGAAATCGTCACGAAACATCGTGCCTTCCTGCGCGAGGTCGAAACCACCAACATGACCAAGAGCTTCAAAATGGTGCTGCTGGAGGCATTTCAGGAATTGGATGGTTGGCGTGACGCGCCGAGCACCGAACAGCTGGCGCAACGCTCTTGGCGCGTGCTTCAGCGACGTCGCGCATTGCTTGGCGACCTGCCGGAAGTACATCGCGAAATGCCGGACGATGCCGACAAGACTTGGCATCGCTATTGGATCGAGAATCCAATCAAAGCCTGGATCGGCGCTAACCGCGCCACCAGCGCCAGCGCCTATTTCCGCGTGGACGCTGGCCGCTTCCATTCATCTTTCGCCGCTGCGCCCAACCATCACGAGAAGTTTGTGCTGATGGTGCAGGAACTGATCGATTACCGTTTAGCCGCCTACGAGGTGCGTCAAGCCAGCACCGCAACGCCGGACAATGTCGTGCCGTTTCGTCGAACTGGCAACGCCGACACGCGCATCGAATTGCCATATTTCCCCAACCTTAAAATCGCCTGCGGCCACTTCAAAACCGGCACTGTCGACGCCGAGGAATATCGCGCGCTGGGGCCCCGTCACGGGCATCTTGACCCGGAACGGCATTTCATCGCCCGCGCCTCGGGCAATTCCATGAACGGCGGCAAACACCCGATCAACGACGGCGACTACCTGCTGTTGGAACACATCACGCCCAGCCGCGCAGGCGCGATTACCGGTTCAGTCATCGCCATTGAACGACAGGATGAAACAGGGGAAGGCAGCCAGTACTTGCTGCGCACCGTTTT
The DNA here is from genome assembly GCF_900116645.1 of Pseudoduganella namucuonensis. Lineage (GTDB taxonomy): Bacteria > Pseudomonadota > Gammaproteobacteria > Burkholderiales > Burkholderiaceae_D > Rugamonas > Rugamonas namucuonensis. Next base: position 12,672 of record NZ_FPBO01000046.1, on the reverse strand, counting down.
GAAGGGGCCGGACGGTGGCTACATTCTGCGCGCGAGCAATGCCGAGTATCGGGACATGGAAGCCACCGACGACATGCGCACACTGGCGCGGCTGAAGGCGGTTCTCGACCCGCTGGACATGGCTGTCGGCCAGTCGTTCAGGCGGGAAGACATTCCCGAGCTTTTTGGCGAGACCTACAATGTGGGCAGCTGGAACGTCGGCCATATCCCGCTGCCGGGCAAGAGCACCCATGTGCTGCTGGTGACCATCAATAAGCAGGGCAAGGCGAAGGACCACCGCTACCTCGACCACTGGATTGACGAGCGCACCTTCCATTGGCAAAGCCAGAATTCCACCAAACCCGAGAGCAAACGCGGCCAGGACATCATCGCGCATGAGAAACGTGGCATCACAATCCAGCTATTTGTGCGGGAAACCAAATTGGAAAGCGGTAAGGGCGCGCCGTTCGTCTATCACGGCTCTGTTCGCTACAAAAGCCATACTGGGAGCGGCCCCATGAGCGTCATTTTTGAGATCGAGGAGTAAGTCTTTTCCTCGCCACGCCAAAGTAGCTATGCCGCTCACCACTGATCAATAGACCCCGCCGTTGTGATAGGCTTGACTGACGTAGTCAACATTCCGTATCGGGCGATTCCATGGCTTCCCTATCGATCCATCTTGCACAGACAAGAAGAAAAGCAGTTCTGGATGGCCTGAGCTCGCGCCCGCGCAAAGGTTTCTCGATTTGAGCGCGACCCTTTTCATGCAGCGCGAGCCTTCGCGCTTGAGCGCTGCGCTGTTGCTCTCCCTGCTGTTTCACGCGCTGCTGCTGAGCGTTGCCATCGGCGGCCAGACATTCGGACTTCCCGGCCTGAACTTGCCCTGGAAGGAGAGGCGCCTGGGGGCGAACGATTTGCAGATTCTTCTCGCCCCCGCGCCGCCTGCGGCGCCCGCATTGCCGCCGGCGCCGCTGCCTTCGCCTACCGCACCGACTGAACTCCCCACTCCCGCGCCCGCCGCGGTGGACAAGCCTGTCATCGCGAGCAACGCGCCATTCATGGCCAGGCCGCCCCTCCCCGTCGGGCATAGCGAGGCACCCGCCGAAGTGATCGCGCCACCAACACCCGCACCGGCGCCAACCATCGCACCCCCGCCGCCTCCGGAGCCGCCCATGCCGGCGGCGAAGCGGCCCGACGTGAACCTGCCTATCGCGCCCAACGCGCCACCGGTGCGGGCGCGCACGAACGCCGTGGAGCCGGCCATTCCCACCCGGGGGAATGAAGCACCGGAACCCGCCAATGCCGTCGACGCGCTGCAAAAGCAGATCGAGCAGGCTACGCGCGAACAAGCGCTTGAACAGGCCCGGCGCGAGCTTGAGAGGCAAAGCGCGGAAAAGCTGCGGCAGGCGGAGCTGATCGCGGCCGCGCAGCGGGAACCGGCGCAGGAGGCGGCTCGACAGGAACGGGAACGGGCCGAGACCGCGCGTCTGGAAGCCGAGCGCAAGGAAGCGGCGAGACTGGAACAGGCGCGGCAAGCACAGCTGGCGGCCGCGCGGCAAGACGCCATCCGGCAGGAGGCGGCGCGGCAGGAGCGGCTGAGGCAGGAAGCCGCCCGCGCCGAGCAGGCGGCCAGGAACGAAGCCGCGCGCATGGAAACGGAACGCGCGGAGCTTGCCCGGCAAGAGGAGCTGCGCCGGGAAGCGTCGCGGCAAGAGCGCGCGAAGCTGGACGAGCAGGCCAGGCAGGACGCCGCCCGCAAGGAGCTGGAACGGGCCGAGGCCGCGCGACAGGAGGCCGAGCGGCAGAATCTCGCCCGGCAAGAGGCCCAGCGGCGGGAAGCCCTGCGGCAAGAGCAGGCGAGGCAGGAGGAGAAGGCGCGGCAGGCGCAGAATCAGCTGGAGGCGGCGCGGCAAGAGGCGGCCAGGCAGGAGGCGGCGCGCCAGGAGCCGCCGAAGCTGACGCAGGCGCAGCGTGACCGGGCCGAGCAGGAGGCGCAGCGCGAGGAGCGGCTGCGCGCGATCGGCAGGCAGCTCGACGCGGAGGCGGCCCAGCGCGAGGCGGCGTCGAAGAGCCCTTCGCGCTCGCTGCTGCCCACGGGGAGCGGCATGCGTCGCGGGTGGCTCTTGGGACGGGCCGATCCAAATGCGGATCTGGTCCTTTACGCGGAGGCCATGAGCAAGAAGATCGAGCTGAACATGAACTTCGACATGGTGCGCGAGGCGGTGAAACAGCGTCACGCACAGCCGACGGTGACGGTGGCGGTGCGGTCGGATGGGTCTGTGGAGAAGGTGACGTTTGTGGTTTCCAGTGGGGTGGCCGCTATTGATGAGGCGATACGGAAGGTGGTGGCTAGCCAGGCGCCTTATGGGGCGTTTCCGCCGGCCCTGGCGCGGCAGTATGATGTGATTGAGATTCGCAGGACTTGGGTGTTTGATACGGCTATTCGGTTGCAGTGATGGCCGAAAATTGTTGGCGGCTTTGCGATTGCCGGGCTGCGGCCGGGTTTTGGATGCGTGCGGGCCTGCATGCATCCGGCGGAATAGCGCTTTGCGCTACTCCGCCCTACGAGTTCACCAGTCCGCAAGTTCACGAGTCTGCGCATCTGCGCATCTGCGAGTTTACGAGTCGCTGGGGATGGTGTTTGGGGGGATGGGCATCCTGGGATCGGCGGCTATGCGAGGAACAGCTGGATTTTCGCCAGCAGGTCCGATTTGCCCAGCTCGCATTCCCAGATCGTCAGCACGTCCCACCCCGCTTGCCGGAGTTCGGCCTCGTTGCGCGTGTCACGGCCGCGGTTGGCGCTCAGCTTGGTCGTCCAGAATTCGACGCGGGACTTGGGGATGCGCGCCATCGCGCATCCTTCGTGCATGTGCCAGAAGCAGCCGTGGATGAAGATCACCTTCTTGCGTCCGGCGAAGACGAGGTCCGGCTTGCCCGGCAGGCCGGACACGTGCAGGCGGTAGCGGAACCCCGCCTTGTGCAGCATCCGCCGCACCAGCATCTCCGGCTTGGTGTCCTTGTGCCGCACCCGCGACATGATCTCGCTGCGCAGGGCCGGCGTGACTGAATCGACCATGTTTCCCCCGATAACAACCGAGCGCGCCTACCATAGCCACAGTATAGGACCTTGACGCGGCTCAAAGAACGCTTGCGGGGTAGATGGGGCGGACGCGGCCGATTGCAAATGGCAGGCTGGCAATCCGGGGGCTTGATGGATTTGAAACCTGTACACTTATACAGTAGAATATCCTACAGCCAGGCAACCCCGCGCGCGGCGCTTGCTTTATACTGCTCGGTTTGCCGCCGTCCGCGCCGTCCGGTCCGGCATGGCGGGGAAACCCCAGAACGCTCGTATCGAAGAACACAGAAAACTATCATGCCGCTCCAATCTATCGAACTTTTTGCAGGCGCCGGGGGCTTGGCGCTGGGTTTTTCGGGGCATGGCGTGACCCATCGGGCGGTGGTGGAGTGGAATCCGCACGCCTGCCAGACCATCCGCAACAACAAGCGCGAGAACGTGGCGCCGGTGTCGCACTGGCCGGACGTGACCGAGGGCGACGTGCGCGGCTTCCGCTACGAGGGCCTCCAGGGCGTGGACCTGGTGACGGGCGGTCCGCCCTGCCAGCCCTTCTCCATGGGCGGCAAGGCCGGCGGCTTCCTGGACGCGCGCGACATGTTCCCGCAGGCGATACGCGCGGTGCGCGAGGCGCGTCCGCGCGCCTTCGTGTTCGAGAACGTGCAGGGCTTGAAGCGGGAGGCGTTCGCCGACTATCTGCGCTACATCCTGCGGCAGCTGGAGTTCCCGTCGCTGCTGGCGCGCAAAGGCGAGGAGTGGCCGCGCCACCTGGCGCGCCTGGACAAGCACAAGGGCGCCGGCGCGGCCAGCGAGTACCGCGTGGAGTGGCGCCTGGTGAACGCGGCCAACTACGGCGTGCCGCAAAAGCGCATGCGCATCTTCATCGTGGGCTTCCGCGCCGACATCGACACCGGCTACGCCTTCCCTGAGCCGACCCACAGCCAGGACGCGCTGCTGCTGTCGCAATGGGGCACCGGCGAGTACTGGGAAAGCCATCGCGTGGCCAAGCGCCACCGTCCCGCCAGGCCGGAGGGCATCGAGCGCAAGCTGCAGGGCTTGCTGGATAGCGACCCGGCGGACATCCTGCTGCCATGGGGCACGGTGCGCGACGCGATCGCCGATTTGCCGGATCCGGAGAAGCGGCCAGACGTGGAGCTGGTGCAGGCGCACCGCTTCCAGCCGGGCGCGCGCAGCTACGCGGGCCACACCGGCAGTCCGCTGGACGAGCCGGCCAAGGCGCTGAAGGCGGGCGACCATGGCGTGCCGGGCGGCGAGAACATGCTGCGGCGGCCGGACGGGTCGGTCCGCTACTTCACGGTGCGGGAGTCGGCCAGGATACAGACCTTCCCGGACTCGTTCATCTTCGAGGGCACCTGGGGCGAGGTGATGCGCCAGCTGGGCAACGCGGTGCCGGTGCGACTGGCGTCGGTGATGGCCGGCAGCGTGTGCGAGCACTTGCGCGCGGCGCGGCGGGACGAACTGCGGTTGGCGGTGGCGTAGGGCCGGCGACGCGGCCGGCCGCGCGGGCCCGGCTCACGCCGGCGGCGCGACGCCGACACGATGTTCGGAAATCTCCGATTTTTCGATTTGTTCACAAGCCCTAAAAGAGCAGGCGTGCTTGCGCGCCGGCATCCGCTGGCGGCGGCGCGTCGTCCAGTTCCACGCGTCCGCGCGCCGGGGTGTAGAAGCGCTCCGCGCCGAGCTGTTTCATGTCGCCCATGAAGCGGTCGAAGATCTCGTGGATGTCCGCGTACGGCGGGTGCCTCGCCAGGTGCGCGTCGATCTGGTCGATGATGAGCTGGAGCGGCTTCTGGTTCTCGGCGGTGCTGTCGGCCCATTCGCGGCCGGGATGCATGGTGTCCCAGGGCGAGCGCTTGTTCACGCGCGTCTCCGAGCTGTCGCCGTGCTTGCCCAGGCCGAAGCAGATCTTCGTTTCCGAATTCCAGATGGGCTTGAAGAAGTTGATCAGGTAGTCCTCGGCGGACTTCTGGAAGCCGGTCTGCACGATGAGGAAGCGGCATTCGAAGTCCTCGATGTCCAGCGTGGTGCGGGCCTTGAGGATGCTGCGCGCGTGCTCGTTGAGGCGGGCGGACAGCTTGGTGCCCTGGCGCACGGCGTCCTTGGCGGCCGGGTTGTCCGGATCGGCCTTGCCGACGTAGATGGGGTGCTCGCGGCCCCGGAGCGCGGCGTAGGGCGCGAAATCGCCCTTGTAGTAGATGGCGTAGACGCCGGCGCCGTAGAAGTCCGGGATGCGCGCCAGCGAGTGCCGCTCCTGCGCCACCAGCGTCAGCGCCACCACGCGGCCGGCGGTGTTGGGGTCGGCCGGGTCGAAGATGGAGTCGGGACGCAGCACCGGGTCCAGCGACTCGGCCACCTTGGACAGGTGGGACGAGGCGTGCTCGAGGCCGTGGCGGATCTTCTTGGCCGCGCGCGGGTCGTCGGTGACGTCGGCGGCGGCGATGCGCTCGGTGAGGGTGTGCAGTTCCGTGAGCATGGAGGCGAGCGGGGATGCGGGCTTTTTACTGGTCGCCATCGGAGTCCTTGGGTTTGGGGCGGTGCAAACCTGGGGATTTTACTCTAGGGATACCATCGGACCGCTCGCCAAGGGCGGGTGCGGCGGCAAGCACCGGATCTTCGTACGCTTGGCGGCGTAGCTGGCGGTGGCGTGGCTTAGCCGGTTGAGACTTGCTTGGCGTTGCAGCTTTGGACCGGCTTGACGCGGAACACCAGGCCCAACGATTTGAGCAGTGTCAGCATAGCCGCCAGACTTGGCCCGTTCTCGTTGAGCAGCGCGGCGGTCAGGCTATCGCGATCGATATCGGTCTCTTGAGCAAGCTGGGCCATGCCGGCGGAGCGGGTGATGTTGGCCAGCATGTCGGCGATGAAGGCCGGGTCATCGCCAGCCTCGTCAAAGCATGCCTCCAGGTACAGGGCGATGTCCTCCTTGGTACGAAGGTACTTGGCGCTATCCCATTCTGTCAGTTCGATTGCCATGCCAGCCTCATATTTCGCGTGCGAGCCGCTGCGCAAGCTTGATATCCCTGGGTTGGGATGACTTGTCGCCTCCCGCCAAGAGTATCACTATCTCCGTTCCACGCAACGCAAAATAGACCCGGTAGCCCGGACCGTAATGGATGCGCATTTCGGAAACCCCGCCGCCCACCGGCGCGTAATCGCCGAGGTTGCCACGCATCGCATTGTCAATGCGAGCCTGGATGCGTGTTACAGCCACTTTGTCCTTGAGCCTCATCAGCCAACTGTTGAAGACCGAGGTGGTGACAATCCGCTTCATTGCTCAAGAACCTCAGCCAACAAAATGGCCACTCGGCCAACCAACCGCATCGCCCCTGGCTTGGAGATGTGGCATGGGCTCGATTAAATCGAAGAAATCAGCTTCGCGCCGCATGCGGCCTTGTCACCTTCAAAGGCAACGGGTTTGCCGTGATGCTTGCGGTCGCTCCCCGCCGGTACAATCGGGAAAGTTCCCTTGCACTTGGGGCAAATCGTTGTGTCGCCTTGTAGCGCGACCTGCCCGCCCAAGGCCTTCAAAGTTGAGCTGGCTGTGACCACTTTTCCGCCGTGGGAAGTCTGGTCGCCCAGGCGGATGACACCTTTGCCTTCTGCATTCTTCATCGTTTGCTCCCTGTTCGCAGGACATACTTACGCGGCTTTGTCTGTCGACCCTTCCTCGTTGCTGGCGAACGTCGGCTTGGGCGTACCCTTGAAAGCTTTTCGGTAGCGCCAATAACCGGTGGACTCGACGAGATCTTTGCAAAAGCCAGCGAATGAATCATGTACAAAGTTGTCGAAGAACGACGCGATAGCTGGGGAAACCGGCGCAGCGGCCCGTGCATCGGCCAGTACCTTGGCGGCCTCGTCGTCGAAGTGGGGTATTTCCATCGCGATTTGGCCAAAACGCTTGTCATATATATTCCGACGAGATCCGGCCAAGACCGAACGGACATGCTCATTTGCTTGGCGGGTATCACCACGACTGAGCAATAAAGCCGCGTCTTTAATCAAACGGCGATTAGCGTCGCGAAGCAGGACCTGGTCCTCCTTGTTCGCTCTTCGCATGTGTTGACTTCGATCGTGTGTCATGCGAATCTGCCAGCGCCAGTTCAAATAGACCTGCATCCATTCATGCAGCGGCCTTCGTTTAGGGCCTGACTCCCGTAGAAACTCGTTGAACGAGCGTAGTAGTGCGGGAGCGATAGTGAAGGAGTCGGAGCCATCGTTATACTTCGGCACCAAGTTTTTATCGAGTGGAACGCCAGCCGCCACAGCATACTCGAACATGTGATTCAGCGGAATTTGCGAAAGTTTCATTGCATCGCCCTCTTGCAATTTCCCAATCGCCGCGATGCCCAAATCCCCTGGCGCATATCCTCCTCCCACATCACTATGACTCCCGGGATAAGCAAACTGCTGGTATTTTTCCGGATATACACCGTTTACGCCAATTTCATCCAATGGAAAATTTTTCCGTAATTCGTGCATCGCTACCATATGCACGCAGTTCTCCACGAGCGCAGGCACTCGGAGGAACTGGGCTTCAGCCCAGCCGTTGTGCCCATTTGTGTTGTTCGTAAGCCCATCAGCCAACGCCTCCCCGAATCCTGCAGAAGCCACAGTATCAAAGAGACCGAGAAAGCGCACCCGTAGCGGAATGCCGGCAAACTTCCCATCAACAAGCAACTCATCCAGCCAGTTACAAAAAACCCGGGCTTCCGCAGCCCCTCTTGAAAATCCGAACACATCTACCAAGCATTCCTTAACAACTGGCTTGGATTGAATTTGAAAACGCTTGGCGAGTGCAGCGCTTTGTTTTCGCAAAAAACCAGATCTTCTGCCACGCGTGAAATTTTTAGGCTCTTGTAGACCGGTCGAAGCCTTGAATTTGGCCAAATAAACCTTATCCTCAACTGAGGAAATGTCGTCGGCGGTACATAGCAAGAGCACGGCCTTGTGGGGGAATAAAGCCTCCCCGATAACCACTTTGCTTAGCGAGTTAAAAATGGACAACAATCCATACAGCACTCTAGCCTCACACCCGGAACCAAATGCGCTGCCCTTAGTGCTCGTTGAATGCTCTCCTATTTCCGGAAATGGTGTACCTGCACCTGGCATATAAATTCGAAAGAAGCCCAAGTTCTTTTTATCACTATATGATTGGAAGAGTCGAACGACGTTGGTGTGTGATTGACTTGGCAAATGCATCGCCAGATTATTTGATGTCCCATCAAAAAATAGTCCGATCTGAACAACAACTTCACACTTGGTAGTATCGCATACTTGCAGAGGTTCAACCCGCGTAATTTTCTTTACATGTGGCTGAATAGCACCCTCAAAAGAACAAGCAATTTTCTCATCCATGCCAGCCTCCGAATTTCCTCAAGCGCTCATTGTTATACCTAATAAGCTCTTCCAATTCCTTTTTTGAGAATATCTCTTTAATTTTCACTCCTTGTGTTGCTTTTATCGCCGCATTGCTATCATCTTCTACAATCGGATGCTTTTTGCTATTCGGACTATATTGACTTGCCAATACTCGGACTTTCCCCCCGGGGAAGAAGTGAACATAGAGGTCCATAGGCTCTTCGTATTTTTCTATTGGCACAATAGCTTTATACGCACCTTCATCAACATCACTTCTATAATTACTTTTTTTTAGTTTGTCCTTTATTTCACCATTCCTATTCGCGAGACCCCAACGAACTTCGACAACAAGACCAGGTTTCCACTTATCAGGTATAGTTACACAGCAAATAGTCCCACTGCTCCCGCCGTGATTTATATTACCAAAAGCATTTTTATCAAGATAAAATGACGAAATACTATAATTTGATCCAAGATGGTGAACTCCCTCCACCGCGACACCAATCAATTCAATCTTGCCCCCCTCAGCAAAGCAAGATACAAATGGGATACACGCTGATAAAACAGTCTTCCCAATCCATATCGAAGTTTTAAAAATCACATCTCCTCCTATCACAGACAGCTGAAATCCAGTCCGTCCATTTTCCGAAAAAACAAAAGTCAGACAAAAAAACCAAAGGCATTACTAAGCCGGTTTTTCCAAAGCATAAAATCATCCTAGCAACCAGCCAAATACAGCAGATATTTGGCGCCCATTTTTCTTATATCTCAATCCTTACCCCTTAAATTTCCGCATACGTTCTTTATTGTATTCAATAAGATCCCTCAACTCTTTTTCCGAAAATATTTTTCTTATTTTCACTCCTTTTGTCGCCATTGTCGCCGCATTGTCATCACCTTTTACAACAGGGTGCTTTTCACTATTCTGGCTATACTGGCTTGTTAGGACGCGGATTTTACCGCCAGGAAAAAAGTGAACAAACAAATTCATAGGCTCTTCATATTCCTCTATCGGCACAATCGCCTTGTACACGCCCTCATCAACGACACTCCTGTAATTTCCAATTTTTATTTCTTCTCTTATTTCATTGCTCCAGTTCGCCACACCCCAACGAACCTCGACCACAAGTCCAGGTCTCCACTTTTCAGGTATAGTCACACAGCAAATAGTTCCGCTACCGCCGCCTCGATTGACATTACCAAAGGCACTTTTATCAATATAAAATGGCGAAATACTATGATTTGGTCCGAGATGATTGACGCCTTCCACCGCAACGCCAATCGATTTGACGCCCCCTGCCTCGGCAAGACAAGATGCGAACGGGATAACCGATAACAAAACACCCTGCCCGATCCACAATGCGGCTTTATACTTCATGCTCACTCCTATCTGGGAATACTCCGTACCTACTGAGGCCATCTCGGGACTAGGAAGAGAACTGATTTTCCACCAACCAATCAATGTCCCCGCGTATTTTCTTGAAATCCGACTGTCGCAATATCATTGGCATCTTAGGCAATCTTCCTATTTTCCCGTTCGTCTTGAATATTCCATGAATAAAGTAAAGCAGCGTCGGATCATCACTGTGTCCTGCGGCATGCCACATTCGGCGAGCTTCAGCCGCAAAGCGATATTCATCGACAGGCTTTCTCGTTCCTTCCTCACTTGGGTACATGCTGCGGTAATTCGCCATCAGTTGATGGACTGCCGTCGCCTCTCTCAGCAACTCAATCTGCGCATCAGTAAGGACAAGGGGCGTCTGAACGCTGTTCTGCTCAGCAGGCGTTGAAGGCAGCGCTCTTATCGAGCCGTCCAATTGATGAATGCACCAGCGATGGATCGGAGCGCTCAGCGCATGCCATTGCGGACCAGTCAACACTTCTGCCAGTGCTGGAAGAACTGCACAGTCGGCGAAGCGCAGCGTCAACTCCTGATCCGCCTCGGTTTTGATAAAAATGAATTTGCGTAGGTGATGCAGCAACTCACGATGCGTCAGCGCTGTATCGATGAGGGAAACATGTAATCGCGGCTGGAGCGCGTTCATCACTCGCGCGACGAGCCCGATTTGACCAGCCAGGTCTGCCTCGAGGAGGTCGATCAGTAACGGGCTTACGCGGGCCGCACTACGCATATACACAACGGACAACCAGGGCGGAGTCACGTTCTTGCCTAGGGGGAGTTGGCTGCACGCCTCGCTCGCAAGTGCACTGTCAATCAGCAGGAAGGAGGAAACATCGGAGGTCGTTGTCATGATCATTTTGGTAAAGCAAACGGGCTATGAGCGCTCGCCGCGATGAGCAGGCAAGGAACGCAAATCTTGTGGCGAGGTTTGGCCGCCGGAAACGGAAGCGGCTTTTTCTGGGCGGGGAACGTCTGGTGGTCCGCCGCATGCATATGATGATTGCCCGAGGTGTAGCCCTTGATACCCGCAGCGCTCAACTCCAGTTCAGTGCCACCGCCGTTGATGCGAACGCCATGCTTGGCTTTGAGATTTATCCAGTCTGTATTGCTAATAATCTCCAGCACTTTTTGAGCGACCAAATCCATCTGATCGTCCAAGGCCTGTACGGTGACTTTGCCTGCGGCAGCGGTGACTTTGACTCCCCCTTCATTCGCGAGAATGCTTGCGCCCTTCGCGGCGCGTACCGATGCAGTGCTGCCCGCGTACAGGTTGGTAGTTTGCGCACTGAGAAAATCGATGTCGGTCGCGGCAGCCATGGCAACGTTTTTCGTGCTGCCGATTGCCACTCCTGCTGGGCCGCTTAGCGCAACAACGGGACTTCCCGAGTCATGTAAATCCTTCAGCTTCTGGACCAACTCTTTCAAGGCCGGCCCGCAAGGCTCGTCGCTAGCTACCTGGACAGCCAAATTCGAGAGGTCCTCCGCCATCTTCTGAAGCCCCTCCGCCAGGCGTAGCAGTTCGTCACGCTCAAGCATCTGGCCTTTGGCGCCGCCGCCGGACGATGCTGTAATCAGAACGCCTTCGGCGCCACGAACGGCCACCGCGTGATCGCTGCGCAGTTCCGCTCCTTGCCCCCGGCGAGTGTTGTGCAATCCACTCCTCGGTTCGGTCAGGAAGCCGAGGTTCAGTTCGCTGCGGCCATGATCGCTGGACAGTTGCGCGCTGATCTCTCCCGGCGTGTCGTCGAACCGCAGCTGGTTGGCCCGGCCTCCCCTGACCTCCCGGCTCTTGATGCCGGACAGGTGGCGGGTGTCCGGCAGCCCGGCCGCGGAGCTCAGCGCGGCCGGTTTTCCCTGCGCGTTGTACAGCTGCCCCACCACGACGGGCCGGTCCGGGTCGCCGCCCAGGAAGTCGACCAGCACCTCGGTGCCCACGCGCGGCAGGCCTATCGTGCCGCACTGTTGCCGGCTGCCCGGCCCGTTGCCGGCCCAGTTGGAGGCCACGCGCACCCAGGCGGAATCGATGTCGCTGTCGGACGCGCCGGTCCCGGAGGCGTGCGCGTGGTCCTTGGCCCTGGTGCCGGGGAAGCGTATCTTCACGCGTCCCAGCTCGTCGCAATGCACTTCCTCGCCCTGCGGGCCGACCACGATGGCGCTTTGCAGTTTGGGTTGCGGCAGGTCGACGCGCGGGTCGTAGGCGGGCACGATGTGCGTGTCGCGCCGCACCGCCGTGAAGTGGATGTGCATGCGCACCGGGCCGGTGCTGATCTGCTCGCCCATTTCCCGTTGCAGCCAGCCGTCGGCGCCGTCGCGCAGCCAGCGGTTGCGCGCGAACAGCCGCTCGACGCGCGCGGCCAGCGCTTTCGGCAGGTTGTTCAGCGCGGCCACCGTCAGCGCGGTGACGGTGAAGTGGCGCTGGTCCAGCGGATGGGTGTCGATCTCGGGGTGGCCGGCCAGCGTGAAGTTCTCGCCCACGCACAGGTCGCGCACGCTGCCTTCGCCGTGGAAGCATTTGGCCTCGTAGTCGTGCCGCTTCATGCGCGCCTGGCCCAGGCTCCGCTTGTCGTTCTCGCCGTCGGCGGCGTGCGGCGTCTCGACCTGGTAGTCGTCCAGGCTGGCCGCCATGCCCTTGACGTACCAGCCCTGATCGGCGCCGCTCTCGACCCACGAGGACTGCAGCGCGCCGGAGGTGGGCAGCTTGTAGTCCCAGCTGTGGGAACCAACGCTGGCCGGCCGCAGCGTGCGCACGGCGCTCCAGGCGGTGACGGCGTCGCGCTGCTCGGTGGGGCTGTCGCGGTGGTAGCGCACGGTGCCGGCGGGGCTGACCGGCCGGCCG
>NZ_FPBO01000037.1 GCF_900116645.1 Pseudoduganella namucuonensis | reverse complement strand
AAATGTCCTGCTCAAGGGCCGGATATAAAACTGCAGCCTATCTGTCTACCAACTCACGAAATTGCTTGGCAAACGGGAGGCGTCCATATAAAGAAGCACGGCAAAAGCCACTTCGGCTACAAACTGCACGCCAGCGTGGACAAGCGCTACAAGCTCATACGCAAGCTCGCTGTCACGCACGCCGCCGTGGCCGACACCACGATCTTCGAGCAATTGCTCGATCCCGGCAACACCAGCCGCGACGTGTACGCCGACCGGGGTTATCCCAGCATCGAGAGAGAAGCCAAGCTGAAGCAAGCCGGATGGCGTGTTCATATCCAGCGCCGGGGCCATGCCACCAAAGGCATCTCCGAAGCGCAGAAGCGGCGCAACCGCCGCATTGCCACACCGCGCGCTCGCGTCGAGCATGTGTTCGGCGCCTTGGTGCAAATGGGCGGCAAGCTGGTGCGCTGTACGGGCATTGTGCGTGCCAGTTTTGCGTTACATCTGAAAGCGGCCAGCTATAACCTGAAGCGCCTGGTATTCCTGAAAGAGCGGGGATTGGCGCCGTTTTGAGCCTCAAAGCCGAGGCATCTCGGCTGCATCATCGCTATATCGAACACCGCGCCGCCGCCAGCTGCGTGCCGCCTGCAATCGCTGAATACAGGCGATGCCAAGTTGCCTGAGGGTTTCATCATTCAATCTCGCCTGATCTGCGCGCCGACTCATTTTGAACTGGCGTTCGGAAACCAGAAACGCGGCGATGATCGCAAGTATGGAGCCGATCGCCTGCACCCAAGCGGCCCAGTCTTGCCTTCCCATTGCCGACCAAGACACAGCGTGATAGCCGCCCAAAGCTACGGCTGCCGCGCAGGTCATCGCTACCCATTTTTCGAACCAAGTCATTTGTGTTGGATTGTCAAATGGAAATTTGACCATGAAGCGCGCGCCTATAAAGCCCAGCATCAAGCGACTAACTCGCGGTTTCTCCAGAAGGCGCCAATGCTTGGCACCGGCATCCCTTCCCTGCAGGCACACCAGCGGCAACCGCCAGCGCGCAGGGCGGGGCGGAAGTCGAGACGCTGCACACGATGCCTAGCCGCTCCCAGCGCTGGGGCTTGCCGACCGCCGGCGGCCCGGCGGGCTTGATCGCTGCGCAGCTCACCTACTGGTATTACGAGTTGCGCGACTGGATGCGGCAGTAGTTCGGGGATGGAAGTTGTGGCGGGGATTCGGCCGGTCTGATGCCGGATGGCAAGCCGTCTGGCCAAGCGGAATGCACGCCGCTCTGTTGTTTTTGGGCATTGTTTGAGATTTGTCAAACCTTACGGTAGAGCACGCTATAAGCTGAACATGTGATCGCGGCGGATAAGCAGCCGGCGCATGGAACGGGGCGAATGCGAGGAGACGCGCGCGGGAGAATCCGGCCGGTCACGGTTTACCACTGCCACTGGCCAGGACTTGGCCGCAAACCAGTCGGGCGCCGCGTGTAAGCGGTGTGCTGCGCGAAAGCCAAACCGACCGCACGGGGACGCTGTAACCGTGCATCAAACATCGCGGGCGTCGCCGGCAGGGGCATCTCCCTTCACCAGGCGCGCGTGGGCGCAATACCCGCTGCCCGCTTCAGGTTGGCACGCTTGGCTGAGTGGTCAAAAGCACCGGGCTGCATCCCCGGGCGGTATACGCTGGTTCGAATCCAGCAGCGTGCTCCATCACACCGCCCCGGGCCCCGGCCGCCGGCCGCCGGCCGCGGGCCCCGCGGGCCGGCGGCGCTCCGCCGTCGCCTTCGCGATCCGCCTCGCCGCCTGGCCCGGCCTCCGGCTTCGTCCGCCCAAGCTGACGCCCCGCCCGCAGAGTGGTAAAATGTCCGGTTACTGAATTCACCGCTTTAAGGGCCACCAGAGTGTTATCAACCGCAAACATCACGATGCAATTCGGCGCCAAGCCGCTGTTCGAAAACATTTCCGTCAAGTTCGGCGACGGCAACCGCTACGGCCTGATCGGCGCCAACGGCTGCGGCAAGTCGACCTTCATGAAGATCCTGGGCGGCGACCTGGAACCGTCGGCCGGCAACGTGTCGCTGGACTTGAACGAGCGCCTGGGCAAGCTGCGCCAGGACCAGTTCGCCTATGAGGAGATGCGCGTGCTGGACGTGGTCATGATGGGCCACACCGAGATGTGGGACGCGATGCAGAAGCGCGACGCGATCTACGCCAACCCCGACGCCACCGACGACGACTACATGCATGCCGCCGAACTGGAAGGCAAGGTCTCCGAATACGACGGCTACACGGCCGAATCGCGCGCCGGCGAACTGCTGCTGGGCGCCGGTGTCGAGATCGAACTGCACCAGGGCCCGATGAGCGCCGTGGCGCCGGGCTGGAAGCTGCGCGTGCTGCTGGCGCAGGCGCTGTTCTCGAATCCGGACATCCTGCTGCTCGACGAGCCGACCAACAATCTGGACATCAACACCATCCGCTGGCTGGAGGACGTGCTGAACGAGCGCAACTCCACCATGATCATCATTTCCCACGATCGCCACTTCCTGAACCAGGTGTGCACCCACGTGGCGGACATGGACTACGGCACGCTGAAGATCTATCCGGGCAACTACGACGAGTACATGCTGGCCTCCACCCAGGCCCGCAACCAGCAGCTGGCCAACAACGCCAAGGCGAAAGAGAAGGTCGCCGAGCTGCAGGAGTTCGTGCGCCGCTTCTCGGCCAACAAGTCCAAGGCCCGCCAGGCCACGTCCCGCGCCAAGATGATCGACAAGATCAAGATCGAGGACATGAAGCCGTCCTCGCGCGCCTATCCCTTCGTGCGTTTCGAGGGCGAGAAGAAGCTGCACCGCCTGGCCGTGGAAACCGAGAACCTGTCGAAGAAATACGACCGCCAGCTGTTCAAGAACTTCAGCATCATGGTCGAGGCGGGCGAGCGCATCGCCATCATCGGCGCCAACGGCGCCGGCAAGACCACGCTGCTGCGCTGCATCGGCGGCGAGGACATCACCGGCCTGAACGCGGACTTCGGCACCGTGAAGTGGGCCGAGAACGCCAACGTCGGCTACATGCCGCAGGATCCGACCGAGGAATTCGCCTCCGACACCACGCTGACCGACTGGATGGGCAAGTGGACCAAGGAAGGCGACGACGACCAGGCCGTGCGCTCCATCCTGGGCCGCCTGCTGTTCGGCGGCGACGAGGTGAAGAAGTCCGTGCGCGTGCTGTCGGGCGGCGAGAAGGGCCGCATGATGTACGGCAAGCTGATGCTGGGCCGCCACAACGTGCTGCTGCTGGACGAGCCGACCAACCACATGGACATGGAATCGATCGAGTCCCTGAACATCGCGCTGGACAAATACGCCGGCACGCTGATCTTCGTGTCGCACGACCGTGAATTCGTGTCCTCGCTGGCGAACCGCATCATCGAGATCAAGGAAAACGAGATCGTCGACTACAGCGGCAACTACGAAGAATACCTGGCCAGCCAGGGCATCAACTAGAGCCCACCATGGAACAGACCATAGCGATCAAGCCAATCGAGTACGAACACCCCAGCGAGGGCGGCAGCTGCGTGGCCCACGCCTGGGCCCGTACCCCGGCCACTCCCAGCCCCGAGCAGCGCGCGGAACTGATCGCGCGCATCAAGCGGCTGCTGAAAGAGCGCGAAGCCGTGCTCGTGGCCCACTATTACGTCGACGCCGACCTGCAGGACCTGGCCGAGGAGACCGGCGGCTGCGTGTCGGACTCGCTGGAAATGGCCCGTTTCGGCCGCGACCATCCCGCCAAGACCCTGGTGGTGGCCGGCGTGCGCTTCATGGGCGAAACCGCCAAGATCCTCAGCCCGGACAAGACCATCCTGATGCCGGACCTGGACGCGACCTGCTCGCTGGACCTGGGCTGCCCTGCCGACGAGTTCACCGCCTTCTGCGACGCCCATCCGGACCGCACCGTCGTGGTCTACGCCAACACCAGCGCCGCCGTGAAGGCGCGCGCCGACTGGATGGTGACCTCGTCGATCGGCCTGGACATCGTCAAGCACCTGCACGAGCAGGGCAAGAAGATCCTGTGGGCGCCGGACAAGCACCTGGGCGGCTACATCCAGAAGGAGACCGGCGCGGACATGCTGCTGTGGCAGGGTTCCTGCCTGGTGCACGACGAATTCAAAGGCGTGGAACTGGACCTGCTGAAGGCCGAGTACCCGAACGCCAAGGTGCTGGTGCACCCCGAGTCGCCCGCCAACGTGGTGGCGCAGGCCGACGTGGTCGGCTCCACCTCGCAGATGATCGCCGCAGCCGTCAACATGGACGCGGACACCTTCATCGTCGCCACCGACAACGGCATCCTGCACAAGATGCGCACCGCGGCGCCGGGCAAGACCTTCATCGAGGCGCCCACCGCCGGCAACAGCGCCACCTGCAAGAGCTGCGCGCACTGCCCGTGGATGGCCATGAACGGCCTGCAAAACCTGGCCGAGGTGCTCGAGAACATGGGCAACGAGATCCACGTCGATCCGGAGATCGGCAAGCTGGCCGTGAAGTCCATCAACCGAATGCTGGACTTCGCCGCCGCGAAGAAGGCCAAGGTCGCGCCCGGCGCGGACCTGGCCCGGGAAGCGAAACTGTTCAAGGGGATCGGTCCGGCATGAGTACACTGGTCAACCGTTACGCCCCTTTCGACGATGAGCTGAAGGGCGCTTTCGAACGCAATCTGCTGGCCGCGCTGCACGAGGACATCGGCACCGGCGACCTCACCGGCCAGCTGGTGCCGGCCGACGGCCATTCCGTGGCCCGCGTGATCGTGCGCGAGGACGCGGTGCTGTGCGGCGCGCCCTGGTTCGAGGGCGCGATGATGGGCGTCTCCAGCGCCATCGACATCGACTGGCATTACGCCGAGGGCGACATGATGAAGGCCGACACGGTGGTCTGCACCCTGGAAGGCCCGTCGCGCGCACTGCTCACCGGCGAGCGCTCGGCGCTGAACTTCCTGCAGCTGCTGTCCGGCGTCGCCACCGCCACGCGCCGCTACGTGCGGGTGGTGGAGGGCACCAAGGCCAAGATCCTGGACACCCGCAAGACGCTGCCGGGCATGCGCCTGGCGCAGAAATACGCGGTGCGCGTGGGCGGCGGCGTCAACCAGCGCCTGGCTCTGTACGACGGCATCCTGATCAAGGAAAACCACATCGCGGCGGCGGGCGGCATCACCGCGGCGATGGTGGCGGCCAAGCGCGTGAGCGCCGACGTCACGATCCAGGTGGAAGTGGAGAACCTGGTGGAGCTGGAGGAGGCGCTGGCGGCGGGCGCCACCTCCATCCTGCTCGACAACTTCGACCTCGACGCCATGCGCGCGGCGGTCCAGCTGAACGCGGGGCGGGCCCTGCTCGAAGGCTCGGGCGGCGTCAACCTCGACACCGTGCGCGGCATCGCCGAGACGGGCGTGGACCGCATCTCCATCGGCAGCCTCACCAAAGACATCCGCGCGGTCGATTACTCGCTGCGCATCGTCGGCTAATCCCCCCGGTCAAACCAGCCTCGTGCCCGTCCCCATGGACGGGCACGCATCCCGTCTTCTCGTCCCTACACAAACGCGCTATGATGTGACGGTCGCGTCCCCGTGCCCGAATTCGCCTGAACCGCAGGAGAACCGCATGCGTTACCGGACCACCCCGCAACCGCAAGTCCACAGTGCGAGCGCCGCAATTGGCCGCCGCTGATCCCAAGCCTCGCCTCGCGCGCCTCAGCCTGCGCGGCCGGCTGAACGCCGCCATCGCCGTCGTGGCTATCCCCATGCTAGTTGTCGCCTTGCTGTGCGTGGGCCTGCACTGGTATGTCACCGCCGCGTGGAACAAGCTGCTGGCGCAGGACCAGCACACCGTCGAACTGGCGCTGCGCAGCCGCGCCGCGCTGGGCGCGGTCAACGAGGCGGCAGCGCCTCCGGCGCTGCTGACGGAGATCCGGCGCAATATGCGCGACATCGCCGTCATCAGCGGCGACGCCAGCGTGCGCCGCGCGGCGCAGGACGCGAGCCTGCAAATACTCGCGCGCGAAAACGGCCAGACCGGCGCGGCCGCGCCGCCGCTGGCGCCCTTGCTGGGCACCTTGAGCGCCGCCGCCGAGGACGCGGCCAGCCGCCAGTACGCGCGCATCGCCACGCTGGAGAAGATCGCGCTGGCCGTGCTGTCGCTGGCGCCCCTGCTGGCGGCGGCGGCCGGCGTGGCGCTGGCGCGCCGCATCAGCCGCAGCGTGGACGGCACGCTGCGCGACTGCATCGCCTTCGCCGGGGACATCGCCGCCGGCAATTTCCGCCATGGCGGCGCCCACGCCCGGCCCGGCGCGTGGGCCAGGCAGATGGAGGCGCCGGCCGACGCGCCCAGCGAATTCGACAGCCTGGTGCGCAATATGAACCGGATCGCCGAGGAGACCCGCACCGCCGCCGAGCGCGAGATCGAGCAGATCGCCAGGCTGGAAAGGGTGGACCGCTCGTGGAACCTGCTGTCGGCGTGCAGCCAGTCGCTGGTCAAGGCCGGCGACGAGACGGCGCTGCTGGAGGCGATCTGCGGCCACCTGGCCGATCTCGGCGGCTACCGCATGGCCTGGGTCGGCTATGCGCGCGACGACGAGGAGCAGACCGTGGAAGCGGTGGCGCACGCCGGCACCGACCGCGACTACCTGTCCGGGCTGCGTTTGAGCTGGGGCGCGGACGTGAAGACGCAGGGCGGTTTCGGCACCGCCATCCATCAGCGCCGCACGCTGGTGTGCAAGCAGCTGGCGGACGACCTGGTCTTCTCCGCGTGGCGCAGCATCGCCTTCCCGCACGGGGTGCAGGGCTGCATCGCCCTGCCGCTGCTCGAGGACGGCCGCGCCTTCGGGGTGCTGGGCATCTACACCGCCGACCCGCGCGTGTTCACCGAGGAGGAGCTCAAGCTGCTGCAGAACCTGAGCGAGGACCTGGCCTTCGGCATCGTCAGCCGGCGCCAGGTCGCGCAGCGCCAGCACGCCGAGGAGCAACTGGCGCACCACGTCAACTACGACAGCCTGACCGGCCTGGCCAACCTGCACACGCTGCAAGGGCATCTGGCGCAGCAGCTGGACCAGGCCACCCGCGCGCGCAAGAAGGTGGCGGCGCTGCACGTGGACCTGGACCGCTTCCGCGACGTCAACGACACGCTGGGCCGCGCAGCCGGCGACGGCATGCTGGTGCAGGTGGCGCAGCGCCTGGTGCAGGCGGCGGGACCCGACGCCCACGTGGCGCGCATAGGCGGCGACGAGTTCATGGTGGTGCTGGGCAGCGTGAGCGGCACCGGGCAGGCGGCGGAGGCGGCCACGCGCGTCGCGGCCGCGCTGTCCGAGCCGCTGTCCGACGCGACGCCGACATTGAAGCCGCTGGCCTCCATCGGCATCAGCCTGTATCCGGACGACAGCCCGGACGCGGCGGCGCTGCTGCGCAACGCGGATTTCGCGATGCAGGACGCGAAGCGGCAGGGCGGCAACGCCTACCGCTTCTACGCGGCGGACCAGAACGCCCGCCTGGCGGCGCGCTTCGTGATGGAGTCCGAACTGGGCGGCGCGCTGGAGCGGGGCGAGATGGTCATGCACTACCAACCCCAGTGCAGCCTGCTCAACGGCGTCATCACGGGCGCCGAGGCGCTGATGCGCTGGAACCACCCCAAGCGCGGCACCGTGGCGCCGATGGAGTTCATCCGCGTGGCCGAGGAGACCGGGCTGGTGCTGCCGCTGGGCGCCTGGGCCATCGACAACGTGTGCGCCCAGCTGCGCGCCTGGCGCGACGCCGGGCTGACCGTGCCGACGGTGTCGGTCAACCTGTCCGCGCGCCAGTTCCAGCAGGAGGGCCTGGTGGAGACGGTGCGCCGGGCGCTGGACGACAACGGCATCCCCGGCAAGGCGCTGGAGCTGGAGATCACCGAGAGCGCGGTGATGCGCAATGTGGACGAGGCCATCGCCACCCTGGCCAAGCTCAAGGAGCTGGGCGTGCGCATCGCGCTGGACGATTTCGGCACCGGTTATTCGTCGCTGAACTACCTGAAGCGCTTCCCCATCGACCACCTCAAGATCGACCAGTCCTTCGTGCGCGACGTGGCCACGTCGCCGGACGACGCGGTGATCTGCAACGCCATCATCGGCCTGGCGCACAACCTGCACGTGGCGGTGATCGCCGAAGGGGTGGAGACGGCGGAGCAGATGACGTTCCTGCGGCGGCGCCAGTGCGACGCCATGCAGGGCTTCCTGTTCAGCCGCGCGGTGTCGGCGGAGGCCTTCGCGCAGTTGCTGTCGTCGCAGAAGACGCTGCCGCTGCCGGACGAGGGCAAGACGCAGCACACGGTGCTGCTGCTGGACGACGAGCCGAACATCGTGCGCGCGCTGAACCGCGCGCTGCGGCCGGACGGCTACAAGATCCTGGCCGCCACCAGCGCGGCGGACGCGTTCAAGCTGCTGGCGCTGAATACGGTCCACGTGGTGGTGTCCGACCAGCGCATGCCGGAAATGACGGGGACGGAGTTCCTGTCGCGGGTCAAGCTGATGTACCCGGACACCACGCGCATCATCCTGTCCGGCTACGCGGACCTGGAGTCGGTGATCGAGGCGATCAACCACGGCGCGGTCTACCGCTTCTTCACCAAGCCGTGGGACGACGAGCAGCTGCGGGCCTGCGTGGCGGACGCGGTCCGCAACGCCACCACCCGCCCCGAATGAGCGGAAATCACGCGCGGCTCGCCGATGGGGACTCGCCGAACAGCTTGCGGTAGTCGCTGGAGAACTGGCTGAAGCTGCCGAAGCCCCAGTCCGCCGCCACCGCGCCTATCGGCCGCGGGCGCGCGCCCGGGTCCAGCAACTGGCGCCGCACGCCGTTCAGCCGCAGCCGCCGCAGGTACAGCGTCGGGCTCATGCCCAGCACGTCCTCGAAACAGTACTGCAAGGTGCGGCGGCTCACGTGCGCCTGCGCGCACAGTTCCGGCACCGTCAGCGGCCGGTCGCGGTGCGCCAGGATGTAGTCGCGCACCCTGGCCACCACCCGCCGGCGGCGTTGAAAACTCAGCGCCGCCGCCGGCTCCACGCCGCTGCGGTCCAGCACGCCGAGCAGGGCGGCCAGCAGGCCGTCCTCGCCGCCCGCCGGAAGCGCGCGTTCGGGGCCCTGGCAAAGGGCCAGCGCCGAGGCGATCGCCCGCACGCACGCCAGGCGCTCGTCCGGATCCACACGCAGCACCTCGGCCGACCGCAAACCGTCCCAGTCCACGCCGCAACCGCTGCGCAGCGCCGCCCGCGCCAGCGTCTCCCGGCAGACCACGATGCCGTGGATGGCGTGGCGGCTGGGGGTCAGCAGCTCGAATTCGCCGCCGCCCGGGCGGACCATGACGCAGCCATCCTCCATCGGCCGCCCATTGATGCGGGTGCCGTCGCCATGGTCCGGAAAGCCGAACCACAGGGCGCCCGGCCGCACCGTGCAGGACTGGCGCACCGACTGGCTGATCTCTTCCCTGAACACCTGGGTGCGCGGCATGCGCAGCTCCGTCAGCGCGCCGCGGAAACTGCCCGCCGTCATCTGGTCGTAGCACTGCTCCCAGTCCGTCAGGTTGCGCGCCAGCTCGTCCGCGTCGCGTGTCAACACGGTGCGAAAGGCCGCGCCGGTGCGCGAAACTGGACCAGTGTCCATCGTCGTTGTCACATTCTGGTGCATGCCGCATCCCCCTTGAAACCAAGCTTTCAACATTGCCGATTTTCGATAACGCTGGCCCAAACGCGGCTCCTATACTCAAGTCCAGCAACATTCATACCAGATTCATCCCAACAAAAAGGATCGGACCATCATGAACGCGAACAAAGCCGCCGGCGCAGCGCCGGCGCTCAAGCAAACCCTCGGCACCTTCCAGCTATGGGGCATCGCCGTCGGCCTGGTGATCTCCGGCGAGTACTTCGGCTGGAGCTATGGCTGGGCCTCGGCCGGCACGCTGGGCTTCACCGTCACCGCCATCTTCGTCGCGGCGATGTACACCACCTTCATCTTCAGCTTCACCGAGCTGACCACCTCCATCCCGCACGCCGGCGGCCCGTTCGCCTACAGCAAGCGCGCCTTCGGCCCGGTGGGCGGCTACATCGCCGGCGCGGCCACGCTGATCGAGTTCGTGTTCGCGCCGCCCGCCATCGCGCTCGCCATCGGCGCCTACCTGAATGTGCAGTACCCCTCGCTCGACCCCAAGCTGGCGGCGCTGGGCGCCTATCTCATCTTCATGAGTCTGAACATCGTCGGCGTGCAGGTCGCCGCCACGCTCGAGCTGATGCTGGCGCTGCTGGCGATCTTCGAACTGCTGGTGTTCATGGGCGTGGTCGCGCCGGGCTTCGAGATCGCCAATTTCACCAAGGGCGGATGGTCCGGCCAGGACGGCTTCAGCCTGGCGGCCATCCCCGGCATGTTCGCGGCGATCCCGTTCGCGATCTGGTTCTTCCTCGCCATCGAGGGCGTGGCCATGGCGGCCGAGGAGGCCAAGGACCCGCGCCGCTCCATCCCCATCGCCTACGTGACCGGCATCCTGACGCTGGTGGCGCTGGCCATCGGCGTGATGCTGTTCGCCGGCGGCGCGGGCGACTGGACGCGGCTGGCCAATATCAACGACCCGCTGCCGCAGGCCATGAAGATGATCGTCGGCGATAACAGCGGCTGGTTGCACATGCTGGTGTGGCTGGGATTGTTCGGCCTGGTGGCGTCCTTCCACGGCATCATCCTCGGCTACTCCCGCCAGATCTTCGCGCTGGCCCGCGAAGGCTATCTGCCGCATTACTTCGCCAAGATCCACCCGCGCTTCAACACGCCGCACCGCGCCGTGCTGGCCGGCGGCGCGGTCGGCATCGCCGCCATCTACAGCGATGAGCTGATCAAGATCGGCGGCCAGACGCTGACGGCCAACATCGTCACCATGTCGGTGTTCGGCGCCATCACCATGTACATCATCAGCATGCTGGCCCTGTTCAAGCTGCGCCGCGGCGAGCCGCGCATGGCGCGTCCCTTCATGGCGCCGATGTATCCATGGTTCCCGCTGTTCGCGCTGGCCGGCGCCGTGGTTTGCCTGGTGACGATGGTGTACTACAACTTCCTGGTGGCGCTGATCTTCGCGGGCCTGTTGCTGGCCGGCTACGGCATCTTCCACCTGACCCGCGGCAGCCGCGCCAAGCTGGCCGCCTACGACGCCGTTTAAATAACAAGGAACCGCATGAACATCTCCAAAACCACCACCTGCGCGCTGCTGGCCTGCGCGCTGCCAGCCCTGGCGCACGCCCAGGAGGCCGCCGCCCCGGCCTGGACGCAGACCGGCAACGTCGCGCTGCTGTCCGACTACGTGTTCCGGGGCGTGACCCAAACCCAGGGCAAGCCCACCGTGCAGGCCACGCTGGACTTCGGCCACGCCAGCGGCGCCTATCTCGGCGTGTTCGGCTCGGGCGTGTCGCACGCGGCCTACAACAACGGCAACGGCTCCGAGATCGACCTGTACGGCGGCTACCGCCATGCGCTGGACCAGCAAAGCAATATCGACGCCGGCGTGGTCACGTACTGGTATCCGGGCGCCGAATACCGGGCGGGCGGACAAACGATCAAATACCACACCCAGGATGTAAAATTGGGCTGGAACCATGGCGCCTTCAATGTCTACGGCTGGCTTACGGTGAGCAGGCGCTGGTTCGGCTACGCCGTCGATCCCTACAGCGGCGGCGTGTCCAGCACGCGCGGCTCGACGTATTTCGAGGCCAATTGGAATCCGGAGCTGGCGCCGGGGCTGGTGTTGAACCTGCACGCGGGAACGCAGCGCGTGCGCAAACTCGGCGTCTACAACTTCGTCGACGTCAAAGCCGGGGTCACCAAGACCTGGGACAACTGGGCCTTGTCGGCCGCCGCCATCTACAACGACGGCAAGGTGAGGGATGGCGCGGTGCCGCTGTGGATCTTCTTCGACGCCGACGGCACGGGCAAGAAAGTGGTTGGCAAGCGTTTGCAGGCGAGCCTGACGCGCAGCTTCTGAACCAGGTTCCAACACGGAGACAGACTATGCAGCAGTTCACCCACATGGTCGGCAGCCGGACCTACGGCTTCCGCGACCTGAAGGACCTGATGGCCAAGGCCACGCCGGCGCGCTCGGGCGACAACCTGGCGGGGGTGGCGGCCGCCAGCGCCGAGGAAAGGGTGGCCGCCCAGATGACCCTGGCCGCGCTGCCGCTGTCCACCTTCCTCAACGAGGCGCTGATCCCCTACGAAAGCGACGAGGTCACGCGGCTCATCATCGACAGCCACGACGCGCCGGCCTTCGCCGTCTTGCGCCATCTGACGGTGGGCGATTTCCGCAACTGGCTGCTCAGCGACGACGCCGACGAGGCCGCGCTGGCGGCGGCCTCGCCCGGCATCACGCCGGAAATGGCCGCCGCCGTGTCCAAGATCATGCGCATCCAGGACTTGATCCTGGTGGCGAAGAAATGCCGCGTGGTGACGGCCTTCCGCAACACCATCGGCCTGAAGGACCGGCTGTCCACGCGCCTGCAGCCCAACCACCCGACCGACGACGCCTCCGGCATCGCCGCCAGCGTGCTCGATGGCCTGCTGTACGGCAGCGGCGACGCCGTCATCGGCATCAACCCGGCCACGGACAACGTGCCGCAGGTGATACGCATCGTCGGCATGCTGGACGAGATCATCGCGCGCTACGGCATACCGACCCAGTCCTGCGTGCTCACGCACGTGACCAACACCATCGCGGCCATCGAGCGCGGCGCGCCGGTGGACCTGGTGTTCCAGTCCATCGCCGGAACGGAGGCGGCCAACGCCAGCTTCGGCGTCAACCTGGCGCTGCTGGCGGAGGCGCAACAGGCCGCGCTGTCGCTGGGCCGCGGCACGGTGGGCAACAACGTGATGTATTTCGAGACGGGGCAGGGCAGCGCGCTGTCGGCCAACGGCCACCACGGCCTGGACCAGCAAACCTGCGAGGCGCGCGCCTACGCGGTGGCGCGGCGCTTCCAGCCGCTGCTGGTGAACACGGTGGTGGGCTTCATCGGCCCCGAATACCTGTACGACGGCAAGCAGATCATCCGCGCCGGACTGGAGGACCATTTCTGCGCCAAGCTGCTGGGCCTGCCCATGGGCTGCGACGTGTGCTACACCAACCACGCGGAGGCGGACCAGAACGACATGGACGTGCTGCTCACGTTGCTGGGCGCCGCCGGCTGCACCTTCGTGATGGGCATACCGGGATCGGACGACATCATGCTCAATTACCAGACCACGTCCTTCCACGACGCGCTGTACGCGCGCCGCGTGCTGGGACTGAAGCCCGCGCCCGAATTCGAGGCGTGGCTGAAGGACATGCGGATATTCACGGCGGACGACTACATCACCCTGGGCCAGGCGGTGCCGGCGCCGTTCCAGGCGGCGCTGCCGCGGCTGGCATGAGGGAGCGGGGAACATGAGCGCACCCAAGAATCCCGTGACCGGCAATCCCTGGCACACGCTGCGCCAGTTCACGGCGGCCCGCATCGGGCTGGGACGCGCCGGCGTCAGCCAGCCGACCGCGCCGCAGCTTGAATTCCAGCTGGCCCACGCGCAGGCGCGGGACGCCGTGCATTTGGCGCTGGACGCCGAGGCCCTGGCCCGGGCGCTGGCCGAGGGCATGGCCTGGCCGGAAGACGTTTCGGACGCCGCGCCCTTGCTGTTGCACAGCGCCGCCGAAAGCCGCGCCGTCTACTTGCAGCGGCCGGACCTGGGCCGCAAGCTGGACCCGGCGTCGCGCGCGGCGCTGCTGGCCCGGCGGCCCGCGCCGCGGCAGTGGGATCTGGCCTTCGTCATCGCCGACGGCCTGTCCGCGCTGGCCATCGAGCGGAACGCGCCGCCCTTCATGCGGGAGCTGACGCGGCGCCTGGCGGAGGAGGACTGGCGTATCGCCCCCATCGCCATCGTCAGGCAGGGGCGGGTGGCGGTCGGGGACGAGGTGGGCGAACTGCTGGGCGCGCAGGCGGTGGTGGTGCTGATCGGCGAACGCCCCGGCCTCAGTTCGCCCGACAGCATGGGACTTTACCTGACGTGGCAGCCGCGCGCCGGGCTGACCGACGCCAGCCGCAATTGCATCTCCAACGTGCGGCCGGCGGGGCTGCCTTACGGGGAGGCTGCGTACAAGCTGCACTACCTGCTGTCCGAGGCGCGCAGGCGCGGGCTGTCCGGCGTCGAGTTGAAGGACGAGACGGGCGCGCCGGAAGGCATCGCGCGGCGGGACGGGCCGCGCTTCCTGCTGTAGGCCCTGAAGACAAAAAAGCCGCCGGTCGAAACCGGCGGCTTGGAAAGTGGCGGCGCACGCAAGGGAGCGGCGCGCCGCCTACAGGGAACGACTTAGTCCGCGGCGTAGATGTCGTTGTGGACGGTTTCTTTCACGAACAGCGCGCCGATCACGGCCGTGATCAGGGCGATCACGATCGGATACCACAGGCCGTAGTAGATGTCGCCCTTGAAGGCGACCAGCGCGAAGGCGGTGGTTGGCAGCAGGCCGCCGAACCAGCCGTTGCCGATGTGGTATGGCAGCGACATGGAGGTGTAGCGGATGCGGGTCGGGAACATCTCGACCAGCATGGCGGCGATCGGACCGTACACCATGGTCACGTACAGCGCCAGGATGAACAGCACCAGCACCATCATTGGCTTGTTGATCTGGGCGGGATCGGCCTTGGCTGGATAGCCCGCTGCCTTGATGGCGGCGCCGGCTTCCTTCTTGAACGCGGCTTCCTTCTCCTTGCTGGCGCCGTCGAAGTTCAGGCCGTCGGCGGTCATCGACGCGTTGAAGGCGCTGACTTCCTTGTCGCCGACCATGATCTTGGCGACGGCGCCGGCCGGCGCGTCCTGGCGGGTGTAGGCGACCGAGGCGGCCGACAGGGTGGCGGTGGCGATGTCGCACGACGACGGGAACTTCTTGGTGCCGGTCATGTTGAACTGGAAGTGGCAGGAGGCCGGATCGGCGACCACCACGACGGGCGAGTTCTTCAGGGCGGTTTCCAGCGCCGGGTTGCCGAAGTGGGTCAGCGCGCCGAACAGCGGGAAGTAGGTCGCCGCGGCGATCACGCAGCCGCCCAGGATGATCCATTTACGGCCGATGCGGTCCGACAGGCTGCCGAAGAAGATGAAGAACGGCGTGGCCAGCAGCAGCGCGACGGCGATCAGGATGTTGGCGGTCGCCAGTTCGATCTTCAGCGTCTGCAGCATGAAGAACAGCGCGTAGAATTGGCCGGTGTACCACACCACGGCCTGGCCCATGGTCAGGCCGATCAGCGCCAGCAGCACGATCTTCAGGTTTTTCCATTGGCCGAAGGCTTCGCTCAGCGGCGCTTTCGAGGTTTTGCCTTCCGCCTTCATCTTGGCGAACGCCGGGGATTCGTTCATGGCCAGACGGATCCAGACCGAGATGCCCAGCAACACCACCGAGATCAGGAAGGGAATGCGCCAGCCCCAGGCGTTGAACGCCTCTTCCTCGACCGCCAGGCGGGTGCCCAGGATCACCATCAGCGACAGGAAGAAGCCCAGCGTCGCGGTGGTCTGGATGTAGGCCGTGAACAGGCCGCGCTTGCCGTTCGGCGCGTGTTCCGCGACGTAGGTGGCCGCGCCGCCGTACTCGCCGCCCAGCGCCAGGCCTTGCAGGATGCGCAGCGTGACGAGGATGATGGGGGCCGCGATGCCGATCGCCGCGTAGCCCGGCAGCAGGCCGACGATGAAGGTGGACAGGCCCATGATCAGGATGGTGACCAGGAAGGTGTATTTACGGCCGATCATGTCGCCCAGGCGGCCGAACACCAGCGCGCCGAACGGGCGCACAATGAAGCCGGCGGCGAAGGCCAGCAGCGCGAAAATGAAGGTGGTGGTGGGGTCGCCGATAAAGAATTGCTTGGCGATGATGGATGCGAGCGAGCCGTACAGGTAAAAATCGTACCACTCGAAAACCGTGCCCAGCGAGGAGGCGAAGATGACCTTTCTTTCCTCGGAGGTCATGGGCTCGCCTTTCGCGCTCTGTCGGCGCAGGTCAGCGGTGGTGCCGGATGCTGTTGTCATGATCTGTCTCCATGTAGTTGTTCAATTGCGGACCATTTGGCTAACTTTGTTTCATCAGCTTGGATCGGAGTGTGTGCCCCCAACCTTACGTCATGCTTGCTCCAAACTTACGTAACGCTTACAAGGCATACTTATCAATTCGCAAACGCAAACGCTCAAAAAAGTGCTTGGAAAAATTTACGAACGACCGTGCGGAAATATGTTATTCTGGCCGGATTGGATGACAAACTCACACAACAACTGCTACAGGAGACTGCAATGACTGATGCCGTGATCGTATCGACCGCCCGCACCGCTTTGGCCAAATCGTGGAAAGGCGCCTTCAACATGACGCACGGCGCCACGCTGGGCGGCCACGCCCTGCAGGCGGCCATCGCCCGGGCCAATATCGAGGCCGGCGAGGTGGAGGACGTGCTGATCGGCTGCGCCACCCCCGAGGGCGCCACCGGCGGCAACATCGCGCGCCAGATCGCGCTGCGCGCCGGCTGCCCGGT
This sequence comes from Pseudoduganella namucuonensis, assembly GCF_900116645.1. Lineage (GTDB taxonomy): Bacteria > Pseudomonadota > Gammaproteobacteria > Burkholderiales > Burkholderiaceae_D > Rugamonas > Rugamonas namucuonensis. The sequence goes on along the minus strand of NZ_FPBO01000037.1, from coordinate 80,162 downwards.
CAGCGTGGGCGGCATGACGATCAACCGTTTCTGCTCCTCCGGCCTGCAGGCCATCGCCACCGCCGCGCAGAGCGTCATCGCCGGCCAGGGCGACATCTTCGCCGCCGGCGGCGTGGAATCGATCTCCTGCGTGCAGCAGGAAATGAATATGCACATGATGATGGAAGTGTGGCTGGCCAAGAACAAGCCTGAGGTCTACTGGCCGATGCTGCAAACGGCCGAGACCGTGGCCAAGCGCTACGCCATCGGCAAGGAGCGCCAGGACGAATACGGCGTGCAGAGCCAGCAGCGCGCCGCCGCGGCCCAGGCCGCCGGCCTGTTCAACGCCGAGATCGTGCCGATGACCACCACCATGGGCGTGGCCGACAAGGCCTCCGGCATGCTGGTCAGCCGCGAAGTGACGATTTCCGCCGACGAGGGCATCCGCGCCGACACCACGCTGGAAGCCGTCTCCAAGATCCGCACCGCCGTGCCCGGCGGCGTGATCAGCGCCGGCAACGCCAGCCAGTTCTCGGACGGCGCCTCGGTCGCCATCGTGATGAACGCCAAGGTGGCCGAGGCCAAGGGCCTGCAGCCGCTGGGCATCTTCCGCGGTTTCGCCATCGCCGGCTGCGAGCCGGACGAGATGGGCATCGGCCCGGTGTTCGCCATTCCCAAGCTGCTCAAGCAGGCCGGCCTGAAAGTGGAGGACATCGGCCTGTGGGAGCTGAACGAGGCCTTCGCCGTGCAGGTGCTGTACTGCGCGGACAAGCTCGGCATCCCGATGGACCGCCTGAACGTGAACGGCGGCGCGATCGCCGTCGGCCATCCCTACGGCGTGTCGGGCGCCCGCCTGACCGGCCACGCGCTGATCGAGGGCAAGCGCCGCGGCGTGAAATACGTGGTGGTGACCATGTGCATCGGCGGCGGCCAGGGAGCGGCCGGCCTGTTTGAAGTGGTGTAAGGCGGGAGACGCGCATGCAGTCCAAGATTATGTCGCGCCGCGACATCGACTTCCTGTTGTATGAGTGGCTGGACGTGGAGGCGCTGAACCGGCGCCCGCGCTTCCAGGACCACAGCCGCGAGACATTCAACGCGGCCATCGACACCGCCGAGCAGATCGCCACCGACCTGTTCGCCCCCCACAACAAGAAGAGCGACCAGGAAGAGCCGCACGCCGTGCCGGGCGAGCGCTGCCTGGAGGTGAAGGTCATCCCCGAGGTGAAGGTCGCGCTGGACGCGTTCTGCGCGGCCGGCCTGATGGCCGCCGGCCAGGACTTCGAACTGGGCGGCATGCAGCTGCCGTGCACCGTGGAGAAAGCCCTGTCGTGCTATTTCACGGCGGCCAACGTGGGCACCACCTCCTACCTGTTCCTCACCATCGGCAACGCCAACACGCTGCTCAAGACCGGCACGCCGGAACAGGTGCGCCGCTACGTGGCGCCAATGTTCGAGGGCCGCTACTTCGGCACCATGTGCCTGTCCGAGCCGCAGGCCGGCTCAAGCCTGTCCGACATCAGCACCCGCGCCGAGCCGGACCCGGTCGCGGGCCTGGAAGGCGAGCGCCAATACCGCCTGAGCGGCAACAAGATGTGGATCTCGGCCGGCGAACACGACCTGGCCGGCAACATCGTGCACCTGGTGCTGGCCAAGATCCCGGGCCCGGACGGCAAGACCATCCCCGGCGTCAAGGGCATTTCCCTGTTCATCGTGCCCAAGTTCCTGGTCAACGAGGACGGCACGCTGGGCGAGCGCAACGACGTGGTGCTGGCCGGCCTGAACCACAAGATGGGCAACCGCGGCACCACCAACTGCCTGCTGAACTTCGGCGAGGGCAAGTTCAAGCCGCAGGGCAAGGCGGGGGCGGTGGGCTACCTGGTGGGCCAGCCGCACCAGGGCTTGTCCAATATGTTCCACATGATGAACGAGGCGCGCATCGGCGTCGGCCTGGGCGCGGTGGTGCTGGGCTACACCGGCTACCTGCACGCGCTGGACTACGCCCGCAACCGTCCGCAGGGCCGCCACCCGGCCAACAAGGATCCCGCGCGGCCGCAGCTGTCCATCATCGAGCACACCGATGTGCGGCGCATGCTGCTGGCGCAGAAGGCGTACGTGGAGGGCGGTCTCGGGCTGGTGCTGTACAGCGCCAGCCTGGTGGACGAGCAGCGCACCGCCGAAACCCCGGAAGCGCGCGAGCGCGCCACCCGGCTGCTGGAGTTCCTCACGCCCATCACCAAGTCCTGGCCTTCGCAATGGTGCCTGGAGGCGAACAGCCTGGCGATCCAGGTGCACGGCGGCTACGGCTACACCCGCGAATACAACGTCGAACAGTTCTACCGCGACAACCGCCTGAACGCCATCCACGAGGGCACGCACGGCATCCACGGGCTGGACCTGCTGGGCCGCAAGGTGTCCATGCAGGAGGGCGCGCTGTTCAAGGCCTTCGCGGCGGAGGTGCGCGAGACGGTGGAGGCGGCCAGCCTGGCCGACGCCGGCGCGGCCGTCTCCCCGCAACTGCGCGAGTACGGCGACGCGCTGGCCGCCGCGCTGCGCCGGGTGCAGCACGTGACGCAGGCGCTGTACGGCGCGGGCGACATGAACAAGACGCTGGCCAACGCCAGCGCCTACCTAGAGGCTGTGGGCCACGTGGTGGTGGCCTGGATCTGGCTGGAGCAGGCCATCGTCGCCGCGCGCGCCCTGCGGGCGTGCGGGGAAACCGGCGCGGCCGGCGAACAAGCCGACTTCTACCATGGCAAGCTGCAAGCCTGCCGCTACTTCTTCCGCTGGGAATTGCCCAAGGTGGAGCAGCAGCTCGCGCTGCTGGAAAGCATAGACACGACGACGCTGGACATGCAAGATGCGTGGTTTTAACGCATAGGGCAAGGAAGCGCCATGATCAAGCACATCGAAATCCAAGCATAAAAACCCAATCAAGGAGATACGCATGCGCACGACCCAAGAATTGTTCAACCTGACCGGCAAGACCGCACTGATCACCGGCGGCTCGCGCGGCCTGGGCCTGCAAATGGCGCTGGCGCTGGGCGAGCAGGGCGCCAAGGTGGTGCTGACCTCGCGCAAGCAGAGCGACCTGGACGAGGCGGTCGCCCACCTGGCCGAACGCGGCGTGACGGCCTACGCCATCGCGGCGGACCTGTCGAAGGAGGCGGCGGTCGCCCCGCTGGTCGACGCGGCGCTGGAAAAACTGGGCGGCCAGATCGACATCCTGATCAACAACGCCGGCGCCACCTGGGGCGCGCCGGCCGAGGACTATCCGGTCGAGGCGTGGGACAAGGTGATGAACCTGAACATCCGCAGCATCTTCCTGGTGTCGCAGGCCGTGGGCAAGCGCTCGATGATACCGCGCAAGAGCGGCCGCATCATCAACATCGCGTCCATCGCCGGCCTGGCGGGCAATCCGCCCGGAATGCAGACGATTGCCTACAATACCTCCAAGGCGGCCGTGATCAACTTCACCCGCACGCTGGCGGCCGAGTGGGGCGTGTACGGCATCAACGTGAACGCGCTGGCGCCGGGCTTCTTCCCGTCCAAGATGAGCGCCGGCCTGATCGCCGCGCTGGGCGAGGACAAGATGGCGTCCGAGGCGCCGCTGCGCCGCCTGGGCGACGACGAGGACCTGAAGGGCCCGATCGTGCTGCTGGCGTCCGACGCGGGCAAGCACATCACAGGCCAGACGCTGGCGGTGGATGGCGGCGTGTCCGCCATCTGAGAAGGAGGGGGCATGGCAACATACCAACGCATCGTGCTGGCCAACCGGCCGCGCGGTCCCGTCACCCCGGAGAACTTCCGCCTGGAAACGGTGGAAGTGCCGGAACTGGCGGACGGCCAGCTGCTGGTGCGCAACCACTACCTGTCGCTGGACCCCTATATGCGCGGCCGCATGAGCGCGGCCAAGAGCTACGCCGCGCCGCAGGCGCTGGACGAGACCATGATAGGCGGCACGGTGGGCGAGGTGGTCGCCTCGCGGAACCCGAAATACGCGGTGGGCGACTTCGTGGCCGGCATGTTCGGCTGGTCCGAAATGGGCGTGTCCGACGGCGCCCTGCTGCGCAAGCTGGACACCACCCGCATCCCGCCGTCGGCCTACCTGGGTCCGGTGGGCATGCCGGGCATGACTGCCTGGTACGGCCTGAACCAGATCCTGCAGGCCAAGGCCGGTGAGACGGTGGTGGTGTCGGCCGCCAGCGGCGCGGTCGGCGGCGTGCTGGGACAACTGGCCAAGCTGCGCGGCTGCCGCGCCGTCGGCATCGCCGGCGGCAGGGAGAAGTGCGACTACGTGGTCGACGAGCTCGGCTTCGACGCCTGTGTCGACTACAAGGCCGGCAAGCTGGACGAGGACCTGGCGGCGGCCACGCCGGTCGGCGTCGACGCCATCTTCGAGAACGTGGGCGGCGCCGTGTTCGACGCGGCGCTGGCCCGTACCAACGCCTTCGCCCGCGTGGCGCTGTGCGGCTTGATAGCCGGCTACGGCGGCGAGGAGTTGCCGATCAAGAACGCGCGCCTGCTGCTGCTGAACCGCATCACGCTGCGCGGCTTCATCGTCACCGAGCACCCGGAGCTGTGGCCGCAGGGCCTGGGGGAACTGGCCGGGCTGGTGGCCGGCGGCAAGATCAAATACCGGGAAACCATCGCCGACGGCTTGGCGGCGGCACCGGAAGCGTTCATGGGCCTGCTCAAGGGCAAAAACTTCGGCAAACAACTGGTGAGACTGATATGAAAAACTTCAAGGACAAAGTCGCCGTCATCACGGGCGGCGCAAGCGGTCTGGGCCGTGAATTCGCGCTGAAAGCGGCCGGCCTGGGCATGAAACTGGTGATCGCCGACGTGCAGCGCGACACCCTGGAAACCACGCTGGACGAGTTGACCGCCATGGGCGCCAGCGTCATCGGCCACTTGTGCGACGTGCGCAAGTCCGAGCAGGTGCAGGCGCTGGCGGACGCCACCATGAGCAAGTTCGGCGCGGTGCACCTGGTGTTCAACAACGCCGGCGTCGGTTCGGGCGGCCTGGTGTGGGAAAACACCGAGGCCGACTGGGAGTGGGTGCTGGGCGTGAACGTCTGGGGCGTGATCCACGGCGTGCGCATCTTCACCCAGCTGATGCTGGAATGCGCCAAGACCGACCCGGACTTCGAGGGCCACATCGTCAACACGGCTTCGATGGCCGGCGTGCTGAACCCGCCCACGATGGGCGTCTACAACGTCTCCAAGCACGCCGTGGTGTCGCTGTCGGAATCGCTGTACCACGACCTGCAACTGGTGGACGCGCCGATCGGCGCCTCCGTGCTGTGCCCGTACTTCGTGCCGACCGGCATCAACCAGTCGCACCGCAACCGTCCGTCCGACGTCAAGATGGACGCCAGGCCGACCGCCAGCCAGCTGGCCTCGCAGGCCATGACGGACAAGGCCGTCACCTCCGGCAAGGTCACCGCCTCGCAGGTTGCGGACATGACGTTCCAGGCCATCGCCGACGGCCAGTTCTACATCTATTCGCATCCCGAGGCGCTGGCGACCTTGAAAGTGCGCATGGAGGACATGACCACGCCGCGCAACCCGACCGACCCGCACGCGGGCGCGCCGCACATCCGCAAGGCGCTGAAGGACAAGCTGCTGGGCGGTGGCGCGGCCTGACCGGGGCGCGGTGCTTCGCCAGCCCGGTCAGGCGCCACGCGGGCCGGATCGGGTAGGGCCCGGATCCGGCGACCTGGTCTGGCACCAGGTTTCGAACTCCGGGGCGGTTACGGGCCGGCAAAAATAAAATCCCTGCCCGTGCCGGCATTGATGGGAGCGTAAGAAATCCAGGTCCTCCCGCGACTCTATCCCTTCGGCGATCACTTCCAGGGCGAGCGAATTGCCTAGCACGATGACGCTCTCCGCGATCACCATGCTGGACTGGTTGTGTGTGATGCTCCTGACAAAAGACTGGTCCAGTTTAAGGACGTCGATCGGCAGCCTGCTCAAATAGCTGAGACTGGAGTAACCGGTCCCAAAGTCGTCGAGCGCGATTTTGATGCCCATGTCCTTGAGCGCGCGAATGATGGCGACGGCTTCGTCGACGTCGCGTATCAGCGTACTTTCAGTCAACTCTATGCAGAGGTTTCCGGGGTGGATGCCGGCCTGCCGGATCGCATTGGCGACATGCCGGACAAAGCCGGGATTCCTGAACTGGGACGGCGAAACGTTGACGGACAGGGGGAACTCGGTCACACCTTTGCCGCGCCAGTCGCGCTGCTGGCGACAGGCTTCCTGCACCACCCACTCGCCCAGCGACGACATGAAGCCGGCGGCTTCGGCCACTGGAATGAATAAATCGGGTCCCCAGGGGGTGTCCGGCCAGCGCAGCAGCGCCTCGGCGCCGACCACGGCCATCGTCGCGGTATCGAGTATGGGTTGGTAGAAGAGGGCAAAATCACGATGCTCGAGGCCACTACGCAAGCGGCTCTCTATCGTCAGCGACTGCGCCATCCGTTCATTGAACGCCGCCTTGAAAAACTGGAATCTGCTACGCCCGCCGTCCTTCGCGTGATACATCGCCGTATCGGCATTCCTGATCAAGTCCTCGACAGTGTTGCCGTCGAGCGGAAACATGCTGATGCCGATGCTGGGCGACAGGGCCAGCACCAGGCCATCGAGCGGATAGGGCAGGGTCAGGCTGCGCAAGATATGGCGCGCAACCCCGGCGGCGTCGGCCTCGCTGCCGACGTGCGCCAGTACCACCAGAAACTCATCGCCGCCCAGGCGGCCAACAATGTCTTCCGAGCGCACGCACCCCCGAAGGCGCGTGGCCACCTCCTTGAGGACGGCATCGCCGACATCATGTCCGTAGGTGTCATTGATGGGCTTGAAGCGGTCCAGGTCGACAAACAGGAAGGCGCATTGCCTGCTTCCACGCATTGCGCTGGCCAGCACGCGCCCGGAAAAATCGTACAGCAATTCCCGGTTGGGCAGCCGGGTTAGCGGGTCGTGCTGCGAGGCATGGCGAATCCGCTCCTCGGTCTCCTTGCGCGCGCTGATGTCCTCGGCGATGCCCACGAAGCGCAGGGGCTTGCCATGCCGGTCCCGTTCCAGCACCTCGCCCCGGGCGTGCACCCAGCGCCATGTCCCGGTCTTCGTGCGCATGCGCATTTCAATGCTGAACGCGGACGTTTGGCCGCTCCAATGGGCTTTTTGCGCCAGTTCGACGCGCCGCACGTCGTCGGGGTGGATCAATTCCAGGCAGCTACACGGGGCGATTTCTCCCGGCAAATAGCCGAGGATGGAAAACAGCATGTCGTTGTGCACGACGCCGCCCGTGTGCAGATCGACGTCCCAGTAGCCCAGCCCGGCCACGGCCATGGCGAAATTCAGCCGCAGCTCGCTCGCCCTGAGCGCCAGTTCGGCGCGGTTGCGCTCTGTGATATCGCGTAGCACCGCGACATGCGCCGTCTTGCCGTCCCATTCCGTGTCCAGCACCCGCATTTCAGCGATCAGCGCTTCGCCGTGCGCATGGACGATATCGATCTCCGTGATCTCGCCACCGATGACAGGAAATCCGAAGGGCTGCCCAATCAGGTCCGACTCGGATACGCCGAACATCCGGACGGCCGCGGCGTTGACAAACTGAACCGTGCCTTGGCCATCGACTATGACGAACGCGTCCGGACTGCGCTCGACGATGTTGCGCAAGCGCGCCTCGCTCGCCATCAGTTGCGCGCCCAAGTCACGCTGTTCAGCCGCCTCGTCGCTCACCCCGCTCACCCCGCTCATCTTCCGACCTTGTTCCTGGTGTGCCGCCCACCGGTGCGCTTGGCGGACCCATGGGGCTTGCCGCCGCCTGCCAGCAAGTCGCCTGGTTGCCGGAACGGCGCCCCGATATGCATGCCTTGGTCGTCGATGGTGAAATTGCGTATCGACGTATCATGGCGGGAGCCGCGCATCTTCAACACCATCAGTCCATGGAGCATCACGGCCCCCACTTCCACGTACCGCAGCAGGAGAATGGAGTCCGTGAATTCCGTGAACTGCCGTTCGGTCACCGTTTCCGCACCCATCACCTGCGACACGGTTGTTGTAAACAGGGTCGTTATCTGATGTTGTTTGACGAACGCCGTGAGCCCGAGCACGAAGTCGCGCAAGCTCTTGTTGGATGCGAGCCGGCCCAGCGCGCCGAGACTGTCGAGGGCGACGCGGCGCGGACGAAATTCCTCGATCACCGACTTGATATACACCAGCCGCTCCTCAAGGTTCATCGATTCCGGATATTCGCAGATCACGCGCAACAAGCCATCGTCTTCCATGCGGGCGAAGTCGTGTCCCCAGCCGGCGGCATTCCTCAGTATCTGGTCGCGGCTTTCCTCGAAGCCGAGGAACAGGCTGTGCTCGCCCATACTGGTGCCGCCGACGGTAAACTCGGTTGCCATCAAGGTCTTCCCGGCACCGGTCGGTCCCGATACCAGGATGGTGGAGTCGCGAAACGGGCCGCCACCGCACATACTGTCCAAACCCGCGTTGCCAAACGTGACGCGGACGAGGGATGACTTGTGTTCCAATGCGATGGCTGACAAGGGCACCACTTCCACGCCCTTGCCATTGGTGATCACAAAGGGAAACTCGCCACGCCGGTGCGGCTCGCCGCGCATCTTGAGGATTTCAAGCGTACGCCTGCGCAACTCGACCTCGAGCGCATTGCGCAGCACGATGACGCTGTCGACCACGAACTCTTCGGCCTCAGAGCGTCCAACCTCGCCGTAGTCGCTCGATTGTTCGCTCGTCATGATGGACGTGACCAGCATGTTGTTGAGGGCGCGGCTGATGCGGAACAGTTCCGTTCGGATCCTGCCGACGTTGCCCATGCGGATCGCGAGGGCGCCAATCGCGTCGACCACGACGCGCTTGGCGCCGATCCTGGCGACGGCCCCCTGTATCCGCGACAGCAAGCCCCCCAAATCATATTCCCCGATCAGTACGTCTTCATCCCCCAACGATGCCGACCCATCCACAAACGCCCATTGCGCGTCCGCTTCCATTGCGACGATATCCCAACCGAGGGAAAGCATATTGTGGCGTATGTCTTGCGGCGACTCCTCCAGCGTGACGAAGACGCCGGGCTCATTCGATTGCCGCACGCCCTCCACCAGGAACTGCGCCGCGAACACGGTCTTGCCGCTACCGGCCGTTCCCATGACCAGCGCCGTACGGTGCAAGGGGAGCCCGCCGACGGCGAGTGCGTCGAAGCCGGCGATATGGGTGGGGATCTGCTCGACACGCGCTGTGGATCCTATTGCTTTCATGGCATGTTCTCCTTGTGCGAAGGACCGGAAGGCAGGTCGGAATCGAGGATCCCCAGCGCGGCCAGTACTTTTGCGGCGTCGGACAAGTCGCCGATGATCCGGCACACGGGTGGCGGGGCGGTGCGGATCATAGCGGGCGTCGCCAGGATGTGCGCCGTTTCAGCCAGCTCGGGATGTTCCAGAATATCGATCAGGCTGAGTTCATACGCAATTCCCTCGCCCCCGAGGTATTGTTCACATATGTGCCGCAGATTGGCACAGGCGCGCAACGAACGCGGCGTCCGGCCCGTGACATACAGGAGAAAGCGGTACTTGAATTTGCCATGTTCGCCCATGCGGTTTCCCCCTGCGCCGACCTGCCAACGACAATCTTGCCTGCCCACATGTTGAGACCAGCCACCATGACATGTAGTTCCGAGTTTAAATCGTGGGAGCCGATACACTGCCATGTAGCGCTCCCGGAAGTGGCGCGCCAGAGGTTGCCTATGCGACAATCGTGCTTTTGGGGGACGGATACCTATGGGCACGACGATACGCTACGGAGACTGGACCGCGATGCGGGCCGACGCCCAAGCCATCCGGCTGGAGGTGTTCGTGCGGGAGCAGAGCGTGCCCGCCGAGCTCGAGATGGATGACAAGGACGCGGTCTGCCTGCACGCGGTCGCCTACGACGCGGCCGGCGAGGCGGTCGGCACCGGACGCCTGCTGCCGGATGGCCATATCGGCCGCATGGCGGTGCGCAAGGCGGCGCGCGGGACCGGCGTCGGCAGTGATTTGTTGCGGGGGCTGATGGCGCAGGCCCGGGCGCGGGGCGACCAGGCGGTCGTGCTCAGCGCCCAAACGCACGCGGCGCCGTTCTACCGGCGCCACGGCTTCGCCCAGAAGGGCGCGGAGTTCTTCGAGGCCGGCATCCCGCACATCGAGATGAGTTATTCCTTCACTCCGGTGCCATGACACTGGGGACAGACCCGCGTTCAGCGCCGCATGCCATTTGTGCAGGTGCGTGGCGCGGTCGGTCTGTCCCCGGTTTTAGGCGACCTGGATCTCGTGCAGCACGGCGGGCGCGTCGGCGTACAGCTTCACCACCGTCGACGAGCGCGTGCCGTAGGCCGGCGACTCGATCCGCACCGCCGACAGCATCCGTTCCACCTCCAGCGGCACGCCCGTCTCCGGCAGCCGCATGTCCGGCGCGCGGGTGGTGTCGGCCAGCATCTCGAAATAGGCGTCGTCCGGCGCGCCCAGGCACAGCAGGCTGGCGAACTGGGCCTTCGTCTTCAGCACCTTGGGCCACGGCGAATCCAGCAGCGCGTTGGACAGTCCGTAAATCCCCGGCGCCAGGGGCTGGCCGTTGCGCGGCTCGTCCTGCCCCTTGTTGGAGAACCACACCAGCTGGTCGCGGTCGCCCACCACCAGGTTGAAACCGTTGTAGGCGCCGGCGCCTTCCCGAATTTGCTCCACGTACTCCCGCGGCGACATGGCGCCGGCCAGGAAGTCCGCCACCAGGTGGCCGCGCGAGGGCGCGTCGTCCTTGTGGTCCTGGGGCGCGCGGATATTGGTGATGGCGGCGAAGCGGGGCGACGCGTGCTCCCCGTCGCCCTGGGCGATGCCCATCCAGCTGCCGCCGGCCTTGAGGTCGCGGCCGGCGTAGACGTGGGGATGCTCGGCCCACGGCGCGGCGGGCGCGGCTTCCCGCGCGTAGAATTCATCGCGGTTGGCGGCGGCGATCAGCGGCACGGCCGGGACCACCCGCCACGCGAAAACGATCAGGCACATGAGATCAAATCCGTAAAAGCTTCGGTGTGGCGCGGGCCGGCCGTGAGCGGCGACAGCCCGGATCGCAGGACGGCGGCCGCGAGCGCGGCGTCGAATCCGTCCGGCACCGCCGGATACACTTCCATCCAGGTCTGCAAGCCGTCTTGCGCTTGCGGACGGCGCTTCAACTGCGGCGCCACACTGTGGTTGGCGGCCAGTCCGGCCTGCATGGCCGTGACCGCTCCGTGCAGGGCGGCCGTGTCGGCCTCCCGCACCTGGTAGTAGATATACAGGTCCATGCTAGACGTCGAGCTTGTCCAGCACGTAGGGCATGGGCAGGAATTCCAGGGCCGGGCCTTCGGCCGAACCCAGGCGGACCGCCGCCCGCTCCAGCGCGTCGAGCTTCATTTCGACCAGCGCGTCCACGCCGCCCAGGCCGTTGGCGGCGGTGTTGACCACCATGCCGCAAGGCTGCGAGGGATCGGACTCGGCGAACACCTCGGCGCCGGCCGCGGCTTGCGCGTCGGCGACGCGCACCAGCGCGGTACGGCGCTTCAGCTTGCCCAGGTACTGGCTGCGGGCCACGATTTCCTGGCCGGGGTAGCAGCCTTTCTTGAAGTTCACGCCGCCCAGCAGCTCCAGGTTGATCATTTGCGGCACGAACTGCTCCTGGGTGGCGGCCGTCACCTGCGGCACGGCCGCGTGGATTTCGCTCAAGCGCCAGGCTTGGTCGCCGCCCACGGTCAGCTTGTCGGCCAGCACCGGCGCGGCGATGTTCGCCGTGGTTTCGGTGGTCAGCCACAGGTAGCGCGGCGCGCCGAAGGCGTCGCCCACGCGCAGCAGCGTGCCCAGCGGATGATCGACCTTGGTGTAGGGACGCGCGGGCAGCGCGTCGAACCAGGTTTGCAGCACGGCCTCGGCCATGCCGCCGCCCAGGCCCAGCACCACCTGTGTGGCGGGCGCGTCCGTGGCGTCGGCCAGCTTGGCCTTGGCGCGCAGCACGAACATGGTCAGGCGTTTTTGCAGCGGCGCCTGGATCTCGCGCGGCAACTGCAGGAAGATGGTTTGCTCGTCGCGCCACATCAGGAAGGTGGCTTGCAGGCGGCCTTTCGGCGTGCAATAGCCGGCCAGGCGGACCTCGTCCTGGCCCAGATGCTCGACGTCATTGGTCAACTGATTGTGCAGGAAGCCGGCGGCCTCTTCGCCGGTCAGCGCGATCAAGCCCTGGTCGGTGACACGCGCCACGAAACCCACGGCCAGTTCGGTCGGAGTCAGTGCCTTGCCCTGCGGTGCTGAAAGTTGATTCGAGATACTCATAAATTCCAATAATTTGACGATGAAAGCATTATCATTACGGGCTCATTATAGTGATGTCGCGGAATTCGCGCCGGACGAGCTCAAAAAGCCGTGCCCGGGCCCGGACTGCGTTTAACAATCGACAGTTTTAAAGATGGCATTCATAAAAAAAACGATAGTCCTGGGGATCTTGGCGGCGACGGCGGCGGGTGCCGGGTTCGCGTGGTGGGCCAACCAGCCCATCACCACCGAGGAGCCGCCCATCGAATTCACCATCGCCGCCGGCAGCGGGGCGCACGCGGCGGGACAGCAGATGGCCGAGGCCGGCGTGCCGATCCAGCCGCTGCTGTTCAACCTGCTGGCGCGGGTGACCGAGAAGTCCGGCAGGCTGAAGGCCGGCGCCTACGAGCTCAAGCCCAACACCACGCCGAGGCGGCTGATCGACCAACTGGTGCGCGGCGAGTTCGCGCAGGAGCAGCTGACCATCATCGAAGGCTGGACCTTCAAGCAGATGCGCCAGGCCATCGCCGCCCACAAGGGCTTGAAGCACGACACCGCCCACCTGAGCGACAAGGAGCTGATGGCCCAGATCAGCCAGGACTACACGCTGCCCGAGGGCATGTTCTTCCCCGACACCTATCTGTTCGCCAAGGGATCGAGCGAGCTGCAGATCTACCGCCAGGCGCACACGCTGCTGGTCTCCAAGCTGCGCGACGCGTGGGAAAAGCGCGAGTCCAACCTGCCGTACAAGAACCCGTACGAGGCGCTGACCATGGCCTCCATCGTGGAAAAGGAAACCGGCCAGAAGTCCGAGCGCAACATGATCGCCGGCGTGTTCGTCAACCGCCTGCGGCTGGGCATGCTGCTGCAGACCGACCCCACCGTGATCTACGGCATGGGCAACGGCTACGACGGCAAGATCCGCAAGAAGGACCTGGAAACGGACACCCCGTACAATACCTACACCCGCGCCGGCCTGCCGCCCACGCCGATCGCGCTGCCGGGCGTGCAGTCGCTGGCGGCGGCCTTGGCGCCGGCCAAGACGGGGGCGCTATACTTCGTGTCGCGCGGCAACGGCACCAGCCAGTTTTCCGACAACCTGACCGACCACAACCGGGCGGTGAATCAATACCAGAGATAGGCAATCACAGTTTCATGACGTCACACAGCGGCAAGTTCATCACATTTGAAGGCATAGACGGCGCCGGCAAATCCACCCACATCGCCTTCGTGACCGAGTACATCCGGTCGCGCGGCATCAACCTGGTGAGCACGCGCGAGCCCGGCGGCACGCCGCTGGGCGAGCGCATCCGCGAGCTGTTCCTGCATGAAAAGATGCACCTGGAGACGGAAACGCTGCTGGTGTTCGCCAGCCGCCGCGAACACGTGGCGCAGGTGATCGCCCCCGCGCTGGCGCGCGGCGACTGGGTGCTGAGCGACCGCTTCACCGACGCCAGCTTCGCCTACCAGTCCGGCGGACGCGGCCTGGACCGCGCCAAGCTGCAGACGCTGGCCGACTGGGTGCACGGCGGCCTGTCGCCGGACCTGACCTTCCTGTTCGACGTGCCGCTGGACGTGGCGCGCGCCCGCCTGGACGCCACCCGCGACCTCGACAAGTTCGAGCGCGAGCAGGCCGACTTCTTCAACGCCACCCGCAACGAATACCTGCGCCGCGCCGCCGAGTTCCCGGGCCGCTTCCGCGTGATCGACTCCAGCCAGACCATCCCCGCGATCCAGGCGCGGCTGGCCGCCATCCTGGAAGGCTTCGTGCCGTGAGCGCGCCCGCGAGCGCGCCTGTCAACCAGGCCATCTATCCATGGCAGGCCTCCGCCTGGGACCAGCTCCAGCAGCTGCGCGCCCGCATGCCGCACGCCATCCTGTTCCACGGCGCGGCGGGCACGGGCAAGGCCGATTTCATCGAGCATTTCGCCAAGTCGCTGCTGTGCGAGAACGCCGGCGCGGGCGGCCACGCCTGCGGCGCCTGCGTCTCCTGCAACTGGTTCGACCAGCAGAACCACCCGGATTACCGCCGCGTCCGTCCCGAGGCGCTGGAGGACGAGCCGGCCGGCGAGGAGGGCGACGGCGAGGGCGAAGGCAAGAAGGCCGCCAAGACCAAGGCGCCGTCGAAAGAGATCAAGATCGAGCAGATCCGTTCGCTGGCCGACTTCATGAACATCTCCACCCACCGCCAGGGCCTGCGCGTGGTGGTCTTGTATCCGGCCGAGGCGCTCAACATGCCGGCCTCCAACGCGCTGCTGAAGACGCTGGAGGAGCCGCCGCCGGGCACCGTGTTCCTGCTGTCGTCCAACAGCCTGGACCGGCTGCTGCCCACCATCCTGTCGCGCTGCCGCAAGTTCTCGCTGCCCATGCCGGGGCACGACGAGGCGCTGGCCTGGCTCAAGGCCCAGGGCGTGTCCGACGCCGACAGCTGGCTGCGCGAGCAGGGCGGCGCGCCGCTGGCCGCGCTGGCCCAGTCCGAGGCGGGCAGCCGCGAGGACATGGACACGCTGCTGCAAATGCTGGCCAATCCCGGCGTGGAGGCGGCGCTGCGCGCGGCCGACAAAATGCAGAAAGTGCCGCTGGCGGCGTTGGTTTCCTGGTTGCAGCGCTGGCTTTATGACTTGTTTTCCTACAAACTATCGGGAAACATCCGCTACTATCCACGCTACCGCAAGGAGCTGGCCAGCCTGGCGGGCAAGGTGCATGTGAGCAAGCTGATGGCCGCCATCAAGGCGGCCAACGAACGCCGCGCGATCGCCGACCATCCGCTGTCGCCCAAACTGTTCATCGAGGACATGCTGCTGGACTACACGGCATGCTGTACCTGAAAGGATATGCATGACCGGCAGCCCACCCGATCCCAACACCGCCCCCGCGATCGCACGGCCGACCGTGCTGTCCTTGGCGATCAAGGAAAAAGCGGCCCTGTACGCGGCCTACATGCCCTTCCTGAAAAACGGCGGCATGTTCGTCCCCACGCAAAAACCCTACAAGATCGGCGACGAGATCTATTTGATCCTGGCGCTGATGGACGACCCCAACAAATACCCGATCGCCGGCAAGGTCGCCTGGATCACGCCGCCGGGCGCCAACAACAACAAGGCGCAGGGCATAGGCGTGCACTTCCCGGACGACGAGACCGGCCAGCGCACCCGGCTGCGCATCGAGGAAATCCTGGGGGCCGCGCTGCGCTCCTCGCGCGCCACGCACACGCTTTAAGCACACACACCTCCTAACTTTGCTATTCTGAACATCATGTCATTCCGCCATCGCCCAGCCACGCTTAACGATTTACCAACAATCGTGGCCATCTACAACAGCACCGTCGCCTCGCGCGAGGTCACGGCCGACACCGAACCGGTCACGGTCGCCTCGCGCCTGGCCTGGTTCCACGAGCACACGCCGGAGCGCCGCCCGCTGTGGGTGATCGAGGCCGCCGGCGACAATTCGGCCGAGCCCGCCGTCCTGGGCTGGATCTCCTATTCCAACTTCTACGGCCGCCCCGCGTACTCGGGCACGGCCGAGGTGTCGATCTACATCGCCGAGGCCAGCCGCGGCAAGGGCATAGGCCGCTACGCGCTGGAGGAGGCGATCGCGTTCGCGCCCAGCATCAAGGTGCATACGCTGCTGGGCTTCATCTTCGGCCACAACGAGCCCAGCCTGGGGCTGTTCGCCAAGTTCGGCTTCGAAACCTGGGCCAAGCTGCCGCGCGTCGCCAACCTGGACGGTATCGAGCGCGACCTCATCATTCTCGGGAAGCGTGTCGCCTGATGTTCATCGATTCCCATTGCCATATAGACTTCCCCGAGCTGGCCGCGCGCATGCCCGAGCTGCTCGCCAAGATGGAACAGAACAAGGTCAGCCACGCGCTGTGCGTGTCGGTGGACTTGCCGGACTTTCCGCGCGTGCTGGCGCTGGCCGAGCAATACCCGCACATCTACGCCTCGGTCGGCGTGCACCCCGATTACGAGGACACGCCGGAACCATCCGTCGAGCAGCTGGTCGAGCTGGCGGACAACCCGCGCATCGTGGCCATCGGCGAGACGGGGCTCGACTACTACCGCCTGGAAGGCGACCTGGGGTGGCAGCGCGAACGCTTCCGCACCCACATCAAAGCTTCAAGAATCACGCGCAAGCCCTTGATTATCCACACACGTTCGGCCAGCGAGGACACCATCCGCATCATGCGCGAAGAGGGCGCGGGGACCGAGGCGGGCGGCGTCGCCGGCGTGATGCACTGCTTCACCGAATCGCTGGAAGTGGCGCGCGCGGCGATGGAGATGGGCTTTTACATTTCCTTCTCCGGCATCGTCACCTTCAAGAGCGCCAAGGAGCTGCAAGCCGTGGCGCTGGAGGTGCCGCTGGAGCGCATGCTGATCGAGACCGACTCGCCCTACCTGGCGCCGATGCCGCATCGCGGCAAGATGAACGAGCCCGGCTTCGTGTGCCACGTGGGCGAGTACATCGCCAAGCTCAAGGGCGTGCCGGTGGAACAGGTCGCGCAGCGGACCTCCGATAATTTCTTCAATCTATTCAACGTCGTACGTTGATCTTATAAAGTAAAACATGACGCAAAAACGCCGCCTGCTGCTGTCCGCGCTCGCACTGACGATGGTGGCGGGGCCGGCCCTGGCGGAGGAAACCGCCGACCAGGTCGACTTCTTCCGCGCCGCCCAGATCGACGACGACCGCACCGTGCGCGCCGTGCTGGCGCGCGGCCTGGACCCGAATGTCCACGAGCCGGAGCGCGGCGAAACCGGGCTGATCGTCGCCATGCGGCACGAATCCCCCCGTGTTTTCAAGCTCTTGCTGGCCCATCCTAAAGTAAAGCTCGAAGAGCAATCGGCGAACGGCAGCACCGCGCTGATGATGGCCGCCTTCAAGCGCAACAAGCCGGCGGTGCAGGAACTGATCGCCAAGGGGGCCCAGGTCAACCGCAAAGGCTGGACGCCGCTGCATTTCGCCGCCGCCGCGAACGACCTGGAGATCATGAACATCCTGCTCGAGCGCCACGCCTACATCGACGCCGGCTCGCCCAGCGGGCTCACGCCGCTGATGCTGGCCGCTCGCGAAGGCCTGGAGGACGCCGTCAAGCTGCTGCTGGAACAGGGCGCGGACGCCACGCTGAAGGACGGCGCATACAAGGTCGACGCGGCCGAATTCGCGCGGCGCGCCGACAAGCCGTGGATCGTCAAGATCATCCAGACCCACCTCGCTTCCAAGAAACCCCGTTAAATCCCCGAATTGAGCCGTTTTCCCCTCTGAGCTTGCCGTTTGCGCGGGCCCGGGGCGCCCGCACAATGGCAACGTTGCGCTAACAAGGGAAAACCATGCTGAACGAACGCGAAATCGAAAGCTGCTACCTGGGACAGTTCATCCCGGTGCACTACCATCACAACATGCTGATGGACCAGAACCGTATGCACAGTTTCAAGGCGGCCATCCACTATGCGGTCAAGCCCGGCATGAAAGTGCTGGAACTGGGCGGCGGCACGGGCGTGCTGAGCTATTTCGCCGCGGCCAAGGCCAGCAAGGTCTACTGCGTTGAATTCAATCCGGACATGGTCAAGGAAGCGCGCAAGTTCCTGGCCATCAACCAGAACGGGGAAAAGGTCGAAGTGATCCACGCCGACGCCTTCGAATACATGCCGCCGGAGCCGGTGGATGTCGTGATCTGCGAAATGATCCACGTCGCCATGCTGCGGGAAAAGCAGGTCGAAGTGATCGAATCGTTCAAGCGCCGCTACCTGGAACGTTTCGGCGGCCCGCTGCCCGTGTTCCTGCCGGAAGCGGTCATCATGGCCGCGCAGCCGCTGCAGCAGGAATACGACTTCGAAGGCTTCCACGCGCCCATCGTCCAATTCCAGGAAACCCAGGTCATCCACTCCGGCACGGTCGAGATGGCGCAGCCGGCGGTGTACAGCGTGATCGACTTCACCCAGCCCAACGAGCTGCAATACAAATGGGAAGGCAAGTTCGTGGCCGAGCGGTCCGGCTGCGTGAACGCGATGCGCTTCGTGACGAAAAACATCCTCGCCGTCGTGGCCGAGCGCAACAGCACCATCGACTGGCTCAACCACTACATGACGCTACCGCTGGGCACCCCCGTTCAAGTCAAGGCCGGCGACATCCTCGAAGTCAGCTTCCAGTACCGAGCGGGCGGCAGCATCCCCTCGCTGCAAGCCTCGCTGCGCGCCGACGTCGTCTACGAAGCCGCCCTCCACCCCACCCACCGCCTCCCCGCCTACGCTTGACAAAACAACATCGGTGTCAGGCGCGACATTCGGACACGGCCCCATCCGTCTCCGCGTTGGCGGCGGCCTACGGCCGAGTTCGTGTCCGAATGTCGCGCCTGACACCGATGTGTTGGCGGAAACTGTTGGGGAGGGCGTATACTTGGGGTTTTGAACTGATGAGTATCGCCATGGAACAGGAAGACCGCCGCTATATCGTGCAACAGAAGAAGATCGCCGCGGGGGATGAGAAGCCGCCCGTGTTCGCGAAGGTGATGCGCAGCAAGGAGGGGGCGTTCGAGGGCGTGTCCTTCATTAAGTCGAAGGAGAAGGCGACCATCATGACGGTCGCCGAGGCGGATCAGGCCATCGCCTGGGCGCTGAAGAAGAAGCCGAACGCAAAAGAGTACGAGACCAAGATCATTTGCGTCGGCCAGTAAGACCCGCCTTATGCCGCGCGCTTGTCCAGCAGGCGGGCGCGCGCGCCGTTGTATTCCGCCGTTAGGCGGCCGACCAGCTCGGCCACGGTCGGCGCGTCCTCCATCAAGCCCACGCCCTGGCCCGCGCCCCAGATGTCGCGCCAGGCCTTGGCCTTGCTGGAGCTGCCGGAACCGAAGTCCATCGCCGTCTTGTCGGCCTGCGGCAGCGCGTCCGGGTCCAGCCCGGCCGCCACGATCGATTTCTTCAGGTAGTTGCCGTGCACGCCGGTGAACAGATTGGTGTAGACGATGTCCGCCGCCGTCGATTCGATGATGGCTTGGCGGTAGTCGTCGTCCACGTTCGATTCCTGCGTGGCCAGCCAGCGCGAGCCGATGTAGGCGAAGTCGGCGCCCATGGCTTGCGCGGCCAGGATGGCGTCGCCGGTGGCGATGGAGCCGGACAGGGCGATCGGGCCCTTGAAGAATTTGCGCACTTCGCCCACCAGCGCGAACGGGGACAGGGTGCCCGCGTGGCCGCCGGCGCCGCTGGCAACCAGGATCAGCCCGTCCACGCCCGCTTCCAGCGCCTTTTGCGCGTGCCGGATCGAGACCACGTCGTGCAGCACGATGCCGCCGTAGCTGTGGATGGCGTCCAGCATTTCCTTCGGCGGCGCGCGCAGCGAGGAAATGATGATGGGGATCTGGTGCTTGACGCATACTTCCACATCGTGCGCCAGCCGGGTGTTGGATTGGTGCACGATCTGGTTGACGGCGATGGGGCCGACGATGGCGTCCGGATTGGCTTCCTTGTACGCGGCCAGTTCGGCTTTCAGCTCGGTCAGCCAGGTGTCCAGCAGTTCGGCCGGACGGGCGTTCAGCGCCGGGAAGGAGCCGACGATGCCGGCCTTGCACTGCGCGGCGACCAGTTTCGGGCCGCTGGCGATGAACAGCGGCGAGCCGATGACGGGCAGGGCCAGATTGCGCAATACCTCGGGGATGTGGTTCGATGTCATGTGAGCTCCTTGATTTAAGCCTGGGTTGTCTGAAGTCTGATACGATGTTATCAGAAAAAACGTTGTTTTTTCCAGTGATTTTTAATGGAATCCCATGAACGCAACAAAAGCAAAGACCGTCGATTTCAAACAGGAGCAGGAGGATTTGCGCGGCGCGCTGCGCCAGGGCATGCTCGAGGCCGCCAGCCGCCTATTGGTGGAGGAGGGGCCGGCGGCGCTGACCGTGCGCAGGGTGGCCGAGGCGGTCAATTGCTCGACCACGCTGCTGTATTCGATTTTCGGGGGCAAGGACGGCTTGTCGAACGCGCTGTACCTGGAGGGATGCGCCCGCCTGAAGCAGGATTTCGATCGCACCGAGCCGGAGCTGGCCAAGGTGGACGCGTTGCAGGGCGTGTGGATCTGCGCGCGCGCCTACCTGGATTACGCACGCCGTAATCCCAGCTATTACCTGGTGATGTTTGGCGACGCCATCGCCGGCTTCATTCCGCCGCTGGAGTCGCGCGTGGCGGCGTGGGAGACCTTCAAGCCGCTGAAGCGGCAGTTCGAGCGCTGCATGGAGGCGGGACTGCTGCCGCGGTCGAGCGCGTCCGCCGCGGCGCGGCTGCTGTGGGCGTCTCTGCACGGCATCGCCAGTCTGGAGCTGAAGGGGTATTACCTGAAGGAGGAGCATCCGGACGAGCTGTTCAAGGCGGCGGTGACGGCGATCCTGTTGTCGCTGAAGAATCCGGTCGCCTGAAAGCGGCCGTCGGCCTGCACCGGGGACAGACCCCCGCGCCACGCGTCTTCGCGAAGTGATGGGGCGCCGACCGCGGGTCTGTCCCCTGATTTTGCGTCAGGGTTGCGCCGTTCGCCCCCGTATTCGCGCAGCTGGTCGCGCCCAGCCGCAATTGATCGCACGGGAATTGCCTGGCCGGGCGCGGCGAACTACAGTACGCTTATCGATGTAGCACTTTTGCCTGGAGCGTATTATGCTGAGTTTCCTGTTTTGGCTGGTCCTGCTGTTCCTGTGTTGGCCGCTGGCCTTGCTGGCGCTCGTGCTGTATCCGCTGGTCTGGCTGATCTTGCTGCCGTTCCGGCTGATCGGCGTCGGCGTGGAGGCCGTGTTCGAGCTGCTGCGCGCCATCGTCATGCTGCCGGCCCGCGTGCTGCGCGGTTCGCCGGGCCGCTAGGCAACCAGCCTCAGAAATCCACCAGCACGCCGGCGCCTATCGACATCTGCGCGTAGTTGTAGTCGATCAGGCTCTGGCCGTAGCCGGAAAATCCCTGGACATAGCCCTTCAGGTTGTCCCGCAAGGGGAACGACCAGCCCAGCTGCAACGCACCGTGGTCGGTGTTCAGGTTGCGGCGCGCCATCAAGGAATACTCGTGCCCGGCGTTGCGGTAGGCCACGCGCAGCTCGCTGTGGCCCATGAACTGGTTGATGTCGATGTTGTCGTTGTCCGACTTGGCGTTGTCCAGCCGCTTCCACATCCGCAGCGTGGCGTTGAAATGCCCGAACTCGCCGCCGATCTCGCCATACACCCGGTTCCAGCTGCGCGACAAGGTCGAGGTCTGCCCGTTCGACTGGTGCACCAGCCCGAAGTTCACGTACCGTAGCCGCGCCTCGCCCACGCCCACCAGCAGCGGCGACGAGAAGATCAGCTCGGGCTGGTAATTGGTTTCGCGGAAGGGGCTGGAGGCGGACCGGTTGTAGGCCTGCCAGAAGCTGCGCTGTGTGTAGGCGAACCACAAGTCGAACGGTGTGTTGGCGATCTCCTCCATCATCTTCATCTTGAAACTGAGCTGGTAGCTCAGCTCCACGCGCTGCGACTTCAGCCCGGCCGGCGTGGTGTCGCGGAAAGGGCTGTCGTTGGTGCTGTTGCTGTAGTTGGCCAGCAGCAGGTAGGTGTCGTGGTGCGGACGGAAGGAGAACACGCCGCGCTTGGACGGCTGGTCCAGTTCCCAGCGCTGCACCATGCGCGACAGTTCCTTCTCGGGCTCGGCCTCCTTCACGGCCTCCATCGCGGTGGGCGCCGCCTCCGCCCTGGCGGCGGCGACCGCCGAACCGATCACGGCGGCCGCCGGCTGGCTGCCGGGCGCGGCGTGCGCCGGCGGCGGGGTGGAGGCCAGCGGGGCCTTTTTCGCCAGCGCGTCGTAGCAGGCCAGGCGCGCGCTGGCGTCGCCCAGGGCGGCACAACGCTCCAGCAGCGTCTCGATTTCGGACGGCGTCTGCGCCTGCGCCGCGTAGGGCAGCAGGGCGGCGAGGAGGAACGTCGATGCGCGTGGTCTCATAATGGCTGATTGATAGTGTTGGTTGGTTCGCAGTATATTGTTTCGAGGAAAATAGGGCGCACGGCTGGGCGTGAAATACCCGGCGGTCCGCCATACGTGTGTACTCCGTTGCTGTTAGAATCAACGACGACCCCGCCGCCGGGTTCTCGTTCAAAGGAGATTGTGATGACCCGCAAGACACCTATCGAGCGTTACCGAAACATCGGCATCAGCGCCCACATCGATGCCGGCAAAACCACCACGACCGAGCGCATCCTGTTCTACACGGGTGTCAATCACAAGATCGGCGAGGTGCACAACGGCGCGGCCACCATGGACTGGATGGAGCAGGAGCAGGAGCGCGGCATCACGATCACGTCCGCCGCGACCACCGCCTTCTGGAAGGGCATGGCGGGCAATTTCCCCGAGCACCGCATCAACATCATCGACACGCCCGGCCACGTGGACTTCACCATCGAGGTGGAGCGCTCCATGCGCGTGCTGGACGGCGCCGTGATGGTGTACGACTCGGTGGGCGGCGTGCAGCCGCAGTCCGAGACCGTCTGGCGCCAGGCCAATAAATACCATGTGCCGCGCATTGCGTTCATCAACAAGATGGATCGCGTCGGCGCGGACTTCTTCCGCGTGCAGCAGCAGATCAAGGACCGCTTGAAGGGCACGGCCGTGCCCATCCAGATTCCGCTGGGCGCCGAGGACGACTTCCACGGCGTGGTGGACCTGGTGAAGATGCGCGCCATTAACTGGGACGACGCCAGCCTGGGCGTGAAGTTCAGCTACGAGGACATCCCCGCGCACCTGCGGGACCTGGCGCAGAAGTGGCGCGACCACATGGTGGAGGCCGCCGCCGAGGGCTCGCCCGAGCTGCTGGACAAGTACCTGAACGGCGAGGCGCTGAGCGAGGAAGAGATCAAGCAGGGCCTGCGCGCGCGCACCATCCGCAACGAGATCGTGCCGATGCTGGCCGGCAGCGCCTTCAAGAACCGCGGCGTGCAGGCCATGCTGGACGCGGTGATCGAGTATCTGCCGTCGCCGCTGGACGTGCCCGCCATCGCCGGCCATGACGAGGACGACAATCCGATCGAGCGCCATCCGAACGACACGGACCCGTTCGCCGCGCTGGCGTTCAAGATCATGACGGACCCCTTCGTGGGCCAGCTGACCTTTTTCCGCGTCTATTCCGGTGTGGTCAATTCGGGCGACACGGTCTACAACCCGACCAAGAGCCAGAAGGAGCGCCTGGGCCGCATCCTGCAGATGCACGCCAACGAGCGCAAGGAGATCAAGGAGGTGTACGCGGGCGACATCGCCGCCGCCGTGGGGCTGAAAGGCGTCACCACCGGCGACACGCTGAGCTCGCCGGACCACATCATCGTGCTGGAGAAGATGATCTTCCCGGAACCGGTGATTTCGCAGGCGGTGGAGCCGAAGACCAAGGTGGACCAGGAGAAGATGGGCATCGCCCTGAACCGCCTGGCGCAGGAGGACCCGTCCTTCCGCGTGCGCACGGACGAGGAATCGGGCCAGACCATCATGTCCGGCATGGGCGAGCTGCACCTGGAGATCCTGGTGGACCGCATGCGGCGCGAGTTCGGCGTCGAGGCGACGGTGGGCAAGCCGCAGGTGGCCTACCGCGAGACCATCACGCGCAAGGCGACGGACGTCGAAGGCAAGTTCGTCAAACAGTCGGGCGGACGGGGCCAGTACGGCCACGCGGTGCTGACGGTGGAGCCGGCCGAGGCGGGCAAGGGCTACGAGTTCGTGGACGCCATCAAGGGCGGCGTGATTCCGCGCGAGTTCATCCCTGCGGTGGACAAGGGCATACAGGAGACGCTGCAGTCGGGCGTGTTGGCGGGGTATCCGGTGGTGGACGTGAAGGTGACTTTGACCTTCGGTTCCTACCATGACGTGGACTCGAACGAGAACGCGTTCCGCATGGCCGGTTCGATGGCGTTCAAGGACGCGATGCGCAAGGCGTCCCCGGTGCTGCTGGAACCGATGATGTTCGTGGAGGTGGAGACGCCGGAGGAGTTCATGGGCAACGCCATGGGCGACCTGACGGCGCGGCGCGGCATGGTGCAGGGCATGGACGAGATTCCGGGCGGCGGCGGCAAGATCATCCGCGCGCTGGTGCCGCTGGCGGAGATGTTCGGGTATTCGACCACCCTGCGTTCGCTGACGCAGGGCAGGGCGACGTACACGATGGAGTTCAAGCACTACGCCGAGGTGCCCAAGCATATCCTGGAGCAGATCGCGGTGTCGTCGAAGGGGCGGGGGCATTAGGCGTTGGCCTTCGCCACTGCCGCGGATTCGGTACCTGGCTCGCGCAAAACGCGAACCAGGCACTTGACGCGCCGGTGGTGCTCTGGCTGGAATGCTGACGCCGCCGAGTGCCAGGTCCGCGGGGTTTAGCGGGCCTGGTACGTTCGCCACTGGCGCGGATTCGGTACCTGGCTCGCACAAAACGCGAACCAGGCACTTGACGCGGCGGTGGCCTTTCAGCGGCTTAGCAGGGCGGCGAAGTCGGCGGCGGGGATGGGGCGGCTGTACAGGTAGCCTTGCCCTTGCTCGCAGCGCAACAGCTTCAGCAGCTTGGCTTCCTCTTCCGTCTCTATGCCCTCGGCCACCACCTTCAAGTCCAGGTTGTGCGCCAGCGAGACGATGGTGCTGATCAACCCCATGTAGCCGGCGTCGTGCGCCATCTTCATCACGAAGGAGCGGTCTATCTTCAGCACGTCCACCGGCAGCGTCACCAGGTAGGCCAGCGACGAGTACCCGGTGCCGAAATCGTCTATCGCGATCGGCACGCCCAGGCTGCGCAGACGGGTGAGTATCTCCACCACCCGCGCGTGGTCCGCCACCAGGCTGCTTTCCGTGATCTCGATGGACAGCGGCCGCAGGGCCGGGTCGGCCATGCGCAGCACCCGCTCGATGTCGCCGATCAGGCTGTCGCAGCGGAATTGCGCGGGCGCCACGTTGACGGCGATCTGCGGCGGTTTCAGCCCCGCCTCGTGCCACTCGCGCCAGTCGCGCATGGCTTGCTCCATCACCTGCCGGCCCGCCGCGATCACCAAGCCGCTGCGCTCCAGCACCGGCACGAACTCGGCCGGCGACACGATGCCGCGCACCGGATGGTTCCACCGCACCAGCGCCTCGGCGCCCGCAAGCTTTCCGGTCTTCATGTCGATCTTGGGCTGGTAGTAGTTGACGAACTCGCGCCGCACGATGGCGTCGCGCAGTTCGGACTCCAGGCTCAGTTCGCGCGCCAGGGCCTGGTCGGCGTGGCGGTCGTAGAAGCCGAAGCGTTCTTCCTTGGCGCGCGCGCTCGCCAGCGCGTCCCAGGCCTTCACCAGCAGCGCGTCGGCCGAGGTGCCGTCCTCCGGCAACGCCGCCGCGCCCGCGTTGATGGTGCACCAGATCCGGTGGTCGTCCACGTGATACGAGCCCTGCAGCAGCGGCACGATGGTGTCGCGGACGTAGGCCAGCGGCGAGACGCCCTCGTCGGCGCCCAGGAACAGCGCGAAGCGGCCGATGCCGATGTGGGACAGCACCATGCGCGACGCCACTTCCATGTTCAGCCGCTGCGCGATGGCGCGCATCAGGCCGATGGCGGCGCCGTTGCCGTAGGCGGAGCTGATTTCGTCGAAGCGGTTGATGTTGATGAGCAGCACCGTGCCGCGCGCCTCGGCCGCCGCCAGCGCGGCGATCTGTTCCTCGAAGTGCACGCGGCTGGGCAGCCCGGTGAGCGGATTGGTGCGGGCCAGCCGGTACAGTTCGGCGGTGTTGACCAGCCGCTCGATGCCGAAGCCGAGCTCGGTGCCGATCTCGCCCGCGCGTTCCTGGTAGAAGGCGTCGAACAGCTCGTCCTGCGGCGTGTACAGCGACAGCACGCCCCAGGGCTTGTTGTTGGCGAACAGCGGGATCGCCATGCAGGACGCGATGCCGCGCCGCTGGCAGCCCTGGTTCAGCGTGTTGGAGAACTGCATTTTGCCGGTGCGCAGCGCGATCGACGCCAGCTCGGGCGAAAACCAGTCCGCCTCCTGCGCGTCGTCGCCGATCTCCCAGTTGCGCTCCGCGCCGTCGCGCTCCACCGACGTGAACATGCGCAGCCGGCTGCCCACGTCCTCGCAGCGGCAGATGTCGGCGATCCGCACGCCCGGCTGGCTGGCCGTGACGCGGCAGGTTTCCAGGCACAGGGCCTCCAGCGTCCTGGCGCGCGACACCACCGCCGTCAGGCGCGACAGCAGCACATAGAAGCTGTCGTGCCGCACCAGCGCGCGCTCCTTTTCCACCTCGTTGGTCATCTCGATGGCGGAGCCGCCCAGGAAGACCTCGCCGCCCACGTCCAGCGGGAAACGGTGCACCAGCCAATGGCGCTGGCCGTCGTCGGTCGTCTCCAGCGTCTTCACCACCTGCTTGTCGCGCAGCACGCGTCGGTCGTGCCCGGCCAGCGTGTGCTGCACGTCCGGCGGCCAGAAGTCCGTGTCGTGCTTGCCCTCGATGCCGGGTTGCTCGACGCCGAAGTAGTTGAGCAGGGCCTGGTTGCCCATCACGTAGCGGCCCTGCGCGTCCTTGACCCACAGCGGCGACGGCGAGTGCTCGGCGAAGCCGGCGAAGAAGCCCTCGGCGCGCGCCAGCTTGTGGCGCAGCTCGTCCTGTTCGGCCCGCAGCCGCGCCAGCGCGGCCAAGGCCTGTTGCCGCTCCTCGCCGTCGCGCGCTCCTTCGCCGATGTAGGCCTCCAATCGCGCGAAGTCGCTGGCGGGATCGCTGGGCGGGGAAAGTTCGGGAGGAAGCTTGGCGCTGGAATTCATGATCAACTTGTCAACTAAGTCCCCACATCATCGCATGAAGGGGGGAGTGGGGCCATGCTACTTATGGATGGAAATTTCAGTCAAAAACCTTCAGTTTGAGCTGCACCGACACGGCGCCATACAGCCGGTCCTTGTAGCCGGGGATGATGGCGATGTTGGCGCCCACGCGCTTGTATTCGAAGCTCATGGTGGGGATCACGGCGGGGAACCAGCCGCCGTTGCGCGCCCTGGGGTAGCCGTCGAAGGCGCCGAGCACGGCGCCGAGACGCACTGGGCCGACCGCGAAGGGCTGGTAGTACACGCCGGCGTAGTTCGAATACTCGCGGTCGCTATTATAGAAGCGTCCGGCTGTGACCGACGCCACCGTGGAAAAGCGGTACTCGCCGCCCAGGCCGGGGTTGCTGTCGTTGAGGTCGCGGTCGCGCTTGAAGTGGTAGGAATAGAAGCCGGGATTGATCCACAGTTCGGCCAGGGGCTTGTTGTCCAGGGTTTGGAACCAGTCGCCGCTGTCGGCGGCGGCGTATGCGGGCAGGGCGACAAGCGCGGCGGCGGCGAGGCGGGCCGCTGTCAGCGTAAGGTGGCGGGTCATGACGATCCTTCATGGTTGCGGGGCTGGCAGTGTTGGCATTATAGCCAACTGAGCAGTGGAGGCGGGGCGCTTCGGGCGCGGATTTGGTACCTGGCTCGCACAAAACGCGAACCAGGCACTTGTGGCGGCGGTGGTCTGCCGGCGTACCGCGGGCGTCGCCGAGTGCCTGGTCCGCGGGTGTTCGCGGGCCTGGTACGTTCGCCACGGGCGCGGATTCGGTACCTGGCTCGCACAAGACGCGAACCAGGCACTTGTGGTGGCGGTGGCCTGCCGGCGTACCGCGGGCGTTGCCGAGTGCCTGGTCCGCGGGTGTTCGCGGGCCTGGTACGTTCGCCACGGGCGCGGATTCGGTACCTGGCTCGCACAGGACGCGAACCAGGCACTTGTGGCGGCGGTGGTTTGCCGGCGTACGGCGGGCGTCGCCGAGTGCCTGGTCCGCGGGTGTTCGCGGGCCTGGTACGTTCGCCACGGACGCCAACTTGATCAGGACAATTCGCTTCGCCGGTAGCATATTCCCGGGCCGATATTCTCTCGAACTGTCACATTGTTGTAACCAGGAGGCACACATTGCGCTGCCTTAATAATATTCTTTTAGGCACATTTTTCGATGCTATATTGCATCTCGAAGGCTGCCTGTTCCGCGCAAGCCACCCGTCTCCCAGCTCCTGCATTAGTCCGATTTTGTCCGGCCTGCGCCGCCGCGCGCAGCCGCTGTTGGCCCGCGTTCGCTTGTCGCAGTCCTGACTCATACGGAGGTTTTTCATGATGCGTTTCCTGAACCGCTTGCTCCTGTGGCGCAAGTTCGCCATTCTCGCCGTGATGGGCTTTGTCCTGGTCAGTGTGCCGTCCTATCTGTACGTGCGCGACTCTTACAAGACACTGGACGCGGCGCGAACCGAAACGCGCGGCACGGTGCCGGCCAAGGCGCTGCTCCGGGCGCTGCAATTGACCCAGCAAAGCCGCGGCTTGTCCGCGCTGGTGCTCGGCGGACGCAAGGAGAAGGCCAACGAGCTGCGCATGAAGCAGCAGGAGGTCGAGCGCGGCTACCGCAACGTCGGCCGGCTGCTGACGGAACGTGTCAACGATCCCGCCGTGCTGGCGGCGTGGAGCGAGGCGCAGGCGCAATGGAAATCCCTGGCGGCGGACGTGGCCGGCGCGCGCGTCGCCGGCAAGGCCAGCACCGAACAGCACACCGCGCTGATCGCCAAGCTGCTGACGGTGCTGGACCTGGTGGCGGATCACTTCCTGCTGACCCTGGACCCGGACGTCGACAGCTATTACCTGATCTTCGGCGCGCTATACCACCTGCCGGCGCTGACGGAGGACCTGGGCCGCTTGCGCGCGCGCGGCACCAATATGCTGACGCAGTCGAAGGTCACCATGGAGGAGCGCGGCGCCCTGTCCGCGCTGCTGGAAAAGGCCAACGAGCACCACGCCGCGATGAACACGGCCTTCACCAAGGCGGGCGCGTCCAATCCGGAACTGCGCGACAAGCTCAGCCGCATCGTGGAGGAGAGCCTGGGCGAGGCGCAACAGGCGATGAACCTGGCGGACACCCACTTGATCCATGCCGACCGCGTCGATTTCCCGGCCACCGAATACGTCAGCCAGTTCACCCGGGCCATCGACAACCAGTTCAAGCTGCTGGACCTGGCCATGACCGAACTGGACGGCCTGCTGCTGGCCCGCGCCGATCGGCTGACCCGCGCCGTCTACACGCTGCTGGGATCGGTGGCGGCGATTTCGCTGCTGGCCGGATGGATAGGCGTGCTGATCACCGTCTCGATCACCAGGCCGCTGCGGGAAACGGTGGACGCCTCGCACGCCATCGCGCGCGGCGACCTGGGCGTGCACATCGCCTGCGACCGCGGCGACGAGATCGGCCAGGTGCAGCAGGCCATCGCCCACATGACCGACAAGCTGCGCGACAGCCTGTCCGACGTGGGACGGGTGATGGGCGCGATGGCGTCCGGCGACTTGAGCCAGAAGATCGAGCGCGAGTACGAGGGCGCCTTCGCGGAGCTGAAGGACCACACCAACAACACGGTGGGCAAGCTGAGCCAGGTGGTGGCCGACGTGAACGTCGCCGCCCAGGCGATCGCGGCGGCGTCCGGCCAGGTCAGCCAGACGGCCATGTCGCTGTCGCAGGCGGCCACCGAGCAGGCGGCCAGCGTGGAGCAGACCAGCGCCTCGCTGGAGCAGATGACCGCGTCCATCGTGCAGAACACGGAGAACGCCAGGGTGACGGACGGCATGGCCAGCAGCGCCTCGCACGAGGCCAGCGAGGGCGGCGAGGCGGTGCAGGTGACGGTGACGGCCATGAACCAGATCGCCAGCCAGGTCGGCATCATCGACGACATCGCCTACCAGACCAACCTGCTGGCGCTGAACGCCGCCATCGAGGCGGCGCGGGCCGGCGACCAGGGCAAGGGTTTCGCCGTGGTGGCGACGCAGGTGCGCAAGCTGGCCGAGCGCAGCCAGCTTGCCGCGCAGGAGATCGGCGTGGTCGCGCGCGGCAGCGTGGTGCTGGCGGAGAAGGCGGGCAAGCTGCTGGACCAGATGGTTCCCAAGAGCAAGCGGACCTCGGACCTGGTGCAGGAAATCGCCGCCGCGTCGGAGGAGCAATCGCTGGGCGTGGGGCAGATCAACAGCGCGGTCAGCCAGCTGAACATCACCACCCAGCAGAACGCCGCCAGCTCGGAGGAACTGGCCGCGACCGCGCAGGAGATGAATACCCAGGCCGAGCAGTTGCGCAAGGCCATGGCCTTCTTCAACGGCGTCCGCGCCAAGGTGATGGCGCCGCGGGCCGAACCGGCGCCCGCCAAAGCGGCCGAGTTCACGCCGATCAAGCTGGTGCGGCTGAACCAGCACGCCGACGAGATGAGCGAATTGGAGGAGGCGAGTTTCGTGGCCTATTGATCGCGGCGGCGTAAAACCGGGGACAGACCCTAGCGCCATACGCCTTCGCAAATGCACGGGACTGTGGTCGCGGGTCTGTCCCCAGTGTGGCGGCTCGGGTCTTACGCCCAGCCCAGCGTCTTGACCGCCAGCCCGAGCACGGCGCTGGCGGCGATCACCTTCATCACGTTCACCTGGTAGCGCAGCAGCGCGACCGCCGCAGCCAGCGCGATCAGCGCCGACATCCATTCGAAGGTCCCGCCGAAGCCCTTCGGCCACAGCACGTGGTATCCCAAGAACAGCGCCAGGTTCAATATCACGCCCACCACGGCCGCGGTGATCGCGGTCAGCGGCGCGGTGAACTTGATGTCGCCATGGGTGGACTCGACCAGCGGTCCGCCGGCCAGGATGAACAGGAACGAGGGCAGGAAGGTGAACCAGGTGACCAGGCAGGCCGCCATGGCGCCGGCCAGGAAGAGCGCATCCGGCCCCAGCACCGCCTTGGCGTAGGCGCCGACGAAGGCCACGAAGGCCACCACCATGATCAGCGGACCGGGCGTGGTTTCGCCCAGCGCCAGCCCGTCTATCATCTGCGTCGGTGTCAGCCACGCGAAATGCGAGACCGCGCCCTGGTAGACGTAGGGCAGCACCGCGTAGGCGCCGCCGAAGGTCAGCATGGCGGCCTTGGTGAAGAACCAGCTCATCTGCGCAAAGGTATGGTCCCAGCCGTAGAGCAGCGCCAGCGCGCCCATGGGAATCAGCCACAGCAGGGCGCCGGCGGCCGCCACGCGGGCCAGCCGGCTCCAGCGGAACCTGGCGTGCTCGGGCGTCGGCGTGTGGTCGTCGATCAAGGCCGGGCCGTAACCCTTGGCCGCCTTGCCGTGCCCGCCACCGACGGCGAACCGGTCCGGGGCCACGCGGCCGCCGATGTAGCCGATGGCGGCGGCGCCCAGCACGATCAGAGGGAACGGCAGGTTCAGCGCGAAGATGGCCGTGAAGGAAGCGCCGGCGATGGCCCACAGCCAGCCGTTTTTCAAGGCGCGCGAGCCGATGCGGTGGCTGGCCTGCAGCACGATGGCCGTCACGGCGGGTTTGATGCCGTAAAACAGGCCGGCGATCAGCGGCACGTCGCCAAACGCGATGTACAGCCAGGACAGCAGGATCAGTATCAGCAGCGACGGCAGCACGAACAGCGCGCCGGCCGCGACGCCGCCAGCCGTGCGGTGCATCAGCCAGCCGATGTAGGTGGCCAGCTGCTGCGCCTCCGGCCCCGGCAGCACCATGCAATAGTTCAGCGCGTGCAGGAAGCGGCGCTCGGAGATCCAGCGGCGGTTCTCCACCAGCTCCTGGTGCATGATGGCGATCTGCCCGGCGGGGCCGCCGAAGCTGATGAAACCGAGCTTGAGCCAGAAGGCGAAGGCTTGCCAGAAGCCGACGGCGGCGGGTGTTTCGGTATGGTCCGCTTGGCGCGGCAGGGGCGAGGTCATATCCTTCCTTTGCGTTGGGGCGCTAATGCCGCGCATAGTGTAGCGGCATTGGCGCCCCAGGCACAGGCCCGGCGCGCAGACTGGCCCTTAGAAGCGGTGGCGCAGGCCCAGGTTGAAGGCGCTGTTGCCGCTGCCGGCCTCGGTGGCGTTGCCGGAGGTGTAGGCCGCGCCGTTGTCGTTGTCGATGCGGCCGTAAGCCGTGTAGACGCTGGTGCGCTTGGAGAGGTCGTAGGTGTAGCCGACGCCGAGCTGGCTCGCGTTCTTGCCGGCCGGCAGGCGGTCGTCGCGGCGGACGTAGGAGGCCAGGATGGTGCCGGAGCCCATGCGCACCGACACGCCCAGCATGCCGTCGCGGGCGTCCAGCGTGGTCACGCCGAGGGTGCGCGTCCTGCTGGCCGACAGCACGCCATGCAGCCTGAAACCGCCGAAGTCGTAGATCACGCCCAGCAGCGCGTTGCGGGCGGCGCCGGTGTGGGCCGGGTTGTTCGTGCTCTGCCAGGCCAGCCGCGTCCACAGCGGTCCGCCCGCGTAGCCGATCGAGGCGCCCAGGTAGCGCCCGGCGCCGGTGTCGCCGGCCACCTCGCCGAAGCCATAGGCCAGGTTGGCGGACACGCCGCCGATGACGGGCGTGCTGAACATGATGTCGTTGTTGACCCGCGCCACGTAGCCGGCCGCCAGCACGTTTTGCATCCTGCCGGCGAAGCCGTTGTAGAAGGGATCGGTGGTCGCGACCACGTCGTCGACGGGCGTGTACTGGCGGCCGAGGCGGATGCCGCCGTACTTCGAGCTCAGGCCCACGTAGGCCTGGCGCCCGAACAGCAGGCCGCCCTGGGCCGCCGCGCCGGTGCTCATGTCCATGCCGTTTTCCAGCACGAACTGCGCCGACAGACCGTCGCCCAGGTCCTCCGTGCCCTTGAAGCCGATCCGCGAGCCGTTGGCGATGCCGCTGGTGATCTTCGTGACCGAACCGGCGGCGCCGCCGCGCTCGGCGGTCAGGCCCACGTCGGCCACGCCGTACATGGTGACGTTGCTTTGGGCCATGGCGGTGCCGCTCAGCCCGCCAAACATGGCGAGCATCCCTAGTGTCGTTTTCATTTTTTTGTGTCCCCAGATGGTTTTTATGAATTCGCCTTGGCGCCGCTTTCGGCGTTCAGGCGTTTGCAGTTTCGTGCAAAATCATATAACCGGCAATTTGCAGTTTCGCAATTTGCAATAACCACTGGTTATCTCATCGCAAGGGGTCGGGCAGGGCCAGCGAGCGAAGCGTGGCCAGGAAGTGCTGCAGTTTGGGGTCGGGCAGGTATTCGCGCCGCGTGATGATGCCGAAGGGTTCGAGCTGGAACTTGATGCGCGCCGGCAGAATGCACAGCGTACCGGCCGTGGTGTAGTCGGTGGCGATGGCCGACGGCAGGATCGCCACCCGCGACGACGATTGCAGCAGGGCGGCGATCAGCAGCGTGGAGTTGGTTTCGACCACGTCCCTGGGGCTGCTGGCCCCCGCGTCGAAGAAGGCGCGCTCGAGCAACTGGCGCATCGGCGTGCTCAGCGGCTGCAGCACCCAGGGCTGCTCGCTCAGCTCGGCCAGGCCGACGCGGCGCTCGGTCGCCAGCGGATGGTCGCGGCCGGCCACCACGGACAGGTTCTCGTTGTCCAGCACCTCGAAGTGCAATTGCTCCAGTTTGGCGTGGTCGGTCATGCGGCCGATCACCAGGTCCAGCTTGCCCTGTTCCAGCAATTGGATCAGCGCGTCGCTGGTGTCGACCTGCACATTGATCTTCAGACCGGGATATTGTCTCTTTGTGGCAACAATGGTGTCGGCCAGCAAGCCGGGCACCGGCGTCGGTATCGAGCCCAGCGAAATGGTGCCGATGCTGCCCTCGGCCTGCGCCGCCAGGTTTTCCCGGAACTTGCTCAGGTCCGCGATCATGCGGTTGGCGTACAGCACCGCCGATTCGCCGAACACGGTCGGCTGCATGCCCTTGGGCAGGCGGTCGAACAGGCGCACGCCCAGCGTTTCCTCGATCTCGTGCAGCATCTTGGTGGCCGCGGGCTGGGAAAGGTGCATGAATTCGGCCACCTTGCGCAGCGAGCGCAGCTCGTCGATGGCGCTGAGCAGCAGCAATTGCTTCAGCCTGAGCCGGTTTTGCATTTGCTGGAGGGAGGGGATGACGGGCCGGTCGGAGCTCATATCGGGATGCGATTAACCAAAGGTTATCAAGAATTCAGAAACCCTGATTAGACAGTTAATTTGCCGCGAAGTAAAGTTTGTCTCAGAGGGCGGACAACGCGGCCCTTGAAAATAAGCACTCAATATTCCTACAGGAGACAAGCAATGAACATTTCCGCAACCATGCGTGCGGCGGGCCGCCGCGCCGCGCTGGGCGTCGCCACCCTGGCCGTGGCGCTGGCCGCGACCATCCCCGCCGCGTCCGCCGCCTCGGTGGACGAGATCGTCAAACGCGGTTCGGTCCGGATCGGCGTGCTGTCCGGCGTGCCCATCTACGGCACGGTGGACGAGGCCGGCAATCCGGCCGGCTACGACATCGACGTCGCCCGCACCCTGGCCGGCTACATGGGCGTGAAGGTGGAACTGGTGCCGCTGACGCCGCCGGCCCGCATCCCGGCCCTGCAGGCGGGCAAGGTCGACTTCCTGGTGGCCACGCTGGCCGCCACGCCGGAGCGCGCCAAGGCCGTCATGTTTACCGCGCCCTACAGCGCCTTCCAGATGGTGATCTTCGCGAACAAGAGCGCGCCGCTGGCCACGCTGGCCGACCTGAACGGCAAGCGCATCGGCGTCAACCGCGGCTCCAGCCAGGAGACCGCGCTGGCCCGCGCCAACGTGCCCGGCCTGCAGATCGTGCGCTACCAGGACGATTCCACCGTGGTGCAGGCGCTGATCGCGCACCAGGTGGACGCCGCCGCGCTGCCCGACGGCGTCGCCAAGGACGTGATGAAGCAGCAGGCCAACGCGAACCTGGCGATCAAGTTCGGCTTCTTCAACCAGCCCAACGCCATGGCGGTGCGGCTGGAGGAGACCGAGATGCGCGACTGGCTCAACAAGTCCATCGTCAAGATGACCGGCAGCGGCGAGTTGAACAAGATCTCGCTGAAATGGACCGGCAACCCCTTGCCCGACCTCGCCAAGCCCTGAGTCCCGCCTTCAGAGAACAACCATGGCTTATCAATTTCAGTTCGCGCCGGTGTGGGAGCACGCCGGCCTGCTGCTCGAGGGGGCGCAGATGACGGTGGCGCTGTCGGCTGCGTCCATCGTGTTCGGCACCGCCATCGGCATCGCCACCGCCGCCGTGCGCTCGCTGTACAAGGGCTGGCCGGGCAAGGCGCTGGACGCCTACGTCGAGGTGGTCCGCAACACGCCGTTCCTGGTGCAGATCTTCATCTTCTACTTCGGCCTGCCGGCCATCGGCGTGCAGGTCTCGGCCACCCAGGCCGCGCTGATCGGCATGGTGATCAACCTGGGCGCCTACGCCGCCGAGATCCTGCGCGCCGGCATCGAGTCCATCCACCGCTCGCAGATCGAGGCGGGCCTGTCGCTGGGCATGACGCGGCTGCAGATCTTCCGCCACGTGGTGCTCAAGCCGGCGGCGGCCAAGGTGTATCCGGCGTTGTGCAGCCAGTTCGTGCTGATGATGCTGGCCTCCAGCGTGACCTCGGCCATCTCGACGCAGGAGCTGTCGTCGCTGGCGGCCCAGATCGACACGCTGACCTTCCGCAGCATCGAGGTGTATAGCGTGGTGACGCTGTGCTACCTGGCGCTGGCGCTGCTGTTCAAGGCGGCCCTGGCGCTGATCGGACAGGCCCTGTTCGCCCGCCGCGGCGCCGCGCTCCGTCCAGCGGCCCCGGCGGCCCCGGCCCCGATGGCTGCCCAGGCCAGCGAGGTGGCGCCATGAGCTGGACCACCGCTCCCTTCTTCATGCAGGCGCTGTGCTGGACCGTCCTGCTGGCCACGATCGCCTGTGTCTTCGGCGGCGTCCTCGGCTTGGGCGTGGCGCTGGCTCGGGTGGCGCGCGCCGGCTGGCTGCGCGCCGCGGCCTCCGCCTACATCCAGCTGGTGCAGGGCACGCCGGTGCTGATGCTGCTGTTCCTGTCGTATTACGGCCTGAGCCTGTTCGGCTACGACATGCCGCCCCTGGTCGCGGCCTGCGTGTCGATGACGGTGTACGCCAGCGGCTACCTGGGCGACATCTGGCGCGGCGCCATCCAGGCGGTGCCCAGGCAGCAGTGGGAGGCGGCCGAAAGCCTGGCCATGACCCGCCGCCAGCAGTACCAGTACGTGATCCTGCCGCAGGCGGTGCGCATCTCGCTGCCGCCGACCGTGGGCTTCATGGTGCAGGTGGTGAAGAACTCCTCGATCGCCTCGCTGATCGGCGTGGTCGAGCTGGCCAAGGCGGGACAGTTGATCAACAACCTGACGTTCCAGCCCTTCCAGGTGTTTTTCCTGGTGGCCACCCTGTACTTCTGCATCTGCTACCCGCTTTCATATTGCAGCCGCCGGCTGGAAAGGAAATCCCATGTCTGAAATCATGGTGAAAGAGATATTCAAGAGCTTCGGCGCCATGCCGGTGCTGAAGGGCACCTCGCTGACGGTGGAGCGCGGCCAGGTGGTGGCGCTGATCGGCCGCAGCGGCTCCGGCAAGAGCACCATGCTGCGTTGCATCAACGGCTTGGAAACCATCGACAGCGGCAGCATCCGCGTCGCCGGCCACGAACTGGACGGCAATCCGAAGAAGCTGCGGGCCTTGCGCACCGACGTGGGCATCGTGTTCCAGAGCTACAACCTGTTCCCGCACCTGACGGTGGGCCAGAACATCATGCTGGCGCCGACCATCGTCCGCAAACGCGGCGCGGACGAGGCCCGCAAGGCCGCCGTCGAGGCGCTGCAGCTGGTCGGCCTGGGCGAGAAGTTCGACGCCTACCCGGACATGCTGTCCGGCGGCCAGCAGCAGCGGGTGGCCATCGCCCGTTCGCTGGCCATGCAGCCCAAGGTCATGCTGTTCGACGAGGTGACCTCGGCGCTGGACCCGGAACTGACGCAGGAGGTGCTGAGCGTGATGGAGACGCTGGCGCGCAAGGGCATGACCATGGTGCTGGTGACGCACGAGATGGGCTTCGCCCGCCGCGTGGCCGACATCACGGTGTTCATGCACCAGGGCAAGATTTGGGAAATGGGTCCATCGCAGGAATTGTTCGCCGATCCGAAGACGGCGGAAATGCGCCAGTTCCTCAGCGCGGACGTACATTAAGACTTTCAACGGAGTAAACATGAAACAACAAGAAATCCTGCTGCTGGTGGAAAAATGCGCCCACGCCTTCAGTTTTTACGACCTGCCCACGGGCGAACAGCTGAAAAGCATACGCCTGCCGGATTTTCCGCATGAGTTCGTGGTGGACTCGGCCGGGCGCTACGCCTACGTCGGCCACTACGGCATCGAAACCCAGGCCCACCGCGGCGAGGGCGGCTGCTCGGTGTTCGTCATCGACCTCAAGCTGCGGGAGCACGTGCGCACGCTGGACCTGTGGCCGTTCCGCCGCCCGCACGGCCTGGCCATCGACGCGCAGGACCGGCTGTACGTGCTGAGCGAGGGCAATTCGGCGCTGCTGGTGTTCGACCACCCCGAGCGCGACGACACGCCCACCCGCGCCATGCCGTCCGGCGGCTACAAGAGCCACCTGGTGGCGCTGCGCAGCGACGGCGAGCTGGCGTTCTCGCTCAACCTGCTGAGCAACACGGTGACCATGCTCAAGCCGCAGGACCCGACCCACACGCCGGTGGCCATCGTGCCGGGCGCGCGGCCGGAGGGCAACTGCTTCAGCGCGGACGAGCGCCTGCTGTACGTGGCCAACCGCGAGAGCGAGACCATCGTCGCCATCGACGTCGAGAGCCTGAAAGTGGTGGCCAGCGCCAAGACCGGCACCGACCCCACCCGCATCTACCGCGACCGCCGCAACCGCCTGCTGGTCACCAACTACGGCGACGACTACATGTCGGTCTACAGCGCGGACCTGGAGCCGCTGGGCAAGATACAGCTGCCCAGCCTGCCCATCGGCCTGAGCTTCCACCCGCAACGCGACGAGGCCTACATCTCGCTCAAGGACGACCGCATCGGCGTGCTGGACCTGGAAACGCTGGGCTTCACGCGTTACTTCAACACGCTGCGCGAACCGGACGTCTCGCATGTGCTGATCGCCTGACCCGGGACTAACAATGAACAGCTTGACAGTATGCGGAGCATCGCCGCGGGGGGAGGTGTTGCCTGTCGTCGTGGACGCCCACCACCACCTGTGGGATTTGAGCGCCGGCCGCTACCCCTGGCTGCAGGACGGCTACAACGCCGACACCTTCATGGGCGACTACACCGCGCTGGCGCGGGACTTCCAGCACGCCCACTACGCCGAGGCGCGGCGCGGCGTGCGGGTGAAGGCCACAGTGCACATCGAGGCCGAGCGGGCGCGCGACGAGCAACTGGCGGAAACCCGCTGGCTGCACCAGACGGCCGGCCTGTGGGGCTTTCCCAACGCGGTGGTGGCGCACGCCTGGCTGGACCGGCCGGACAGCGAGGACATGCTGCTGGCCCAGCTGGAATTCCCGCTGGTGCGCGGCATCCGCTGCAAGCCGGCCACCACCGGCCGGCCGGACCTGGCCCCGCCGGGCGGCCCCGGCAGCATGCGCGATCCGCGCTGGCAGGACGGGCTGGCGCTGCTGGACAAGCACGGCCTGTCGCTGGACCTGCGGGTGCCGTACTGGCACCTGGCCGAGGCGGCCGATGTGCTGGCCGGGTTTCCCGGGCTGCGGGTCGCGCTCAACCACGCCGGCCTGCCGTGGGACCGCAGCGAGGACGGCCTGGCGCATTGGCGGCGCGGCATGGCGGGGCTGGCGGCGCTGCCCAACGTGACGGTCAAGCTGTCCGAGTTCGGGGTACGCGGACGGCCCTGGGACTACGCCAGCAACGCCCGCGTGGTGGCCGATGTGCTGGCCATGTTCGGGCCGGGCCGCTGCATGTTCGGCAGCAACTTCCCGGTGGCCAGCCTGCGCATCGGCTACGCGCCCCTGGTGGGCAACCTGCGCCGCATGCTGGACGGGCTGGACGAGGGGCAGCGCGACGCCGTGTTCCACCGCAACGCCCTCGATTTTTACCGTATCGCACTTACTGAAAGCGCATTATGACCATCTCCAACTTTCAACCCGTGCCGGCGCCCGATTCGGGCGCCACGGCGGCGGAACATCTGCCCTTGCTGGCCGTGACGCTGGGCGACCCGGCCGGCATCGGCCCGGAACTGATCGCCCGCCTGCTGGCCGAGCCCGGCACGCTGGCGGCGGCACGCATCCTGCTGATCGCCGACCGCGCCGAGCTCGAACACGGCATGGCGCTGGCCGGCCGCAAGGTCGGCTTCAAGCTGGCGCCGTACCTGGACACATTGGACTTCTCCGAGGGGCTGCCGCTGCTGCACGACTTCCGCGGCGCCACGGCGGGCGGATTCGAGCGCCGCGTGGCGACCGAAAAGGGCGGCCGCTACAGCCTGGACACGCTGGACGTGGCGCTGGACCTGACCCGCCGCGGCGTCACCGACGCCATCCTGTTCGGTCCGCTGAACAAGAGCTCGCTGCACCTGGCCGGCATGGCCCACAGCGACGAGCTGCACTGGTTCGCCGAAAAGCTGGACTACCACGGCCCGTTCTGCGAGTTCAACGTGCTGGACCGCCTGTGGACCTCGCGCGTGACCTCGCACGTGGCCCTGAGCCGCGTGCCGTCGATGCTGAGCCAGGAGGGCGTGCTGGAGGCGATCGGCCTGATCGACGCCCAGCTGCGCCTGAGCGGCGTGGCCGAACCCCGCATCGCCGTGTGCGGCCTGAACCCGCACAACGGCGACAACGGCAGCTTCGGCCGCGAGGAGATCGACATCATCGCCCCGGCGGTGGAGCGCGCCCGCGCCGCCGGCATGCTGGTGCAAGGCCCGTTCCCGGCCGACACCATCTTTCTCAAGGTGCAGGGCGAGTGTCCCGAGTACGACGCGGTGGTCACCATGTACCACGACCAGGGCCAGATCGCCATCAAGCTGATGGGCTTCTCGCGCGGCGTGACGGTGCAGGGCGGCTTGCCGATCCCGATCACCACGCCGGCCCACGGCACCGCGTTCGACATCGCCGGCCAGGGTATCGCCAATCCCGGCGCCACCATCCAGGCCTTCCAGCTGGCCTGCCGCATGGGCGCGACGCGCCGCACGGCCCGGTAACAAAACCCGACAACATTGACCAAGGAGACCAACATGAAAATCACCCGAGTACGCACCCGCGTTTTTGAATGGAAGGGCAAGGTCGTGCCGCCCGCGCCGCACTTCTGCACCAACGCCAGCGACATCCTGTTCGAGCGCGGCGACGCCATGGCCTCGTTCCGCTTCCACGGCTGGCTGGTGGTCGAGATCGAGACCGACACCGGCCTGGTCGGCATCGGCAACTGCGCGCTGGCGCCGCACGTGGCGAAGAAGATCATCGACCAGCACCTGGCCCCCATCGTCATGGGCGAGGACCCGTTCGACAACGAGTACCTGTGGCAGAAGATGTACCGCCGCACCATGGCCTGGGGCCGCAAGGGCGTCGGCATGGCCGCCATCTCGGCGGTGGACATCGCGCTGTGGGACCTGATGGGCAAGGCCGTCAACCGCCCCGTGTTCAAGCTGCTGGGCGGCCGCACCAAGGAGAAGATCCCGTGCTACGCCTCCAAGCTGTACGCCACCGACGACATGGACGCCTTCCTCGGCGAGGCGCGCGGCTACCTGGAACAGGGCTTCACCAGCATGAAGATGCGCTTCGGCTACGGTCCCAAGGACGGCCCGGCGGGCATGCAGAAGAACATCGCCCAGGTGCGCGCGCTGCGCGAGCTGGTGGGCGACGGCGTCGACATCATGCTCGAGTGCTACATGGGCTGGACCTTGGAATACGCGCGCCGCATGATCCCGCGCCTGGCCGAGTTCAATCCGCGCTGGCTGGAGGAACCGGTGATCGCCGACGACATCGAGGGCTACGCCGAGCTCAAGAAAATGAGCCCCTTCCCCATCTCCGGCGGCGAGCACGAGTTCACCAGCTACGGTTTCAAGGACTTGCTGGAGCGGCGCGCCGTGGACGTGATCCAGTACGACACCAACCGCGTGGGCGGCATCACCGCCGCGCAGAAGATCAACGCGCTGGCCGAGGCCTGGAGCGTGCCGGTGATCCCGCACGCCGGCCAGATGCACAACTACCACCTGACCATGGCCTCCACCGCCAGCCCGATGGCCGAGTACTTCCCGGTGCACGACGTGGAGGTTGGTAACGAGCTGTTCTATTACGTGTTCCAGGGCGAGCCGCTGCCCGAGCGCGGCTTCCTGCAGCTGGACGACACGCTGCCGGGCCTGGGCCTGACGGTGTCGGACAAGCACCTGCACGACTTCAACATCATTGAATAGGGGGACGCCATGCGACTGATTCAATTCGAAACGACGGCGGGCGAGCGCAGGGTCGGCGTGGTGCGCGACAACGGCCTGGTGGCCGAGGTGGGCGGCGTGGCCAGCATGCACGAACTGGCCACGCGGGCCATCGCCGCCGGCCGCGGGCTGGCGGCCCAGGCCGAGTTCCAGGGCCACGGCGCGCTGCACGGCTACGCGGCCATGCTGGACGAGCTGCGCGTGCTGGCGCCGCTGGACCATCCGGACCCGGCCCACCTCTTGGTGACGGGAACCGGCCTGACCCACCTGGGCAGCGCCGCCACGCGCGACAAGATGCACCAGAAGGCGCAGCAGGACGAGACGGAGATGACCGATTCCATGCGCATCTTCAAATGGGGCGTGGACGGCGGCAAGCCGGCGCCGGGCAAGGCCGGCGTGCAGCCTGAGTGGTTCTACAAGGGCGACGGCGGCACCGTGGTGCGTCCCGGCCAGCCTTTCCCCGTGCCGGCCTTCGCCGAGGACGCCGGGGAGGAGCCGGAGATCGCCGGCCTGTACCTGATCGGCCAGGACGGCCAGCCCTACCGCCTGGGCTATGCGATCGGCAACGAGTTCTCCGACCATGTGACCGAGCGCAAGAACTATCTGTACCTGGCCCATTCCAAGCTGCGCTTCTGCAGCTACGGCCCGGAACTGCGCACCGGCGAGCTGCCGCGGCACGTGGCCGGCACCAGCCGACTGCGCCGCGAGGGCCGCGTGATCTGGCAGAAGGAGTTCGTGTCGGGCGAGAACAATATGTGCCACACGCTGGAAAACCTGGAGTACCACCACTTCAAGTATGCGCAATTCCTGCGCCCGGGCGACGTGCACGTGCACTTCTTCGGCACGGCCACGCTGTCCTTCGCCGACGGCGTGCAAACCCAGCAGGGCGACGAGTTCGAGATCGAGGCGGCCGATTTCGGCGCGCCGCTGATCAACGGCATCGCCCGCGGCCCGGCCGGCGCCGCGCCGGCCGCCGTGCGCCCGCTGTGATGGACGCCCGCTTCCAGCCGCCCGGCAAGGAGGCGGTCCGGGCCTGGCTGCGGCGCCAGGTGGGCGCCGCGCGTCTGCCCGACGCCGCCCAGATCCGGCGCGAACTCGGCTGGGAGCGGGCTCCAGCGCAGCAAGCCCGGCAAATGCCTGGGACCAAGCCGACCTGACACCCTGGCGTAGGGCGGAGTACGCGCGAAGCGGGTATTCCGCCGGATGCGCGCGGGCCTGCTCACATCCGGCGGAATAGCGCCATGGCGCTACTCCGCCCTACGGCTCGTCCCCACAAAAAACCGCTTTCCGGAGACATGAGATCATGAACCAGAACTATATCAACGGCGCCTGGCTTGACGGCGCCGCCGCCAGCGCCAACATCAACCCCTCCGACACGGCCGACGTGATCGGCCATTACGCCCAGGCCGACGCCGCGCAGGCGGCGCTGGCCATCGAGGCCGCCGCCGCGGCCGCACCCGCCTGGGGGCTATCCAATCCGCAAACGCGCGCCGACGCGCTGGACCGCATCGGCAGCGAGATCCTGGCGCGGAAGGAGGAGCTCGGCACCTTGCTGGCCCGCGAGGAGGGCAAGACCCGCCCCGAGGGCATAGGCGAGGCCGGCAGGGCCGGCGCCATCTTCAAGTACTTCGCCCAGGAATGCCTGCGCCTGCGCGGCGACAAGCTGCCCTCGGTGCGTCCCGGCATCGAGGTGGAGGTGACGCGCGAGCCGGTCGGCGTGGTCGGCGTCATCGCGCCCTGGAACTTCCCGCTGGCGATTCCCGCCTGGAAGATCGCCCCGGCGCTTGCCTACGGCAACACGGTGGTGTTCAAACCGGCCGAGCTGGTGCCGGGCAGCGCCTGGGCGCTGGCCGAGATCGTCAGCCGCGCCGGCCTGCCGGGCGGCGTGTTCAACCTGGCCATGGGGCGCGGCGCCGTGGTTGGCCAGGCCATGCTGGACGACCGCCGCGTCAACGCCATCAGCTTCACGGGTTCGGCCGCCACCGGCGCCCGGGTCGCGCAGGCCGCCATCGGCCGCCACGCCAAGGTGCAGATCGAGATGGGCGGCAAGAATCCGCTGGTCGTGCTGAACGACGCCGACCTGGCGCAGGCGGTGCAATGCGCGCTGCAGGGTGCCTTCTTCTCCACCGGCCAGCGCTGCACGGCGTCCAGCCGCGTCATCGTCGAGAAGGGCATCTATCCCGCCTTCGCCGCCGCGCTGAAGGACGCCCTGGCGGCCCTGACCGTGGACGACGCGCTGCGGGCCGGCACCGACATCGGCCCGGTGGTGGACGCGGCGCAGTTGGAGCAGGACCTGCGCTATATCGCCATTGGACGCGACGAGGGCGCCACGCTGGCCTGGGGCGGGCGGCGTTTGCAGCGAGAGAAGGAGGGCTACTACCTGGAACCGGCGCTGTTCACCGACTGCCACAACGACATGCGCATCAGCCGCGAGGAGATCTTCGGCCCGGTTGCCAGCTTGATCCCGGCGGACGGCTACGAGCACGCGCTGGCTCTGGCCAACGACACGGAGTTCGGCTTGTCCAGCGGTATCTGCACCAGCTCGCTCAAGCACGCCACCCATTTCAAGCGGCACGCGCAGGCCGGCATGGTGATGGTCAACGCGCCCACCGCCGGCGTCGACTACCACGTGCCGTTCGGCGGGCGCAAGGCGTCCAGCTACGGGGCGCGGGAGCAGGGCGCCTACGCGGCGGAGTTCTTCACCACCGTGAAAACCGCCTACTGCGCGGCATGACCGCCTTTCTCGACCTGAGGATCGCTGGCAAGCTGCTGCTGTCGTACGCGGCGGTGCTGTTGCTGGCGGTGCTG
Organism: Pseudoduganella namucuonensis; assembly: GCF_900116645.1. Taxonomy (GTDB): domain Bacteria; phylum Pseudomonadota; class Gammaproteobacteria; order Burkholderiales; family Burkholderiaceae_D; genus Rugamonas; species Rugamonas namucuonensis. The sequence goes on along the minus strand of NZ_FPBO01000037.1, from coordinate 35,848 downwards.
CTCGGCGTGTTTTCGATCGCGCAGCTGGAGCGCCTCAACGGCAACACCGACGAGCTGGAAACCCGGCGCATGCCCAGCGTGCGGCTGGTGTCGGCGTTGCGCGAGAGCCTGATGGAGTTCCGCGCCAGGCAGTTGCAGCACATCCTGGCGGTCGATACCGGCGAGATGGCGCGGCTGGAGGCGGAGATGGCGACCGTGCTGGACGCTTACCGGCGCGACGCGGCCGCGCTGCGGCTGGCGGCGCACGAACCGGGCGAAGCCAAGCTGCTCGCCGCGCTGGACTCCGGCATGCAAGCCTACCTGGCACAGCACGAGCGGATCGCCGAGCTGGCCCGGCAATACCGCAACGACGACGCGCGCGACCTGATGCGCGGCGAATCGCAACGGCTGTACCAGGAGGCGCTGGGCCGGCTGGCGCGGCTGGCGGACATCCACAACCGCAGCGCGGCGGCGACCCGGCGCGCCGGCAACGAGTTGTACGCGGAGGCCCGCGCCTGGATCGTCGGGCTGCTGCTGGCCGGCGTGGCGCTGGGCGTGCTGTTGGCGCTGGGCGTGGCGCGCACGGTCAGCCGTCCGCTGCGGGAGGCGGTGCGGTTGGCCAGGCGGGTGGCGAGCGGCGACCTGACGGCGTCCATCGCCGCCGTCTCCCGCGACGAGACCGGCCAGCTGGTGCGCGCGCTGCACGACATGAATGGCAGCCTGCGCCATATCGTTGGCGCCGTGCGGCAGAGCGCGCGGGAGATCCGCGCGGTGTCCGCGGACATCGCGGCCGGCAACCAGGCCCTGGCACGGCGCACCGCGCAGCAGGCGGACGCGCTGGCCGGCACCGCCGTGTCGATGGGCCAGCTGACCGCCGCCGTGCGCCAGAACGCGGGGAACGCGGCCCAGGCCATCGGCCTGGCTGCCCACGCCGCCGATGTGGCCCAGCGCGGCGGCGCCGTGGTCGGCGCGGTGACGCGCACCATGGCGGAGATACAGGGCACGTCGCAGCGCATCGCGCACATCACGTCCATCATCGACGGCATCGCCTTCCAGACCAATTTGCTGGCGCTGAACGCGGCCGTCGAGGCGGCCCGCGCCGGCGAGCAGGGCCGCGGCTTCGCCGTGGTGGCCGGCGAGGTGCGCAACCTGGCCCAGCGCAGCGCCGGCGCGGCCAGGGAAATCGGCACGCTGATCGGCGACTCGGCGGCGCAAATCGCGGCCGGCGCCCGGCTGGCCGACGAGGCCCGCGACACGATGGCGGAGGTGGTGCGCAGCGCGACCAGTGTGAGCGGCATTGTCGGCGAGATCTCGGCGGCCAGCCGGGAGCAGGGCGCGGGGATCGAAGCGCTCAACCGGTCCATGGTCGAGATCGCGGCTATCACGCGGCAGAACGCCGCGCTGGCCGGCGCGGCGGCGGCCAGCGACGCGCTGGAACGCCAGACCGCCCGGCTGGAACGCGCGCTGGCCGTGTTCGCGCAGCCGGCCCACGGTCCGGAACAGAAAACACTGGCATAAGCGCCGCGTTTCGGGCGACACTGGCATTCTTGACAAGCAATCGGGAGGCCATCCATGTCGATCGACGCCAACAAACAGCTGGTCCGCACCTTGTATGAACAGTGCTTCAACCACGGCAGCCTGGAACTGCTGAATGAATTGCTGACGGAGGATTTCGTCGCCAGTCCGGGCAACCGGGGGCGGGCGGAGTTCGCCGCCGGGGTGGCCGCCATACGCGCCGGTTTCCCGGACGTGCGTTTCGAACTGGAGGAGGTGTTCGGCGAGGACGAGCGGCTGGCCGTGCGCTGGACCTTCCAGGCCACGCACGCCGGCGCGTTCAACGGCACGCCCGCCACCGGCAGGAGGGTGACGCAGACGGGCAACGTGCTGTACCACTTCCGAGGCGGCCGCATCGCGCGGGCCTGGGTGCAGGTGGACCGGTTGGGACTGTTGCAGCAGATCGGCGCGCTGCCCACGTAGTTCCAGGCCTATGTTTATCAATGATCAGCCCGATGCGGCCGCGCCAGCGACTGCCACGACCACGCCAGGCTCCAGCCCCTGGCGTGGCCTCGTCTTCCTGCTGATTTCGATCCCGCTGGTGGTCGTGGCGTACCAGGGCCTGCCTATTCCGGTCGCCGTGCCAGGCTTACCCGGCGTGGTGGCCGTCATGCTTCTGATTTTCAGCAGCGTGCTACTCAAGCACGAAGGGCGCTCGCTCGCCGAGTTGGGACTGTCATGGTCGCTTGGAACGGCCGGGAAGCTTGCTTGCGGCTTCGCTGGCGGCGTCCTGCTATTTGCGTTCGCCGCGCTACTGCTCCGCGCGGTTTTGCCGTTCCACTGGGAGCGGAGCCCGGATATCCTGCCCTTGGCCGTCCTGGCGGCCCTGCTGTACCACCTGGCGACCAACGCGTGCGAAGAACTGGCGTTCCGGGGCTACGCCTTCGACAATCTCATCCTGCGGTTCGGGCTCTGGCCGGCGCAGCTCCTGATCGCAATGCTCTTCGCCATGTTTCATATAGTCAGCGGCTGGCCCTGGGAGGTCGCGTTCATCAGCACCACGGCCGGCTCGCTGCTGTTCGGCCTGGTCTTCGTGCGCTGGCGCAGCGTGCCGGCGGCGATCGGCGTGCACGCGGCCTGGAACTGGTCCCGGGACCTGATCCTGGGCGTGCCCCCGGGTGGGGCGGCGCTCTGGACCCCGGCCGGCGCGGAACGCTGGACGCCGGCCCAATGGAGCATGGCGCAGTTGCTCCTGGTCGGGGTGACCTTGGCTGCTTGCGCCGCCATCCGGCTGAGTATGAGTGGAGCCGCCCAACATAGTTAGCAAATGTAACAATAATCGGATAATATCCTTGCGACAATCCTTTAATAACACAACGGCCAGCCGCTATCCGCGTCTGGCAAGGGGACTTACATGCAAGGATTACTCCGCATATCCAAACTATTGGACCGGCTAGGCTATCGCTGCGGACAGCTGGCCAACCTGATGATACTGGCCTCCTGCATCATCAGCGCCAGCAACGCCATGATCCGCTACGGCTTCGACTGGAGCAACAACTGGCTGCTGGAGCTCCAGTGGTATCTGTTCGGCGCCGCCGTCATGCTGGGCGCCAGCTACACCTTCCAGCGCAATGAACACGTGCGCGTCGACCTGATCTACGGCCACGTCTCCGAACGCAAGCAATTGTGGATCGACGTGTTCGGCATCATCTTCTTCCTGCTGCCGGCCTGCGCGCTGTTCGCCTGGCTGGCCTGGTACTCGCTGTTCATGCCGTCGTGGGAGGTGCTCGAGCAGTCCAGCAACTCGGGCGGCCTGCCGCGCTACCCCATCAAGATCATCGTTCCCATTGGCTTCGCGCTGCTGACCTTGCAAGGCATCGCCGAACTGATCAAACGCATCGCCGCGCTGGCCGGCAAGGTGCACCTCGATAGCAAGTACGAAAGGCCAGTGCAATGATTCCACTCGAGTTGATGCCGCCGGTGATGTTCGGCGGTTTGGTTGTCTTCATGCTGGTCGGTTTCCCGGTCGCCTTTTCACTGCTGGCGGTGGGGCTGTTCTTCGGCTTGATCTCGATCCACCACGGTTATTTCACGATCCCCTTCATGCAGGCGGTGCCGCAGCGCATCTTCGGCAGCGTGCTGGCCAACGACCTGCTGCTGGCCATTCCCTTCTTCACCTTCATGGGCGCGGTGCTGGAGAAATGCCGGCTGGCCGAGGACATGCTGGACTCCATGGGCCAGCTGTTCGGCCGCATCCGCGGCGGCCTGGGCTATTCGGTGATCATCGTCGGCTTCATCCTGGGCGCCATCACCGGCACGGTGGCGGCGCAGGTGATCGCCATGGCCATGATTTCGCTGCCGGTGATGATGCGTTACGGCTACCACATGCGCTACGCCACCGGCGTGCTGGCCGCGTCCGGCACGATCACGCAACTGGTGCCGCCGTCGCTGGTCCTGGTGGTGCTGGCCGACCAGCTGAAAACCCAGACCGCCAGCGCGGACGTGGGCAGCATGTACCTGGGCGCTTGGGGCCCGTCGATCGTGCAGATCGGCCTGTTCGCGCTGTACACCTTCATCCTGTCGCGCATCCGTCCGGACTGGCTGCCGGCCGCGCCGCAAACCGACCAGGCCAAGGTGGGCTGGGCCTTGTGGCGCCAGTGCCTGCGCGGCATCGTGCCGGCGGCGGTCTTGATCTTCATGGTGCTGGGAACGATGATGCTGGGCATCGCCACGCCGACCGAGTCCGGCGCCATGGGCGCGCTGGGCGCGGTGGTGCTGGCGGTGATACGCCATGAGGAATTCAGCGCGCGCGACCGCATCGTGTTCCGCGTCGGCATGGCGGCCATGGCCGTGGCCGCGCTGATCGGCGCCTTCTACTACGAAAAGACCACCGGCCTGGCGCCGGTCGCCAAGCCCTTCGTGCAGGCCGCGCTGGCGTTGCTGTACGTGGCCGTCACCTGGCTGCTGGTGCGGGCCAGCCGCATCAAGCCGCTGCGCGAGCTGATCGTGCTGAGCTACCAGTCCACCATGCGCCTGACGGCGATGGTGGTGTTCATCCTGATCGGCTCGACCTGCTTCTCGGTGGTGTTCCAGGGCGTGGACGGCGGCCGCTGGGTCGAGCACCTGTTCACCGGCATCCCCGGCGGCTGGATCGGCTTCCTGCTGGTCGTCAACCTGTTCGTGTTCTTCCTGGCCTTCTTCCTGGACTTCTTCGAGATCGCCTTCATCGTGGTGCCGATGCTGGCGCCGGTGGCGCAGAAGATCCTGGCGCCTGAGCTGGAGCCGATGATGGGCAGCCCGGAGGCGGCCGCTTCGGCGGCGCTGGTCTGGTTCGGCGTGATGCTGTGCGTGAACATGCAGACCTCCTTCATGCACCCGCCGTTCGGCTTCGCGCTGTTCTACCTGCGCGGCGTGGCGCCCAAGGAAGTGAAGAGCTCGGACATCTACTGGGGCGCCTTGCCATGGGTGGGCCTGCAGATGGTGATGGTGCTGCTGGTGGCGGCCTTCCCGCAAACGGTGACCATGTTCCTCGACAAGGGCACCGCGTCCGACGGCCCTCCCGCCGGGCTGATGATCGAGCAGCCGGCCGGCAACGAAAGCCAGCCGGCGGCGGAGCCGGAGTTCCAGTTGCCGCAGTTCGAGGAAACCCCGCCGGCCGAACCGGCGCCGGAAAAGAAATAAGTGTATCGCGGCGGCCGCCCGGCAAGGCACTGTCCGGCGGCCACCCTCCCAACGATTGAAATGGAGGCAGGATGGCGGCGAAAAGCACGGCACGGAGCGGCGGTGGCGGCGGATGGCGAGCTGCGCGTGGCCACGGAGACCAATGAATCCGTTCCAATCATGTTTCCCATTCAAACGCCGCAACTCGTATTGACTCCATGCGGCGCGGCGACGGCGCCGAAACTGGCGGAAATCCTCTCGGACGAGCGCGTCCACCAGCCGTTCTATATCGGACGGCCCGATGCGCGTATGCTCGCCTTGGACAGCGCGTCCTGGAAGACCTCGGCGGACAGCTGGCGCCACGAGGGACGCTTCGGCGTCGCGGCGCACCGGCGCGTGGATGGCGAATTGACGGGATGTGTGGTCGTTACACGGGACCATTTGGCATGCCACCTGGCCTATTTTGTCGCGCCGCGGTTCTGGGTCCAGGGGCTGGGCTATGAAATGGTGGCCGCATGCGTGCCGCGGCTCCCGGCACTGCTCGGCATGAAGCGAATCGAAACCCACGTGGTGCGCGACAACGTGGCCTCGCGCCGTATCCTGGAAAAGTGCGGATTCGTGTTCGCCGGCCTCGGGTCCCATCGCAGGATGGGCGGCCATGGACATATCGCGACATTGCATTACCGCCGGGACGCGATGGCGCTCGACGATTGTGAAAAAACAAGGGCACTTCGATGACGGAGAAAGAAGCAAACGGCGGCTACGCCATCCGGCAATTGGCGGCGCACGAATGGCCGGCATACCGCGACATCCGGCTGCGCTCGCTCGCCGAGTCGCCCGAGGCGTTCGGCAGCACGCTGGCCGCGGAAGAGGTGCGCGCGCCGGAGGCGTGGGCGGCGCGGCTGGCCGCGGCCGTGGTCTCGGGCCAGGACTGTCCGCTGATCGCGGAATCCGGCGGCGCGCCGGTGGGCCTGCTGTGGGCCAAGGTCGACGCCGGCGATCCGGCCATCGTCAACCTGTTCCAGATGTGGGTGGCGCCCGAATGCCGGGGCCACGGGGTGGCCGCCGCGCTGCTGCGGGAAAGCGTCGCCTGGGCGCGGTCGAGGAGGGCGCTGGTGGTGCAGCTGGACGTCACCTGCGGCGACACGTCCGCCGCGCGCCTCTATGTCCGCGAGGGCTTCCAGCCCCACGGCGCGCCGCAACCCCGCCCGGGCACGGCGCTGTTCGAACAAACCATGCGATTGGCTACGGGCCGCTAGCCCTTCTGGGCCGGGAACGGGGCCGAACCGCGTCCCCCCAAGCCCGCCCCGGCATGGATACCTTAATTTCTGATGAGGCCGACAACATTGCGTCGTTTCGCGTGTCATAACACGGTCGGGGCCCGTCACCGCTGTGACGCTCCGCATCCCAATGTCTTGTTGGCGAGTCCGCCATTCATGGAAACCATAGGAGGAAGTGATGAATATCGTAAGACGCAACGAGGCACCGCTGTCGGTGTACCGTCCAAACCCGATCGAAGACCAGTTCGGTCGAATGGTGGAAACCATGCTGGAAAACTTCTTCGCTCCCTTGGCCCGGTATTCCATGCCGCCGGACCAGGAGGGCGGCATCGCGACCAGTCCTCGCCTCAACGTGTCGGAGACCGACCAGGGGTTTGAGGTCGAGGCGGAATTGCCCGGCTTGAAAAAGGAGGACGTCAAGGTCGCCATCGACCAGCGGCGCGTGACCATCGAGGGCGAATCGAAGCAGGAGGCGACCCAGGGCGAGGGCGGCAACGTCGTGTATTCGGAGAGGTCCTACAGGAAATACGCGCGCAGCTTCGTCCTGCCGTCCGACGTCGATGACAACGCCGCGCAGGCCAGGTTCGAGGACGGCGTGTTGAAACTGACCTTGCCGAAGGCCGAGTCGGCCCGCGCCAAGCAATTGACGATTCAATAGGCTGGCCGGGGTCGCGTTACCGGGGAGGCGGCGGAGGCGATTGATCCTACCCGATATCTATTTTGACATTGGAGGGGACGAATAAATCATCGATAACAGTGGAAAAAGCTGCGCTATGATGCCCGCGCAGAAACGCGATTTTTTCCCTTTCCCGCCACTGGATATCATGATCAATTCACACCGCCGCCATCTTCTCGCCGCCTCCATAGCCGCCGCCGCATTATTGCCCAGGGTGGCGTCGGCGGCGACGCCGCAAACCGTGAGCGGAGGCAGGGCGCCGCTGGCTCCCACCCCGCCGATGGGATGGAACAGCTGGAACTCCTTCGCCACCACCATCACCGAGGCGCAGTCGCTGGAGAACGCGCGCATCATGGCGCGGCAGTTGCTGCCGTCCGGCTACAACGTCTTCACGGTGGACATCCAGTGGTACGAGCCGAACGCCAACGGCTACGAATACCGCAAGGACGCCGAGTTGACGATGGACGAATACGGCCGCCTGTTGCCCGCGCCGAACCGGTTTCCATCGGCGAAAAACGGCGCCGGTTTCAAGGCCCTGGCCGAGCAGATCCATCGCATGGGCATGAAGTTCGGCATCCACATCATGCGCGGCATTCCGCGCCAGGCGGTGCGGATGAACACGCCGATCCTGGGCTCGCGTTTCCGCGCGCAGGATATCGCCGACACCGGTTCCATCTGCACCTGGAACGGCGACATGTATGGCGTCGACATGACCAAGCCGGGCGCGCAGGAATACTACAACTCCATCTTCAAGATGTACGCGTCGTGGGGCGTCGACTTCATCAAGATGGACGACCTGTCGCGCCCGTATGACAAGAACTGGCGCGAGATCGAGGCCGCGCACAAGGCCATCCAGGCGTCCGGGCGCGCCATCACGCTGAGCCTGTCGCCCGGCGAAACCGACCTCAAATGGGCCAGCCATGTGCCGCACTACGCGCAGATGTGGCGCATCTCCGACGACTTCTGGGACGAATGGAAGATGCTGAAGGAGCAGTTCCAGCGCCTGGAGGACTGGAATCCCCACATGGGCGAAAACGCCTGGCCCGACGCCGACATGCTGCCCCTGGGCCGTCTCGCGCTGGGCAATCGCGACACCAACCTGACGCCGGACGAGCAGCAGACGCTGATGACGCTATGGTCCATCGCGCGCTCGCCGCTCATCATGGGTGGCGACTTGAGGCACCTGGACGCGAAGACGCTGGCCTTGCTGACCAATCCGGAAGTGCTGGCGGTGAACCAGAAGAGCCATGGAAACCAGCCGCACCGGGCCGATGCGGGCACGCGCATCTGGAGCGCGCGTCCCAACGGCGCCAACGGGGGCCAGTACCTCGCGCTGTTCAACACGCAGGACACGCCGGTGGAAATCGTGTTCGACCTGTCGCGCCTGAACCTGGGCGACAAGACCGTCGCGCTGCGCGATCTGTGGATGCGCAAGGATCTGGCGCCGGCACGCGGCGCCATCCGCCAGACGCTCGCGCCGCATGGTTCGGCGATGCTGCGCCTCGCGGCTTAGAAAGTCACGCGTACCCCGGCCGAGATGATGCGGGACTTGAGGTTCAAGGCCCCCTCATCAACCACTTTGCCGAAATGCTCGTACTCAAGCACGCCTGAAACCACCGGAGTCACCGCGTAGGTCAGGCCTGCGCCTATCAGCGCGGTGGTCTTGCTTTCCGAACGCCCGTTGGCGCCGAAGTTGGTGAATTTGGCGCGGTTGAAGCTCGCGCCCAGTTTGCCGAACGCCGCCAGCTGTTGAGTCAAGGGCGCGGTGGCCGTTCCCGCGACGTAGAGGGAGCGGGGCTTGGCGGTCAGAATGGTGCCCGACAGAGGCAGACTGGCCCGGCCATGTTGCACGTAGCCCGCTTCCACGCCGAAGACACCGTCGTAACGGTAGCCGGTGTACACCTTGACGGCGGTGGTGTCGTCGGATGAGCTCAGGATGCTGGCGTCCACCTTCTGCTTCGCGCGGCCGAGATTGATGCCAGCATAGGTATCCTCGGCGTAGGCGGCGACGGGCGCAAGGCCGAGGGCCGTGCACAGGGCAACGATCAGTTTTCTTTTCACGATTTCTCCGAAATGTAGTAGGTGGGTTGATTTGCAGCCCCTGGATTATACGTGGATATTTTTTAAATAACATTGCATTCGAAACACTGAAAATGTTGCTGGTTGCCAAGGCTGTCACCGCAACGCTTCGGGAGCTGGGCCGGGGGAGCGCGCATCGAGGAGGCGAGCCGGTTTGAGGAAAACGCGGCCGGGAGTCTGCTGCGCACACGCGTCCCCATCGACGCAAATCACCGTGGTGTTGCACTTGCTATTTGGGCGTCTTTCATTACGATCTTCAAGGCCGACGCATGCGCCGTGGGGATCCGCGGCGGCAGCGAAACCACCAGCGCATCGTCGCGCTGGGTCCACTTCAACGGTGCCTTGCTGCCCAGCAGATACACGGCGCTTATCGGTCCGCTGACATGGCCGGCGCGCTTGCCCAGCGACTGGATCACCACCTGCTCGTCCGGTACACCGAGCGTGATGGCATACACCGCGTCGCCCTTGGCGGTGAAGCGGATATCCTGCGGCGTGTATTTCGTGCCTTCCTTCATTGCGCCGACGGCCGCCTCGGTCGGTCCTTCGCCGAACACTTTCCATGGGCGGGTCCCATAGATCGCCTCGCCGTTGATGCCGATCCAGACCGCCATCTCCTCCAGGAACTTGCGTGGTTCCGGCGGCAGGCTGCCATCCGGATACTGCACCACATTGAGCAGCAGGTTACCGTTTTTGCTGACGATGTCGGCCAGCATATGAATGATCTCGCTGGTCGGCTTGTACTGGTAGCCTTCGCTATAAAACCAGTCGCCGATGGAGGTGTCGGTTTGCCACGGCAAGGGATTGATGCCTTTTAACACGCCGCGCTCCACATCCTGCACGCCCGCCTCGGCAATGAATTCGCCGCCGTCCTTGTGGTTGTACACTGCGGTCAGCCGGCCGCCGTTCGCCGCCATGTTGGCATTGTAATAGTTCGCCAGCAGGGTGCGGCCGACCACACCAAAGGGGATGCCGCCATCGGAATACAGCAAGTCGGGATGATAGGTGTCGAGCAGATCGCTCACGCGCCTGAACCATTCTTGATGCCAGGCCGGATGGGTCGTGTACCAATTGTTCCCATAAATCGACATCGACAGGTAGGCTTCGTTGTCGGAATGATAGAGTTCCTGGAACGAGGGATTTGCGCCGTCATACGGCACGCCGACCATGGGCCCGCTCTTGTCATGGCCGTGGCTGGAGGCGAACCAGCCAAAGCTGGCGCCCAGATGCTCGGACACGCCGAATGGCAAGCCAGCTTTTTGCGCGGCCCGCTGCCAGGCGCCGACGATGTCGCGACGCGGCCCCATGTTGACGGCGTTCCAGCTGTGATGGCGCGAATTCCACAAATCGAAATTGTCGTGGTGGACACCCATGCTGACGAAATACCTCGCGCCCGCCTTCACGTACAGAGCCATCAGCGCATCAGGATCGAAGCGTTCGGCCTTCCACAAAGGAATGATGTCCTTGTAGCCAAACTGGGACGGATGACCGTACTGCCGCAGGTGGTGCTGATACTGATGCGTGCCTTCGATATACATATTGCGAGCATACCAGTCGCCGGCGCGCGGCACGGCTTGCGGCCCCCAATGCGACCAGATGCCGAATTTCGCGTCGCGGAACCAGTCCGGGGCGCGGTATTGCTTCAGGGATGCGGGTGTGGCGTTAAACTTGCCTGGCTGTTGCGGCGGTACATATTCAGCCGCGCGCGATGGCGCCAGGCAGCAAGCCAGCAGGCCAAATAACATTCCGCGTTGAAGGATGCTGATGGTCATCGAGTTGTCTCCGATTTCTTTATCAAGGTGGTAAGTTGGTAAGGCAATATTAGAAAAGGGCCGGTGGCTATTGCGCCACGACCGGAACGGACGGGAGCGCGGGCACGGCCCGGACGTTGATCGTGGTTTCGGCGGGCTGCAGGCCGGCCGACGTGGCGCGCAGGACAAGGTTGCCCGAACCGGCGCGCTGGCTTTGGAGGATGACTTGGGCCAGGCCGTTGTAGATCGTGACCTTGTCGCCTTTCTCCGGCGCGTGGCTGTTCGGGTCGCCATTGCCGACGCCGATGTTCGCGCCCGGGCCGCTGAGTTCGAGCGAAACGGGGAGGTTCGCGGTCGGCACGGATCGGCCTTGCGCGTCGATGGCCTCGACAGTCACCGGGACCGCGTCGCGGCCATCACCGGCCAGCGCCTTGCGGTCCGGCGTGAGGCGCAGCGCCACGGGCTCGCCGGTGGTTTCCACGGCGAAACGCGCCACTTCGCGTCCATTCTTCTTCGCGACGGCTTCGAGCCGGCCCGGCGCGTAGGGCACCTGCCACTCCACCATCTGGAAGGGATCTGCCTTCTTTTCCTCGATGAGTTTGCCGTTGAGGAAAAGCGCCACCGTGTCGCCGTTCGTCGGCGCCAACACCTTGATATTCTGGCCATTCTTGCCCGGCCAGTTCCAATGCGGCACCAAGGTCAGCACCGGCTTGTCCTTCACCCAGAGCGCCTGCCGGACGTGGAACTCGGTCTTGGGGAAGCCGCAGAGATCGAGAGCGCCAAAGTGGGAGCTTGCGGACGGCCATCCGTAGGGCGTGGGTTCGCCGCGGTAGGCAAAGCCCGTCCAGGAGAAGCCACCGGCAAAGGACGTCTGCTTGGAGATCGCCTCCCAAGAGTTGCGGGCGTTGCTGGTCGCCGCCCAACCCGGATAGACATCATCGTAGGAGGCCACGACCTTCGCCCAATCGGTGGTGTATTCCCCTCGCGTCATGACCTGGGAGGTGTCCTCCGTGCTGACGATGGGCTTGTCGGGATAGGCCGCGCGAATCTTGTCGTATTCGTCGCTCTGGTAGTTGATTCCGACCACGTCCACGCTATGCGCGGCGTTCTTTGGGTTCACCTTGCCGTCCGGGCCCAGTTGTCCCTTGTTCTGCGCGCCAGTGGTGGGCCGGGTGGTGTCGAGTTGCTTGACCACCGCGTTCATCACACGCGTGATCTCCATGCCCTCTTCGTTGACCTGGAGCCCTTCCTCGTTGAACAGGCTCCACATGATCACGCTGGGGTGGTTGCGGTCGCGGCGCACCAGCCACTGGAGTTGCTTCAGATATTCCGGAGAGGCGTTGAAGTGCCTGGTCTCGTCCATCACGAGCATGCCGTGGCGGTCCGCGGCGTCGAGCAACTCCTTGGCCGGTGGGTTGTGCGCGGTGCGGTAGGCGTTCGAGCCCATCTCCTTCAATTTGCGCACGCGGAAGTCCCAGATCGAATCCGGCACAGCAACGCCGACGCCCGCGTGATCCTGGTGATTGCTGGTGCCCTTGAGCTTGAGCGGCTGGTCGTTGAGGAAAAATCCCTTCCGCGCGTCGAAGCGGATCGTGCGGAACCCGCTGGTGGTGTCCACGGAGTCCACCGGCTTGCCGTCGCGCAGCACGGTCGTGCGCACCGTGTAGAGATTCGGTTCATCCACAGACCAGAGCTTCGGCTTCGCCACCGGGACGGCGACTTTCGCCACGGCGTCGCCCTGGGCAACGATGTTCACCGGCGCGGAGCGGGCGCCCGCGACCCGACGGCCCGCGGCATCAAAAACCCCGACGTCCACCGAGGCCGAGGCCGCGCCGGGGCCGGTATTGGCCAGCGTGACCTCGGCGGGGATCACCCACCCTCCATTGGCGGTCTTGACGGGGTTGGCGTAGACGCCGTCGGTGGCGACGTGGACCGGGCTGCGTTTGACGAGCCAGGTGTGGCGATAGATGCCGCCGCCTTCATACCACCAGCCCTCGGTGTCCTCGGCGTCCACCCGCACCGCGATGGTGTTGATGCCGTCGTCGCCGTAGCGCGCCATCGGCGTGAGATTGATCTGGAACGAGGAGTAGCCGCTCCAGTTGTGATGAACCTCGTTGCCATTGAAATACACCGTGCTGTGTGTCGCCACGCCGTCGAATTGCAGCTCGATGTTCTTGCCGCGATCAGAGGCGGGCAGTTTGAACGTGCGCCGGTACCACGCGATGCCGCGGGGGCGATAGCCTTGCTGCTTGAGCGCCTTCTCGTCGAAGGGCTGTTCGACGACCCAGTCGTGTGGCAGGTCCACCAGCTTCCAACGCTTGTCGTCATATCCGCGCGCCGCCGCGCCCCAGACGCTCCCGGCCTTCGCGCCTTGGTAGGTGATGTCCGGCGCGTAAAGATTGACGCCCTGGCCGCCGGCAAACGAATCGCGCGCAATGTCGCCGAGGTGGAACCGCCATCCCTCGTCCAGCGAGAGGGTGTGCCGCAAAGACGTGGGAGACGCTGTGTCGGCGGATTGAGCGCGAACCGCGGGGTTCATCGCGGCCAGGCAAAGGGTCGCAGGCGCGCTCAATGCTGCCAGTGTAAGCAGGCTGGATGCCAGCGCGATGGTGGTGGTGCGGTGCATGTTCACGTTTCCTCACGATGTTTTGTTGGCTTTGTCGCTTGGTCTTGAAAAACTTGACCAAAATGTGGATTTTGTGAGCTACGCCTTGATGTCGCAATTGCTAAAATCATCAACCCGATGAACATAATTCAGTAGCGCGCGGGGGCCTGCAAATCGGACATGAATGCATGGGGAGGCAGCACCGTGAAGTCGGGCGCGGCGCGCTGATACCGGCGTTCGTGGCGGGCGCCAGAAGGCCATGGGAGAGGAGGGCACCGCCAGCAGCCTATGCGGTATGGCCAAAACAACGGATAATGGTGCCCATCTCATTTTGAGCACTATTTTGGAATTCCCCCATGGAAATTAAGGTCAACTTTCTCGATAAGCTTCGTCTTGAGGCCAAATTCGACGATTTCACGGTGGTGGCCGACCAGCCCATCCGTTATAAGGGCGACGGCTCGGCGCCTGGTCCGTTCGATTATTTTCTGGCCTCGTCGGCCTTGTGCGCGGCCTACTTTGTGAAATTGTATTGCGTGACTCGCAATATTCCGACCGAAAATATCCGCCTGTCGCAGAATAATATCGTCGATCCGGAAAACCGATATCAGCAAATTTTCAAGATTCAAGTTGAATTGCCGGAGGATATCTCCGCCAAGGATCGCCAAGGTATTTTGCGTTCCATCGACCGTTGTACGGTGAAAAAGGTGGTGCAAGCCGGACCGGAGTTCGTGATTGAAGAGGTGGAGAATCTGGACGCCGATGCCCAGGCTTTGCTGACCTTGAATCCGGATTCCGATGCGAGCACGTATATCGCCGGCAAGGATCTGCCGCTGGAGCAAACCATCGCCAACATGTCTGCGGTTTTGGCGGGCTTGGGCATGAAGATTGAAATCGCCTCGTGGCGAAATATCGTTCCCAATGTGTGGTCGCTGCATATCCGCGACGCGCATTCGCCGATGTGTTTTACCAATGGCAAGGGATCGACCAAGGAAAGCGCGCTGGCGTCGGCGCTGGGCGAGTTTATCGAGCGACTGAACTGTAACCACTTTTACGGTGGCACGTATTGGGGCGAGGACATCGCCAACGCGCCGTTTGTACATTACCCGAACGAGCGTTGGTTCAAGCCCGGCCGCAAAGACGCGCTGCCGGCCGAGATTCTGGACGAGTACTGCCTGAAAATTTACGATCCGGACGGCGAGTTGCGTGGCTCGCATCTGTACGACACCAACTCCGGCAATGTGCAGCGCGGTATCTGCTCGCTCCCTTATGTGCGGAAATCGGACGGCGAGGTGGTGTATTTCCCCTCCAATCTGGTCGAAAACCTGTACGTCAGCAATGGCATGAGCGCCGGTAACACCCTGGCCGAGGCGCAGGTGCAATGTCTGTCGGAGATCTTCGAAAGGGCGGTCAAACGCGAAATCCTGGAAGGGGAAATCGCGTTGCCGGACGTGCCGCAGGAGGTGCTGGCGAAATACCCCGGCATTCTGGCCGGCATTAACGGCTTGGAAGAGCAGGGCTTCCCGGTGCTGGTGAAGGACGCGTCGCTGGGCGGCGAATTCCCGGTGATGTGCGTGACCCTGATGAACCCTCGGACGGGCGGCGTGTTCGCCTCGTTCGGCGCGCACCCGAGCTTCGAGGTCGCGTTGGAGCGTAGTCTGACGGAGTTGCTGCAGGGGCGTAGTTTCGAAGGCCTGAACGATTTGCCTAGGCCCACCTTCGCCAGTAACGCCGTCACCGAGCCGAATAACTTCGTGGAACACTTCATTGATTCCAGCGGCATCGTGTCGTGGCGCTTTTTCAGCGCCAAAGCCGATTACGAATTTGTCGAGTGGGATTTCTCCGGCCGAGGGGAAAACTCGAATGCCGACGAGGCGGCGACCTTGCTTGGCATTCTAGAAGACATGGGCAAAGAGGTCTACACGGCGGTGTATGACCAATTGGGCGCCGTCGCATGCCGGATTCTGGTGCCGGGTTATTCGGAAGTGTATCCGGTGGAGGATCTGATCTGGGACAACACCAACAAGTCGCTGTTGTTCCGGTCGGATATTTTGAACTTGCATCGCCTGGACGACGCGAGCCTGGAAGCGCTGCTCGAGCGTTTGGAAAACAACGAGCTGGATGATTACGGCGACATTGCCACCTTGATCGGCGTCGAATTCGACGAGAACACGGAGTGGGGACAGTTGACGGTCTTGGAGTTGAAGCTGCTGATCCAGCTCGCATTGCGACAGTTCGAGGAGGCGCAAGAGCTGGTGGAAGCGTTCTTGCAGTACAACGACAACACGGTCGAGCGCGGTTTGTTCTATCAAGCCTTGAACGTTGTTCTCGAGGTGCTGCTGGACGAGGACCTGGAACTCGACGATTACGTGGCCAATTTCCGCCGGATGTTTGGCAATCCACGGATGGACGCGGTGCTGGGTTCGGTGGACGGCAGCGTGCGCTTCCACGGCTTGACGCCGACGAGCATGAAACTGGAGGGACTCGACCGGCACCAGCGGCTGATCGACAGCTACCACAAACTGCACACGGCACGGGCCAACGGGGTGGCCAGGGCGTGACGAAGGATGCGGCGCCTAATTGAAAGCGGTCCGACGCGCGCGCGGGACTCAAGTGCTCACAAACTCCTCGTGTTTCTCGGCCCGGTACCACACCCAGGTGTTGCGGCCCGCGCTCTTGGCTTGATAGAGCGCCAGGTCGGCCTGCTTGTACAGCGCTTCGTCGCTGGCCTGGGTGCCCTGGAAGGTGGCGACGCCGATACTGGCTCCGACCCGCATCTGATGCTCGCCGAAAGCAATCGGTTGGCCGACGCTGTCGACGATGCGGCGCGCCACGTGATCGACGTCGTGTTCGTCGCCCGTGTTGCCTAGTAAGACCGCGAATTCGTCGCCGCCCAGCCGCGCCAGGCGATCCGTCTCCCGTACGCACAGGCGCAAGCGGCGCGCCACTTCGATCAGCAACGCATCGCCGGCGTCGTGACCGAGCGTGTCGTTGACCTGCTTGAAATGATCGAGGTCGATCAGCAGCAGCGTGAACTGACTCCTGTCGCGCGCGGCTTGCGCGCGCATGTGGCGCAGTTCGTCGTTGAAAAGACGGCGGTTGGGAAGGCCGGTCAGCACATCGGCGTAGGCGAGCTGTTCCAGCATCACCTGGCTGGCGCGCAGCTCGGACGTGCGCTGCTCGACCATCGATTCCAACTCCGCCTGGCGGCTCCGGTACCAGGCGATGCGCAAGCGCACCAGCCAGGCGACCGCGCCCAGGGCGAGCAGCACGGCCAGGGCGCGCACCCATGCCATCTGGTGCCACGACCGCAAAGCGTGCACGGGCAGGCTGAGGGGCTCCGTCCACGCGCCCGCGCGCGTGGCGGCGCGCAGTTGCAGCGTGTAGTGGCCGGGGGGCAGGTTGGTGTAGCCAAGGCGGCGCGAACCGGGCGCGGTCGGGATCCAGCCGCTGTCAAAGCCGACCAGCCGGTAAGCGTACTGCGCGCGTTCGGAGGCCGAGTAGTCGAGCGCGGCGAACTCCAGCGAGAAACCGCGCTCTTTCCCCGCGGGCGTGATTTCCAGCGCGGCGGCTGCGGGAACGTCGGGTTCCCGGATGTAGCGGCCCGGCGCCACCGGCTGGTCGGCCACGGCCAGATCGGTGACCACGACGGGGGCGCGGTAGTCGATGTCGGCCAGCTTATCGGGGCGCAACACGGTGAGCCCGGTAATGCCGCCAAAGAGCAATTCGCCTTGATCGGTGAGCGCGGCCGAATTGCTCCAGTACTGGGTGATGTGCACGCCGTCGGCCACGCTGAGCGCCTTGACGGCGAGCGTGGCGGTATCGATGCGCGCCAGGCCCTTGTCGGTGCTCGCCCACATCGCGCCCTGGCGGTCCGCCAACACGACGTTGACGCTGTTGTCCGGCAAACCATGCGTCCTTTCGATACGGCGGAAGCGCCGCCGTCCATCGGCGTCGGTGCGTTCGAGCACCTGCACGCCCCGTCCGAAGGTCGAGCTCCACAGGCGGCCCTGCTGGTCCAGCGCGAGCGAGGACGTGAAACCGCGCGGCAGCCGGTCGCCGGTGGCCGCGTCGGTGGGGATGACTTCCAGGCTGCCCTCGGCGGACGGCAAAAAGACGAGGCCGGCGCGCGTGCCGATCCACAAGCCGCCGTTCGCCAGCGCAAGCAGCGACGTGACACGGCTGTCACCCAGCTTGCCGTCCTCGTGCCGCAGCACCGTCGCTGACGCGCCCGTGGCGTCCAGCTTGAGCGCCCACAGGCCGTCGAGTCCGCCCAACCACGTGACGCCGTCCTGAAACGCCACGGCCCACGACGCCGCGGTAGCGCTGCGGCCCGGTATGCGCATTTGCTCGACACGCTCGCCTTGGGCGTCGATCCGGTACAGGCCCTGCTGGGTGCCGGCGTACACGTTGCCGTCAGGGCCGTTGGCCATGGTCAGGACCCGCCCGGTGGGCAGGCCGCCGGGCTCGCCGGCCGCGATCTGCCCAACGTCGCCGGCGGCGGGATCGATGATGTCGATGCCGCCGCCGCCCACCCCCACCCATACTTTCCCGTCCGGGCGCACCAGGATGCTGGGCGCCGTGAATTTACCGTCCATGGGCAAGCCCGTGTCGCGTATGGTGACCACGGCCCGCGGCCGCGGGTCGTGCACGCTGCTCGCGTCGGTGGAGCCGACCATGATCAGCCCGCTGCGTTCGCGAAACAGCGCATAGGTATCGTTGTCACTCAGACTGTCCGGCGCGTCGGGCGTGTGTCGGATGCGGCGCGTGACGCCGCCGTCGGGGTCGAGCGCGACGATACCGCCTCCTTCGGTGCCGAACCAGATTTCCCGGGGCGCCACTTCCACGATGGCACACACGCGCTGCTTGTGCAGGGCGGCATTGGGGCCACTTTCCCCGACGGAAACGGCGCCATGTTCTCCCGCTCGGATCACGAAGGCGCCCCGGTCGCGCGTGCCGATCCAGATACGGCCGCTCGTGTCCTGAAGCAGGACGCTGATGGGGGCGTCCAGCCCGTAAGCCGTGGCGGCCGCGGCGTTCGGTGCACGGTAGAGCAAACCTTTCCGCGTGCCGATCCACAAGCCGCCCGCCTGGTCGCGCAGCAGCGCCTCAATGGTGCGGATGGCCGATCCGCGCCCGGAGGGCGGGAGCGCGGTGTCGGACAAGGCGGTCACCTTGCCGGATGTATCCATGTGATCGAGGCCGCTGGCGGTGCCAATCCACAAGCCGCCGACGCCGTCGTCGGCGAAGGCGGCCACGTGCGCGTCGCTGACGCCGCCGGGGCCGGCGCTGATGACGGTAAAACCGTCGCTGGCCGGGTCATAGCGGGCCATGCCCCCCGAGCTCGTGCCGATCCACAAGTTGCCGCGGCTGTCGACGTGCACGGCGGGCACGA
This sequence comes from Pseudoduganella namucuonensis, assembly GCF_900116645.1. Lineage (GTDB taxonomy): Bacteria > Pseudomonadota > Gammaproteobacteria > Burkholderiales > Burkholderiaceae_D > Rugamonas > Rugamonas namucuonensis. The sequence goes on along the minus strand of NZ_FPBO01000037.1, from coordinate 16,935 downwards.
AACTGTCTGGAAGGGCGCGCGGACGCTTGCTGTCGGCAGTGTAAAGGCGCGACGTGTAGCCATCCCAGCGGATCAGGCCTGACTGCGTGCCCAACCACATGAAGCCACGGCGGTCCTGGGCCATCGAATTGGTCAGCGGAGCGGGCATGTGCTTGAACACCGTCGCGCCCATCTGGGTCCAACGGGGCGTCGCCGGATCGGCCAGCGCGGACGGGAGCGTGCCGAGCGTGGTCAAACACAGCATCAGAGTCTGAAATTGTCGCGGGTGATTTTCTGCATATTGCGATGACAATTGCTTGAGAGCACGGTCCCACTATACCTCGAATCGTCGTGCGAATTCAGCGGTTTGCCAGTGCGGCCCGGAGTGGGAACGCTCAGGGTAGCACTGTGTTGTTTTTCGTGACGCGCTCAACTGGCAAAGGCGTTTTGGCGGGGAGTCCGTTGGCCTGTTGTTGGCAGGTTTCATCCATGTCCATATTGCGCCCATCAGGCGATTACGATGCCTCCACAACTTCGCAGTCTTGGTAGATAGGGAAAGTGTTGCGCTGCTTAGTGCCTGATTTTAAAGCTGATTATTTTGCTTTCTAGTACTTATGCGTTGCGGTGCATCAAGCAGGGTCAATGTTGCGGTGTTTGCGCTAAAGCACGCAACGCCAGCGAGCTGCAAAATGGGATAAGTAAGACTTGGCGTTGCATGCCAGCGAGACTTGCAACACAGTTCCCTTGGCCACGCAGGTCACGGAATATTTTTTGGAATATTTTGTGGTAAAAATTGGTGTTATAGAGTATCATTTGTACATCGCAATCTTTGCTAGGTGTCAGCAATGCCGATCATCACTCAAGATGCAGCCGAGCAGGCTATCCGTCCATTCAGCAATCAGTTCGTTGAAATTGTCCAAACGGCCTTCTCAGATTGGCTAAAAAATCCCTACGCTTCGCAGATGCAGACGAAATCGTTCCGCGCACAAGCGGTTTCGAACCAGATGCTTGCCAATGCCAAGCGTATCTTTGACAAGGTCGATGGCATCAAGGTTGATTCGGTCCCTAATTACACAGGTATTTTGGTAGGCAGGGACATTTTCATCCGCATGAAAAAGGCCGATGAGCGAATGTTGTCAAGGAATTATCCGACTAAGAATGCCTTGGCTTTTGTTGATCAAGACCGCGAACTCTTCGGTGGCCTTACTCGTTTGGAGCTGGTTTACCAGTTGGACGATGTAGGCGCTGCAGTCGAGCGCATCGTCCTAATGCAGCGCCATAAAAGCTCAGTGGTGTGGATGATCGATTTGTTTGGTTCTGCGCCAATGGCGCAAAATGTGCTCCCATTCGCGCCCCATACAGACGATGGTTCCTCTTCAGTGGCCAACCGTATCATTAAACCAAAACGCAAGACAAATCGTGAAAAGCAAGATGTTTCAACCGGCTGACGACTTCCGGTCCGTTAGAGGAGAGTTAGTCGCGCTACGGCGTAGGATGTTGTCCATGAGCCAAGCGGAGCTTGCCAAAGAAATAGGAATGGCGCAGGGTACGCTTTCAAAAATCGAGCAAGGGTTAAAAGAAGTCAGCATGGAGCAGACCGAAAGGCTTGCAATCGCATTGGATTGTCCTAGTTCCTTTTTTCGTCAAGTAGAGCGCGAGTATGGTGCACCAATGAGTGCACATGCAATGTTCCGAAAGAAGTCTTCAGTCGGCCAGAAAGTCATTGATCGCGTAATTGCAGAACTGAACGTTCGTATCGCGCATGTGCGGAAGTTTTTGAGCTCGGTTGATCTTGAGCCGGAATTGCCATTCCCTCGTTACGACATTGATGATTTTGATGGGCAAGCAGACGTTGTGGCGGATAACGTTCGTCGTGCTTGGCTTTTGCCACGCGGTCCCATTCGCTCACTTACGGAGTGTGCGGAACGCGCAGGATGCCTGGTGATTCAGTGTGATCTGGAGGAAGCCAAGATTGACGGCGTGAGCTATAGGATTCCAGGACTACCGCCGATTATTTTTCTTAATCGCAGTCAGCCTGCGGATCGCATGCGCTTCAGCCTGGCTCACGAACTTGGTCACCTGATCATGCATCCTTACCCTACTGCAACCATGGAGGAGGAGGCCGACCAGTTTGCTTCAGCATTACTGATGCCGGCGTTCGATATCGGGCCTGAATTGCGGGACTTAACCATTGACAAGGCTGCTTACATGAAGCCTGTGTGGCGTGTATCGATGGCGTCACTAATTTTTCGTGCGGGCTATTTGGGCCGCATTGATAGATATAAAGCTGAGTACCTTTGGCGCCAGATGTCTAGTCGTGGATTCCGAATACGCGAACCACAATCTTTAGATTTTAGTCGCGAAGAAACTTCTGTAATGGATGCACTAATATCGCATACAGTTCAGGAGATGGGATATTCACCAGATGAGCTACCACTGATGCTGAACTTGAACTACTCTGAGCTGAGTAGGTTGTATCGGCTTGAGAGGCAAACGGGGCTACGCATCATTAAATAAGAACTCATAGGAAGAGACAGACCGCTTTTTGAGTGCTACCCCAGCCGTCGGGTTGCCTACGCAAATATTGCCAATATGTAATTTTGATATGGCAGTGGAATCGAAGATTACTCAAAAGTATGGACGTGTTACGATGCCAGTGTAGCGTACCATTTTCGACGTCGATTTTAGGATAGGCGGACCTTATTTCTCAGGGGCTTCTTCAATTTTTCCAATTTCTGCTCCAAGCTGAAAATTTGCATCTGTCACTAGAATGGCTTTAAGATACATTTGGGATCTTAGTCGGAGCCTCTGCATCAAAAATATTTATGACTTTATGATTTATGAATTTATCGGGCTTCCTTTGGACTATGAAATATGTGCGCGGTAGGAAAAATAATACATCTGACCCGGCGAGACCTGTAATCTTGGTTTCTTGTGGAAAGCAAAAGCTTGATTACTCTGCGCCAGCAAAAGATTTATATATTTCTAGGCGTTTCAGGGCAGCGCGGAAATTTGCGGAGAATTTTGGATCAAATTGGTTCATTCTTTCGGCCAAACATGGCCTCGTGGCTCCCGACCAAGTTCTAGACCCCTACGATCAAGACTTAAATCTTTTAACTGCTCGCGCCAAGAATTTGTGGGTTGAGACAATAGTCACTGGCCTGTTGAAGTGCAATTTGGTTTCAAGATATCTTGTTGTTTTAGCGACGGGGGCGTATGGAGAATTGCTCCGCGAACGCCTCAGGCAGGAGGAATTTTTGGTTATATACCCTCTTAGTGATATATCTGAAGACATTCACGCAGATATCTTAGAGCGCGTTAATGCGAATCCGGATCGGTTGAGTCACTACAATAGATTTTATAATTTACTGTGGCGGTTACAGCAAATTCCAGGGCAGATGATTCCTTTCAATGATTTTGAAGGTAAAAATCTGCCTAAGGCAGGAGTATATTTTTTCTTTGATGGACGAGAATCAACTCGATTTTTCCACCACGAAACATTTCGGGTAATTCGAATAGGCACTCACGGTGTAAGTAAAGGCTCGAAGTCTTTGTTGTGGCAGCGACTTCGAACACATCGCGGTAACGATGACGGTTCAGGAAGCCACCGATCGTCTATTTTTAGACTTCATGTCGGGAATGCTATTCTAGCTAGCCAAAAAAAAGAGCTTACTAGCTGGGGTGTTGGAGATAACGCGAGCAAAGAAATTCGAGATGGTGAAGTACAGTTGGAATCAGAAGTGTCACAATACCTTAGGGATTTACGAGTCGCTTATTTACCGGTGTTCGATGAAGCTAGTGTCGACAGTGATCGGTCATACATTGAAAAAAATTCGATATCTCTCCTTACCCAGGGAGGTGCAATTGATTTGCCAAGTGCGAATTGGCTTGGAAATTTTAGTAATAGTAAAAATGTAAGAAACAGTGGCCTTTGGAATGTTAACTACGTTGGTGATAATTACGATCCTGAGTTCTTAAATGTCTTTGAGAAGCTTATTGCCAAATATGAAAAAGGTAAAATTTCAACAAAATCTCTAGCGCCGGTGAACTGGCGCTTGAATATGCTTCGCGGCTCTATCGGTCAAAACGAACTATTTTAAAGTATATGACTCCAAATAATTCATCTATAAGATCGGTAGTATCTAAAAGCGTTCTTCAACGTTACATAAAAGCAATTGTTCACATGCGACAACAGTTTGCGCGTGAAAAATTTGGTTTGGTTTTCGGCGCAGGAATTGGAGTTGATTTAAAGTTTCCGAGCTGGGATACGCTTCTTGAAGAAATTGCCAAGCACTCTAGCGTACAAGCTGAACAATTAATTAGTACATCGGGAAGAAATAGCACAACTTTTGCGCAACAATTGTTTCAGCATTACGCTGCCAAAAATCCAGCAATTGATAAAACTCCAAGAATGCATGAAATGGAATTGCGAGCTGGATGGAGGAAGATAGTACACGATAGTTTGTATAAAGGATTGCCTGAGGATGTTGATAAATTAATCGCTGAAGACAAATATTTAGTATCACTAATTCCCTTAATAAAAAAATCTCCATTAACAGTTACGTATAATTTTGATGACACTTTGCAACGTTTGCTTCTTCGGGATAGTAAAGCTAAAGGTGAGCAAACCCGAGGATATCGGACATTGTGGAGTGGTAACGCTCAACTCCATTCTCGTTCAGGTGGTGTAATTTATCACCCTAATGGATTTCTTCCTTTTACTCGTGGAGAGCGGCCAAGTGATCATTTAGTATTTTCGGAAGATTCTTTTGCTGATCAATTAATTGATAGCATGGCAGGGCGCTACGCATCATTGGCGACGCACTTCTCGCAAACCACATGTTTGCTTGTTGGACTGTCACTGCAGGATCCGACTCTGAAACATTTGTTGCGGCAATCAGCAGTTAATTTCCCCGGGCATTTCCATTATTTTGTTAAATATGTCCGTGATGCAAGCAAGCGAAATGAAATTTCTGATAACGCTGAGGCTGCTGCGAATTTCAATGTCTACAATTTACAAACTCTCTTTCTGACTGGTGAAGAGATTAATTCTTTAGCGCAATTAATTTCGGCTCAAGATCATGAATTTACCTCGCTTGCTCAGGAGGTTGTCCCGCATTTTTCATTCCGCTATTTCGTCGTTGGTTCGGTTGCAGCAGGAAAAAGTACTACGGTCAATTATTTTAGAAGCTTGTTGACTCAGGATGAATGGACCGAACAACGAGCTCCGAACATGGAGAAAGCACCGGACTTACTGACCGACGCCGAAAAAATAGAGATTGACAATTGGGTGGCCGAACAAGTTAACCAAAAGAATTTGAATCTCATAAAAACAGCAAGCGCTGGGATACATGTTATTGATCGTGCGCCGCTAGATGCATTTGCATTTACTTTGGACAAAGATGAATGGTCATCCAAAGCAATGCTTCTTCGTAGTGCGATAGCACCCGGACTAGCAACTAAACGAAGTTTGATGCCAGGCCACGTTATTTTTTTGAAAAACGATCCAGAGGTTATGGCGGAGCGAGCAATATCGCTGCACAAAAATACCACTGCTACCAAACTTAATGACCAGCAGGAAGCGTTACTCCATGTCTATAAAAAATTGAAACCAGGAAATGGCGTTACAGTTATCAACGCGTTTCAAAAGAGCCCAGGTGAAGTGGCCAAGGAAGTGGCAAATATTATTTTTAGAGAAGGTTATGTAGAGGCAGATATGCATAAATTACTTTTGGATATTGAGGAAAAAGGTTATGATGCATAAAGCAAATAAATATCGTCCCGTTGTTTATATGGCGGGTCCGCTTTTTAGTGAGGGCGAGCGCTCCTATAACATATATTTAAAGCATTTGCTTGAAGAGTTTTGTGATGTTTATTTACCTCAGCAGGATGGATTTTTGATGGCTGATCTTGTGTCGTCAGGAATGAGTCACAATCAAGCGTGTTCGACAGTTTTTAAGAATGATATTAATGCGGTGAACAGGTGTGATCTATTGCTTATATTATTAGATGGACGATCCATAGATGAGGGAGCTGCTGTTGAACTAGGGTATGCTTTTGCTTTGGGAAAAGCATGCGTATCGCTGCAAACCGACTTTCGAAGGCTGGCCCCGTTTGGGAATAATCCTATGATTACTGGGGCAATCGGCAAAGCTTTTACGAAAGTGGACGATTTGATGGCGTGGATAAAGAATGAGGCGCGAAATAATTTCGCTTCATATTCACGTCAGAAAATCCAACAATGAATCAACTAATCTTGGGTCGGCTAGAATCATTAAAATCGCGATTCACCTAGTGTGGACAACTTATTGCGAATCATGGCATAGGATTCGTAGAATTGAGCCCACTTGGCAAATCCCCCTAACTCCCCCACTGCACGCAACATAGCGACATGTGACGCTGTTAGCAATTGCACGTTCGCTTCAAGGTCTGAAATTTGGGAGTCTTTTGCTGCCAGCGTTGCCGCTGAGTCGGATGAAGACAGCTTGGTACTACGGCTTCGCCAACGGCGAAACTCTGCTTGTCGCGCCTGAAACTTCGCGAGAAGGGCGCTTCGCGCAGTGTTCCGAGTAATGGAGGAAGCCGCTTTTAATGTCGGATGCAAGCGGGCAACCGCCCTGGCTGTAATCGGCACATCTTCGGCTAATAAATATTCGAGAACACGTATCAATTCCTGCTCCGCGTCTCCCTGAAATTCAGTTTCATTATTCATCTAGAACACCTCGTGTGTCGGGAAGCGAAAGATCACTGCCGTGAGGGAAGGGGGCCTGGCCTGCCGGCGTGGTCAGAAGCTTCTGTACGCCTGCAAGGCGCGTTTCCGCATGATCTAGCTGATTCTTCCAGCCCAAGCTGGATGATGAGCGTGATCGGATCACTTCGATGGCGGACTTGAACTTCACTTCAAGGCTGATCAAATTTTGACGGTTTTCCGGCAGGTCGTAGCTGAAAGATGCCTACAATTTGCAAAGCACTCCAGATGCTTCGGACAGGGATCTACCGTGAATGAATTGAGGCAGTGCCCATATGGAGATGCATGGAAGCCATCGGCTTCGAAATGAAGAACCTGTTTGACCAATACGTATGTGCTTTTTTGCCATTCGCGAGAACGCCACGAAGACCACAGTAACCCGATCTCCAGCGGCCCAGTCCGTAGCAATGAATCTAGGTCGTCGTCTGTGAAATCGTGCATCATAGCGAAATTAATTGCGATACTTGCCGGAGATAGGTCTTGCTCCAGCATCATTGCGAACACATGCTTCAGTATTAGCGCACTGTACTGATTGCGCTTATTGAAATCGATCTTGCGAATACTGCCGTAGACATGAATTTCGAATAATCGTGCTTGATGCGGCTCGCGGATTGAACGCGTGGAGTCTTCAAACTCGTCGTAATAACGAAGTGGAGAAGGCAATGGCTGCAATCGGGCACAGAATTGCGCTGTGAGATCGCTCTCATATAACGCATCGGGGCTCATTTCTTCTGGCTGCATTTTCAATGTCCTCCCGGAAGACCTCTTAACAGCTCAACGCGATCGTCGAATGCATCATTCCAAACACCCGCAAGGCAGTCTTCGAATACTGCGCGTGCGTACCTTGCCGGCATCGTAGACTGTCGCGACCATCCGAAGAATGTTCTCATTTTCTGCAATGCCTCATCCATGGGGTTTCCTTGCAAAAGCAACTGATGAAGACGAACGACCGAGCATGTATGCCGCAGATCGTGTGGCGTGATTGTTGTTTTTCCTGTTCTGGCTTTTAGTTCCGCGACTACGGCGGATGGAAGGCGGGACGAGACCACCAAAAATGCCTTGGTGAGGGCTTCTGTGGATAGTGGTGCTCGTGACTTTGAACTGAGCAAAAAAGAATGCCCAGCACGCCCCCGATAGTTTTCGGCGTACATTTGCACGATCCGTGCAGTTGCTTCGCTGACGGGAATTTGCCGTATTGAGGCTTGAGTCTTAATGCCTGGTTTGGAATGGCGAGGATCCTGTTCCGAGTCCTCATATCCGTTTTCCCTAATGTTGATCCAACTCCTGACGCGCCCGAGTCTTGCGTCATGGCCGCTCTTTATAGCATCTGCTGGCAGAAGCAATACCTCGCCACGGCGCAAACCTTGATGCAACATCAATATGAACGCGACGTATATCCGCCAACGGGTTTGAAGCCGAGGAAACGGATTATTATGGGATTCTGGATCGAGGAGCTGATAGAGCGCTTCGACCGTCGATGCCGGTAGAGATCGAATTGACTCCGGTGCATTGCGTTTCCTGGCGCGAAACTGGCTGTACAGGACTGATAGCTGGTGAAGACGAGTTTCGATCTGCCCTAAGAGCTGATCGGAACCGCTTTTAGCTATCCAGGACACGACTGAACTGACGAAATGGAATCCGACTTGCCAGCGCGTTTCGTCGGCCGGCGTTGTGCGAGGCTTATTCCGAATCGAAATGAACCACGACTCGAGGATTTGCCCAAGCGCCGCGTCATCCAACGACGCCAGCGCATCGTCTAAGGCGCCGTAGCCCCGCAGGTCGTCGGCATGCTGATAGAGGTTGTCGACATACCGCAGTTTTTTCAGATGCGTTGAATCTGCTAACGCACCAGCAGTTGTGGCAGACCAAACTGTAGCCCAGTAGCGCGGAAGTCCCTTGGAATCAATCATGACCGGGCCTCGCAGATTGGGCGGAACTTGCGAGTTGTTCAGCTGAAGAATCATCGGCGTCTTTCGTGAAACGCAACGCCTAAACATACCATTTACCGTAGAGTTGTTGCGGTAAATTCTCAAACTATGCAACACCCTGTTAACTACCAGGCTTTCGCATAATTTATAGAATGCTTAGTGCAACCTTTGCTGCCTATCAGCGCGCCGAAACCCTGTAACGGCGCGGGCTGCAGCCCGATAGGAGGTCAGTGAAAGACGCGGAGAATTTGTCCGAAATTGCCTTCCAGAAGTTGAGCAACTCGGGCGTTTTAGCGCGTTCAAATTGGCCGTCTGAATAGATTTGGTGCTCATCCACCCCAAGGATTTCGGCTACCTTCATAGCCGTCTCAATCCCCATGCTGGACTTGCCGTTGCGCAGGTTGCTGACCGAAACGTGCGTGATGCCCAGCACTTTGGCTACAGCGTAATCGCTGGGCAGTCTCAGTTTGACCTTGATCAAGTCCAGATATTCACCAGTGGTTCTCATTGCATTTCTCCTTTGCAAAGGATCAGTGTTGCTTTCGCGTCAACGCGGAAAATCCGCGCGTTCGGCACCCCAAGAGAGGACAGGTGAGCTTGCACGTTCCCAATGCCTTCACGAACGACCACCCCATAAACATCCTGCGTAACCTCCGCCACCTTGGTAAACAGCAGCGGCTCATCCGTGAACCCGACCACCGTCGTAACCGGCAGATCGAACGCGGTCAGTCCAACAAATGCCTTAGGCCGGAATTGGTTCAGGGAGGACCCCGGCGTGACGTGAAAGGGCTTCGGGTTGATGAGCCGTCCCTGGATGAGCGGCGTGAAGAATGCCTTGACCGACATGCCGCAGTTCATGTTGATAGGCACAGCGCTATGAGCGACGGACGAAAGGCCAAGCAGCAGCCCGGCCATGCAGATTTTTTTCAATTTCACCCCCTAAGGTGCGCCCGAATGGGCAGTTACGCGAAGCATATGCAATCGATGGCTAATGCGCAATATGTAGTTACTGGTTGCGCAGTAATCGCCAACTACATATAATCCGGCTTGTCGGACGGCAATCTCTACGCCCCCTAAGCAAATCCGGCCCTGCCGGGGCCGTCCGACATTCTTGATGGGGGTGGACAGCCTTAGGGGGCCATATGTCTGTTACACAAGATTACAAAACAGTTACGCTGTCGCCGGTCGAGCGCGCCCATGTGCTGGCCGCGATGAAATACCGCCTGCGCGACTTCAAGGACTACGCGGAGATTTCCAGGGGCGCGGCCAGCGATAGCTGGTACGAAGTCGTGGCGGAAATGGAAGCGGCCATCAAGAAGCTGGAGGCCGCATGATCGACCTCGCCAAAAGTGCGCCGCAACCGGCGAAAATGACCAAGGAGGAGCGTGAGGCCGTTGAGGCGCTGGCCGCCATGCTGTCCCACCCTCAGCTTGCGGCCATCTGCTTCGTGGGCTTGGTTGCCTACGTGGCGGCGGACAAGTTGGCGCGGATGCCGCGCGTTCCCACCATTGGGACGGCGCCGGTATGAGCCCCGCCGCCATCGCCCAGGCGCGCTACGCGTTGTTCGAAAAGCTGATCAAGGCCAAGGAATCGCTGTCCCTGGCCCGGCAGATCTTCCCGGCCGACTCGGCCAACGTCGTTTTCTGGAACCATGAGTGCAGCCGCGTCGCGGCGGCGCTGGAGGAGTTCGGGGGCCGGCCATGAAGTACCCCGGCGGCAAAGGTGGCGCGGGCGTCTACCAGACCATCATCAACCTGATTCCGCCGCACCGCGTCTACATTGAGGCGTTCGCGGGCGGCGCCAACGTCTACGAGCGCAAGGCTCCTGCAGCATCGTCAATTCTGATCGAGCGCGATCCGCGCCAGGCCGACGTGCTGCGGTCGACCATCGACGCGCGCGGCGATGCAGGCCTTGCCGGCGTCACCGTCATCAATGCCGATGCGATATGCTGGCTCTCGTCAAATCGGTGGGTGGGTGATGAGTTTGTCTATCTGGACCCGCCGTATGTGCTCAGCACGCGCACAAAGAAGGCCATCTATGCACACGAAATGTCCGACGAGGACCACCACCATCTGATATCGGCGCTTGTGGCGATGTCAGCTGGGGGCGTGCGCTTCATGCTGTCCGGGTACCGCAACGCCATCTACGATGATGCGGCCCGGGCCGAAGGCTGGCACCGCGTCGACTTCCAGGCCATGACGCGCGGCGGCGTGCGAACGGAATCCGTGTGGATGAACTACGAGGCGCCGGCAGTCCTCGCCGATTATGGCTATGTCGGCCGGGGATTTCGCGAGCGGGAGCGCATCAAGCGCAAGGTGCATCGCTGGGTCCAGCGATTGCAGCAGCTTCCCGCGCTCGAACGCGCCGCGCTGCTTTCGGCGATGCAGGATCTCGAAGCGGCCGGCGCCGGCAAAAATGGCGATGGGCGGTCGCGCTCGATCATCGCTGAAATGTGCGAGGCCACCAGGTGAGGACGCCCGTCACGAAGCCGGCCGCTGTGTCCGCCCTGGCCGCTGCCGAAGACCGGGAGAATGAGCGGGCCGCATTTTGGGCGCTCGTGCCGGCGCCGGCCCGCATCGTCGTCATGATGGTGGCCCGCCTGCCGCGCGAGCGCGCCACCGACCCGCTGGCCGCCTTCACCCGCGCTGAGCGGCACCATATCGCCATGGCGCTGGAAATGGTCACGGCCCACCTCCACGTGGCCGCGCAGTGCATGCGCGACACCACGCCCGTCACACACGTCCTGTTGCACTGATGCCGATCATCCAGCAAGAGAATGGCCGCAAGTCCGTCAAGGGCCTGCCCCCACGATGGGGCAAGCGCGCATATGAGGAGCTCAGCACCGAGCGCGCACGCGGGATCATGGGCGAGATGACGGAACGCTACAAGAGGCTGGCCGTGCTGCTGGATGCTGTGACGAATGCCCCGATACCCTTGGACTGCACGGACGCACAGCTTTGCATTGCGGCCGAGCGGTACGCCGCTGAATGCGCCAGCGCGGGGACGCGGAAGGAAGCCGATACGCTGGTGGGCGACCGCGTGTTGCGGGTCGAAACGCCGGAGATAACAGACCCCAAGGCCCTGCGCGCGCGGATGGCTTGGATGGTGGCGAATCGGGGCCTGGAGGCGCCGAAGATTGCCGACGACGTCCAGTTCATCCGGCGATGCGTGGACCCGGGGTGGTGGCGTGTCAATCTGCGCCGCGTCCACGGGCGCACCTTCGAACACGCCGCCATCCGCCTGGGATTCGTGCACGTTCGGGCCGGCGCCTACGCCAGCAACGAGACGGTGCAGCGCCGCCAGGCGCAGAACACCCGCAATGCGCGTGCGCTCAACGCCATCAACATGGTCAACGAGGACGGCCACGAATTCACCCTGGCCGAACTGGCCGCGCGAGGTGTCGGCAACAAGGCCATCCGGCGCGGCGAGCTCATGCTCCGCATGGCCGGCTGCGAAGCCATCGCCAACCAGCTAGGCCACGTCGGCGTGTTCGTTACCCTAACGGCACCGAGCAAATACCACGCGGTGCTGGCGAAGAGCGGCACGGCGAACCCCAACTACAACGGCGCCACGCCGCGCGAGGCCCAGGCCGCGCTCATGGACGTGTGGGCCTGCGTGCGCGCCAAGAACCACCGCGACGGCATCAGCCCCTGCGGCTTCCGCATCGCCGAGCCGCACCACGATGGCTGTCCGCACTGGCACTTGCTGCTGTTCGTGCCGGCCGCCCAGGTGACGCGCTTGCAGCGCAACCTGCGCGTGTACGCGCTGGCGGAAGACCGCGAGGAGGCCGGCGCCGCCAAGAACCGCATCAAGATTGTCCGGATCGAGGCCGACAAGGGGACCGCCGCCGGCTACATCGCCAAGTACGTGGCGAAGAACATAGACGACGAGCACGTAGGCGAGCACGTGGACGTGGACGGCAACGTGATCGAGCGCGACCTCGTGGGCGACCAGATCATCAAGCCGAGCCAGCGCGTGGAGGCCTGGGCCAGTTGCTGGGGCATTCGCCAGTTCCAGGCCGTGGGCCAGCCGCCGGTCACGGTGTGGCGTGAACTGCGCCGCGTGGCCGAGGAACAGGTTGCTGCGGCGCCGGAACACGTCCGCGCGGCCTGGGCGGCGTGCCAGCGCGTCACCACCACGGACGCGGAGACGGGCGAGGTGATCGTGCAGCACGCCGCCGACTTCGCCGACTACATCCGCGCCCAGGGCGGCGTCAACCAAGGCCGCGCGTACCGCGTGGGGCTCGCGGTGCGCACGGAACTGCGCGAGGGCCGCTATGGGCTCGCGGAGCGGCCGGCGCCAGTGGGCATCTACTGCAAGGCCATGCCTGACGCCGTATACGCCAGCACTCGCCACCAGTGGCAGCGGAGCGGCGGCGCGGCGGCCATCGGCCGCACTTGGAGCTCTGTAAATAACTGTACGGTCCCGCCGGTCGAGACGGCGCCGTTTTGGGAGGTGGACACGCCATGGCCTGTCGAAATCCCGCCTCACGACGATTCGGAGTACTTCGCGGCCTTCGATTTCGCCTATTTCGACACCGACGAGTACAAAACCCACATGGAGAACCATGGAAACAACGGAACTTGAGCGCGAAGCCATCGCGCTGGTACGGCAGTACGGGCTTTATCTGCCAGGGCCTGCGAAGGATTTCCTTCGGAAGCTGGCGGCGAATCTGAACTGGGAAACCCTGAAAGGAGTCCTGAAATGAACCGCAACCCCTACGTGCCGCCGGAAATGATGGCGGAATACCTGAAAGGCGCTGACGGCGGCCGGTGCACGGCGCAAACCTGCCATGTCCACGACCGCGAGAAGGCCTCGCCGGCCGACGACGCGGGCCACCACGCCGCGAACGAGGCCGCGCCTAAGCCTCCGACCATCCCGGCCAAGAAAAAGGCCCCAGCGGGCCGCCGCAAGGCCGCCGCCGGCAAAAAGTAACCAGCAGGGCGGCGCCGCGCCGGCCGCCCGGGACGACGACACCATGAAAAAAACAGCAATCGGCCATGTGGAATGTCCTGTCTGCGGCTTCGGCGATGCCGAGGTGAAGGAGGACAAGAATGACCACGCCTACATCCATTGCGTGGACTGCAATGCCCAGGTCTTCACCCGCAACCCGTTCCGCGACAAGAAGCTGCGCGCCCGGATGCGGCCTGTAACGGTAACGGTAAGGGAACCGGCAGCGACGGCGCCGCCGGTTCCCTTACCGACAGAAGCCCCGCCGGCGGCCCCGGCCGCGCGGCCAGCGCCCCCGGCACCGACCGCCGCGCCCACGCCCCCACCGAAGCCAGCCCCGAAACCGGGCTGGTTCCAACCACTTTTAGCGAAATAGGACCACCATGGAAAACGAGAACGACAACCAGGGCGGCCAGCCCGAAATGAGCGCGCTGGATCGCATCGCGCTGGAATCCGCGTTTGAGGAGCAGGCCCAGGCCGATGCCGACCACGCCAAGCTCCACCCGGAGTTGGAGCGCATCGACCCCGCCGAATCCTGGGCGCAGATCCCGATTCTGGTGGGCGGCGTCCTGTCGATGGCAATGCCGGAACTGGCTGAGGTCTACACTCACAAAGCGTGCTATGCCTGGGGCGCGGGAATGGCGATGGTAGCTGAGAAGCGCGGCTGGGACGCGGCCAAGGTCATTGGCCCGGAAATGGCGCTGCTGGCCGCTACGATCCCGCTGGCCGTGCCGACCTACTTCGTCGTCAAGCATCACCTCGACCGGGCCAGGCGCGAAAAGCCAGTGCAACCCGAGCCAGAGCGCGACGTGACGGACCTGAACCAGCCGCGCGGCCCGATGGACCAGGCGCCCGGGGGCTTCAGTGTCCCCGCCTAAGACGGCCGGCACCCGCAACAAGGCCGACATCGTGGCGGTGATCGGCGCCAGCGGCACCGGCAAGAGCAGCTACATCAAGGGGGAATTGCTGAAGAAGTTCCCGCGCCTGCTGGTCTGGTCCCCGCTGGAGGAGACGGACGACTACGCCGGCTTCTCCAGCGGCGTGGTGGTGCGCGGCAAAATCTCCGAACTGGTGGCCCAGGTCCAGACCGGGACCAAGGCCATCGTGTACGTGCCGACCGGAGACGCGGCGGCGGTAAAGCTGCAGTTCGACCGCTTCTGCCGCATCGCCTGGGAAATGGAGCCCGCGACCAAGCTGCTGGTGGAGGAACTGTCGGGCGTCACCATGCCGTCGTGGTCCCCGCCGGCCTGGCGCAAGCTGTCCACGGCGGGCCGGCACCGGGGGCTGACCATCATCGGCGTGGCCCAGCGGCCGGCGAACATCGACAAGGACTTCATGGGCAACTGCACCGAGGTGCGCTGTTACCGCGTCAACTACGACAACGACGCCAAGGTGATGGCCGACGTGCTGCGGCTGCAAACGGCGTATGCGCCTGGCGCCACCGGCAAGACTGTGGCGAAAAAGGGCATGGACCAGTTGCGCGAACTGCCCAACTTCCACTTTTTCCACAAAAATCCCGACCTTTCCGTCCGTCGCGGCATCAACAAATCCCTGTAACGGTAACGGGTACGGTTACCGCCCCTTTCCTCGCCGCCGCCACGCGGGCAGGATCGGGGCTGTTGAACAAACAGACCCCTCCCAATTACAGGACCCCATCATGAACAAAGCCATGATCCACACCGCACTGATCGCGCTGGCCGCCTACGCCGTCGTGGGCTTCGTGCAGTCGAAATACAAGATTCCCGTCGTCGGCGCCTACCTGCCAGGCGCGTAAGCGTCTGACCGTCGGCCCGCCCGGCGCGCCGCCCCGCAACCCCATCCCAAGGAAGAGAACATGAGTTCAAATTACGATCAGCAGATCGACCTGCAAAACGTCGTGCCAGGCGCCACGGCGGTGCTGAAGCTGTCCTACTTCGCCACCTTCGACAAAATCCACCTGAATCTGTCGGGCGGCCTGACCAAGGCCCACATCGGCCGCATCGAAGGCAAGGCCAATGGCGTGACCTTCTTCGTGGACGACGGCTCGCTGATCGGCATCCGCGATGCCTACCAGGGCCTGTTCGTTGACGCCTCCGTGCTGACCATCGACTTCACCGAGCCGAACACGCGCGGCGGCGCCGCCGCACAGTACCTGTCGGCCGTGCCGCGCAACCTGCTGGCGTCCCTGGTCTTCGAGATCGAGATCAAGGCGGCGGCGCCTGGCGGCATCGTCATGAAGGCGGAGGCGGAATACCGCGAACCGACCCCAAACCCGTTCATCCTGCGCCGCAAGGACTTCAACGTCCCGCTGCCCAACGTGGGCGAGAACGACATCATGCTGCCGGTGGCGATCAATGGCGGCCTGATCAAGCGGATCTGGCTGCACGCCCCCAACGTGACCGCCGTGGAGTTGCGCACCAACGCCACGCCGCGCATCCGCGCCAAAAAGGCATCGATCGAATTCGCGCAGAAGCGCAACCGCCTTGTGCCGCAGGCCGGGATTATCGTGCTGGACTTCGTGGCCGACGGCAACATGATGAACATGCTCAACACGGCCGGCGTCAACGAATGCCTGCTGCGCCTGACCACCAGCGCCGCCGACACGCTCAAGTGCTATATCGACTACGTGGACGACATGAAGCGCCTGGCGTAAGGGGATCGACATGGACGAATGGGGCGACCTCTTTTCGGCGGCCGGCTGGGAGCCGGACACCCATGGCGGCATCTACGCCGACAACAGCCAGGGCGCGGCGCCGATGACGACGTACACGCCGACCGGCGGTGGCAGTGGCGAGTATGTGAGCCCCGCGCTGTCGAACTGGTTCGCCGGCACCATCGACAAGGCCATGAATTACGCCATGGTCCGCGACCAGCAAAAAATGTCCGGTGTCGCCACCGCGCCGATCCGCGCGGTGCAGACCCAGGCGGCCCAGGCGCGCGCGACAGATAGTCGCCTGCTGTTCTGGCTGCTGATCGGCGCGGGCGTCTTCTACGTGGTGAAATCCAAATGATGCCGTCCCTCCCACCCATGCAAATGTCGTCCAGCGCCACGGCGACCGGCGGCAGTGCCGGCGGCGGCAGCGCGGGCATCAACAGCGGCGACTGGTCCGTCAACTTCGCCGGCAACCAGATGACGGGCACCACCTGGGTGATGATCGCCCTGGCCGCCTTGGCGGCGGTGGTGCTGCTGAAGAAGCGCGGCTGATGCTGGCCCAAGTGCGCCCGGGCGTGCTGGACGAGGAGGCGCGCGCGGCCTACGCCGCCGCGTACACGCCGGATCGCGACACCAGCGCCGGCCTGGGCTCCATGGAGGCGGGCATGCGCGGCGCCAAGCTGTTCGAGGTGGTGCTG
>NZ_FPBO01000038.1 GCF_900116645.1 Pseudoduganella namucuonensis | reverse complement strand
TCGCCTTGGCCGGCACCGAACTGGCCCGAGCCTGCACCGCGACGATCCGCGTCAAGCTGCTCAAAATCGGCGCGGCCATCGTGCGCAACACCCGCCGCGTGCGCGTGCTGCTTGCCTCGCAGCATCCCCTCAAGCACGTCTTCATCAGCGCCGCTCGCGCAATGGCCCCATAGCGCATGACAAGTGCTGTCCCCGGCACGCTATAAACAATGGGGGTAGGGGAAATTGCGTCTTGCGCTGCCATTTCCCCCTCAATCTCGTCGAAAACAGCCGACCTGGGCACCCTCGCCACCTCTGCACCGAATCTCGCCAGGGCAGAGACTCACTGATGAAATATCCGGGCTAGGGGAACAAGGCGCGGGCGCCTCGACTCAGCGCCGCGCCGCCGGCCGCGCCATCGTGAACGGCGCCCTGGTGTCGCAATAGGCGTCCCCCGCCAGCTTGCCTATCACATCCAGCCGCGCGGCGTCGATCCCGCCTTGCGCGTCGAGCACCGAGCGGTCCACGTCCAGCCGCAGCACATCCAGCAGCACCAGTTGCCCGGCGAACGCCTGCGGCCCGAAACTGACGATCTCGCGCAGCCTGCATTCAAACCGCACCGCCGCGTCGCGCAGCGAGGGCGCCGCGACACAACGGCTGGCGACGCTGGCCAGCCCGGCCAGCACGAACTCGTCGCAGTCGGCCGGCAGTTCCGCGCTGCTCTGGTTCATGGCCTCGGCCATCGCGTGGGCCACCGTGTGCACCACGCAGTCCCCGCCCTCGCGCAAATTGACCAGGGTGTCCTTGTCGATGCGGTCACGCCGGTTGACGTGGCTGAACGCCAGCACGGGCGGATCGATGCTGGCGATGGTGAAGAACGAGAACGGCGCCAGGTTGGCCACGCCGCCCGCGCCGCGGGTGCTGATCCAGGCGATGGGACGGGGCAGCACGGCGGCGCTGGCCAGCCGGTAGAAATCCTGGGGCCGCAGCGCGCCGTCGGCGCCCTGCGCCGTCATTGCGCGCACTCCGGGCCACGGAAGCGCAGCAGCGCGGCGCGCAGATCGTCGGGCAGCGCGACCGAGCCGCCCTGGTGCACCGCTGTGGCCACCAGCACGCTGCGCACGCGGAAGCGCGGCGCCCCGTCCTCCACGCCCTCGACCTGCAACGTGATCGAACTGCCGCCGATGCGCAGCACGGACAGGCGCCACTCGATCTCGCCGCCGAACACGCCCGGCGAGAGGAACTCGCAATCGAGCTTCACCGTCGGCAGCCCGTGGCCACGCTTGGCGATGAAGTCCGCGTAGCGTATTCCGAGCGCCTCGTCGAACCAGTCCTCCACCAGGTCGTTCAGCTGCGACAGGTAGCGGGGAAAGAACACCATGCCGGCCGGGTCGCAGTGCGAAAAGCGCACCTTGCCGCGTTGGCGGTACAGATTGGGCTGGGCGGTATCGGAGGGGTTCATGGGCGTGCCTTAAACGTGGGGATGAATGAATGGCGATGGCCGGATCTCGGCTGCCCGGACAGCATAAAGGGGGCCCGCCGCGGCGGTCAAATCGGTCAAAAACATAGCGGTTATCGACCGTCCTTATTTCTGCGCGCACCCGGCGTTTTCGCCTTGTACCGAATTTTCTTTTGCCATATATTTGAAGCCTAAAGCAGTTTCAACAACCCCCAAACGAGGTGCAAAAATGAAGATACTCTGCATAGGCGGCGGCCCCGCCGGACTGTATTTCGGCCTGCTGATGAAGCTGCGCAATCCGGCGCACGAGATCACCGTGATCGAGCGCAACCGCCCCTACGACACCTTCGGCTGGGGCGTGGTGTTCTCCGACGCCACCATGGACAACCTGCGCGAGGCCGACCCGGTCAGCGCCGAGACCATCTACGCGGCGTTCAACCGCTGGGACGACATCGACGTGCATTTCCGCGACCGCACCATCACCTCGGGCGGCCATGGTTTCATCGGCATCGGCCGCAAGCGCCTGCTCAACATCCTGCAGGCGCGCTGCGAGGAGCTGGGCGTGCGCCTGGTGTTCGAGACCGACGCGCAGGACGACCAGGCGCTGGCCCTGGAATACGGCGCCGACCTGGTGATCGCCTCCGATGGCCTGAACAGCCGCGTGCGCACGCGCTACGCCGAGACCTTCCAGCCCGACATCGACCTGCGCCGCTGCCGCTTCGTCTGGCTCGGCACGCGCAAGTTGTTCGACGCCTTCACCTTCGCCTTCGCCGAGACCGAGCATGGCTGGTTCCAGGCCCACGCCTACCGCTTCGACGCCGACACCTCCACCTTCATCGTCGAGGCGCCGGAGGAGGTGTGGCGCGCCGCCGGCATCGAGCAGATGTCGCAGGAGGAAGGCATCGCCTATTGCGAACGCCTGTTCGCGCGCTGGCTGGACGGCCATCCGTTGATCAGCAACGCCACCCATTTGCGCGGCTCGGCCAACTGGATACGCTTCCCGCGCGTGATCTGCCAGCGCTGGGTGCACTGGAACGACCTGGCCACCCCGCAAGGCGCGCGCAAAGTGCCCGTGGTGCTGATGGGCGACGCCGCCCACACCGCGCACTTCTCGATCGGCTCCGGCACAAAACTGGCGCTGGAGGACGCGATCGAGCTGTCGCGCTGCATGGCGGCCTGCGAAGGCGTGGCGGCCGAACGCCTGCCGGAGGAACTGGCGGCGGCCCTCCGGCGCTACGACGCGGTGCGCGGCGTGGAAGTGCTGAAGATACAGAACGCCGCGCGCAACTCCACCGAGTGGTTCGAGAACGTGGCGCGCTACGCCACGCTGGAGCCGGAACAGTTCGCCTATTCGATGCTGACCCGTTCGCAGCGCATCTCGCACGAGAACCTGCGCCTGCGCGACGAGCGCTATGTGGCGGGCTTGGAACAGTGGCTGGCCGGCCGTGGCGGCGTGCCGCCCATGTTCACCCCTTACACGGCGCGCGAGACCACGCTGCCCAACCGGGTGGTGGTGCCGCCCATGCTGATGTACGCCTGCGCCGACGGCGTCCCCGGCGACTTCCACCTGGCGCACCTGGGCGCCCGCGCCATGGGCGGCGCGGGACTGGTGATGGTGGAAATGACCGCCGTTGAACCTGCCGGCGTGGTCACGACGGCCTGCCCGGGCTTGTGGAACGGCGCGCAGCGGGACGCGTTCGGCCGCATCGCCGATTTTGTCCACACCCGCACCGGCGCCAAGATCGGCCTGCAACTGGGCCACGCCGGCCCGCGCGGCGCCTGCGCCCCGGACGAGCGCGGCGACCTGCGACCGCTGGCCGGCGGCTGGCCGCTGATCGCGGCCTCCGCCCTGCCCTACCGGTCCGGCGTGTCCGCCACGCCGAGGGAGATGGACACGGACGACATGGCGCGCGTGTGCGGCGCCTTCGTGGACGCCGCGCGGCGCGCCGACGACGCCGGCTTCGATTGGCTGGAACTGCAATGCGGGCATGGCTATCTGCTGTCCAGCTTCATCTCCCCGCTGACCAACCGGCGCGGCGATGAATACGGCGGCGGCCTGGAGAACCGGCTGCGCTTCCCGCTGCTGGTGTTCGCCGCCGTGCGCGAGGCGTGGCCGCGCCACAAGCCGATCTCGGTGCGCATTTCGGCGCACGACTGGGCCGCCGGCGGCACCACGCCGGACGACGCGGTCGCCATCGCGCGGCTATTCAAGGAGGCCGGGGCCGACCTGATCGACTGCTCCTCCGGCGAAGTCAGCCCGGACGAGAAACCGGTCTACGGCCGCATGTACCAGACGCCGTTCTCGGACCGCATCCGCAACGAGGCCGGCGTGCCGACCATCGCCGTGGGCGCCATCTTCGAGGCCGACCACGTCAACAGCGCCATCGCCGCCGGCCGCGCCGACCTGTGCGCCGTGGGCCGCCCGCACCTGGCCGACCCGGCCTGGACCCTGCGCGCCGCCGCCACGCTGGGCTACCGCGGGCAGCCCTGGCCCGCCAACTACGTGCTGGCGCGCCAGCAGTTCGAAAGCAACCTCGCACGCAGCGCCCGGCCGGCAGGCCAGCCGGGTTGACCGAAGCACGCGGCCGGCCCCGGCGCCACCGGGTCCGGCCGCCCCACACAGGTAGAACCAACGCCATGTCCGTCCCGCATCCATCCCCTCTCCGTCAACAACGTCCCGCCCGGGAATACCGCTTGCAGCCCGGGCAGCACCTGATCTCCCGCACCGACCTGGCGAGCCGGATCCGCTACGTCAACCAGACCTTCGTCCACGTCAGCGGCTACGACGAGGCCGAGCTGCTGGGCGCGACCAATGAACTGTTCCGCCATCCGGACACGCCGGCCGCCGTCTTCGACGACATCTGGGCGACGCTGAAAGCGGGCCGCGTCTGGTCCGGCGTCATGGCCCACCGCCGCAAGGACGGCGCCTCCTTCTGGGCGCACGCCACCATCTCGCCCTTGCACATCGACGGACGCCTGGCGGGCTACACCACGGTGCGCAGCGCGCCCGGGGAACAGGCGTTGCGGCTGGCCGTGGACGCCTACTCCCGGCTGCGCGCGGCCCGGCCGGGGCGCGGGCCGCGGCTGCGCGGCGGCGCCATTCACCTGCCCGGCCCATCCGGCTGGCTGGCGGCGCTGGCGGCGCGCCCGCTGCACGCCCGCGCCGGGACCATGGCGGCCTGCTCGGCCGCCGGCTTGCTCTGCCTGGGCGCCCTGCCCTATTCGGGCGCCGCCGCCGCGTGGGGCGCGGGGGCGCTGTTCGCGGTCCAGCTGGCGGCGGGCTGGAGGCTGCGGCGCGCGCTGCTGCCCTTGCGATCGGCGCACGACCTTTGCCGCCAGGTCACCGCGGGCGACTTGGGCGACGGGCCCGCCACGGCGCCGCGCTTCGCTGCCGACAGCCTGGACGGCCTGTCCGGCAGCGTGCACGCCATGCGGCAAAGCCTGGGCGCGGTGATGCGCCAGGTCGCTTCCGGCGCCGTGTCGGTGGCGGAGGCGGCGGGCGAGATCGATGACGGCAACCGGCGGCTGTCGGCACAAACCGAACAGCAGGCGGCGGCGCTGCAGGAAGCCGCCGCCACGATGGCGCAACTGGCCGTCACCGTGCGCCAGAACGCGGCCGGCGCCGGCGAGGCGACCCGCCTGGCCGCCAACACGGCGGCGTTGGCCGGCGCCGGCAGCGGCGCCGTGCGGCAACTGGTGGGCCGGATAGACGGCATGGCGGCGGGCGCCGCCAGCATCGCGGAATTCATCGGCGAGATCAACGGGGTGGCGCTCCAGACCAATATCCTGGCCTTGAACGCCGCCGTGGAAGCGGCGCGCGCCGGCGAGCAAGGGCGCGGTTTCGCGGTGGTGGCGACGGAGGTGCGCATGCTGGCCCAGCGCAGCGCCGCCGCCGCGGAGCAAATCGGCTTGTTGATACGGGAGACGGTGGCGCAGATCGCCGATGCCGGAAGACTGGGCGCGGACGCGGCGGGCAAGATGGAGGAAGTGGTTCAGGCGGCGCGGCTGGTGTCCGACCTGGGCGGCGGCATCAGCGCCGCCTCGGCCGAGCAAAGCGGCGGCATCGCCCAACTGAGCCAGGCCGTCGCGCATATGGACCAGGCGACACAGCGCAACGCGGCGCAGGTGGAGCGGCTCGCCGTCACCGCCAGCGCCCTGGCGGGCCAGGCCGGCGCCTTGCGCGGCGCCGTGGCGGTGTTTCACTGCTGATCGCGCCCACCGCGCCCGCTTGAGCGTAGAATATCCCCAATATGGCCCGGCGCCGCCCGCGCGGCCCGCTGCAGGAGAAAGACGATGTCCAGTGGCCCTTACCCGACGCCGGGCCTGTCCGGCGCCCTGATCAACGCCCCCGAGCGCCAGTTGTTCGCCTCGCGCGACCTGGCGCAGACGCGCGCCCTGGTCGCCCAGGTGATGAAGCCGCACGACCTGCATGTCCACGGCGGTTCCCAGCAACTCAACTCGCGCATGCACCACATGGCTTTCGGCGGCGTGTCGCTCAACCGCCTCAAATACGGCGCGGACGTCGACATCGAACCGGGTTCCCTGGATGATTTCTACCTTATCCAGATGCCGCTGGCCGGCCACGCGCACATCGCCAGCGGCGGCCAGCAGGTGGAGTCCGATCCCGACGTGGCGTCCGTGATCAGCCCCACCGAATCGACCGTGATGCGCTGGAGCGCGGACTGCGACCAGTTGATGGTGCGCATAGACCGCCAGTTGGTGGAACGCGCCGTCGGCGCCCGCACCGGCCGCGGCGAACCGGAGGCGGTGCGTTTCCAGTTGGCCTTCCCCTGGCGCGATAGCGCGCCCTGGCGCTGCCTGCTGTTTTATCTCAACGACTGCGCCAACCACCCCTTCGACGCCGTGCAATACCGCCTGATGGTGGCGCAGATCGAACAACTGGTGGTGTCCACCCTGGTGGCGGCGCAGCCGCACAATCTCGGCGACGTGAAGCCGGCGCGCTGCACCGCCGTGTTGCCGCGCCATGTGCGGCGGGTGCAGGATTACCTGCGCGAACACGCCAGCGAGCCGGTCAACGCCGACCAGCTGGCCCTGATCGCGGGCGTGAGCCTGCGCAGCCTGTACGCGGGCTTCCGCGACTATTGCGGCGTGAGCCCGCTGCAATACCTGCGCAACCTGCGCCTGGATGGCGCTCGCCAGACGCTGCTCAATGAACCGGACAGCAATATCGCCAACGTCGCCATGCGCTGGGGCTTCGGCCACCTGGGCCGCTTCAGCATCGAGTACAAGCAGCGCTTCGGCGAAAGCCCCAGCCAGAGCGTGCGGCGCGGATAGCCCGCACGCCCGGCGTCCTTACAGCGGCATCACCGCCTTCAGATAGAACTGACGGCCCTGCGGACGGTTGCGGACGCCGTGTTCGCGTTCATATTTGACGGTCAGGAACCAGCCACGCCCGCTGTCGTATTTGAGCGTGGGGCCGATGCCATGGGCGCGCGCCCTGCCCGCCGCCAGCGGGCCGCTGTCATCGGCGACCTGGCGGAACACATGGCCGCCCAGCCCGGCCACCCAGCCATTGCCGAAGCCCCAGCCCAGCGCGTAGTCGGCGTGCAGCGCCTGGCCGGAGCGGGTGTCCGTGTCGCCGTTGCGGCGGTTGATGTCAACCATGAGCTTCACGTCCCCGTTCAGCCCCCGCGGCTGCGCATACGTCAGCGCGGCGACCGGCTGCAAGGTCCAGATGTTCTTGCCGAGGCTGGAGGGGTCGGCGCGGTCGTAGCGGCCGGTGGGCGCGTACACGTCCAGCGCGAACAGGTAGTGCAGGCTGGGCGACGCGTGGTAGCCGAGCGCGGCGCCCAGGGTGATGTCGCCCAGGCCGCTGCTCTTCCAGCGGCCCGCGCCGGCGCGGAAGTCCACGTCCAGCAGCGGCGCGACCGCGTGCAGCGCCAGCTGGCCGCCCAGCACCGTCCGGCCGGTGACCCAGATCAGCCGCGGCGCCAGCACCCCGGCCTCGACCTTGAAGTTGGGGACGGGAACGCGGTTGCCGCCACCGTCGCGCACCGTGTCATACCCGGCGCGGCCGGCGTA
Source organism: Pseudoduganella namucuonensis (assembly GCF_900116645.1). Classification (GTDB taxonomy): domain Bacteria; phylum Pseudomonadota; class Gammaproteobacteria; order Burkholderiales; family Burkholderiaceae_D; genus Rugamonas; species Rugamonas namucuonensis. The sequence goes on along the minus strand of NZ_FPBO01000038.1, from coordinate 63,802 downwards.
GGCCATGCCGTACAGGCCCGGCGGCGGCAAGGCCCCGGCCATGAAATTTTCCAGTCCGTCGGGATAGACGCCCAGGCCGCCGCCCTCGGTGGCCGATGCGGCCGCGCAGGCGAACGACACGCCGAGCGCCAGGATGGCGCGGCTGCTTGCAAATAGTGGTTTCAATGTTGGCTCCCGGCCCGCTAGGGCCTTATAGTTGGTATGGATCGGGCGCGGAACCGCCTGGCGTGCGCGCGCCCGGGAATGCGTCCGGCCGCACGCCGGCGCCGGTTGAAATCAGCGTGGCGCCAGCCGCTGCGCCACCATGTAGCCGGAACCGGCGCCCAGCCCGGGGCCGGGATGGGTGGAGGCGCCGATCTGGAACAGCCGGCGGTAGCCGGCGCGGTGGCCCCGCGCCCCCGACGAAGGTCCGAAGGGGCGCAGCCAGAAGAACTGGTCCGGCGAACAGACGCCGGAGTACGGATCGCCGCCGACCAGGTTGCAGTTCATGCCCTCCAGGTCGGCCGGCGAATACGCTTTGCGGCCGACGATCAGTTTGGACAGCCCCGGCATCACGGCCTCCAGGCGCGCCTGGACCCGGTCCGCCACGGCCTCGCGCACCGCCTCGTTCCAGCGGCCGTCGTCCGGCACGGCGATCTCGCCCAGCGCGTCGCCCCGCAGGCGGCTGGGCAGTTCCTGCATTTGTATCCACAGGATCCAGCCGCCCGGGGGCGCCCGCGACGGGTCCGCCGCCGTCGGCTGTCCTATGCCCAGCGTGGCGTGGCGCGGCAGCAGCCCGTTGTTGGCCTCCACCACTGCGGCGCAAACGTTCTCCATGCTCTCGGTCAGGTGCACCAGCGGCACCTTCAGCAATTCCGGATCGCGCCACGGCGCCGGCGCGCTCAGGGCGAAATGCAGTTGCATGCAGCCGCGCCCGAAGCGGTAGGCGGCCGCGCGCTCGCGCAGCGGCGCCGGCGCGTCCGGCAGCAAGCGGCCGTACAGCTGCGGCGGCGTCACGTTGCAAACCACCGCCCGCCGCGCCGGATAGACCTGGCCGCCGGCCAGCACGCCCGTGGCGGCGCCGCGCGCCGTCAGCACGCGCTCGACGTCGACCCCGGTCAGCACCCGCCCGCCGTGGCGCTCGATCACCCGCAGCAGCGCGGCGACGATGTTGCCGCCGCCGCCGCGCACCACCGGCATGCCGCCCGCGACCACGGCGGCGAAGGTGACCTTGCCGATCAGCGCGGAACTGGCCTCGTCCGGTCCCAGCCCCGTGTGCAGCACCCACGGCGCGATCAGCGCGCGGGTGAAGTCGGAGCGGAAAGTGCGCTCGGCCCAGCGGCGGAAGTTCTCCAGCGCGTCGGCGGCGAAGGCGGCCATGCCTTCCATGCCGCGTTTGCGCCATTCGCGCAGCAGCAGCCACGCCACCCGCGCGCCGTAGGGGTTGTTGCCCAGCAGGCCGAAGGTGAGCGCGGCGTCCACGCCGAACAGGCGCTGCGCCATGTCGCCGAAGGCGGCGCCATCGCCGGGGGCCAGCCGGTCCAGCCTTCGCACCGTGTCGGCGAGGTCCTGCTTCAGCGCCAGCGAACGGCCGTCCGGCATCACCACGCCGGTGCTGTAGCCGCACTGGACGAATTCCAGCCCGGCCTCGCGCAACTCGTCCTTCAGTTCGGCGTAGCCCGGACTGCCGACGAACAAGGGATACCAGGACGAGAGCAGGTCGTGCCGGTAGCCGGGGAACAGTTCCTCGGTGCGTATGCAGCCCCCCGCGACGGCGTTGCGTTCCAGGACCAGCACGGACTTGCCGCGCTTGGCCAGCAACGCCGCGCACATCAGCGAGTTGATGCCACTGCCGACGATCACCACATCGGTGGGTGCTTGGTTCACGGCGTTCTCCCCGCCCACGATCAGCGCGCCACCAGCGCGATAACGCGCAGCGGGCTGCCGGAGCCGCCCTTGATCTTCAGCGGCGCGGCGAACAGCAGCGCGCCCTGGGGCGGCAGCTGGTCCAGGTTGGCCAGGCACTGCAGGCCGTAGCGGCTGTTGCCGTGCATGTGGTAATGACAGGGGTATTGCGGCTGGAAGCCGTGCGCCTGGCCGGCGTCGGTGCCGATGGCCTCCACGCCGAAACCCAGCACGTCGCGCTGTTCCACCAGCCACCGCACCAGGGTGGCGTCCGGACCCGGCGTGTGCATGCCATCCTCGCGCAGGTTGAGGTAGGCCTCCGGCATGGCGCGGCGCGACCAGTCGCTGCGCATCAGCACCCAGGAGCGGGGCGGAATGCGGCCGTGCTCGTGTTCCCAGGCCTCCACGAACGGGATGGTGAGCAGGAAGTCGTCGTCCCGCCCGCACTCGGCGCTGCAGTCGATCACGCAGGCCGGCGCCAGGAAGTCGGCCGGCGGAATGGTGTCGGTGGCGTTGTCCGGCAAGTCCTTGCCGGTGACCCAGTGCACCGGCGCGTCGAAGTGGGTGCCGGTGTGCTCGTTGCACGAGAAGTTGTTCCAGTACCAGGCCGGGCCGCGCTCGTCGTAGCGCGACACCTCTTCGAGCTTGAACGGCGCGCACTGGCCGAACCGCTCCGGCAGTTGCAACACCGGCGTCTCCGGGCTGAGCGTCTGCGTCAGGTCGACGATGGCGAGCGCGCCGCCGGCCAGCGCCTCGGCCAGTTGTGTCAGGGGTGGGGCATTCATTGTGTGGTCTCCGTTGGGCGTGGTTGTTCGAACGTGGCCATGGTCAGCACGCCGTCTGAAGCAGGGTGAACTGGCCGCGGTGGAACACGGCGGGCTCGCCCTCGCCGGTGTGGTAGCGCAGCACGCGGCCGATGAACAGCGTATGGTCGCCGCCGTCCAGCACCTGCTCGCTGGCGCACACGAAGCTGGCCAGGCTGCCGGGCATCAAGGGCACGCCTTCCGGGCTGTCGTGGGCGGCGACGTGGGCGAACTTGTCCGGCACGGCGGAACTGGCGAAGCTGCGCGCCAGGTCCGCCTGTCCGGCCGCCAGCACATTGATGCTGAAGTGGGCGCAGCCGGCGAAGGCCTCCAGGCTGGGCGAGCGTTTGACCAGGCTCCACAGCACCAGCGGCGGTTCCAGCGACAGCGAGGCGAAGGAATTGATGGTCAGCCCCACCGGCCGGCCGCCGGGCAGGCGGGTGGTGACGATGGCGACCCCGGTCGGGTAGCTGCCCAGGGCGTTGCGCAGGGCGCGGGTGTCGAGCGGCACGTCGCCGTGGCGCGCGGCCTCCATCGCCTTCGTGGCGTGCAGCGCGGCGGCGCCGGTATCGATCATGGTGGACATGGCTTCCCCTTCAGAGCAGAACGGCTTCGCCGGTCATCTTGGCGTGAATGAATTGCTGGCACGCGACCGGATCGGTCCACCATGGGAAAAAGCGGGGCGGATGGTCGAAGCCATTGGCGATGGCGCTGGCCAGCGGCGGGCATTGGCCGGCGGCGCCCAGCAACGCCAGGATGTGCGGCGGTGGCGGCGTGAGCAGCGTATTGGTCCAGGCGACCACGTGCCGGGCATAGTCCCAGAAGCGTTCGAACGTCCGCTCCATCCACTCGCGGGTATAGGCCTGTTCGCCGTGCGCCAGGATGGCGTCCAGGTACACCTTGGCCGCCTTGGTGGCGTTGTTCGCGCCCTGGCCCGTGATCGGATCGTTGACGGTGACCGCGTCGCCCAGGCCGAACACGATACGCCCGGACGGCAGGGTCAGCACCGGTTTGCGGATCGTGGGCGCGAAGCTGCCGGCCAGGATGCCATTGGCGTCCGTCAGTTCGGCGTGGCGCGCGCGCTCCGCCTCCCAGGGCAAATAGGTCTTGAGCAGATCCAGGCTTTGCGCCAAATGCGCCTGCGGCGAACGCACGTCGCGCCAGCAATCCATCGGGCCGCCCGGCACGCCCTCGAACACCATGATCTCGCAGGGACCGCTGGTGGTCAGCGCGGGGAAGGAGAAATACTCGCCGATACCGGGCATCAGGTTGAAGGCCACGCGGCTGTGGTCCGGTTGCGGCGCCATGCCGGTCACATAGGTCAGCGCCAGGGCGCGCATGGGCTTGTCGAAGGCCGAACGGGCGGCGTCGCGCTCGAACAGCTTGACCACCTCGCCCTTGCCGGCGGCCAGGATCACCAGGTCGTATTCGACGGCCATGCGCTCCAGTTCGGCCACGCCGACATCCTCGAACAGCAGCTTGCCGCCGCGCTGTTCGAACAGTTCCATCCAGGCCGGCATCTTGATGCGCTGGTCCACGGCCTGCGCCGGCTTGTCGAGCCGCGCGCTCCAGTCGATGGCCTTGGCGCCTGGCCGCTCCGGATGCGGCACCGCGAGCGCGATGCCGTCCACGGTCGGGCATTGCGCCTCCCACAGGTTCAGGCCGAGGTCCCGCTCTATCCGCAGCGACTGGTCGAACATGCATTGGCTGGACATCACCTTGCCGGCGCGGATATCGTCCGGCGCGCGGTTGGTCGCCACGGTCACCCGGTAGCCCTGCTCCAGCAGGCCCAGGGCCAAGGGCAGACCGGCCTGCCCGCCACCTACAATCGCTATGCTGCGCATATCATATCTCCTCAAGTTATCGTTTTTTGGACGGGGCGCCGGGCGGCGTACCGCTTACTGCATCAGACGGGGAATCGCGGGGACGGCCTGCTCCGGGCCCATGGCCGAATAGCCGCCGTCGACCGCGTAGTCGGCGCCGGTGACGAAGCTGGCCAGGTCCGACAGCAGGAAGGCCACCACCTGGGCCACCTCTTCCGGATCGCCGACGCGCCCCAGCAGGTGATAGCTGGCGGCCACGCGATCGGTTTTTTCGCGGTCGCCGCCGGTGAGTTCGTCCATCAGGCGGCTCCAGGTCCAGCCCGGGGAAACGGAATTGACGCGGATCTTGTCGGCGGCCAGATCCATGGCCATGCTGCGCGTGACCTGCAGCAGCGCGGCCTTGGAGACGGGGTAGAGCCAGCGGCCGGTTTGCGCGACGCTGGACGAGATGCTGGTGAAGTTGACGATGGCGCCGCCGCCGGCCTTGACCATCTCGGCGCGCACGGCGCGCGCCATCATCACGGCGCTGACCAGATTCACGTCCAGCGCCTGGCGCCAGTCGGCGCGGACGGCGTCGGCGCCGCCGTCGGTATAGGTGCAAGCCAGGTTGACGAGGAAGTCGATTCCGCCGAAATGGGCCGCCACGCCGCCAACGGCGTCCAGCACTTGCTGGTCGTCAGTGATGTCGACCAGCCAGCCGCGCGTGGTTTCCGGATCGCGCGCCACCGCGCGGGCGGCGCCGGCGGCGTCGATGTCGAACACGGCGACCCGGACGCCGGCCTGCCTGAGCACCTCCACCACCGCCGCGCCTATCATGGTGGCGCCGCCGGTGACGATCGCCGTCTTGCCCTTCAAGCCTTTCATGGCCCTTCTCCTCGTGGTTGGATGACGATTCAATTATCAAATCATCGCCACGAGGGGACTAGCCGGATTCTGCGCGGCCTATCCGCAATGCGCAGGAGATTGTTCTTCGCCGGGCGCCCGCCTCCAATGGGCCAGCCAGCCGGGGGCCGCTATTCGACAGTTAGACCGCCCCAGCTGTCGCGGTCGTTGTCAGGCCCGGCGAGGTCCGCGCCGCCGCGCCCAAGCCAGGGCGGCCACGCCCAGCCCCGTCAGCGCGATGCTGGCCGGTTCGGGCACGTCGCCGGCCCGGCTGAAGGACAGGTCGTCCATGACGAACCAGCCCTTGTCGCGCGTGATGCTCAGGCGCGCAACATTGCTGAAGCTGGCGGCGATGAAGGCGTAGTTGGACGTGATGGACATGTTGCCGGTGCTGCCGATCAGCTGGTTCGCGCTGTCATACGCGCTGATGTTGACCCAGCTGGCCTTGGCGCCGTTGGTGCCGGGGGTGGCGAACCAGGCGCCGGCGAAATTGAAGGGATCCAGGCTGCTCATGGTCAGCAGGTTGTTGGCGCCGAAGCCGTTGCTCAGAAACTTGGTGCCCGAGTGCGCGGCGTTGCCGTAACCGGCCACGGAAGTGTCGCCCAGGAACATGTTGCCGCCCCAGGTGAAGCCGGCGTAGGGAGTGGGGCTGGCTTTGTTGATGCCGGCCAGTTTGCCCCCCGCGTTCAGATCGTCGAAATTGATCACGGTGGCGTGGGTGGCAGAAGCGAGCAGCAGGCCGGCACTGGCGATCAAGCCGATCAGAAAGTTTTTCATGATGTCCTCTTGTATGGTGGGGAGGCGCGCGGGCGCCTCCGGTCAAAATCAGTTGCAGGCGTCGCCGGTGACGGCCGGTGCCGCCGCAGCGTTGTAATTGCCTGCAACCAGGCCAAAGCTGGCGGTCGCGCCGGGGGCGATGTAAGAGTTCCAAGTACCGGAGGCCGTGTAGTTCGGCGTGGCGCCCGACACATTCGCGTTCCAGAAGACATCAACCGTCGAGTTCTCGCTGTAGGTCCAATTGACCGTCCAGCCGTTGATGGCGCTGGCGCGGTTGTTGGTGATGCGGATCTCGGCGACGTGGCCGCCCCACCAGGGGTTGGTGATCACGTATTCGCACTTGTTGAGCGGCTGCTGCGTTGGGACGGCGGCCGTGACGATCACGTCGCCGGTCTCGCCCGCCGTGCTGCCGTACACGATGCCCCGGCCCGGGGAGCTCATATACACCCTGCCGTAGGTGTGCAGGTCGCCAGTGACGAACATCCCGGCTTTGATGCCCCCGTACTGGTGGGCATCGTCATTCACGCGCACCCAAGTCAAGCCCTTGTCGGTGGAGCGCAACATGCCATGCGTGCTGCCCACCGTGCCCCAGATGTAAAGCGTGGGGTAGCTGGCGTCCGGCGCCGCCTTGCCCACCCCGACGGCACTGCAATCGGCGACGGCGGCGATCTTGCTGAAGGTCGCGCCGCCGTCGGCGGTGTGCAACAGTCCGCCGCCCGCGCAGGCCCACAGGTCGCCCTCGATGCCGGGGGTGGCGACGATCTTGCGCGCGCCGCCGGCAGGCAAAGTCCCTTGCGGGGCGAAGGAAACGCCGCGGTCGTGGCTCACCAGCATGCGCCCGTTGACGTTGTCGTAGGCGTAGAACTTCAGGGGGTTGACCGGGTCCGCCACCGGGTGCGCATTGAGCACATTCAGGCCGCTCACGATGGTCCAGTTGGTGCCAAAGTCGGTGGAGCGGTAGGTGGTGGTCCCGTGCTCCGGGCTGTGCAGCAGCACCTGGCCGTCGGTGGACAGCGCGAGATCGCCCCAGCTGCCCATGATCACGGCCGATTGGGTCCAGCTGGCGCCACTGTTGGTGGAATAGAAAATCCTGTCGCCGACACGCGCCAGCACGGAGCCGTCGCCGCTGCCGGCCACGTCGGTAACGATGGACATATCGGGGGTCACGTGCTGGCCATATTGCGCCGGGTCGTTCAGCAGGAAACCGCCGACGTCGCCGGTCGCAGTGATCAGTTGCCCGTTGGGCAAGCTCAGCACGGAAAAGTTCACGGTCTCTTCCATGCCAGCCGTTTCGAACGCCCAGGTGGTGGTCGGCGCGTCGATATTGGTGGTGCGGAACACCCCATTGCCGGAGGTAACCCAGGCGCTCTTGGTGTCGAACGGATCGAACTCCACGTCGGCGGTCCAGTGCATGGAGTAGTTGTTGATATAGCTTTTCCCTTTCGGGTCCTTCGCGAAACCGCGCTCGATCACATCCACCCATGTGCGGCCGGCGTCGCGCGTGGTGAAAATGCGGTCGCCCCATTGGCCGGCCTGCGGTTTCCAGGTGTTAATGGTGGACGCCACCAGATGCCGGGGATCGGCCGGGTCGATGCTGATGCCGCCGAAGCCGCCGTAGCTGCCGATCATGCTGGCCGGGGTAATGTCGGTCCAGTTACCGCCGGCGGCATCGTATTCCCAGATCTGGCCGCGATCCATCGGCTCCCCGTCACCGGTTTTGCCGGGACCGGCGCCGTTGGCGTAGGTGAGGTACAACTGGCCGTCCGGCGACATCACGGCGCGCTGCGGCATCAAGCCGGCCGGACCGCCCTCCACCGGCTCGAAGGTTTCGCCGCCGTCATAGCTGAAATACAGGTTGGGGCCGGCCGAATCCAGGCGCGACACGCCGACGAAGATGCGCTGGGCGGGGCCGCCGTCGACGCTGGTCGGATCGAGCAGTACGAAGCTGATGCCATTGCCATTCGCGGTCGACGTCACCGGCAGGGACTCCAGGCGGGTCCAGGTCGCGCCGGCGTCCGTGCTCCTGAACAGGCCGTTGCCGCGGGAACCGGCGTACAGTACGCGGCTGTCGCCCGGGTCGATCTGCAGCTTTTCGCCATTTCCGCGTCCCCAGCCGTTGCCGTGGACCTGGAAGTGCGACGTGACGTCAACGATGTCGAAGCTGCGGCCATAATCGGTGGAACGCAGGATGGCGCTCTTGCCGAAACTAAAATACGGGGTGCCGGTCATCAAGTAGATATTGGCGGCGTTCTTGGGATCGACCGCGATCGATTCCACGCCCATATAGCCAAGGTTCGCTTCGGACAGCCAATCCAGCAGCGGCACCCAGCGCTCATTGTGTTTGTCCCAGCGATAGGCGCCGCCGACGTCGGTGCGCGCATAGAACATGCCGCGTTCGGATTTACTGGGAATCACACCCGTCACATAGCCGCCGCTGCCCATGGCCATGGAATCCCATTTATAGGTTTCCGCCCGCGCGGAAGGCGCCAGCAACAGCGCCGCGGACAGCAGCGCACAAATTGGTTTCAAAATCATCATATCCCCCTATTGCTATTTTTTAAATTTCGGGCGAACCGGCCCGCGTCCGGACGCTTTATGGCGGCGCCTGCCCAGAACACTTCGTCTTCAAATGGATTTGGAAGCACGCGCACATGTTCTGGCGTTGAATTGTGCGAGCCGGCGACGCGTGCCGCAATTGTGAAAATGACGGGCGTCGCGAACGAAATCAGCCGCGCCGATGGCCGCGCGGCGGTCCCGCATGGCGCTTACGGCAAATCGTTCGGTGGCCAAGTGATTTTCGCAATTGTGGCGCGATGGCGAGTCTGCAAAGATCGGGGATTGGATGATGGGCTTAAACGATAAAAGGAAACAGGCAAAATGAAATCATGGACTCTCGCCGCGCTGCTCCTCGCCGCGACCGGCGCGCTCGCCCAGAGCAGCGTTGTGACACTGTGGGCCGGTGGCGTGCCGGATGGCGGGCCGCGCGCGAAGCGGGTGTCCGGGCCGGAGCGCCTCGACGATGAACGCATCAGCAACGTCAGCCTGCCCACGCTGGCGGTCTATCCCGCGGCCTACGACCGCCAGTCCGGCACGGCGGTCGTCATTTGTCCGGGCGGCGGCTACGAATTCCTGTCCTACACCCGTGAGGGCCATCAGTACGCGCAATGGCTGTCCAGCCTGGGCGTCACCGCCTTCGTGCTCAAATACCGGCTGTCCGGCTACGGCCATCCGGCGCCCTTGCAGGACGTGTTGCACGCCATCCGTCTGGTGCGTTCGCAGGCAGGGAAATACGGGGTGGCGCCGGACCGCATCGGCGTCATGGGCAGTTCGGCGGGCGGCCACCTGGCGGCCAGCGCCGCCACGCTGTTCAACCATCCGTCCGGCCGCGGCGGCGACGCCCTCGACGCGGTCAGCGCGCGCCCCGACTTCGCGATGCTGATGTATCCCGTGATCTCGATGTCGCCGCCGGTCGCCCACATGGGCTCGCGCCAAGCCCTGCTGGGCGCGGAGGCGCCGCCGGAGCTGGTGGAGTTGATGTCGCTCGACAAACAAGTCGGCGCGGCGACGCCGCCGACCCTGCTGATCCATTCGCAGGACGACGGCCTGGTGCCGGCCGACAACAGCATCCTGTTCTTCCAGGCCCTGACCCGCGCCCGCGTGCCGGCCGAATTGATGATCTTCGAACGCGGCGGCCATGGCATGGCGATGCGCGCGGGCCAGGGCACCGCGTCGAACTGGCCCCGGCGCGCCGAGGAATGGCTGCGCGACCGCAAACTGATCCAGTGACAAGCCTTGACGCGCAAGGCCGCGCGCCCCCCCGCCCGCCGTGCGGAATTTCATGTGTTGCGTTGGTTTTTTTCGCAATTGCCGCGTGAATCCGCCGTCAGCATAATGGCCTCAAAGCATGGCGGTGACAGTCGCTGACCATGCAATAAAAACTAGTCGGGAGAGAAATGCACACACTAAAACCATCGGGACACCCAAGGTCCCGTGTCCTCGGTTCGGCCCATCCCACGCCCACGCGGTGATCGTCGGCGATCCACTGATTCATCAATCGGAAGAAGCAGCCCATCCGGCCGGCGGCGCGCGGCGGCAGCGGGACGCCATCCATCCGGCAAATTTTCCCTTGTCATCGGCGAGGCCGGCGGCAAGCAATGTAAAACAAACGCATCAGAAAGGAACAAAATCATGAGGAGACAAGCGATGAGATTCCAGGTTTCGGCCATCGGTCTGGCCTGCATTACGCTGCTGAGCGCCTGCGGCGGTGGCGGTGGCGGCGGCAACGGCGGCGGCGCGTCGGGAAGCAAATTCCAGTCGGTCGACTTCCCGTATCCGGGCGCGCGCTATCTGGCGACCGCGCCCGCGGCGCTGGTCGCGACGGCCTCGTCGGAACTGCCCGTCACCTTCGCGTCGAACACGCCGCAAACGTGCACCGTTGCCGACGGCAAGCTGGTGCCGGTCAAACCGGGCGAATGTTCGGTCACGGCCACCCAGACCGGCGACGCCACCTACGCGTCCGCGTCGTCGCAACAGCTGTTCAAGGTGCTCAAGCACGTCCAGGCCATCGCCTTCGAATCGCCCGGCTTCCAGGCGATCAACGGCAAGCCGTCCGCGCTGGCCGCCACGTCCGATTCGGGCCTGGCGGTCAGCCTGGCCTCCATCACGCCCGAGGTCTGCACGGTCAGCGGCGCCGCGCTGACGCTGGTGTCGAAGGGCCAGTGCGCGATCACCGCGTCGCAGGAAGGCAACAACGACTACGCGCCGGCGCTGCCGGTGATGGTCGCGTTCACCGTGGGCGACGCCCCGCCGCCCGTGCTGACCTTGTTGTCCGGCTATGCGTCGGCGACGGCGACCAAGGAAGGCGGCACGCTTAGCACCTTCGCCGGCAGCAACATCGACGGCTGGTGGTGCAGCGATCCGAACTGGTGCGCCAGCACCGTCGGCGCCGGCGGCGACAGCCTCAGCTTCCAGTACCTGATCCAGACCAAGGACCCCAAGCACGTCAACAACGACGGCTGGATCGGCGGCTACGCCGGTCTCGAATTCCTGGCGCCCGGTGTCGGCAGCATCAGCACGACCGGCAACACGATGACCGGCCCGCAGGTCGACAAGCAGACCACGCTGAAGTTCAACCTGGGACAAAACGCCGAATGGTTCAGCGGCGCGGGCAAGGACATGAAGGTCACGCTGGTGCTCGGCCACTTCGCCAACAAGCCTTCCAACAACAACAGCGCCTGCAATGTCGCCCTGAACACGACCTTCACGCCGAAGAGCGCGGCGGTGCAGAAGTACGAGCTGCAGCTGGCTAGCTTCACGGCGTTCGGCGACTCCTGCGACCTGGCGGGCCTGAACCCGGCCAAGGAGCTGGCCAGCTATCCGGTCGTGAAGGTCAAGATCGAGGCCGCGCAGATCAACACCACGGTATTGAGCCCGTCGGCCGCCAGCCCGACGTACCCAACGGTGATCACGCTGAGCGGCGGCATCACCCTGCAATAAGCACGAACACATCATTCCCACGCCATCGCTGCGAGCGGCGGGCCGTGGGGAAGTCTTTCTACAGGAGAGTAAGAAATGCGGAGACATATCAAGAGAACGGCGCTGTCCGTCGCGGTGGCGCAAGCGGCGCTGATCTGGGGCGGCGCGGCGTACGCGCAAACGGCCGCCCAGGCGCCGGGCGGCGCGGGCGGGGCCGAGCAAGGCGCCGATACGACACAGACGATCGTCGTGACCGGCCAGCGCGCGGCGATGCAATCGGCGACCAAGATCAAGCAGTACTCGGAGGAGATCGTCGAGGCGGTGGTCGCCGAGGAGGCCGGCAAGCTGCCCGACAAGTCGATCACCGAGGTGCTGCAGCGCGTCTCGGGCGTCATGATCGACCGCAACCGCTCGCGCGGCGACCCCGAGCACTTCTCCGTCGAGGGCTCCGGCGTCTCGATCCGCGGCCTGTCGTGGGGATCGTCCACGCTGAACGGGCGCGAGGCGTTCTCCGCCGGGGGCCGCGAGTTGAGCTGGGGCGACGTGCCGCCGGAGTTGATGTCGGCGGTGATCATCCACAAGAACCCGCCCGCCGAACTGATCGAAGGCGGCGTCAGCGGCCAGGTGGACTTGCGCACCGCGCTGCCCTTCGACTACAAGAGCGGCAAATTCGCGCTCACCGCGAACGGCAACTACAACGTGCTGGGCAGCAAAAAATCGCCCGGCGTGTCGGGCCTGTACTCGAAGCGCTGGGACACCTCCATCGGGCAGGTCGGCGCGTTGCTGGATTTGTCCTACAACCGCAGCACCACCCGCAACGACACGATCCAGTTGGACGCCTATTTCCCGCGCACCGACATCGTGGACGGCCAGACCGTCTGGGTGCCCAAGTCCGCCTCGTGGCGCAGCAATTCGGGCGAGACGGAGCGCGCCGGCGTGTACGGCGCGCTGCAGTGGAAGAAGGATAACGTCGAGTCGTCCCTCACCTATTTCCACTCGGGCTACAAGGATAGCAACGAAGAGTACGCGCTGTACACGGGGGTGGAGAACGCGTACAGGTCCAAGCTCGTCAACCCCGTGTTCAACGCCAACGGCGTGTTGCAATCGGCCACGTACACCTATCCCTTCGGCGGCCTGGGGGCGAACAACTTCGCGGCCGGCGGCCTGAACTTCAACACCAACACCGGATTCAACGAACGGCGCTCGCAGACGCGGGAGATCGCCTGGAACACCAAGTGGACCATCAACGACCGCTGGTCGCTGCAGAACGACCTGCAGTGGGTGCATTCGACGAACCGTAGCATGGGCAGCAACATGGCCCTGGTCACGTACGTGCCCAGCATGGACATCGACCTCACGCGCGCGCCGGTGAACATCGGCTTCAACCAGGCGGCGCGCGATTTCCTGGCCAATCCGGGCAACTACTACCTGGACCATGTGATGCCAGGCATGGACAAGGCGAACGGCGACCTGTACGCCTGGAAAGCGGACGTCAAGTACAAGTTCGACGATCCGGTGCTGCGGGACCTGCGCTTCGGCCTGCGGCTGACCGACCGCAGCGCGAACCGCGTCAAGGCCGGCGGCAGCGAGTGGTTCAGCTTCGCCGAGCCCTGGAGTGTCAAGCAGACTTCCGTGCCGGGCCGGCTGCCCAACTCGACCGATGGCCAAAACTGGCAGAGCCGCGCCACCTTCGGCTACCTGAAGGATCCGCGCTACGCGGCCCTGACGTCCACCACCATGGCTGATTTCGCCAACTTCTTCAACGGCAAGGTCGGCCAGGTACCGGCCCTGGTCATGCCGTCCATGGAGTTCACCAGGGATTATCCCGCCGCCTACCAGCAGGCGTCGCAGGCGCTCAAGCTGCTGTGCCAGGACGGCAATACGGCCTTCGGCAGCAACAACGACTGCTCGACCGCAGGTAGCGCCTGGACACCGCTGACCTACGATGGCGATCCGTCCAGGACCAGCCGCCAGCAGGAGAAGACGCAGGCCGCCTACGTGTCGACGCGCTTCGGCTTCGACGAGTTGCGTTTCCCCGTCGAGGGCAACCTCGGTGTGCGGGTGGTCCGCACCCAGACGACGGCCCACGGCCACACGGTGTTCAAGCCGAATTACGGCAGCGCGCCGCGGCCGGAGATTCCGCTGTTCGGCGAGATCGACGACCCGCTGAACGTCGAGCACACCTACGTCAACGTCCTGCCCAGCCTCAATTTGAAGACGGACCTGACGGACAAGGTGCAAGCGCGCTTCGCGTTCGCGCAATCGATGTACCGGCCGGGCTTCAACCAGCTGAACGAGTACATCGTGCTGAGCCAGAACATCAAGGACGCCCCCTCGGGTGGCGGCGTACAGAACATCAGCTACAGCGGCCGCGACGACGGCAACGCCAACCTCAAGCCGGTCAGGGCCAACAGCTATGACCTGACGCTCGAGTGGTACCCGGGCAGCGGCTCGTCGCTGACCTTGGGCCTGTTCCACAAGCAGGTGCGCGACATCGTCCTGCAGTCGGCCTTCACCCGCAGCTACAACTCCCTGGACGGCAATCCGCAAAGCTTCCTGATCACGGCGCCGACCAACGCCGCCAGCGGCTCGGTGAGCGGCGCGGAAATCGCCGGCCAGACCTACCTGGATCACGTGCCTGCGCTCAAGGGGCTGCTGCCCGACTGGGCCAAGGGCTTCGGCGTTTCCGCGAACTACACCTATATCAAGAGCAAGCAGACGCTCGACCACCCGTTCGACCTGAAGTACTGCCCCGCCGTCGGATCGTTCAACAACAGCTCATTGAACCTGTATGGCTGCGACACCAACGGGCTGCCGTTCACCTCGTTGCCCATCATGTACCTGTCCAAGAACGCCTACAACTTGACGTTCCTGTACGACAGGGGCCCGCTGTCGGCGCGGCTGGCGTACAGCTGGCGCGGCCGATTCCTGCAAGGCGTGCAGGTGAACGGCACCAGGGGCGACGACGGCACCAGCGCCGATCCCGCCCGCAAAGGCATGCAGGACGTGAGCTGGGGCTTGCCGACCTGGCAGGAGGCGATGGGACAGCTGGACTTTGGCATCGACTACAAGTTCAACGACAATCTCTCGGCCAACCTGTCGGCGACCAACCTGACGGACACCGTCATCAAGCAGACGCAGCAGCAGCACATCGGCACCATGGGCCGCGCCTGGTTCGAACCGGGCCGCAGCTACCGCGTGTCGCTGCGTTACGCCTTCTGACGCAACGCGAGGCGGCCCCGCCGCGGGGCCGCCCCCGCGGCGCGCCCGATTGCTAAAATCACCAACCCGGCGAACGATTCTTCCCAAGCCGCGCGCCCGGGCGTTTACGGCGCGCGGTCTTGGGTAATAATGCGAGCGCAGCGGGTGGGCGCCCCCGGGTCGCCCGCCCAGATACAAACTCTTCACCGTGAGCACCCATGAGTACATTCTCGACCGTCGACGTGATCGTCTTCCTTACCTATTTCATCCTGGTGTCCGGCTATGGCATCTGGGTCTACCGCCGCAAGCAACAAGGGTCCGGCTCGGCCTCGCACGACTACTTCCTGGCCGAGGGCTCCCTCACCTGGTGGGCCATCGGCGCCTCGCTGATCGCCTCCAACATCTCCGCCGAGCAGTTCATCGGCATGAGCGGCTCCGGCTTCAAGATCGGCATGGCGATCGCCGTCTATGAGCTGATGGCCGCCGCCACGCTGGTGATCGTGGCCGTGTTCTTCATGCCGGTCTACCTGAAAAACCGCATCTACACGATGCCGCAATTCCTCGAGCAGCGCTACGGCAAGGCCGTGGCCACCACCATGGCGCTGTTCTGGCTCGGCCTGTACGTGGTGGTCAACCTGACCTCCATCCTGTACCTGGGCGCGCTGGCGATCAGCAGCCTGTCGGGCATCGCCCTGCTGCCGTGCATGCTGTTCCTGGCCGTGTTCGCCGCGATCATCACGCTGGGCGGCATGAAGGTGATCGGCTACACCGACGTGGTGCAGGTGACCTGCCTGGTCGTCGGCGGCCTGGTGACGACCTGGCTGGCGCTGGACATGGTGGCGACGCTGGCGGGCAAGCAAGGCGCGCTGGCGGGCTTCTCCGAACTGTTCGTGCGCGCGGGCGGCCACTTCGAGATGGTGCTCAAGCGCGACAATCCGAACTACATGGACCTGCCCGGCCTGTCCGTGCTGCTGGGCGGCATGTGGATCGTCAACCTGAACTACTGGGGCTGCAACCAGTACATCACGCAGCGCGCCCTGGGCGCCGACCTGCCCACCGCGCGCAAGGGCCTGCTGTTCGCGGCCTTCCTGAAACTGCTGATGCCGGTCATCGTGGTGCTGCCGGGCATTGCCGCGTATGTGCTGGACCAGTCCGGCGCGCTGGGCACCGCCATGCAGCATGGCGGCGAAGTCAATCCGGACCGCGCCTATCCCGTCCTGCTCAACCTGCTGCCATCGGGCCTGAAGGGCATCGCCTTCGCCGCGCTGACGGCCGCCGTGGTCGCGTCGCTGGCCGGCAAGGCCAACAGCATCGCCACCATCTTCACGCTCGACCTGTACAAAAAGAACTTCAACAAGGAAGCCAACGAACAGCGCATGGTGTGGATCGGCCGCCTCAGCGTGGTGGTGTCCATGGCGCTGGCCGTGCTGATCGCGCCGATGCTGGGCATCGACAAGAAAGGCGGCTTCCAGTACATCCAGGAATACACCGGCTTCGTCTCGCCCGGCATCCTGGCCATGTTCCTGATGGGCTTCTTCTGGAAGAAAACCACCGCCGGCGCGGCCATGTTCGCCACCGTCGGCGGCCTGGCCGGCTCCATCGTGCTCAAGTTCCTGCCATCGCTGGTGGACCTGTCCTTCCTGGCGCCGATCGGCTTCGCCAAGGCGACCGAGGCCGGCGTGGCCGAGATCCCCTTCCTGGACCGCATGTTCATCGTGTTCTTCTTCGTCATCGCCGGCATGGTGCTGATCAGCAAGATGGCCGAGGCCAAGCGCGACGGCGCGACCAAGCACCTGCATATCGACACCTCGCTGTTCCGCGTCGACGGCGCCTTCGCCTTCGGCTCGGCCGTCATCGGCGTGGCGCTGGCGACGATCTACGGCGCCTGGTGGTAGGAAGGAAAGACGGGGCCGCCTAGGCGGCGTGCCCCAGTTCCCTGATACGGATCGCTTGCAGCAGCGTGCTGCGGGCGGAACTCAAATGGACGCGCATCGCGTCCAGCGCGCCCGGGATGTCGCGCCGCGCCAAGGCGCGCAGTATCTCCAGGTGCTCGTGCGCCGCGTACTGGTTGCGCGCCATCTCCGAGCCCTTGTCCCACTGGTAGTGGTAGTGGAACACCAGCGACACGATGTCGTAAAATCCCCGCGCGAAACGGTTGTTCAACAGGCCGATCAGGAAGGTGTGGAAGTCGCGGTCCAGCGCCGGAAAATCCTTGTGGCGCGCCGGCATGACCGGCCCCAGCTGCTCGTGCCGCTCGATCAACTCCCTCAACACCGCGTAGGCCGGGTCCCCCGGCGGCAGCGTGCCGAAGCGCTCGATGGCGGCGAATTCGAACATCTGGCGCACGTCGGCCACCTCCATCGCGAACGAACGGTCGAAGGCGCACAGGCGCCAGCCGCCATGCGGCTTCTTCTCGATCAATCCATACCGTGAAAATTCGATCATGAACTCGCGCACGCTGATCGTGCTGACCCCCGCCGCGCGCGCCAGTTCCGCCTCCGAGAATTCGGCCCCCGGCGGCAGGTCGCTGTGGTAGATGCGCTCCATCAGCACTTCCCGGACCCGGTCCGAGCCGGACTGCAAATCGGCGATGTCGAAGTAATCCCCGCGCAGGGGCTTGCGCAGCAGGCGGCGATCCTTCAGGTCGTTGATCAGTCCCTGCGTGTGGAAATAGGCCAGCGCGCTGCGTATCGCCGTGCGGCTACCCCCGCCGAGCTCGGCCATCTGCTGCTCCGTGGGCAGCTGGTCCCCGATGGAGACACTGATCGCGATATGCTCGAGCAGCAGGTTGGCGCTACGCTTGAAGACGGTGGGAGGTCGGGCCATGGGAATCGGAAGTCGCCGGATAGGCGATCATAACAAGGGACACGGGCGCATTTTACAGCATGCCGTGTCCCCGCCGCCGCCCTGGGGCGGGCGGCGGTTCCGGAGGCGGGGTGTTCATGCGCGACCGGAACCGGTCGCGCGGCAAGACTAAGCCAACATCAGTAGCTGCCCATCCTGATCTTCAGGACCGCCGGGCGGCCCGTCAGATTGAGGCCGTGGTCGGCCTGGTCGCCGTTCCAGTTGCGCGTCATCACCCATTTGCCGGACTCGTCGAACCGGCCCTCCTCGACGCGGGCGTACAGGGTCGACTTGCCGGCGTTGGCGCCGGTGGGGCCGATCTTGACGCGGGCGTGCTGCCCGACCACGACGAACTCGTTGTCGCCGATCTGCGCCACCGCGACGCCGCCCGACGGCGTTTCGGTGCCGGGCGGGATATCCTTCATGTCCGGCTTCTCGGGCTGCTCGCCCAGCTGCCACTGGCGGAAGGACACCGTGACGTTCCAGTCCTTGAACGACAGCGTCTGCGGCGTGCGCGCGTCGCTCTCGGCGATGCCGCCGGTGCGGCCCTCCAGGGCCCAGCCCGCCCACAGCTGCGCCATCGGACGGAAGGTCGCGTAGATCTTGCCGAAGGGCTCGACCATGGTCTTGTCCGTCAGCTTGGAGCCCAGCGGATAGTTGGTGTAGTCGGCGTAATCGACGCCGAACGGCGCCACGCCGATCGCGCCGCGGCCCAGGATCTGGTACACGTAGCGCGAATAGATGGCCGAGTTGCCCATCTCGGGCACGAACAGCGCGTTGTCGCGGCGCTGGAACAGCTCCAGGTTGGCCGAGACGCGGCTGGACTCCGAGGCGTAGAGGTCGGGCGCGGCGATGTCGATGGCCGGCGCCGCCGCCTTGTAGATGTCGATCACGTCGTGGCTGGGGCCGCCGCTGGCGAAGTTGTTCTTCCATGGCGCCATCGGCTCGAGCGGATCGCGCAGGGCCGCGTTGACGTACATGGGCAGGTTGTAGACCGCGCGGCCGGCCTTGGCGATCTCGCCGATGTAGCTGGCGATCGCGTAGGCGTGGAAGTACTCGTCGCCATAGGCGCCGTAGACTTCGGACCAGTTGCCGCTGGCCGCGCCCGAAATCGGCGACTTCTTGCGCGCCAGCACCGTTTGCGGCACCGCCTGGCGGAAAGCCGCCTCGGCCTTGGGGCTGAAGTCGCGCGGGTTGCCGTAGGTGCCGGCCTCGTTTTCAACCTGCACCATGATCACGGTGCGGTGCGACTCGTCGATCTTCTTCAGGTGGCCCATCAGGGCGACGAAGGCGCGCTTGTCCGCCTTCAGGGTTTCCTCGCTGTGCGGCGACAGGCAATAACCCACCTTGCCGTCCTTGTCGATCATGCGCGGGAAGCGCGCGTTGTCGAACTTGACCCACTCGGGCGTGTAGGCCGGGCTGGTGTTCTTCGTGGTGCCGAACCACAGCAGCACCAGGCGCACCTTGTTGCGGCGCGCCTGCTCCACGAGCGTGTCGACGTAGCTGAAATCGAACTTGCCCTCGACCGGCTCGATCTGTTCCCAGGCCACCGGGATCTCGAGCGTGTTGGCGTGGGCGTCCTTGACGGCGGCCCAGACCTCGGGCAGCGCGCCGGGATAGTTGCTCGAGTTGTGCGCCTGCACGCCGAGCATGGTGAAGGGCTTGCCGTCGACGATCAGCGCGTAGCGGCCGTCCTTCTCGACGAGATGGGGAATGGGCGCGGCGGCCCTGCTGTCGACGGGCGCCCCCGTCAGGGCGATCATGCACATCATTGCCCAAAGGGGGCTGGTGGTTTTTTTCATGGTAAAGAGTTGATTGCCGGTCTCCCGCGGCCGGCTTGCGCCGCGGGAGGGCCGGCGGGTGGTTAGAACGAGTAGTTCAACTGCGCGCCGAAACTACGTCCGGTGTAGAAGGCGGAGCGCAACTTCATGCCTATGCCCTGCTGCATGTACTGCTTGTAGACCTGGTTGGTCAGGTTGCCCACCTGGCCGCCGAGACGCAGGTTCTCGGTGATCTTGTACTGGAAGCCGAGGTCGACCTGGCCGTACGCGCCGCCCCAGGTCGGCAGGCCGTAGTTGACCGAGTACTGCTGGCCGTAGTTCGGGCTGGACGGGTTGCGGTCGATGCCGTCGTTGCCCGCCGTGCCGTACGCGTTGGTCGACTGCAGGTACTTGTCGCGCCAGCTATAGGCCAGCCGCATCGACAGCGCGCCCTTGTCGTACAACAGCGCCAGGTTGTAGGAGGTCTTCGACAGGCCCGACAGCGGCATGTTGCCGAACACCTTGCCGTCGGTGTCGCAGCCCTGCAGGTCGCGCACCAGGTTGGCGGTCAAGGTGTCCTTCGGCGTGCACCAGGCGCTGCTCACCGGATTGCGGTATCTGGTGCTGCTGTCGATGTAGGTGAAGTTGCCCGAGACGCCGATGCCGGACCACAGCCCCGGCAGCTTGTCGAAATACGTCTGGAACGACAGCTCGGCGCCGCTGACGCGGGCGTCCATGCCGTTCACCGGACCGGTGACCAGGAAGTCGTAGGGCTTGCCGGTGACGTCGTTGAGCTGGTACACCGAGGTCTGTCCGATGACGACGCCCTTCAGGTACTTGCTGAACAAGCCGAACGACGCCGAGGTGGAGCGGCTGTAGTACTCGGCCGTCAAGTCGATGTTGTTCGCCATGACCGGCTGCAGCTTGGTGTTGCCGCGCAGGCTGCCGACGTACGAGATCGAATCCAGCACCGGCTTCTGGCCTTCGCCGGGAGGGGTGTGGGACTTGATGTCCATGTTCAGCGACGTGAAGGCCTGCAACTGGTAGAAGTCCGGCCGCGACATGCCGCGCGACAGCGCCACGCGGAATTGCACCTCGTCGCCGACCTTCATGCGCAGGTTCAGGCTGGGCAACGCCTTGGTGTAGACGTTCTCGAAGGTCTGCTCCTCGAACGACTCCGGAATGTCCGGCACGCCGGGGATCAGCGGCTTGTCCGGTGGATCGAACATGGTGAAACCGACCGACTCCGGATGCGAGCGCACCACACGCACGCCCACGTTGCCGTCGACCGGGTAGCGCAGCTTGTCGAAGCCGAAGCGCAGCTGGGCGTACGCGGCCTGGGTGCGTTCCTTCTGCTCGTTGCGGCCCTTCTGGTCGCCGAACGGCGGCAGCTTCCAGCTGCAGTCGTTGGTGCGGCCGGTGGCGTTGGCCTCCTGGCACAGGATGGTGTAGTAGGTGTGCAGCTTGGCGATGCTGTCGAGCGAGCCGGTCAAGGCCATGTCGGGCACGACCACCGGCGCCGGCATCGGCACGGTGCCGCCGAAGAAGTTGTCGAACTGGTGCAGGTTGACGTCGCCGGCGAAACGCGGGTCGCTCAGCGCGGCGAACTTGGCCAGCGGTTGCCACGAGTTGGGGCCGACCGCCCAGCCCTGCGTGATCTGCGTCCACTCCGAGTCGCGGGTGGAGCGCGTCAGCGAGCTGCGCTCGGTCATGCGCACGCCGAAGCGCAGGTCGTTGAGCACCGGGTCGTCGAAGGTGAACTTGGCGTCGAGGCGGGCCGTGTTCATGTTCGCCTTGGCGACGTCGTAGTGCACCTGGGTGAAGCCCCAGTAGTAGTTCTTCGGATCGGCCAGGTAATCGCGGGCCGCCTTGTCGAAGGTGAAGGCCGGGATCGATCCGCGCAGGTCCACCGTCTGGCTCGGCGCCCAGCCGCCCAGGCCGATGGTGTTGTCGTAGCCCTCGGTGGTGGCGCGCACGTGCTGCAGGTCCGCCTTCAGGGTCCACTGGTCGCCGGCCCGCCACGATCCGGACCAGGACAGGTCGCGCGTGTCGGAGTCGCGGCCGCTGGCGCGCGAACCGGTGCCGAAGCCCAGGCCGGTGCCGAAGCCCAGGCCGCTATTGGTCGGATCTCGCAGCGTGCCGGTCAACAGGGCGCCCTCGGCGTCCCACGTCGCGCCGGGATCGACGGTCAGGTTGCGCGGATTGGTGCCCACGAACAGCGAGTTCTCGCCGGAGTGCATCTTGTACTTCGAGCGCAGGTAGGTCAGGTGGGACGCCAGCGGGCCCTTCTTCCACTGCAGCGCGCCGTACAGGCCGTCGCGCGTGCGTTCGAAGGTGTTGGAGCCGAACGAGGCGCCCGGCGTCACCCAGCGCAGCTTCTTGGCGTCCAGGTCGCCGGCGACCAGGTCGTCGCGCGATGAGTACGGGCTGATGGACAGGCTGTCGCTGCGGGTCATGACCTTGGAGTGCGCCAAGTCGATCAGCGCGCCGAACTGGCCCAGCTCGGTTTCCCAGCGGTCCGAGTACAGCGCGGAAACCGACGGTGGCGAGTGTGTCTTGCGCAGCGAGGAGCCGTGGATGTCGGTGGAGAACGCGAACTTGCGGCCCTTGGAGTCGAACGGCAGCGCGGTGCGCAGGTTCACCAGGCCGCCGATGCCGCCCTCGATCTGCTCGGCGGACGGGTTCTTGTAGACGTCCACGCCGGCCATCAGCTCGGGCGGCACGTCCTCGAAGCTCAGCGAGCGGCCGCCGTTGGCGGAGAACGAGTCGCGGCCGTTGAACTCCGAACGCACGTGGCCCGCGCCCAGGCCGCGGATCGACACGCCGGTGCCCTCGGCGGCGAAGTGCGCGATGCCGTCGCCCACGCCCTGTTGCGGGTCGACACGGTTCAGGGTGCGGTCGATGGTCACGCCGGGCATGCGTTGCAGCACCTCGGTCACCGACTTGTCGGGCAGCTTGCCGATGTCGTCGGCGACCACCGAATCGACGATCTCGTCGGCGTGCTGCTTGATCTTCGCCGCCGACTCCAGCGCGCCGCGTTGGCCGACCACGACCACGGTGTTCGCGGCCGGCGCGCTCTGCGCCAGCGCGGCGCCGCTCGCCATCCAGGCCAACTGCGCCACACCCATTGCGATCGCCGTTCTTTTAATGTTGTTCAATTTAGTCATCTCCCTTTCGCCTCCACAAGTTCGCGGCCGCTTCCGCGCCGCGAACACCACCCCGCTCCGACGCGTCGCGCGCCGCGGGGATTACTTCGAACCTTCACATTGCAAGCACCTTCATTTTGTCGGCCGCGCCCCGGGCCAACAATTCTAAAAATCACCAGTTTTCCGAACAAAATCGCCCAACGACGACGCTCATTTGGTCGCCTTGACGATCATCTCGATCACGTCCGGGTCCAGGTGCGCGCCGGTCTTGCGGTCGATCATGCCGCCCGTGTCCCAGTACACCGGCACCAGGCCGCGCTGGAAAGCCGAGCGCGTGATGTACTGGTTCCACAACTTGTGGTAGGCGTTCATGCCCGGGTACGCCGCCTTCATGCCGGCGCCGTACTCGCCCAGGATCACCGGCACGCCCTTGTCGCCGAAGGCGGTCTTCATTTTCTGGAACGCGGCGTCGGCCCACGCCTCGTTGGCCCAGGGCTCCACGGCGGCCGGGTCGGTGGCGGTCGCGCCCCATTGCCAGATCTTGCTGTCGGCGTCGAGCGTGAAATGGAAGGGGTCGTAGTAATGCACTTCCATGAACAGCCGGTTGGCGACCGTGTCCTTGGGCACGGTATTGGTCGCGACCGTGATGTCGATGTTGGTGTTGTAGCCCTGCACCACCAGGTGGCGCACCGCGTTGTTGCCGCCGGTCGCGCGCACCGCATCCACGAAGGTCTGGTTGAAGCTGTTTTGCACGCTGGTCCATTCGGCGCTCGGCGTGCCGTAGAAGTTCTCCTGGCCGACCTCGTTGCTGCCCGCGAACAGCAAGGTGTCGTCGTCGTTCTTGAAGGTGTTGGCGATCTGCGTCCAGAACTTGGCCAGCTTGGCGTTGATCGCCGCCTGCTTGTCGTAGGTGGGATGGTTCATCCACCCGCCGTCCCAGTGGATGTTGATCATGGTGTACAGGCCGGCGTTGTGGGCGTAGTCGACCACCTGGCGCACGTGGGCCAGCCACGTGGCGCTGATGTTGTTGTTGGCGTCGGCGTACTGGCTCCACGCGATCGGGATGCGCACCGTCTTGAAGCCGGCCGCCTTGTAGGCGTTCATCAGCGCCTGCGTCGGCACCGGGTTGCCCCACGCGGTTTCGTTGGGTATCGCTTCCAGCGTGTTGCCCAGGTTGATGCCGGGCGACATCAGCTTCGCCAGCTCCGTGCTGCTCATGTCGCGCATGCCCGCCGTTGTCGGCGTCGGGGTTGGTGTCGGTGTCGGCGTGGTCGCCGCCGGGGACGACGCGCCGCCCGCGCCGCCGCTGCAGCCGGAAAAGCCCGCCGCCAGCAACAGGACGGACGCGGCCGCCATCATGGAATAAAAGGATTGTTTCACGAGCTCGGTCTCCGTTTTATGGCGGCCGGGCGAAGCGCCGCCATGGCCGTGACGGCATTCTGCAAGTGGCGTCATGGAGGGGCAATTACAAAAAAACTCAAAGGGGCGAGTTAAATCGCCCAACGCGGGCGAGGGCCATGGCCGCGGGCCGCCGCCACGTGTGGCCGCGACGCCACAAAGGGCGCGGCGCCTGCATCAAATCATACGGTCCCTTGGCGGTTTTTATAATTGCCGCGCATGGGACGGCACCCCAAAATAGGCCGCCTTTCCTTTCCACGCACACATGAGTATCGCTATGCCATTCAAGAGAAAAATCCGCCAGGCCGGCATCGCCGCGGCCGTCCTCGCCCTTTGTTCGGGCATGCCGCCGGCCGCCGTCGCCGAAACCGCCGCCACCCACGCGCCAGCGGGCGCCCGCCCCTGGATGAACGTGAAACTGGGCCCGGCCGAACGCGCCGACCTGGTTCTGAAAGAGATGACGCTGGACGAGAAACTGAAGCTCGTCATGGGCTATCTGGGCGGCGACGCCGACTGGAAGAAATTCAAGCGCCCGGCCGAGGTCCGCACCCAATCGGCCGGCTTCGTCTACGGCGTCGAGCGCCTGGGCATTCCGCACCTGTGGGAGACCGACGCCGGCCAGGGCGTGGCCAGCCAGGCCGGTCCCGACGCGCGCCAGGCGACCGCGCTGCCGTCCGGCCTGAACACGGCCGCCACCTGGGACCTGAAAACGGCCTACGAGGGCGGCGCCATGATAGGCGCCGAGGCGCGCGCCTTCGGCTTCAACGTGATGCTGGCGGGCGGCGTCAACCTCGCGCGCGAGCCGCGCAACGGCCGCAACTTCGAATACGCGGGCGAGGATCCCCTGCTGGCCGGCAAGATCGTCGGCGCGCAGATCAAGGGCATCCAGTCCAACCGCATCGTCTCCACGCTGAAGCATTTCGCGCTGAACGACCAGGAGACCGGCCGCACCACGCTCAACGTCAAGATCGACGACCAGGCCGCGCGGATGTCGGACCTGCTCGCGCTGCAGATCGCCAACGAGGACGGCAACCCCGGTTCCGTCATGTGTTCCTACAACCAGCTCAACGGCGTCTACGCCTGCGAGAACAGCTATCTGTTGAACGAGGTCTTGAAGAAGGACTGGGGCTTCAAGGGCTGGGTCATGTCCGACTGGGGCGCGACCCACAGCACGATACCGGCCGCCATCGCCGGGCTGGACCAGCAGTCCGGCCTGCCGTTCGACGTGTCCGACTACTTCGGCCCGCAGCTGAAGGAGGCCGTGCAGAACGGCTGGGTGCCGCAGTCGCGCCTGGACGACATGGCGCGCCGCGTGCTGCATCCCATGTTCGAGCACGGCGTGGTCGACCACCCGGTGGCGCCCTCCTCCGACGCGATCGACTTCAAGGCCAACGCCGCCGTGGCGCAAAAGGACGCGCAGGAGGGCATGGTGCTGCTGAAGAACGCGGATCGCGTTTTACCGCTCGGCAAATCGGTGAAAAAGATCACGGTCATCGGCGGCTACGCGGACCGGGGCGTGCTGGCCGGCGGCGGCTCCTCGCTGGTCTATCCCGTCGGCGGCAACGCGGTGCCGGGCCTGGAACCCAAATCGTGGCCGGGGCCCGTCATGTACTATCCGTCGTCGCCGTTGAAAGCCATACAGAAGCGCCTGCCCCAGGCGGCCATCGCCTATCACGACGGCACCGACCCGGCCGCCGCCGCGAAGGCGGCGCGCGACAGCGACGTGGTGCTGGTGTTCGCCACCCAGTGGACGGCGGAGGCGATGGACGTGCCCGATCTGTCGCTGCCCAACAAGCAGGACGGCCTGATCGCCGCCGTGGCGGCGGCCAATCCGAAAACCGTGGTGGTGCTGGAAACCGGCGGTCCCGTGACCATGCCGTGGCTGCCGAACGTCGCCGCCGTGCTCGAGGCCTGGTATCCGGGCACCAGCGGCCACGAGGCCATCGCCTCCATCCTCTTCGGCGAGGTCAATCCCTCGGGCCATTTGCCCATGACCTTCCCTGCGTCCGAATCGCAATTGCCGCGGCCCAAGCTGGACGGCTATCCGCAGGTGCAGGACCAGCGCTTCGACGTCACCTATCACGAAGGCGCGGCGGTCGGCTACAAATGGTTCGATTTGAAAGGCCTCAAGCCCCTGTTCCCGTTCGGGCACGGCTTGTCCTACACGGAGTTCGCCCTGTCGGGCCTGGAGGCCGGCGTGAAGGACGGCGTGCTGCACGCGTCGTTCACCGCCAAAAACGTGGGCAAGGTGGCCGGCAAGGAGGTGGCGCAAGTGTATGTCGCGCCGGTCGACGCCCGGTGGGAGGCGCCCAAGCGCCTGGCCGGCTTCCAGAAGGTCGACCTGAAACCGGGCGCCAGCGTCAAGTCCTCCATCACCGTCGACCCGCGGCTGCTGGCGGTGTTCGATTCGGCCAGCAAGACCTGGAACGTGGCCGAGGGCGATTACAAGGTGATCCTGGCCGCCAGCGCCGCCGACGACAAGGCCAGCGGCGTGGTGCTGCGGCTGAAGGCCGCCAGCTACGACGTCAACGGAAAACCGCTGACGCCGTTGCGCTGACGAGGGTTCGCTTCGATTCCGCGCCGGCTCGCGCCGGCGCGGCGTTGGTGGATCAGAAGTTGTAGCCCATCGAGACCCGGAAGCTGCGGCCCGGATCGAACCAGGCCCGGCCCATATCGCCGGGGGCCTGCTGGTGGGTTTGCTTCGTCACCACATTGGTCAGGTTGCTGACATTGAAGCTGCCCCACAGGTGGTCGCTGAACCGGTAGTTGACGCCCGCGTCCCACTGGCCCACGGCCTCCTGCCAGACCGGCAGTCCCCACACCACGTCGGTCGGCGCGACGCCGCCGTTGGCGGCGATGCGCGCCGGATCGGCGCTGGTGCCCCGGTCGCCCGACGCGCCGTACACGCCCGTCGCCAGCAAGGTGCGCGAGCGCCAGCTATAGGCCAGGCGCGCCGAAACCGGCCCGCGGTCGTACATGAAGCCCAGGTTGAAGGCGCTCTTCGACATGTACGGCACCGGCAAGTCCTTGAAGGGCAGGCCGTTGATGTCGCATCCGTAGAGATTGCCGGCGATCGAGCTGCCGCCGCCGGGGCAATACGGCATCTTGAAGGGGTGATACAGTTCCTGCTCGCCGTCCAGGTAGGTGTAGTTCGCGGAAACGCCGAAGCCCTTGGCCCAGTCGGGCAGGCGCTCGGCCAGGCCGGGCAGTCCGTCCAGGTAGGTCGAACCGGCCAGTTCGACGCCGGCCAGCCAGAGCTTGGCCGCGTTCGCCGGCCCGGTGACCCGGAAGTCCTGCTCGTTGCCGGCCAGATCCTTGATGGTCCTGGTATACGTTTCGGACAGGATGATGTCCTTCACCTTCTTGTAGAACAGCACGGCGGTCAGGGACTGCCCGCTGCGCGGATACCATTCCAGCGAGATGTCGACGTTGTTCGACTTGAGCGGCTTCAGATGCGCGTTGCCATCGTTGTTGCCGGTGTAGGTGACCATGCTGACGTTCTGGCCGGCGGAGTCCATCGTCACCTTCTGGCTCAACGTGATGTACTCCTGCAGCTGGTCGAAGCCGGGACGGTAAATGCCACGCGACAGCGCCAGCCGCGATTGCAGCTTGTCCGTCAGGTTGACCTTCAGGTTCAGGCTGGGGATCACGTCGATGTGGCTGGACTTGACATCGAGCGGCTCGTCGACCTCGCCGAAGCGGGGCACGCTGGGCGGCGTGGTTTCGCCATAGGTCGGCTTGAACACCGTGTAGCCGTGCGCCACCGTGTTGGTCCTGACCACCCGCGCGCCCGCGTTGCCTTCCACCGGGAACTTCAGGTCCTCGAAGCCGAAGCGCAGGGTGCCGTAAATGGCCTGGGTGCCTTCGCTATGCTCGCTGATGTTCTTGGGATTGCTGTCGTCGAAGCCGTCCGGCCGCCAGTCGTTGGCCACCGTGGTGCAATCGTTGGTGGTGCCCTTGATCGCGTTGGCGTCCTCGCAATTCAGTCGAAGCGCCGTCAACAGTTGACGGTACGCGGCCGGCTTGTCCTTCACCATGGCCATGGTCGGCACCACGATCGCCGGCGGCGAACTCATCCTGCCGTTGAAGAAGTTGGGGAAGGCGTATTGTTCGACCGAACCGAGGGCCGCGTACCTCGGGTCGCTCAGGTAGCCGTAGTTGCTCCGCTGCCAGCCAAGATCGGCGGGGTTGGGGAGTTGCCCCGCCACCTTGGTGGGCTGCACCGCCCAGGGCTCGGCGTAGGATTTCCAGCCGGTTCCGCTGTTCTTGTGTTTCGTCGAGGAGCGCTCCGTCAGGCGCACGCCGAAGCGCACATCGCGCAGCACCGGGTGGTCGAAGTTGAACCTGCCGTCGGTCTTCCACGCGTACAGGTCGGCCTCGGCCTTGTTGGTGTCGGGCTGCGAGATGTCCCAGTAGTAGTTGCCGGCATTGGTCAGGAATTTGCGGGAGTTCTCGTCGAAACTGAACACGGGCCGCGAGCCGGCGACGTCCACGCCCATGCTGGGCACGAAGGTGCCAAGGTTGAGCATGCCGCCCTCCCCGCTGTTGGTGGCGTGCACCCACTGCAGGTCGGTCTGGAAAGACCAGCTCTCATCGATCTTCGCCTTGAGGTTCCAGGCCAGCTCACGGGTCCGTCCCTTCGCGCTGTTGTAGTTCCGGGTGGTGCCCATTTTCAGGCCGCCGGCCGCGAACTGGTTCGCGCCTTGCCCACCGATCGGATAGCTGAGGACGCCCGATTGGAAGACGCCGTTGCTGTCGTATTGGGCGTCGCCATACCTGGTCAGGTAGGGATCTTCCCCGCCGGCGAATATATTGGTGCCGGTGCTGGTCGAGCGGAAAGCGGAATCGAAGTAGGTCAGCGACGACTCCTTGCCGTTCTTCTTCCACTGCAAGGCCCCGTACAGGCCCGCGCGCTCGGACTCGCCCGTGCCGGTGCCCCAGGAGGCGCTGACCGGCACCCACACCGTCTTGCCGGCGACCAGGTTGGACCGCGGGTAGTAGGCGGATTGGTCGATCGAGTCGTAGCGGCTGGTGCTCTTGCCGTAGGATAAATCCACCAGCACGCCGACCTCGCCCAGGTCCGTGCTCCACCGGTTCGAATACAAGCCGGAGATGGCCGGCGAGTTTTTCTTGCCGAGCACGGCATAGTTGTTCGAGGCGGAAATGGCGCCGTGCTGCCCCTTGGAGTCGAACGGCAACCGCGTGCGCAGATTGATCTGGCCGCTGATGCCGCCCTCGACCAGTTCGGCGGAGGGGTTCTTGTACACGTCCACGCCCGCCATCAGTTCCGGCGGCACGTCGCCCCAGCTCAATTCGCGCCCGGGCCAGCCCGCCGAGAAGCTCTCGCGTCCGTTCAGCGTGGAAGAGCCCCAGGACAGGCCGCGGATCTGCACGCCCGACCCCTCCACGTCGAATCCCAGGCCGTTGGCGGCCAGGGTGGAGCCGGTGCGCGAGCGGTTGCGGTCCATGGTGACCCCGACCACCCGTTGCAACACCTCGGTGATGGACTTGTCCGGCAGCTTGCCGGCCTCGTCGGCCACGACCGAGTCGACGATCTGCTCGGCTTCCTGCTTGAGCCGCTGCGCGGTTTCCACCTGCCGGCGCTGGCCGGTCACGACGACGGTGACCGCCGCGCCCTCCTTGGCGACCGGTTCCGCCGCCGGCGCATCCGCCTGCGCCAGCGCGCCGCCGCTGTACAGCAGCGCGAGCTGCGCCGCCGCGAACGCCAGCGCGGTCATTTTGAATGGTTTTCTCTTCATCGTTGTCCCCATGCTGCTCATGTTTTTTTCCTCTTATAAATGCCTGTCTTGCCCACCGCGCCTGGCGGTGGCGGTGGCGGTGTATGGTCGTCCGCCGTCATTGGAAGGTGATGGGGCCGGTCAGCGTGAGCCTGGTCGGGTAGCTCGGCTTGGCCGTCCCCGTGCTCGACACCGTCTGGTTGTAGGCCACCGCGCCGAACGCGACCGCGGAGATCGCGTAGTCCTGTATCTCGTTCCACATGTTCAGATCGGCCAGGCCGCACGATTCGCCGATCGTGAAGTCCTTGAGGGCGATGCTGTAGTTGGTGGGGGCCGCGCTGGCCGGCGTCACCGTCGATTTCAGCTTCACGTGGCAGAGGTCGTCCGAGCCGTCCGATTTTTTCTTGACGACGAGGTGGCCCATGACCAGCTCGACGTTGATCCCGGGGTTGCCCGCGCTGAACCATTCGGCGTTCTGCGAGAGGTTGAAATTCACCCCCGCCTGGGCGTCGATCCGCACGCCGCCGGCCGTGTCGCCCAGCTTCGACAGTTCCTGCACGCCGGCGCCGTACACGGTGAACGCCCCCCAGTAACCGTCGATCCACTTGCCGTCGCTGGGCTGGTTGAGCTTGATGGTGTGGGCGAAGCTGATGCTGCCGCCGTCGGCGGCGACCACCGTCTCGCACCAGCCGTTGCACCACCAGCCGTTCATTCCGGCGCCGGCGGCCCCCTCGACCTTGCCCCCCTCCTTGGTGTTCGAGCTGTCCTTGTAGCCGCTCAGGAAAGTCAGCGCGGGCGCCTTCGCCGCGCCGATCGGAATGTTCTTGACCGTCTTCGCCTCGGCGAAGATGTCGGTGCCGCCCTGCTTGACGGCGACGGTGCAAATCCCGTCGGCCAGCTTGAGCAGCGAGGTCCCGCTGACCGAGCACACCGCCGGCGTGGCGGATTCGAAGGCGAGGGGCAGACCCACGCTGGAGGTCGCGGCCAGCGGCACGGGCTTGGCGTCCAGCGGCTGCGCCCCCGGGTTGCGGAAGACGATGCTCTGCGGCCGTTTGGGGATGACGAACAGTTGCCGCTCCGAGGTGGGCGCGTAGCCGTCGTGGCCGGCCTGGCTGGCGGTCACCGAGCACTCCCCCGCCTTCAGCAGCGACAGCGTGCTGCCGCTGACGGTGCACACCGCCGGCGTGTTCGAGGTGAACGTCACCGGCCCGCCGGAGCTCGCCGTCGCCACCAGCTTGGTGGTCGCGACCTCGGGCGGGACGGCCACCGCCGGCCCGCCCGGGAAGTTGAACGTGATGGCCTGCACCGCCCCGCCGCCGTCGCCGCCACCGCCGCCGCCGCAGGCGGTCAGCAGTGCGCCACAGGCGAGGCCGATGGCCGACACCCGGAATCCCATTGTATGTCCCCTCATCATTATTCCTTTCATATGCACTTGCTTAAATTTCCCAGGGGACCGGACGCCGAATCCGGCGCCCGGTCCGCATGGGTCTTACTTCACGAAGCGGGCCAGCAGCCGGATGTAGGCCAACTGGTAGCCATTGGACGGCTCGCTGATCGACCACGTGTTATACGGCCAGCCGTCGTTGAAGTCCTTGTAGGTCTTCATCGGCGGTTGGTCCAAAGGAGGCACCGGCCTGGTCGCGCCCGGGCAATCATTATTGGCGAGGCAGCCTTCGGCCCAGCTGTAATCGCCGCCGGCCGGGCCGCCGACCAGGTACCCCGGCGCAGGGCCGTAGAGCGAGTTCTGGGCGTCGTCCCACGGGCTGCCGTTGTTGAACCAGCCGTGCCAGATCTGGTTCACCGAATTCTCGGCCCCGAAGCTTTTCATGTTGCTGAGATAGACCTTGCCAAACGGGTTCACGCCGTGCAGGTAGTGCACGTAGTCCAGCGCGGCGTTGGACACCTGGTCGGGCGTATGGTGGCTGATGCCGTAGTAGCCTTCCGACGTGTACAGCGTGCCCATATGGGCCTTGACGGCATTGCTGGACCATTTGTAGCCGCCAATGAAAGCGCGGTACGGGTCGGCCTGCTGATCGATCCTGGCCCAACCGTCGTACCATTCGGTCCGTTCCATCAGGTCGAGGTAGCGCGCGCGGATCGCGCTGGCCACGGTTTGGGTCGCGCCGGGCAGCGAGGTGTAGTACAGCAGGGTGCGTGCCGGGCCGGCGCTGAACCCCGACAGGTTCCAGTTTTGCATCAGGTTTGACTTGGTGTAGTTCGCATCGACATAGTCGCGGTAGATGGTCTCCCCGGTGGCGGCGTACAGCTTGATGGCCGCGTTCAGGCGCCCCTCCTCGCGATCGCCGTCGCTACCTTCCTGCTGGCCGGCGCCCAGGCCCTCGGTCCCGTGCGCCGCGCTGTTGTTATAGAACAGCACGTTGGGGTTGGCCAGCGCCCAGTTCCAGGCATTCTTGGCGCGCACCAGCAGGTCCGCCGCATAGGTGTTCAGCGCCGGGTTGTTCAGGGCGCCCAAGGCCTTGGCGCCCGAGGCAAAGGCCCCGGCCGCCGCCAGCGTGGCGTTGGTGCTGGCGTCGCCGTAGTAGCTGGGGGCGGTGTCGGACGACGGCGGCGTGGCGCCCCCGATGCCCTCGATCGACAGCACCGAGCCGTTGCTGTTCTGCATGCGCTTGAGCCAGTCCAGGCCCCACTTCGCTTCGTCGAGGATGTCCGGAATGCCGTTGTACGACTCGGCGATGCCGAAGTCGTCGGTGAAGACCGTCGGGTTCTCGCGGTAGATGTCCATCAAGTCCTGGGTGTAGCCGGCCGCCCAGGGGGTGTACTTGTTATAGTCGCCGGCGTCGAACCAGCCGCCGCGCAGGTCGCGCGCGGTGCTGGCGTTGTTCTTGTCGAGGAAACGCCGCGCCTGCGGGTCTTGCCCGGCACCCAGGTGGCTGGCGCCGTCGGCCCAGGGGAAGCCGACCTGGGACGCGCTCTTGGCTTGGCCTGCGCGCTGGTAATAGAACATCTTGACGGCCTGGATCAGCACGTTGCGGTAGACGTTGTCGCCGATCTCGAAGCGCGCCGACCGCTGGCCGCCGCTGTCGACGATCTCATAGGTGCCCG
This sequence comes from Pseudoduganella namucuonensis, assembly GCF_900116645.1. Taxonomy (GTDB): domain Bacteria; phylum Pseudomonadota; class Gammaproteobacteria; order Burkholderiales; family Burkholderiaceae_D; genus Rugamonas; species Rugamonas namucuonensis. The sequence goes on along the minus strand of NZ_FPBO01000038.1, from coordinate 31,008 downwards.
GGGTCTTGAGGTCGCTGAAGTCGTACCACCACACCTTGTCGCCCGACACCGGGTCGGTCGCCCCGCCATTCCAATCCGTGGGCCACCATGGCTCTTTCACGGTGGCGCCCGTGGCCGAGTTCACCACTCTGAGCTGTTGGGGCCAGAAGGTTTCGCCGTTGGCGTCGTAGCCAACCATGGGCCTGCGCAGCACCGCCACCTTCTTCGAGTCGGTCGGGTAGCCGAACTGGTCGACCACGATGAACTTGCCGGCGTTGGCGGCCATCGCCGGCCAGATGGTGAAGTTGTACTGCTGGGTGGTCTGGGCGCCGCAGCTGTTGGTGAAGGTGGCGGTGGCCGTGCAGGTGGTGGCGGTGGTGCCGGTGTTGGTGAGCTTGATGGTCTGCTCGCGGGACGAACCCGAGGTGCCGCAGCCGGCCCACGACCAGCTGCCGGAGAACGGCTGCGGCCCGAGCGCGACGGTGGTGCCCGTGTTCACGGTGGCCGAGGACTTCACCACCCATGCGGTGGTGCCGTTGAGGTTGAAGTAAGGGGTGGTGGCGCTGGGTTGGCAGGTCTGCGCCCATGCCGGCGCGCCCAGTGCGGCCATGATCAGCAACACGCTTTTCTTTAAGTCCATGTAATCTCCGTTATAGGTGTATCAAGCCGGACTCGTCACGCCCCCCCGGCGGTGCGCCGGGGTTCGCGGCTTCAACGGCCAGCCGTCGTTGAAGCCACTGAAAACTCATCGTTCGACGCCGGCGCCGCCCGCGCGCGGCCACCGGACCGCGATCCTGGCCTGCGCGCGCACCACCACCAGGTCCAGCTCGCGGCCCGCCGCCAGCAGCGCGCGCAAGGAGGCGAGGTCGGCGATCGGCCGGAACGATCCCGGCGTGTCCCGTCCGGCGCCGACGATGACGTCGCGCGGCAGCAATCCGGCCGCCTGGCCGGGCCCGCCCGCCTCCACCTCCAGCACCCACAGGCCGGACGCCGACGCCAGCCCGGCGGCCGATTGCTCGCCCAGCGTTTCGACCGGTTTGAGCAGCAAGCCCGCCAGCGTGCCGGCGGCCTGCCGCGGCGCGCCGGGTCCGCCGGCGGACGGCGCCGGGAAGTCCGGCGCGGCGGCCAGCGCCTTCAGGCGCGCGGGGCGCACACCGAAGTCGTCCATCGGAAAGTTGACGAAGCCGACGCGCCGGGCCAGCGCCGCGTTGGTGACCGTGTAGTCGCCCTTGGCGGGCGCGGCGAAGCCGGGGTCGCCCTCGGCCGAGCCGGCGTCGGTGCCGCGCGCCCTGGCCTCGGCCAGGCCGCCGCCGACGAACAGGTTGCGGTCCACACTGCGGCCCCAGCGGGGAATCTCGATCGGCTGGTACGGCGCCATCACGAGGTTGGACTCGAACACGTCGCCGCTGTCGTCGAACCACACGTGCGGGTGGAAGGTGCCGTTGACCATGATGTTGTTGCGCACCACGCGGGCGAAGCCCTCGCGCAGCTTCAGGCCGCCCGCCAGCATCAGGTTTTCCTCGATCACGTAGTTCGAGGCGCCGTCGTCCAGGTCGATGTCCCAGCCGTGGTCGCTGCGGAAGCGGTTGCGCCGCATGAGGATGGGTTCGATCGCGTCCAGCAGCGGCAGCTTGGGATCGGCCGCCACCCGGCGCTCCATCTCCTTGCGGTCCGGATGCCAGTAGCGGTCGCGGCCCCAGCTGTTGAAGGCGCCGTGGTCGCCCGTCTCGCGCACCGTGTCGAACACGTCGTTGTGGGTGATGCGGTGCCCGCCCCAAGTGCCGTCGCCGATGTTGATGCCGGCGCGCGGCACCCGGTAGATGGAATTGTGGTCGACCGTGATGCGCGCCGCCATCGCGATCTGCACCCCGGTCGCCTGGCGGTCGATCCGGCCGATGTCGTGGATCAGGTTGTCCACCGCCGCCGAATCCCGGGGATAGTCGTCGCTCCGCGGGCCGGGGACCGGATCCAGCGCGGCCACGTCGAGCCGTTCCTGGTATTCGAACAGCGGCGAACGCACCGCCGCCGGACGGCCGACGAAGGCCAGCGCCGTGCCGCCGATGTCGTGGATGTGGTTGCCGCTCAGCCGCACTTCCCGCGCGCGGCCGCTGACCACGATGGCGTGGCCGCCCAGTTCGGTGAAATCGCCGTCCTCGACGCGCACGTCGCGCGCGTTTTCTATCGTCACCGCGCCGGCGCGGTAAAACTTCCAGTCCGAGCGCAGCAGCGGCTCGACCGCCTTCAGGAAGGTCGGTTCGGTGTCCTGGAAGCGCAGGCCGCGGACGCGCACGTGGCGCACCTCGGCCTTGCCGCCCTCGACGCGGATCAGCGCCTCGTGCGCGCCGGCCCGGAAGCCCGTGGCCGGCGGCCGCGCCGCGGCCAGCGGCTTGAAGTAGAGCCAGCCCCGCTTGCGGTCGTCGAACCATTCGCCGGGCGCGTCCAACTCCTCGAACACGTTCTCGACGTAGCGGTCGCGCTCGCTGGGCGGCATGATGCGGTTGTTGCCGGTCTGGGCGCCGTAGGCCAGGCCGCCGTCGGCGTTCTTGCCCAGTATCGGCACTTGCACGCCGCCCCACTGGTTGCCGTGCAGCGCGTGCAGCACGGCGCCGGCCGGGTCGCTCCAGCGCGCCACGCGTTCGGGCGAGGTGGCGTCGGCCGCGCCGCCGAAGCCGGCCTGCGCCGGGTCGACGTTGGGATAGCGGGCGCGCACCAGGGCCCGCTGTCCCAGCCACATCCGCTGGAACGCCGGGCCGGCGTAGCGGGCGCGCCAGACGCCGTCCCGCCAGGGCTGCCATCGCAGCGCGGGCAGGCGCGTCGCGCCGCTCAGCACGGGCCGCGCGCCCGGCGCGGCCGACAGCACGAAGGGCGCGCCGGCGCCGCCAGACAGGCGTTCGTCGATGAGCAGCGGCGCCGCCAGCTCGTAGGTGCCGGCGGCCAGCTCGATATGCCGGATGCGCCGGTCGGCGCGCGCGCGCCGCAGCGCCGCCGCCAGCGACTTGCCGTCGCGGACGGCGACTTTGCCGGCGCCGGAGGCATCGCCGGCGACTGCGGCGTGGCGGGCGACGGTCTCGGCGGCCGCCACGCCGCACGGGGCGACCACGGCGCCCGCCAGCGCGATCAGGATCAGCGCCGCCCTCATGGCGCGCCCGCCTCAACCAGCACCGGGCCGACGAGGCCGGAAGGCTGGTCCTGCCGCGCCTCCAGCGGCACGGTCAGCGTGCGCCACGCCGGCCCCTTCGCCACCGGCAGCGTCCAGCGGCCGTCCTTCATGGCCGGGTTGGCGTGCACGCCGTCGGTGGTGATGGAGGGCAGCGGCACGTCGCCCTGCAGGAAGCGCCGGCCGGCGTCCAGCGACAGGCGCTCGCCGGCGGCGGCGTGGCCGCAGCCCAGCGCGGCGAGCGCCACGAGGAATACCGCCGCGAGGCGGCGCAGGGCGGCGCGCGCGGCGCCCCCTTGGAGGATCACATTCATGGATGAAGTCGTCTTAAGTCGGCGTGGAATGGGCCACCGGTCAATCGGATCCGGCCGGGATCACGGACAGCTCCGCGGCGTTGGTCGAGCCGTTGCGCCAGACGTCGTCCAGCGCGGTGAAGCGGAAATAGCGGGCGTCCACCGGGGTGAAGCGCGCCTGCTGCCAGTCCGGGTTGTTGCGGATGTTGGCGAAGGTGCCGCGCTCGACGGCGGTGCCCCAGTGCACGCCGTCCGCGCTGGTCTCGAAGCGGTAGTTCTCGACCGTGCCGTTGAGCTGGCCGTCCTGCCGCGGCAGGTAGACCAGGCCGCCGATGCGCCGCGCCCGGCCCATGTCGACCGTGATGGCGTGCGGCGTTTTCGGGCGTTCCGACTCCCAGCGCGTGTTCCAGTGGGTGGCCGGATCGCCGTCGATGGCCGAGGCGCCGCCCTGCCCCGCTTCCTCGCTGTCCACCGCCACCACCTTCCAGCCGCGCGGCGACAGGCCGATGAAGTCGCGCCGGCCCATGACGCCGAGGCGCCCGCCGGGCAGCAGCCGCGCGGCCTTGACCACGCCGCTGGCCGCCAGCGCCAGCGGCGCGCCGTACACCGGCGACTTGGCGGTGGGCTCGGAGCCGTCGGTGGTGTAGACAATGGTGCCGCCGCCGGGGTGGCTGATGCCCACCCTGCCCTCGGCGTCGCGGTCGGCGATGGCCGGCGGCAGCAGGTCCACCGACTGCTTGTACAGGCCGATCTCGGCCAGCGACGGTTCCAGGCGCGCGCCGGTGATGCGCACGCGCACGCGGTCGGTGGTCACGGGCGCGCGCAGGCGCACCAGGCGGCGGTGGCCGACGGTGGTCAGCGTGTCCGAGGCGATGTGCTCGGCCGCCACCCAGTCGGCGCCGTTCCAGGTCTCCAGCGCGAACGATTCGATGCGCTGGCCGCGGCGGTCCACGGCCTCCTGCAGCGACACCACGTCGAAGCTGACCGGCTTGGGCATGGTCAGTGTCAGCGCGCCGCCATGGCGGCCCGGCGCCGCTTCCCACCAGCTGTCGAGGCTGCCGTCCAGCGTGGCCGCCGCGGCGCGCCTGGGCGCGGCGTGGTCGGCCGTGACCCTGGCGCCGGCCGCCAGGTTGCGGCCGAAGGTGCTCTTCACGATCTCGGCCATCTGGCCCAGCGCCGTCATCTGGTCGTCCGGCACCAGGCCGCGGCTGTCGGGCGACAGGTTCAGGATCAGGTTGCCGTTGCGGCCGATCGACGAATAATAGATGTCCACCAGCTGCGTCACCGGGCGCGGGCGCTTGTCGCGGGCCCAGAACCACTGGCCGTTGGCCAGCATGGTCACGTTGGTCTCGGCCGGGTACCAGGTCAGGTGCGATCCCGGCTTGAGCAGTTCGCGCCCGCCCAGGTCGCCGTGCATGTCCGGCCACTGGAAGCGCTCGGGCGCGGTCGGCAGCGGCACCACGCTCCACTCGGTGGTGCGGCCGTAGCCGCTTTCGGTGCCGACCCAGCGCACGTCCGGCCCCTTGCCCATGATGACGGCGTCCGGCTGCAGCTTGCGGATCAGGTCGTACCAGGCCGTGTAGTCGTAGGTCTCGGGCACGCTGGGGTCGGGGTTGGCGCCGTCGAACCACACCTCGTGCACCGGGCCGTATTGCGTCAGCAATTCATACAGCTGGTTGAGGAAGTAGCGGTTGTAGTCGTTCACCTCGTAGGAAAAGGTCTTGAATCCCGGGGTCGGCGCGCGGCCCTTCGACGGGTCGCTCTTGAAGCTGGCCGGATCGGTGGGGATGGTCGACTTCAGCTTGGGGCTGCCGTTGCCGTAGTAGCCGGCCGGGTTGGTCGGATTGGTTTTGAGCTGGTACAGGTCGGCCGGCGACAGGTAGATGCCCAGCTTGACGCCGGACGCGCGCGCGGCGTCGGCCACCTCGCGCACCAGGTCGCCCTTGCCGCCGCGCCAGGGGCTGGCGGCGGACGAATGGCCGGTGTAGCGGCTCGGCCACATCGAAAAGCCGTCGTGGTGCTTGGCCACCAGCACCAGCATCTTGCCGTCGAACTGCTTGACCGCGCGCAGCCACTGCTTCGCGTCCAGCGCGCTGGGGTTGAACATGGCCGGCGTTTCGCGCCCGCTGCCCCACTCCACCTCGTTGGCGGTGTTGACGCCGTAGTGCAGGAAGAAGGTGCGCTCGAGCCGCATCCAGGCGCTCTGGTTGGGGCGCGGCAAGACCTTCGCGGCCTTTTCGGCGATGACGGCCGGCGTGTCGCCCTCGGCGACGACGTGGCCGGTGGCGTAGGGGATGGACTTCGGCGGCGGCCGCGCCGCCGCTCAACAACGCCAGCGCCAGCGCCGAAGCGAGGGAAATCGATGGGTTTGCTTTCATGGCGTCCTCCTCATTTGGCCAGCAGGTCGACGCCCAGCGGCTCGAGCCGCAGCGTGCCTGAATATTGTTTGCCCGAGAGCACACCGGTCATGGCGCCGTCGATGGCGACGTCCTTGGGCTCGCCGGTGGTGTTCACGTACAGCACCCGGCCCTCGACGGCGCGCGCGTACACGCCGTCCGGCGTCTTCGGTCCAGGCGAGATGCCCAGGCTGGCGTACAGCTGGCGGTACAGCGGGCGCATGATCTCCGGCTGCGCCGGCGTGGCGACGTAGATCGCGCGGCCCTTGCCGTAGTTGTTGACGGTGATGGACGGCGGCGCGCCGTCCACGTTCGAGAAGCGCGCCAGCGTCTCCGCGGTGGACGGCTCCAGCACCTCGTAGTGGCCGTTCGAGCCCTTCACTTCCTCGCCGCCGATCTTGGTGACCAGGGTGCCGCCGTTGTAGAACTCGTTGGTGCGCAGCCCGAAGACGTCGGTCAGGCCGCCCGGCAGGGGCGTGGCGTGCCACTGGTTGTGGCCGTCCACCTTGGCCGACACGGCGGTCATGATGACGGTGCCGCCGTCGGCGACGAACTTGCGGATCGCCTCGGTGCCGGCCTTGTCGATCAGGTACATGCCCGGCACCACCAGCAGCTTGTAGCGGCTCAGGTCCTCGTGCGCGATGTTGATGACGGCGGCGTCGATGTTGTCCTTGAACAGCGGCTCGAAGGCGTTGTGCGCCTGCACCAGGTAGGGCGTGGCGAGGTACTGGCGCACGGTGTTGGTCGCCTGCGGTCCGACCGGGTTGGTGGCCTGCATGTTGTCGAACGAATAGGCGAAGGCCACTTTCGGCTGGGTCATGCGCGGGAAGCCCAGCTTTTCCAGCTTGGCGAAGTCGGCCGCGATGGTGGCGAACTCGCCCAGCTTCCAGGACGGCCGGTCGTCATGGTCGAGCAGGCCGAACAGGGCCTGCTCCTCGCCGCCCAGGTGGCTGTTGTAGGTCCACGCCAGCACCGCCTGCGAGCCCAGCAGCAGGCCGAAATGGGCCCACATGCGCGAGCGCCCCTTGGTGCCGTAGTAGCCCGGGCCGCCGGCGGTGAACTCGTTGAACCAGATCGGCGTCGACATGCCGGCCTTCATCATCAGCGCCTCGTAGCCGGAGCTGACCGGCGCGCCTGGGTAGAAGCCCATGGCGCCGTAGTTGGCGTACTCGCGGTAGGTCGACAGGTAGTCGAAGCCCTTGCGTCCGGCGCTGTCCCACAGGTTGGAGATGGCCGGCTTGTCCGGCGTGTTTTTCCGGCGGATCGCGTCCAGGTCCTTCAGGTTGGCGATGTTGACGTCGGACCAGTAGCGGCGCAGGTCCAGCTGGCGCTCGAACGGACCGGGCCCCTCGGCGTAGGGCAGGCGCACCTCGTCCCACACGTTGATCTTGCGCGACCAGCGCTGCGTGGCCCAGGCCTTGTTCAGCGCGGCGATGGTGCCGTATTTCTTTTGCAGCCAGACGATGAAGCGCTTGCGGTCGGCCTCCGAGTACGACAGGTAGCCGTTGCCGATCTCGTTGTTGTAGCCGATCACCTGCAGCGCGGGATGCTTGGCGTAGCGCTTGGTGAGGGTGTCGGCCAGGCGTTTCACCAGGCGCCGGTAGTCGGGGTCGCTGTTGTTGTCCATGTAGCGCTCGGCCGGGTCCAGGCGCGTGCCTTGCTGGCTGACCAGGTTGGCGCCGGGATAGCGGTGGTGCAGCCACAGCGGCGCCGGCTGGCCGGGAATGTCGAGGATGACCTTGATGCCGGCGGCGTGCATCTGGTCCATGATCCAGTCGAAGGTGGCGAATTCGAACTTGCCCTCGGACGGCTCGAAATAGTCCCACGACAGGTCGCCCATGCGCACGATCTTGAAGCCGGATTGCTTCATCAGCGCGATGTCTTGCACCACCTGTTCGCGGCTGCGGTCCACCGGCTGGTAGTTGGTGCCGACGAACAGCTGGCCCGCGCCGGGCCAGTCCGGACGGATCTCGGCGCCCTGCGCGCCGGCGTGGCCGGAGCCGAGCGCGGTGAGCGCCAGCGTCCACGCGAGGGCGAGTTTCTTGAGCTTGGTTCCGGCGTGTCGCGCCGGTGCGTCTACGGCAAGGTGGTGATTCATCATGGGCATGGAATGGGGTGGAAAACGAGGCGATGCTAGCACCTCCAATCCGCCCCATGCGTCGCGGAAATGGCACTTGGGAGATATTGTTCCGCGGCTCGGTGATTTTGATAAAAGGCGCCGAATTACTAAAATTACCAATGCCGAAAACAATTTATGACAAGCGTGGTTTCCGCCGTCGCCGGCGCGAATCGGCGGTGATACCATCCGCCGATCCCCCCGTACCCAGAGGAAACCACCCCGATGAAACATCCCCATCATTCCAGGACCGTCCTCGCGGCGGCCGTGGCCATGACCCTATGCTGTTCCGCCCTCGCCCAAACCGCCCCCGGCGAACGGGCCAGGGCGCTGGTGGCGCGCATGACCCTGGAAGAGAAGGCCGGCCAGTTGCAACACGATTCGCCGGCCGTCGCGCGCCTGGGCATTCCGCGCTACAACTGGTGGAACGAGGGCCTGCACGGCGTGGCCCGCGCCGGCAACGCCACCGTCTTCCCGCAGACCATCGGCCTGGCGGCCACATGGAACAGCCCGCTCGTGGCCCGCGTGGCGGACACGGTGGGCACCGAGTTCCGCGCCAAGTTCCTGGAGACCGTGGAGCCCGACGGCGGCTCCAGCATCTACCGCGGCCTCACGGTCTGGTCGCCGAACGTGAACATCTTCCGCGACCCGCGCTGGGGCCGGGGCCAGGAGACCTATGGCGAGGACCCGCACCTGTCCTCGCGCATGGGCGTGGCCTATGTGCAAGGCCTGCAGGGCCGCGACACGGGCGCGCCCAAGGTCTCGGCCACGGTCAAGCACCTGGCCGTGCACAGCGGCCCCGAGGCGGACCGCCACAAGGACGACATCCACCCCTCGCGGCGCGACCTCACCGAAACCTATTTGCCGGCCTTCCACGCCACCGTGACCGAGGGCAAGGCGCTGTCCGTGATGTGCGCCTACAACGCCGTGGACGGCGTGCCGGCCTGCGCCAACACCGCCCTGCTCCAGGATTACCTGCGCGGTTCCTGGAAGTTCCAGGGCCATATCGTGTCCGACTGCGGGGCGGTGGCCGACATCCACACGGAGGGGGCGCACCGCTACACCAGGACGCCCGAGCAGGCGGTGGCGGCGGCCCTGAAGGCGGGCACCGACGTGTTCTGCGAATTCGGCGGCAGCCCGACCGCGGATCCCGCCACCACGGTGCGCGCCGTCCAGCAGGGCCTGGTGGCCGAGGCCGACGTCGACCGCGCCGTGCTGCGCCTGCTCGAGGCGCGCATCCGCCTGGGGCTGCTGGAGTCCCCCGCGCAGCGGCCCTTCAAGGAGATCAGCGCCAAGGATTACGACACCCCGGCCCACCGGAGCCTGAACCTGGAGGCGGCGCGCCAGTCGCTGGTGCTGCTGAAGAACGACGGCCTGCTGCCGCTGGCCAAGGCGCCGCGGCGCATCGCCGTGATCGGCCCGAACGCGGACAGCGTCGACGCGCTGGTCGGCAACTACAACGGCACGCCGTCGCGGCCCATCACCGTGCTGGAGGGCATCCGGGCCCGCTTCCCGCGGGCGGAGTTGACCCACATCGAAGGCACGGGCTGGGTGGCGCCGCCGCTGCAGGACGTGCCGGCGGCCGACCTGTGCCTGGACGCGGCCTGCGCCCAGCCCGGCCTGAAGCGCGAACGCTTCGACAACCTCGGCCTCGAGGGCGCCCCGGCCGCGGTCGAGAACGTCGCCAAGGCCGAGTTCAAATGGGGCTGGCCGGACGCCACCGAACGCAAGAGCTCGATGCGCTGGAGCGGCTACCTGCGCGCCACCGAGAGCGGCGCCCACAATTTCCGGCTGAAGAGCGATCACGGCTACCGCATCCGCGTCGACGGCCAGCTGGTCACCGACCTGTGGGACATCGCCTGGCCGACCTCGAAAACCGAGGTCGGCCTGGTGGCGGGCAAGGTGTACCGGATCGAGGTCGAGGCCGTGCAGCAAGGCTGGGGCGGCGACCAGCGGCTGCAATGGACCCGGCCCAGCTTCGACGACTCGGCCGCGCTGGAGGCGGCCGGCAAGGCCGACCTGATCGTCTACGTCAGCGGCCTGAACTGGCAGCTGGAGGGCGAGGAGATGACGGTGCGCGCGCCCGGCTTCGCCGGCGGGGACCGCACCAGCATCGACCTGCCCGTGCCCCAGGAGGCGCTGCTGGAGCGGCTGGGCGCGCTCGGCAGGCCGATGGTGCTGGTCAACATGAGCGGCAGCGCCATGGCGCTGAACTGGGCCGACAAGAAGGTGCCGGCCATCATCCAGGCCTGGTATCCGGGCGGCGAAGGCGGCCAGGCGGTGGCCGAGCTCATCGCGGGCGACTTCAGCCCGGCGGGCCGGCTGCCCGTCACCTTCTACAAGTCCGAGGCGGACCTGCCGCCGTTCAAGGACTACGGCATGAAGGGACGCACCTACAAGTACTTCAAGGGCGAGCCGCTCTACCCCTTCGGCCACGGGCTGAGCTACACGCGCTTCAGCTACGCGCCGGCGGCGGCCATTCCCAGGGAGATCCGCGCGGGCAGCGGCGTCAACCTCGCCGTGGACGTGAAGAACGAGGGCCAGCGCGCGGGGGACGAGGTGGTGCAGGTGTACGTCACCCGCAAGGGCGACGCCGCGCCGAACAGCACGCTCGCCGGCTTCACCCGCGTCTCGCTCAAGCCCGGCGAGACGCGGCGGGTGACGTTCGCGCTGGACGCCAAGGCCCTGAGCACGGTGGACCAGGCCGGCAACCGCAGCGTGGAGCCGGGTCCGGCCTACCTGTGGGTGGGCGGCGGGCAGCCGGCCGCGGCGGCGGGCATGCGCCCGGCGGCCGGCGCCAGGCTGCAAACAACCGTCAAGGGCCGGCGCGCGCTGCCGGCGTTCTGATAGGGGGGCGGCTCCGGCCGCCCTTCCCCGCGGCTACGGCTTCACACCGTCATTCCCGCACCGCCACCACCACGATGGACTTCGCCGGCAGTTTCAAGACCAGCTTGCCGCCGCTGGCGGCCGCCTCGTACGGCGCCGGGGCGACCACGCCGGGCGCCGCGTAGGTGTTGTGCGCGTCCATGGCGGCGGCGGTCAGCACCGTGCCGGAAGCCGAGCTCGCCTTGGCGCCGTCCACCGCGACGGCGATTTCCGCTCCTTCCCGGGGATTGGTGTTGACCAGCGCCAGATACAGCTTGCCATCCTTGCCGCGCGCCGCGGAGGCGCTCACGGCCGGAATGGAAACCTCGCCCAGCGTGTATTGCGGATTGTTCTCGAGCTTGACCGGCACCGAGGTCGCGTCCTGGAACGGCACGTACATCTTGAAGGCGTGATAGGTCGGCGTGAGCACCATCTTGTCGCCGTCGGTGCGTATCATGGCCTGCAGCACGTTCACCATCTGCGCGATGCTGGTCATGCGCACGCGGTCGGCGTGGGCGTGGAAGATGTTGAAGTTGAGCGCGGCCACCATGGCGTCGCGCAGCGAGTTCTGCTGCACCAGGAAGCCCGGCGGGCTGCCCGCCTCGGGCTCGTACCAGGTGCCCCATTCGTCGACCACGAAGGCGAGTTTCTTCTTCTTGTCGTGCTGGTCCATCTTGGCGACGTTGTTGGCGATGAAACCCTCCATGCGCCGCGTCTGGCTCAGCGTCCAGATCCAGCGGCTCTCGTCGAATCCGGTCGCGCCGAACTTGCCGTTCTTGTCGGCGCCGGGCGAGGTGTAATAGTGGAAGGAGATCCCGTCGAAGCGGCCCACCTGGATCTTCGAACTCAGGTAATCGGTCCAGCTGGTGTCCTCGTCGTGGCCGCCGGCGGCGATGAATTGCGTGTTGCTGCCCGGCGCGGGATGCAGGAAGCTGACGTAGCGGTTGTAGGCGTCCGCGTACTGCTCGACCCGCATGTTGCCGCCGCAGCCCCAGCCCTCGTTGCCGACGCCGAAGAAGGCGACCTTGAACGGCGCCGGATGGCCGTTGCGGGCGCGCAGCGCGGCCAGGCTGGACTTGCCCCCGGCCGTCAGGTACTCGACCCACTCGGCCATTTCCTGCACGCTGCCCGAACCCAGGTTGCCGTTGACGTAGGCGTCCGTGCCCAGCTGCTCGACCAGCTCGAAGAACTCGTGCGTGCCGACGGCGTTGTCCTCGTCCACGCCGCCCCAGTTGGTGTTGATGCGCACCGGCCGCTCCGACCGCGGGCCGATGCCGTCGCGCCAGTGGTACTGGTCGGCGAAACAGCCGCCCGGCCAGCGCACCACGGGCACGCGCAGCTCCTTGAGCGCGCCGACCACGTCGTTGCGCCAGCCGCGGGTGTTGGGAATGCGTGAATCCGGCCCCACCCAAAGGCCGCCGTAGATGCCGGTGCCGAGGTGCTCGGCGAACTGGCCGTAGACGTATTTGCTGATGACCGGACCCGGCTTGGCGGCCTCGATCGTGACGCCGACCTGCGGCGCGGCATAGGCGGACGCCGCGAACATGGCGGCGGCCATCGCGGTATATCTGTAAATCTTCATGCACTTCCTTCTTCGTCGTAAATCCCGGGACGCGGGCGCCCTAGACGGACCCGCTGGCGCTGAGCGCGCGGTCCCGGTAGGCCCGCGGCGTGCACCCCAGTTCGCGCTTGAACACCAGGTGCATATACTGCGTGGAGGTGAAGCCGCAGCCCAGCGCCACGTCGGCGATGGTGCGTTCGGCGCTCGCCAAGCCGGCCTTGGCCGCGTCGAGCTTGAAGCGCAGGATCACGTCGTGCACGCTGCAGCCCAATTCCTGGCGGAAGTAGGCTTCCAGCGAGGAGCGCGACACGCCCACGTGCTCGGCCACCTGGTGGGTCTTGATGCCCTGGCAGGCGTACTGGCGGATGAAATGGCGGGCCCGCATCACCTGCGGATGCTTGACCGGCTGGTGCTGGCTGGAGGCGAACACGTTGATGCCCGCCGGCGGCACCAGGATGCGGGTGTTGGGCAGGCGCACGCCGTGCAGCATCTGCTCCAGCAAGTGGGCGGCGGTGCGGCCCATCTCCTGCGCGCCCTGGATCACGGAACTGAGCGGTATGCGGGTGAGCACACGCACCAGCGGGTCGTTGTCGATGCCGATCAGCGCCACCTGCTCCGGCACCTCGATGCCGGCGATGATGCAGGCCTGCAGCAACTGGCGCGCGCGCGCGTCCGTGACGCCGATGATGCCCACCGGTTTCGGCAAGCTGCGCAGCCAGGCGATCTGGCCCTGCACCGCCTCGTCCCAGGACGAGGCGCTGGTCTCGCAGCCGCGGAAGATCTCGGGCTCCATGCCGTTGCTCCGCATCAGGGCGCTGAAGGCGTTTTCGCGCTCCTGCGCCCAGCGGTTCTCCTTGGCCTTGGGCAGGCTGAACATGGCGAAGCGATGCAGGCCGACGTCGATCAGGTGGTCGTGGGCCAGCTTGGTGAGCTTGAAATTGTCGGTCGCCACATAGGGCACGCCGCGTGGATACTCCTCCTCGCTGGCATAGGAACCGCCCACCGCCACCACGGGAACGCTGCAGCGCGACAGGGCCTCGGCCACGGCCGGGTCGTCGAAATCGGCGATGACGCCGTCGCCCTGCCAGCGCTCGATGTCGCCCAGGCGCAGGCGGAAGTCCTCTTCCAAATATAAATCCCAGGCCGCGCGCGTGCTCCCCAAATAGGCGGCGATGCCGGAAATAATATCGCGGTCGAATATCTTGTTGGCGTTGAACAATAAGGCAATGCGGTGCGTTTTCGTGGTCTTCATTTTATCGAATACCAGGAAAATCCCGACGCGCGATGTAGCGCATCAATGGAATTGAAGGGCTTCATTAGTCTCCTCCTATATTTTTATAATAAAAACATTTTGGCTAACGCCCAGAGGTGGCGATTCGCCTTGCAAATCTTGTTGTTTACTATATATAACGAACATTAGAAACACAAGCGTCTCGCCGCCGTGCTGTTCTACTGTTGTTTTCGCCGCAGTTTTATTGTTTTATTCATGCGCCGTGAGGACGGCGCGGAGGGAGTACCAAAAGGTAACTCACAGCCCAAGCTTATTGCCTGGGCCGTGGCGGCTCTAACGCCGGTAGGGGGACTTCTACCAAATTGCAGAAATTGCGATTAGTCCTGTAGATAGTGCAAGTCGGCTATGCCTGTGCGTCCACAGGGGGGACGGGCGGCTCGGCCGCGGACTGGCCGGCGGGTTTGCCTTGCTGGGTGGCGGCGCGGAAGGCTTTCGGCGTGCAGCCGTATTCTTCCTTGAACAGCTTGTTGAAATAGGAAACATTGCCATAACCGACGGAATAGGCGATTTCCGCGATCGCGGCGCCGCTTTTCTCGGACAGCAACCTGGCCGCTTCCGTCAGCCGCAGCCTATTCAGGTAGCTGGTGAAAGTCATGCCGAGTTCCGTTTTCAGCACTTCATTGACCTTGGTCCGGTTCGCGCCGCTGCCGGTGACGACGGATTCAAGGTTCAGCTCGGCGTCGGTGTAATTGGTGGCGATAAACCGTAGTATAGACGCTTTTTCCTTGTCCTTATATGGTTCCAGCGTTAATTGCCGGTATGCGGCCAGGGACAAATCCTTTTTAAGCCTGGAATCCAGGCTCGATATCAGCGCGCTGGAATAAGCCCGGAAAAACCAGATGCCGAAAGCGCTCCAGCTCGCCAAAAGAATCACCGCCAGCCAGACGATATACCCATAATCCCGGCCGTGCAGCCTGAGTTCACTGATTTCCAGGTAGGAAGCGACGTAGCGGGGACTGGTGGCCCCCGATCCGAACACGAGTTTCGACACCTTGTCCAGCCTATAGTCCTGGTCCGACAGGTCGAGCTTCCTCGATAGCAGCCACCACTCGGGAGTGATGAGCCGGGTCATGGCCAGGGAGACCGGCACCCCATGCTCATTGCAGGAAAAGTAGGTGCCCGGTTGCCTATATGAAGCGAATTCGCCAGGCTTGGAGACTTTATCCTCGAATACGGATAGGGCGAACGCCATCGAAGTGACGGCCGGCGCGCACTTGGCCACGAAGGTGACGGTGCTGTACTTCGACAAGTCCGCCTGGACCGGCCGTCCCTTCCCATCCTCCAGCATCAATTCGGCGGTAACAAAGGAATAAGGGGCGATGGCGGTCAGATGAAAGTCGAAACGCAGCCGTTCCCGGCCGGGCTCGTGGATGTGGATGGTCGACGTTCCGCCCTGTTCGATATCCGTACGGCTAACGTAGCGCCAGCGCACGCCCCCCTCACGCGCGGGCAGGAGGGTCAGGGTCGGATAGCTCTGATACATGAAGAAGGAAGCGAGCAGCGCGTCCGCGACCACGAGGAAAATAAGCGCGAACAGCGCCTTCTTATAGAACTCTTGCATTATTTAGTGTCAATTGAACTGTTTCCGCGCGCGCCCCTCCCGCAGGGTCCCGCCGACATCATAACAGTTCACCCCGGCGTCCGCGATCCGCGGGGCATGTCGATGCGTGCCCCGCCCGTCCGGCTTAGCGTGCCTGACCGGCCACCAAATTGCGGAAATTGCGATGAGTCCTGTAGTTAGTGCAAGTCGGCTATGCCTGTGCGTCCACAGGGGGGACGGACGGCTCGGACGGGGACTGGGCGGCGGGTTTGTCTTGCTGGGTGGCGGTGCGGAAGGCTTTCGGCGTGCAGCCGTATTCTTCCTTGAACAGCTTGTTGAAATAGGAAACATTGCCATAGCCGACGGAATAGGCGATTTCCGCGATCGCGGCGCCGCTTTTCTCGGACAGCAACCTGGCCGCTTCCGTCAGGCGCAGCTTATTCAGGTAGCTGGTGAAAGTCATGCCGAGTTCCGTTTTCAGCACTTCGTTGACCTTGGTCCGGTTCGCGCCGCTCCCGGTGACGACGGACTCGAGGTCCAGCTCGGCGTCGGTGTAATTGGTGGCGATAAACCGTAGTATGGACGCCTTTTCCTTGTCCTTATACGGTTCCAGCGTTAGTTGCCGGTATGCGACCAGGGGCAAATCCTTTTTCAGCCTGGAATCCATGCTCGATATCAGCGCGCTGGAATAAGCTCGGAAAAACCAGATGCCGAAAGCGCTCCAGCTCGCCAAAAGAATCACCGCCAGCCAGACGATATAGCCATAATCCCGGCCATGCAGCCTGAGTTCGCTGATTTCCAGGTGCGAAGGCAGGTGGCGCGGACTGGACGGGCCCGATCCGAACACCAGCTTCGATACCTTGTCCAGCTTGTAGCTTTGATGCGACAAGTCCAGTTGCCTGGAGAGCAGCCACCAATCGGGTATGGTGAGCCGCGTGATGTCCAGGTTGATCGGCACGCCGCGCTGGTTGCAGGAAAAGTAGGTTCCGGGCGGCCTGTAACTGACGAATTCCCCCAGCCTGGAAATCTTCTCGTCGAAGATGGAGAGGGCGAACACCATCGCATTGGAGGCCGGCGCGCACTTGGCGACGAAAGTGATGGTGTTGTAGTTCGTCCAGTCCGCCTGGACCAGCCGTCCCCTGCCATCGTCCAGCTGCAACGCCGCGGACACGAAGGGATAGCTCGCGGCGTCCGTCAGCTGGAAGTCGAAACGCAGGTGATCCCGCTGGGCGTCCTCGATGCGGATGGTCGAGGTTCCGTTCTGCTCGATATCGGTGCTGGGGACGTAGCGCCAGCGGACGTCGCTTTCGTGCGCCGGCAAAAGGGTGAGTGTCAGGTAGCTCTGGTAAACGAGGAAAGCCGCGAGCAGCGCGTCGGCGACCATGAGGAGTAGGAGTGCGAGTAGCGCCTTCTTGTAGAACTCTAGCATTGTTTACTATTGGTTGAACTGTCCCGCGCATCCCGCGGCCGGGAGCGCCGCGGCCATCATAACAGTTCAATCCGGCCTCCGCGACCGGGGGGAAAGGGTGGCGCGTTTTCGCCACAGCGGCCATCGGAGCGAGGCGGAGCGCCCAGGACACGCGCCGCCCGCGCGGCGCGCGCCCCGCTCTTTTCCGGCCTTAGCGTGCCTGGCCGCCCAGCGGCTTGCCGTTCACGTCGTAGACGGCGTCCTCCAGGTGCACCACGGCGCTGGCGGCCTTGCCGCCGCCCGCCTCGGCCGCGTCGGCGGCGAGGATGACCTTGTAGGCGCCCTTGGCGACCCGCCAGGTCTTGGTGGCGGAGTCGTACATCGCCAGCAGGCGGGGATCGACGGTGACGGAGGACTTGACGCGGGCGCCCGGCTTCAGGTCGACCTTCTGGAAGCCGACCAGGCGCCTGGGCGCCTCCCACCGGGTGTCGACGGGGGACACATAGACCTGGGCCACCTCCCTGCCCGCCAGCTTGCCCGTGTTTTTCACCGTGAACGCCGCGCTCAGGACGCCGTCCTTGACGCCGGCGGCCAGGTCGGACAGCGCGAATTCCGTGTACGACAAGCCGTGGCCGAAGGGGAACAAGGGCTTCAGCCCCTTCAGGTCGAACCATTTGTAGCCGACGGCGGCGCCCTCGCTGTAATCGACGTCGAAGCGCCGGTCGGCCACCTCGGGATAGCCGTCCAGCGCGGGACGGGGCAGCTGCGACTCGGAGGCCGGGAACGTCGCCGGCAAATGGCCGGAGGGATTGACCTCGCCGAACAGCACGCCGGCGATCGCCTCGCCGCCATTGCTGCCCGGATACCACGCCTCGAGCACGGCGGACACCTTGGGCAGCCAGGGCATGGTCACGGGACCGCCGGTTTCGAGCACCACGACGGTCCTGTCGTTGGCCGCCGCCACCGCCGCGATCAGCTCGTCCTGCTTGTTGGGCAGCGACAGGTTGGGCACGTCCATCGCCTCCGCCGTCCACTGCGTGGCGAACACCAGGACCACGTCGCTTTCCCGCGCCAGTTTGGCGGCGGCGGCGGGATCGGCGCCGTCGTTGTAGGCCACCACCGCCTTGGGCAGGCGTTTCTGGATGGCTTTCAGCGGCGGCGAGGGATAGATCATGACCGGACCGGGCCAGGTCTTGGGCGTCAGCTCCGGCGCGGCGTTGCCGCCGGCGGGATACACCAGCGAGGAGCCGCCGCCGGCCATGACGCCCCTGTCCGCGTAGCCGCCGATCACCGCGATACGCTTGGCGGACTTACTCAGCGGCAAGGCGTTGCCGCGGTTCTTCAGCAGCACCATGCCGGCCTGCGCGTCCCGCAGCGACACGGCGGCGTTGGCCGCGGAGTCCAGCGTTTTCAGATCGGGCGCCGCCACCGGGTGGTCCACCACGCCGTGCTCGAACATGGCGTGCAGCACGCGGCGCGCCATGTCGTCCAGCCGCGCCTGCGGCACCCAGCCGTTCTGCACCGCCTCCTTCAGGGGCGGGCCGAAATAGTCGGCGAGGTCGAAGGGCATGCCGGATTGCTGGTCCAGGCCGGCGTTGGCGGCCGGTATCGTGCTGTGGGTCGCGCCCCAGTCGGACATGACCCAGCCCTTGAAGCCCCAGTCGCCCTTCAGCACCTCGTTCAGCAGATACTCGCTCTCGCAGCCGTACACGCCGTTGACGCGGTTGTAGGAGCACATGACGGCGCCGGGATTGCCCTCCTCCTTGGCGATCTGCAAGGCCAGCAGATCCGACATGCGCGCCGCCTGGTCGCCGATCTTGACGTTGAGCGTGGTGCGGCCGGTCTCCTGGTCGTTCAGCGCGAAGTGCTTCAGCGTGGAGACCACGCGGTTGGACTGGATGCCCTTGATCTGCGCGCCCACGATCTTGCCCGCCAACAGGGGGTCCTCGCCGCCGTATTCGAAATTGCGCCCGTTGCGCGGATCGCGCATGAGGTTGACGCCGCCGGCCAGCAGCACGTTGAAGCCGTGGGCGCGCGCCTCGGCGCCTATCATGGCGCCGCCCTCGTAGGCGGTCTTCAAGTCCCAGGTGGCCGCCGTGTTCAGGCCGGACGGCAGCGCCGTGCCGTGCCGCACGTCCGGGCCGGCCTGGCTCGCCACGCCGAGGCCGGCGTCGGTTTCCCACAGGTGCGGAATGCCCAGGCGGGGCACGCCGTAAACAAAGCCCGCCGATTGCTTGTAGGACTCCGGCGGACGGGTGGTCTTTTTCGATTCCTGGTCCATGCCGAAGTAGCCGAAGACCAGCTTCAGCTTCTCGTCCATGGTCATCGCCTTGACCGCCAGCTCCGCGCGCTCAGCGGCGCCCAGCCTCGAATTCATCCAGGGCTTTTCGGCCGGCGCCTCGTTCGCGCCGGCGGCGCCGCAGCACAGGGCCGCCGCGATGGACAACAGGGTGATTTTCTTCTTGAATCTCATGATTGCTTTCATTGCAGTTTTTGACAAAAATCCATGCTACGCGCGCCTAGGCGATGCGCGCCCCCTCGTCCACGGGCGCGCGCTCGTCGAGCAGGCCGCGCCGCTTGAGCTCCCGCCACAGCTGCGGCGGTATGGGCTGGTCGAACCAGGCGGCGTTCTGCCGCAGCTGCGCCGCGCCGTGCGCGCCCGGTATGCAGGACACCACGGCCGGATGCGCCATCGGGAACTGCAGCGCGGCCGCCTGCAGCGGCACGCCGTATTCGCGGCACACCGCCCCGATCGCCTCGACGCGCGCCAGCACGCGGGCGGGGGCGTCGGCGTAGTCGAACTTGCCGTTGCCGGCCAGCACGCCGGAATTGAAGGGGCCGCCGATGACGATGGCGTTGCCGTGCCGGACGCAGGCGTCCAGCAGCGGCGTCAGCGAGGCTTGCTCGAGCAGCGTGTAGCGCCCGGCCAACACGGTGCAATCGAGTTCGCATTCCTGCATCGCGGCGTGCACCGCCTCCGCCTCGTTGACACCGAGGCCGATGGCGCGCACGCGGCCCTCCTCGCGCAAGGCGCGCAGCGCGCGGAAGCCGCCGCCCTTGGTCAGTTGCCGCCAATGGTGCCAGTGGTCCCCGCCGTGCGTGGAGCGGCCGATGTCGTGCACGAACAGCATGTCGACGCGGCCCAGCGACATGCGCCGCACGCTGTCGTCGTGCGAGCGCATCACGCCGTCGTAAGTGTAGTCGTAGCTGGGACGGAAAGGCAGCGGGTCGGCCCAGCCGTCGTCGCCCGGCCGCACGGAAATATCCAGCCGCATCAGGCGTCCGGCCTTGGTGCTGACGACGTACTGGTCGCGGGGACGGTCGCGCAGGGCGGCGCCCAGGCGCAGCTCCGAGCGCGTGCCGCCGTAGTAAGGCGCGGTGTCGAAATAGCGCAGGCCGAGGTCCCACGCCGCGTCGATCGCGGCGCGCGCCTCGTCCTCCGTCACGGAGTGGTACAGCCCGCCGATCGGCGCGCAGCCCATGCCCAGCCGGGTGAGCCGCACTCCGCCGCGCGGCAGCGCCAGCGTGTCCGCCGCGCGCATGTCACGCCGCCTTCAGTGTGAATTCGTGGCGCCCGAGTTCCTCGGAGCGGTCCTGGTAGTCATTGGGCATGCTCGAACTCATGCTCATCCTTCTTGGTCGCGAAAAAAGGGGGCGGCCGGGGCCGCCCCAAAAACTGCCTGCAAAGGCCAGTAGGAGACTGCTAACCACAGGGTGAAACGGTGGCCCGACTGGGGCGATCGGGCCTTGCATCAGGTCGTATTGTGGGAGCAGCGCCGCGGCGCCGCAATTGTCAAAACCCTCAACGCCGCACATGAAATTGCGCAGACCGCGCCGCCGCCGGGCACGGCCCCGTGTCCGGCGGCGGATTCAAGACAAATCGTTCTTCGTGCCGGTGAATTTCATACTTGGCGGCCACGCGCGGAGTCGCCACAATAGGCGGCTAGCCATCCCCACATCATCATCCAGGAAGACATCGAATGCTCAAAAGGACACTGCTCTCATACGCGTTGTCGTGCGTGATCGCCGCCGCCGCGTGCGCGCCGGCCGCAGCCCAGACGCCGGCCGCCGCCCCGCCCGAATTCCCCACCATCCTGTATGGCGCGGCCTACTACCACGAATACATGCCCTACGAGCGCCTGGAAAAGGACGTGGAGATGATGAAGGCCGCCGGCTTCAACGTGGTCCGCCTGGGCGAATCGACGTGGAGCTTGTGGGAGCCGGAGGACGGCCGCTTCGAATACGCGTGGATGGACCGCGTCATCGACGCCATGGGCAAGGCCGGGATCAAGGTCATCATGGGCACGCCCACCTATTCCATCCCGGCCTGGATGGCCAAGCAGAACCCGGAAATCCTGGCCCAGAAGTTCAACGGCGTGAAGAACACCTACGGCATGCGCCAGAACATGAACACCGACTCGGCGGCCTACCGCTTCTACGCCGAGCGCCTGATCCGCAAGATCGCGGCGCGCTACAAGGACAATCCCAACGTCATCGGCTGGCAGGTGGACAACGAGACCAGCAGCTACGGCGCGGCCAACGACGACGTGTTCCTGCGCTTCCAGCACTACCTGGAGAAGAAGTTCGGCACGCCGGAAAACCTCAGCAAGGCCTGGTTCCTGAACTACTGGGGCCAGAACCTGCACAGCTGGGTGGACCTGCCGCGTCCGGACGGCGCCCAGAGCACCGGCTACAAGCTGGAGTGGTCGCGCTGGAGCCAGATGCGCGTCACCGACTTCCTGCACTGGCAGGCCAAGCTGATACGCGAATGCGCGTCGCCGCGGCAGTTCGTGACGCACGACTTCGCCGGCTCCATGCACGGCGACATCAACGAGGAGGCCGTCTCGCGCGGGCTCGACATGCCGGCCGTGAACATCTACCACTGGGGCCAGCGCGAGCACTACAGCGGCGCCGGCCAAACGCTGGACGCGGACTTCACGCGTTCGCTCAAGCGCGGCAATTTCCTGGTGACCGAGACCAACGCGCAGACCACGGACTGGAGCTCGTCCTTCCAGTTCCCGCCGTACGACGGGCAGTTCCGCGAGGACGTCTACACCCACCTGTCCAACGGCGCCAACATGGTCGAATACTGGCACTGGGCCTCGGTCCACGCCAACCAGGAGACCTACTGGAAGGGCGTGCTGTCGCACGACCTGGAGCCGAACCGGGCCTACGCCGAGATGGGCCGCACCGGGCGCGAGCTGAAAAAGATCGGCCCCAAGCTGGTGAACCTGAAGCTGCAGAACGACGTCGCGATCCTGTGGAGCCGCGATTCGATGAACGCCATCAACGACATGCCGTTCGCCAAGGATTCGCAATGGGGCGGCGGCGGCACCAAGGCCGACTACGCCTCGCAAGTGCGCCAGATCCACCGCCAGCTGTACGACCTGAACGTCGGCACCGATTTCGTCTTCCCGGAGTCGCAGGACTTCTCGTCCTACAAGATGCTGATCGTGCCTTCGCTGTACGTGGCCGACGACGCGCTGCTGAAGCGCATCACCGAATACATCCGCAAGGGCGGCCGCGTCGTGATGACCTTCAAGAGCGGCTTCACGAACGAGAACACCGCCGTGCGCTGGACCATGGCGCCCGGACCGCTGCGCGAGGCGCTGGGCTTCCACTACCAGGAATTCTCCAACCTGGCCCAGCCGCTCGCGCTGAAAGGCGACCCGTTCAAGACCGGCGCGGAAAACAAGGTGCAGCACTGGGCCGAGTTCCTGCAGCTGGACACGGCGCAGGCGCTGGCCTATTACGACCATCCGTTCTTCGGCCGCTGGCCCGCCATCACGTCCAACCAGTACGGCGCCGGCAAGGTGATCTACGAGGGCACCTACCTGTCGGACAAACTGCAGAAGGCGGTGTTGCAGTCGTCGCTGGAGGAGCTGGGCCTGATCGGGGCTGACCAGCAATTGCCGCCGAACGTGCACACGCGCGTGGGCACCAATGCCTTCAACCGGAAGATCCGCTACTACTTCAACTACTCCGGCGCGGAGGTGAGCTTCAACTACGCCCACAAGCCCGGCACCGACCTGCTGACCAACCGGCGCGTCGCCGCCTCGGAAAAAGTGACGCTGGCGCCGTGGGACCTGGCCATCGTCGAAGAGGACGGCAAGTAATTCCGCAGCCGCGGCGGGGGAGCCGGCGCCCCCCGCCCGGCTTTGGCGCGCCGCCTAGCGCCGGAACACCAGCCGGGCGAAGTGGTACAGGTTGTCGGCCCAGCTCTCCCGGTCGTGGCCGTATCCGTCCACGTTCCACACGTGCGGCATGTCCAGCTGTTTCAGGCGGCGGTGCACTGCCTGCGACACGTTGATCAGCCCGTCCTTGTCCCCGCACGACAGATACAGCAGCCGCGGCTGGCGGCTCGCCTGGCCGGGCCCGGGCAGCAGCTCCGCCGCCGGCCGGGTGTTCGGCGCCGCCGAGAAGCCGGCGATCCAGCCGAAGGTGTCCGGATGCCCGAGGCCGATGTTCAGCGCCTGGCCCCCGCCCATCGACAGTCCCGCGATTCCCCGCATGTCGCGTTCGGCGACGGTCGCGTAGCGGCCGTCCACCGCCGGGATCAATGTCCCCAGCAGCTCCCGTTCGAATTTGGCGAAGCCCTCCACGTGGCCCGGTGTGAAGAGGCCCTCGGCGGGCGGCGGCCGGTCGTCGGCCAGCGCCCGGCCGTTGGGCATCACGACGATCATCGGCGGCGCCTTGCCGCCGGCGATCAGGTTGTCGAGGATGGTGTTCGCGCGCACGTAGCCGCGCCACTCGTCTTGGTTGCCGGCGATGCCGTGCAGCAGGTACAACACCGGGTAGCGCCGCTCCGGCGTGTAGCCGGCCGGCAGGTAGACACTGGCCTTGCGCCGCGTGCCGGTGACGGGCGATTCATAGCCGAACTCCTCCACCCTGCCCTGCGCCACGCCGGGCAGCGTGTCCGCGAAACCGGCCGGCGCGGCGGGGAACGCGCGCTTGTCGTCCGCCGCGAGCACGACGGCACGGGAGAGGTTGGCGCGCGCCTGCTCCGGCGTGATCCGGGCGCCGTCGTCCTGGGCGGGCGCGTTGCCGCAGGCGAGCAGCGCGCCGCAAAGCAGCAGGCGGACGGCCGCGGGTGGCTTGGGGATGGCTTTCTTCATGTCTGGGCTCCGGTGCTCAATCCGCGGGCGGGACTGTGGTCGGGCGATTTTGCACGCGGCGCACCGGCGCGGCAATTGCGAAAATCACCAGCCGCCTGAACAATATTCGGAGAAAAACAAGGCCGACGGCGCGAAAAAGGCCTATCCGGCCTTCAACGACCAGGCCGGCCAGTTCAAGGACCGCGACCTGTACATCTTCGTCATCGACTTCAACGACGAAAAAAAAACCGGCGCGAGCCGGTTTTCTTTACTGAATGAATTCTGGTGGGAAGTGCAAGTTTCGAACTTGCGACCCCTGCAGTGTGAATGCCGTGAGCCGACATGAGCGTGGACATCCAGAGCCAAGTTTACCAGTCCCGAATTCCCGCCTATGTCTCCAGTCGTGTGCCCATGCGCGCGACAGTTTTCCGTACCGGCTCCGTACATTGCTTTCCAAAGAATCTTCAGTTGGATTACGGTGCACAAAAATGGCTTCTCCCCGCGATCTGAGGTAAGTTTGGGGCTTTGATTCGCACTCCACCCCCAATCATGGGACACAAAATTGACACCGTTTCGGCTAGGGCTCGCTTGAAGCCCCGACGCGAGCCCTACTGGCATCGTGTACAACAAGGCCTTCATTTAGGCTATCGCAAGATGAGCCCGGAAGGCGAAGGCAACTGGGCTGTTCGGACGTTAAGAAACGGCCAGAAAATCGAAACCAGCTTGGGAAAGATGGAAGCATATAGGCCAAGCGAGCGCTTCGACCAAGCCCTGGTTGCAGCTCAAGCATTCGCCTTCGGAGACAATCTGCCACAGACTTGTTCCGAAGAGCCGCAGAAGTCCAGCTCGTTCACAGTATGGGACGCGTGCATAGCCTATATCCATAGGGCTCGAGATATCCGTGGCGACAGCGCGGCGAACGACCTCGCTGAACGCTACCAAAGGTGGATCGACGGAAATCCTATCCAGCAACTGCCCCTAGCTGATCTAAAACCCGATCACCTACGCGACTTTCGGCGACAACTTGCAGCTACGCCCGCAAAGGCCAACTACTCTGGTGGAACACGTGCACGCGCGAAAAGCACGGTTAACCGGGACTTGGCCGCACTCCGGGCAGCCCTCAACTATGCCCATACAGAAGGGAAAATCGGCTCGGACTCGGCGTGGAAGGTTGCGCTAAAGGCCATCGCGAACGCCACTCAAAGACGCAGGTTATACCTCGAGATGGATCAAAGACGCGCGCTCGCGGACGCCGCCCAAGAGGACATCCGTCTGTTCATCAGAGGTATGGCGTTGTTACCTCTTCGGCCAGGCGCGTTGGCTGCGCTCGATGTGCGCGATTACGACCCACGGCTACCCGCACTTCTCATTGGAAAGGACAAGGGTGGGCATGACCGCACGATATTGCTGCCAACTGCGGCTGTTCCGATTTTGCAGACAACTTCCCGCGACAAGTCAGAACAGGCTCCTTTATTTTCCCGCGCAGATGGTGCGAGGTGGACGAAGGACTCTTGGAATGGGCCAATCAAAACGGCCGCAAGAAAGGCAGGTTTACCGGCAAATACCACGGCTTATACGATACGCCACAGCGTAATTACCGATTTAGTTCATGGTGGCCTCGATTTGCTAACGGTCGCACAGATCAGCGGCACCTCTGTAGCAATGATTGAAAAACACTACGGGCATCTGCGCGGCGATGTTGCGGCCGGTGCGCTAGCGCGGTTGGTGCTATAGGGGTGAGTAGACCGTGGGAGTTGCACCCAGAGCCCCTCGCAGAACCGGACGTGGACCTCTCAGCATGTCTTCGCCGGCATGGCGCAACTGGGCGGCAAGATGCTGCGCTCGATCGGCTTGGCGCGCCATGTTGAATTTGAACTGAAAGGCAGCCGCCTACAATGTGCGGCGTCTTTGCTACTCGAAGGAAGCGAGAATTTCGGCGTTTTGACGCCCGTAGTCCGTCCGAACCACAGGGAAAGGTGATTCTGGGTGAGAAAATGAGCATCAAAAAACTTGGATCAACCACCTGTTCACCGTCAGCGTCCGCTCTGTGACGTCTTGAGCGCAGTGGAAATTTGATCGATGATGGCATCACCCCGCTGGGAAGCGGCGTGATCTCAGAGGGCTGCTGGTGGGCTGCAGTTCCGAGGCAAAAATTCATCAATCCGGTTGTCGGGATGATCGGCGATATGCGTCAGCACGTGACGCAACCAGGCTTCGGGCTCGACACCGTTCAGCTTGGTCGTGTCGACCAGCGAATAAATCGCGGCTGCGCGTTCACCGCCGCTGTCGGCCCCTGCAAACAGGTAGTTTCGGCGGCCAATCGCCACGCCGCGCAAAGCGCACTCGGCCGCCGAGTTATCAATCTCGATGGTGCCGTCATCGCAGTAGAGCAGCAGCGCCGGCCAGAGTTTGAGCGCGTACAGGATCGCCGCCGCAGTGTCGGACTTGCGCGACAGCGTGTCGAGCGTGGTGCGCAAACAGTGTTCGAGATCATCGACCAAGGGACGCGCGCGAGCTTGCCGCGCCTGACTTCGTTCATTTGGGGGTTTGCCCCGGATCTCGGCTTCGATCACGTACAGTTCGGCGATGCGGCCCAGTGCCTCAGTGGTCAGCGCCGTTGGTCGCGACCCAGCGCGTCCCTATCGGATCGCGCACGCCAGGCCTTCGGTCCCGCAGTTCCTCGCGCGGATTGGGGTCCAGTTCGCCCATCGGGGATTGCTGCCCAGTAGTCCATTGATCAAGGCGATAGCCGATTCACGCGAACAGCACGTCGAACTCGAGGTGGCCCTCGACGATTCCGATGTGCCTGCCGATAAAAACCTTGGGAGCGTGCCCTACGTTATCAGGGGCAGGAAAAATTGGAATTTCTGCTGGACTGAAATCGGTGCCGAGTACGTCGGCGTGATTAGGCCCATGGTCGTCACGTGCCGCCTGCACAACATCGATCCCTACGATTACCTGATCGACGTACTTCGGCGTATCACCGGGGGATATCAGCGCTCACCAGATGTGGAAAACGTGCAATTTTGCACTATTTGTTTCCTTAAAGGTATAAAAAAGCGCAATTCTGGGATACACTGGCATCGCTTCCTCAACAACGAAGCCCTCAATTTGCCGTCATGCCCCCCGCGCGCCATGTTCCCGAACGCAACTTTCGTTCGCGTGCGGCAAATTAAATACATCCGATTCCCATCTCGCTACCGCCTTCACATATCCGCACGCGCCTCGGTTACCCAGGCCATTGCGATGGGCGGAGCAACATGGCGTACGACGCCTGAAGAGAGGGATTTGACGGAGCTGACCATTGATCTATTTGAATGAAATTTCATGTTGAGATATTCATCGTGTGCACCTTATTTACTAGAAGAAAATATTTCTGGTTCACCAATTCGTTATATTGGATCGGACTGCCGCTATCGCTCGCCGTGGGCATCTTACTGTACGGCTTGACGCAGCGATCGATAGAGAATGATGCTAGCGAACGCTTCCGCAGCCAAGCCCGGAGCAGCCAGCTCAATGTCATCGCTGGGATCAAGGCCTACACGGATGTGCTAAGAGGTATGGCAAGCTTCTTCCATTCGGTGGATACGGTCACCCACGACAACTTCCACCGCTACGTTCAAGGACTGGACCTGGCACGAAACTTCCCCGCCATTGTAAGGGTCGATTTTGCCCTCGATGTGCCGAAAAAGCGGCAAGCACTGGTCGAGCGGGATGGATATGCAGATGTCAGCCATGGGGTCGACGAACATCCGGGCGTGTCGATTACACAGTCGGCGGAGCCGCACGACGCCGCCGTGATTGCGCTGATCGAATCCACGGCTGACCTCAAGAAACGGCTAGGCACGGACATTGCCACACTACCCGCAACGGCGCGTGCGCTGGTCCAATCGCGTGACAGTGGCGCGATGATCGCATCGGCCCAGCCGAGCACCTTGGATACCAGCCCTATCCGGCCCGAGATCTCATTGCGCCTGCCGGCATACCGGGGGAGCCATGCGTTAGACACGGTCGAAAAACGGCACGACGCCTACAAGGGTTCGGTCGGCATCGGCTTCTGCATATATCGCCTGTTGATGCAAGCCTTGGAGAAAATGCCGGTGAACAATACGCGCTTAATCTTACACGACATTGGCGGGCACAGCGACAGGGCCATGCTGGTATCCGACAACGGCGGCACGCTTCTGTTCGACAGCGCCGCACCGGACAAGACCAAGCAACAAGACGCCGGCGAGTTCTCCTACGAAATGCCAATCGACTTTCACGGCCACACTTGGCGCGCGCGCTTCACAGCCCCCAAGGAGTCATTGAATTCGAGCTTCGACACGCTCCTTCCCTGGTTAGCTCTACTAACGGGCTTTGCAGGTACGATGCTGACCTACGCGTTGTTCCACGCGCAGTCGTCGTCGCACCTGCGGGCGATCCGCATGGCCAAGGCGATGACCAAGGAATTGCGCAAGAGCCAAGCCAAGCTGCAGTTGTCGCACCAGAAGCTGCGCGGGCTGGCCGCGCACGCCGAGCAGATCAAGGAAGAGGAGCGCAAGCGCATCGCGCGCGAGATTCACGACGACCTGGGCCAGAACCTGCTGGCGCTGCGCATCGAGGCCGACCTGCTGACCACGCGCACCAGCCACCGCCACCCGCGCCTGCACGAGCGCGCCCGCTGCACGCTGGCGCAAATCGACTACACGATCAAGAGCGTGCGCCAGATCATCAACGACCTGCGGCCCAATGTGCTGGACCTGGGGCTGGGCGCGGCGGTCGAGTGGCAGATCACACAGTTTCACCAACGTTCCGGCATCGTCTGCGAATTGATCGAGCCAGACGGTGAAATCGCAGTTGCCGACGCTTGCGCCATCGCCTATTTTCGGATCTTGCAAGAGTCACTGAGCAATGTACTGCGACATGCGCATGCCAGTCTGGTGCGGGTGGAACTACGCCAGCAGGAGGGCGTACTGAGTATGAGCATTAGCGACAACGGCGTCGGCCTTCATGCGCGCAGTCGCAACAAGTCCGGCTCCTTCGGATTGGTGGGAATCGAGGAGCGCGTCAACCTCCTTGGCGGCTCGATTTCTATCAGCGGCAGCCCGCACACAGGCACGACCATCCGTGTTTCGGTCCCACTGGAACAGGCGACAACGCGCCCTCGTCTGGATGTCGCATAGACAAGGGCGGTCAAACGTAAGCGGCTAACCGAGCCACCTTCCGTCAGCGCTTAGGCCTGTGTAGAGTTTGCGAACGGTAGCAGCGAGTCGATCCTGCTGTTGGGGCAAGTTGGGAGTTTGGCGAGGGTGTCAGCCAACCAGCGTGCCGGATCGAGCCCGTTGAGTTTGGCAGTGGCAAACAGACTTTGGATAGCGGCAGCACGACGGCCCGCCCGTTCCGAGCCCGCGAACAGCCAGTTCTTTTTGCCGATCGCAATTGGGCGGATCGCATTCTCGACCGGATTGTTGTCGATGGGCAGACTGCCGGAGCCGGCGTAGCGCTGCAGCGCGGGCCAGCGCTTGAGCGCATGGTCGATCGCCTTGCCAGTGGCGCTGCCGACGGCAATGGTCCGCCGGCTCGCCAGAAGCCATGCGTGCAGTTCGGCCAGCGCCGGCATTGCCAATTGCTGGCGTAACGCAATGCGTCCCGGCGGATCCAGTCCGGCGCCCTGCTGCTCAATGGCGTACAGCTCGGCGATGCGGCGTAATGCTTCCCCAGCCACAGGGCTGCCGCTGGCGGCATGCACGTCGAAGAACTTGCGTCGAATGTGGGCCAGGCAAGCCAATTCGATGGGGCCATCGGTAAACATGGCCTTGTAGCCGGCATAGTCGTCCACCATCAGATGGCCGCGCCAGCCATGCAGGAAGGCGCGCGCATGGGCGCCTGCACGGCTGGTCTGGTAGTCGAACACGACGATAGGCGGGCCGGCATCGAGCACGCCGGAACGGTAGGCCCACAGGTAGGCGCTATGGGTCTTGCCGCTACCGGGATCAAGCTGGCGCACTGGTGTTTCGTCGGCATGCAAGCACGCGTGTTGCCGCAGCAGCTCGGCCAGGCGGTCGGCCAAGGGCTGCAGGGCCACACCGATGCGGCCGATCCACGCTGCCAGCGTTGAACGAGCCAGCGGCACACCCTGGCGCGCCGCGATCTGCTCGATCCGGTACAAGGGCAAATGGTCGAGGTATTTGCACGCCGCGATCCATGCCAGCAGGCCAACGGCGGCCATGCCGCCATCAATAACGGCAGCCGGGATTGGCGCGGCCGTCACCGTCTCGCAAGGACGGCAAGCGTATTGCGGGCGAATGTGGCGGTGTACGAAGAAGCGTGCCGGTTCCACGTCCAGTTGCTCGCTGACGTCCTCGCCAATCTTGACCAGGTCGGCGCCGCATTGGCCGCACTGGCAAGACGCTGGCTC
This sequence comes from Pseudoduganella namucuonensis, assembly GCF_900116645.1. Classification (GTDB taxonomy): domain Bacteria; phylum Pseudomonadota; class Gammaproteobacteria; order Burkholderiales; family Burkholderiaceae_D; genus Rugamonas; species Rugamonas namucuonensis. The sequence continues at coordinate 908 of NZ_FPBO01000038.1, read as the reverse complement.
ATGGCGGTGCTCGATGCGCGGCAACTCCGGCGGCAAACTCTGGCGGCCGGCGCGCTTGCGCTGCCGGGCGGCTGGTGCCTGTCCCTCTAGTTCTTCCTCGATGGCGGCCAGGTCCATCTCGACCGTTTCCTCGAACAGCAGGCGCTGTTCGCCGGCGAGCTCTTCACTGGCCTTGCCGAAACGGACCCGGCGGTAGTACGCCAGTTCATGGGTCAGCGCGGTGATCTTGAAGTCCTTCTCGGCCAGCACGGCATCGCGCTGCTGCAGCTCGGCCTGCTGCTGTGCGACCAGGGCGCGCACTTGCGCCAGCAGCGCTGGGTCAATGTCGGTGCGGGCAAGTTCGTCGAGCGGGTCCATGACTGAGCAGTGTAGCGGCCATCGAGCACGTTTACAAGCACAACAGTTTACGTCCTCACAGTCGCCATTGCGCCGGTGTCGGCGCCGACAGGCGCTGCCAGTCCACGCCCGCCACCAGCCACCGCCATTGCTCGGCGCTCATCTGCCAGCAGGCCTCGTCCGCTTGCGGCCAGACGAACTGCCCGCGGTGCAGCCGACGCAGGCACATCCAGACGCCGGTGCCGTCCCAGCACACCAGCTTGAGGCGGGTCCGGCGGCGGTTGGCAAACACGTAGGCGGTGCCGTCGCAAGGCGGGCGCCCCAGGGCCTGCTGCACATGCAAGGACAGCCCATCGATCCCTGTACGCATGTCCACCGCCGCTGTGGCCAGCCAGATCCCATCGGCTGCCAGCTGCATCACAGCGCGCGCATCAACTCGGCCAGCCAGCTGGCCGGCACATCGCCCGGCACGGTCAACGTCCAGCCGCGCTCGCTGCGCAGGCTGAGCGCCGCCGCTGGTGCCGGCACTGCTGCTATCCGCACCGGCAACAGAGCAGCTGCCACCTGGGACT
>NZ_FPBO01000017.1 GCF_900116645.1 Pseudoduganella namucuonensis | reverse complement strand
ACCAGCACCTTGCCGGTCTGGGCGTCGTGGCCGGTCTCATGGTCCGCGCTGCCCTGCCATTCGATGGCGATGTCCACCGCCTTGAAGGCCATGGTGACGAAGTCGCGCACGGTCTCGGTGCGGTTGGTCGCCAGCACGTAGGTGTCGGGCTGGTCGGCCTGCAGGATGCGCCACATGCCTTCCACGTATTCCTTGGCGAAGCCCCAGTCGCGCTTGGCGTCCAGGTTGCCCAGTTCCAGCGTCTCCAGCTTGCCCAGCTTGATCTTGGCGACCGAGTCGGTGATCTTGCGGGTGACGAACTCGCGGCCGCGCAGCGGCGACTCGTGGTTGAACAGGATGCCCGAGCAGCCGAAGATGCCGTAGGACTCGCGGTAGTTCACCGTCATCCAGTGCGCGTACAGCTTGGCCACGCCGTAGGGGCTGCGCGGATAGAACGGGGTGTCTTCCTTTTGCGGGATGGCCTGCACCTTGCCGAACATTTCCGAGGTCGACGCCTGGTAGAAGCGGATCTTCGGGTCGACGATGCGGATCGCCTCGAGCAGGTTGACCGGACCGACGCCGGTGATCTCGGCGGTGGTGATCGGCTGCTCGAAGGAGACGCCGACGAAGCTTTGCGCCGCCAGGTTGTAGATCTCGTCGAAGCCGCCCGTTTGCAGCAGGCGGATGCTCGAGCTCAGGTCGGTGAGGTCGTATTCGACCAGTTTCAAATTCGGGTGGTTCTGGATGCCGAGCTCTTCGATGCGCCAGAAATTGACCGAGCTGGTGCGGCGGTAGGTGCCGGTGACTTCATAGCCTTTGCCCAGCAGCAATTCCGCGAGGTAGGCGCCGTCCTGGCCGGTGATGCCCGTAACGAGGGCTTTCTTAGTCTTTTGCATGGTTTTTTTGCGTTTTCAACAAGCATAGATAGCCGAGCATTGTAACAGAGACATGCACGGACCCCGTGGACGCGCCGGGGCCATTACAACACTTACACATTGTTACAGGGAAACTTCTGGAAAGAAAAAAGCCAGCCGGAGCTGGCTTTTTCCCGAAACGCGGATCAGCCCTTGCGCTGGGCGACCGCGTCGACCACGCACAGCGCGGTCATGTTGACGATGCGGCGCACGGTGGCCGACGGGGTGAGGATGTGCACCGGCGCGGCGCAGCCCAGCAGGATGGGGCCGATCGCGATGCCGTTGCCCGCCGAGGTCTTCAGCAGGTTGTACGAGATGTTGGCGGCGTCGATGTTCGGCATCACCAGCAGGTTGGCGTCCTGCTTCAGATCGGAGTCCGGCATGAACTTGGTGCGCAGCTTGGAGTCCAGCGCGGTGTCGCCGTGCATCTCGCCGTCCACCTCCAGGTCGGGCGCCTTCTCGCGCACGATCTTCAGCGCGGCGCGCATCTTCTGCGCCGAGGCGCTGTTGGACGAGCCGAAGTTCGAGTGCGACAGCAGCGCGGCGCGCGGCGACAGGCCGAAGCGGCGCATCTCGTCGGCGGCCATCACGGTCATCTCGGCCACCTGTTCGGCGTCCGGGTTCTCGTTGACGTGGGTGTCCAGGATGGCCAGCTGGCGCTCCGGCAGCACCAGCACGTTCATGGCCGCGTAGATGTTGGCGCCCTCGCGCTTGCCCAGCACCTGGTCGATGTATTTCAGGTGCAGGTCGGTGGTGCCGAAGGTGCCGCAGATCATGCCGTCGGCGTCGCCCTTCTTGATCATCATGGCGCCGATCAGCGAGTGGCGGCGGCGCATTTCCAGCTTGGCGTATTCCGGCGTCACGCCCTTGCGGCTGGTGAGCGCGTAGTAGGACTGCCAGTAGTCGCGATAGCGCTCGTCGTAGTCCGGGTTGATGACGTCGTAGTCCACGCCCTGCTTCAGGCGCAGGCCGAACTTCTGCACGCGCGTTTCCAGCACGGCCGGACGGCCCACCAGGATCGGACGGGCCAGGCGCTCGTCGACGACGACCTGCACGGCGCGCAGCACGCGCTCCTCCTCGCCCTCGGCGTAGACGATACGCTTGAGTTCGATCGGGGTCTGCTTGGCCACCGAGAACACCGGCTTCATGAAGGTGCCGGAACGGTAGACGAATTGCTGCAGGCTGTCGGCGTAGGCTTCCAGGTCCTGGATCGGACGGGTGGCGACGCCGGACTCGAAGGCGGCCTTGGCCACGGCCGGCGCGATCTTGGTCAGCAGGCGCGGGTCGAACGGCATCGGGATCAGGTACTCGGGGCCGAAGGACAGGTTCTGGATGCCGTAGGTGGTGGCCACGATGTCCGACTGTTCCGCGTGCGCCAGCTCGGCGATCGCGTGCACCACGGCGATTTCCATTTCGCGCGTGATGGTGGTGGCGCCGCAGTCCAGCGCGCCGCGGAAGATGTAGGGGAAGCACAGCACGTTGTTGACCTGGTTCGGATAGTCCGAACGGCCGGTGCAGATGATGGCGTCGCCGCGCACGGCGCGCACGTCCTCGGGCAGGATCTCCGGATTCGGATTGGCCAGCGCCAGGATCAGCGGGTTGGGCGCCATCTGCTTGACCATGTCCTGCTTCAGCACGCCGCCGGCGGACACGCCCAGGAAGATGTCGGCGTCCGGGATCACCTCGGCCAGCGTGCGGGCGCTGGTTTCACGCGCGAAGCGCTCCTTGTCCGGGTCCATCAGCTCGGTGCGGCCCTTGTAGACCACGCCGGCCAGGTCGGTGACGAAGATGTTTTCCAGCGGGAAGCCGAGGTCGACGATCAGGTCCAGGCAGGCCAGCGCGGCCGCGCCGGCGCCGGACACCACCAGCTTGCATTCCTTGATGTTCTTGCCCACCAGCTGGATGCCGTTCAGCAGGGCCGCGCCGACGATGATGGCGGTGCCGTGCTGGTCGTCGTGGAAGACCGGGATCTTCATGCGGTCGCGCAGCTGGCGCTCGATGTAGAAGCACTCGGGGGCCTTGATGTCCTCCAGATTCACCCCGCCGAAGGTGGGTTCCAGCGACGCGATGATGTCGCACAATTTGTCTGGGTCCATCTCGTTGATCTCGATGTCGAACACATCGATGCCAGCGAATTTCTTGAACAGCACGCCCTTGCCCTCCATCACAGGCTTGGCGGCGAGCGGGCCGATATTGCCCAGGCCCAGCACGGCCGTGCCGTTGGTGATGACTGCTACGAGGTTGCCGCGGGAAGTGTATTTGTAGGCGTTGGCTGGGTCGGCGACGATTTCTTCGCATGGTGCCGCCACACCGGGGGAGTACGCGAGCGCCAGGTCGCGCTGATTGGAGAGTTGCTTGGTGGGGGTGACGCTGATCTTACCGGGCTTGGGACATTCGTGGTACTCGAGAGCTGCAAGACGAAGCTGCTGCCGAAGTTCCTCTTTTTTATCAGATGACGAATCCATGCTGTTGCTGCCTTCCTGTTTGTCTATCGGAAAGCCTCCGATTCTATCAGACTGATTCTTTCAATCAGGTAGGTATTTTCACCAATATGGGTTAAAAACTATCGACTTAAAGTCACTAATCGTTAAATTCTATCAATTTCGGCCGCCTTAAAACGATAAGCGAATATGGAGCGCGTTCTTATCAGGAGAAACGCATGTTCACAATGTGGTATGAAAATCATAGTGACGTGAAAACAAAACGCTGAAAAAACAGGTGTTTACAACAGTGCGCTCCTGGACATGCTCAAGTGTGCGCATTAGACTGGGCCAATTGTCTTCTTAGAAAGGCGCGCGATGAGCTACCAGTTCTGGCACAACTGCTTCCGTCTCTCCAGTGTGATCTTTCCCGTCAGCTCGGTCTGCCTGTTCTTCGCGCCGCAAGGCACGGAACAGGCCGCGTTGCTGGCGCTGACCGCGGTGGCCTCGGCCGGCCTGTGGCAATACAGCTCGGTGCGCCGGGTGCACTTCCTCAAGGCCCAGCGAAAGCGCAGCACCGACCGCGACTGACACCGCCCCCGTCTTGCGCTAGACTGGCGTGGCGTGCCTGACGCTGCCCCCGGGGAGAAAACCATGACCGCACTGGTCGCCACATCATCCGTCACCGACCTCGCCGAAGCCGGCGCCGACGGCGCCTGGCGCCGGCTGCTGGACTGGCAGCGCGACGGCCTGGACCTGGCCTTCGTCTACAGCCGCTCGCTGGGCGGCCTGATGCAGACGGGCCGCGGCAGGCTGGCGCGGCTGGCGCCCGAGTCGCTGACGGTGGAGGCGGGCCCGTGCAAGCTGCTGGTGATGCTGGCCGGCGCCGCCTACGAGGCCGGCCCGCAGCTGTTCTTCACGCCGGACCTGTCGGCCCGCTTCAACGTCGACGGCGTGGCCGTCAAGCTGGCCAACCACGACTGGCTGTTCTTCTCGGCCGAGACGGTGCCGGCCAACTTCGCCATCGGCCATATGCCGCTGACGCTGCCCGCCGCCGGCTAGCGGGCGGTAAAATGCCGCATGCTCTCCGAATTCGACCTCATCACTGAATACTTCGACCGTCCCCGCCCCACCCGCGCCGTGCTGGGCATAGGCGACGACTGCGCGCTGCTCGCGCCCACGCCCGGCGCGCAGACGGCGATCTCGTCGGACATGCTGGTCGAGGGCCGCCATTTCTTCGCCGGCGAGGACGCCGCGCGGCTGGGCCATAAGAGCCTGGCCGTCAACCTGTCCGACCTGGCGGCCATGGGCGCCCGCCCGGTGGGCTTCACGCTGGCGCTGGCGCTGCCCTCGTCCGACCGCGACTGGCTAGCCGGCTTCGCGCGCGGGCTGTTCGCGCTGGCCGACGCGCACGGCTGCGAACTGATCGGCGGCGACACCACCAGGGGGCCGCTCAACATCTGCGTCACCATCTTCGGCGAGGTCGCGCCCGGCCACGCGCTGCGCCGCGACGCCGCACTGGCGGGCGACGACGTCTGGGTCTCGGGCACGCTGGGCGACGCGCGCCTGGCGCTGGCCGCGCGCCTGGACCAGGACACCGGGCCGGCGCTGACCGCGGCCGAGCTGGCCGCGGCCGGCGCGCGCCTGTACACGCCCACGCCGCGGGTGGCGCTGGGCGCGCTGCTGGCGGGGTCGCGCCTGGCGCGCGCGGCGATCGACCTCTCGGACGGGCTGGTGGGCGACCTCGGCCACATCCTCAAGCGTTCGGGGGTGGGCGCCACGCTGGACGTGGACGCGCTGCCGGCCGGGCCGGTGCTGGCCACGCGCGACATCGCGCTGCGGCGCCGCTACACGGCGGCGGGCGGCGACGATTACGAGCTGTGCTTCACGGCGCCGGTCTCGGCGCGCGAGGCCGTCCTGGCGGCGGGCGCGCGCTGCGGCACGCCGGTGACGCGGGTGGGACGGATCGAGGCCGAGCCCGGCCTGCGGCTGGCGGACGCCGTCGGCGCGGCGCTGGACCTTCAATTGCGGGGGTTCGACCACTTCTCCTGAGCGCGCCTACGCCAGCGCGGTGTGGTCCTCGTTCGGGTCGCCGGCGCGGCGGCCGCTGCCGTGCATCAGCCAGTAGTGGTGGAACGCCAGCCGGATGTTGTCGCGCAGCTGGGTGTCGTCCCAGGGCTTGGTGTAGAAGCGGTAGATCGCGCCGCGGTTGATCGAGTCCAGCACCGCCTCCAGCCCCGTGTATCCGGACAGGATGATGCGTATCGTGTCCGGATACATCTCCTTGACCTTGCTGAGGAACTCGGTGCCGCTCATGATGGGCATGCGCTGGTCGCACACGATCACCTGCACCGGGTGCAGCGCCAGCAGCTCGAAACCCTCGGCCGGCGACACCGCCGTCAGGATGCGGTAGCCGTCGCGCCGGAACAGCCGGTGCAGCGAGGACAGCACGTTGACGTCGTCGTCCACGATCAGCAGCGTCTGCGGCGGCTCGGCCGCCTGGCCCGGGTCCGGCGGCAAGCCCTTGCCGGCCTCCACCAGCTGGCCCAGCTCGTCGGCCGGCAGCGGGCGGCTGAAGAAATAGCCCTGGATCTCGTCGCAGCGGTTGCGCCGCAGGTACTCCAGCTGCGGCCGCGACTCCACCCCCTCGGCGATCACGCGCAGCTTCAGGCTGTGCGCCATGCTGATGATGGCCAGCGCGATGGCCGCGTCGTTGGGATTGGTGGTGATGTCGCGCACGAAGGCGATGTCGATCTTCAGCTTGTCGATCGGGAAGCGCTGCAGGTAGGCCAGGCTGGAATAGCCGGTGCCGAAGTCGTCGATCGCGCATTTCACGCCGATCGCCTTGAGCCGCTGCAGCACGCCGATGGTGCGCTCGGCGTTCGACATCAGCGCCGTCTCCGTCAATTCCAGCTCCAGCAGTTCCGGCGGCACTTTGTGGCGCTCCAGCGCGGACTGCACCTCCGCCTCCAGGTCGCCCTCGACGAACTGGCGGCTGGACACGTTGACCGCCACGTGCACCGGCCCCACCAGCGAGCGGTTCCAGGCCGCGATCTGGCGGCAGGCGGCCTCGATGATCCAGGCGCCGACGCGCACGATCAGCCCCGTGTCCTCCAGCACCGGCACGAACTCGGCCGGGTACACCAGCCCCACGCCCGGACGCTGCCAGCGCAGCAGCGCCTCCACGCCGCTGATGCGGCCCGTGGTCAGGTTGACCTTGGGCTGGTAGTACAGCACCAGCTCGTCCTCGTCGAGCGCGCGCCGCAGCGCCATCTCCAGGTCCAGCCGCGCCAGCACCTGCACGTTCATGCCGGCCGTGAAGAAGCGGTAGCCGTCGCGCCCGGCCTGCTTGGCGCGCTCCATCGCGGTGTCGGCGTATTTCACCAGCGTCTCGGGATCGGTGGCGTCGTCCGGGTACATGGCGATGCCGATGGACGCCGTCAGCGCCGCCGGGTGGCCCTCCAGGTCGAACGGCGCGCGCAGCGCCTCGCGCACCTCGTTGGCCACCAGCACCGCGTCCTGCTGGTCGCGCGTCATGGTCAGGATCAGCGCGAACTCGTCGCCGCCCAGGCGGCCGACGGTGTCGCGGATGCGCACGCACTGCACCAGGCGGCTGCTGAACTGGCGCAGCAGTTCGTCGCCGGCGCCGGCGCCCAGCGAGTCGTTGATGTTCTTGAAACGGTCCAGCGCGATGAACAGCACCACGATGCGCCATTCCTTGTCGTGCGCCAGCTCGATGGCGTCGGCCAGCGTCTGGTAGAACAGCGTGCGGTTGGGCAGGCCGGTCAAGCTGTCGTAGTGCGCCATGTGCAGCAGGCGCTCCTCGGCCTGGCGCCGCTCGCTGATGTCGCGCGCCACGCAGATCAGCGTGCGCTGGCCGTCGCCCTGGTGGTCCTGGTCCTCCCGCTGCAGCTGCCAGTACACCTCCACCGGCACCCCGGCCAGGTCTTGCCGGGTCAGCTCCCGCTCGAACAGCTGCGGCGCGCGCGCGCCGTCCCCGGCCTCGCCGCCGCGGAGGGCCAGCTCCTCGGGCGAGCCGAGCCCGAGGCGCGACGGCTCCAGCGCCAGCAGCTGCTGGCGGCCGTAGCCCAGCATGCGGCAGGCGCCGTCGTTCACGTCCACCAGCGCCAGGCTGCCGGGGTCGATCAGGAAGATGGCGTCGGCGGTGGCGTCCATGGCGCTGCGGAAGCGCTGCAGGTCGGCGGTGCGCTCGCGCACGGTCCGCTCCAGCAGCGCGTTGTAGTTGGTCGCCTCGCGGTGCATCAGCCGCACCTCCAGCATGTTGCGGATGCGGGTCAGCACCTCCACCGGGTCGAAGGGCTTGCTGACGAAGTCGCGCGCGCCGGCCTCGAGCGCGGCCAGCTTCTTGTCCGGCTCGGCCGTCACCACCAGCACCGGCAGGTAGGCCTCGGCCTCCAGCGGGCGCAGCGCGTCCATCACGTCGAAACCGTTCATGCCGGGCATGTGCAGGTCGAGGATGATCAGGTCGTAGTTGTGCTGCTCGTGCCACGGCGCCACCACCCGCGGGTCGGTGGTGGCGCTGACGGCCTGGTAGCCGGTCGTCGTCAGCAGGTATTCCAGCAACTGCACGTTTACCGCCTGGTCGTCCACGATCAGTATCCTGGCGTTGAGGATATCCGTGGGCGTGATCATGACAATTCCTTGGTGGCCTTTCTGTCCGCTAGGTACGCCATGGTGCTGCTGATGGCTTCCGTGAATTCATCGATGTTGATCGGCTTGATGAGGTAACGGAAGAATCCTGCCGCAATTCCTTTTTCCACGTCGCGCGGCATGGCGTTGGCGGTCAGCGCGATCACCGGGATGTCGGCGGTGCGCCGGTCGGCGCGCAGCATGCGCATGGCGTCGATGCCGTTCAGGCCGGGCAGGTTGATGTCCATCAGGATGATGTCGGGCAGGTGGGCGCGCGCCAGTTCGATGCCCAGGTGGCCGTCCGGCGCCGACAGCAGCCGCATCTCGGGCCGGAAGCTGATGATCTCCTGCACCAGCTTGAGGTTGGCCGGATTGTCCTCGACATACAGCAGCGTGGTGGGGCGCGCCGGCTCGCGCTCGGCGTCGCCGGCCTCGCTCCCCTCGCCGCCCTCGCCCGGCGCGCGGCCGGCCCCCGCCTCCAGCAGCGACGGCAGCGGCTGGGTGGCGCGCAGCTCGATCCAGAACATGCTGCCCACGCCGGCGCTGCTGCTGATGCCGATCACGCCGCCCATCAGCTCCACCAGCCGCTTGGTCACCACCAGCCCGATGCCGGTGCCCTCCTCGGCCCCGGTTTCCTGGCCCAGCCGGTTGAACGGCTGGAACAGCTGGGCGATCTGCTCCTGCTTCAGGCCCATGCCGGTGTCCTGGACGGACAGGCGGGCCACGTCCGGCGCCTGCATGCTGCAATCGACCACCACGGCGCCGCCGTCGCGGTTGTATTTGATGGCGTTGGACAGCAGGTTGAGCATGATCTGCTTGAGGCGGGTGCGGTCGGCCTCGACGTTGATCATGCAGTCCTGCGGGAACAGCAGCCGGATGCCGCGGTTGGCCGCCAGCGGCGCCGTCATGGTGTGGCACTCCTGCAGGATCTCGCCCAGGTGCACCGGCTCCATCGACAGCGCCACCGCGCCGGACTCGATCTTGGCCAGGTCCAGGATCTCGTTGATCAGGGTCAGCAGGTGGCGGCCGGACTTGAGGATGTGGCCGGCGAACTCCTTCTTTTGCGCGATGGTCGAGGGCAGCTTGTCGGAGGTGAGGATCTGGGCGAAGCCGAGGATGGCGTTGAGCGGGGTGCGCAGCTCGTGGCTCATGGACGACAGGAAGGCCGACTTGGCCTGGTTGGCGCTCTTGGCCTCCTCCATCGCCATGGCCAGCTCGCCGTTGGTGGCCTCCAGCTGCAGGGTGCGCTCGTGCACGCGCTGCTCCAGGCCCTGGTTCAGGCGCATCACCTCGTCCTGCGCCTGGGCGCGCCGCTCGGCCTCGCGCGCCAGTTCCTCGTTCGAGGCCTGCAGGTCCTTGGCGCGCGTCTCGATCTCGCTCAGCATGGTGTTGAATGAGTCGACCAGTTGCGCCACCTCGTCCTCGCTGGTCCTGGCGGCGCGGCGCGAGTAGTCGCCGGTGGCCACCACGTCGCGCGCCACGTCGCGGATGTCGAGGATGGGGCGGGTGATGACGAAGTCGGTGCGGCGCATGATCAGGTAGGCGATGCCCATGGCCGGCAGCATCACCAGCAGCGCGATGCCCAGGTAGTCGCCGATGCGGCCCACCATCTCGTACTCGGCGCGCAGGTAGACCGTGCCCAGCAGCTCGCCGTTGTCGACGATGCGTTTGAACAGGGTCAGCTTGCCGTCCGCGTAGCGCACGCTGTCGGCCTCCACCTGGGCCGGAAAATGGTCGTCCTGGCCGGGCGCCACGTAGCTGGCGAACAGCTTGCCCTTGGCGTTGAAGATGGCGCCGGCGTTGACCTTGGGCCGCAGGCGCAGCAGCGCCAGCGTTTCCTGGGCCAGGCGCTTGTCGTCGAAGGCCAGCGCGGCCGAGCTCATATGGCCGATCAGTTCGGACTGGGTGCTCATGTCCGACGTCACGCTCTGGTGGTAGGCGCGCAGGTCGTAGGCGACCAGGGTGGCCAGCGACACCAGCAGCGCCACCAGCGTGGACAGCATGACCACGCCCAGCAGCTTCTGCCGCAGCGACCGCAGCTTGATCATGACACCCCCTGCTGCACGCGGTAGGCGGCCGACAGCATGCGCGCACTGATGCGGATGCGGGCGGCGGCCGCGTTCTTCAGCGCGACGTCGAAGCGCAGCCTGTCCTCCGCCACCACGAAGTTGATGATGCAGCCGGCCGCGAAGGCGTCCTCGTTGTCGGACACGGTCAGCAGCGGCTGGCTGCGGGCGGCGGCGATCACCTCCTGCAGCGCCGCCTTGTCCATGGCGCCCAGGAACAGCATGTGGACATGGCCGGGGGGCTCGCCCTTCCTCAGCCGCTTGACCACCAGCGGGTGGCCGTTGGCGCTGTGGCCGGCGACGATGCGCTCCAGCTGTTCGGCCATCGCGTCGGCCGCCATCACGCCGATCACCAGCGGACTGTCGGGCCGCACGAAGCTGCCCTCGGGCCATTCGACGAAGCCGGCGAATTTGTACAGGTAGGCCGCCTTGATCTGGCGCTCGATGGGCGTGCTCTCGGCGCGCGACGGGGCCGGCGCGAAGGCCAGCGCCAGCAGCAAGGGCAGCAGCAGCACGGAAAGCAGGGCGCGGCGCCATGCCTGCCGGATGCGGTGGGGGAAATGCAAATGCAATTGCGCCATGGACTATGGAACCCTGGGGACGGCAATCGGAGACGAGACGCGGGCAGCGCGCCGGCTCGCCTATTGTAGCCTGCAAGTACGTGTTTTGCGCGCAACATCGAACATGGCGGGACACGCTGGCCCGGCCGGCTATCGTTTTGCATGCCACCCGCCAGCCGCTAGAATAGGCTGGATCATCAAACGGACGGGGGAGCGGACATGACGAACGACATAGACCAACTGGCCACGCTGGTGGGCCAGGCGCTGCGGCAAAAGGGCCGCATGCTGGCCACGGCCGAATCCTGCACCGGCGGCGGCGTGGCGCGCGCCGTGACGGAGATCGCCGGCTCCTCCGGCTGGTTCGAGTGCGGCTTCATCACCTATTCCAACGCCTCCAAGACGGCGCTGGTGGACGTGCCGCCGGAGCTGATCGCGCTGCACGGCGCCGTCAGCGAGGAGGTGGCGGCGGCCATGGCGCGCGGCGCGCTGGCCCGCGGCAAGGCGCAGGCGGCGCTGTCGACCACCGGCGTCGCCGGGCCGGACGGCGGCACGCCGGACAAGCCGGTCGGCACCGTGTGCTTCGGCTGGGCGCTGGGCGGGCTGGTGCAGACCGAGCGCGTGGTGTTCGCCGGCGACCGGCGCGCGGTGCGCGAGCAGACCGTTGCGCACGCGCTACAGGGACTGCTGCGGATACTGGCGTGAACGGACGCTCGCCTAGCGGCACGCGCCGCTGTATAGTTCGGGCGGGCACAGGAACAAGCGGCAGCTAAATTGGAGCAATCGATGCGGAACACGGTACATTTCATCCTTCAGGGCAAAGGCGGAATCGGCAAGACCCTGGTGTCCACCATCCTGGCGCAATGGATCGCGGGCAAGGACGAAAGCCCCTTGCGCTGCTACGACACCGACCAGGAAAACGCCACCTTCTCGCGCTACAAGTCGCTCAACGTGAAGCACGTGCCGGTGATGACCGACGCGCGCACCATCGACCCCAAGCGCTTCGACACGCTGATGATCGACATCCTGGAAGAGGACGGCAATTGCGTGATCGACAACGGCGCCAACACCTTCTCGCCGCTGGTGGCCTACCTGATCGAGAACGACTGCTTCTCGCTGCTGCAGGAATCCGGGCGCAAGGTCTACATCCACACCATCGTCGGCGGCGGCGACACGCTGCACGACACGGCGATGGGCTTTTTGTCCACCGCCAAGTCGACCAAGGTGCCGCTGGTGCTGTGGGAAAACGAGCACTTCGGCCAGCTGGTGTCGGCCTCCGGCAAATCGTTCATCGAATCGCAGACCTACGCGGACAACGCGGCGCGCTTGGTGGGCCGGGTGGTGCTGTCGCAGCGCAACGCCGACACCTTCGGCGCCGACATCAAGAAAATGAACACGGCGCGCATGACGTTCAACGAGGTCAAGGAAAGCGACAAGTTCAACGTGATGGAAAAGCAGCGCATCAAGGTCGTGTTCCGCGACCTGTACGAGCAGCTGGACCAGGTGAACTGGTAACGGGGCCGGCGCCATGGATCAGCACAAGCTGCGTACCCTGGTATTCGAGAAAACCGGCGTCAAGGTCGATATCGACGATCCCATCTTCGCGCTGGTGGCGCTGAACGAGGCGGTGCTGGCCGAGGCGGTCGAGCGCCACATCGCGCTGCTGGACGCCGCCTCGCGCGAGCTGACCGAGCAGGTGCGGACGGCCGGCGGCTTGGCGGCGGCGCCCCACGCCGGCGGCCACCCGCCTGGCTACGTGCCCACGCCGGCCGCGCCGGTGAAAGCCATCCCCACGCGGGCCGCGCTGTTCTCGCCGCGCGAGTTGCGCCTGCTGGCCGCCGCCGCCGGCGTCGCCCTCTTGACCGCGCTGCTGGTGACCGGCCTGCACGCCGCCTTCAGCAAGCCGGCGGCCCTGACGCCCGCGCAGGCGGCCGCCATCGCCGAGGGCGAAAAGCTGGCCAAGGCGGTGGAAACGCTGGATCCCAAGGCCCGCGCCCAGCTCCGGGCGGAATTGCAAAAGTAATGGATGGGCGCCGGGCGCGCGCCCGGCCCGGACTTTCCTGGCCCCGTCGTCCACCAATGTGCTAACATGTGAATATCTATTCACATGTTGACCAATGGCCATCCATACCGAATCCGACGCCTCGGTGGCGCAGCTGGCGGACCTGTTCCACCTGCTGGGCGACCCGACCCGCCTGCGCATCGTGCTGGCCTGCGTGCGGGCGCCGATCGCGGTCAGCGACATCGCCGCCTCGCTCCAGCTGAGCAGCTCGCTGGTCAGCCACCATTTGCGCCTGCTGCGCGCCGCCCGCATCGTCAAGTCCGAGCGCCAGGGCAAGCAGGTCTTCTACTCCGCCGCCGATGCGCACATCAGCGGCGTCCTCCACGATATGCTCGAACATATCGCCGAACCGGACTGACACCATGGGCAAACACCACAGCCACGACCATGATCACCATGATCATGACCACGATCACGGGCACGATCACGGGCACGATCACGGGCACGATCACGAGGACGATCACAAGCACGGGCACGGGCACGGCCATGGCCACGGCGGCCACGACCACCACGGCCACGGGCACGGCCACCACCACCACGGCGACCCGAACAGCCAGGGCCGCGCCTTCGCCATCGCCATCGCGCTGAACTCGGCCTTTGTCGCCATCGAGTTCTTCTACGGCTTCGTGGCCAACTCCACCGCGCTGATGGCCGACGCCGGCCACAACCTGTCCGACGTGCTGGGGCTGATGCTGGCCTGGGGCGCGGCCATCCTGGCCAGGCGCGCGCCGAACGCGCGCTACACCTACGGCCTGCGCAGCAGCTCGATGCTGGCGGCGCTGTTCAACGCCATGCTGCTGATGGCGGCCTGCGGCGCGATCGCGTGGGAGGCGGTGCAGCAGTTGATGAACCCGACCCCGGTGGCGGGCGTGACGGTGTCGGTGGTGGCCGCGATCGGCATCGCCGTCAACGGCTTCTCGGCCTGGCTGTTCATGGCCGGCGCCAAGGACGACATCAACGTGCGCGGCGCCTACCTGCACCTGGCGGCGGACGCCGCCATCTCGCTGGGCGTGCTGCTGGCGGGCCTGGCCGTGATGGCCACCGGCTGGACCTGGCTGGACCCGGCGGTCAGCATCGCCATCGTGCTGATCATCATGGCCAGCACCTGGTCGCTGCTGCGCCAGTCGCTGGGCATGGTGATGGCGGCCGTGCCCGACTCGGTGGACGCGGCCGGGGTGGAGGGTTTCCTGCGCGCGCGCGACGGCGTGCGCGAGGTGCACGACCTGCATATCTGGGCCATGAGCACCACCGAGACGGCGCTCACGGCCCACCTGGTGATGCCGGACGGCCACCCGGGCGACCAGGCGCTGGACGACATCGCCGCGCGCCTGAAGGCCGAGTTTTCAATCCACCACTGCACCCTGCAGGTGGAAATGGGCACCACCGAGCACGCCTGCTGCCTGCAGGCTCACTGATCGGCCAGGCCGGCGTACAGGGCGGTGCTGAGGTAGCGCTCGCCGAACGAGGGGATGATGGTCACGATCAGCTTGCCCTCGTTCTCCGGCCGCCGCGCCACCTGGAGCGCGGCCCACAGCGCCGCGCCGGACGAGATCCCCACCAGCAGGCCTTCCTCGGCCGCCGCGCGCCGCGCGGTGCTGAAGGCGTCCTCGTTCTTCACGCAGATGACCTCGTTGTAGACCTTGGTGTTCAGCACGGCCGGCACGAAGCCGGCGCCGATGCCCTGGATCGGGTGCGGCCCCTTGGTGCCCTTGGACAGCATGGGCGAGGCCTCCGGCTCCACGGCGATGCACTGGAACTCGGGCTTGCGCGCCTTGATCACCTCGCCCACGCCGGTGATGGTGCCGCCGGTGCCCACGCCGGCCACCAGGATGTCGGCGCGGCCGTCGGTGTCGCGCCAGATCTCCTCGGCCGTGGTGCGGCGGTGGATGTCCGGGTTGGCCGGGTTGTTGAACTGTTGCGGCATCAGGTAGCGCCGGTCGGACTCGGCCAGCTCCTCGGCCTTGCGGATCGCGCCCAGCATGCCCTCGGAGCCGGGCGTGAGGATCAGCCCGGCGCCATAGGCGCGCAGCAGCGTGCGGCGCTCGCGGCTCATGGTGTCCGGCATCACCAGCGTGCAGCGGTAGCCGCGCGCCGCGCACACCATGGCCAGCGCGATGCCGGTGTTGCCGCTGGTCGGTTCGATGATGATGGTGTCGGGGCGGATCTGCCCGGCGGCCTCGGCGGCGTCGATCATCGACAGGCCGATGCGGTCCTTGACACTGTGGGCGGGGCTGTAGAACTCTAGCTTGGCGAGGATTTGCGCCGGGGCGCCGGCCGCCATCCGGTTGATGCGAACCAGCGGCGTGTTGCCGATCAGTTCAGTGACGTCGTTGGCAATCTTCATAGTGTGGTGTCTCCTCACGGGTGGCTGGAGCACCTAGTCTACGCCGATTTGCCCGCCGTGCGCGGACCCGCGGCCCGCGCACGGCGGGATCCGCTTATTTGACCTCGACCAGGTCCACGTCGAAGATCAGCGCCGAGTTGGCGGGGATGTCGTTGCCCATGGCGCGCGCGCCGTAGGCCAGCTCCGACGGGATGATCAGGGTGCGCTTGCCGCCCACCTTCATGCCCTGCACGCCCTGGTCCCAGCCCTTGATGACCATGCCCTTGCCCAGCGTGAACTCCAGCGGCTCGCGGCCGACCGAGGAGTCGAACTTCTTGCCGCGCTGGTTCTTGGCCAGCGGACGGTACAGCCAGCCGGTGTAGTTGACGCGCACGGTGTTGCCGACCATGGCCTCCTTGCCGTTGCCGACCTTGTGGTCGGTGACGATCAGCGCGTCGGCGGCGGGACCCGGCTGGGCGGAGCCCGCCACCACGGGGGCGGAGGAGGCCGGCGCGGCCTCGGCCTGCGCGAGCGCCTGGTCCTGGCCCGCGGCCTGCGTCATGGAAGCGGCGGCCGCGAACAGGAAAGCGAATAAAACGGAACTACGGGTCATGATGTATTCTTTCGTTGAGGTTCGTCTATCCCTGCCCGGATTCCGGGCAAAGCGCGGCATCATGATAACAAATCACAAGCTGTTTTTCGCACTCTGGCCGGACGATTCCGCGCGCGCGGCGCTGGCGCGGCTGCGGGCGCTGGCGCCCGGGCGCCACATCGCGCCGGAGAAACTGCACCTGACCCTGGCCTTCCTGGGCCGGCAGCCGTCGACGGCGCTGCCGGGGCTGCTCGGCATCCTGGAACGGCTGGAAGCGCCCGAGCTGCCGCTGCGGATCGATTGCCTGGGCTATTTCGCGCGGCCCCGCATCGCCTGGGCCGGCATGACGCGGCCGCCCGCCGCGCTGGCGGCGCTGCAGGCGGCGCTGATGGCCGAACTGGAGGCGGCCGGCTTCCCGCCGTCGATCCACGACGGGTTCAAGCCGCACGTGACCCTGGCGCGCGAGGCGGGGACGGCGCCGGCGGAGACGGCGTTCGAGCCGGTCGCGTGGCGCGCGCGGGAGGTGGCGCTGGTCGAATCGTTCCCCTCCGGCGAATACGCGCCGATCGCCGTCAAGGCGCTGGCCCGGGGCGCGGCACGCGAACTTGGATTCCCGCCCGCGCGGGAATGACGGGTTCGCTACTGGTCGCCGGTTTCCGCCGAAGCGGCATCGACAGGGGGCGCCACCTGCTCGGCCAGCTTGCGCAACAGGTGGCCGGCGGCGACCATGCCGAAGGTGGCGGTCACCACCATCGCCGAGCCGAAGCCGGCGCAGTTCAGGCCGGTGACGCCGCGCTCGTCGCCGTCCACCGAACACACCTCCCCCGTCTCGGGGAAGCGCAGCGGCTCCATCGAGAACACGGCGTCCACGTGAAACTTGTTCTTCATGCCGCGCGGGAAGCCGTAGTCGCTGCGCAGCCGGCGCCGCACCTTCTTCAGCAGCGGCTCCTGCTCGGTGCGCGCCAGGTCGCGCACCTCGATCTTGGTGGGGTCGGTCTGGCCGCCCGCGCTGCCGATCACGATCACCGGGATGGCCCGGCCGCGGCAGTAGGCGATCAGCGCGGTCTTGGCCTTGGCGCTGTCGATGGCGTCGATCACGTAGTCGTAGCCGCCCGCGCCTATCATCGCGTCCAGGTTGTCCGGGTCGACGAAGTCCTCGATCTGCGTGACCCGGCAATACGGGTTGATCTGCGCGACGCGCTCGGCCAGCGCGTGAATCTTGGCCTGTCCCACGGTGGAACTGAGGGCCTGGATCTGGCGGTTGATGTTGGATTCGGCCACGTTGTCGAGGTCGATCAGCGTCAGGCGGCCGATGGCGCTGCGGGCCAGCGCCTCGACGATCCAGGAGCCGACGCCGCCCACGCCGACCACGCACACGTGGGCGTGGCGGAAGCGGTCCAGCGCGGCCTGGCCGTACAGGCGGCCGATGCCGCCAAAGCGGCGGTCGAAATCGACCTCCGGGTGTATATCTAGCTTGGTAGGTTCAGTCATACCGCCATTTTAGCGGACGCGGCGGCCAAGGTATTCTAGAATGGCTGCCAACCGATCCATCCCACCGCACACCGACCGAGCACACCATGAGCACTTCCCTGATCGACACCGCGCCGGACTTCGGCCAGCCCATCGCCGTCCTCAAGCATTGCCACGACCGCATCCGCAAGCAGCTGGCCACGCTGGGCAAGCTGCCGGCCCACCTGGCGGCGCACGGCGCCGACGACGAGGCGGCCCAGGCGGCGCGCGCCGTGCTGAAATACTTCGACAACGCGGCCCACCTGCACCACGAGGACGAGGAGCGCAACCTGCTGCCGATGCTGGAGGCCACCGCCCGCGACGCCGACGCGGCGCTGCTGCGCGAACTGGCGCCGCGCATCGTTGCGCAGCACGCGCAAATGGACGCGGACTGGCTTATAATAAAATCGCAACTTGCCAAAATTGCCACTCAGACGGACGCGGCCTTGTCCGACGTCGACGTGCAAAAGTTCGTCAACGCCTACACGGGCCACATGGAGCAGGAGGAGGCGCACATCGCGCCCATGGCCAAGCGGCTGTTCAGCCCGGCGCAGATGCACGAGCTGGGCGAGGCGATGCGGCAGCGCCGCGGCGTGGCGCAAACCGCCGCGCCGGCGGCGGCGCCCGCCCCGCGGCCCGAGGCGGCCGCCCCCGTCGCCGGCGGCGTCGACATCGCCGACCTGCGCCTGGACTACGGGCGCGCCAGCCTGGACGAGGGCGACACGCTGGACCACCCGGTGGCGCAGTTCGCCAAGTGGTTCGACGAGGCGATGAAGGCGGAGGTGTTCGAGGCCAACGCGATGGCCGTGTCGACGGTGGGCCTGGACGGCAAGCCCACCTCGCGCATCGTGCTGATCAAGCAATACGACGCGCGCGGTTTCACCTGGTACACCAACTACGAGAGCCAGAAAGGCCGGCAACTGGAGGAAAACCCGAACGCGGCGCTGCTGTTCTTCTGGCGCGAGCTGGAACGCCAGGTGCGCATCGAGGGCCGCGTCGAGAAAACCTCGGCCGAGGACAGCGACAAGTATTTCTACAGCCGTCCCGTGAAGAGCCAGCTGGCGGCGGTCGCCTCGCGCCAAAGCGAGTGGATCGCCAGCCGGACCGAGATGGAGACGAACTTCGCGGCCGTGGAGGCCGCCAGCGGCGGCCAGCCGAAGCGTCCGGCGCACTGGGGCGGCTACCGTCTGGTGCCCGAGCGCGTGGAATTCTGGCAGGGACGCCGCTCGCGCTTCCATGACCGCATCGTGTTCACGCTGCAGGCGGATGGCGGCTGGAAGAAGGAACGCCTGCAGCCCTAGAACCAGAGGCGACTGCCGGGGTCCGACCCGCTCGGGTCGGACCCCGGACTCCACCTCTGGTTTTCACCGGAGGTGGATCATGTTTCTGCAAAACCGGCTCAGCGCGTGGATGGCCAGCGTGCGCAAGCAGATGGCGCTGCCGCTGCGCATCGAACTGTGGAACGGCCAGCACCTGGACTTTTCGGCCGACCCGCCGCGCGTGACGATACGGCTGCCGCGGGCCTCGGCGGCGCGCTACCTGCTCACGCCGTCGCTGGCCAACCTGGGCGCGGCCTACGTGGAGGGCGACATCGAGGTGCGCGGCGCGGCGCGCGACATGATCGCGGTGGTCAACGCGCTGGCGCGCTCCACGCTGAAGGCGGAGCGCGGCCGCTGGGCGCTCCTCGGCCGCCGCCTGGGCCACACCAAGGCGCGCGACGCCGACGCGATCCGCTACCACTACGACGTCTCCAACGAGTTCTACGCGCAGTTCCTGGACCCGGGCATGGTGTATTCCTGCGCCTACTTCGAGCGCGGCGACGAGGACCTGGCCACCGCCCAGATCAAGAAGATCGACCACATCCTGGCCAAGATCCGCCTGCGCCCGGGGCAGACGCTGCTCGACATCGGCTGCGGCTGGGGCGCGCTGGCGATGCGCGCGGCCAGCCGCCACGGCGCGCGCTGCGTGGGCGTCACGTTGTCGCAGAACCAGTACGCGCTGGCGCAGCGGCGGGTGCGGGAGGCGGGGCTGGCGCACCTGGTGGAGATCCGGCTGCAGGACTACCGCGACGTGCGGGGCCGGTTCGACCGCATCACCAGCGTGGGCATGTTCGAGCACGTGGGGTTGCGGCATCTGCCCGAGTACTTCGCCGCCATCGGCCGCCTGCTGGAGGAGGACGGGGTGGCCATGAACCACGGCATCACCTCCACCGACCCGGACAACGGCCAGACCCCGTACGGCGGCGGCGAGTTCATCGACAAATACGTGTTTCCGCAAGGGGAACTGGCGCACCTGGGACAGGTGCTCAAGGCCATGCAGCAGGGCGGGCTGGAGGCCTACGACGTGGAAAACCTGCGCCGCCACTACGCCCGCACCTGCGGCATCTGGACCGAGAATTTCGAGGCCGCCGCCGACCGCGTGCGGGAACTGGCGGGCGACAAGCGCTTCCGCATCTGGCATGTGTACCTGGCCGGCTGCAGCTACGCGTTCGAGCAGGACTGGATCAGCCTGTACCAGATCGTGTGCGGCAAGGCGGGGCGGCATCCGCGCGCGCTGCCATGGTCGCGGGGCTACATCTACGGGGACGGCTCCAGCAGCCCGGCCAGCGCCTCGTAAAGTTCGCGCACCGCCTCCTCCAGCGCCGCCATCGCCTCCTCCGCCTCCGCCTCCGGCCCCGCGGGCGGCGTGGCCGGCGCGGGCGGGTCCCCGGCATCGGCGCCCGCCGGCGCCCGCACCGCCTCCCCCAGCCGCGTGGCGGCCGCGATGGCGCGCATGGCGCCGAAGTTCACCAGCACGCCCTTGAGGCTGTGCACCGCGCGCGCCGCGCGCCCGGTCTCGCCGGCGGCGGCCGCCTCGCGCAACTCGCGCAACAGCTGGGGGCCGTCCTCCAGGAACAGCGCGGCCAGTTCGCGCAGCAGTTCGGCGTCGCCATCGAGGCGCTGCAAAGCGGCCGCCCAATCCAGCACCGGCGCCCGCCGCTCGGGCGCCAAGGGCGGCGCGAAGCGGGACAGCGTCCGCCGCAGGCGCGCCAGGTCGATGGGCTTGGACAGGTAGTCGTCCATGCCCGCCTCCAGGCATTGCTCGCGGTCGCCCGCCATCGCGCGCGCCGTCATCGCGACGATGGGCAGGTGGCGGCCGGCGCCGGACCCGTCGCCTTCCCGTTCCCGCTCCCACTGGCGGATGTGGCGGGTGGCCGCCAGGCCGTCCAGGCCGGGCATCTGCAGGTCCATCAGCACCAGGTCGTACGAGGCCAGGATGGCGTGGTCCACCGCGGCCAGGCCGCTGTCCACCAGCGTGGCGCGGTGGCCCAGTTTTTCCACCAGACGCAGCGCCAGGCGCTGGTTGACCGGATTGTCCTCCGCCAGCAGGATGCGCAGGCTGTCCGCGCGCGCCTCGGCGGGATGGCCGGGCCGGCCCGCCCCGGCCGGGTGCTTGCGCGGGGCGGGGCCGCCCGGCGCGGCGCCCCCGTTGCCCTCTTTGCCATCGTTGCCCCGATCCGCGCCGGGCGTCCCGGCCGCGGCGAGCGGGACGCGCCCCCCGGCCCCGTGGGTGGGAGCGGCGGGGGCGGCGGGTTCGTCCTCTTCGGCCAGCAGGCCGCCGCCGCCCGGTTCCAGCGGCGGCAAGGGCGCCACCACCGTCAAGCCCGTGTGCCGCAGCGGCACGGTGAAGCTGAAGGTGCTGCCCGCGCCCGGCTCGCTGTCGACGTCGATCCGGCCCTGCATCAGGATCACCAGGCGGCGGCAGATGGTCAGCCCCAGGCCGGTGCCGCCGTACTGGCGCGTGGTGGAGCCGTCCACCTGCGCGAAGGGCTCGAACACCAGCTTCTGCTTTTCCAGCGGGATGCCGATGCCGGTGTCGCTGACGGAGAAGGTGATCTCGCAGCGGTCCTCCTCCTCGCCGCCCACCGCCAGCGCCACCTCGACATGGCCGCTGGCGGTGAACTTGATGGCGTTGCCGATCAGGTTGATCAGCACCTGCCGCAGCCGGCCGGGGTCGCCCTTGACGTTGCGCGGCAGCGCGGGCGGCAGCTCGCAGCGCAGGTCCAGGCCCTTCTTGCGCGCGCGCAGCGCCATCACGCGCACCGCGTCCTCCACCATCTGGCGCAGGTCGAAGGGCACGTCCTCGATGTCGAGCTTGCCGGCCTCGATCTTGGAGAAGTCCAGGATGCCGTCGACGATGGTGAGCAGCGCGTCGGCCGAGGCCTTGACCAGGGCGATGTCGGCGCGCTGCTCGGGCGTCAACCCGGACTCCAGCACCAGCTCGGTCATGCCGAGGATGCCGTTCATCGGCGTGCGGATCTCGTGGCTCATGTTGGCCAGGAATTCGCTCTTGGCGCGGCTGGCCGCCTCGGCCGACTCCACCGCGCGCTGCATGGCGTCGCGCGCGGCGCGCTGCTCGCTGATGTCGATGAAATAGCCCAGCAGGTAGGAATGGCCGCCGCTGTTGATGACGTTGCGGCTGACCAGCATGTCGCGCGGCGGGTCGAAGCTCATCATGCGCCGCTCGCTGGTCACCAGCTGGCCGGACCAGGCCAGCGCGTCCTCGCGGTGCGTGATCTCGGCCCAGCGCGGCGAGGAGATGGCGTCGATGGTGCGGCCCAGGATGTCCTCCCGCGAGCGCTGCGTGACCTCCTCGAAGCGCTTGTTGAAGCGCAGGAAGCGGCCCTCGCGGTCCTTCAGGAAGACCGGGATAGGCAGCTGGTCCAGGATCTGCTCGGTGAGCTCCTGGCGGTGCCGCGCCTCCTCTTCCGGTTCGAACAGCGATCGCTGCCGCCGCAGCTCGCGCAGCTTGCGCGTGAGGCTGCGCGCCTTGCGGCCGCGCGCGCCGCCGCCCCGGCCGCCACGCCCGCCCTGCCCCGCCTCCAGCCCCGATGGCGCGGCCTGGCTCCGCAGCAGGCGGTTCTCGCTGCGCAGCAGCGCCAGCTCGGCCTCCACCTCGCGCAGGCGCGGCTGCAAGCCGGGGTCGGCGCGCTGGCCCTCCTGCAGCAGCGCCACCAGGCCGTTGGCCAGCGCGGTCTCGCCGATGGCGCGCAGCGCCGCCAGCCGGTGCGCCATCTCCTCCTCGCCCAGCGCCCCCAGCGCGCGCTGGACCAGGTTGAGCAGGCGGACATATTGCATGGCCGCTCAGGCGCCCTGCTCGTCGTCCTGGTAGCGGGCGCGGATTTCGCGCACGGCGTCCCAGCGCGCCAGCAGCGCCGCCACGCAGCGCGGGTCGAAATGGCCGCCGCTGTTCTCCTCCAGATACCGGCGCGCCGCCTCCATGGTCCACGGTGCCTTGTAGGGCCGCCGGCTGGTCAGCGCGTCGAACACGTCGGCCACGGCGACGATGCGGCCCGCCAGCGGGATGTCCTCGCCGGCGCGGCCGTTCGGATAGCCGGCGCCGTCGTAGCGCTCGTGGTGGGTCAGCGCGATGTCGGCCGCCAGTTGCAGCATGCGGGCCTGGCTGCCCTTCAGAATGTCGTAGCCCATTCGCGCGTGCTGGCGCATGACGATCATCTCCTCCTCGTTCAGGCGGCCCGGTTTCAGCAGGATGTGGTCGGGCGTGCCGACCTTGCCGACGTCGTGCATCGGGGCGGCGTTCAGGATGTCCTCCTGCTCCTGTTCCGACAGCCCCAGTTCCGCCGCGATCAGCTGCGAGTAGTGCGCCATGCGCAGGATGTGGGCGCCGGTCTCCGGGTCGCGGTATTCGGAGGCGCGCGCCAGCAGCATGATGGTCTCCTGCTCGCGCGCCCGCAGTTCGGCGGTGGCCTTGCCGACCTCCGCGCGCAGGCCGACGGTGGCGCGCCGCAGCTGCAGCATGTTGCGCGTGCGCGCCAGGAATTCCACCTTGTCGATCGGCTTGATCAGGAAGTCGCTGGCGCCGTTCTCCAGCGCGCGGTGGCGCACCTCGACGTCCATGCTGGCGGTGACCATCAGCACCGGCGGGCGCTCGCGCGCGTTCGCGTGCACACCCCCTTCCAGGCGCGCGATCAGTTCCAGCCCGTTCATGTCAGGCATCATGTAGTCGATGATCAAGAGGTCCCAGGGCTGGCTGTTGCACCAGTCCAGCGCGGGCCGCGCGGCCTGGAAGGTGACGGTCTCCACGTCCTCCAGCTTGCCCACCAGGCGTGACATCAGCACCAGGTTGATGTGCGTGTCGTCGACGATCACGACCTTCATGCGCTACTTCAGCCGGCCGGCGTGCGTCTTGCGGAACTTGGCGACCTTGGGCGCCACCACGAAGGCGCAATAGCCTTGCATGGGATGCTGGGCGAAGTAGTTCTGGTGGTAGTCCTCGGCCGGGTAATAGGGCTGCGCCGGCGACAGTTCGGTGACGATGGGGGCGTCCCACACCACCGCCATCTCGGCGATCACCTGGCGCGCCGTGGCCTCCTGCTCGGGCGACTGGTGGTAGATCACGGAACGGTACTGGGTGCCGACGTCGTTGCCCTGGCGGTTCAGGGTGGTGGGGTCGTGGATGGTGAAGAAGATCTCGAGGATGTCGCGGTAGGTGACGACGGCGGGGTCGAATTCCAGCTTGACCACCTCGGCGTGGCCGGTGCCGCCGGCGCAGACCTGCTCGTAGGTCGGATCCGGCTGCTGGCCGCCCGAGTAGCCGGATTCCACCCGGTTCACGCCGCGCACTTCCAGGTACACCGCCTCGATGCACCAGAAGCACCCGCCCCCCAGAACGGCTATGTCCAGCGCCGCATTCGTTGTCATACCGCCCCCTGCAATGAGTACTTTTTGGATTGCTTTTATCTCCCTAATGTAACGCAAAGCGCCAGCGCGCGCACCTGCAAACTGTTGCGTGGCAATCTTTGGCATAATGGCGGAAAGATACAGGCCTTTTATGAACATAAGCTCCCCCCGCGCCGAGGCGCGAGAATTCGACGCGCTGCATTTCCGCCAGGCGTTGTCCCAGTTCGCCACCGGCGTCACCGTCATCACCACCCGGCTGGCCGACGGCACCTTCCGCGGCCTGACCGCCAGTTCCTTCAATTCCGTGTCGCTGGACCCGCCGCTGGTGCTGTGGAGCCTGGGCACGGCCGCCAACAGCCTGCCCATCTTCAGCGGCAATTCGCACTACGTGATCAACGTGCTGGGCGCCGAGCAGGCCCACCTGGCCAAGCTGTTCTCGCGCCGCTCGGAGGACCCGTGGAACGGCGTGGAATTCGAGCTGTCGCGCACCGGCCAGCCCATCCTGAAGGGCGCGGCGGCGTGGTTCGAATGCCACAACCGCAGCCGCTATCCCGAGGGCGACCACGTGATTTTCGTCGGCGAGGTCGAGGAATGCGCGTGCGCGCCCCAGTCGCCCCTGATCTTCCACAACGGCCAGTTCGGCGCGCTGCGCTGAAAATCGAGGAAAACACCATGAGCCACGCCCGCGCGCAGTTCCACTGGGACGACCCCCTGTTGCTGAACGAACAGTTAACCGACGACGAGCGCATGGTGCGCGACGCCGCCGCGGCCTATTGCCAGGACAAGCTGGCGCCACGCGTCCTGGAAGCGTTCCGCCACGAGCGCATGGACACGTCCATCTTCCCCGAAATGGGCGAACTGGGCCTGCTGGGCCCGACCATCCCCGAGCAATACGGCGGCCCCGGCCTCAATTACGTGGCCTACGGCCTGATCGCGCGCGAGGTCGAGCGCATCGATTCGGGCTACCGCTCGATGATGAGCGTGCAATCGTCGCTGGTGATGGTGCCCATCTACGAGTTCGGCACCGAGGAGCAGCGCCGGCGCTTCCTGCCCAAGCTGGCCAGCGGCGCCTGGATAGGCTGCTTCGGCCTGACCGAGCCGAACCACGGCTCCGACCCCGGCTCCATGATCACCCGCGCAAAAAAGGTGGCGGGCGGCTACGCGCTGAGCGGTTCCAAGATGTGGATCACCAACTCCCCGGTGGCGGACGTGTTCGTGGTGTGGGCCAAGGACGACGAGGGCGCGATCCGCGGCTTCATCCTGGAAAAAGGCATGGCCGGCCTGTCCGCGCCCGCCATCCACGGCAAGTTCGGCCTGCGCGCCTCCGTCACCGGCGAGATCGTGATGGACAATGTGTTCTGCCCTGAGGAGAACGCCTTCCCGGACGTGCGCGGCCTGAAGGGGCCGTTCACCTGCCTGAACTCGGCCCGCTACGGCATCGCCTGGGGCGCGCTGGGCGCGGCCGAGTCGTGCTGGCACACGGCGCGCCAGTACGTGCTGGACCGCCACCAGTTCGGCCGTCCGCTGGCCGCCAACCAGCTGGTGCAGAAGAAACTGGCGGACATGCAGACCGAGATCACGCTGGGCCTGCAGGGCTGTTTGCGGCTGGGCCGCATGAAGGACGCCGGCACCGCCGCCGTCGAAATCACCTCCATGATGAAGCGCAATTCCTGCGGCAAGTCGCTGGACATCGCCCGCGTCGCGCGCGACATGCTGGGCGGCAACGGCATCTCCGACGAGTTCGGCATCATCCGCCACATGGTGAACCTGGAGGTGGTCAACACCTACGAGGGCACGCACGACATCCACGCGCTGATCCTGGGCCGCGCGCAGACCGGCATCCAGGCATTCCAGTAACACCGGCGCCATGAAAAAACGCCGCGGGCCGTGCGGCCCGCGGCGTTTTTCATTGAAGCGCCCGCTTAGAAGTTGTAGCCGATGCCGATGCAGACCGCCAGCGGATCCAGGCGCGCCTCCATGGTCTGGCCGGTCGAGTAGGTCGCGGTGCTCTTCAGCTTGCTCTTGGCCACGGACACGTCGGCGAACCACTGCTTGTTGATCGCCACGGTCGCGCCCAGCTGGACGGCGACCGCCCACTTGTTCTGCATCGAGAACGTGGCCGGCGGGCCGCCCGGGTTCAGCAGCGCGGTCAGCTGGCCGGAGCCGGTCTCGTTGCGGAAGTAGGCGTAGGTCAGGCCCAGGCCGGCGTACGGACGCACCACGCTGTCCGGCTTGAACAGGCGGTACTGCGCGAACAGGGTCGGCGGCAGCACTTCCGAGGTGGCCAGCGCGCCCGTGCCTTCCAGCGAGCCGGCGCCGTAGATCTTGTGCTTGTACGGCACGCCCAGGTGCAGCTCGAGCGAGATGTTGTCGGTCAGCATGCGGCCGACGGTGAAGACCGGCTGCACGTCGGCGCCGATGTCGGCCCGGCTTTCCGGCAGGGCCGGCGCGGTCACGTTGCCGCTCTTGACGTCCGGTTCGATCTTGTTCAGGCCGACCTGGGCCATCCATTGCCCCGCCGACTGCGCCGAGGCGCCCGTGGCGACGGCCAGCGCGGCGGCCAGCGCCAGCAGTTTGAGCGCGCCGTTGACACGCGTATTCATCTTGTTGTTCATCTTCTTATTCACCTTGTATGTGCGGACCGGGCGGCTTACAGCCAGCCTTTCACAACCATTTTCTCGGAAACGTAGCGCGCCAGCAGCCAGTTGTTGAATGGCGTCGGGTGCACATCGTCGGCGAAGGCGTAGTGGCTCACGTCGCCGGACTTCAGGTTGCTGGCGTTGCAAGTCAGCGAGCTGCCCAGCGGGTTCTTGGCCGCGCTCAGGTCGCACGCGGCTTCCTTCACATTGGTCAGGCCGTACGGACCCGGGTTGGTGGCCTGGTCGTGGCTCACGTAGTAGACGTCGACGATCAGCACGTTGGAGACACCGTTCAGGCCGGCGGTCAGCTCGTCGTTGAAGGCCTTCACCATGGCGGCGATCAGTTGCTGGGTCGAGGCCGGCTGCGCCAGCGCCGACGGCGTGATCGACACGTCCGGCAGATTGTTGACGGTGACGTACTTGGCGCCGTTGGCCACGATCTGGTTCTTGACGATGGCGGCCAGCTCGCGGCCGGCGGCGGCCATGGCCACCACCAGTTTCGGTCCCTCGGCGGCGGCGTAGTCGGTGCCGGCCTTGGTGCCGGCGGCGGTGCCGTCGGCCTGGGCCTTGGCGACCATCGGGCCGTACACGGCCAGCGAGGCGACGGCGGTGTTGCCGGCCTTCACTGCGGCGGTCACGGCGGCGGCGACCACGGAGGCGTCGGTCTTGGCCGGATTGGCGGCCTCGGTGGCCAGCGCCAGGCCGATCGCCTGCGCGGCGGTCTGCGGATTCGGCGCGCCGGCGGCCAGCTGGCCGACCAGGCTGGTGGCGAAGGCGGTGGCGCCCGCGGCGGTGCCGGCGGCGGTGGCGCCGGAGGACAGCGCGCCCAGGTTGAACAGCACGTCGTTGCCGCCGGCCATCACGAAGACGATCTCGTCACCCTTGAACTTGCCGCCCACGGCGGCCAGGTGGTTCTTCACCTGTTGCACGACCGGCACGGTCAGCTGGCCCAGCGCGCTGCCGGTCAGCTTGTTGCCGGGGCCGACCGGGTTGGTCACGCGGGCGCCGCCCTGGGCGTAGCCGTAGCAGCCGGCGTTGTTGGTGACGGGCACCTTGAAGCCGCGCGCGGCGTCGCCGTCCAGGCCGGTCATGGCCGCGCACGGGGCGGGCAGGCCGAACTGGGCGGCCATCAGCTCGGTCCAGTTCTTGCCGGTCAGCTCGGCGTTGACGCCGGTGTTGTTGCCGTTGATGGTGTATTTGCCGCCGCCCAGCGCCTTGACCGTGCCCACCGCGTAGGTGCCGACGTCGGACAGGCTGTCGCCGAAGGAGACCTGGGATGCGAATTTGACTTTGAGCGTCTGGTCGCCGCCATTGGGTTTGCCGCTGCCGCAAGCCGCCAGGATGGCCGCCGACATGACCGCGAGCGCTAGTTTGGTGTAACGCATTCTGTCTCCTAAGAAATAATTGTTCTATTTATAGTACGTACGTGCTATAACAACCGGCTAAGTTTGCCAGCCCCGCACGAGGTTGTATAGAGCAATTTTGTAAATTGGCTATGTTACCGAAGCAACATTCTAGTGCTTTGCGGAAACTCAACGGGCCCGGAAGAAGTCGCGCGCGGCGCGCAGGCAGAACGGCGCCACCAGGCCGGCGTGGTAGGACTCGCGCACGGCGGTGTCGCCCGAGCCGCCGGTGACGGCGGCGTTCAGCCGCAGCGCCGACTTGGCG
The DNA here is from genome assembly GCF_900116645.1 of Pseudoduganella namucuonensis. Classification (GTDB taxonomy): domain Bacteria; phylum Pseudomonadota; class Gammaproteobacteria; order Burkholderiales; family Burkholderiaceae_D; genus Rugamonas; species Rugamonas namucuonensis. The sequence continues at coordinate 134,076 of NZ_FPBO01000017.1, read as the reverse complement.
GCCAGGAAGCCCAGCTTGGCCTGCGCGTAGTCGTCGCCCAGCCCCGGCGTGCTGTCCACGTTGACCACGTGCAGCGAGGCGCCGGACTTGCCCTGGGCGCGGAAATAATCGCCCGCCGCCGAGGTGTTGAAGTAAGGCACCAGCGGGTCGGCGTCGCCGCCGCACAACAGCATGGGCGCGGCCGGCACGTAGTTGCGCAGGTCGTTGCGCAGCAGCCACTTGCGCAGCGTGTGCGTGGGCGCGCAGGCCAGCGGATCGCCGCTCTTCTCGTCGCAGGGGCGGTTGCGCATGTCGGCCGTGTAGCCGTCGCGGTAGGCGGTCTTGAGCAGGTTGCCGTCGCCGAAATAGGCGCCGCTGCCGCTCGCCTGCGGCGCGGAGTTCCACGCGAACAGCGCGTTCGCGGGCAGGCGGCCCGTGCTGGCCAGTTCGCCCAGGCTGGACGCGCCGGGCAGGATGTTGTCGATGCCGCCGGCGTAGCGGCTCTCGTACAGGTCCGACGGACTGGCGTACAGGCCGGCGTTGGCGTGCTGGCCGGCGTTGACCAGCATGGGGATGAAGGCGGTGGCGCCCAGCGTGGGCGCGCCGCCGAAGATGCTGTCGCCGAACTTGACCAGCGCGTAGGGGCCGGACAGGCCGGCCACCGCGCTGACGTTGAACTCGGCGGCGTGGCGCAGCTGCATCGCGCGCTGCGTGGCGACGGCCACGTGGCCGCCCTGCGAATAGCCGGTCACGTACAGCTTGGACGAGGCGCTGGCGCCGATCTGATCGAACACCTTGCGGGCCGCGCGCAGGCCGTCGACCATGTCGGCCGACTGCTGTTCCGCGTCCAGGTAGGAGTGGTAGGCCAGCGAGGAACCGGCGTAGCCGGCGTAGTTGGGCGCCACCACGATGTAGCCCTGGGACGCGAAAATGGCCGCCACCAGGCGTGCCTCGGTGCCGCCCAGGTTGGCCATGTCGTAGCTCTTCAGCGGCGAGGTGCCGTGCGCGTACAGCACCACCGGGCGCGGCCCGGCGCAGGCCGGATCGGCGCCGGAGGGCACGAAGATGGCGGTGCTGGCCTCGGTGTCCTCGTTGGCGCCGCCCACGGTGCGGTAGCGCAGCGTGTGTGTGGAAACCGAGCACACCGGATCGCTGGTGAGGCCGCTGGCGCCGGTCTGCGCGGCTTCCAGCAATTGCTTGAATTGTTGCGGCGTCAGCGTTGCAACCGCGCCACTGCCGGTGGCGACCGGGACCGCCACGGGACCGCCGACCAAGTTGCCGCGCGTGTTGACCGCGGGCTGTTCCGGCAGCGTGACGGTGCCCCCGCCGGTCTGCCCGCCACCACTGCCGCCACTGCCGCCACCGCTACCGCCCGCTCCGCCGCCGCATGCCGACAGCAAGGCGGTACCGATCACCGCCACCCTTCCAATGTGTCGCATCGACAACTCCTGATTTCACAATCAGGCCAGAATACCAGATCATTGCGGTGCGGCATTAAAAAAATCGCGGGCCGCCATCAGACAGAACATCGACGCCAAACGGGTGTGGTAACGGTCCGCCACGGCCTTGGCCGGGTCGTTGCCTTTTTTGACAGCCTCCGCGTAAAGCTCCTGGCGCTGGCGCGCGAAGCCCTGCTTGTAGGCCGCGTAGGGGTCCTGCGGCAGCACGGTTTCCAGGTCCACCAGCACCGTCGGGGCGCCGCGGGCCTTGAAATACGCCTGGGCGGCGGTGGCGTTGGCGAACGGCACGACGGGGTCGCCGCCGCCGCCGCACAGCATCAGCGGGCTTTGCGGCGCGTAGCTGCGCAAATCGTTGCGCACCATCCAGCGGCGCAGGCTGTGCCGCGGCTCGCAGGCCAGCGGCGCGGCCGGGTCGCCGTCGCAGGGGTGGGCCGCCATGTCCTCCAGGTAGGCGTTGCGGTAGCTGGTGCGCACCAGGTTGCGGTCCGCGAAGAAGGCGGACGCGTCGGCCGCCTGCGGCTGCGAGTCGCGCGCGAACAGCGCACCCTTGGGCAGCCTGCCCTTGCTCACCAGGTCGTCCAGCCTGACCTTGCCCGGGAACAGGCCCTCGATGCCGCTGGCGTAGCGCGCCTCGTACAAGTCCTCCGGCGCGGCGTACAGGGCGGCGCCGGCGCGCTGGCCGGAGGTGGTCAGCATCGGCAGGTAGGCGGTGACGCCGGTGTTGGGGCGGCCGCTGAAGATGTCGTCGGCCATCCGCGCCAGCGCGTAGGGGCCGGACAGGCCGGCCGCTGCGGTGACGCGGAACTCGTCCGCGTGGTCGCGCTCGATGGCGCGCTGCGTGGCCAGCGCCACGAAGCCGCCCTGCGAATAACCGGTGATGTAGAGGCGCGGCGCCGGCCGCACGCCCAGCACGCCGTAGGAGGCGCGCGCGGCGCGCAGCGCGTCCACCATGTCGGCTGCCTGCTGCTCCGCGTTCAGATAAGGATGGTAGGACAGCGACGAGGCGCCGTAGCCCGCGTAATCGGGGGCGACCACGATGTAGCCCTGGGCCACGAACATGGCGGCCACCAGGCGCGCCTCGCCGCTCAGGCGGGCCATGCTGAAGTTCCGGTCCAGCACGGTGCCGTGCGCGTACAGCATCACGGGGCGCGGGCCCGCGCACTGCGGGTGCGATCCGGACGGCAGCATGATGACGGCGCCGGCGTCGGCCGGCTCGCCGTGCCCGCCCACGGTCTGGTAGCGCACGCTGTGGATGGCGATCGCGCAGCGCGGCTCGCCCGTCACGCCCAGCAGGCCGTCGCGCAGCTTCAGCAGCCGGCGCAGCAACGCCGGCTCCAGCTTTTCCACGGTTTCGGTGACGATGTCGATGGGGACCGGCGCCGGCCCGGCCAGCAGGGTGCCGCGCGGATGGGCCGGCGGCGTGCGCGACGGGGTGGCCAAGGTGGCGGCCGCGGCGGACACCGGCAGGCCCGAGGCGGCGGCGCCGCCGCCGGAGGCGGACTCGGCTGCATTCGGGACGGCGGCGGGAGCGGCCTCGGTCGCGGCGGACGCCGCGAGGGCGGCGGGCGCCGAACACGCGGCGACCAGGAAAGCGCAGGACAGCACTGCATACAAGGTTCGGGCCATGGCGACCTCCAGGTTCTTGTCATGCGCGCCGGCCGGAACCGGCGTGGTTCCTCAGGAGCGCAGGAACATCTCAACAATACCAGAAGAACCGTGTGCCGCGCGCCGCAAACGATCATTGACGCCAAGCCAGTTCGTTTCCTGCGGCGGCGTCTCGACCAGGATCAACTCGGCGCCGGTCTGGTCCATCGCGCGCAGGGCCGCGTACAGGCCGAAGGCGTAGCCGGGCGCGTCGGCCGGCATGGCCTGGTGCAGGCCGGGCTGCGTGTTTTGCTGCGTGTAATGGATGACGGCGGCCTTGCGGCCCTTGGCGGCCAGGCGGCGCATGACGTCCGGCAGCCGCGCGCCGTCGACCAGCGCCACCGGCGCCTTCGGCGCGTAATGCGACTCCAGCGTGCCCGACGCGCGCGGCGCGCCCTGGTCCGGCAGGTTGGGCATGACGCCGATCACGTCGGCGATGTCCTGCGCGCCGATGTGGCCGGGACGCAGCAGCACCGGGCCGTGCGTGGCCAGGCGCGACAGGTCGAGGATGGTCGATTCGATGCCGACCTGGCTGGAACCGCCATCCAGCACGGCCAGGCGCAGGCCGGCCGCGCCGGGACCGGACGGCCGCGTCGCGCCGCCGGCGGCGCCGGGGAAACCGGCCGCATCCCCGCCGCCCAGCCGCGCCATCGCGGCGGCCACGGCGGCGTGCGCCGCCGCCTCGGCCAGTTCCGAGCGGTCCATCACCATGTCGCAGAACTCGTCGCGCACGTGCTGCGCGGTGGTCGGGCTGACGTTGCCGAATTTGTTGGCCGACGGCGCCGCCACGCCGCCCTTGCCGCCCTTGAAGGCGGACAGCAGCGCGATGGCGACCGGGTGCGAAGGGCAGCGCATGCCGACCGTGTCCTGGCCGCCGGAGACGGCGTCGGGAATGTGGCTGGCGCGCTTCAGGATCAGCGTGAGCGGGCCGGGCCAGAAGGCGGCGACCAGTTGGCGCGCCGCCTCGGGAATGTCGGTGACCCAGTAATCGAGGTCGGCGCCGGGCGCCACGTGCACGATCACCGGGTGGTCTTGCGGACGGCCCTTGGCGGCGTAGATGGCGGCCACGGCGTCCGGGTTTTCGGCGTCCGCGCCCAGCCCGTACACGGTCTCGGTGGGGAAGGCGACCAGCCCGCCCGCCCGCAGGACGGCGGCCGCCGCCCCGACTGCGGCCTGGTCGACCGCGATCTGGCTCGGCTCGCTCACGGCGCGATGCCCAGCACGGCGCAGGCGGCGTCCAGCTGGCGCCGGGCCTCCTCCAGCGTCGGCGCGACGAAGGTCAGGTGGCCCATCTTGCGGGCGCGGCGCGGGTCGTCCTTGCCGTACAGGTGCAGGCAGGCGCCCGGCAGGGCCAGGACTTGGTCCCAGGCCGGCTCGCGCGGCTCGTCGGAATCGCCCTCGAACCACACGTCGCCCAGGATGTTGAGCATGACGGCCGGCGAATGCTGGCGCACGTCGCCCAGCGGCAGGCGCGCCATCGCCCGCACCTGCTGCGCGAACTGGCTGGTGACGCAGGCGTCGATGGTGTAGTGGCCGCTGTTGTGCGGACGCGGCGCCATCTCGTTGACCACCAGCGAACCGTCGGCCAGCACGAAGAACTCGATGCATAGCACGCCGACATAGCCCAGCTCGGCGACGATGGCTTGCGCCGCCCGCTGCGCGGTCCCGGCGCAGGCGTCGGACACGTTAGGGCCCGGCACGGTGGTGGTGAACAGGATGCCGTCGCGGTGCACGTTCTCGGCGATCGGATAAACCACCGACTGCCCGTCGGCGCCGCGCGCGGTCAGCACCGACACCTCGTAGGCCAGCGGCAGCATCTTTTCGAGCAGGCAGGTCACCTGCCCCATGCCGTCGAAGGCGGCGCGCACGTCCTCGCGGCTGCGCACGCGGACCTGGCCCTTGCCGTCGTAGCCCATGCGCACGGTTTTCAGGATGCCCGGCAGCAGGTCGTCGCCGATGGCGGCTATATCCTCCAGCGAGGCGATCACCTTGTGCGGCGCCGGCATCACGCCCGACTTGGGCGCGCAATCGACGAAGAAGCGTTTTTCTGCGATGCGGTCCTGCGCCACCGACACGCCGTGGGCGTTCGGTGCGACAAAGACTTGCCGCGCCAGCCGGGACAGGCTGTCGGCCGGCACGTTCTCGAACTCGGTGGTGACGGCCAGGCATTGCGCGGCCAGGGCGTCGAGCCCGTCCGCGTCGCCGTAGCCGGCGTTGACCAAGCGCTGGGCGACCTGCCCCGCGGGGCAGTCGTCGGCCGGTTCCAGCACGGCGACCTGGAAGCCCATGCTTTGCGCGGCTTGGGCGAACATGCGGCCGAGCTGGCCGCCGCCCATCACGCCCAGCCAGGTTTGCGGGTTCGCGGCGGGCAAAAATGGAGAGAACTGCGGCGATAACTTCTGATTACTCATTTCATTCCAGGGGCAGTGTCATGGCCTTGGCGGCGGCGGTCTGCTGGGCGCGGAAGGCTTCCAGCCGGCTGGCGAGGGCATCGTCGTTGGTGGCGATGATGGCCACCGCCGTCAGGGCCGCGTTGGCCGCGCCGGCCTCGCCGATGGCGAAGGTCGACACCGGCACGCCCTTGGGCATCTGCACGATGGACAGCAGCGAATCCTCGCCGCGCAGGTACTTGGACGGCACGGGCACGCCCAGCACCGGCACGATGGTCATCGCGGCCACCATGCCCGGCAGGTGGGCCGCGCCGCCGGCGCCGGCGATGATGGCGCGCAGGCCGCGCTCGCGCGCGCTTTTCGCGTAGGCGTACATCTCGTCCGGCATGCGGTGCGCCGAGATCACCTGCGCCTCGAACGGCACGCCGAACTGCTTGAGGATGGCGACCGCGTTCTGCATCACGTCCCAGTCCGAGGACGAGCCCATGATGACGCCGACCAGGGGTTTCTGTTGGTCGGCCATGTTATACCTTCAGCTTTTCGCCGGTGAGGCGCTCGATGGCCTCGAAGTACTTGGCCTGGGTTTTTTCAATGACCTCGGCCGGCAGCGCCGGCGCCGGGGCGGTCTTGCCCCAGTCGGTCAGCGTTTCCAGGTAGTCGCGCACGAACTGCTTGTCGAACGACGGCGGCGACATGTCCGGCGCGTAGGAGTCGGCGGGCCAGAAGCGCGAGGAGTCGGCCGTCAGCACCTCGTCCATCAGGTGCATGACGCCGTTCTCGTCCAGGCCGAACTCGAACTTGGTGTCGGCGATGATGATGCCGCGGGTGGCCGCGTAGTCGGCGGCGGTCTTGTACAGCTGGATGCTGATGTCGCGCATCTTGGCGGCCAGTTCGGCGCCGATGCGGCTTTCCATGTCGGCGAAGCTGATGTTCTCGTCGTGCTCGCCCAGGTCGGCCTTGGCGGCCGGGGTGAACAGCGGCTCGGCCAGCTTGTCGGCCTGGCGCAGGCCGGCCGGCAGTTCGATGCCGCAGATGCTGCCGGTGGCCTGGTAGTCTTTCCAGCCGGAACCGATGATGTAGCCGCGCACCACCGCCTCGACCATGATCGGCTTCAGCCGCTTGGCGACCACGGCGCGGCCCTTGACCTGCTCCACCTCGTCCGGCGCGACCACCGATTCCGGCGCCACGCCGGTCAGGTGGTTGGGCACGATGTGGCCGAGTTTTTCGAACCAGAAGTCGCTCATCTGGTTCAATACCATGCCCTTGCCGGGGATCGGTTCGTTCATGACGACGTCGAAGGCCGACAGGCGGTCGGTGGTGACGATCAGGATCTTGTCGTCGCCGACGGCGTAGTTGTCGCGGACTTTGCCGTGGCCGAGCAGTGGCAGGGACTTGATGGAGGATTGGTAAAGGCTGTTCATAGCGGAGGGGGATGTCTTGATAAGCGAAACCGGCGGGTGGTCGTCGCCCGCCGGTGTGAGTGTCGGGCCGGGGCGCCGCCCCGGTCCGTTCCAAACAGGATTTTACTTCACAATCTGCGCCAGCGAGCCGGACTTGTAGCGCTCGGCCATTTTTTCCAGCGCCAGCGGCTTGATCTTGCCGGCCTGGCCTTCGCAGCCGAACGACAGCAGGCGGGCCTTGACGATCTCCTCGGCGGCGGCGCGGGCCGGCTTCAGGTAGTCGCGCGGGTCGAACTTGGACGGGTTCTCGAACAGGTATTTGCGGATCGCGGCCGTCATCGCCAGGCGGATGTCGGTGTCGATGTTGATCTTGCGCACGCCGTGACGGATGCCTTCCTGGATTTCCTCGACCGGCACGCCGTAGGTTTCCTTCATGTCGCCGCCGAATTCGCGGATGATGGCCAGCAGTTCCTGCGGCACCGACGAGGAACCGTGCATCACCAGGTGGGTGTTGGGGATGCGGGCGTGGATTTCCTTGATGCGGTCGATCGCCAGGATGTCGCCGGTGGGCTTGCGGGTGAACTTGTAGGCGCCGTGCGAGGTGCCGATGGCGATGGCCAGCGCGTCGCACTGGGTGCGCTCGACGAAATCGGCGGCCTGCGCCACGTCGGTCAGCAGCTGTTCGCGGGTCATGGTGCCGTCGGCGCCGTGGCCGTCTTCCTTGTCGCCCTTCATGGTTTCCAGCGAACCGAGCACGCCCAGTTCGGCTTCCACCGTCACGCCGATGGCGTGCGAGAACTTCACCACTTCGCGCGACACGTCCACGTTGTAGTCGTAGGAGGCCACCGATTTGCCGTCCGCCTCCAGCGAGCCGTCCATCATCACCGAGGTGAAGCCGGAGCGGATCGCGGCCATGCAGACCGCCGGCGACTGGCCGTGGTCCTGGTGCATGACGACCGGGATGTGCGGGTAGGCCTCGACGGCGGCGTCGATCAGGTGGCGCAGGAAGGCTTCGCCGGCGTATTTGCGGGCGCCGGCCGAGGCCTGCATGATCACCGGGCTGTTCAGCGCGTCGGCGGCGGCCATGATGGCCTGCACCTGTTCCAGGTTGTTGACGTTGAAGGCGGGAATGCCATAGCCGTTTTCGGCGGCATGGTCCAGCAGTTGACGCATGGATACGAGAGACATGGTATTACTCCAATAACAATAAAAAAACCGGTGCGCAGTAGCGGAGCAATGGACCGCCGGCTGCCGTGTCAGGCGAACTCCCCGACTTTCACAATCTTAAGCGCATTGGTGCCGCCCACTTGGCCCATGGGCTCGCCCCAGGTGACGACGATCATGTCGCCCTTGCGCACGATGCCGTACTCGACCAGCAGGTCCTCGACCTGGCGCAGCACCACGTCGCTGTCGGCGCCCTGCGCCAGCTGGTAGGCGCGCACGTTGCGGTACAGCGAGGCCTTGCGGGCCGTGGCCACGCTGGGGGTCAGCGCGAAGATCGGCGTGTCGATGCTGTGGCGGCTCATCCACAGCGCGGTCGAACCGGACTCGGTCAGCGCCACGATGGCCTTCACGCGCAAATGATGCGCGGTGAACAGGGCGCCGTAGGCGATGGACTGGTCGATGCGGGTGAAACGCACGTTGAGGAAGTCGGCGTCGAGCTTGTTGTACTCGGACTGTTCCGCCTCCACGCAGATCGCGGCCATCATTTCGACGGTCTCGATCGGATACTTGCCGGAGGCCGTCTCGGCGGACGTCATCACGGCGTCGGTGCCGTCCAGCACCGCGTTGGCCACGTCCGACACCTCGGCGCGGGTCGGCACGGCGTTGACGATCATGGACTCCATCATCTGGGTCGCGGTGATGGCCAGCTTGTTCGATTCGCGCGCCATCTTGATCATGCGTTTTTGCAGCGCGGGGACGGCGGCGTTGCCCACCTCGACCGCCAAGTCCCCGCGGGCGACCATGATGCCGTCGGAGGCGTCCAGGATCTCCTGCAGCGCGGGGATGGCCTCGGCGCGCTCGATCTTGGCGATCATCATCGGCTTGTGGCGATACGGCTCGCCGGCGATGTTGGCCAGCTGGCGCGCCATCGCCATGTCGGTGGCGTTCTTGGGGAAGGAAATGGCCAGGTAGTCGCACTGGAAGCTCATCGCCGTCTTGATGTCCTCCATGTCCTTCGCGGTCAGGGCCGGCGCGGTCAGGCCGCCGCCCTGGCGGTTGATGCCCTTGTTGTTCGACAGCTCGCCGCCGATCTTGACGGTGGTGTGGATCTCGCTGCCGTTGATGCGGTCCACCACCAGCACGATCAGGCCGTCGTTCAGCAGCAGCGTGTCGCCGGGGCGCACGTCGGCCGGCAGGGCCTTGTAGTCCAGGCCCACGCGCTCCTGGTTGCCCAGCTCGCCGTTCTCGCCCCACTTGGCATCGAGGATGAACTTGTCGCCGTTGGCCAGTTCGATCCTGCCGTTCTCGAACTTGCCGATGCGGATCTTCGGTCCCTGCATGTCCGCCATGATGGCCACCTCGCGGCCGCACTCGGCCGCCGCTTGGCGCACCAGCGCCGCGCGGTCGATGTGGTCCTGCGCCTTGCCGTGCGAGAAGTTCAGGCGCACGACATCGACGCCCGCCCGTATCATCTTGACAAGAATGCCGAAGTCGGTGGAGGCCGGGCCGATGGTGGCGACGATTTTGGTACCACGGGACATAGAGTTCCTTAGCGTGAGGGGCGGATCAGAACTTGAAACCAGCGGCAAAGGCCGGGGTCAGACCCGGCGGGTCCGACCCCATAAGTTGCCTTGGGTTGTATTACTTGAAACGTTGCGTCAGGATTTCCACGGCCGGCAGGGTCTTGCCTTCCAGGAACTCCAGGAAGGCGCCGCCGCCGGTCGAGATATACCCGATTTTATCGGTAATGTCATATTTTGCAATCGCCGCCAGCGTATCACCACCGCCCGCGATCGAATATGCCTTGGAGCCGGCGATGGCCAGCGCCAGCGTCTTGGTGCCTTCGCCGAACTGGTCGAACTCGAACACGCCGACCGGGCCGTTCCACACCACGGTGCCGGCGGCGGCGATCTTGTCGGCCAGCAGTTGCGCGGTTTTCGGACCGATGTCCAGGATCATGTCGTCGTCGGCCACGTCGGCCACGTCCTTGGTGGTGGCCACGGCGGTCGGCGAGAACTCCTTGGCGCACACCACGTCCACCGGAATCGGCACCTCGGCGCCGCGCGCGGACATGATGTCGATGATGGCCTTGGCCTCTTCCACCAGGTCGTTCTCCACCAGCGACTTGCCGATGTTCAGGCCGACCGCCTTCATGAAGGTGTTGGCGATGCCGCCGCCGACGATCAGGCCGTCCACTTTCTCGGACAGCGCCTTCAGGATCGACAGCTTGGACGACACCTTGGAGCCGGCCACGATGGCCAGCAGCGGACGGGCCGGGGCGCCCAGCGCCTTGCCCAGCGCGTCCAACTCGGCGGCCAGCAGCGGGCCGGCGCAGGCGACCGGCGCGAACTTGGCGATGCCGTGGGTCGAGGCCTCGGCGCGGTGCGCGGTGCCGAAGGCGTCGTTGACGTAGACGTCGCACAGGGCGGCCATCTTCCGGGCCAGCTCATCCGCGTTCTTCTTTTCGCCCTTGTTGACGCGGACGTTTTCCAGCAGCACCACCTGGCCGGCCTGCAGGCCTTCCAGGCCGGCGCCTTCCACCCAGTTCTGTTTCAGTTCGACCGGCTGGCCCAGCAGCTCGGACAGGCGCGCGGCGACCGGCGCCAGGCTGTCTTCCGGCTTGAACTCGCCCTCGGTCGGACGGCCCAGGTGGGACGTGACCATCACCTTGGCGCCGGCGTCCAGCGCGGCGCGGATGGCCGGGACGGAGGCGCGGATGCGGGTGTCTTCGGTGATGTTGCCGGCATCATCTTGCGGCACGTTCAAGTCGGCGCGAATGAACACGCGCTTGCCTTGGAGCGCGTTTTGCGCGATCAGATCTTGCAGACGAATGAAGTTCAGAACAGCTTGCATGGCTACCCAGGAGATGAATGTTGGAAAGATCGCTATTTTACCGCAACGCGGCAATCGAATCCCTTAGAAAACGTGCAACAGTCTGAGCGCTGTGAACACCGCCATGCCGAAAATGATGGTTTCCAGCATGTTGCGGCGGAGCAGGTAGAAGGCGATCGCCAGCACGCCGGACACCAGTTTCAGGTTGTCCAGGGCCAGGTGCACCTGGCCGGCGCCGTCCAGCAGCAAGTCCGGCGCGACGATGGCGGCCAGCGCGCAGCCGGGCGCGTAGCGCAGCATTTCCTGCACCCGTTTCGGGATGTTGATGTGGTGCCCGACCACCCAGAACGAGGCGCGCGTGGCGGCCGTGGCGACGGCCAGGGCGACGATGGTGGCCCAGATTTCCCAGTCAGCCATGCTTGTGCGCCCTTTTCGCCGCCAGTTCGTCGACCGCCATGGCGGCCAGCATGCCGACCACGATGGCGGCCAGCAAGCCCAGTTTGTACGGCAGGCCCACCAGGGCCACGGCCACCGCGCCGGCCACCGCGACACCGGCCAGGGCGGGACGGTTCATCACCAGCGGCACCATGATGCAGACGATGGCCAGCGTGCCGGCGAAGCCCAGGCCCCATTCGGCCGGCACGGTGCTGCCCAGCAGGATGCCGGCGATGGAGCCGACCTGCCAGGAGATCCAGTTCGGGTACATCAGGCCCTTGAGGAAGGCGGCCTTGCCGGGCACGGGCGCGTCGGTCGGGTATTTTTGCAGGAACAGCGCGGCGGTCAGGTCGCCGGAGCAATAGCCAAGGATGAAGCGCTGGCGCAGCGGCAGATGGGAGAAATGGGGGGCCAGCAGGGCGGAGAAGATCACGAAGCGCAGGTTGACGGCGATGGCGGTGCAGAACACCACCCAGATCGGCGCGCCGGCCGCGATCAGCGGCAGCGAGGCCAGTTGCGCGGAACCGGCGAAGGCCATCAGGGTCATGCCGAAGGCCTGGGGGACGCTCAGGCCGCTCTTGATCATGGCCACGCCCACCACCAATCCCCAGGCGCCGATGCCGAACAGGGTCGGCATGCCGGTTTTCACGCCTTCGCGCCAGGCGGCTTTTTCGGGATCGTCTACTGCGGGGGGCGCGGGCTGGGGTTCGGTCATGTGGTTTTCCAGCCACACGCGTCTTATCGTACTGAAAACGATTGCGCTGGCCGGTGCTTTTATCAGGCGCTATTTTACCGATGATTTTTGTTGACTGCGCGAATCCGTTAAAATCGGTGTTTTAGCTATAGTTTTCCGGAGAAAGCAAAGATGACCAACGCCACCACGCCAGCGGCCGCAGCCGCAGTTGAGCTGGAAGGAAAAGACCTGCCGGCGCACTGCCCGAATCCAGCCATGCCACTGTGGTCCTCGCACCCGCGCGTATTTTTGGATTTCAACCACGACGGCCAGGCCAAGTGCCCGTACTGCGGCACCGCCTACCGCCTGAAACCGGGCACCGTGGTTTCCCACCACTAACGAGCAGCCGCCGGCCCGGAGCGACTATGAAGAAGAAGCAGTTGAACGGCAGCGCCACGGAAGTCGAAGCCGCTTTCTACGACGCGCTGAACCGGGCCGACCTGGACGCCTTGATGGCGCTGTGGGCCGACGACGACGAGATCGTCTGCATCCATCCGGGCGGACCGCGCCTGGTGGGCCACCGCGCGATCCGCGAATCGTGGGGCATCATCCTCGAGCACGGCGGGCTGCACATCATGCCCTCGCTGCTGCACGAGACGCATAATCTGATGAGTTCCATCCACTCCGTGGTGGAGGGTGTGACGGCCGCCAGCGGCGAGCCGGCGCACCTGGTCGCCAGCAATGTCTATATCAAGACGCCGAAGGGCTGGCGCATTGTGCTGCATCACGTGTCGGTCGCGCCGGGTCCCGTACCATTGCAGAACCCCGCGCAGATACTGCATTGAAAACCAACCGCAACTGCCGGGGTCAGACCCAACGGGTCTGACCCCTGAATTCGCCTTTGGTTTATTGACACCATGAAATACACCGCCCCACTCTGGTTGCCCACCGGCCATCTGCAAACGATCTACCCGGCCACCTGCATCGCCAAGCCGAGCGTGCCCTTCCGACGCGAGCGCTGGCAGGCGCCGGACGGCGATTTCATCGACGTCGACTTCGTCGACGGCCAGCCCGGCCAGCCCTTCGTGGCGCTGTTCCACGGCCTGGAGGGCTCGTCCGACAGCCACTACGCGCGCGCCCTGATGGCCGACGTGGCCGCGCGCGGCTGGTCCGGCGCGGTGCCGCACTTCCGCGGCTGCTCGGGCGAGCCCAACCTGGCGCCCCGCTTCTACCACTCCGGCGACGCCGTCGAGCTGGACTGGATCATCCGCCGCCTGCACCCGCGCGCCAGGGATGGCGCGTGCAGCCGCTTCTACGTGGCCGGCGTCTCGCTGGGCGGCAACGCGCTGCTGCGCTGGCTGGGCGAATCGCAGCACCAGGCCGAGTTCGTGGACGCCGCCTGCTCCGTGTCCGCCCCGCTGGACCTGGCGCGCGGCGGCGACGCGCTGTCGCGCGGCTTCAACCGCTTCTACACGCGCATGTTCCTGAACACGCTGAAACCGAAGTGCGTGGCCAAGCTCAAGCAGTTCCCCGGCCTGTTCGACCTGGAGGCGCTGATGGCGGCCAACGACCTGTACGCCTTCGACAACGTGGTGACCGCGCCGCTGCACGGCTACCGCGACACCGACGACTACTGGGACCGCGCCAGCGCCAAGCACGTGCTGCCCGACATCACCGTGCCCACCCTGGTGCTCAACGCGCAGAACGATCCCTTCCTGCCCGGCATCCACTTGCCACGCAAAGCGGCGTCCAGCGTGGTTCTGGATTATCCTGAGGCGGGCGGCCATGTGGGCTTCGCCGCCGGCGGCCCGCCCGGCCACCTCAATTGGCTGCCGCGGCGGCTGATCCAATTCCTGGAAGACGCGACCGCTGGCAAGGCGGCGCGCTCCGACCACTCGTGCGAAGCGTGAAACATGGATGACATCGTCAAACAGGCCATGGCCAAATGGCCGAACGTGCCCAACTGTTACGGCTGGCTGGGGCTGGACGCGCGCGGCAACTGGCGTATGCGCGACGAGCGCGCGCAGCAACTTGGACTGGCGGGCGACAAGCTGAGCAATCCGGCGCTGGTCGGCTTTATCGTGCGCAATTACGGCAGTGACGAGCGCGGCTGCTGGTATTTCCAGAACGGCCCGCAGCGCGTGTACCTGAACCTGGAAACCACGCCGTTCGTGGCGCGCACCGATCCGGCGGCCGGCTTCGCGCTGCACACCGGCGCCGCGTTCGCGCCCGAGGCCGCGTGGCTGACGGAGGCCGGCGAGCTGGTGCTGCGACAAGGGGATACCGTGGCCCAGCTCGACGACCGCGACATGGCGCAGGCGATGGAACGCCTGGAAATCGGCGGCCGGCCCGCCGGCGACGACGCCCTGCTCGCCTGGCTATCCGCAGCCGACGCCACCCGGGGACAGACCCCGGATCGGACGGCGCCGGCCACGGACGCGGCGCCGAACCGGGGTCTGTCCCCGGTTTCCGCGCCGCTGGTGCTGCGCGCGGGCGGGCGCGACATCCCCGTCCAGCATCTGCGCAGCGAAGACATCCCCTCGCGCTTCAACTTCCAGCGCCTGCCCGCCGCCTGACCCTGCCCCACGCTAGGGCGACAACTTCCCCAGCCCCCTGCGCAGCGCCCCGCCCGCCACCGCGCGGAAACGCGGACCATGCAGGCATACGCCACCGGCCAGTCCCACCAGGCAACCCAGCACGGTGTCGGCGAAGCGCGCGGCGACCAGCCCCGCGCCCGCGCCATGCCCCAGCGTGGCCGCCTCCGCCAGCAGGATGGTCATCGGCGTGATGAACAGGACCGCCAAGCCATAGTGGCGCACGACCATCATTTCGATAATGAAGGTCAGCAGCATCATGACCAGCGAAATCCGCCACGCGTCCAATGGCAGCAGCAACAGCGCCCAGGCCAGCGCCAGGCCCAGCGCCGTGCCCAGCACGCGTTGCAGCTGCTTGGTCCACAGGGCGCGCAGGGTCTGCGCCTGCATCACGGCCAGGCAACTGATCGGCGCCCAGTAAGCCTTCTCCATGCCCAGCGCCTGGGCCAGGGCCAGCGATCCGCCGACGAACACGCCGATCACCACGGAATCGAAGACCACGAAATCGAAGCCGGGTTCGGGCAGGGGGCGCACCGGGTCCGCCGGGCGCAGCCGCAACGACAGCAGGCTGTAGAAGAACGCGACGACGCAGGCCAGCAAACTCCCCAGCGCGCACAGGCCCACCATGCGCGGTATCTCCGCCAGCGCGGTGGGCGTGTACGCGCCGATGGCGGCGGCCATGATGAAGAACAGGCTGCCCGGCGGCCCCAGCTGGTAAAAGCGGCAGATCATGGTGACGACGATGGCGATGAAGGTCAGCATCGGCATCATCAGCGCCGGCACCAGATGGCTGAGCATGCCCAGCGCGTAGCTGGCCGTCATGCCGAAGGCGCCGGCCAGCAGCAGCACCATGCGGTGCGACATCGGCGTGTGCGGGCAATACAGGAAGACCATGCCGCCCAGCGAGGCGACCAGGCCGTGTTCCAGATTGCCGAACCAGGCGCCCGCCAGCAGCGGCAGGCCGGTGGCCAGCGCGGCGGCGAAGGGCATCTGCCAGAGGCGGTCGCTGGCGTTGACGGCCAACAAGGCGCGCGCCTCGGCCGCCAATAGCGCGCGCAGCCGGGCGATACCGTCGCCGGTGCTCATCCGGCATTCCTTGCCTGAGTCCTTGATGAGGGCATGCTTGCTACGGCTCTTTGTACTTGTCGCCCATCGCGTCCTTGCGGCGCTGCTTGAAATCGCGTTCGCGCGCGTCGATCTGGGCCTGGTCGTAGAACGACGCGTCGCTCGATTTGCGCGCCAGCGCCAGCTGGTCCAGCGCCGCCAGCGTGCCGCCCTGCAGCATGTACGACTCCGCCAGCGCCATGTGCTGCAAGGCCATCTTGCCCTGCTTGGAATAGGCCTTGGCCAGCAAGTCCTGCAACTCTGGCTCCTCGCGGTACAGCTGCGCCTGCTCGCGCAGGAAGCGCGCCGCCTCCTCGTGCTTGCCGGACGCCAGCATCGCCTCCGCGTACTGGTGCGTGATGCCGCGCGACAGCGGGAACGTCAGGTGCGCGGCCGAGGCCTCGGCCAGCGCCGCCGCGATCGCCTCCTGATTCGATTCCTGCCCCAGCTTGATGTCCAGCGACAAACTGGTGAACACGGCCGGCGCCGTGTCGCGCTTGCCCGGGCTGAAGGTGCCCTTCGGCGGCGGCGCCTCGATGGTCGCGCGCGCCTTGTCCAGCCAGCCCTGCGCGGCGGCCCAGTCGCGCTTCTTGTACATCGCGAACGCCATGCCGTACTGGCCGGCCGTCTTCTGCTGGCGGCTGTCCTGCTCGATCTGGCCCTGGAAATACTGCATGGATTCGGCCAGGCCCTGCGAACTCTCGTCCTGCAGCACGCGCGCGCGCGAACGCACCAGATAGAACTCCAGGCTGTCCAGCCGCTGCTTGTAGGGCTGCTCGCGGATGCGGGCCTGGATGTCGGCGATGCGTTCGGTGGTCAGCGGGTGGGTCAGCAGGTAGGCCGGCACCAGGTCGCTGTGCGAACGGCTGGCCGCCTGCATGCGCTGGAAAAAGCCGACCATGCCGCTGGTGTCGAAACCGGCCTCGCCCAGGATCTGGAAGCCGACCCGGTCCGCCTCGCGCTCGGCGTCGCGGCCGAAGTTGAGCTGGCGCTGGATGGCCAGGCCCTGGCCGCCCATCATCACGCCCATCGCCGCGTCCGTGTTCGACTTGGCGGCCAGCACCGCCAGGATCATGGCCGCCAGCGGAATCAGCGCGTCCTGCTTCTGCTGCCCGAGCTGGCGCGCGATGTGGCGCTGGGCGACGTGGCCGATCTCGTGTCCCAGCACGGACGCCAGTTCCGATTCCGTCTGCGCCGCCAGCAGCAGCGCCGAGTGCACCGCGATGAAGCCGCCCGGCAGCGCGAACGCGTTCAGCTGGCCGTCGCGCACGGCGAAGAAGAAGTAGTTGAAGCTGGCCTCGCCGCGCGCGCCCGGGTGGGCCGACACCAGCGTCGAGCCCAGGCTGTTCAGGTATTCGGTGATGGGCGCGTCGTCCAGGTAATCCTTGTTGCTGCGGATGTCATACATGATCTCCTCGCCCAGCTTGCGCTCGATGAGCGGCGACAGCTCCTGCCGTTCCGTGTCGCCCAGGTTGGGCAGGTTCAGCGGCTTGGACGGCATCATCTGCGCCATGCCCGGGGGCGCGGCGAACAAGAGGGAAAGGGCCAGGGAGACTATCAGGCGGGAGGGGCAACGTTTTGATTTCACGGTGATATGATACCTGTCAACACCAGCTACGGACTTCCACTATACATGAACAGCTCCACCCAAGACCCGGCGCCAAACGCGGGTCTCACCCAC
The DNA here is from genome assembly GCF_900116645.1 of Pseudoduganella namucuonensis. Classification (GTDB taxonomy): domain Bacteria; phylum Pseudomonadota; class Gammaproteobacteria; order Burkholderiales; family Burkholderiaceae_D; genus Rugamonas; species Rugamonas namucuonensis. Next base: position 116,720 of record NZ_FPBO01000017.1, on the reverse strand, counting down.
TTCGATTCCACCGGCCAGGCGCACATGGTCGATGTCGGCGCCAAGCAGGAAACCCACCGCGTCGCGGTCGCCAGCGGCAGCATCCGCATGAAGCCGGAGACACTGGCGATTATTGTATCGGGAACGGCCAAGAAGGGTGACGTGCTGGGTATCGCGCGCATCGCCGCCATCATGGGCGCCAAGCGCACCAGCGACCTTATCCCCTTGTGCCACCCGCTGGCGCTGACGCGCGTGAAGGTCGACCTGACCGCCGACGAGGCCACGTCCAGCGTGCATTGCACGGCGCAGGTGGAAACCCATGGCAAAACCGGCGTCGAAATGGAAGCGCTGACGGCCGTGCAGGTCGGCCTGCTCACCGTGTACGACATGTGCAAGGCCGTCGACCGGGGCATGGTGATGGGCGACATCCGCGTGATGGAGAAGCATGGCGGGAAGTCGGGGGATTGGACGGCCGATATGGATAAGTAATGCTGAGGAGGCGCTCGGCGACACTGAACCTGATACACGCTACACTAACTGCAACGTAGATGCTTATTGGGAGGTCTGCCATGGCCATATTGAGACATTCGCTGGACCATCATCAATTGGTCGACGCGGCCACTGATGAAGGCCCTGCCGTTGAGGACACAGTTGAAGCTCGCCGAGCTCGCCGTATGGTCGCCCTTAAAAAAGTGGCCGGCATCTGGTCGGACCGGTCGGACATTCCTGCCGACGGCTTGGAATACCAGCGCGAATTGAGGGCTGAAAGGCGCTAGTGCTTTTCGACACCAATATCCTGATCGACTGGAGCAAAAACTACCCAGAGGCATTGGCGGAACTGGCGTACTGGGATGGCCCAGCCATCAGCGCCATTACCTGGATGGAGCTCTATGGGGGCGCGAACGCGGATGAGATTCCACGGTTTGACGCGTTCATGGCTGAATTCGGGTTGGAGATCATCGAAATCGACGCCGAGATCATGCAAGCCGCTGCAGCGCTGGTAGCGGAGCGGCGGCGGATTGGACCAAAAATTTCGCTCCCCGACGCCATTATTGCCGCGACCGCCAAAATCAAAGGCTTAACCCTCATCACTCGCAACACCAAAGATTTCAAAGGGCCCAATGTACGTGTCCCTTATCGACTTGAAACGTCCATCACCGTTCGCATCGTCGATGTTAGCCCGCCGGGTGAAACGCCCACCAGTGGCACGCGCCCAACACTAACTCGCAAGAAGTAGGGTCCCCGCAGGGGACGCCGGCGCATCTCCGCAGCGGCGAGGCGAAGGCATAAGCGCCATCTTGCCGTGCTGCCGATGCCTGGATGGCCGTATATAATTGAAAAGATGAAATAGGCACAACAAAAGGCAGCGCATGACCAGCACCACTTCGCCGGCCGAGGCGAGGACGCAGGAATACGAGTTTGAAGAGATGAATCTGCAGGTGGGCGGCAGGATCCAGTTCATCACCCACCGCACCATCAAACCCATACAGCATTTCTCCACCATCATCGGCTGGGTCAAGGATGAATACCTGATCGTCAGGATCCCCCTCGAGAACGGCGCCCCGGTCGCCGTCAACGAGGGCGACAAGCTGACGATACGCGTATTTTCCGGCGTGAACGTGTGCTCCTTCCCCGCCATCGTGCAGCGCGTGTTCGGCCGCCCGCTGTTCTACGTCCATCTGAGCTTCCCCGACCAGATCCAGGGCACCAGCCTGCGCACCGCGATGCGGGTGCGGGTCGATATTCCGGCCGAGGTGAGTTGCGAGCAGACCGGCAAGGTGCCGGTGTCCCTGTTGAACCTGTCCGTGTCCGGCGCGCTGCTGGAGACGGGACGGAAATTGCCTCCGGACGAATCCCGGGTCGGCATCGCCTTCTCGTTGCTGGCGCCGCCCGACAACCGCCGGGTGCCGATACAAACCCAGGCGCTGGTGCGCAATGTCAACCTGGCGCGACCGGCGAACGAGGAGCGGGAGGTGTTCACCTACGGCGTGCAGTTCGTCGACCTGGCCCCGGAGCATTTCACGCTGCTGCAGAACCTCACCTACGAGGCGCTGATCGCGGACCGGCAGAAAATCGTTTAGGCAATAAAAAAACCGGGCGCGAGGCCCGGTTTCGTCGGCCACCGCCTGGCGGCGGTGTCAGCCCATATTAGGGGTTGTTCTTGGTGATGGCGGCCAGCGCGGCGGCTTGGGTCACGGTCGTCGTGTTCACCCACTTGATTTGCGAGTCGCCAGCCGGCAGGGTCGGGGTCGCGGTGATGATCAGGCCGTCAACGCCGGTGCCGATGCCGGTGCCCAGGGTGGCGGCGATCACGCCGTTGGTGACGGTGACGCTGGCCACTTCCTTGGTGGCGGTGAAGGCTGGGATGCCAGCGGCGCCGGTGTCGCAGGTGTCGAACGAGCCGCCCGCTTCCTGTGCGCACAGGCCAACGGCGGTCTTCATGGAGCTCACCGCGCCCAGGGCGTTACCGATCTTGGCCTTGATGGTGTAATCGCTGTAAGCAGGAATCGCCACGGCCGCCAGGATGCCGATGATCGCAACGACGATCATCAGTTCGATCAGGGTAAAACCGGCTTGGGCTTGCTGCTTCATCATTTTCATGGATTTCATTTTGCTTCTCCTCAAGGGTGACTACGAGTTAGGTTACGACACTTGAGTAAGAGCAATCGGCGTGCCAGCCTGTTCAGGCCGTTTTCGGCCCCCTTTTCGCCAATTTCTGTCAGCTTTGGCGCCCGCGACTGACGATTTTTGTCAGTTGGGGTGGCAGAACTTGTCACAGCGCTGCCGTTTTTCGCCAGTTGCCGGTTTTTGTCAGTGCCGGGGGCGCTCAATCTTGCCAGAAAGCCATCCGCGTTCCGCTGAGGTCGATCACGTCGCCGTTTTGCAGCCGCTTCGGCTGCCTGCCGAGGGCGACGCCGTTCAGCGTGGTGACCGCGTCGCCTTCCACCTGGGCGATGGAATAGGCGTCCACCCCGCGTGAAATCACCACCACTTGCACCACGGGACGGCCCAGCGTGGTCAGCGGCTTGGTCAGCGCCAGTTGCTTGCCGGCGTTGCCGCCGTTGAGCACTTCGATGCGTCCCTCGGCGGCCGCCGGGGCGTTGCGCAGGGGCACGGTGGCGTCGGCGACCGGCGCGCCCAGCGGGCGGACGCCGTCGGCGAGGTATTGGATCTGGTATTTGGCCAGCTTGATCGCGTCCTGGTGCTGGAGGAAGTGCTTGCCGATGCGGTGGCCGTTGACGAAGGTGCCGTTGGTGCTTTGCAGGTCTTCCAGGAAGGAGTCGTCGAGGATGGTCGTGATGACGGCGTGCTCGCCGCTCACGGCTCCATGGCTGAGCACGATGTCGTTGTGGCTGCGGCGGCCGATGGTCATCCGCTCCTTGCTCAACTGGACTTCCCGCTCGACCACGCCGTCGCGCGAAATGATGATCTTCCCCAACCTGTCCTCCGGATGATGCCAACAATTCTGGGGACAGACCCACCGCGCCACACGCCTTGGCAAGGGCATGGGACGCGGATCGCGGGTCTGTCCCCGGTTTGCGCCGCTGTGGCCCCCCAAAAAAAACGGGGAGCCTAGGCTCCCCGTCATTATTCACCAAAAGCTTGAATTACAGCATTGCTTTCAGCAAACGTGCCATCTCGGATGGGTTTTTGGTCACGGTGATGCCGCAGGCTTCCATGATTTCCAGTTTCGCGTCCGCGGTGTCGGCGCCGCCGGAGATCAGCGCGCCGGCGTGGCCCATGCGCTTGCCCGGAGGAGCGGTGACGCCGGCGATGAAGCCGACCACTGGTTTCTTCATGTTGTCCTTGATCCAACGCGCGGCGTTGGCTTCGTCCGGACCGCCGATTTCGCCGATCATGATGACCGCGTCGGTGTCGGGATCGTCATTGAACATGCGCATCACGTCAATGTGCTTCAGACCGTTGATCGGGTCGCCGCCGATGCCGACTGCCGACGACTGGCCCAGGCCCAGCGCGGTCAGCTGACCGACCGCCTCGTAGGTCAGGGTGCCCGAACGGGACACCACGCCGATGCGGCCCTTGCGGTGGATGTGACCCGGCATGATGCCGATCTTGATTTCGTCGGGGGTGATCAGGCCTGGGCAGTTAGGGCCCAGCAGCAGGGTCTTGGAACCGGCCTTGGCCATGCGGTCCTTGATTTCCATCATGTCGCGGACAGGAATGCCTTCGGTGATGCAAATCGCCAGTTCCAGCTCGGCTTCCACGGCTTCCCAGATCGCGGCGGCGGCGCCCGCTGGTGGAACGTAGATCACCGACACGGTCGCGCCGGTTTCCGAGGCGGCTTCTTTCACCGACGCGTAGATCGGGATGCCTTCGAAATCTTCGCCGGCTTTCTTCGGGTTCACGCCGGCAACGAAGGCGTTTTTGCCGTTCGCGTAGTCGCGGCACATGCGGGTGTGGAACTGGCCGGTTTTACCAGTGATGCCCTGGGTGATGACTTTGGTGTCTTTATTGATCAGGATGGACATAGTGATTCCTTAATTAATTACCAGCTGCGGCGGCGACAACGCTCTTGGCCGCGTCTTCCATGGTGTCGGCGGCAATGATGGGCAGACCGGAGTCGGCCAGCATCTTCTTGCCCAGATCTTCGTTGGTGCCCTTCATGCGGACCACCAGCGGCACCTTCAGCGAAACGGCTTTCGACGCGGTGATCACGCCTTCGGCGATCACGTCGCAGCGCATGATGCCGCCGAAGATGTTGACCAGGATGGCTTTCAGGCCTGGGTTTTTCAGCATGATCTTGAACGCTTCGGTCACTTTCTCTGCCGTCGCGCCGCCGCCCACGTCCAGGAAGTTGGCAGGCTCGCCGCCGAACAGCTTGATGGTGTCCATGGTGGCCATGGCCAGGCCGGCGCCGTTCACCAGGCAGCCGATGTTGCCGTCCAGGGAGATGTAGGCCAGGTCGAATTTCGAGGCTTCGACTTCGGCTGGATCTTCCTCGTCCAGGTCGCGGTAGGCGACGATTTCCGGATGACGGAACAGCGCGTTCGAATCGAAGTTGAACTTGGCGTCCAGGGCGATGACCTTGCCGGAACCGGTCAGGATCAGCGGGTTGATCTCGGCCAGCGAGGCGTCGGTTTCCCAGTAGGCTTTGTACAGGCCTTGCAGGTTGGCGCGCGCGTCGGCGATCGATTCGGCCGGCACGCCGATTTTCGCGGCGACGGAGTCGGCGTCGGCGTCGGTCAGGCCGACGGCCGGATCGATGATCACGTTGTGGATCAGCTCAGGGTGCTTCTCGGCCACTTCCTCGATGTCCATGCCGCCTTCGGACGAGGCCATCAGGACCACGCGCTGGGAAACACGGTCGGTCACCAGCGAAACGTACAGTTCCTTCTTGATGTCCGCGCCTTCTTCGATCATCAGGCGGCGCACTTTCTGGCCTTCCGGACCGGTCTGGTGGGTCACCAGCTGCATGCCCATGATCTGGTCCGAGTACTCTTTCACTTGTTCCAGGGACTTGGCAACCTTGACGCCGCCGCCTTTGCCGCGGCCGCCAGCATGGATCTGCGCTTTCACAACCCAGACCGGACCGCCCAGGGTTTCAGCGGCTTTCACCGCCTCTTCCACGGACATGCACGGAATGCCGCGCGGAACCGTCACTCCGAATTTTCGGAGGATCTCTTTGCCTTGATACTCATGGATTTTCATGCTGGCTTCCCTTCTGATTGATACTGATGTGTAAGTTATGGTTGAATTTCAAAGAAAAACAGATGCTGCTGTGCGCCAGGTCAACTCTCCTTCACTACCCAGCGCGGGTAAAACTGGGCAACTGCCCCGCCGTCGGTGCGGAGGGCGTGGCATTTGTCGAGTTGAAACGGTTTGTCGTGCGGCACGTGCGCGCTGGCCGCGTCATGCGTGGGCCAGACGTCGCTGGCAAAAGCCTGGACCGCTGCCGTGGGCAGGATCTGGGCCAGTTCCGTGAGGTGGGTGCAGCCGGCGATGCCATGCAGGCGCTGCTTGAGCTCATGCCGGAAGCCCTTCATCAGGTTCAAGCCCACCAGTGCCTCGTAGGCGGGGCCGATGGTGTCGCAAAAACCGGGATATGGAACGGCGGAGGATACTGCCTCGGCGGCGACGATGGTCAGTTGGCGGTCGACGGTGACGCGCAGCCACAGATCGTGCAATGGCTGGCCGGCGACGCGCGGGCCGGAAGCAAGCAGGGTGTCGTTTTCCTTGATGTCGGTGATATGGGCGTCGAGATCCCACAGGCCATCGTCGCGTTTGAACGCTTGGATGTCGATGGCGCGCGTGTGCCGCAGCGCACGTCGAGAGACTGGAGTTGACAAGGACATATACCGACGCCGCTTTCGCGGCAGAAATTAGTAAGCAGCCATGTACTTTTAAAAGTATCAAAAAAGCACGTTGCCGCAGCTTCTACGGACAACCACCGCACCCGCGGTGCTGCAAAAACCCCAAAAGTGTAGCACACCCCGGCGCGAGTTGCGATGTGTCAAATACCAAGTAGTGGGAATTTATGAGCCGGGAAGCCGAAGTTAATGGCAGTTAAAACTCGTCGTCGGGGTCGTGGCCTTGCATGGCGGCGCGCACGGCGCGCTGGGAAAAACCGCGCTGGATCAGGAAGCGCATCTGCTTGTTGCGCTCTTGCGCGTCCCGGGGCGGCTCGCCGAATTTGCGGCGCCACACCTCGCAACAGCGCGCCGTTTCGCCGTCGGCCAGGCCGGCCTTCAGTTCCTGCAGCGCCTCGCCGGCGATGCCGTGGCTTTGCAGCTCGGCGACGATGCGGCTGTTGCCGTAGCGCGCGGAGCGGCGGTGGATCAGGGATTCGGAGAAACGCTCCTGCGACAGCCAGTTGTTCTTCTCCAGGAAGTCCAGCAGGGCGTCGACGTCGTCGCCCTCCTCGGCGTAGCGCGACAGCTTGCGCGCCAGTTCCAGCCGGCTGTGCTCGCGGGTGGACAGCAGGCGCAGCGCGCGGGCCTTGAGGCTGGGGGGCGGGAGGGGCATGGAATGAAAAAAGAAAAAGGCGGGCCGCGGCCCGCCTTGCCAACGATGATTAATCGACCGCCTTGAGCTTGGGCGCGGGTTCCTCGCCCAGTTTCGGCGGCAACTCGCGCACGCCCAGCGAGGCGCGCACCTTGTTCTCGATCTCGCGCGCCAAGTCCGGACGCTCCTTCAGGTAGGTGCGGGCGTTGTCCTTGCCCTGGCCGATGCGCTCGCCGTTGTAGCTGTACCAGGAACCGGACTTCTCGACGATCTTGCCGTCCGCGCCCAGGTCCAGGATCTCGCCCTCGCGCGACGTGCCTTCCCCATACAGGATGTCGAAGTGCGCTTCCTTGAACGGCGGCGCGATCTTGTTCTTGACGACCTTGACCTTGGTTTCGTTGCCGATCACCTCGTCGCCGGACTTGATGGAGCCGGTGCGGCGGATGTCCAGGCGCACGGAGGCGTAGAACTTCAGCGCGTTGCCGCCGGTGGTGGTTTCGGGCGAACCGAACATCACGCCGATCTTCATGCGGATCTGGTTGATGAAGATGACCAGGGTGTTGGTGCGGTTGATGGAGCCGGTCAGCTTGCGCAGCGCCTGCGACATCAAACGGGCCTGCAGGCCCGGCAGCGAGTCGCCCATGTCGCCCTCGATCTCGGCGCGCGGCGTCAGCGCCGCGACGGAGTCGACCACCACCATGTCCACCGAGCCGGAGCGCACCAGCGCGTCGCAGATCTCCAGCGCCTGCTCGCCCGTGTCCGGCTGCGAGATCAGCAGCTCGTGCAGGTTCACGCCCAGTTTCTGCGCGTAGCCCACGTCCAGCGCGTGCTCGGCGTCGATGAAGGCGCAGGTGCCGCCCAGTTTTTGCATTTCCGCGATGGTCTGCAGGGTCAGCGTGGTTTTGCCCGACGATTCCGGACCGTAGATCTCGACCACGCGGCCGCGCGGCAGGCCGCCCACGCCCAGCGCGATGTCCAGGCCCAGGGAGCCGGTGGACACCACCTGGACTTCCTCGATGGGGGCGCTGGCGTCCATGCGCATCACGGAACCCTTGCCGAACTGCTTCTCGATCTGTGCCAGCGCAGCGGCCAGGGCCTTGGCCTTCTCCGCCGCGGGTACTACAGCTTTCTTGTCGTCCATAATGGTCTTTCCGCGTGATGTTTGGTGTGTACAGGCAGTACTGTATAAAAAACCAGTGCTTTTTGCAAGCACTGTTTTGAACGGAACGTGTTTCCCCTGATTCCGATCAAAAGCTGGCAATGTTAAGGGAAATAAAACAGAATACAAGTTCCGTAGACGGGAGGACCATGCGTATTTTACTTGCCGAGGACGACAGCGTGCTGGCCGACGGGCTGACGCGTTCGCTGCGCCAGTCCGGCTATGCCATCGATTGCGTGAAGAACGGCCAGGAGGCCGACACCGCGCTGTCGACCCAGGAGTTCGACTTGCTGATCCTGGACCTGGGCCTGCCCAAGATGCCGGGCCTGGAGGTGCTGCGCCGCCTGCGGGCCCGCTCCTCGCTGCTGCCGGTGCTGATCCTGACGGCGGCCGACTCGATCGAGCAGCGCGTCAACGGCCTGGACCTGGGCGCCGACGACTACATGGCGAAACCGTTCGCGCTGTCCGAGCTGGAGGCGCGGGTGCGCGCGCTGACCCGGCGCGGCCAGGGCGGCGGCTCCACCGTCATCAAGCACGGCCCGCTGACCTACGACCAGGTGGGCCGCAGCGCCTACATCAACGAGCAGATGCTGGACCTGTCGGCGCGCGAGCTGGGCCTGCTGGAGATCCTGCTGGCGCGCACCGGGCGCCTGGTGTCCAAGGAGCAGCTGGTGGACCACCTGTGCGAATGGGGCGAGGAGGTCAGCAACAACGCCATCGAGGTGTATGTGCACCGGCTGCGCAAGAAGATCGAGGTGGGCGGCGTGCGCATCGCCACCGTGCGCGGACTGGGCTACTGCCTGGAAAAATACAGCGACGCGCCGCGCCCCGAAGCGAAGTGAACGAACGGGAGCCGGGAGCCGCCGACCAGGACGCCGATCCCGCGTCCTGGTATGAATCGCCCCCGGCCGACCGCGACAACGAGATCCAGCATTCGCTGTTCGGCGAGATCCTGGACTGGATGCTGGCCCCGCTGCTGCTGCTGTGGCCGATGAGCATCGCCATCACCTACCTGGTCGCCAAGTCCATCGCCAACCAGCCCTTCGACCACGCGCTGGAGGACAGCGTGACGGTGCTGGCGCAGCAGATCCACGAGGTGAACGGCAAGCTGGCGCCGCGCCTGCCCGGCTCGGCGCGCGACATCCTGCGCGCCGACGACGTGGACAGCGTCTATTTCCAGATCGTCGGCCCCGCCGGCGAGCACCAGGACGGCGACCGCGACCTGCCGGCCCCGCCCGAGGACGACAAGGGCCGCCCCGGCGTGGTCCAGTTCCGCAACGGCAACCTGCACGGCACGCCGATCCGCATCGCCTATTCCTATGTGCTGCTGGAGGACCACGGCGCCGAGGAGACCCGGCTGGCGCTGGTGCAGGTGGCCGAGACGCTGGAAAAGCGCGGCGCCCTGGCCAACGAGATCATCAAGGGCGTCATCCTGCCGCAGTTCATCGTGCTGCCCATCGTGCTGGCCCTGGTGTGGTTCGCGCTGGCCCGCGGCCTGTCGCCGCTGGCCCAGTTGCAGGAGCGGATACGGGCGCGCAGCTCGGACGACCTGAGCCCGATCGACTCGGGCCAGGTGCCGGAGGAGATCACGCCGCTGGTGCGCTCGCTGAACGACCTGCTGGGCCGGCTGTCGCTGTCGATCGAGATGCAGAAGCGCTTCATCGCCGACGCCGCGCACCAGATGAAGACGCCGCTGGCGGGCATGCGCATGCAGTCCGAGCTGGCGCTGCGCCAGACCGACCACGGCGAGATCCACCGCTCGCTGGAGCAGCTGGCGAAAAGCTCGGAGGCCGCCACCCGCCTGGTCAACCAGCTGCTGGCCCTGGCCCGCGCGGAAAACCAGCCGCAGGCCGGCGCCGCGCTGCTGCCGGTGGACCTGGTGGAGCTGGCCCGCGGCGCCGTGCGCGACTGGGTGCCGGCCTCCTTCAACTACCGCATCGACCTGGGCTTCGAGGCGCCGGCCGGCGACGGCGACGTGCTCATCGACGGCAACCCGACCATGCTGCGCGAGATGCTGTCCAACCTGGTCGACAACGCGCTGCGCTACACGCCGGCCCACGGCGCGGTCACGGTGCGCGTGCGCCGCACCGAGAGCGCCGGCGTCGTCGAGGTGGAGGACACCGGGCCCGGCATCCCGCAGGCCGAGCGCGGCCACGTGTTCGAGCGCTTCTACCGCATCCTCGGCAGCAGCGCCGAGGGCAGCGGCCTGGGGCTGGCCATCGTGCGCGAGATCGCCCAGCAGCACAACGCCGAGGTGGACATCTTCAGCAACCCGCGCAGCACCAGCGCCAAGATGCCGGGCGCCCTGTTCCGCCTGACCTTCCCGCTGCGCCCGCCCGAACCGGACCCCGAACAGGAAGACGCCTCATGGATGCCTTGAACACCCCGCCCGCGACGCCCACGCGGCGCGCCCGCCGCGCCCTGCACTGGCGGCGCACCCGCGACACCACCGCGCTGCTGCTGCTGCTGTGGATGCTGACCAGCTTCGGCGCCGTGTTCTTCGCGCGCGAGCTGAGCGGCCTGACGCTGTTCGGCTGGCCCATGTCCTTCTACCTGGCGGCGCAGGGCGCCTCGCTGGTCTACCTGGCCATCATCGGCGGCTACGCCTGGCGCATGCGCCGGCTGGACCGCCAGTACCAGGCGGGGGAACGGACGTGAGGCACGGCCAGCCCGCCCCCCTGTTCCAGCGCCTGTCGCGCTACTACCTGCTGTTCACCGGCGGCTTCGGCTGCTTCCTGGCGGCGCTGGCCATGCTGGAGAACGAGGGCATGCCGCGGGTGTGGATAGGCTATCTGTTCATGCTGGCCACCATCACGCTGTACGCCTTCATCGGCCTGGTCAGCCGCACCTCCAACGTGGCCGAGTACTACGTGGCGGGGCGGCGCGTGCCGGCCATGTTCAACGGCATGGCCACCGCCGCCGACTGGATCTCGGCGGCCAGCTTCATCAGCCTGGCCGGCACGCTGTACCTGCACGGCTTCGACGGCCTGGCCTACATCATGGGCTGGACCGGCGGCTACTGCCTGGTGGCGCTCCTGATCGCGCCCTACCTGCGCCGCTTCAGCCAGTACACGATTCCCGACTTCCTGGCCGCGCGCTACGGCGGCCCGCACCACGGCCGCATCGTGCGCATCATGGCGGTGGCGGCCACCATCATCGTCTCCTTCACCTACGTGGTGGCGCAGATCTACGCGGTCGGGCTGATCGCCTCGCGCTTCACCGGCGTCGACTTCTCGGTCGGCATCTTCCTCGGCCTGGCCAGCATCCTGGTGTGCTCCTTCCTGGGCGGCATGCGCGCCATCACCTGGACCCAGGTGGCGCAGTACATCATCATCCTGGTGGCCTTCCTGATCCCGGCCATGTGGCTGTCGGCCAAGCACAGCGACAATCCCATCCCCCAGGTGGCCTACGGCAAGCTGCTGCCGGAGCTGGGCGCGCGCGAGCGCGGCCTGGCCGCCGACCCGAAGGAGCTGGAGGTGCGCGCCATCTTCCTGCGCCGCGCGCAGGACTACGCGCGCAAGCTGGAGGGCCTGCCCGGCAGCTGGGACACGGGCCGCTTCGAGGCCCAGCGCCAGCTGGACGTGGCCAAGCAGCGCAACGCCTCGCTGCTGGACATCCGCAACGCCGAGAAGGCGCTGCTCGCCTATCCGAAGACGGCCGAGGACGCGGCCGGCGCCTGGCGGACCGCGCGCGACCACAACCTGCGGCGTGCGGCGCCACCGGTGCCGCACGCGGAACCCTTCGTGGCCAGGGACAAGGCGGCCTCGGACAACAAGCGCAACAACTTCCTGGCGCTGGTGTTCTGCCTGATGGTGGGCACCGCCGCCCTGCCCCACATCCTGATGCGCTCCTACACCACGCCCTCGGTGCACGAGACGCGCGTGTCGGTGTTCTGGACGCTGTTCTTCATCCTGCTGATCTACCTCACCATCCCGGCACTGGCGGTGCTGGTCAAATACGACATCTACACCGCCATGGTGGGCAGCGAGTTCTCGCACCTGCCCACCTGGGTGTCGTACTGGGCCAACGTCGACAAGCTGCATCCGCTGATCAGCATCACCGACATCAACCGCGACGGCGTGGTGCAGCTGGCCGAGATCGCCATCGACGGCGACGTGCTGGTGCTGGCCACGCCGGAGATCGCCGGGCTGCCCTACGTGATCTCCGGCCTGGTGGCGGCCGGCGGCCTGGCCGCCGCGCTGTCCACCGCCGACGGCCTGCTGCTGGCGATCTCGAACGCGCTGTCGCACGACATCTATTACCAGATCGTCGATCCCGGCGCCTCCACCCAGAAGCGGGTGACGATCTCCAAGCTGCTGCTACTGGCGGTGGCCTTCATCGCCGCCTACGCCGCCTCCACCAAGCCGGCCGACATCCTGTCGCTGGTGAGCGCCGCGTTCTCGCTGGCCGGCTCCACCCTGTTCCCGGCGCTGGTGCTGGGCGTGTTCTGGCAGCGCGCCACGCGCCAGGGCGCGGTGGCCGGCATGGTGGCCGGCTTCTGCGTGTGCCTGTATTACATGGTGCACGCCAATCCCATCCTCGGCGGCAGCGCGGCCGGCCAGTGGTTCGGCATCGCGCCGGTGTCGGCCGGCATCTTCGGCGTGCCGGCCGGGCTGCTGACGATGGCGCTGGTCAGCTGGCTGACGCCGCCGCCCGGACGCGACGTGCAGGCGCTGGTGGCCCATATACGCACCCCGGAGACATGACGCGGCGAGGGAAGGCGAAAATATAGTTATCGATAACACTAGGCAAGACCGCGGGCAAATGTTAGCCTTGGGAAATTGTTCATTTCATAAGCCGCCGCCGATGCAGACCCCGCTCCGCCCCCTCCTCGCCACCCTATGCGCCAACCTTTGCGCCGCGGTCCTCGCCTTGTCCGCCGCCGGTCCGGCCACCGCCGCGGAAGCGCCAGCCGCGCCGGCCGCCGCGCCTACCGCCGTGCCCATCCCCGCCGGCCATTTCTTCGACAATCCCGGCTTCAGCCGTCCACTCCTGTCGCCCAGCGGCGGCCACCTGGCCGTGCTCACCACCGGTCCCCAGCAGCGCCTGCGCCTGGCGGTGCTGAACTTGAGCGACCTGAGCGCCAAGGTGGTGGGCGAATTCCCGAACAGCGACGTCGGCGACTTCCGCTGGATCAGCGACGAACGGCTGATGTACACCGAGGCCGACCGCAAGGTCGCGCAGGGCGAGGTGCGCTACGCGCCCGGCCTGTACGCCGTCAACCGCGACGGCACCGCCTACCGCCAGCTGGCGCGCACCATGGGCATGCCCTTCTTCGGCAATGGCGAGTCCAGCACGCTGCTGCCCTGGCACACCTTCATGCTGCCCCAGGCGGGTCCGCAGGATGGCGAGCAAGTGTACGTCGCCAACGTGCTCTACCGGGGCGTCATCGGCGCCATCCCCAAGGTGGAACTGCTGCGGCTGAACACGCTGAACGGCAAGTCGACCGACTTCACGGGTCCGTCGGGCATGCACAACTGGATATTGGACCATGCCGGCGCGCCGCGCCTGGCGGTGTCGAACAGCGGCGACAGCACGCTGATCCACTACCGCGACCCGGCCAGCGGCGAGTGGCGCGAACTGGGCCGCTACAGCGCCTTCACCGGCGTCAACCAGGCCTTCGAGCCGCTGGCGTTCGGCCCGGACGGCATGTTGTACGTTGCGGCCAACGCCGGTGGCGACTTCAAGGCGCTGTACACCCTCGACCCCGCCACCGGCAAGCTGGGCAAGGAGCCGCTGCTGCGGCTGCAAGGCTACGACTTCAAGGGCGGCTTGATTTTCGGCGGCGACAAACTGCTGGGCGTGAGCTTCCTGGCCGACGGCCAAGGCGTCGAATGGCTGGACGCCGGCATGAAGGCCGTGCAGCAGGCGGTGGACGCGCGCCTGCCGCACACCGTCAACCTGCTGACGCCGCCGGCGCGGCCGCGAACGCCATGGCTCCTGGTCACCTCCTATTCCGACCGCCAGCCAGCGGTCCACATGGTGTACAACACCCAGACCAAGCTCCTGCAGCGCCTTGGCGACAGCCACGCCGCCATCAAGTCCAGCCAGATGGGCACGCAGGAAGTGGTGCGCTACAAGGCGCGCGACGGCCTGGAGATCCCCGCCCTGCTGACCCTGCCCAAGGGCCGCGACAAGAACCTGCCGCTGGTGGTGCTGGTGCACGGCGGCCCGTATGCGCGCGGCGGCAGCTGGGGCTGGAGCCCCGACGTCCAGTTCCTGGCCTCGCGCGGTTACGCCGTGCTGCAGCCGGAATTCCGGGGCAGCCTCGGCTTCGGCACCGCGCACTTCCGCGCCGGCTGGAAGCAGTGGGGCCTGAAAATGCAGGACGACATCGCCGACGGCGCGCGCTGGGCCATCGCGCAGGGTTACGCCGATCCGCGGCGCGTCTGCATCGCCGGCGCCAGCTATGGCGGCTACGCCACCCTGATGGGGCTGGTGAACGATCCCGGCCTGTACAAGTGCGGCGTGAACTGGGTGGGCGTCACCGACATCGAACTGCTATACAAGGACAAATGGAGCTTCCAGTCCGACCTGCCCGAGGAATGGAAGCGCTACGGCATGCCGGTGCTGATCGGCGACCTGGAAAAGGACGCCGCCCAGCTGAAAACCACCTCGCCGCTGGCGCAAGCGGCGCGCATCACGCAGCCGCTGCTGCTGGCCTACGGCGGCGCCGACCGGCGCGTGCCGCTGTACCACGGCACCAAGTTCCGCGACGCGGTCAAGGCCACCAACAAGGACGTGGAATGGGTGGAATACGAGCACGAGGGCCACGGCTGGTCGCTGCCCCAAACCCGCGTCGATTTCTGGACCCGGGTCGAGAAATTCCTGGACCGCCACATCGGCCCGCAGCGGGAAGTGGCCGACACGGGCAAATGACGCGGCCTGCGTCCGCGGCGTAGGGTGACCGGCAAGACTAGCCAAAACGGCCATCAGCTGTTAGTCTACGGCAATTGTTTATTTTGCAATTGACCCCGATGCATAGATTCCTCTCCCGCTGGGCGGCGCTGGTTTGCGCGCTCGGCCTGGCGCCCCTGGCCGGCGCGGCCGAGGCGCCGCCCGCCGGCCACTTCTTCGGCAACCCCGGTTTCACCAAGCCCCGCCTGTCCCCCAGCGGCACCCACCTGGCGGTGCTGGCCAGCGACGAGGCGCACCGCCAGCGCCTGATCGTGGTGGACTTGAACGACTTCAGCCTGAAGGCGGCGGCCGAGTTCCGCGACGGCGACGTCGGCGCCTTCAGCTGGCTCAGCGACGAGCGCCTGCTGTTCACCTCGGCCGACTCCCAGGCGGCGCAGGGCGACCAGCGCTACGCGCCCGGCCTGTTCGCGGCGAACCGGGACGGCACGGCCTTCCGCCAGCTGGCCAGCAGCCGGGGCAAGCCCTTCATCACAGTCGGCGGCCCATCGAGCCTGCTGCCATGGCACACCTTCATGCTGGACCAGGACGGCGCGCAGGACGGCCCCGAGGTGTACGTCGCCAACCACCTGGTCGAGAACCTGTCGGCGGACCGGGAGCAGGAACTGCTGCTGCTGAACACGAAGACCGGCAAGGCCAAGCCGTTCGACGCGCCCAGCGGCATGCGGTGGTGGATGCTGGACCAGCAAGGCCAGCCACGCCTGGCCGTGTCCCGCCGCGACGGCCAGACCATGATGCATTACCGCGACCCGGCCAGCGGCGCCTGGCGCGAGATCGCGCGCCACGCCAGCTACACCGGCGCGGGCCAGGGCTTCCAGCCGCTGGCGTTCGGGCCGGACGGCACGCTGTACGTGGCGTCCAGCGAGAAGACCGGCTACGCGGCGGTGCACACCTACGACATCGCCGCCGGCAAGCTCGGCGAGCGGCCGCTGCTGAACGTGCAGGGCTACGATTTCATGGGCCACCTCGTTTTCGGCGGCGGCAAGCTGCTGGGCGCGCGCTTCCTGGCCGACGGCGAGGGCACCGAATGGTTCGACGCCGGCATGAAGGCGGTGCAGGCCGAGATCGACCAGCGCCTGCCGCGCACCGTCAACCTGGTGACGCCGCCCGTGCGCGCGCAGACGCCGTGGGTGCTGGTGACGTCGTACTCGGACCGCCAGCCGCAGGTGCACCTGGTCTACAACACGCGCACCCGCGACCTGAAGCGCATCGGCGACAGCCACGCCGCCATCAAGCCGGCGCAGATGGCGGCGCAGGACGTGGTGCGCTACAAGGCGCGCGACGGCCTGGAGATCCCCGCCCTGCTGACCCTGCCCGCCGGCAAGGACAAGAACCTGCCGCTGGTGGTGCTGGTGCACGGCGGCCCCTATGTGCGCGGCACGCGCTGGGGCTGGGAGGCGGAGGCGCAGTTCCTGGCCTCGCGCGGCTACGCGGTGCTGCAGCCCGAGTTCCGCGGCAGCGCCGGCTACGGCGGCGCGCACCTGCGCGCCGGCTGGAAGCAATGGGGCCTGGCCATGCAGGACGACATCGCCGACGGCGCCAAATGGGCGGCCGCGCAAGGCTACGCGGCCCCCCGGCGCGTCTGCGTGGCCGGCGCCAGCTACGGCGGCTACGCCACCTTGATGGGCCTGGTGAACGACCCGGAGCTGTTCCGCTGCGGCGTGGCCTGGGCCGGCGTGACCGACCTCGAACTGCTGTACAAGGGCCACTGGCGCTTCGACAGCGACATGTCGGCCGATTTCAAGCAGTACGGCATGCGCGACCTGATCGGCGACCCGGAGCGGGACGCCGAGCGCTTCGCGGCCACCTCGCCGCTGCGCCAGGCCGCCCGCGTCACCCGGCCCCTGCTGCTGGCCCACGGCGGCGCCGACCTGCGCGTGCCGCTGGTGCACGGCACCAGGTTCCGCGACGCCGTGAAGGCCACCAACAAGGACGTGGAGTGGGTGGAGTACGAGCAGGAGGGCCACGGCTGGTACCTGCCGCGCAACCGCATCGACTTCTGGACCCGGGTGGAGGCCTTCCTGAACCGCCACATCGGCCCGCAACCATAAGCACACGTACAAAGGACAACCTTGAACACCAAGCTATCGCGGCCCGTGGCCGCCGCCATGCTGGCGCTGGCCGCGCTGGTCCCCGCCGCCGCGCAAACCCGCGCCGCCCTCCCCCCGATCGAGGACTTTTTCGGCAACCCCGAATTCAGCGCCGCCCAGCTCTCGCCCAGCGGCCGCTACCTGGCGGCCAAGCTGGCCAACAAGAACGGGCGCGAACGGCTGGCGGTGGTGGACCTGGCCAGCAACAGCGTCAAGTCGGTCGCCAACTTCTCCGACGCCGACGTCGGCAACTTCAACTGGATCAGCGACGAGCGGCTGCTGTTCGACACCACCGACAAGCAACTCGGCCAGGGCGACCTGCGCTACGGCCCCGGCCTGTACGCGGTGAACCGCGACGGCGAGGGCTTCCGCCAGTTGGCCAACCGCAGCAACCACTTCGTGCAGACCCTGTCGGCCGCCAGGATGCTGCCGTGGCATACATTCATGCTGCGCCAGCGCGGCGCGCAGGACTCCGAGTTCGCCTACGTCAGCAGCGCCAAATTCTCCGGCCCGAACGAGGTCGATTACGTGGACCTGCTGCGCCTGAACACCAAGACCGGCCACCACAGCACCGTCAACCGCCCCGGCGACACGCGCGGCTGGCTGCTCGACGAGCGGGGCGAGCCGCGCCTGGTCACCACCGTCGAGAAGGACCAGCTCAGCATCCAGTACCGCGATCCCGAGACCAAGGCCTGGCGCAAGCTGGCCACCTTCAACGCCTACACCGGCGGCAAGGGCGCCTTCTCGCCGCTGGCCATGGGCGCGGACGGCACGCTGTACGTCACCACCCACGCCTACAAGGACAAGGCGGCGGTGCACACGCTGGACCTGGCCACCGGCCGGATCAGCGAGAAGCCGCTGATCGAGCTGGAGGGCTACGACTTCCGCGGCAGCCTGATCATGGGCAACGGCAGGCTGCTGGGCGTGCGCTACACCACCGACGGCGAGGGCACGCTGTGGTTCGACGAGGGCATGAAGGCGGTGCAGGCCGAGATCGACGCGCGCCTGTCCGGCACCATCAACCTGGTGTCGCTGCCGGCGCGCCCGGAAACCCCCTACCTGCTGGTGGAATCGTATTCGGACGTGCAGCCGCGCGTGTTCATGCTGTACGACCGCGACAAGAAAACCCTGAACAAGGTGGGCGACTCGCGCCCGCAAATCAAGCCGGACCAGATGGGCAAGCAGGACCTGGTGCGCTACGACGCGCGCGACGGCCTGAAGATCCCCGCCTGGCTGACGCTGCCCAGGGGCGGGGGCGGGAAGCTGCCGCTGGTGGTGCTGGTGCACGGCGGCCCGTATCTGCGGGGCGGCCACTGGGGCTGGGACGCGGAGGCGCAGTTCCTGGCCTCGCGCGGCTACGCGGTGCTGGAGCCGGAGTTCCGCGGCAGCACCGGCTTCGGCCAGGCGCACTACCGCGCCGGCTGGAAGCAATGGGGCTTGAAGATGCAGGACGACATCGCCGACGGCGCCAAATGGGCGATCGCCCAGGGCATCGCCGACCCGAACCGCGTCTGCATCGCCGGCGCCAGCTACGGCGGCTACGCCACCTTGATGGGGCTGGTGAACGATCCCGGGCTGTACAAATGCGGCGTGAACTGGGTGGGCGTCACCGACATCAAGCTGATGTACACCGGCCACTGGACCTTCCAGTCCGACCTGCCGGAGGGCTGGAAGCAGTACGGCATGCCGACGCTGGTGGGCGACCTGGAGCAGGACGCGGCGCAGCTGAAGGCCACCTCGCCGCTGGAGCAGGCCGCGCGCATCACGCAGCCGCTGCTGCTGGCCTACGGCGGCGCCGACAAGCGCGTGCCGCTGTACCACGGCACCAAGTTCCGCGACGCGGTCAAGGCCACCAACAAGAACGTGGAGTGGGTCCAATACGACGAGGAGGGCCACGGCTGGGCGCTGCCCAGGAACCGGGTCGACTTCTGGAGCCGGGTCGAGAGGTTCCTGGACCGTAACATCGGGCCGGCGGCCGCGCCGCGAGCCGATGCGCCGGCAAACGCGGGCCAGCCATGACGCGCCCGCTAGCACGTCCGCTGGCGCGCCTGCTGGCGCTGTCCGCGCTGTCCCTGCTCCTGGCCGCGCCGGCGCGCGCCGAGCCGCCGCCGGCGTCGGCCTTCTTCAACAACGCCCGCTACAGCGCGGCCAAGCTGTCGCCCAGCGGCCGCCACCTCGCCATGCGCGCGCGCGGCCAACTCGGCCGCGACGCGCTGCTGGTGGTCACGCTGGCCGACAAGAGCGCGAAGATGGTGGCCCAGTTCAGCAATATCGACATCGACGATTTCGAATGGGTCAACGACAACCGCCTGGTGTACGACACGCGCGACTCGCGCAGCGCGCCGGGCGACTGGACCCACGCGCCCGGCCTGTTCGCCGTGAACCGCGACGGCGGCGGTTTCCTGCAACTGGTGGACCGGGGCTACGACCGGCCCGCCGAGACCGGCACCCACATCCGCACCGCGATGATGCCGTGGAACACCTACCTGCTGGGCCAGGAGGGCGCGCAGGACTCGGACTCGGTGTACGTGTACCAGCCGGAGCGCCGCGCCGGCGAGCGGCGCGGGATCGCGCTGTTCAAGCTGAACACGCTCACCGCCCGCGCCCAGGGCGTGCCGCGCCCGGCCAACATGCAGCGCGTGGTGCTGGACGCGCAGGGCGAGCCGCGGGTGGCCACGTCCAGCGCCGGCGGCACCGCGGCGGTGCACTACCGCGACCCGGACAGCGGCGCATGGCGCAAGCTGCGCGACTTCCCGGCCTACGGCGACGCGCCCGGCGCCTTCAGCCCGGTGGGGCTGGGCACGGACGGCATGCTGTACGTGTCCACCAGCGCCGGCACCGACCGCGCCGTGGTGCGCACCTACGACGTGGCCACCAACACGCTGGGCGACAAACCGCTGATCGAGCTGGGCGAGTACGACTTCAGCGGCCGGCTGGTCACCGGCGGCGGCAGGATACTGGGCGTGCGCCTGCTGACCGACGCGCGCAGCACGCACTGGTGGAACGCGGACATGCGCGCGCTGCAGGAGAAGGTCGACTCCCTGCTGCCCGGCACCGTCAACCAGATCTCGGTGGCGCGCCGGCCGGAAACCCCGGCCGTGCTGATCACCTCCTGGTCCGACCGGCAGCCGCCGGTGTACGTGCTGTACGACCGCGAGAGCGGCGCGCTGACCAAGCTGGGCGAGGCCCATCCCGAGATCAAGCCGGACGCCATGGGCGAGCGCGAGCTGATCCACTACACGGCGCGCGACGGCATGCGCATCCCGGCCTGGCTGACCCTGCCGCCGGGCGGCGCCGGCAAGAAGCTGCCGCTGGTGGTGCTGGTGCACGGCGGGCCGTACATGCGCGGCGGCGAATGGAAATGGGACGCCGATTCCCAGTTCCTGGCCACCCGCGGCTACGCGGTGCTGGAGCCGGAATTCCGCGGCGGCACGGGTTTCGGCACCCGGCATTTCCGCGCGGGCTGGAAGCAATGGGGCCTGGCCATGCAGGACGACCTGGCCGACGGCGCGCGCGCCATGGTGGCCCGGGGCGTGGCGGACGGCGGGCGGATCTGCATCGCCGGCGCCAGCTACGGCGGCTACGCGGCGCTGATGGGACTGGTGAAGGACCCGGACCTGTTCAAGTGCGCCGTCAACTGGGTGGGCGTGACCGACATCAACCTGCTGTACACCGGCACCTGGCAGATCGAATCCGACCTGCCCGAGGCCTGGAAGCAGTACGGCATGCCCCAGCTGATCGGCGACCCGGTGGCGGACGCCGCGCAGTTCAAGGCCACCTCGCCGCTGGAGCAGGCGGCGCGCGTGCGCCAGCCGGTGCTGATGGCCTACGGCAACCAGGACGCGCGCGTGCCGCTGGCGCACGGCCAACGCTTCCACGACGCCGTGAAGGCCCACAACGCCCAGGCCGAACTGGTGGTGTACGACGGCGAGGGCCACGGCTGGACGCTGGAAAAGAACCGCGTCGACTTCTGGACCCGGGTCGAGAAGTTCCTCGGCCGGCACATAGGCCCTCAGGCCAAATCGGAGTAATCTACAGGCTGGCCAACTCTTGTAGGGGAAGCGCATGTCGTCTGGAAAAATACTGGTCGCACAGGGGGGCGGTCCCACCGCCGTCATCAATCAGTCGCTGGTGGGCGTGGTGCTGGAGGCGCGGCGCTTCCGGCACGTGACGCGGGTGTACGGCGCGCTGCACGGCGTGCGCGGCATCGTCAACGAGGACTTCGTCGACCTGACGCAGGAAACCAGCCACAACCTGGAGCTGGTGGCGGCCACCCCGTCGTCGGCGCTGGGCTCCACCCGCGACAAGCCGGACGAGCAGTACTGCGAGCGCATCTTCGAGGTGCTGCGCGCGCACGAGATCGAGCATTTCTTCTACATCGGCGGCAACGACTCGTCCGACACGGTGCGCATCGTCAGCCAGCGCGCGCGGGCGGCGGGCTACCCGCTGCGCTGCATCCACATCCCCAAGACCATCGACAACGACCTGGTGGGCAACGACCACACGCCGGGCTTCCCGTCGGCCGCGCGCTTCGTGGCGCAGGCCTTCGCCGGCGCCAACCTGGACAACGCCTCCCTGCCCGGCGTCTACGTGGGCGTGGTGATGGGGCGGCACGCCGGCTTCCTCACCGCCGCCTCGGCGCTGGGCAAGAAGTTCGCGGACGACGGCCCGCACCTGATCTACCTGCCCGAGCGCGTGTTCGAGCTGGAGCGCTTCCTGGCCGACGTGAAGGCCATGTACGAGAAGCACGGGCGCTGCGTGATCGCCGTCTCCGAGGGCATCCACGACGCCTCCGGCGAGCCGATCGCCAGCCTGCTGGCCAAGGAGGTCGAGCGCGACGCGCACGGCAACGTGCAGCTGTCCGGCACCGGCGCGCTGGCCGACCTGCTGTGCGACGAGATCAAGGACAAGCTGGGCATCAAGCGCGTGCGCGGCGACACCTTCGGCTACCTGCAGCGCTCCTTCATCGGCTGCGTGTCGGACGTGGACCAGCGCGAGGCGCGCGAGGTGGGCGAGAAGGCGGTGCAGTTCGCGATGTGGGGCGACCGGGACGGCTCGGTGGCCATCAAGCGCACCGGCTTCTATTCGGCAGACTACGAGTTGCTGCCTTTGGAGGCGGTGGCCGGCAAGACGCGCACCATGGAGGACGAGTTCATCGCCGCCAGCGGCACCGACGTGACGGACGCCTTCCGCATGTACCTGCGCCCCCTGCTGGGCTCCGGCATGCCGGACGCGTTCCGCCTGCGCCCGGCGCCGGTGGCGAAGATCCTGAACCGCTGACGCGGCCCAGGGACGGCGCCCGGCGCCGTCCTTTTTACCCAACTTTACATGTATTGACGTCTTCTAACGGTTACCCGGCGGAGAATCGGACAAGTTGCCACGCGGCACTTTCCAGCGCGGCAAAACCAGGTCGCCAGCCACCCACCCGAAGAGGACTGTCATGTCGAACACACCATCCAAGGCCGCCGCGGCGGTCGCCACTCCACTACGCCGCCGCGCCGCGCTCGGCGCGCTGGGCTCCATCAGCGCCCTGTCGCTGCTGGCCTGCGGCGGCGGAGGCGGAGGCGGCGGCACCGCCGCCACCTCCACCTCCACCACCTCCACCACCCTGCTCGGCGGGCTGAGCCTGTCGGAGGGCGCGCTGTCGCCGGAATTCACGCCCGCCACCACCAGCTACACGGCCAGCGTGGCCAACGCCACCGGCGCCATCGCCTTCAGCCCCACGCTGGCCGACAGCGGCGCGACGGTGGCCATCAACGGCACCGCCGTGGCCAGCGGCGTCAGTTCCGGCGGCTTCGCGCTGAACGTGGGCGACAACAGCTTCAACATCGTGGCCAGCAAGGGCGGCGTCTCCACCAGCCACACGGTGATCGTCAAGCGCGCCCCGCCCACGCTGTCGGCCGACGCCAGCCTGAAGGCCTTGAGCATTTCCACCGGCAGCCTGTCGCCCGCCTTCGCCGCCGCCACCACCAGCTACGCGGTCACGGTGGCCAACTCGGTCACCTCGGTGACGCTGGCCCCGACCGCCAACGGCTCGGGCGCCTCGATCAAGGTCAACGACGCCACCGTCGCCAGCGGCGGCGCCTCCGGCGCGCTGGCCCTGAACGTGGGCAACAACACGCTGACGGTCACGGTGCTGGCGCAGGACGGCGTCACCAGCCGCGTCTACACCGTCACCGTGGTGCGCGCCGTGGCCACCGCCACCGCCTCGGGCGACGCCACCCTGAGCGCGCTGGCGCTGTCGTCCGGCACGCTGTCGCCCGCCTTCGCCTCCGGCACGGTGGCCTACACGGCCTCGGTGGCCAACTCGGTGGCGTCGGTGACCCTGACGCCCACCGCCACCAGCGCCGACGCCACCATCACCGTCAACGGCAGCGCCGTGAAAAGCGGCGGCGGCTCGGCCGGACTGGCGCTGAGCGTGGGCAGCAATGTGCTGTCGGTGGTGGTCAGCGCGCAGGACGGCACCCACATCATCACCTACACGGTGGCGGTGACGCGCGCGGCGGCGGTCTCCACCGACGCCAGCCTGAGCGCGCTGGCGATCTCGTCCGGCACGCTGGCGCCCACCTTCGCCACGGCCACGCTGGGCTACACCGCCTCGGTGGCCAACTCGGTGAGCTCGGTGACCTTGAAGCCGACCAGCAGCGCCAGCGCCACCATCAAGGTCAACGGCGTGGCCACGGCCAGCGGCGCCACGTCGGCGGCGCTGGCCCTGAGCGTGGGCAGCAACACGCTGTCGGTGGTGGTGACGGCGCAGGACGGCAGCACCACCCGCACCTACACCGTGATCGTCACGCGCGCGGCGGCGACGCTGTCCTCGGACGCGGCGCTGAGCGGGCTGACGCTGTCGTCCGGCACGCTGTCGCCCGTGTTCAGCGCCAGCACCACCAGCTACACGGCCAGCGTGATCAACTCGGTGGCGACGGTGACGCTGTCGCCGGTGGCCGGCAACAGCGGCGCCACCATCAAGGTCAACAGCGCGACGGTGGCCAGCGGTGCCACCTCGGCCTCGCTGGCGCTGAACGTGGGCAGCAACACGCTGACGGTGGCGGTGACGGCGCAGGACGGCGCCACCAGCAAGACCTACACCGTGGTGGTGACGCGCGCGGCCGCCGTGGCCTGCTCGGTGATCCCGGAGGAAACCGCCGGCCCGTATCCTGCCGACGGCTCCAACGCCAGCAGCCAGACCTACAACGTGCTGGCGCTGTCGGGCATCGTGCGCTCGGACATCCGCGGCACCCTGGGCAGCTCGACCCAGGTGGGCGGCGTGCCGCTGACCATCAACATCACGCTGCAGAACGTCAACAACAACTGCGCGCCGCTGGCCGGCTACGCGATCTACCTGTGGCATTGCACGCGCGAGGGGGCGTACTCGGTGTACACCGAATCCAGCGTCAATGCCAACTACCTGCGCGGGGTGCAGCCGACGGACGCCAACGGGGTGGCCACCTTCACCACCATCTTCCCCGGCTGCTACGCGGGCCGCATGCCGCACATGCACTTCGAGGTCTACCCCAGCGTGGCCAAGGCCACCACGGCCAGCAACAAGATCAAGACCTCGCAGCTGGCGTTCCCGACCGACATCTGCACCGCCGTGTACGCGGCCGCCAGCGGCTACACCGCCAGCGTGCGCAATTTCAGCAGCATCAGCTTCGCCACCGACAACGTGTTCAGCGACGGCTATTCGCTGGAGATGACGTCCCTCAGCGGCAGCGTGGCCACCGGCTACGTCGCCAACGTGACGGTGTCGATCGCGGTGTGACGGCCGCGCGCCGGTCAGCGGGATGGATCGTCCCTATGGACGTCGCGCCAGGCCAGCATGTCGGCCAGGCGCTCTTCCTTGTCGGGATCGAAGCCGCAGCCGGCGCGGAACGCCGGCGGGTTTTCGTAGGTGCCGAACAGCCAGTCCCACCACACGATGTCGCCGTAGTTGTTGCGGTGGCGGCCGTGCTGGTGGTGGACGCGGTGCATTTCGGGCCGCTGGAAGAACCAGCCCACCCAGCGCGGCGTGCGCACGCTGGTGTGGTAGAAGAACTCGCCGAGCGCGGTGCACAGCGTGTACACCGCGCCCGCCTCCGGCGACAGGCCCAGCGTGGCGTACACCAGCAGGCTGCCGATGATGGAATTGACCACCATTTCCAGCGGGTGCTTGTAGAACGAGGTGATGACTTCGATGCGCTGGGGGCTGTGGTGGATCTGGTGGAACAGGCGCCACAGCAGATCAGACTCGTGCCGCGCGCGGTGCCACCAGTAGAACACGAAGGTGGCGATGAAGTAGGCGGCCATGCCGCCCGCCGCCGGGCCGACGTGGTCGGACAGGCGGAACAGCGACGCCGACGACAGCCAGCGTTCCCAGCTGTATCCCGCCAGCACCACCACGCCCAGTTGGACCGCGTTGATCAGCAGCACCCGCGCCGGCCACGTCCGCACATGCGGCAACCGCCAGCCGGGGACCACGCGTTCGAGCACAAAGCAAAATACAAACACGGCGAATATTGTCGGTAGCATCCTGGCCTCCCTGTTGTTGGAGGGGCCAGTCTGCCGCGCCGCCGCGCCGCGGCAAGAATCGCAATACCGGTATTAAAATTAATCAGTATAGTATTAACTATCGATACCGCGATGGCTACGTGGAACAACACAGCAGCGACGCGCTGACATCATGCAATAAGGGGAGCTTGTTCAGCGGCCGGCCCCCAGAACTGCCGCGTCAGGCTAAAGAATCTGCCCAGCCGGTTATTCACCGGCACAAGATCCACGGCGGCCAAGTCGGCCAAACTCCAGCCTTTAACCACATGTTCCTCGAATAATGCATCAAGTTCATCCCACCACTTGCGCCGCTGGGTGACCAGGTATGGGCTGTTGAGATTAAGCGTGTCGATAGTGTACTGCGCCCGTTCCCGCTCTTGTGGAACAAGCTCTTGTGCCGGTACGACCCGGCCATCGGAAACATAGGCAAAAAACCGGTGGCAATCCGCCTGGTGGCAAGAGACGAACCGAACAGGGTCCACTGACTGCTGTTTGCCCGGCGCGTGGCCGCCAAACAGTTCATGCCCTTGCGCGTTGTATTCGGACAGGTCCGGAGTACCCAAAGCGCTGGCGGCGAGATTGCTGTACTCGAAGGTGCGCTGCGGATTCTGGCTTTTGTTCTCGACATGCTCGATATGGTAACCAAGTCCCTCTTCATCGGCGCGCAACTCGCTGTAACAACACAGGTGATATTGCTCATTCAGCAACGATGCGATGACTTCCCGCTTGTACTTGGGCCGAAAGCTGTCCCACCGCGTCAGCGCCTGCTCCGCGGTCTGCGGCGGTTTTTCATTCGCTTGACTCAGATGGTAGCCACCGTTGCCGTGCTTGTGGATCGCCCTCATCGCTTTAACGATTCTTGCCGGTGAATACTGCGCCTCAACCGCTGCAACTGAGGATGCTGCTCGCCCAACGCGGCAGTAAGGCTTTGCATGAGATCGGTGGCCTCGGAGCTTTGATATCGTCCCTGGTCAACCCACTCGGTGAGACGCTGCAGATCGGCCTTTTCTGTCACGGGAGGTTGGGGATCGACCATCATCACACTTTGCAGAACATCGCCGCTGGGTTCCCCATAGGTCATGGCAATAGGAGGCGCGGCGATGATTCGGCCCGCCCCATCCGGCCCCACAACACGTATGTCTTCCCGTTTGACTGTACTGATCACCTGCGGACTGTGGGTCGTCACGATGAATTGCGTATTACGGAAAGTCCGCATCAAGTCATCCAGCACTTTTTGCTGCCAGGATGGATGCAAATGCAGGTCCACTTCATCGATGAGCGCGATGGCTGGCAAGTCCAAGGGATTAACGATTTGCATGCCGCCATTTGCCGCGCGGCTGTTTGCCTGCGCCATGCGTCTGGCAAGGTCCATGGCCAGGCCCAGCACAACGCGATAACCGTCGCTCAATTCGTTGACGCGCAACGTACGGGTTACGCCATCCGGCATGATGCGGTCGATGACAAAACGCAACGGACGGACTTCCGTCCGGGGATTGCTGAAACCTGGCGGCAGCATGCGCACAATGGCGCCGCGCACAACATCCAGATCAGGATGACGATAGTCGAAGTCACGCCGCGTGCCACGCTCGCGGCGCTCGACGTCTTCCATTGCACTGAACCATTCGAACGCGGCCTGAAAGCGCGAATCGGGGTCCAATGAATTGGCCAAGGCGTCGAAGCGTGAAGGATTCTTCCTGGATCCCCGATGGCCCTGCACTTCTTCCCGGATGGCGCGATTGGTACCGTAATAGGCGATCACCGGCAAGAAATACGCTTGCTGGAACGAGTCCTTCTGAACGAGCCCGAGCGTGAAATCATTCAGCTCCCTCAACCCGCGCCCCATGAGTGCAGCCTGCTCGTTGGACAAAAGCTTCTTGATCTCTGCCGTCGTGACGGCACTGTCACGCTTGCGGCCGCTCGCCCATACGATGGGTAAGCCATCTATGCTCTCCGCCTCCCAGGCCAGCATCATATAAGGAGTTCTCCGCTCGCCCTCGGCCACGCGCAGATCCGTATCCTTGACCGTACGTCCGGTCACTCCCGGCAGCTTGGTGAGATAGCGGCCAAATCCAATCGCAATCGCGTCGAGGATCGCGGTCTTGCCTGCGCCATTCTCGGCGATGATGACAGTTAGTTGCGGCCCAAAGTCGACGACTAGCTCGTCAAAGCATCGAAAATTACGCAGATGTATTCGTTTCAGCTTCATGAAATTCCAATGGCTACGCGGTCATCGTGAGCGCCAGACCAACGACAAGCCCCCTCGTCGCCTCCGGTTCGATGAATTGTACGGTGTTTCCGGTCGTGAAATAAAAAAGCGGACGATGCCAGGCAAGGTCCGCTTTTTCAACATGGCGGGGCGCCTGCGGGCGCCCGGCCTTACACCACGATGGTCTGGTGCTCGCCTTCCGCGCGGGCGCGGATCTTGCCGATCTGGTAGACGGTCTCGCCGGCGGCTTGCAGCTGCGCCATGGCGGCGGCGGCGTTGTCGGCCGAGACGATCACGGTCATGCCGATGCCGCAGTTGAACACGCGGTGCATCTCGGCGTCGGCCACGCCGCCGTGCCGCTGCAGCCACTGGAACAGCGGCGGCAGGGTCCACGATTTGCCGTCCAGTTCGCACGTCAGGTGCTCTTGCAGCACGCGCGGGATGTTCTCGACCAGGCCGCCGCCGGTGATGTGCACCAGGCCCTTGACCTCCATCGAGGCCATCAGCGCCAGCAGCGGCTTGACGTAGATGCGGGTCGGCTCCATCAGCACGTCGGCCAGCTTGCGGCCGTGGAAGTCGGCTTCCAGGTCCGGTTTCGCCACTTCGATGATCTTGCGCACCAGCGAATAGCCGTTCGAGTGCGCGCCCGACGAGGCCAGGCCCAGCACCACGTCGCCCGGGGCGATCTTGCTGCCGTCGATGATCTTCGACTTTTCCACCACGCCCACCGCGAAACCGGCCAGGTCGTACTCGCCGGCCGGGTACATGCTTGGCATCTCGGCCGTTTCGCCGCCGATCAGCGCCGCGCCGGACTGCTCGCATCCCTTGGCGATGCCCTTGATGACGTCGGTGGCCTGGGGCACGTCCAGTTTGCCGCAGGCGAAGTAGTCGAGGAAGAACAGCGGCTCGGCGCCCTGCACCAGGATGTCGTTGACGCTCATGGCCACCAGGTCGATGCCGACCGTGTCGTGGCGGTTCAGCTCGAAAGCCAGCTTCAGCTTGGTGCCGACGCCGTCCGTGCCGGACACCAGCACCGGCTCCTGGTACTTCTTGCTGATCTCGAACAGCGCGCCGAAGCCGCCGATGCCGGCCATCACGCCTTCGCGCATGGTGCGCTTGGCGAAGGGCTTGATGGCTTCGACTAAAGCGTCGCCCGCGTCGATATCGACGCCGGCGTCACGGTAGGAGAGGGAAACATTAGAAGGTTGGCTCATGGTGTATTTCGCAGCGGAGGCGGTAAAATAGAAGGCGGTGGCCGTTTCCGGGGCGCGATATGGCATATTCACGGCATATTGCGCGCAAGATCCGGCAAGACCGCTATTCTATCAAAATGCCTAGTCAACCATCCGTTTTTAACAAAAACATCTTTCCCACATGCCATTTCCCCTCTCGGTAGAACAGAAGCAAACGGCATTTTGGGTGGCATTGTGGCTGGCATTCGGGCTCCTCCTGACCGCGCTGGGGCCGGTCCTGACGCCCTTCATCGCCGCCGCCATCATCGCCTACGCGCTCAATCCGGGCGTCGACCGCATCGACCACCTGCGCCTGGGCCGCTTCGACGTGCCGCGCGCGCTGGCGGTGGTGCTGGTGGTGCTGGCCTTCCTGGCCGCCATCTTCGCGCTGGTGCTGATCGTGGTGCCGGTGCTGCAAAGCGAGATTCCGCTGCTGCAGGCGCAGATCCCGGCCTTCCTGGCCAAGGCCAACGACCTGCTGTCGCCGCGCCTGCGCGAAATGGGCATCCGCGTCAAACTCGACAGCGCCGGCATCAAGCAGCTGGTGTCGCAGCAGATGGCCTCCAGCGGCGACGAGATCTGGGCCGCCGTGCTGGCCTCGGCGCGGGTCGGCGGCACCGCCGTGCTGAGCTGGGTGTTCACCGTGGTGCTGGTGCCGGTGCTGCTGTTCTACCTGTTGCTGGACTGGCACAAGGTGATCGCCCGCATCGCCGGCGCCATCCCGCGGCGCTACATCGGCCGCGCCGTGTCCATGGCCGAGGAGGTCGACACGCTGCTGGCGCAATACCTGCGCGGCCAGCTGCTGGTGATGCTGGTGCTCGCCATCTATTACTCGACCTGCCTGGCCATCGCCGGCTTCGACGTGGCGCTGCCGGTCGGCATCCTCACCGGGCTCTTGGTGTTCATCCCCTACCTGGGCTTCGGCCTGGGCCTGGTGCTGGCGCTGATCGCCGCCGTGCTGCAATTCACCGACTGGAGCGGCGTGATCGCCGTGGCCGCCATCTACGGCGCCGGCCAGGTGATCGAGGGTTTCTTCCTCACGCCGCGGCTGGTGGGCGAGCGCATCGGCTTGAATCCGCTGGCCGTGATCTTCGCGCTGCTGGCCTTCGGACAGCTGTTCGGCTTCGTCGGCGTGCTGCTGGCGCTGCCGGCGTCGGCCATCCTGATGGTCGCGTTCAAGCATCTTCGCCGACACTACCTGTCCAGCAGCTTTTATAATGCGTAGTGTGAACACACTATTAACTACCGCAGGGCGGGCGCCATGAAGCAGCTGGTGCTGGACCTGGGCGCCGAACCGGTGCTCAGCCTGGACTCCTTCGAGGTCGGCCGGAACGCCGAGGTGGCGCAATTGATGCGCCACTTCGCCGCGCGCACCTCGCGCGAGCATTTCGCCTACCTGTGGGGCGACATGGGCGCCGGCAAGAGCCACCTGCTCAAGGCGCTGGGGGCGACCGAGCGGGCGCGCTACATCTCGCCGTTCTCGATCGAGTCCGAGTTCGTCTACGCGCCCGAGATCGACCTGTACCTGCTGGACGACTGCGAAAAGCTGTCGCCGGTGGCGCAGATCGACGCCTTCGCCCTGTTCAACGAAATCCGCGCCAACCACGCCTTCATGGTGTGCAGCGGGGCCGTCGCGCCGGCCGTGCTGCCGGTGCGGGAGGACCTGCGCACCCGCATGGGCTGGGGCCTGATCTACCGCCTGCACAGCCTGACCGACGACGAGAAGGTGGCCGCCCTGACCACGGCCGCCGCCGCGCGGGGATTGACGCTGTCGCCCGGCGTGTTACCCTATTTGCTGTCGCATTACCGTCGGGACATGCGTTCCCTGTCCGACATCCTGGATGCGCTCGACCGCTATTCCCTCGAAACCCAACGTCCGATTACCCTGCCGCTGCTGCGCGAGTGGCTGCAGGCGGAAGCGAAAGAATGATGAATCTCGCCCTGTTTGACCTCGACCACACCCTGCTGCCACTGGACTCCGACTACGAATGGGGCCAGTTCCTGTGCCGCGTGGGCGCCGTGGACGCCGCCGAATTCGCCCGCCGCAACGACGAATTCTTCGCCCAGTACCAGGCCGGCACGCTGGACCCGGTGGTCTACCTGGAGTTCGCGCTGGGCACCCTGGCCGCCTTCCCGCGCCCCCGCCTGGACCAGCTGCAGGCGCAGTTCATGGCCGAGGTGATCGCCCCGGCCATCAAGCCGTCGGCCCGCGCGCTGCTGCAAAAACACCTGGACGCCGGCGACCTGGTGGCCATCGTCACCGCCACCAACCATTACGTGACCGCCCCCATCGCCGCCGCGCTGGGCGTGGAGCACCTGATCGCGGCGATGCCGGAAGTGGCCGAGGACGGCGCCATCACCGGCAAGCTGCTGGGCACCCCGACCCAGGGCCACGGCAAGGTGGCGCACACCAAGGCCTGGCTGGAAAGGCTGGGCAAGCGCCTGGAGGACTTCGACACCGTGCATTTCTACAGCGATTCGCACAACGACATCCCGCTGATGTCGGTCGTCAGCCACCCGGTGGCCACCAACCCCAACGCCGCCCTGACCAGCCACGCCGCCGCACAAGGCTGGCCAACGATAAAATTATTCAATGATTAAGAAATTGATACGTAAAATCCTGGGCGTCAAAGAGAAGAACGGACGCAAATCCGACGAACCGGTGATCCTGGGCGCGGAGCAGCACGGCATCGACGCGCGACTGCTGTCGTCGAACGCGGTGCGCGTCACCAGCACGCTGCAGGAGGCCGGCTACCAGGCCTTCGTGGTGGGCGGCGCCGTGCGCGACCTGCTGCTGGGGGTGAAGCCGAAGGACTTCGACATCGCCACCAACGCCACGCCCGAGCAGGTGAAAAAGCTGTTCCGGCGCGCCTTCATCATCGGCAAGCGCTTCCAGATCGTGCACGTGATGTTCGGCCAGGACCTGCTGGAGGTGACCACCTTCCGCGGCCCGTCCACCGACAACGCGCCCAAGGACGAGCACGGCCGCGTGCTGCGAGACAACACCTTCGGCAGCCAGGCCGAGGACGCCGAGCGGCGCGACTTCACCATCAACGCCATGTACTACAATCCGGCCAGCGAGGAGGTGTGGGACTACCACGGCGGCATCGAGGACATCCGCGCCAGGACGCTGCGCATCATCGGCGTGCCCGAGGCGCGCTACCGCGAGGACCCGGTGCGCATGCTGCGCGTGACGCGCTTCGCCGCCAAGCTGGGCTTCCAGATCGAGCCCAACACGCGCGAGCCGATCACCGTGATGGCGCCGCTGATCGACAACGTGCCGCCGGCGCGCGTGTTCGACGAGATGCTGAAACTGCTGATGAGCGGCCAGGCGCTGGCCTGCCTGCGCCAGCTGCGCCAGGAGGGCCTGCACCACGGCCTGCTGCCGCTGCTGGACGTGGTGCTGGAGCAGCCGCTGGGCGTGAAGTTCGTGACCCTGGCGCTGGACTCGACCGACCGCCGCATCCACGCCGGCAAGACGGTGTCGCCCGGCTTCCTGTTCGCCTCCCTGCTGTGGCACCAGGTGCTGGAGAAGTGGAACGCCTACCGCGCCGCCGGCGAGTTCCCCATCCCCGCGCTGCACCTGGCGGCGGACGAGGTGCTCGACTCGCAGACCGAGAAACTGGCGCTGCAGCGCAAGATCGGCTCCGACATGCGCGACATCTGGGCCATGCAGCCGCGCTTCGAGCGCCGCACCGGCAAGAACCCGTACAAGCTGCTGGAACACCCGCGCTTCCGCGCCGGCTACGACTTCCTGCTGCTGCGCTGCGAGTCCGGCGAGATCGACGCCGAGCTGGGCGAATGGTGGACCGCCTTCTACGACGGCGACGAGACCGAGCGCGAACAGCTGGTCGCGGGCGCCAGCCAGGCCGGCGGCGGCGCCGGCGGCGGCGCCAAGCGCAAGCGTCCACCGCGGCGCGGCGGCCGCAACAAGGGCGACGGCCAGGGCGAGGGCCACGAGGGCGCGCCGGCCACGGCCGGCGGCGGTTCGGACCGCGAATGAGCGGCGTGACCGCCTACGTCGGCATCGGCGCCAACCTCGGCGACGCGCGCGGCAACGTGCTGGACGCGGTCGAGCGCCTGCGCCGGCTGGACGGCTGCGCGGTGACCGGCGTGTCCGGCCTGTACCGCACCGCGCCGATCGACTCCGGCGGCGACGACTACATCAACGCCGTCGCCAGCCTGGACACCACGCTGGACGCGGAGAGCCTGCTGCGGGCGCTGCAGGGCATCGAACAGGCGCACGGCCGCGAGCGGCCCTACCGCAACGCGCCCCGCACGCTGGACCTGGACCTGCTGCTGTACGGCCAGCGGCAAATCGCCGGCCCGACGCTGACGGTGCCGCATCCGCGCATGTGCGAGCGCGCCTTCGTGCTGATCCCGCTGCTGGAACTGGCCCCCGCCATCATGATCCCCGGCCGCCTCCCGGCGCGCTGCTTCGAATCCGCCGTCGCGGACCAAGCCATCAGCCGGCTATGAACATTCCCGTCATCGTCCAAACCGTCGGCCTGCTGGTCCTGTCCAACGTGTTCATGACCATCGCCTGGTACGGGCACCTGAAAAGCCTGAACAGCAAGGCCTGGTACGTTGCGGCGGTGATCAGCTGGGGCATCGCGCTGTTCGAGTACCTGCTGCAGGTGCCGGCCAACCGCATCGGCTACAGCCAGTACAGCCTGGCGCAGCTGAAGATCATGCAGGAAGCCATCACCCTCACGGTGTTCGTGCCCTTCGCCATGTTCTACATGAACCAGCCCTTCAAACTCGATTACGTCTGGGCCGGGCTGTGCCTGGTGGGGGCGGTGTACTTCATTTTCCGCAGCTGACCAGCCGCGCGTTCCCGCTTTGGAATGAGTGTTCAATCCAACTTTATTTTTCGCGGGTAAAATACGTGGCCGCCCGTGCCGGATTACACTGACGCCCGTGGCATCAAACTCACTGAGGATTACCATGTCTGGTTACTTGCAAGGAAACGAAATGGCCGGCGCCAACCCCGCCCCGGCCGCAGCCAGTGCCGCCGCGCCGGCAAAACCGGTAGCGAACAAGGCCGTGACCATCCCCGCGCTGAACGCGCGCCGCGCGGCCGGCGACAAGATCGCCATGCTGACCTGCTACGACGCCAGCTTCGCCTCCCTGATGGACGGCTGCGGCGTGGAAGTGCTGCTGATCGGCGATTCGCTGGGCATGGTCTGCAACGGCCTGGACTCCACGCTGCCGGTCACGCTGGACGAGGTGGCCTACCACACGCGCGCGGTCGCGCGCGGCAACAAGTCGGCGCTGGTGCTGGCCGACATGCCGTTCGGGACCTACGCCACCAAGGAGGCGGCGTTCGACAACGCGGTCAAGCTGATGCAGGCCGGCGCGCACATGATCAAGATCGAGGGCGGCGCCTGGCTGGTGGACACCGTGCGCTTCCTGACCGAGCGCTCGATTCCCGTCTGCGCCCACCTGGGCCTGACGCCGCAGTCGGTGCACCAGCTGGGCGGCTACAAGGTGCAGGGCAAGACCACCGAGAGCGCCGAGCTGCTGAAATCCGACGCGCTCAAGCTGCAGGCGGCCGGCGCCTCGCTGCTGGTGCTGGAGGCGATCCCCTCCCAGCTGGGCAAGGAAGTGACGGAGCTGCTGGCGATACCGACCATCGGCATCGGCGCGGGTCCCGACTGCTCCGGCCAGGTGCTGGTGATGCACGACGCGCTGGGCGTCTTCCCGGGCCGCAAGGCGCGCTTCGTGAAGAACTTCATGGAGGGGCGGACCAGCATAGGGGCCGCCGTCAGCGCCTACGTGGGCGCGGTCAAGGACGGCAGCTTCCCGGCGGTGGAGCACTGCTTCTAAAAACGCGGGGGCAACGCAGCGCCCGCGCGCAGCCGTCGAAGGCGGCCAGCAGGCGCGCGATATCCTCTTCCGCCGTGTCCGGACACACCAGCAGCATGTTGTGGAAGGGCGTGATCAGCAATCCACGGTTCAGCAGGTACAGGTGGATCACCTGTTCCAGCTCGCCGTCCAGCGCCGCTCCGGCCTCGCTGCCGTTGAGCGGCGGCCGCGGCGCGAACTGGAATTCGGTGCGCGCCCCCACCTGTGTCACGCACCATGGCAGGCCAAGGCTGGCGATCACGCCGCGCAGGCCGTCGGCCAGCAGCGCGGCCAGCGCGAACATCCGCGCGTAGGCGGCATCCGTCATCACCTCCTCCAGGTTGGCCCGCATCGCCGCCAGCGTGAACATGTTCGCCGTCAGCGTGGTGCCGACGCCGGAATGGCCCGGCGGCGCGTCCCGCTTGGCGCGCTCGACGCGGCCCGCCAGTTCCTCGGTGAAGCCGTAGGCGGCGCAAGGCAGGCCGCCGCCTATCGGCTTGCCGACCACCAGCGCGTCCGGCTCCAGGCCGTGGGCGCGCGCATAACCACCCGGGCCACTGCTGATGGTGTGGGTCTCGTCCAGCACCAGCAAGGCGCCGTGCTTGCGCATGATGCGCTGTGCGGCTTCCCAGTAGCCGGCTTGCGGCAGCACCATGCCGATGTTGGTCATCACCGGCTCGGCCAGCACGCAGGCCACGTCACCCGCCGCCAGCGCCGCGTCCAGCGCGGCCAGGTCGTTGAATTCCACCACCACCGTGTGCGCGGTCAGGTCGTGCACCTGGCCCAGCAGGCTGGCGCGCTGGACCGGCGCGCCGCCCTCGAGGTCGACGAACACGTCGTCCACGGTGCCGTGATAGCAGCCGTTGAAGACCAGGATCTTGCCGCGTCCCGTCGCCGCGCGCAGCCAGCGCAGCACGAAGCGGTTGGCGTCGGACGCGGACAGCGCGAACTGCCAGCGCGGCATGCCGAAGCGCCGGGCCAGCAACGCGCCCACGCGCGCGGCGTCCTCGGAGGGCAGCATGGCGGTGTAGCCGCGCGCGGCCTGCGCGGCCACGGCGCGCGCCACCGGCGCGGGCGAATGGCCGAACATGGCGCCGGTGTCGCCCAGGCAGAAATCCAGGTATTCATGGCCGTCGGCGTCGCGGAAGCGCGCGCCGGAGGCCTCGGCCACCGTCAGCGGGAACGGCGTGGACCAGTCGCGCATCCAGTGCATGGGGACTCCGAACAGCAAGTGCTCCGCCGCGCCGGCGGCCAAGGCCTGGGAGCGCGGGTTGTTGGCGGTGAAGGCGGCGCGCTCCGCCGCCACCAGCGCTTGCGCCTTGTTCCAGTCGATACCGTGTCGCATCGCGCCCTCCTACACCAGCAGCATCAGGTGCTCGCGTTCCCAGGAACTGATCACCCGGCTGTAGGTGGCGAATTCCAGTTCCTTCACCTCGCAGAAGGCCCGCACGAACAGCGGCCCCAGTATCTCGCTCAAGGGCTCGCAGTCGCGCAGGCGGGTGATGGCGTCCTCCAGGTTGCGCGGCAGTTCGTCGTGCACCTGCTCGGCGCTGCCGGCGGTGGGCTGGGACGCCTTCAAGCCCCCCGTCATGCCCAGGTAGCCGCAGGCCAGCGTGGCGGCCATGGCGAGGTAGGGATTGACGTCCACGCCCGGCACGCGGTTCTCCACGCGCCGGTTGGCCGGGCTGGAATTGGGGATGCGGATGCCGCAGGTGCGGTTGTCGTAGCCCCAGCGCACATTGGTGGGCGCCGACATGAAGCGCGACAGCCGCCGGTAGGAATTGACGTGCGGCGCGAACAGCAGCGTGGCGGACGGCGCGTACTTTTCCAGCCCGGCGATATAGCCGAAAAACAGT
The DNA here is from genome assembly GCF_900116645.1 of Pseudoduganella namucuonensis. GTDB lineage: Bacteria > Pseudomonadota > Gammaproteobacteria > Burkholderiales > Burkholderiaceae_D > Rugamonas > Rugamonas namucuonensis. The sequence goes on along the minus strand of NZ_FPBO01000017.1, from coordinate 79,947 downwards.
TCGCTGGCGCCGCCGTCCGGCTTGCTGAAGATGTTGCCGCCGCTCGCCGCGTCCAGCACGCTCTGGTGGATATGCATGGCGCTGCCCGGCTCCGTTTCCATGGGCTTGGCCATGAAGGTGGCGAAGATGCCGTGCCGCAGCGCCGTCTCGCGCACGGCGCGCTTGAACAGGAACACGCGGTCCGCCAGCTCCAGCGCGTCACCGTGCGAGAAGTTGATTTCCATCTGGCCCGCGCCCGCCTCGTGGATCAGCGTTTCCACGCCCAACTCGTGCAGCTTGCAGAAGGTGGACAGCTCCAGGAAGAAGGGGTCGAAGTCGTTGACCGCGTCGATCGAATAGGACTGGCGGCCGGACTCGGTCTTGCCGCTGCGGCCCAGCGGCGGCACCAGCGGCTCGTGCGGGTTGCTGCTGCGCGCCACCAGGTAGAACTCCATCTCCGGCGCCACCACCGGCCGCCAGCCGCGCTGTTCATACAGCGCCAGCACCTTGCGCAGCACGGCGCGCGGCGACAGGCCGACCGGCTGGCCGTCGAAGTCCTGGCAATCGTGGATCACCAGCGCCACCGATTCGGCCGCCCACGGCACCTGGCGCAAGGTGGCCGGGTCCGGCACGCAGATCATGTCCGGATCGGTCGCGCCCACGTAGGGCGTGTTGTTGGGCTGCTCGCCGTTGACGGTGTTCAGCAGCACGCTTTTCGGCAGCCGCATCTGGCCCTCGCTGAGGAACAGGTCCTTGGGCAGGATCTTGCCGCGGGCGATGCCGGTCATGTCCGCGATCACGCACTCCACCTCGTGGATATTGCGGTCCCGCAGGAAGTCGCGCATGGCTTGGGTCATGTCAGACCTGTATCCAGGTGGTTTTCAGCTCAGTGTACTTGTCGAAGGCGTGCAAGGACTTGTCGCGGCCGTTGCCGGACTGCTTGTAGCCGCCGAACGGCACGGTGATGTCGTCGCCGTCGTACTGGTTCACGTGCACGGTGCCGGCGCGCAGCGCGCGGGCGGTGCGGATCGCCTTGCCCATGTCCGCCGTCCACACGGCCGCCTGCAGGCCGTAGGGCGTGGCGTTGGCCTGGCGCACCGCGTCCGCCACGTCCGTGAAGGCGAGCACCGACAGCACCGGACCGAAGATCTCCTCGCGGGCGATGCGCATGCCGCTGTCCACGCCGTCGAACAGCGTCGGCTCCACGTAGTAGCCGCCGCTGCCGCCGCGCGCCCGATTGCCGCCGGCCAGCAGCTTCGCCCCCTCCGACTTGCCGGACTCGATATAGCCCATCACGCTGCCCAGCTGCGTGTTGTCGACGATGGCGCCCATCACTGTGGCCTCGTCCAGCGGATCGCCCGGCTGGAAGGACGGCACCATGGCCAGCGCCTTCTCCAGGAAGCGGTCCTTGATGGACGCCTCCACGAACAGGCGCGAGGGCGCGTTGCAGCTCTCGCCCTGGTTGAAGTAGATGGAGCCCACCGCAGCCTCCACGGCCGCGTCCAGGTCCGGGCAGTCGGCGCAGACGATGTTGGCCGACTTGCCGCCCAGCTCGGTCCATGCGCGTTTCAGGTTGGACTGGCCCGCCATCTGCATGATCTGTTTGCCGACCCGGGTGGAGCCGGTGAAGCCGATGCAGTCCACGTCCATGTGCAGCGCCAGCGCGGCGCCGGCCTCGTCGCCGTAGCCGGGCAGCACGCTGAACACGCCGGGCGGGATGCCCGCCTCCAGCGCCAGCTCGGCCAGGCGCAGCGCCGTCAGCGGCGATTTCTCGGACGGCTTCAGCACCACGCTGTTGCCGGCGGCCAGCGCCGGCGCGATCTTCCACGCGGCCATGATCATCGGGTAGTTCCACGGCACGATGGCGGCCACCACGCCCACCGGCTCGCGCGTGATCAGCGCCAGGCTGTTGGCGGCGGTGGGCGCGATCTCGTCGTAGATCTTGTCGATCGCCTCGCCGTACCAGCGCAGGCAGTTGGCGGCCGAGTTCACGTCCACGCTCTGGCTGTATTTGATCGGCTTGCCCATGTCCAGCGTTTCGAGCAGCGCCAGTTCGGCGCCGTTCTGCTGCACCAGGTCGGCGAACCTGATCATGGTCCGCTTGCGCTGCGCGGGCGCCTTCGCGCTCCAGCGGCCATCCTCGAAGGCGGCGCGCGCGGCGGCCACCGCCAGGTCCACGTCGGCGCCGTCGCAGCGCGCCACCTCGCCCAGCTTGCGCCCGTCGATGGGCGAGTGGTTGTCGAAGCGCCGTTCGGCGCGCGCCCACACGCGCTGGCCGTCGATGAACGCGCGGCCGTCGATGGCCAGCGCCGCGGCGCGCTCGTGCCAGTTGATGTTGTCCTTGCCAGTCATATCGCCTCCCGTGTCAGTTGCCGACCCAGCCACGCCGCTTGATGTCGGCGTGGGTAAGGTCCAGGCAGTGGCGGATCAACGCCACCATCTCGTCGATTTGCGCGCGCGTCATCACCAGCGGCGGCGCGATGATCATGCGATCGCCCACGGCGCGCATGATCATGCCATTGCCGAACATGTGGCCGCGGCACACCATGCCCACTTCCAGCGCCGGATCGAACAGTTCGTGGTCGTGCACCGCGGCGGCCTTGGCCTTCACCAGGTTGAGCCCCGCGACGAAGCCGCAGCTGTCGGCGTAGCCCACCAGCGGGTGGTCGGCCAGCTCGGCGAAGCGCCGCTCCAGATAGGGGCCGGTATCGTTCGCCACCCGGTCCACCAGGCCTTCGCTTTCGATGATGCGGATGTTCTCCAGCGCGGCGGCGCAGGCCACCGGGTGGCCGGAATACGTGAAGCCGTGATTGAACTCGCCGCCCTGTTCGATCAGCACCCTGGCCACGCGGTCCCCCACCAGCACGCCGCCCAGCGGCACGTAGCCCGAGGTCACACCCTTGGCGAAAGTGATCAGGTCGGGACGCATGCCGAACAGCTCGGAGGCGAACCAGCGGCCGGTGCGGCCGAAGCCGCAGATCACCTCGTCGGCGATCAGCAGGATGCCGTACTTGTCGCAGATGCGCTGGATTTCCGGCCAGTAGGTGGCCGGCGGGATGATCACGCCGCCGGCACCCTGCACCGGCTCGCCGATGAAGGCGGCCACCTTGTCGGCGCCCACTTCCAGGATCTTCTGTTCCAGCCAGCCGGCGGCGGCGACGCCGAATTCGTCGGGCGTCATGCCGCGCCCGGACTCCAGGTAGCTGGGCTGGCCGATGTGGACGATGTCCGGGATCGGCAGGCCGCCCTGGGCGTGCATGCCGTCCATGCCGCCCAGCGAGGCGCCGGCCATGGTGCTGCCGTGGTAGGCGTTGTGGCGGCTGATGATGACCTTGCGCGCCGGCTGGCCCAGCAGGTCCCAGTAGCGGCGCACCATGCGCACGTTGGTGTCGTTGCCCTCCGAGCCGGAGCCGGTGAAGAACACGTGCTGGAACCGCGGCGGCGAGATCTCGGCCAGCTTGGCGGCCAGCTGCACGGCCGGCAGGTTGGTGGTGTTGAAGAAGCTGTTATAGAAGGGCAGCGTCTCCATCTGCTTGTACACGGCCTGCGAGATGCTGGTGCGGCCGTAGCCCACGTTCACGCACCACAGGCCGGACATGCCGTCCAGGACCTTGTTGCCTTCCGAGTCCCACAGGTAGATGCCCTCGCCGCGCACCATCACGCGCACGCCCTTGCCGCCCAGCGCCTGGTGGTCGGTGAAGGGGTGCATATAGTGCGCCGTGTCCTGTCGCTGGATGGCTGCGGTGTCGAACTTCTCCGCGCGGGCCGCCGCGCGCGCGGGCGCGGCCAGCACGGTGCCGGGCGCGTTCGGGTTGGTTGACATGGCGATTCCTTTCGCTGAATGAGGTCGTCGGGTGTGCCGCCGCGGGCTTACACGTGCAGCAGCAGGTGCTCGCGCTCCCAGGGACTGATGACGGTCATGAATTCCTGGTGTTCCACGTCCTTGATGGCGGCGTACACGTCGATGAAGCGCTCGCCCAGCACTTCGCGCAGCTTGTCCTCGCGGCGCAGCGCGGCCAGCGCCTCGGGCAGGCCTTGCGGCAGCTCCACCTTCATGTCGTAGGCGCTGCCGGACATGGCGGCGGTCGGCTCCCGCTGCTCCGTCATGCCGAGATAGCCGCAGGCCAGCGTGACGGCCAGCGCCAGGTAGGGGTTGGCGTCCGCGCCGATGATGCGGTTCTCCACGCGGCGGTCCTGCACGCCGGACTCCGGCACGCGGAAGCCCACGGTGCGGTTGTCCATGCCCCACTGGATGTTGATCGGGGCGGCCGTGTGGCGCACCAGGCGGCGGTAGGAGTTCACGTAGGGCGCGACGATGGCCATCGCGGACGGCATGTAGCGCTGCAGGCCGCCGATGTAGTGCTTGAACAGCGTGGAGGGCGAACCGTCCTCGTTGCTGAAGATGTTCCAGCCCGTCTTGCTGTCCACCACGCTCTGGTGCACGTGCATGGCCGATCCCGGCTCGCCGGCCATGGGCTTGGCCATGAAGGTGGCGTACATATTGTGTTTCAGCGCCGCCTCGCGCAGGGTGCGCTTGAAGAAGAACACCTTGTCGGCCAACCCGAGCGGGTCGCCGTGCAGGAAGTTGATCTCCATCTGGCCGGCGCCGATCTCGTGGATCAGGGTGTCCACGTCCAGGCCCATCAGTTCGCAATAGTCGTAGATGTCCTCGAACAGCGGGTCGAACTCGTTGACGGCGTCGATGCTGTAGATCTGGCGGCTGGTCTCGGCGCGGCCGCTGCGGCCGATGGGCGGGCGCAGGGGCAGGTCCGGGTCGACGTTCTTGTCGGTCAGGTAGAACTCCAGCTCCGGCGCCACCACCGGCTTCCAGCCCTTGTCGGCGTACATCTTGAGCACGCGGCGCAGCACGGTGCGGGGCGCGAAGTCCACCAGTTTGCCGTCGGAGAAATAGCAGTCGTGGATCACCTGCGCGGTGGGGTCTGTGGCCCAGGGCACCATGGTGATGGTGGTGGGGTCGGCCTTGAGGATCATGTCGCGGTCGGTGGCGGAGATGGCGCGGTCGTAGGCGTCGTCCTCGGTCGGGTAGTTGCCGGTCACGGTCATGCCCAGCACGGCCTCCGGGATGCGCATGCCGCGCTCCTGGGTGAATTTGCCGCGCGGGAGGATCTTGCCGCGGGCGACGCCCGTCAAGTCCGGCACCAGGCATTCGATTTCGGTGACCCGTTTCTCGTTCAGCCACAGGTCCATGTCGGTGTAGCTGAAGTTTTCGCGTATAGCCATGGCTTTTCTCTCTTGGTTGTTTTCTGTATTGCCGGAGCGGATGGGGAGCGATGCGGCGGCGCTAGGGGATCCGGTCGCGATGCGCGCGGCAGGCCTCTCCGAACGCATGGAACAGTTGCATGGAAACGGGGTTGTCGGCGATGCGCCACTCGGGGTGCCATTGCACCGCGAGCAGGAAGGACGGCGCGCCGGCCAGGGAGTAGGCCTCCACCAGGCCGTCGTCGGCGCGCGCCTCGACCGCCAGGCCGGGAGCGAGGCGGTCGATACCCTGGCCGTGCAGGGAGTTCACGTCGATATGGCGCGCGCCGCCGAGGATGCGGGCCATCACGCCGCCCTCCTCCAGCGTCACGCGATGGGCCGGGGCGTACTGCCGTTCCAGGTCGTGATCCTTGTTTTCGCGGTGGTCGGCCATGCCGTCCACCTCGTGCACGGCCTGGTGCAGCGTGCCGCCCAGCGCCACGTTCACTTCCTGGAAACCGCGGCAGATGGCCAGCAGCGGCACGCCGCGCTCCAGCGCCGCGCGGACCAGCGGCAGCGTGGTGGCGTCCCGCGCCGGATCGAGCGGCAGCGACGGGTCGCGCAGTTCCTGGCCGTACAGGCTGGCGTGCACATTGGAGGGCGCGCCGGTCAGCATGACGCCGTCGGCCACCGCGAGCAGGGCGTCCAGGTCGGCCGCCCGGCCCAGCGGCGGAACGATCAGCGGCATGCAGCCGGCACCGGTCGGCACCGCGTCCACGTACTTGTTTTGCGCGGCGTAATAGGGGTGCGAACCGATCTTGTGGCTGCAGGCTGGTACCAGGACGATGGGAAGGCGCATAGTCTATTCAGCATTGCCAATTAGTGAACCCGATTTCATCATAGGCCCAATTTGGTATTATTACGAGCTCCACTTATCAGCAATAGATGGAACCACTTTAAGGGGTCACCGTCATGTCTCCCGCCTCCGATTTGCTGGCCGCCACCCTGGCGCAGGCCGACTTCCATCCCCGCCTGCCCCAGCAGCGCCGCCTGTACGAGGCGGCGAAGGTGGCGATCCACCAGAACCGCCTCGGCGCCGGCAACAAGCTGCCTTCGACCCGCGACCTGGCGTCCGACCTGGGCATCGCGCGCAACACCGTGATCGCCGCCTTCGGGCAGCTGGCGGCCGAGGGCTATGTCAACAGTGTGCTCGGCAGTGGCACCTACGTGGCGGATTTGCGCGAACTGGCGCGCGGCATGCGCAGCGGCGGCAAGGACGTGACAGGACAACAACATACCATGCCGACTGTTGCTCCGGCGCCACCCTTGTCCCGCCGCGGCGAGGAACTGACGCGCTACGCCGCCGGCGCGCGCTACGAGATCCAACCCTTCGCGCCGGGCGACGCGGACTTTTCATCCTTTCCCTTCAAGCAGTGGCAGCGCCTGCAGAACCGCGTGTGGCGCGAGGCGCGCGCCGACCTGCTGGACTATGGCCAGTGCGGCGGCTACCTGCCGCTGCGCCAGGCCATCACCGAATACCTGCGCCTGTCGCGCTCCGTGAAGGTGTCGGTGGAACAGGTGATGATCACCTCCGGCACCCAGCAGTCGCTGGACCTGTGCGCGCAGCTGCTGGCCGACGCGGGCGACACAGCCTGGGTGGAGGACCCCTGCTACTGGGGCGCGCGCCGCGTGTTCCAGGCGCGCGGGCTGAAGCTGCACCCCGTCACCGTGGACGCGGACGGCATGGCGCTGGAGCCCGAGGACCTGGCCACCAGGCCGCGCCTGGTCTACGTGACGCCCTCGCACCAGTACCCCACCGGCGCGGTCATGAGCCTGTCGCGCCGGCGCGCGCTGCTGGACGTGGCGGTGCGCAAGAACGCGTGGATACTGGAGGACGACTACGACAGCGAATTCCGCTACACCGGCCGCCCGCTGGCGGCGCTGCAGGGGCTGGATCACGACAACCGCGTGGTCTACATGGGCACCTTCTCCAAGGTGCTCTATCCCGGCATCAAGGTGGGCTACATGGTGGCGCCGCGGGAACTGGTGGAGCCGTTCAAGAGCGCGCTGTACGACTTGCAGCGCCCGGGACAGCTGATGGTGCAGGCCGCGCTGGCCGACTTCATGGCGCTGGGCCACTTCACCACGCACGTGCGCAAGATCCGCCAGATCTACGGCGCACGGCGCGAGACGCTGCGCCGCACGCTGGCCCAGCACCTGGGCGCCAAGGCGGCGCAGCTGGTGGCCATTTCCAGCGAGGAGTCCGGCCTGCACCTGGTGGTGGAGCTGCCCGACTGGGCGGACGACGTGGCGCTGCAGGCGCTGGCCAGGGAGGCGGGGTTGTCGGTCTATCCGCTGTCCAGCTACTACCTGGCGCCGCCCGTGCGGCGCGGGCTGCTGGTGGGCTACGCCTATGTGACGCCCGAAAAGATCGCCTACTACGGCAAGCTGCTGGCGTCCGTGATCCAGTCCGGCGTGCGGCGCTGAAGCCATTGGTTCCATCCTTATTGAATTTTCGGCCCGCCGATGGCCCCAGTCCGAGCCGAACCCGCCCCGGCGCCATGGTGGCGGTAGAATTCATTCGACGAATTCGCGAGGAGACTCCCATGCTGAACCTGAAAGACCCGACGCTGCTGCGGCAGCAATGCTACATCAACGGCGAGTGGCGCGATGCGGACGATGGCGACACCATCACCGTCACCAATCCCGCCACCGGCCAGGCCATCGGCACGGTGCCGCAAATGGGCGCGGCCGAGACCCGCCGCGCCATCGAGGCGGCCAACGTGGCCTGGCCGGCGTGGCGCAAGAAGACCGCCAAGGAGCGTTCGGCCATCCTGCGCAAGTGGAACGACCTGATGCTGGAAAACGCCGACGACCTGGCGCGGCTGATGACGGCCGAACAGGGCAAGCCGCTGACGGAAGCCAAAGGCGAGATCGTCTACGCGGCCTCCTTCATCGAGTGGTTCGCCGAGGAGGCCAAGCGCGTGGCGGGCGACACCCTGCCCTCGCCGTGGCCGGACCGCCGCATCGTCGTCACCAGGGAGCCGATCGGCGTGTGCGCGGCCATCACGCCGTGGAACTTCCCCTCGGCCATGATCACCCGCAAGGCCGGGCCCGCGCTGGCGGCCGGCTGTCCCATGGTGCTGAAGCCCGCCGAGCTGACCCCGTTCTCCGCGCTGGCGCTGGCCGCACTGGCCGAACGCGCGGGCGTGCCGGCCGGCGTGTTCAGCGTGGTCACCGGCCATTCGCGCGCCATCGGCGGCGAGCTGACCTCCAACCCCACGGTGCGCAAGCTCAGTTTCACCGGCTCCACCGGGGTCGGCAAGCTGCTGATGGAACAGTGCGCGTCCACCATCAAGAAGCTGTCGCTGGAACTGGGCGGCAACGCGCCCTTCATCGTGTTCGACGACGCCGACCTGGACGCGGCGGTCGAGGGCGCGATGGCGTCCAAGTACCGCAACGCCGGCCAGACCTGCGTGTGCGCCAACCGCATCTACGTGCAGGACGGCGTGTACGACGCCTTCGCCGCCAAGCTGGTGGCCGCCGTGGCCAAATTGAAGGTGGGCGACGGCATGGAGCCGGGCGTGACGCAGGGCCCGCTGATCGAGGAGAAGGCGGTGGCCAAGGTGGAGCAGCACATCGCCGACGCGCTGTCCAAGGGCGCGCGCCTGCTGGCCGGCGGCCAGCGCCACCCGCTGGGACAAAGCTTCTTCCAGCCCACCGTGCTGGCCGACGTGACGTCGGACATGCTGGTGGCCGGCGAGGAGACCTTCGGTCCGCTGGCGCCGCTGTTCCGTTTCAAGGACGACGAGGAGGTGCTGGCGCTGGCCAACGACACCGAGTTCGGCCTGGCCAGCTACTTCTATTCGCGCGACATCGGCCGCATCTGGCGCGTGGCCGAGGGGCTGGAGTCGGGCATGGTGGGGGTGAACACGGGGCTGATCTCGAACGAGATCGCGCCCTTCGGCGGCGTGAAGCAGTCCGGCCTGGGGCGCGAGGGGTCGAAGTACGGGATGGACGACTACCTGGTCATCAAGTACATCTGCATGGGCGGGATTTAAGCCGGTGCCGCGGCGGTTGCGAACTTGGGCTCCCGCCTGCGCGGGAGCGACCGGGCCTTTTACTCCGCGTCGTTTTTGTGGGCGGCGGAAATCTGCTGCCGGCGGCGCCGCTCGGCGCGCGCCATGTACAGGCTGGACGCGATCACGCCCATCGACACGACCAGGATGGTGAGCGTCGCCACCGCGTTCACGCGCGGGTCCAGCCCCAGCCTGGCGCGCGAGAAGATCACGATCGGCATGGTCGACGAGCCTGGGCCGGACAGGAAGGCCGACAGCACCACGTCGTCCAGCGACAGGGTGAACGTCAGCAGCCAGGCCGAGGCCAGCGCCTGCGTGATGTTGGGCAGCGTGACCAGGAAGAACACCTGGTGCGGCCTGCAGCCCAGGTCCATGGCCGCCTCCTCCAGCGAGCGGTTCATCTCGCGCAGCCGCGATTGCACCACCACCGTGGCGTAGGCCATGCCCAGCAGGGTGTGGCCTATCCACATCGTCAGCATGCCGCGCTCGGGGAAGCCGAACACCTTCTGCACCGACACCAGCATCAACAGCAGCGACAGGCCGATGATCACCTCCGGCATCACCAGCGGCGCGCTGGCCATGCCGGCGAACAGGGTGCGGCCGGCGAAGCGGCGGTAGCGGTCCAGCACGAAGGCGGCGAAGGTGCCGAGGATGACCGACGAGCAGGCCGTCAGCACGGCGATCTTCAGCGACAGGACGAAGCCGTTGACGATCTCCGTGTCGTTCAGCAGTTCGGCGTACCAGCGGGTGGAGAAGCCGCTCCACACCATGTCCTGGCGCGAGCTGTTGAAGGAGAACACCACCAGCACCACGATGGGCATGTAGAGGAAGGCGTAGCCGGCCGACAGCCAGCCGCGCCCGAACCAGCGCTGCAGGAGGGAGCCCTTCATTTGCGCCCCCCTTCTTGTTGCTCGGACTGGTATTTGTTCAGGATCGCCATCGGCACCAGGATCAGGAGTATGACCACGACCGTGACGGAGGACGCCATCGGCCAGTCGTTGTTGGTAAAGAATTCGTCCCACAGGACCTTGCCTATCATGAGCGTCTCGGGACCGCCCAGCAGCTCGGGGATCACGTACTCGCCCACGGCCGGAATGAACACCAGCATGGCGCCGGCGATGATGCCGGACCTCGACAGCGGCACCGTGATGCGCCAGAACACCTGCATCGGCGTCGCGCCCAGGTCGGCCGCCGCCTCCAGGAAGCGCACGTCCATCTTCACCAGGTTGGCGTACAGCGGCAATATCATGAACGGCAGGTAGGCGTACACCATGCCGATCACCAGCGAGAACGGGGTGTTCATCAGGTGCATGGGCTGATCGATGAAGCCCAGCGACATGAGGAAGCCGTTCAGGATGCCCTGGTTGGCCAGGATGCCCTTCCAGGCGTAGATGCGCAGCAGGAAGGAGGTCCAGAACGGCAGCATCACCATCATCATCAGCACCGGGCGCAGCGTGGGCTTGGCGCGCGCCATGAAGTAGGCGAAGGGATAGCCGATGAACAGGCAACAGACGGTGGTGATGGCGGCGTACTTCAGCGAACTGAGATAGGTCATCACGTACAGCTCGTCGCCGGCGATGAACAGGTAGTTCGAGAGCTTGACCTTGAGGGTGGCCACGCCCTCCGCGTAGGTCAGCAGGGTGCCGAAGGGATTGCTGACGTCCGCCTCGGAGAAGCTGATGCGGGCCACGATCAGGAACGGCACCAGGAAGGCGAACACCAGCCACAGATAGGGCACGCCGATGACCAGCGCGCGCCCCGTCAGCCAGCGCAGGGTGGACAGGTCCTTGAGGAATGTGAGCATGGCGCGGCCTTAGCTGGTCAGCACGACGACGTCGCTGCCGTCCCACCATGCGTGCACGCGCTGGTCGCGCCGCAGGCCCGCCTCGGCGTGGCGCGCGGAGTTGGTGCGGGCCACCTTGATCCGCATGCCGCTGTCCAGCAGGACCTGGTAGTGCGTTTCGTTGCCGAAGTAGGAGACCGACGAGATCACGCCCTGCACCGCGTTGTGGCCGTGCTCCTCCACCTTGGCGCGCTGCGACATGCTGGGCGGCGCCGCCTGCAGCACCATCTTCTCGGGACGCACCGCGACCCCGACCGCCATGCCGTCGGTGCCGGTGATGCCGTGGCTGACGTAGTGCGAGCCCTCCGGCGATTCGATGATCACGTGGTCCGGCTCGTCGACCTTGACGCGGCCCTCGAACAGGTTGACCGAGCCGATGAAGTCGGCCACGAAGCGGCAGTTCGGCGTCTCGTAGATCTCGCCCGGCTTGCCCACCTGGAGGATGCGGCCCTCGCTCATGATGGCGATGCGGGTGGCCATGCTCATGGCCTCGTCCTGGTCGTGGGTCACCATCACGCAGGTCACGCCGACCTGCTCGATGATGTTCACCAGCTCCACTTGGGTGCGCTCGCGCAGCTTCTTGTCCAGCGCGCCCAGCGGCTCGTCCAGCAGCAGCAACTGCGGACGCTTGGCCAGGCTGCGCGCCAGCGCCACGCGCTGCTGCTGGCCGCCGGACAGCTGGTGCGGCTTGCGCTTGCCGTAGGCCGCGAGCTGCACCAGCGCCAGCATCTTGTCCACGCGCTCCGCGATCTCCTCCTTCGGCAGGCCGTCGCGGCGCAGGCCGAAGGCGATGTTGTCCCACACCGACAGGTGCGGGAACAGCGCGTAGGATTGGAACATCATGTTGATCGGGCGCTCGTACGGCGGCACGCCGACGATGTCCTTGCCGCCCAGCGCGATCTGGCCGGTGGTCGGCGTCTCGAAGCCGGCCAGCATGCGCAGCAGGGTGGACTTGCCGCAGCCCGAGCTTCCCAGCAGGGCGAAGATCTCGCCCTTGTTGATCGTCACCGACACGTCGTTCACGGCGCGCACGCCGTCGAATTCCTTGACCAGGTTACGGATGAGCAGGAAAGGCTGGCCGGTTTCTACCGCTGTGGACGCGGGCGCGGCGGGTTGGACTGTCGTCATGTTGGCGAAATCTTAATGGTATAAAAAGGCATGCCGGGCGGCGGCGCCGTCCGGCGAAGACGTGATTATAAATGCAGCACCTTGCCAAATACCATCAATTCAAGCGCGCCGGGGCCGTCTACACGTGCAGCAGCAGGTGCTCGCGCTCCCAGGGGCTGATGACGGTCATGAATTCCTGGTGCTCGAGGTCCTTGATGGCGGCGTAGACGTCAATGAAGCGCTCGCCCAGCACCGCGCGCAGCTTGTCCTCGCGGCGCAGCGCGGACAGCGCCTCCGGCAGGCCGCGCGGGAACTCGTAGCGCATGTCGTAGGCGCTGCCGGTGGTGGCCGGCGTGGCGTCCAGCTGGTCCGTCATGCCCAGGTAGCCGCAGGCCAGCGTGACGGCCAGCGCCAGGTAGGGGTTGGCGTCCGCGCCGATGATACGGTTTTCGATGCGGCGGTCCTGCACGCCGGACTCCGGCACGCGGAAGCCCACGGTGCGGTTGTCCACGCCCCACTGGATGTTGATCGGCGCGGCCGTGTGGCGCACCAGGCGGCGGTAGGAGTTCACGTAGGGCGCGACGATGGCCATCGCGGACGGCATGTAGCGCTGCAGGCCGCCGATGTAGTGCTTGAACAGCGTGGACGGCGAACCATCGTCGTTGCTGAAGATGTTCCAGCCGGTCTTGCTGTCCACCACGCTCTGGTGCACGTGCATGGCCGATCCGGGCTCGCCCGCCATGGGCTTGGCCATGAAGGTGGCGTACATATTGTGCTTCAGCGCCGCCTCGCGCAGGGTGCGCTTGAAGAAGAACACCTTGTCGGCCAACCCGAGCGGGTCGCCGTGCAGGAAGTTGATCTCCATCTGGCCGGCGCCGATCTCGTGGATCAGGGTGTCCACGTCGAGCCCCATCAGCTCGCAGTAATCGTAGATGTCCTCGAACAGCGGGTCGAACTCGTTGACGGCGTCGATGCTGTAGATCTGGCGGCTGGTCTCGGCGCGGCCGCTGCGGCCGATGGGCGCCTTCAGCGGCAGGTCGGGATCGATGTTCTTGTCGGTCAGGTAGAACTCCAGCTCGGGCGCCACCAGCGGCTGCCAGCCCTTGTCGGCATACAGCTTGAGCACGCGCTTGAGCACGGTGCGCGGCGCGAAGTCGACCAGCGCGCCGTCCGAGAAGTAGCAATCGTGGATCACCTGCGCGGTGGGGTCGGTGGCCCAGGGCACCATGGTGATGGTGGTGGGGTCGGCCTTCAGGATCATGTCGCGGTCGGTGGCGGAGATGGCGCGGTCGTAGGCCGCGTCGTCGGTGGGATAGTTGCCGGTCACGGTCATGCCCAGCACCGCCTCCGGCATGCGCATGCCGCGCTCCTGGGTGAATTTACCGCGCGGCAGGATCTTGCCGCGCGCCACGCCCGTCAAGTCGGGCACCAGGCATTCGATTTCCGTGACCCGCTTGTCGTTGAGCCACAAATCCATTTCGGTGTACGTAAAGTTTTCCCGGATAGCCATCTCACCCTCACTAAAAGTCTTGATCAGACGCGAACCAGAAGAGGGTCCGCGCGCGGCGACTGCTGGGCGAGCGTAGCTAAGGGATGCGTTCCCGCGACCTGCGGCGGGTGGAAGCTTTGTATCCTGGGCGGCGCATGGGTGTCTGGGCCTCCGCTTTGCGTTTTTTGTTACCGATGAATCAATTTATCACATTTTCATGATTTGCCGTCACGCCCCATCGCGCGCGGCAACGCGGATTTGCCAAATGCAATATGTTGACAATTTACACAACTTCACCGCATGATATTTCATGCATTAATCCAACATGGATTTGCCCTCACCAGGAGATGAACAATGCCGATAATGACGCGGGATCTGAGGAACGCCCATGGGGTGGTTCAAAATATTGAACCGGGTAACATCGTGGATTTGGCCATCGCCACCATGGGTTTCGCCGGGTTCGAGGACCTGGGCAGTTTGGTGCAAGCGGTGACGGTGGTGAGGCGCGCCGAGCTGAACGACGCGCACTGGGAGCTGTTCTTGGAGTGTAATGGCACCTTGATCAAAGTGGACCTGACGATGCACGGATACAGGGTTTTGTATGGCGCCGCCCTGCCCGTCGGGGGCGCCATCACGTCCGAGCGGATCGTGCTGGACACGCCCAAATCGCTGGGCATCGTGCTGCGGGCGGTGTCCGACGTGGCGCTGGCCAAGGGGCAGTGGACGGGGACCCAGGCGTACAACTGCCAAGACTTCGCGATCGCGTTGATGCTGGAGATGCGCATGTCCACCAGGCGCATCTTCCCGTTCGAGCTCAGGCGCGCCGTGACCAAACGGAATGGCCGCCTCGGCCTGCCTGGGATAGGCGACGGCATGTAGACGGCGTCCCGGCCGGCGCGCCGGGCCGTGACGATTCGTGAGATTTGCGCCCGGGCCGCCGTGCTATCCTCGCGCGCCTCTTCTCACATAGACTGTCATGACTTATAAATCAACGCTTGCGGCCGCGGTGACGGCCGTCTTGCTCTCCGGCTGCGGCGGCGGGGACGCCACCATGGCCAACTCCCCGGCCCAGGGCAAAAAACAGGGCGCGGCGGTGGCCGACGCCCCGGTCCATGTCTTCCCCGGACCGCGGGAGGACTACCGCGTCACCCACCTTGGCGACACCACGACGGTGACGCTGAAATCGGACGAGCGGCAAACGGTCCAGGTGCCGGCGGACGCCACGCTGCGCTTCGACGATGGCTCGGCCGTGTTCGGCAAGGCGAACTCGGCCGCGCGCGTCCTGAGGCTGTACCAGGCCGCGTTCGGCCGCGCGCCCGACGCCGCCGGGCTGCGCTACTGGATGGGCGTGCTGGAGCAAGGCGCGCCACTCGACGCTATCGCGGCCGCGTTCTCCGCGTCGGCCGAGTACCAGGACCTGTACGGCAAGACGCCCACGGCCGAGGCCACGGTCGGCAATCTCTACAAGAACGTGCTGCGCCGCGAGGGCGACGCGGCCGGTTTCGCCTACTGGCTCGGCGTCCTGAACCAGGGCACCGCGACGGCGCCGCAAGTATTGGCCAGCTTCAGCGAAAGCCCGGAAAACCAGGAAGGCACCCGGGCCGCCACGGAGAACGGCGTCGCGCTGTTCGAACCCGGCGTCGCGTACAAGCCTGTCGCCCGCCCCGGCGCATCCCGGATCGTGCTGGCCGGGACCGCCGTGCAACTCGATGGCCGGGCCAGCAGCGGCCCCGGAAAACTCGGCTATTGGTGGACCATGGCGTCCAGGCCCGCCGGCAGCCAGGCCGCGCTGGCGGCGGCGGACACCGCCACGCCCACGTTCACGCCCGACGTAGCCGGCGACTACCGGATCGCGCTGACGGTCAGCGACGGGGTCTCGGCCGGCAAGGAGGCGTCGTTGCTGGTGACCGCCAGGGTCATTCCGGATGTGTGGAAAGCGGCCGCGGACAAAGTGCCCGCGAGCGGCAACTATGTCTACCTCGAAGGGGCGGAAGGCGATGCCATCGTCGGCAACAGCAGCAAGCTGTACAAGGGAAGCGACGCCTACCTGGGTGTCGGCGCGCAGGCCAATCTGCTGCACGTGTCGCTTGTCGATGTCCCGCCGAGCGGGACGGCCGGCCAGCGCTGGTTGGGCATTTTCAAACAGTCGGGCAACGCCACCGAGTTGGTCCCGGGCTACCACGCCGACGCGATCCGCAATCTGGGCTCGCCCGAGGGTCCAGACGGCCTTAGCTGGTCCAGCGTGCTCAACGGGGGCCGCATTTGCAACACGGTGCAAGGCTGGTTCGTGTTCGACAAGGTCAGTTACAAGGGCAAGGAACTCACCGCCTTCGACCTGCGCTTCGAGCAGCGTTGCGACGGAAGCCCGGCGGCGATGCACGGTCAAATCCACTGGGACGCCGCCAACCTGCCCGCGCCGGTGCTGCCCGTGCCGGCAGGCCTATGGTCGCCCAGCATCGACGCGCCGGTGGGGAACTACGTTTACCTGGAGAGCGCGGCGGGCGAGCACATCGGCGGCGGCAAGACCCGCCTGTATACGGAAGCGGGAGGCGCGAAAGTCGACGTCACCGGCGCTGAAATCAGTGCCAACGTGAAGGACGGCGACAGCGATTTGAGCGGACATTTCACGGGCTTCACGAATCTGCTGAACGAGCTGCAAGCCGGCTACTACGGCGACTTGCGGCGACACCCCAGCGCCTATGTCCAGGAAATCGCCGGCCCCCGCGACGACCGGGCCGCGATGGACTGGAGCGGCAACGGCCAGGGCTGCACCTCCCAGGCGATCGCCGGGTGGTTCACCATCGACAGCGTCACCTACGCGGCCGGCAAGGTGAAGACCCTGGACGCGCGCTTCGCGCACAGTTGCGGGGCCGGCGGCAGCCCCCTGTACGGCAAAATCCACTGGGCCTTCTGATTACGCCGGGGCCTCCGCGCTGATACTCGGCGCGGGATTCGATCAACGCCGGCAACAAGTTGCTCCGTCACCATCGGTGTCAGGCGCGACATTCGGACACGACCTCGTCCGTAGCGGCCACATGAGAATCTTGGTATAGCTGCGCCGCGAAAATAAGGTGGGGCGCAGGCGCAACAGCCGGGCTCGTGTCCGAATGTCGCGCCTGACACCGATGTGAAGCGGGAAACTTTTTACGCCGGGGCCTCCGCGCTGATCTCGGCGCGGGTTTCGATCAGCAGCTTTTTCAGCTCCGGCACGCAGGAGCCGCAGTTGCCGCCGGCTTTCACGCAGGCGGTGATCTCGGGCACCGTCTTCAGGTCCTTTTCCCGGATGGCGCCGCAGATGATGTTGCGGCCCACGCCGAAGCAGGAGCAGACCGTCGGTCCAGCGTCCACGCCCTTCGTCAACGGACGGCCGATCAGCAGGCTGGCGCGGTCCAGGTCCGACAACTCCTCTTCCGCGAACAAGCCGGCCAGCCAGTTGCGCGCCGGCAGGTCCAGCCGCGGCGACAGGAAGATGCATTGCTCGATGCGGTCGTCCACCACGTGCACGGCGCGGTACATGCCCTCGCTGCGGTCGGCGAATTCCAGCCAGTCGGCGTCCGGATCCTCCACGCCCAGCAGCTCGCGCGCCCACTCGCTGAAGTCGGCGATGGCGTTGCGGCCGGCCAGCTCGTAGCGGGCGAAGTCCAGGCCCTGGATACGGGTCCAGTGCGCCACCGAGTCCAGCTTCACTTCGCTGCGGCTCAGGATGAAGGCGTGCCAGCTGACGCGGAACTGCTCGATGCGCACCGGCGTGTGCTTGAATTCGGGCTCGCCGGAAACGGGATCGACCACCGGGTTCACCAGCGCGCCGACGCGGGCGTCCGACGAGGTCTGGTTGTTCCAGTGGATGGGGATGAACAGGCCGCCGCGCGCGATGCCGCCGCCGTGCTGCACGCGGGCCACCATGGCGCCCCACTTGCTGGTCACGCGCGCCAGTTCGCCCTCGCGCACGCCGTGGATCAGCGCGTCGCCGGGGTGCATGTCGATGAACGATTCGGGGATGTGGTCGGCCAGCTTGGCCGAGCGCCCGGTGCGCGTCATGGTGTGCCACTGGTCGCGCACGCGGCCGGTGTTCAGCGTCAGCGGATAGTCCTCGTCCGGCAGGTTGGCCGGCGCGCGCGTGGCGGTGGCGATGAAGCGCGCCTTGCCGTCCGGGTGCGCGTAGCGGCCGTCCTCGAACAGGCGCGCCGTGGGCGAGCCGCCGGTGCGGAACGGCCATTGCACCGGCTCCATCGCGTCGAAATCCTTGGCGTCCATGCCGGCCAGGCCGCCGATGTCGAAGAAGCGCGGCACGTCGTGCAGTTCGTTGCGGTAGGCGCTCAGGCGGGCGTGTTCGTCGAACACCTCGGCCGCGCTGTCGAAGCCGAAGCCCGTGTAGCCCATGCGCTGCGCGAAGCGGGACAGGATCCACCAGTCGGCGCGCGCCTCGCCCGGAGCGGACTGGAAGGCGCGCTGGCGCGAGATGCGGCGCTCGGAGTTGGTGACGGTGCCGTCCTTTTCGCCCCAGCCCAGCGCGGGCAGCAGCACGTCGGCGAAGGCGTTGGTGTCGGTGTTCTGGATGATGTCGGAGGCGACCACCAGCTCGCACTTGGCGAGCGCGCGGCGCACCTGGTCGGCGTCCGGCAGGCTGACCACGGGATTGGTGGCGATCACCCACACCGCCTTGACCTTGCCGGCCTCGATGGCGTGGAACAGGTCCACCGCCTTCAGGCCGCCCTTGTCGGCCATCGTCGGCGATTCCCAGAAGGTTTGCACCACTTCGCGGTGCTCGGCCTTTTCCAGGTCCATGTGCGCGGCCAGCATGTTGGCCAGGCCGCCCACTTCGCGCCCGCCCATGGCGTTCGGCTGGCCGGTGATGGAGAACGGGCCCATGCCCGGCTTGCCGATGCGGCCGCCGATCAGGTGGCAGTTGATGATGGCGTTGGCCTTGTCGGTGCCGGCGCTGGACTGGTTCACGCCCATCGAGAAGCCGGTGATGACCTTGGCGGTGGCGGCGAAGCCCTCGTAGAACTCCATCAGCGCGCCCAGGCTGATCTTGCAGGCCTTGGCGACGGCGGCCGGATCGGCGCAATCGACCTCGGCCGCGGCCAGGGCCGCGTCCAAACCGTTGGTGTGCGCGGCGACGTAGTCGGGATCGACCGCGCCGATGCGCGACAGGTAGCTCAGCAGGCCGTTGAACAGCCACACGTCGGTGCCCGGCTTGACGGGCAGGTGCAGGTCGGCCAGCTCGCAGGTGGCGGTGCGGCGCGGGTCGACCACGATCAGTTTCAGCTCGGGGCGCTTTTCCTTTTCCTTGGCGATGCGCTGGAACAGGATGGGGTGGCACCAGGCGGCGTTGGAGCCGACCAGCACGATCATGTCGGCCAGTTCCAGGTCTTCGTACGACACCGGCACCAGGTCCTCGCCGAAGGCGCGCTTGTGGCCGGCCACGGCGGAAGACATGCACAGGCGCGAGTTGGTGTCGATGTTGGCGCTGCCGACGTAGCCCTTCATCAGCTTGTTGGCGACGTAGTAGTCCTCGGTGAGCAGCTGGCCGGAGACGTAGAGCGCGACCGCGTCCGGGCCGTGTTCGGCGATGATGGCTTTCCATTTGTCCGCCACCATGTCCAGCGCCGTGTCCCAGTCCACGCGGCGCGTGGCGTCCGAGCCGCGCTCGTCGCGCACCTGGGGATACAGCAGGCGGCCCTTCAGGCTGATGGTGTCGCCCAGGGCCGAGCCCTTGACGCACAGGCGGCCGAAATTGGCGGGATGGTCGGTGTCGCCGGCGATGTCGAAGCCGCCATCCGCCTTGGGCGTGGCCTTCACGCCGCAGCCGACGCCGCAATAGGCGCAGGTGGTTTGCACTGAGAGGTTGGCTATGGACAGGTTCACGATGATTCTCACTATATTTCGTTAGCGGCTGCTGGGGACAGACCCTACGCGCCAGACACCCTGGCTCAAGCCAGCGGCGCGGAACGCGGGTCTGTCCCCGGTTTTACGCCGCGCACAGGGCCTGGCCGAACAGCAGATGCTGGCGGATGGCGCTGATGTCGGTGCGGTTCTGGATCAGGTCGAAATACCACGGGCCGTCCTGCACGTCGCCGTACAGCACGGCGCCGATCACGCAGCCGCCCTTGAGCACCAGGCGCTTGTAGACGCCGCGCCGCGCGTCGCGCAGCACCAGGTCCTCGCTGCCCTCGCCGCCGATGAAGTCACCCACCGAGTACAAGTCTACACCCGTCACCTTCAGGCGGGTGGGCGAGGCTTGCTGCACGTAGCGGCGGTGGCCGGCGCCGGCCAGGTGGGCGCCGCACACGCGCGCCTGTTCCCAGATCGGCGCCACCAGGCCGAACAGCGCGCTGCGGTGCTGCACGCATTCGCCGACGGCGTACACCCGCGGGTCGTAGGTCTGCAGCGTGTCGTCGACCACGATGGCGCGGTCGCAGTGCAGGCCGGCCGCTTTGGCCAGTTCGATGTTCGGGCGCACGCCGGCCGTCATCACCACCAGGTCGGCCGGGATTTCGGAACCGTCCTTGAAGCGCACGGCCGTCACGCGGTCCGGGCCGACGATTTCGGCGGTCTGCGCGCTCAGCATGAAGTTCAGGCCCTTGCCCTCCAGCGCCTTTTGCAGCAATTGCGCGGCGGGCTTGTCCAGTTGCTGGTTCATCAGCGCGTCGGTCACGTGCACCACCGTCACTTGCATGCCCTGGCGCAGCAGGCCGTTGGCGGCCTCCAGGCCCAGCAGGCCGCCGCCGATCACCACCGCGTGGGTGTGGTTGCGCGACGCCTCCAGCATGGTCTCCACGTCCTGGATGTCGCGGAAGGCGATCACGCCCGGCAGCTGGTGGCCCGGCACCGGAATGATGAAGGGCTTGGAGCCGGTGGCCAGCAGCAGCCGGTCGTAGCGCACTTCCTTGCCCGACTGGGCGCGCACGACGCGGCGGCGGCGGTCGATGTGCACCACCGGGTCGCCGGCGTGCAGCGTGACGCCGTTGCGCTCGTACCACTCGCGCGTGTGCAGCATGATGTCGTCCACCGTCTTCTCGCCCGCCAGCACCGGCGACAGCAGGATGCGGTTGTAGTTGCCGTACGGCTCGGCGCCGAACACGGTGATGTCGTACAGGTCCGGCGCGAGCTTTTGCAGCTCCTCCACCGTGCGCATGCCGGCCATGCCGTTGCCGATCACGACCAGCGCCGGCTTGGTGTTTGGCTTGGCTGCCGCGGCGTTCATGTTACGCGCCCACCCATACTTTGCCGCCGTCGACGCGCGCCGGGAAGGTCGCGATCGAGTGCTCCGGCGCCTCCAGGCATTCGCCCGTCTGCAGGTCGAAATGGTGCTTGTAGATCGGCGAGGCGACCACGATGCGCTCGCCCAGGCTGCCCACCAGGCCGCGCGACAGCACCGAGGCGTCCGAGTTGGGGTCGAAGTTGGAGACGGCGAACACGCGCGGCTCGTCGCCTTTCAGGCGGAACACGGCCACGGCCTCGCCGTTCAGCAGGGCGCACACGCCGGTGTTGGGGACGATGTCGTCCAGGTCGCAGATCGGCGTCCAGTTGGCGGTCAGGTTGTCGCGGTGCATGGTGAATCTCCTCAGGCTACTTAGGCTACTTTGATCGGGATGACGACGGCTTTGCGCTCGGCCACGGTGGCCGGACGGATCTGGCCGCGCTCCTCCATGAAGACCACGTTCGGATCGGCCTTGTCGCTGTTGACGAAGTGGCGGAAGCGCTTGCGGGTCTCCGGATCGGTGACGGCGGCCTTCCACTCGCACTCGTAGGTGTCGACCACGTTCTGCATGTCCGCTTCCAGCTCGGCGGCGATGCCCAGCTTGTCGTTGATGACCACGTCCTTCAGGTAGTCCAGGCCGCCCTCCAGGTTGTCGCGCCACACGCTGGTGCGCTGCAGGCGGTCGGCGGTGCGGGTGTAGAACATCAGGAAGCGGTCGATGTACTTGATCATCGTGGCCTTGTCCAGGTCCGAGGCGATCAGCTCCGCGTGGCGCGGCTTCATGCCGCCGTTGCCGCACACGTACAGGTTCCAGCCCTTCTCGGTGGCGATGATGCCCACGTCCTTGCCCTGCGCCTCGGCGCACTCGCGGGTGCAGCCGGACACGCCGAACTTGATCTTGTGCGGGGCGCGCAGGCCCTTGTAGCGGTTTTCCAGTTCGATCGCCAGGCCGACGGAATCGTCGACGCCGTAGCGGCACCAGGTCGAGCCGACGCAGGATTTCACCGTGCGCAGCGACTTGCCGTAGGCGTGGCCGGTTTCGAAGCCGGCCGCGATCAGTTCCTCCCAGATCGAGGGCAGCTGCTCGACGCGGGCGCCGAACAGGTCGACGCGCTGGCCGCCGGTGATCTTGGTGTACAGGCCGTATTTCTTGGCCACCATGCCGACCGCGATCAGGCCGTCGGCCGTGACTTCGCCGCCCGGCATGCGCGGCACCACCGAGTAGGTGCCGTCCTTCTGGATGTTGCCCAGGAAGTAGTCGTTCGAATCCTGCAGGCTGGCGTGTTCCTTCTTCAGCACGAACTCGTTCCACACCGAGGCCAGGATGCTGGCGGCCAGCGGTTTGCAAATGTCGCAGCCCAGGCCCTTGCCGTGCTGCTCCAGCAGCGCGTCGAAGGTGCGGATGTTGCCGGCCTTGATGATGTGGAACAGCTCCTGGCGCGAGTGGGCGAAGTGTTCGCAGACGTTGTTGTTGACGTCCATGCCCAGCTTCTTCATCTCGGCCTTCATCACCTGCGTCACCAGCGGCACGCAGCCGCCGCAGGCGGTGCCGGCCTTGGTGCAGCTCTTGATGGCGCCGATGGTGGTGCAGCCCTCGGCCACTGCGCCGCAGATGGCGCCCTTGGACACGTCGTTGCAGGAGCAGATCTGCGCGCCGTCCGGCAGCGCGTCCACGCCCAGGCCCGGCTTGGCCTGGCCGTCCGACTGCGGCAGGATCAGGAACTCGGGCGATTCGGGCAGCTCGATCTTGTTGAGCATCATTTGCAGCAGGGTGCCATACTCGCTGGCGTCGCCCACCATCACGCCGCCCAGCAGGTAGCGGCCGCAGCTCGACACCACGATCTTCTTGTAGACCTGTTTGCGCTCGTCCATGAACTGGTAGGAGCGGCTGCCCTCTTCCTTGCCGTGCGGGTCGCCGATGGAGGCCACGTCCACGCCCATCAGTTTCAGCTTGGTGCTCATGTCGGCGCCGGTGAATTCGGCGATCTCGCCCAGCAGGTGCTTGGCGGCCACGCGCGCCATCTCGTAGCCGGGGGCCACCAGGCCGAAGATCATGCCGCCCCACAGCGCGCACTCGCCGATGGCGTAGATGTCGCGGTCCGAGGTCAGGCAGTTGTTGTCGATGACGATGCCGCCGCGCGGGCCCACTTCCAGGCCGCATTCCTTGGCCAGCATGTCGCGCGGGCGGATGCCGGCCGAGAACACGATCATGTCGGTGTCCAGGTGGCTGCCGTCGAAGAATTCCATGCGGTGGGTGCCGTCCACGCCGTCCACGATGGACACCGTGTTCTTGGCCGTGTGCACCGTCACGCCCAGCGCCTCGATCTTGGAGCGCAGCATGCGCGCGCCGCCGTCGTCGACCTGCACCGCCATCAGGCGCGGCGAGAACTCGACCACGTGGGTTTCCAGGTTCATGTCACGCAGCGCCTTGGCGCATTCCAGGCCCAGCAGGCCGCCGCCGATCACCACGCCGGTCTTGGCGCGCTGGCCGCATTCGAGCATGGCCTCCAGGTCCTCGATGGTGCGGTAGACGAAGCAGTCCTTGCGGTCCTTGCCGGGCAGCGGCGGCACGAAGGGGAAGGAGCCGGTGGCCATCACCAGTTTGTCGTAGGGCAGAACATCACCGTCATTGGTGGTCACGGTCTTGGCGGCGGGGTCGATGGCGACCGCGCGGGCGTTCAGACGCAGCACCATGTCGTCGCGCTCGAAGAAGCCGGGCTTGACCAGCGACAGGTCCTCTGCGGATTTGCCGGAGAAGAACTCCGACAGGTGAACGCGGTCGTATGCCGGACGCGGTTCCTCGCACAGTACCGTCACCTGCATGTCGGCGACCGGAGTGGCTGCCAGGCTTTCCAGAAACTTGTGGCCCACCATGCCGTGGCCAATGACGATGATCTTCATGTATTACTCCCTAATGTTTATGCTGCGGCAAGCGCCGATTCTTCTACTGCCGTCGTGCTGAAGCGGGCGGCGATCGCGCACAGCGCCGAAGCCGCGACCAGCACGCCGAGGATGCTGAGGGTTTGCTGCACGTTGCCGCCGGTGCCCTTCATCAGGAAACCGGCCGCCACCGCGCCCACGTTGCCGCCGGCGCCGATGATGCCGGCCACGCCGCCCAGGGCGCGCTTGTCGACGAAGGGCACCAGGGCGTAGGTCGCGCCGCAAGCCATGTGGGTGAACATGCCGAACACCAGCATGGCGATCACGGCGAACATCACGCTGTCGGCGTTGGCGAACCACAGCAGGCCGGCGCCTTCGCCGATCATCATGATGAACAGCAGCGTGACGCGGCTATTCAGGTTGCCGCGCATGGCGGCCTTGTCGGAGACCCAGCCGCCCAGGGCGCGGGCGAACAGCGCCAGCAGGCCGAAGCTGGCGGCGGCCATGCCGGCCTCTTTCAAGGACAGGCTGAAATGGTCGACGTAGTAGACGGCGGCGATGTTGTGGATGAAGATCTCCACGCCGAAGCAGGCGCCGTAGGTGACGAACAGCAGCCAGACGCGGTAGTTGGCGGCGGCCAGTTTGAAGCTCTCCCAGCCGCCTTTCTTGCCGCCTTCGATGGCGATGCCGGCCGCGCGCAGCTCGCTGTAATTGCCTTGCGGGCAGTCTTGCGTGAATTTCCAGTACACCACCGACATGACCAGCATCAGCACGCCCGGCACGATCAGGGCGGCGCGCCAGCCGAAGGTCTCGGACACGCCCATCATGATCATCGCGGCCATCAGCAACGGCATCAGCGCCTGCGCCGCGCCGCCGCCGGCGTTGCCCCAGCCCGCGGCCGCCGCGTTGGCGGTGCCGACCACGTTGGGGCCGAACATCACCGAGGTGTGGTACTGGGTGATGACGAAGCTGGCGCCGACCGCGCCGATCAGCAGGCGGAAGAACAGGAAGCTCTCGTAGGTCTGCGCCGCGGCCACGCCCAGCACGGGAATGGAGCCCAGCACCAGCAGGCCGGTGTAGGTCTTGCGCGGGCCGTAGCGGTCGCACATCGGGCCGATGATCAGGCGCACGATGATGGTGATGGCCACGGCGGCGATGTTGATGTTGGCGATCTGCGCCATCGTCAGTCCGAATTCGCCTTTAATGACCGGCATCAGCGGCGCGCAGGCGAACCACGCGAAGAAGCAGATGAAGAACGCCATCCACGTCAGGTGGAACGCCCTCATTGGCGGCGTGGAGATCGAGAAGAGTTTGATGCTGTTTGCTTTGCTGGCCATTTTTTTTGTCCCGTGTAATAAACAAAAAGGCGTCCGCGCAGCGAGGTCTGAAACCAAGCCGGGCGGACGCCTTTGTCCTTTTGCCGATCCTTCGTTAGATCGACGTCATGTCTGGGGGGATCGCCATTGATCCTGTCCTTATCTATGCAAGCGCCGTGCCAGGTTCATCGGGCGCGATCGCAGGGGGAAATGACCGTAAATGTTGTCTTATTGGCCTTAATTTCAGCCTTGCGCGGCATATTGCGGTGCACCAGCGCCCAAGCTTGGTGCAAAAACGGGTGCATGGGCTGGTGCATGGGCCGACGCGCCCCACGCGTCGGCGCACCGCACCACGTCGCCGACCACGATGATGGCCGGGCTGCCCAGGCCGCTGGCGGCCAGCGCCGCCGGCAACTCGCCCAGGGTGGTGATCAATTGGCGCTGCGCGTCGCGGGTGGCCGACTGCACCACCGCCACCGGCGTGTCCGGACGCGCGCCGCCGGCCAGCAGGCCGGCCTGGATCGCGGCGCAGCGCGCCACGCCCATATAGATCACCAGCGTCAGCCCGCTTTGCGCCAGCGCGCCCCAATTCGGCTCCGACGCCGCGTCCTTGCCGTGGCCGGTGACGAACACCGCGCCCTGGCTCCACTCGCGGTGCGTGAGCGGAATGCCGACGCTAGACGGCGCGGCCAGGCCGCTGCTGATGCCGGGCACCACGTCCACCGCCACGCCCCGCGCCATCAGGTGGGCGCGCTCCTCGCCGCCGCGCCCGAACAGATAGGGGTCGCCGCCCTTCAGGCGCACCACGTGGTGGCCGGCGCGCGCCTCGGCGATCATCAGCCGCTCGATGAATTCCTGCGGGGTCTGCTGGCAGCCGCCGCGCTTGCCCACCTGGATCACGCGCGCCGCCGGCGGCGCGAAGGCCAGGATCTCGGGGTTGACCAGGTCGTCCACCAGCAGCACGTCCGCGCTTTCGATGGCCTTCACGGCCTTGATGGTCAGCAGGTCCGGGTCGCCGGGACCGGCGCCCACCAGGGTGACTTTGCCATTCATGCTCGTTCCTTTCACGCGGTGGCGGTGGCCAGCGCGGTTTTCACCATGTCGTCGATTTCGCCGGTGATGTTGGACAGTTCGTTCGCCACCACGGCGAATTCGCGGCCCGCCACGCCGGAGCGGGCCGCCACCACGCGGGCGTTGAACGACACCATGCGCGCCTGGCGGGCGATGGTCTCGATGTCGGTGATCACCGCGCGCAGCTGGTTCTTCATCTGCACCGCGTGGCGCTTGGACTGCTCCTCGTAGATGGAGGTGAGCTGGTTCAGCAGCGCCAGCAGCGGCGTGGTGATTTGCACCAGTTCCGCGATCAGCTCCTGCGTGTTGCGCGCGCCGCGCTCGGCCGCCGCCAGCGTGCGGTCGGCGTGCTCCATGAAGGCCTGGATCTGGCGGTCGCCGCCGGTGCGGCCGAAATAGGCCTCCTCCAGCGCCGGGCAGAAGATGCCGGGCACCGTGTCGCTGCCGTTGATCAGGGTGGTGTGGGCGGCGCGGAACAGGCCCAGCGCCTCGCGCCCGATGACGATGGCGTCCTCCTGGCCCTGGCCCGCCAGCACCGCGTACAGCACCAGGCGCTGCGAGGTGAAGCGGCGGCGGCCGGAGAGGTTGATCAACGCGCCGAAAACCTCGCCGGACAGTTTGGGCGCTTCGCGTTTTGTGGCCAGGGCGGCCGAGCCGTAGTTCGCCATGATTGCAACCTTTTCCTTTTTGTCATTGCCAACGCTATTGCTTGATGCTGAACGACGCCGCGTAGCGTTCGGGGTCGCTGCCGTCCCACACTTTTCCATCCATCAGCGTGGAACTGCGCGATTCGCTATGCGGCACGGGGGTCTCCGTCATTTCCGCTGCTTCTTTATAGAGCGCGATCTGGTGCACGTCGCGGGCGACGCCCAGGTAGTCGGGGTCGGACTTGAGCAGGCCCCAGCGGCGCTGCTGCGTCATGAACCACATGCCGTCCGACAGATACGGGAAGTTGGCCGCGCCCTCGTGGTGGAAGCGCAGCGGGTGCGCGCCGCCGGCCCGCTGGCGGATCGCCTCCTTGCTGGTGTCCAGGTAGGCCGCGCCGGAGATGATTTCGGCCATCGCCATGCGGTTGGCGGGCGAGGCGTCGATCCAGCGGCCCGCCTCCAGCACGGCGGCGATCATGGCGCGGCAGGTGTTCGGGTGGTGGCGCGTGAATTCGGCCGACGCGGCCAGCACCTTTTCCGGGTGCTCGGGCCAGATCTCCTGGGTGGTGGCGGCCGTGACGCCGATGCCGTCCATCACGGCGCGGTGGCCCCAGGGTTCGCCGGCGCAGAAGCCGTCCATATGGCCCTCGGCCATGTACTGCACCATCTGCGACGGCGGCACCGTGATCAGGCGCGCGTCGCGCATCGGGTCGATGCCGTGCGCTGCCAGCCAGTAGCACAGCCACATCGCGTGCGTCCCCGTGGGGAAGGTGTGGGCGAAAGTGTAGTTGCGCGGCTCGCTTTTCAGCAGCGCCGCCAGCGAGGCGCCGTCGGTCGCGCCCTGCTCCGCCAGGCGGCGCGTGAGCGTGATGGCCTGGCCGTTGCGGTTCAGCCCCATGAGGATGGCCATGTCGCGCTTGTGCAGGCCCACGCCCAGCTGGGTGCCGTAGACCATGCCGTACAGCGCGTGCGCCGCGTCCAGTTCCCCGGTCAGCAGCTTGTCGCGCACGACGGCCCAGGAGGTTTCCTTGCTCGGCACGATCTTGATGCCGTGCTTCTCATCGAACCCCAGCACGGCGGCCATGACGACGGAGGCGCAATCGGTCAATGGATTGAAACCGATCCTCACCACCTGCTTTTCAGGTATTGCCTTGTTCGCCATCGCCGTTTTTTCCTTTTGCAAAATAAAAAAGCGTCCCTCGGCACGAATCATTCGTACTGAAAAGACGCCATTGTCTTTGGACGCGCCCCGCCGCCGTTGGCCGGGCTTGCCCTTTCTATTCAGCAAAGAGCGTGCCACCGCGTTGCGGGGAATATCGATGGAAATATTGTTGCTTCAGAAACGGAAAAGCGCACCAATGCGGTGCATTGCACCAATTGTGCGCCCGGGGAATGGCGGGGAATCAGCCCAGGAGGTCCTGGACGTCGAGGAGGCGCTGGGCGATCTCGGCCAGCTTGAGGTTTTTATTCATGGCCATCGAGCGCAGCTTCTGGAAGGCCTTTTCCTCGGACATGCCGTGGCGCGCCATCAGCAGCCCCTTGGCGCGTTCGATGACCTTGCGCTCGGCCAGCTTGTGGCGGGTGTCGTCCAGTTCGGCCAGCAGCTTCTGCTCCTGGCGGAAGCGCGCCAGCGCCACGTTCAGCACCGGCTTGATGCGCTCGGGCTGCAGCCCCGCCACGATATAGGCCGACACGCCGGCGGCCATGGCGGCCTCCATGCTGGCGGCGGTCTCGTCCTCGGTGAACATGACGATGGGGCGGCGCTCGTCGCGGGTGGCGATGACGATGTGCTCCAGCACGTCGCGCGCGTCAGATTCGGCGTCGACGATGATCATGTCCGGCTGGATTTCCGCGATCTTTTCGGGCAGGTGGAAGTCGGCCGGCAGGGATGCGACCAATTGGTAACCCGCCTTCATGAGGCCGGCCTGGACGGCGTGGGCTCGAAGCGAGGCGTCACTCTCGTCTGGCGGGTGGACTAAAACGATGCGTAATTTGCGGCTCATGCCTGTCATACAAGCAATAAACGCGCCATAAACTGGTGGCGCACACCGTATTTTACGCGGAGAAGCGCGGTTGCGGAGAAAGGTTTCGCCAAATCAAGGCCGATGGCCGGATTTCGTGTTGTCCACCGGCGCCACCGTCGGCCCGCCCTGGTCGAAGCGCCGCGGATTTACCGCGAAGCCGAGGCGGCGCTGGCGATGGCGCAGCGCGCCCGCAAGAGGCGGCGGGTAACCGCCATTCACGCAAAGATAGCCAACCGCCGGCGCGATTTTCTTCACAAGTGTTCCACCTAAAAGGTTCCAACCTTGTGAATGAAAAAAATAGCGGCCGGTGGCCGCTATCGTGGGTGCGGGCGCGATCGCCGCGCTAGCGCTGCATGCCCCAGCGCCGCACGGTGACGCGCTCCAGCGCGCGGAACAGCAGGTTGTCCACCAGCAGGCCGATCAGGATGACGGCGGCCAGGCCCGCGAACACCTTGTCCGTATACAGCTCGTTGCGGTTCTGGAAGATGTACCAGCCCAGTCCCCCCTTGCCGGACGAGGCGCCGAACACCAGTTCCGCCGCGATCAGGGTGCGCCAGGCGAAGGCCCAGCCTATCTTCAGGCCGGAGACAATGGACGGCAGCGCGGCCGGCACCAGGATCTGGGCCACGAAGGGCAGTCCGCGCAGGCCGTAGTTGCGGCCTGCCATGCGCAGCGTCTCGGGCACGCCCTGGAAGCCCGCGTAGGCGCCCAGCGCCAGCGGCCACAGCACCGCGTGCACGATCACGAACAGCAGGCTGCCGCTGCCCAGGCCGAACCACAGCAGCGCCAGCGGCAGCAGCGCGATGGCCGGCAGCGGGTTGAACATGGCGACCAGGGTCTCCAGCAGGTCCCGGCCCAGCCGCGTGGTGACCGCCAGCGCCGTCAACGCGAAGGCGCCGGCGACGCCCAGCGCGTAGCCCCGCAGCAGCACGCCGAGCGACACGCCGACCTTCTCCTCCAGCTCGCCGCTGGCGACACCGGCGATGAAGGCGCGCGCCGTTTGCAGGAAGGTGGGGATCAGCAGGTCGTTGTCCTGCCAGCGGGCCACGCCCTCCCACAGCGCGGCCAGCGCCAGCAGGATCAGCGCCTTGCGCAGCCAGTCCCGCTGCCACACGCGGGTGGCCAGGGGCAGCGGCACGTAGGGCGGCGCCAGCGCGGGCGGCGGCGCCGGCAGTTCATACTCCGGCCGTACCGGAGGATGCGCGGCGTGGCCGGGAATGTGACCGGCGGCGTGGCCGACGGCGTGGCTCGCAGGGTGGCTGGCGGCGCTCATACGGCGTACCTCCGGCCCGTCTCGTCGATGGCCGCGTAGGCGGCGGGCGGCAGCGCGTCGATCGCGACGTAGCCGGCCAGCGGCAGTCCGGCGCCGGCGGCGCGGCGGGTGAACGCCGGTTCCGCGACCGGAGCCTCGACCGGGACCGGTGCAGTATTCGGCACAGCCACCGGTCCGGATGCAGCGGCCTCCTCGTCGAAGAGCAGCCGATGGATACGGTTGGCGGCGGCCTGGAACTCGGGGCTGCCGGTGCTGTGCATGCCAAACTGGTGGCTGTTCAATTCCGCGCGCACCCGGCCCGGGTGCGGCGACAGCAGCAGGATGCGGTTGCCCACCACCAGGGCCTCCTCGATCGAGTGCGTGACGAACAGCAGCGTGAATTTCGCCTCCTCCCACAGCAGGCCCAGTTCCTCCTGCATCTTGCGGCGCGTGAGCGCGTCCAGCGCGGCGAAGGGCTCGTCCATCAGCAGGACCTCGGGCTGCATGGCCAGCGCGCGGGCGATGGCCACGCGCTGCTTCATGCCGCCGGACAGCGTGTGCGGGAAGGCGTCCGCGAACGCCTCCAGGCCCACCTTGGCTATCCAGTGCATGGCGCGCTCCTCGGCCTCGTGGCGCTTGAGGCGGCGCGAGGCCAGCAGCGGGAACATCACGTTTTGCTTCACCGTCTTCCACGGCGGCAGCTGGTCGAACTCCTGGAACACGGCCACGCGGTCCGGCCCCGGCCCGTTCACGGCCTTGCCATGCAGGCTGATGCTGCCCGCGCTGGGCGCGAGGAAGCCGCCCGCCGCCTTCAGCAGCGAGGACTTGCCGCAGCCCGATGGTCCCAGCAGCACGAAGCGGTCGCCCTGGTAGACGTCGAAGCTCACGTCATGCGTCGCGCGCACGGTCTGGGCGCGGGTGCGGTATTCCAGCGACACGCCTTGCGCGCGCAGCAGCGGTTGCGCGCCCATGTCAGCCGCCCTGGCCGATGGCCGGGTCGTCGAACCAGTAGTCGCGCCAGCTGTTCGGCTGATTTTTCAGCACGCCCACGCGGTGCAGGAAGGCGGCCAGCGTGTAGGTGTTCTGCGGCGCGATCTTGAACTGCACCTGCGGGTTCTTCAGGATCTTCACCAGCAGGCCGCGGTCGACATTGCTCTTGGTGACGCGCAGGTAGGTGTCGGCCGCCGCCTCCGGGTTGGCGGTCGCGAACTTCGCCGCCTCGGCCAGGGCCGACGTGAAGGCGCGGTAGGTTTTCGGATTCTCGTTGCGGTATTTCTCGGTCGCGTACAGCACGGTGGAGGAGCTCGGACCGCCCAGCACGTCGTAGGAGTTGAGCACGATGCGCGCGTTCGGGTTCTGCGCCAGCTCCTGCTCCTGGAACGGCGAGCTGCCGAAGTGGCCCGAGATCTCGGTGCCGCCCGCGATCACGGCGGCCGCCGCGTCCGGGTGCGGCAGGGTTTGCGTGAACTTGTCCAGGCGCGTGAACTCCTTGTCGCCCCACTGCCTGGCGGCGGCCATCTGCAGGATGCGCGCCTGCACCGACACGGTCACCGCCGGCAGGCCGATGCGGTCCTTCTCGGTGAAGTCGGCCACCGTCTTCACCTTGGGGTTGTTGCTGACCAGGTAGTAGGGGAAGTTGCCCAGCGAGGCGACGCCCCGCACGTTCTGCTTGCCGTTGGTGCGGTCCCAGATCGTCAGCAGCGGGCCGACGCCGGCGCCCACCACGTCCACGGCGCCGGACAGCAGCGCGTCGTTGGCGGCCGAGCCGCCGGAAAGCTGGGTGAATTCCACCTTGATGTCCAGGCCCTGCTGCTTGCCGTGCTTCTCGATCAGCTTCTGGTCCTGCGCGATGTTCAGCAGCAGATAGGTGACGCCGAACTGCTCGGCGATGCGGATGCGTCCCTCGGCCTGCGCGGGCGCGGCGGCGATGAGCGCGAGGGCCGCGATGGCGGCGGCTACTTTGGTCTTGACCATGAAAACTCCAGGATGATTAGAACGGGACGTCGCCCACGATGGTGGTGCGATACAGCTTGCGGCGCATGTGGGCGGGACAGCCCGCCGCCAGGTGCATCAGCGAGCGGTTGTCCCAGAACACCATGTCCCGCGGGCGCCACTGGTGGCGGTAGACGTGCTCCGGCTTCACGCTGTGCGCGTAGAGTTCGGCCAGCAGGGCGCGGCTCTCGTCCTCGGGCAGGCCGACGATGCGGGTGGTGAAATGCTCGCTGACGAACAGCGCGCGGCGGCCGGTCTCGGGATGCACGCGCACCACCGGATGCAGCACCGGTTTCACCTCGTCCATCTGCGCCTGCGTGAGCGGCGGGCGGAAGGGATTGCGGCGGCGCAGTTCCTCGTACTGCGCCAGGTAGCTATGCTCGGCGCGGGCGCCCTGCACCGCGCGGCGCAGGGCGGCGGGCAGCGTCTCGTAGGCCAGGTGCATATTGGCGAACAGCGTGTCACCGCCCTCCTCCGGCAGCTCCTGCGCGTGCAGCATGGAGCCCAGGCTGGGCACCTCCTTGTACGACAGGTCCGAATGCCAGAAGTGGCCGGCGTCACCCAGGCCGATGGGCTGGCCGTCCTCGATGATGTTGGAGATCACCAGCACCTCCGGCTGCTCGCGCAGCTGGAAATTGCGCAGCACGTGGATCTGCAGCGCGCCGAAGCGGCGGCTGAATTCGACCTGCTGCGCCGGCGTGATGCGCTGGTCGCGGAACACCAGCACGTGGTGGTCCAGGTGGGCGCGGTGGATGCGCTGGAAGTCGCTGTTGCCGAGCGGCCGCGACAGGTCGAGGTCGATCACCTCCGCGCCCAGCGGGGCGTCGAACACCTTGATATCGAAAGTCGGATGGGACTGCAGAACGGCGGACATGGAACTGATCCTTGCAATGTGTATGCAAGCAGTCTATGCCCGACGCTTCATGAATAAAACGAATCAAATCAGCTATTGATATTCGGATTTCAAGAATCGGCGAGGCGATAGGCGGTGCGGAGGGCTTCGGCCAAGGCGGCGAAGGCGCGGGCTTTTTCGGCTTCGCCGGGGACGCGCAGCACGTAGGCGGGATGGTAGGTCGTGACGACCCAGTAGTCCTTGTGGCGCACGGGGGCGTCCATGAAGTCCTTCAGCGTCGCGCGGCCGTCCTCCATCACCGACTTCAACGCGGTGCTGCCCAGCGCCACCACGACCTTGGGCGCGACCTTTTCCAGTTCTCCCTCCAGCCAGTAGTGGCAGGCCAGGACCTCCTTCTGCGCGGGCGTCTTGTGCAGGCGGCGCTTGCCGCGCGGTTCCCATTTGAAGTGCTTGACGGCGTTGGTGACGTAGACGTCGTTCCGGTCCACGCCGGCCTGCGCCATCGCCCGGTCCAGCAGGGCGCCGGCGGGACCGACGAAGGGGTGGCCGGCCAGGTCCTCCTGGTCGCCGGGCTGTTCGCCGACCAGCATGACGCGGGCCCGCTTCGCGCCCTCGCCCGGCACGGCCTGCGTGGCGTGCTCCCACAGCTCGCAGCGGCGGCATTCGTCCAGCGTGTGCGGTTGCTGGCGCGCCGGCTGCGCCTTCTCGGGCGCGATCGGTATCGTGGCGCCGCCGCGGCGGCCGACGGCGTCGGCCTGGCCGGTGCGCCGCGCGCCCGCCGCAGCCCGCGACACCATCTCCGGCACCAGCGCCGCCTCGGGCATGTTCTTCCAGAAGCGCGCGCGCACGTGGCCGTGCATGATGTCCGGGTTAAGGCGCGCGGGATTGAAGATGCTGCGGTAGTAGGTCAGCCACAGGGCTTCGCCTGCGTCCTCGATGTCGGCCGCGCCGCGCAGCAGGGGGCCGGTGGCGTGCAGGCGCGCGCCGTCCCACAGCACGGTGGCCTCGGGCGTGGCGATCATCCAGCTGGTGCGGCCCATGCGGTCGGCGAAGTGTTGCGCGACCTGGGGCAGCACGTCGTGCGCGGGTTCGAACCAGGCCACGAAACGCGGCGCGCCGGCGTCCTCCGGCCGTTCGCGGAAGCGCAGGTAGGCGTGCATGTCGTGCTCCTCGCGGCGCACGGCCTTGACCATGTTTTGCAAGCGGGCGCCGTCCTCGTCGGCCATCGTCAGCACCTCCTGTTCGCCTTGTTGCCAGCGCCAGACGATCTTGTACAGGAAGGCCCAGCGGTCGTGGGCGCGGTGGCAGGCGGCGCTGTGCAGCATGTCCATCAGTTTGCGCGGCAGGCGCGGGGCCGTCGGTGGCGGCCCGGGCGCTGTGGCCTCCGCGCCGGCCGGGTCGGCGGCGGCGGATGGCGCGAGCGGCGCGGCGCCGAACAGGTCGGCGCCACTGCCGCGCGAGAGCCATTGTACGGACTCGGGGGAACGGCGGCGCACGATCAGTTCGCGCGCGGCGGCGCGCCATTCGTCGAAGCCGTCGACGGTGATCGGCCCGCCAGCCGCCGCTTCGGAGGCCGCGCGTTCGATGTCCGGCTCGGGCTTCACGCGGTCTGCAACTCCGGCCACAGGTTCATCTGCTCCGGCGCGTCCGCCATGGCGCGGCGCAGGGCCTCGGAGGGCGTGGTGTCGCCGGCGGGCCGGTAGTCGGCCACCACGATGAAGGGGGCGATCTTCCTCATGCTGCAGCGCAGCCGCGACAGGTCGGCGTAGCGCACCCGCCGCATGCGCCGCAGTTCGACGATGCGCTGCGCGTTGCGCAGGCCGATGCCGGGCACGCGCGCGATCATGGTCACGTCGGCCATGTTCAAGTCCATCGGGAAGTGCTGGCGGTTGGCCAGCGCCCAGGCCAGCTTGGGGTCGATGTCCAGCGCCAGGTTGCCGTTCTCGGGCAGCAGTTCGCGCACCTGGAAGCCGTAGCCGCGCAGCAGGAAGTCGGCCTGGTACAGGCGGTGCTCGCGCAGCATGGGCGGCGGCGCCAGCGGCACGCTCTTGGGGCTTTGCGGGATGGGACTGAAGGCCGAGTAGTACACGCGCTTGAGCTTGTAGCTGCCGTACAGCGTCTCGGCGGTGCCGAGGATGTGCTTGTCGTCGCTGGCGTCGGCGCCGACGATCATCTGCGTGCTCTGCCCGGCCGGCGCGAACGCGGGCGACTTAGGCTCCCCGGCCTTCTCGTCCAGCTTGCGCCGGATGGAACCCATGGCCAGCTTGATGGTGTGGACGTTCTTTTCCGGCGCCAGGCGCGCGATGCTGTCCTGCGACGGCAGTTCGATGTTGACGCTGAGACGGTCCGCGTAGCGCCCGGCCGCCTCGATCAGCGCGGGATCGGCGTCGGGGATGGTCTTGAGGTGGATGTAGCCGCGGAACTGGTGCGTCTCGCGCAGCTCGCGCGCGATGGCCACCAGCTGCTCCATCGTGTAGTCGGCCGACTGGATGATGCCGGAGCTGAGGAACAGGCCGTCGATGTAGTTGCGCAGGTAGAAATCGACCGTCAGCTTGACCACCTCGGCCACGGTGAAGCGGGCGCGCGGCACGTTGGAGGTGCGGCGGTTGACGCAGTACTGGCAGTCGTAGACGCAGAAGTTGGTGAGCAGGATCTTCAGCAGGGAGACGCAGCGCCCGTCCGGCGTGTAGCTGTGGCAGATGCCCATGCCGGTGCTGGCCCCCAGGCCGTCCTTGCCCTGGGAGGAGCGCCTGGGCGCCCCGCTGCTGGCGCAGGACGCGTCGTACTTCGCCGCGTCGGCCAGGATTTCAAGCTTGTCCCGCAGTTCCATGGCATGCACCGATACTGTATAAATACACAGTATAGCGCATACCGGGACGGAGCGGCCGCCGCGCGGGCGGCGTCGCGGGACGAAGGGGGGTCAGCTGTCCAGTTCCGCGTACTTGGCCAGGCGCTGTTCGATGCATTTGGACAGTTCGTGGCCGGCGCCGACCGTCATTTCCAGGTCGTGCAAGTGGCCGTCCTTCAGGCCGTAGACCCAGCCGTGCACCGTCAGCTGCTGGCCGCGGTCCCAGGCGTCCTGCACGATCGTGGTCTGGCAGACGTTGACCACCTGCTCCACCACGTTCAGTTCGCACAGGCGCTCGGCGCGCTGGCGGCTGTTGAGCACGTCGCCCATGTAGCGCTCGTGCTTCTGGTGCACGTCCTGCACGTGGCGCAGCCAGTTGTCGGCCAGGCCGATGCGGGTGCCCGTCATGGCGGCGTGCACGCCCTTGCAGCCGTAGTGGCCGACGATGATCACGTGCTTCACCTTCAGCACCTCGATGGCGAACTGCAGCACGGACAGGCAGTTCAGGTCCGAGTGCACCACCACGTTGGCGATGTTGCGGTGGACGAAGACGTCGCCCGGGGCCAGGCCCAGCAGCTCGTTGGCCGGCACGCGGCTGTCGGAGCAGCCGATCCACAGGTATTCCGGCGACGCTTGCTGCGCCAGGCGGTTGAAGAAATCCGGGTCGCGCGCGACCATGGAATTGGCCCAGGTGCGGTTGTTGACCAGCAGTTCCGCCAGTGGCGACTTGTTGTTTTGATTCTCACTCATACGTCTCTCCTCTATACGTGCGAAGACCGCCGAGCTGCAACCAAGCAATTCGGCGGTCCGTTGTGGGGTGACGCTATGTTACCTCATTTGGTGCAGCGCATCATCACACCGTTGCTATGCATGCTATGCACGGCTCACTCGAAGAAGTCCTTCACCTTGTCGCGCCAGGTCTTGCTTTGCGGGCTGTGCTTGGCGCCGCCCTCGGTGGTGGAGCGCTCGAACTCGCGCAGCAGGTCCTTCTGCTTGTCGGTCAGCTTGACCGGCGTTTCCAGCGCCACGTGGCAGAACAGGTCGCCCGGGTAGCCGGAACGCACGCCCTTGATGCCCTTGCCCTTCAGGCGGAAGGTCTTGCCGGACTGCGTGCCCTCGGGAATGGTGAACGACACCTTGCCCGACAGGGTCGGCACCTCGATCTCGCCGCCCAGCGCCGCGCGCGCGAACGAGATCGGCATTTCGCAATGCAGGTCGTCGCCCTCGCGCTGGAACACCGTGTGCGGCTTGATGTGGATCTCCACGTACAGGTCGCCCGGCGGCCCGCCGTTGGTGCCCGGCTCGCCGTTGCCGGACGAGCGGATGCGCATGCCGTTGTCGATGCCGACCGGGATCTTCACCTCGAGCGTCTTGTTGCGCTTGATGCGGCCCGCGCCGCCGCAAGGCGAGCAGGGGTCGGTGATGATCTTGCCGGTGCCGTGGCATTTCGGGCAGGTCTGCTGGATGCTGAAGAAGCCCTGCTGCATGCGCACCTGGCCGTGGCCGCCGCAGGTCGAGCACGTGACCGGCGAGGTGCCGGGCTTGGCGCCGGAACCGTGGCAGGTGTCGCACTTGTCCCACGAGGGCACGCGGATGGTGGTGTCGAAGCCGTGCGCGGCCTGCTCCAGCGTGATCTCCAGGTTGTAGCGCAGGTCGGCGCCGCGGTAGACCTGCGGGCCGGCGCCGCGGCCGCCGCCGCGGCCGCCACCGAAGATGTCGCCGAAGATGTCGCCGAAGGCGTCGCCGAAGCCGCCGGCGCCGAAACCACCGCCGCCGCCGCCGCCCATGTTCGGGTCGACGCCGGCATGGCCGTAGCGG
Source organism: Pseudoduganella namucuonensis (assembly GCF_900116645.1). Taxonomy (GTDB): domain Bacteria; phylum Pseudomonadota; class Gammaproteobacteria; order Burkholderiales; family Burkholderiaceae_D; genus Rugamonas; species Rugamonas namucuonensis. The sequence goes on along the minus strand of NZ_FPBO01000017.1, from coordinate 42,346 downwards.
TCATAAGCCTCGCGCTTTTCCGGATTGGTCAGCATCTCGTAGGCCTCTTTGACCTCCTTGAACTTCTCTTCCGATTCCTTGCTGTCCGGATTGCGGTCCGGATGGTATTTCATCGCCAGTTTGCGATAGGCCTTCTTGATCTCGTCTTCGGACGCGTTCTTTGCGACCCCGAGAATCTCGTAAAAATCACGCTTTGCCATGTTGTAGGCACCTTGCTGTATCCACTGGTACTGATTATGCGAAAAAGCCGAGCCGCTCCCTTTGCAGGGATGCACGGCTCGGCGTCAGTCTTTCGGCCGCGGCCGGGGGACTAGTTACTTGCTGTCTTTGACTTCCTTGAAGTCGGCGTCGACCACGTCGTCCTGCTGCGGCTTGGACTCCTGCTGGCCGCCGGGCTGCTGGCCGCCCTCGGCGCCGCCGCCGGCCGCCGCCTGCTGGGCTTGCATGTCAGCATACATCTTTTCGCCCAGCTTCTGCGAGGCGGTCGACAGCGCCGCCACCTTGGCGTCGATGTCGGCCTTGTCGCCGGCCTTGATCGAGGCTTCCAGGTCGGTGATGGCCGCTTCGATCTTCTCCTTCTCGCCGCCTTCCAGCTTGTCGCCGTACTCGGTCAGGGATTTCTTGGTCGAGTGCACCAGCGCGTCGGCCTGGTTGCGCGACTCGGCCAGTTCCTTGACCTTCTTGTCCTCTTCCGCGTTCAGCTCGGCGTCCTTCACCATCTTCTGGATCTCGTCCTCGGTCAAGCCCGAGTTCGCCTTGATGGTGATCTTGTTTTCCTTGCCGGTGGCCTTGTCTTTGGCGCCCACGTGCAGGATGCCGTTGGCGTCGATGTCGAAGGTCACTTCGATCTGCGGCGTGCCGCGCGCGGCCGGCGGGATGCCTTCCAGGTTGAACTCGCCCAGGCCCTTGTTGCCTGCCGCGATTTCACGCTCGCCCTGGTAGACCTTGATGGTCACGGCGGGCTGGTTGTCGTCGGCGGTCGAGAACACTTGCGAGAACTTGGTCGGGATCGTGGTGTTCTTGTGGATCATCTTGGTCATCACGCCGCCCAGGGTTTCGATGCCCAGCGACAGCGGCGTCACGTCCAGCAGCAGCAAGTCCTTGCGGTCGCCCGACAGGACCGAACCTTGAATGGCGGCGCCCACGGCGACGGCCTCGTCCGGGTTCACGTCCTTGCGCGGGTCCTTGCCGAAGAATTCCTTGACCTTTTCCTGCACCTTGGGCATGCGGGTCATGCCGCCGACCAGGATGATGTCGTCGATGTCGGTGACCTTGACGCCGGCGTCCTTGATGGCGGTGCGGCATGGCTCGATGGTCGCGGCGATCAGTTCCTCGACCAGCGATTCCAGCTTGGCGCGGGTCATTTTCAGGTTCAAGTGGACCGGCGCGCCGTTCGCCATGGCGATGTAGGGCTCGTTGATCTCGGTCTGCTGCGACGACGACAGCTCGATCTTGGCGCGCTCGGCCGAGGCCTTGATGCGCTGCAGCGCGATCGGATCCTTCTTCAGATCCAGGCCGTTGATCTTCTTGAACTCGTCGATGATGTAGTCGATCACGCGCTGGTCGAAGTCCTCGCCGCCCAGGAAGGTGTCGCCGTTGGTCGACAGCACTTCGAACTGCTTCTCGCCGTCCACGTCCGCGATCTCGATGATGGACACGTCGAACGTGCCGCCACCCAGGTCATACACGGCGATCTTGCGGTCGCCCTTGTCGGTCTTGTCCAGGCCGAAGGCCAGCGCGGCTGCGGTCGGCTCGTTGATGATGCGCTTGACGTCCAGGCCGGCGATGCGGCCGGCGTCCTTGGTCGCCTGGCGCTGCGAGTCGTTGAAGTAGGCCGGCACGGTGATCACGGCCTCGGTGACTTCCTCGCCCAGGTAGTCCTCGGCGGTCTTCTTCATCTTGCGCAGCACTTCGGCGGAGATTTGCGGAGGCGCCAGTTTCTTGTCGCGCACGCCGATCCACGCGTCGCCGTTGTCGGCCTTGGCGATCTGGTAAGGCATCAGCGCGATGTCCTTCTGCACTTCTTTTTCTTCGAACTTGCGGCCGATCAGGCGCTTCACCGCGAACAGGGTGTTCTTCGGATTGGTCACGGCCTGGCGCTTGGCCGGCGCGCCGACCAGGATTTCGCCGTCATCTTGATAAGCAATGATCGATGGCGTGGTCCGCGCGCCTTCCGCGTTCTCGATTACCTTGGGTTGACCATTTTCCATGATCGCCACGCAGGAGTTGGTGGTTCCCAGGTCAATACCGATAATTTTGCCCATGATTTTTTTCCTTATTTGCTAGTTTCAGATGCTGCTTATATGTGGAAATGCTGAGTAATTTCAAGTGCTTAGTGACGGTCTCACTTGGCCTGCGCGGCGGTCACGATGGCCGGACGCAGCAGGCGGTCGGCGATCATGTAACCTTTTTGCAACACGGACACGACGGTATTGGCTTCCTGCTCGGCGGGCACGACGGCGACGGCCTGGTGCTTGTTCGGATCGAGCTTGTCGCCCTGGGCCGGCATGATTTCCAGCAGGCGATTCTTCTCGAACGCGGAATTGAGCTGTTTCAGGGTCATCTCGACGCCCTCCTTCAGCGCATCCAGCGACGGGGTTTCGACCTTCAGCGCCATCTCCAGGCTGTCCTTCACCGGCACCATGGCCTCGGCGAAGCTCTCAACGGCGAATTTGTGCGCTTTGGCAACGTCTTCCTGGGCGCGGCGGCGGATGTTCTCGGCGTCGGCCTTGGCGCGCATGAACGCGTCGTGCATCTCAGCCAGGCGGGCCTCGGTGCTCGCCAGCTGTTCCTCCAGCGAGGGCGCGGCGGCTTCGGCGGGAGTCGATGGTGCCGGCGCAGCTTCCGCCTCGGGATTAGGGACCGCTTGATTTTCCTGATCTTGCATCTAAAAGACTCCTACAAATCGTGTTTGTTTGACGTACTACTAATGGCTCGGGCAGCAAATGGGGCTATAACCTACGGTTTCAAGGGGTATTCTCCGACGGAATTCCAGCCAGCCTGCTACCATACGGCGGGTATTTTAACAGGCTGGCACTCACCGGCGGCAAGTGCTGATTATGCGCCCGGCGCCGGGAAAACACGAACCTCAGTTTTCCGCGCCCAGCTTCAACGCCGCCGCCCGGGCCGTCTCCCCTTCCCGCTTCAGCCCCTCCCTTTGCGCGGAAGTGCGCATGGTCGGCCAGCCTATCATGTGCTGCTCGGCGATCTCGGCCAGCGCGGCGATCCACGCCGGATGTTCGTTCAGGCAGGGGATGTAGTGGAATTCCTTGCCGCCGGCGGACAGGAAGTCGTGGCGCACCTCCATCGCGATCTCCTCCAGCGTCTCCAGGCAATCGCTGACGAAACCGGGGCAGATCACGTCCACCCGGCGCGCGCCGTCCCTGGCCAACTGCCGCACGGTGGGCGCGGTGTAGGGCTGCAGCCACTCCGCCTTGCCGAAGCGCGACTGGAAGGTGACGACGTAATCCTCGGGCTTGAGCTTCAGCTTGGCCGCCAGCAGGCGGGCCGTCTTCATGCACTCGCAGTGGTAGGGGTCGCCCAGCAGCAGGGTGCGCTTGGGCACGCCGTGGAAGCTCAGCACCAGCTTCCCGCCGCGTCCGTGCTGGTCCCAGTGCGCCAGCACCGACTTGGCCAGGGCGGCGATATAACCGTCGTCGTCGTGGTAATTGCGGACGAAGCGCAGTTCCGGCACATTGCGCACCCGCTTGTAATGGGCGAACACGGCGTCGTAGATGGAACCGGTGGTGGTGCCCGAATACTGCGGATAGGCCGGCAGCACGACCACGCGGTCGCAGCCGTCCGCCTTCAGGCGCGCCAGCACGTCCGGCAGCGAAGGCGAGCCGTAGCGCATGGCCATCGCGACGGTGACATCGCCGTGGCCCCGTTCGCCCAGCGCGCCGCGCAGCAACTGCGCCTGCAGCTGGGTATGGACTTTCAGGGGCGAGCCCTCGCGGGTCCAGATCGACGCGTACTTCGCGGCCGACTTGCCCGAGCGGAACGGCAGGATCACCAGGTTGAGGATGAACCACCAGAGCGCGCGCGGAATCTCGACCACGCGCGGATCGGACAGGAACTGCCTCAGATAGCGCCGGACGGCCGGGCGCGTGGGCGCCTCCGGCGTACCGAGATTGACGAGCACGACGGCGCTACCGCTGGGCGCGCCATGCGTATGGGGAGGTTCTTTAAGGAAAGCCATGAATCTACGATGACGGAGGTGGGACCCGCCATTATAGTTTCTAAATCTACATCGGTGTCACGCGCGACATTCGGACACGACCTCGTCTGTAATCCGTCTACGGTTGTGTCCCCGTCCGAATGTCGCGCCTGACACCGATGTTAAAAGTGCAATATCTAGGAGGCGAGCAGTTCGCGGGCGTGCTTGCGGGTGGTGGCGGTGATTTCGAGGCCGCCCAGCATGCGGGCCACTTCTTCCACGCGCGCTTTGTTGTCGAGCACGTCGATGCGGGAGGCGGTCTTGCCGTTGTCCAGCGTGCCCTTGGCGACCTGGAAGTGCTGGCCGGCCTGGCTGGCCACCTGCGGCAGGTGGGTCACGCATAGCACTTGCCGCGCCTGGCCCAGCTTTTTCAGCAGCCGTCCCACCACCTCGGCCACGCCGCCGCCGATGCCGCTGTCGACCTCGTCGAAGATCAGCGTCGGCGTGGTCGTGGCGTTGGAGGTGATCACGGAGATCGCCAGCGAGATGCGGGCCAGCTCACCGCCGGACGCCACTTTCGCCAGCGGACGGGGCGCGACGCCGGCGTGGCCGGCCACCAGGAATTCCACCTGTTCGAGTCCGCGCGCGCCGGGCTCGCAGGGGTTCAGCGCGATGGCGAAGGAACCGCCCGTCATGTTGAGTTCCTGCATGGCCTGGGTGACGGCCACGCTCAACGCTTGCGCGGCGGCGGCGCGCGTGGCGGACAGCTTGCGCGCCACTTCCATGTACGCGGCCTTTAACTTTTCCTCCTGCTTGCGCAGGCCGTCGAGGTCGCTGGCGTCGGCCAGCTGGCGCAGCTTGGACGACAGCTGCGCGTGCTCATCGGGCAGTTCCTCCGGGGCGACGCGGAATTTGCGCGACGCGGAATGCAGCGCCTCCATGCGCATGTCCACCTGGCGCAGCCGGTCCGGGTCCAGCTCCACGCGGTCGAGGTAGTTGTTCAGCGCGTACACCGATTCCTGCAGCTGGATGCGCGCGGACTCGATCAGGTCCACGGTCGGCTGCAGCTCGGTGTCGATGGCGGCCAGCTTGCCCAGCTTCTGGCTCAGCGAGGACAGTTGCGAGACGATGGGGTGGTCCTCCGCCTCCGAGATCGCGCTCAGCGCCTCCTGCGCGCCTTCGAGCAGGCTGGCCGCGTGCGACAGGCGGCTGTGCTCGTTGGAGATGTCCTGCCATTCGCCCGGCTTGGCGGCCAGCTTGTCCAGCTCGCCCACCTGCCATTCCAGCCGCTCGCGCTCGTAGGCGAGGTTGGCGGCGTTGGTTTCGTATTCCTCCAGCTGTTTCGCCAGCGCGCGCCAGGCCTTGTGCGCGGCGGCGACGGCTTTCAGGTCGCCCTCGGCCCCCGCTTCCCGGCTCGCGGCCTGGTTGTCCAGCAGTTCGCGCTGCGCGTCCGTTTTCAGCAGCGACTGGTGGGCGTGCTGGCCGTGGATGTCGACCAGCATGTCGCCCAGTTCGCGCAGCTGCGCGGCGGTGGCGGCCACGCCGTTGATGTAGGCCTTGGAGCGGCCGGCGTTGTCGATCACGCGGCGCAGCAGCGCGCCGCCCTCGTCCGCCGCGAACTCGTTGGCGGCCAGCCAGGCGGCGGCCTGCTCGTTGACCGCGAAGTCGGCCGTGATGTCGGCCTTGGCCGCCCCCTCGCGCACCACGCTGGCGTCGCCCCGGCCGCCCAGCGCCAGGGTCAGCGCGTCGATGAGGATGGACTTGCCGGCGCCGGTCTCGCCCGTGAAGACGGTGAAGCCGGCGGAGAATTCCAGTTCTATCGTGTCGACAATGACGAAATCGCGGATGGACAGTGTGCGGAGCATAGGGGCTAGGGTGGGTTGAAGAGTCAGGCCAGTTTGCCCTCGCCGGACGGGTATTCGTTCCAGTGCAGCTTTTCGCGCAGGGTGTTGTAGTAGCTCCACCCTTCGGGATGCAGGAACGTCACCGTGTGCGGCGAGCGCTTGATGTGGATGCGGTCCTGCGCCTGCAGGCTGGCGAAGGTCTGCATGTCGAAATTGACGGTGATGTCGCGGCCGCGCTTGATCTCGATGACGATCTCGCTGGAGTCCGGCAGAACGATGGGGCGGTTCGACAGCGCGTGCGGCGCGATCGGCACCAGCACGATGCCGCCCAGCGTCGGATGCAGCAGCGGGCCGCCGGCCGACAGCGCGTACGCGGTGGAGCCGGTGGGCGTCGAGATGATCAGGCCGTCCGAACGCTGGTTGTACATGAAGTGGTCGTCGACGTCGACGCGCAGCTCGGCCATGCCGGAACCGGCGCCGCGCGCCACCACCACGTCGTTGACGGCCATGCCGACATGGATGGTCTTGCCGTCGCGCACCACGCTGCCTTCCAGCAGCGCGCGGCGCTCGGCCTTGCTGCTGCCGGCCAGCATTTGCGCCAGCACCGGCAACATGCCCTCCAGCGGGATGTCGGTCATGAAGCCGAGCCGGCCCTGGTTGATGCCGATCAGCGGCACGTCGTACGGCGCCATCTGCCGCGCCAGGCCCAGCATGGTGCCGTCGCCGCCCATCACGATGGCCGCGTCGGCCTGCTCGCCGATCTCGGCCGCCGTCAGCGCGCGCACGCCCGCCATGCCCAGGTGCGCCGCCGTCTCCGCCTCGAAAACAACGGTGTGGCCGGCGCCGCGCAGGAAGGCCATCAGGCTGCCGACGGACTCTTCTATGTTCGCCGTGTTGGGGCGGACCACGAGGGCGATGGTCGGATACAAGGCGTGCGTGGCTGGCATGGAAACAGGCATGGAAATCTCGGTCTCGGTTTTGGGGTAGCAACACTCGGCAGAGTAACCCATAATGCAACCTTCTGCCATGCGTGGCTACGCGCCCACCGGATGCCGGGACGCATATGAATACTGTATGTGCAAACAGTATAATTCGGGCGGCCGCAGACTGCAAGCGCATGTGAGCGAACCAGCAAAAGGAGAACAAGATGGCGAAAGCATTGGGCGTGGGCGGCGTTTTCTTCAAATCGCGCAATCCGCAAAGGCTGATGGAGTGGTACCAGACCCATCTCGGCTTCCCCGGCGAGTCCACCGACTACGCCACCTTCCTGCCCGGCGCCATGCCCGAGGGCGGCTGCACGGTGTTCAGCCCGTTCAAGGACACCACCGGCTATTTCGCGCCGTCCAAGCGCGACTTCATGTTCAACCTGGTGGTCGACGACCTGGACGGCGCGCTGGCCCAGGTGGCGGCCGGCGGCGGCGAACTGGTGGGCGATCCGCAGTCCTTCGACTACGGCCGCTTCGGCTGGTTCATGGACCCGGACGGCAACAAGGTCGAGCTGTGGCAGCCGATCAAGACGCCGGACTGAGCGTCCGCGGCACGGCCCGGCGCCCCGCTCGGTAGCCCGCTCGGTAGCCCGCTCGGTAGCCCGCTCGGTAGCCCGCTCAGTGGCCCGCTCAGTGCCCCGAAGTCGCGCCGGCCCCCATGGCCAGGCCGATGGCGACCGCCAGCGAAATGCCGTGCGCCAGCATCAGCACGCTCCAGCGCAGGAAGGTGGTCAGCTTGCCGCTGTTGTACACGCGGCGCATGGCCCACGGCAGATAGCCGATCAGCCAGCACACCAGCGCGAAGGTCAGCAATCCGTGCGGGCTGAACAGGATGCCGGTGAACATCACGAAGGCGAACGCGCTGGTGTGCAGCGCGAACAGCAGGTGCTCACCATAGCGCCGGCCCGAACCGATGTACAGCAGCTTCAGGTATAGCGCGAACAGCGGCATCAGCGCGAACATCGCGTAGGGCCCGTACTTGAAGAAGCCGTAACGCAGCATCTCGCTCTTCTTGTGGTCGGGCTGCGCCTCGAAGTACTCCCATTGCCTGGTCAGGAACGGCGCCTTCTGGCGGATGCGGTCGCCCAGCTCCTCGACCTCGCCCCGCTCGTTGACGGTCCTGCCCTGGCTGATGATCTCGCCGCGGATGTCGGCGGCCTCCCTCTCCGCGTTGCGCACCGCTTGCGCGGCGACCGGATTAGCGTCCGGCTGGCCGAGCTTGACGGGCTCGGCGCCGCTGAAGTTGAGCAGCGCGAAGAACAGGATGCTCAGCGACAGGTAGAGGCGCAGCGGCTCCACATAGCGTTTGCGGCGGCCGCGCATGTACTCGATGGTGAGCAGGCCCGGGCGGAACAGCAGCCGCGAGACCGTGCCCCACAGCCGCCCCTCCAGCGCCACGTAGTGGCCGATGAACTCGTGCGCGAATTCGGCGAAGCTGGGCGCGTGCGCGTGCGTTTCCTGTCCGCAGTTGTGGCAATAGTTGCCGCTGACGGTGGCGTCGCAGTTGGGGCAGATGGCGGGCACGGCGTGCAGCTCGGCGGATTCTGGCTTCATACGGCGGGACTCTTTCTCGGGAAAAACTGCATTCGCAAGCATGGAATGTTACCCGAGTTCATGTCCAATTTCATGCCCATATTCCACCTTTTCAAACCCATTCAATTGCGCGACTCCGTTCACGGGCGCGGACTATGATGGCCGCGAGCAGACTAGAGAGGCAACCATGGTTACCGAAGCCAAAGACCGCAAGATCAACACGGACCAGCCGGCGCGCAGCGACGGCGGCAAGCGCCTGCCGCACGAGCGCGACGAGTCGCCCGAGGGCCATCCGCCCAAGGAGCGCAGCGTGATACAGCAGGCCGCCAGCGACATCGAGCAGGGCCTGGTGGACACCGACCTGCACGGCGTGCGCGGCGTGGAGAAAGTGCAGCCGCGCCCGCCCGCGCAGGCCAAGCCGCAACCGGGAAGCAAACGCGACTGACCGAAGGACCCACCCACGGAGAGCCCCGCATGAAACGCATCCTCGCCTGCACCATGCTGTGCGCCATCGCCCACGGCGCCGCCGCCCAATATCCCACCGGCTACGGCCCCAACCCGGCGCTGCCGAAACCGGAGAAGAAGCTGATCCCCACGGTGAACGTGGCGCCGGTGGAGCGCTTCCAGGGCGACGCGACGCCGATCGCGGCCGAGGGCTTCACGGTGAAGGCGTACGCGCGCGAGCTGGACCATCCGCGCTGGGTGTACGTGCTGCCCAACAGCGACGTGCTGGTGGTGGAGACCAACGCGCCGCCCAAGCCGGAGGACGGCAAGGGCATCAAGGGCGCGATCATGAAATCGCAGATGAAGAAGGCGGGCGCGGTGACGCCGCCGGCCAACCGCATCACCCTGCTGCGCGACATCGACGCCAACGGCGCGGCCAGGACACGCACCGTCTTCCTGCAGAACCTGCACTCGCCGTTCGGCGTGGCGCTGGTGGGCAAGAGCCTGTACGTGGCCAACACCGACGCGGTGCTCAAGTTCCCCTACGAGGAGGGACAGACCGCGATCACCGCGCCCGGCGTGAAGGTCATGGACCTGCCCGGCGGGCCGCTGAACCACCACTGGACCAAGAACATCATCGCCAGCCCGGACGGCAAATACCTGTACGCCACCGTGGGCTCGAACAGCAACATCGGTGAGAACGGCATGGACAAGGAGGAGGGCCGCGCCGCCATCTGGCAGCTGGACCTGGCCACCAACAAGGCGCGCCTGTTCGCGACCGGCCTGCGCAATCCGAACGGCATGGCGTGGCAGCCGCAATCGAAGGCGCTGTGGACGGTGGTCAACGAACGCGACGAACTGGGCAACGACCTGGTGCCCGACTATCTGACCTCGGTGAAGGAGGGCGGATTCTACGGCTGGCCGTACAGCTATTACGGCCAGACCGTGGACACGCGCGTCAAGCCGCAACAGCCGGACCTGGTGGCGAAAGCCATCGCGCCCGACTATGCGCTGGGCGGGCACACGGCGTCGTTGGGACTGGCGTTCTACGAGGGCAAGCTGTTCCCGGCGAGCTATCAGAACGGCGCTTTCATCGGCCAGCACGGTTCGTGGAACCGCAAGCCGCACAGCGGCTACAAGGTGGTGTTCGTGCCGTTCGCGAACGGCCAGCCATCCGGGCCGCCGCGGGACATCCTGAGCGGCTTCCTCAACGCCAACGGCAAGGCCCAGGGCCGGCCCGTGGGCGTGGCGATCGACAAGGCTGGCGCATTGCTGGTGGCGGACGATGTGGCCAACATCGTCTGGCGCGTCACGCCGAAGGGAAGCTGAACCGCCGGCATCACATTACTCAAGGAGACTATGATGAGCTATCTGGACCGAGACACCTTTGGCATCTACCGCGACCGTGACATCGACGACGGGCCCGGCCCGCGCCTGATGGGCGCGGACACCCTGATGGGTGAGGATGTCTACAACCGCATGGATGAGGACCTGGGAGACATCAAGGAAATCATGATCGACATGCAAAGCGGACGCATCGCCTACGCGGTGCTGTCGTTCGGCGGCATCCTGGGCATGGGCGACAAGCTGTTCGCCGTGCCATGGCAAAGCCTGGAGCTGGACACGGTGAACAAGCGCTTCATCCTGGACATCAGCAAGGAAAGGCTGGAGAGCGCGCCGGGCTTCGACAAGGACCGCTGGCCGGACATGGCCAGCGCCGAGTTCAGCACCCAGATCCACGGCTTCTACGGCACCCAGCCGGACGCCGGCTACCGCACCTCGACCGGCAGCGTGATGGGCCAGGGCACCAGCACGATGCAGAGCGGCGGCAGCGGCTACCAGGGCGGCCAGGGCAACGTGGGCCAGGGCGGCGGCCTGTCCAGCCAGAGCGGGCGGCTGGATGACGACGACACCTACACCGGCAAGAAGTACTAGTTCGCGGGCGCTGGCCAGCCCGCATCCGGCGGAATAGCGCGTGGCGCTACTCCGCCCTTGCGGGATCGGCCGGTGATTACTCTCAGGCGCGCCTCATCATCGTGACGGTGGCGGGGCGCGCCTTCATTTGCGGGCGCAGCGTTTCGAGTTCGCGCAGCGCCTGGTCCATCGCGGCCAGTTTCACGTGGCCGTAGCCGCGCACCTTGTCCGGCACCTGCGCCAGCTTCAGCGCCACCGGCTTGTTGTCCGCGTTCAGCCCCGCCGCCAGTTCCTCCACCAGCGCCATGACCTGGTCGCGCCACGCGCGCTCGCGCCGGCGCTCCTCCGTGTAGCCGAACACATCCAGCGCCGTGCCGCGCAGGCCCTTGAACCTCGCCAGCGCGCCCATCACCGGCATCAGCCACGCGCCGAACGCGCGCTTGGCCGGAATGTCCGTGCCCGGCTTGTGCTTGGGCAGCAGCGGCGGCGCCATGTGGAATTGCAGCTTGTAGTCCCCTTCGAACTGGCCGGCGATCTGCTCGCGGAAGGACGGATCGGCGTGCAGGCGCGCGACCTCGTATTCATCCTTGTACGCCATCGCCTTGTACAGGCTGCGCGCCACGGCCTTGCTCAGCGCCAGTCTCGAGTCCGGCCCCTCCAGCGCGCGCTCCTTTTCCTCCACCAGGCGCACCAGCGCCTGGTAGCGCTCCGCGTAGCGCTGGTCCTGGTAGGCCGTCAGCAGGCCGGCGCGCAGCGCCACCATCTCCGGCAGCGAATTCGGCGCGGCGAACTGGATCACCTGCGCCGGCTGCGCCAGGCGGTCGATGGCGGCGCCGTCGGCGGCGGCCAGGCGGCCCAGCATGAAGGCGCGCTTGTTGAGGTCGATGGCGACGTTGTTCAGCTCGATCGCGCGCATCATCGCGGCCAGCCCCACCGGCACCAGGCCGCGCTGCCAGGCGTAGCCCAGCATGACGATGTTGGCGGTGATCTGCTCGCCCAGCGCGCGGGTCGCCAGGTCGGCCGGGTTCAGCGTGTAAGTTCCCTCATCGCCGGACGCGTGGCGTATCTTCTCCAGCAGGCCTTCCTTGTCCACGCCGGCGTCCGGATCGCGGGTGAACTCGGCGGTCGGCGTCTCGCGGTCGTTGGCCACCACTCGCGTGTGGCCCCGGCGCATGACGGACAGCGCGTCCGGCATGGCGGCCACCACCAGGTCGCAGGCCAGCACGGCGTCCGCCTGTCGCAGGTCGATGCGCACCTGGTTCAGCAGCGCGGGCGAGGCGGCCACGCGCACGTGCGACATCACGGCGCCGCCCTTTTGCGCGAAGCCCATGAAGTCCAGCGCGGAGGCGCCCTTGCCCTCCAGGTGCGCCGCCATCGTGATCAGCGCGCCCAGCGTCACCACGCCGGTGCCGCCGATGCCGGCCACCAGCATCTCGTGGGGCTTGGCGAAATCATAGGCCGGCGGCAAGGGGTGCGGCGCCAGCATCTCCTCCAGCTGCGCCAGCGACACCCTGGCGGCGGCGGGCTTTTTCAGCGTCCCGCCCAGCACGGACACGAAGCTGGGGCAGAAGCCCTCCACGCAGGAGTAGTCCTTGTTGCAGGACGATTGCTCGATGGCGCGCTTGCGGCCCAGCTCCGTTTCCAGCGGCAGGATGGACAGGCAGTTGGACTGCACGCCGCAATCGCCGCAGCCTTCGCAGACGGCGGGGTTGATCATCATGCGGCGCGCCGGGTCGGGAAACACGGTCTTGCCGGGCTTGTTCTGCTTGCGGCGGCGGCGCTTCTCGGCGGCGCAGGTCTGGTCGTAGATCAGCACCGTCACGCCCCGGATCTCGCGCAGCTCGCGCTGCACCAGGTCCAGCTCGCTCCGGTCGCGCACCGGCACGCCGGCCGGCAAGGTCACGCCCTCGTAGCGCGCCGGATCGTCCGTCACCACCACCACCCGCGCGGCGCCCTCGCTCGTCACCTGCTGCGCGATCTGCGGCACGCTCAGGCCGCCGTCCACCGGCTGGCCGCCCGTCATGGCGACGGCGTCGTTGTACAGGATCTTGTAGGTGATATTGGTGTTGGCGGCGATGGCCTGGCGCACGGCCAGGTAGCCGGAGTGGTAATAGGTGCCGTCGCCCAGGTTCTGGAACACGTGCGGCTCGCCGACGAAGCGGGAGGCCGCCACCCAAGTCACGCCCTCGCCGCCCATTTGCGTCAGGTTGAAGGTGTCGCGCTCCATCCAAGTCGCCATGAAGTGGCAACCGATGCCGGCCAGCGCGCGGCTGCCCTCGGGCAGCCTGGTGGAGGTGTTGTGCGGGCAGCCGGAGCAGAAGTACGGCGTGCGCTTGACCGCGTCCGCGCCGTTGGACAGCGGCTCGGCCGCGCAGAACGACGGCAGTTGGCGCTCCAGGCCCAGTTGCGGCATCAGCGGCGCCAGCCAGCGTATCAGCGCGGGCGCGATGCGCGACGGGCGCAGCTCGCCCAGCGCGGACAGCAGCGGTTCGCCGCCGGCGTCGGTCTTGCCGAGGATGACGGGCCGGGTGGTGGCGGGCAGGTTGTACAGCATGCCCTTGAGCTGGTCCTCGATGACGGGCCCCTTCTCCTCCACCACCAGCACCTGCTCCAGGCCCTCGGCGAAGGATAGCAGCCGGCCGCGTTCCAGCGGCCAGGTCATGCCGGGCTTGTACAGGCGGATGCCCAGCTGCTCCATCAGGTCGAAGCCGACGCCCATGCGCTGCAGCGCCTCCAGCAAGTCCAGGTAGGCCTTGCCGGCGCTGATGATGCCCAGCTTCGCGGCGGGCGCCTTCACGACCAGCTTGTCGATGGAATTGACGCGGGCGAAGGCTTGCACGGCGTTCAGCTTGGCCGCCAGGCGCCGCTCCAGCGCGAGGCTGGGCAGATCCGGCCAGCGGTAGTGCAGGCCGCCCTCCGGGTAGCGGTAATCGGTGGGCACCAGGTAGTCGTGCGGCGCGGGCAGCTCGACCACGGCGCCGCCCTCCACGGTTTCCGAGATGGCCTTGAAGCCCACCCAGTTGCCGGAGAAGCGCGACAGCGCCCAGCCGTACAGGCCGAACTCGAAATACTCCTCGATGTTGGCGGGATTCAGCACCGGCATGGACCAGGCCATCAGCGCCTGCTCGCTCTGGTGCGGCATCGACGACGACACGCAGCCGTGGTCGTCGCCCAGCACCACCAGCACGCCGCCGTGCGGCGAGGAGCCGTACACATTGCCGTGCTTGAGCGCGTCGCCGGAACGGTCGACGCCCGGGCCCTTGCCGTACCACATGGCGAACACGCCCTCGACCTTGCGGGTCGGGTCCGATTCCACCTGCTGCGTGCCCAGCACGGCGGTCGCGCCCAGGTCCTCGTTGATGGCGGGCAGGAACTCGATGCCGCGCTCCTTCAGCAGCGGGGCGATGCGCCAGGCCTCCTGGTCCACCGCGCCCAGCGGCGAGCCGCGGTAGCCGCTGATGAAGCCGGCCGTGTGCAGGCCCTGGCGCTCGTCGACGGTTTTCTGCATCAGCGCCATGCGCAGCAGCGCCTGCGTGCCGGTGATGAAAACCCGGCCGCTGTCGCGGCGCATATTGTCATCCAGCCGGTAGGCCGGGTCGGCCAAGGCCGGTTGTTCCGGTGTGGGGGCCAGCCCGCCGGCGTCGTTCATCGAACCCATTTTTATCTCCGTTTCCAGCTTGTATAGGCAGGCACATCGCCTGTAGTATCAGTGGGTAAATGGTAGGGTTCGGGGTGGGAAATATTATTCCTGTATCAAGGGAAAAGCCCCCCGGAAAAGTACAGCATTCTTATTTTTGGGCTTACATGGAAAATTCCACTTTTGACGCGGCGTCGCTCAAAATACTTAGCGAATTGCAACAAAACAGCCGCATCTCGACCAACGAGCTGGCCGAGAAAATCGGCATGTCCGCCACGCCGTGCTGGCGCCGCCAGAAGGAACTGGAAGAGAAAGGCGTGATCAGCCGCTACGCGGCCATCGTGGACCGGCGCAGGGTGGATTTGTCGCAGGTGTGCCTGCTGCACATCTCGCTGACGCGGCACGACGCCGGCGTGGTGGCCGGCTTCGAGAACGCCATGCAGCTCAGGCCCGAGGTGATGGAATGCTACGAGGTCACCGGCACCTCGGACTACATGGTGAAACTGGTGGTGCGGGACATGAACGCCTATCACGACTTCCTGCACAACGTGCTGCTCAAGCTGCCCGGCGTGTCGAACGTGAACACCAGCGTGGCGCTGCGCGAAGTGAAATACGAGACCGCGCTGCCACTGTGACGGGGCCCGGATACTCGAATTGGTATCGATAACACAAAAACCGTGATTGGACCGCGGACAGCGGCTCGGACATACTAGGCTCCAATAAAATTGGAGACACCATGGCTCGAACCCTGCTCGCGACACTGATTTCACACCTCTTTTTACCGGCGGCCCTGCTCGCGCCGGCGTTCGCCGCCGCCGACGACGCCTCGGCCGCCACGGCCAGCCTGGCCGTCGCCGGCGTGGAACGGTCGGCGGCGGGCATCAGCGTCCGGACGGCGGAAGGCACGCTGTCGATCGAGCCGCGTTCGGAGCGCGTCATCCACGTGCGCTACCACCGCGACAAGGATTGGGCCGGCTCCTACAACCCGGCCGTCATCGCCAAGCCTTCCGCCGTGGCGTGGACCACCTCGTCCACCGCCGACACGGTCACGCTGGCGACGGCCGCCGTGCAGGTCCGGATCAACAAGGCCAGCGGCGCCATCGCCTTCCTGGACGCGGCGGGCAAGCCCGTGCTGGAGGAGGCCGGCGCGCGTCCGCGCGTGCTGCCGCCGCGGGAAGGCGGCGCCCTGAGGCAGACCTTCGCGCTGCATAACGAGGACGCGGTCTACGGCCTGGGCCAGCACCAGAGCGGATACCTGGACTACCGCTCCAACACCGTGCGCCTGCAGCAGGCCAACCGCGACGTGGGCGTGCCCATGCTGGTGTCGTCCAAGGGCTACGGCATCCTGTGGAACAACGCCTCGGTCACCGAAGTGGATGTCGCCATTCCGCAGAGCGCCGAACAGCTGGTGTTCCGCTCCGAGGCGGGCCACGGCATCGACTACGATTTCATCTACGGCCCCACCATCGACCAGGTGATCGGCGGCTACCGCGCGCTGACCGGGGCCGCGCCCATGATGGCGCGCTGGACCTGGGGCCTGTGGCAATCCAAGGAACGCTACCAAACGCAAGAGGAACTGCTGTCCGTCGCCAAGCGCCATCGCGAACTGGGCATCCCGCTGGACGCGGTGGTGCAGGACTGGCAGTACTGGGGCAAGGACGGCTGGGGCAGCCACGAATTCGACGCCGCGCGCTTCCCCGACCCGGCCGGCATGGTCAAGGCGCTGCACGCGGCGAACACCCACGTGATCATCTCGGTGTGGCCGCGCTTCGACCTGGGTCTGAAGCACCTCGCGGAACTGGACGCCGTGGGCGCGGCCTTCCCCACCGTCTACCCCAACGTGTACCCGGCCGGCCAGGGACGCTGGTACGACGCCTGGTCGCCCGCCGGCCGCGACGTGTACTGGAAGCAGATCATGCGGCGCCTGGGCCGCCTGGGCTTCGACGGCTGGTGGCTGGACGGCGCCGAAACGGAACTGGGCGGCGACTGGGGGCAGTTGCGGCAGGTGCGCACCGCGCAGGGGCCGGGCGCGGAGGTCTACAACTCCTTCCCGCTGCTGCACACCACGGCGGTGCACGACGGCGCCCGCCGCGACATGCCGGAAAAGCGCGCCTTCATCCTGACCCGCTCGGCCTACGCCGGCCAGCAGCGCAACGCGGCCATCACCTGGTCCGGCGACACGCATGGCGATTGGGACACCTTCGCGCGCCAGATCCCGGCCGGCCTCAATTTCAGCCTGAGCGGCATCCCCTACTGGTCGGCCGACATCGGCGGCTTCTTCGGCGGCAAGCCGAGCGACCCGGCCTACGCGGAACTGTTCACGCGCTGGTACCAGTTCGGCGTGTTCAACCCCATGTTCCGCGTGCATGGCACCGGCGAGGGCAAGGAGATGTGGCGGTTCCCCACGCCGACGCAGCGCGTCCTGCTCGATTACGACAAGCTGCGCTACCGCCTGCTGCCCTATATCTATTCGCTGTCCTGGGACGTGACGCGCCGCGACGGCAGCATGATGCGGCCGCTGGCGATGGACTTCCAGGGCGACCGCAACGCGCTGTCCATCAAGGACCAGTACATGTTCGGCAAGGCGCTGCTGGTCAATCCGGTGACGCGGCCGGCCACCGAGCAGCGCATGGTCTACCTGCCGGCCGGCACCGCGTGGTATGACTTCTGGACCGGGGCCAGGCTGGAGGGCGGCAGGCACGTGGCGGCCAAGGCGGACATCGCCACCATCCCCGTGTATGCCCGCGCGGGCGGCATCGTGCCGCTCGGCCCCGTCAAGCAGTACGCCGACCAGGCCAGCGGCGAGCCCGTCGAACTGCGCGTCTATCCGGGCGCGGACGGCCGGTTCGAACTCTATGACGACCAGGGCGACGGCTACGGCTACGAGCAGGGCCAGCACGCCACCACCATGCTGGGCTGGGACGACAAGCGGCGCGTGCTCACCATCGGCGCGCGCCAGGGCAGCTTCCCCGGCATGAGCGGCAAGCAGCGGTTCAAGGTGGTGTGCGGCGCCGGCACGGCCGGGAAAGGCGGACAGCTGGTCGACTATGCCGGACAGGCCGTGTCGGTGCCGCTGCCCGTCTGCCGCTGAGCGCGGGCTTGGAGGCGCCGCTGGCCGCGCCAACGGCCGCGCCGCCTGGCCGCGCGGGCCGGCTCAGGCCTCGCCCATCGCGGGGTCGCTGACGCCGTCGCGGCCCGTCTCCAGGCGGCCGGCGAAGCGCCGCAGCCAGTCGCCGCTCTGCACGCTGTAGTCGTACCAGTGGCGCTGCGCCTCCAGCGGCAGCAGGATGCGCGCGCTTTCGCCCGGCGCCAGCGTGCGCAATTGCACGGGCGCGTCGCCATAGGCCAGCTTGCGCAGGGCCACCTCGCGGGTGGCGACGCCGTCGTTGCGCAGGGTCAGGCGCAGGCCGCTGCCGTATCCCTCAAGCGACATCGCTAGCGCCCCGCCCTGCCCGCCCACCGCTCCCTGCAACTGGCGGTGGAAGCCGTTCGGTCCCAGCACCCACAGGTCGTATTTGCCCTGGTCGCGCGGCACCGGCGTCCACACGTCCGACAGCGACTTGCCCGCCTCCACCGTGTAGCGGCGCGGGAAGCGCTCCAGGTGCAGCTTGTCGTACACGTGGAACACCGCGCCCGCCGCGCCGGTGTTGAGGAAGCGCAGCGACACGGCGGCGTCCATCACGTCGGACGCCACCTCCAGCCGGTACGGCAAGGCGCGCGACGGCCGCTCGCCTTGCGGCTGGCGCGGCGCGCGCTGCCCGCTTTCGGCCGGCACGTCGATACCGACTTGCGCGCGCTGCTCCCGGCGCCACGCGTCGGCCCAGGCCTGGTCGCGCGGGACCAGCGCCGGCGGCGCCGCGTCGGGCGTGCGGAAGTCGAAGCAGCTGCTCAAGTCCCCGCACACGGCGCGCCGCCAGGGACTGATGTTCGGCTCCTGCACGCCGAAGCGCGTTTCGAGGAAGCGCAGAACCGAGGTGTGGTCGAACACCTGCGAATTGACCCAGCCGCCCTTGCTCCACGGCGAAATCACCAGCATGGGCACGCGCGGCCCCAGGCCATACAGCTTGCCGTCCGAATGGCACTCGGCGGCGTAGTCCACGGTGGACTTGCCCGCGCGGCTGCCGTCGCGGTTCTCGGCCGGCGCGGCGGGTGGCGGCATGTGGTCGAAGAAGGCGTCGTTCTCGTCGTACATTTGCAGGAACACGGTCTTGCTCCAGACGACGGGGTCCGCCAGCAGCGCCTCCAGCACCATCCGCGTGTAGGCGCCGCCCTGCACCGGCGTGGACGGCCCCGGATGCTCGGAATACAGGCGCGGCGCGACGATCCAGCTCACCTGCGGCAGCCGGCCCGCCACCACGTCGTCCCTCAGCCCTTGCAGCTTGGCGTCGCGCAGCGTGGTGTCCAGCCCCTTCTCTGCCAGCGCGTGCGGCCGGCTCAGGTGCGCCTCGCGGAAGTTGCGGAACACCGTCAGCAGGTTGCAGTCGTAGTTGTCGTTCATGTCCTGGTACACCTTCCAGCTCACGCCGGCCTGCTCCAGGCGCTCGGCGTAGGTGGTCCAGGTGAAGCCCTGCTCCGGCGGCCCCAGGCCCTCCATGCGGTTGTCGATGGCGGGACCGCCGTAGCGCCCCGCGGGATCGTTGGTGCCGGTCAGCAGATAGAGGCGGTTCGGATTGGTGCCGCCCTGCAGCGAGCAGTGATAGGCGTCGCACAAGGTGAAGGCGTCGGCCAGCGCGAACTGGAACGGCAGTTCCTTGCGCGTGTAGTAGGCCATGGAGGCGTCGGTCTTGGAACGCGGCCAGAAGCCCATGCGGCCGTCGTCCCAGGCGGCCTGCGCGTCCGGCCAGGTGTGCGGCAGGTCCAGCGCGCACTGCGCGTTGCCCGCCTCCTGGTCCAGGTGATAGGGCATGACGGTGCGGCGGCCGTTGTTCTGCTGCCAGACGGTGCGGTCGCGCAGCGGAATCGTGAAGCGGTCGCCGAAGCCGCGCACCCCGGGCAAGGTGCCGAAATAATGGTCGAAGGAGCGGTTTTCCTGCATCAGGATGACCACGTGCCGCACGTCCTCGATGGTGCCGCTGGCGCGGTGCGCGGGCACGGCCAGCGCCTGCCGCAGCAGCGGCGGCATGGTTCCCATCAGGCCTGCGGCCAGGGCCTGGCCCAGGAAGCGGCGGCGGTTTTGCGGCACGTCTGTCTCCTCGATTCATGCGATGAGTTAACGTTGCCACATCCAGCCGGCGTGTCAAACGGATTTCGCGCAAAGCGCATACAATGCCTTTTTTGCCCACTGACGAAAGTACACCATGCGCATACTGCACACCATGTTGCGGGTCGGCGACCTGCAGCGCTCCATCGATTTCTACACCAAGGTGCTGGGGATGAAGCTGCTGCGCACCAGCGACAATCCGGAATACAAGTACACGCTGGCCTTCCTGGGCTACGGATCGAACCCGGAGCACGCGGAACTGGAGCTGACCTACAACCACGGCGTGGACAAATACGAGATGGGAACGGCGTACGGCCACCTGGCGGTGAGCGCGGAGAACATCTACGCCGCCTGCGACGCGGTGCGCGCCAGCGGCGGCAACATCACGCGCGAGCCGGGTCCGGTGAAGGGCGGCACCAGCGTGATCGCCTTCGTGACCGATCCGGACGGCTACAAGATCGAGCTGATCGAACGCAGCTTCGACGGCCAGGGCGGCGGCTTGCGCTAGAAAACCGGGGATGGCTTCCGTAGGGCGGCGTAAGCGAAGCGCAGGCCGCCGGATGCGCGCCGGCCCGCGCGCTTCCGACTACCGGGGCTGATCGCCCTCGCCCTATCTCACCAGCAGTTCATTGATCGGCTGCAGGTCCGCTTCCTTCAGCGTGCCGGCGGCCGCTTTCAGGCGCAGGCCGTTCATGATGGTCTCGTAGCGGGCGCGGGACAGGTCGCGCTGGGTCGAGTACAGCTGGCGCTGGGCGTTCAGCACGTCGATGTTGATGCGCACGCCGACCTGGTAGCCCAGCTTGTTCGAATCCAGCGCCGATTTGCTCGACACCTCCGCCGCCTCCAGCGCGCGCACCTGCGCCAGACCGCTGTTCACGCCCAGGTAGGCGGTCCGCGCGCCCTGCGACACCGCGCGGCGGGTCGCCTCCAGGTCGTTGCGGGCCTTGTCTTCCAGCGCGATCGATTCGCGCACCTTGCTGGTCACGTAGTAGCCGCTGAAGATCGGCACGGTCCAGGTCACGCCGATCTGGCCGACCTTGTTGATGCCGCTGGCGGTGGTGCTGTCGCGGCCCTTGCTGGCGGTCAGGTCCAGGGTCGGCAGGTGGCCGGCGCGCTGGCGCGAGATTTCACGCTTGGCGATTTCCAGGTTCAGCCTGGCGCCCACCACGGAGTAGTTCGACTCCTCGGCCGACGCGATCCACGGTTCGATCGCGGCCGGTTCCGGCGACGCGATCTTCACGCCCGGACGCAGCGTGGCCAGCGCGCCGGCCGGCTGGCCGATGATCTGCTGCAGCGCGCTGCGCCTGACCTCGAGGTCGTTGATGGCGGCGTATTCCTGCGCCACCACCAGGTCGTACGCCGCTTGCGCCTCGTGCGTGTCGGTGATGGTCTGGGTGCCGACCTCGAAGTTGCGCTTGGCCGAGGCCAGCTGCTCGGTGGTGGCCGATTTCTGCGCCTGGATCGAGGCCAGGTTGTCCTGCGCGGTCAGCACGTCGAAATAGGCCTGCGCCACGCGGGTGATCAGGTCCTGCTGGGCCTGGGCGAACGCCGCCTCCGTGGTCGCCTGGCTCAGCTTGCTCTGCTGGTAACTTTCCCAACGGTCCCAGCGGAACAGCGGCTGGGTCAGCTGCAGGGCGTAGCGGTTGTTCGAGCTGTCCAGCGAACGGTCGGTCGCGAACGCGCTCTTGGAATCGAAATCGCCGCTGCTCTTGGTGCTGGAACCGCCCAGGCCGATGACCGGCAACAACTGGGAACGCCCCTGCGTCGTCCGCTCCTGACCCGCAGCAAGTGCAGCGCGCGCGCCGGCGAACGTGGCGTCGTTGGCGAGCGCCTGCTGATACACTTGGATAAGGTCGGCCGCCTGTGCGTTCATGGTCAACAGCGCGCTGCTGATCAGCAAGGCGATAAGGGGTTTCTGCATTGCGTTCTCCGTTGGAGTCATCTAAAAGTGGATGGGATCTGTCTCTAGTATTTCGGCATGGCCGGGTCGACCTGCACCGCCCACGCGTGGATGCCGCCGGTCAAATTGATCGTCTTGCCGAAGCCGTTGCGCTCCAGGAACGCCGCCACCTGCATGCTGCGCGCGCCGTGGTGACAGATGCAGACGATCTCGGCGTCCTCGTCGAGGTCGTCGATGCGGGCCGGGATGGAGTTCATCGGCATCAGGGTCGAACCCGCGATATTGCAGGTCTCGAATTCCCAGTTTTCGCGCACGTCCAGCAGGAAGGGGCCGGGCCGGGCCGGATCGGCCAGCCAGGCGGCCAGTTCGGGGGCAGTGATATGTTGCATGCGATCCCCGCCCCGTTCAGAAGGTGAAGTGCGACGGCGTGGTGGCCGACTGCAGCGGTTTGACATCGGTCTCGAACAGCTTGACGGTGTCGTAGCCGGCGTCCGAGGTGCGCGTGATCAGGTGGCCCGACATCACGGGCGCCTCGCCGACCAGGGCGAAGATGCGGCCGCCGACCTTGACCTGCTTGAGGAAGGCTTCCGGCAGCACCGGCAACGAGCCGGAGATGACGATCACGTCGAACGGGGCGCCGTTGGCCCAGCCCTGCGCGCCGTTGCCCAGTTCCACGGTCACGTTGCCCACGCCGTTGTCGGCCAGGTTCTTCTCGGCCAAGGCCTTCAGTTCGGGCGAGATCTCCACCGACGTCACGTGGCGGCCGCGGTGCGCCAGCAGGGCGGCCATGTAGCCGCTGCCGGTGCCGATTTCCAGCACGTTCTCGTGTTTTTTCAGTTGCACGTCCTGCAGGATGCGCGCTTCCAGTTTCGGAGTGAGCATGAATTCGCCGCCGCCCAGCGGGATTTCGGTGTCCACGAACGCCAGGTTCTTGTAGGCGGCCGGGACGAAATTCTCGCGCTTGACGACTTGCAGCACGTCCAGCACGTCCGTGTCCAGGACGTCCCAGGGGCGGATTTGCTGTTCGATCATGTTGAAGCGGGCTTGTTCGATATTCATCTTTAAACTCGGTGAAGGATTAAATAATCCGACATTTTATCGTTGAACCGGTCAGGAGGGCATATTAACGATATCGACGCCGGAAAGCGGGAAATTGCGACAGTCCGCGGTTTGGAGGGGTTGAAAGCGTGAAAAGCCACCGGCGCTGCTTATTTTTCAGGCAACGGCCCCGGGAGCGCGGCATAGGGCGCCCCCTCCGGCGCGCCATCTGGCCGCAGGCCGCGCAGCGCGTTGTCCAGGAAGGTGGCCAGGAACAGCCGCGGATCGACCCGCGCCCCCAGGCAGGGGCTGCTGCTGTGGCACCAGATCATCAGCATCAGGATGGGGGCCGACAGCACCGGCATCATCACCGCCGGGTCCACCGGACGGAACTCGCCGCGCGCCACGCCGCGCGTCAGCACGCCGGCGATCAGCGCGTTGCCGCGTTCGATCACCTCTTCGTTATAGAACTGCGTCAGTTCCGGGAAATTGCCGGATTCGGCCATCATCAGCTTGACGATGCCGGCCGCGCGGGTGGCGCCGACCTTGTCCCACCAGCGCATCAGCAGGGTGCGCAGCAGATCGGCGCTGTGGCCGTCGGCGTCGGCGAAGTCCAGCTCGGCCTGGCCGAGGGGCTGCACGATGCTGTCGCGCACCACGGCCTTGAACAGGTCTTCCTTGTTTTCGAAATACAGGTAAAGGGTGCCCTTGGACACGCCGGCGCGGCGCGCCACATCCTCCAGGCGGGTGGCGGCGTAGCCGCGTTCGACGAACAGATCCAGCGCGGCCGCCAGCAACTCCTGCGGCCGGGCGTCCTTGCGCCGCTCCCAGCGTGGCTTGATATCGGCTTGCATAGGGATAGGGAGACCCTCTTAACTTACTTTTAAGTCATTAATCTTAGTCCCGCCGTTCCGCCCCGTCAAGGCGGGGCCACATCCACAACCAGCTTGCCGACTGTGCCCGGGCCGTCGAACATGCCCTCGACGCCAGCCAACCACCGGCTACTCCTCCTCCTCCCGCTGCATCTCGCCATTGCCGGGCCACGCGCAACGCGTCGGCGACACTTCCTGCTCATGCAGCAAGCCAGCCAGGATGTCCGCCGCGACCGCCCTGCTGTAGTAATAGCCCTGCGCGGCGAGGCAGCCATGGGCCTTCAGGAAATGCACCTGTTCCAGCGATTCCACGCCCTCGGCCAGCACCTTCAAATGCAGGCTCTGCGCCATGGCGATGATGGCCGTCACCAGGGCGGTGTCGCCCGGGCTGCTGCCGATGCCGCGCACGAACGATTGGTCGATCTTCAGCGCGTGCACCGGGAAGCGCTGCAGATAGCCCAGGCTCGAGTAGCCGGTGCCGAAATCGTCGACCGACAGCTGGATGCCCATGTTGCCCAGTTCCTTGAGCGTGGCGATGTTGTCCTCGCTGCGCTGCAGCAGCACGCCCTCGGTGATTTCCAGGTCCAGCATGGTGGGCGACAGTCCCGTTTCCTCCAGGATCGCCTTGATCGAGGCCAGGAAGTTGGCTTGATAAAATTGCCTTGGCGATAGATTGACGGCGATCCGCATGGCGACGTGGCCGGCGTCGTGCCACAGCCTGAGCTGCTGGCAGGCCTGGCGCAACACCCATTGCCCGATCGGCAGGATGAGACCGGTTTCCTCGGCGATTTCGATGAAGGCGCCGCAGGGGATCGGCCCCCCCTTGCCCGGCTGGCGCCAGCGCAGCAGGGCCTCGGCCGAGAAGATGTGGCCGCTTTCCATGTCCACCTGCGGCTGGTAGTGCAGCGCCAATTCGTCCTGCGCGAAGGCGCGGCGCAACCGGGTCCCCAGTTCCAGGCGCTGGCGGGCGCGTTTGTTGATGGCCGGGGTGAAATACCGATAGCAGCCGCGCCCGTTCTCCTTGGCGACGTACATGGCGGCGTCGGCCGCCCGCATCAAGCTCTCGACGTCGTCGCCGTCGTCCGGATACAGGCCGATGCCGATGCTGCCGCCGACATGCAGTTCATGGTTGGCGACGACGAAGGGCTGGTCCAGCGACGCCAGGATCTTTTGCGCCACCCAGGCCGCGTCGTCGCCGGCATGCAGCAGGATCAGGCTGACGACGAACTCGTCGCCCCCCAGGCGGGCCACGCTGTCGCCTTCGCGCAGGCACTGCCGCAGGCAGTCGGCGACCAGCTGCAGCAAGCGGTCGCCGACCTGGTGGCCGAGCGAATCGTTGATGTGCTTGAAGTAATCCAGGTCGATGAACAGCAGCGCCAGGCGGCCGCCGTTGCGGTGCGCCTGCGCGATGGCCTGGGTGACCCGGTCCTGGAACAGCACGCGGTTGGGCAGGCCGGTCAGGGCGTCGTAATGGGCCATGTAGAGGATGCGCTCCTCGGCCTGCTTGCGCTCGAGGTTTTCCGCCCGCAGCTTGTCGTTCGCCTCGAGCAGCTCGGCGGTGCGTTCCATCAGTTCCGCGGTGCGCTCCAGGACCCGCTGTTCCAGGCCCTTGCGCAGGTGGCGCAAGGCCAGATGGGTCTTGATCCTGGCCAGCACCTCCTCCGCCTGCAGGGGGCGCACGATGTAGTCGACGCCGCCGCTGGCGAAGGCTTTCACCTTGTCCAGTTCCTGGTCGGCGGAACTGATGAATATGATGGGGATGTCGCGCGTGCGGGCATCGGCCTTGAGGCGGTCGCACACCGTGTAGCCATCCATGGCCGGCATGATCACGTCGAGCAGGATCAGGTCGGGCAGCGTCGATTGCACGAAGCGCAGCGCGGTTTCGCCGTCGCTGGCGGGGTGCACGCTGTAGCCGTGCTCATCCAGGATATGCTTCAGCAGGCGCAGGTTGGCGGGCGTGTCGTCGACGATCAGGATCCGCTCCCTGGGGGGCCGATCCACATTGTCCCGCGCGATGTCGCTCGCCGTAGTCATGTTCTACCTTTCTGTCGCCGGTCGCGGGCGCCGCTCACGGCAATTCCTTTTGATTGGCGCCCTGGAGCAGCCGCAAGATCCGAGTGTATTGGAACTCGTTGGCCAGCGTCGCCAGCGCGTGCGCCAGGGACGCGTCGCCGACCTCGGCAATGGCCGCCGTCACCGCCGCCGTGTCGAGCTGGACCAGCGCCTGCTCCAGGGCGCCGCGCAGCGCCGCGGGCAGCGCGGCCAGCGCCCCGGCGTCGGGGCTCGCGGCCGGCGCGGCCGCGGCGCCGCCCTCCTCCTCCTGGTGGATGAAGCGCACCCCCAGATGTTTCTGCATCAACGCGAACAGATCGGATTCATGGAAGGGCTTGCGCAGGAAATCGTCGCAGCCGGCGGCCAGGATGTCGGCCCGTTCCTCCTCGAAGCTGCTGGCGGTCAGCGCGATGATCACGGTGGCGGCGCCGCCGTGACTGGCCTTGATGCGGCGCGTGGCGGCGCGGCCGTCCATGACGGGCATGCGCATGTCCATCCAGATCAGGTGCGCCGGCCAGGCGCGCCACAGATCGACCGCTTGCTGGCCGTCGCACGCCTCGCGCACCTCGAAACCGAGCGGCGCCAGCAGGCGCATCAACAGCTGGCGCGCCTCGCCGCGGTCGTCCACCACCATGACGCGGTAGCGCGGCTGGCCGGGCGCCAGGGCCACCACCCGGCGCGGCAGCGGCTCGACCAGGGCCGATTCGGCGCCCACGGCCGGCAACTCGACGCTGAAGCCGGCGGTGGTGCCCCGGCCGGGCTCGCTGGCGATCAGCAGTTCGCCGCCCATCAGGCGCACGAAGTTGCGGGTGATGGCCAGGCCCAGGCCCGTGCCTTCGCGCAGCGCGCCGCCCGCGCGCACGAAGGCCGTGCCCAGCTGGCCCAGTTCGGCGGCGGAAATGCCGATGCCGGTGTCGGCGACGGCGAAGGCCAGCCGCTCCTCCCCGGGCGGCGTCCGCACCCGCAGGGCCACTTCGCCGCGCTCGGTGAACTTGATCGCGTTGTCGAGCAGGTTGATCAACACTTGGCGCAGCTTGAGCGGATCGCCGCGGACAAACCGCGGCGCGCCGTCCAGCTCGAAGCGCAGCGACAACTCGCGCCCCCGGGCCTTGAGGGCGAACATCTCCTCCAGCTCGTCGAGCATGGCGTGCAGATCGAAATCGGCGATGTCGAGCACCATGCGGCCGGCCTCGATCTTGGCCAGGTCGAGCACCTGGTTGATCAGCGCGCGCAGGTGTTCGCCGCTGCGCAAAATGATGGCCAGGTCTGCCCTGGTTTCCTCCGGCAAGGCGGGCTGGCGCTCCATCAGCCGGGCGAAGCCGAGCAGCGTGTTCAAGGGGGAGCGCAGTTCATGGCTCATACTGGACAGGAACGCGCTCTTGGCGGCGTTGGCCGCGTCCGCGCTTTTGCGGGCGGCCCGTTCGGCCTCGGCCTGGCGCCTTTCGGTCAAGTCCAGCACGAAGGCCAGGCCCTGTTCCAGCGAACCCTCCAGCATGGTGCCGCCGATCAGCACCGGCACCCGGCCGCCGTCCTTGCGGATGAATTCCTTCTCGTACTGGGCGCAGGCGCCGACCGTGCCCAGCTGGGCGACCTTGATCCGGTCGAGTTCGTTGTATTCGCCCGGCGTGAGCCCGCTCCAGCTCAGCTTTCCCGCCCGCAGGTCGTCGCGGCTGTAGCCGACCATGTCGAGGAAGGCGTCGTTGGCGTCGTTGATGGCGCCGCGCACATCCCAGAAGAAAATGCCGATGATATTGGCCTCGACCAGGCGGCGGATGCGCGCCTCGCGCTCGCGCAGGTCGGTGTAGAGCTGGGCGTTCTCCAGCGAGATGGCGGCCTGGCAAGCCAGCAGTTCCAGCACGGTCACGCGCGCCGGGGTGAAGGCGTGCGTGACCAGGTTGTTTTCCAGGTAAAGCAAACCGATCAGGGCGCCCTGGCGCACGATCGGCAGGCATAGCACCGACTTGGGCCGGTGGCGGGAAAAATAGGCGTCGCCGGCGTAGGGGTGCAGGGCCGCGGCGTCCGCCAGCAGGACGGTTTCGCCGCTGCGCCGCACATAATTGAGTATGGTTTCCGGCAACTCCCCCGGCGCCTGTTCGGCGCCGCGGCGCAGCCGCACGTTCACGTCGCGCCGCGCCACGTGGATGTCGGCCACCAGCGCCAGCTTGCCGTCGCGCACCAGCAGCATGGCGCCGCTCTGGGCGCCGGCGTTCTCCAGCACGATGCGCATCAAGGTGTCGACCAGTTCGTCGAGCACGATGCGCCCGGAAATGGCTTGCGTGGCCTTGGCCACCGACAGCATGTCGAGCTGCGCCAGCGGCGCGGCGGGCGGCGCCTCGGAGCGCGCCCGCAAGGACCCGTGCAGGGCCTCCAGCTGGCGCACCTTGCCGTCCGCGCCCCAGCGCGCATAGCAGTCGCGCGCCTCGCGCAGATAGGTGTCGGCCACCAGCTCGAAGCCGCGCGCGCGGTGGAAGGCGGCGGCGCGCTCGTAGGCCAGCGCCTGGTTGTGCACCAGGCCGTTGTCGCGCGCGGCGCGCGCGGCCTGCTCGTAGAGCCGCATCGCGTCGAGCTCGTGCCCCTCGATGCGGGCGATCTCCGCGCCCACCAGCGCGGCGCGGGTGGCGAAATTCTCCGGGCAGCCGCGGCGCCACTCGTCCAGCTGGCGGCGGTGCGCGGCCAGCGCGGTCAGGTGCCGGGCGCGCTCCTCCCGGCCGGCCTGGTCGTAATGGGCGGCGCGCGCCAGCGCCGCGTAGAAGTGGTATTCGGCCACCTCGATGTGCGACGGCGAGGTCCACAGCAGCCGCTCGGCGTTGGCCGCGGCGGCCACGGCGGCGGCGTGGTCGCCGGCCAGGCAGCGCGCCTGCAGCTTGCGGATCCAGTACCAGCAGGCCGCGATCGCCAGGCGCGGATCGCCCTCCAGGTGGCGTTCGAAGCGTTCCTCGTCGAAACCGTCGTCGTTCAGCGAGGCGAGCTCGGGCGTGACGCCGCGCAGCGCGCGGATCAGCTGCGACTGGCCCGTGAGGATGTCGACGACCAGGCCGAAGCGCGCCTTGCGGGCGAACTCCAGGCCGTGCTCGGCCTCGCGCTGGACCTGCTCCAGCGGCTCGCCGCAGGCCAGCAGGTTGGTGACCAGGTGGTTGCAGCTGTAGAGCGCGAAGGTGAGGTCGCCGTTCTCGTTGGCCACGTCGAAGGCGCGCCGCACCCACGCGCGCCCGCTTTGGAAGGGCTGGCTCCAGGGCGCCACCACATTGCCGAAGTGGACATACACGCGGGCCTTGAAGCGTCCCAGGCCGCGCTGGTCCACCAGGTCCAGGCCCAGCTTGGCGAAACGGAAGCCGGCCCGGTAGTCGCCGAAGCGGGGACCGAGGAACATGCCGAGCCAGCAATAGCCCAGGCACGACCCGTCGCTGTGGCCATGCTCCAGGCTGAGGTTGGCGATGCGGCCCACCACCATGCCCAGCAGATTCTCGTCGGTGAACAGGGCCGGCGGCAGGATGGTGGTGAGCACGTCCATGGTGGCCTGCTCGTCGGGGTCGCGCATCAGCGGCAGGTCGACCAGCTCCTCGATGGGCCGTTCGCCCACGCGCAGCCAGATGCGCGCGAATTCCTGCCGCACCTCGTCCGGCGCCGGGTGCGGCGCCCAGTCCACGCCCACCCGGCGCAGGTAGTCCAGCCCGGCCTCGACCGCGCGGTCGCTGCGGTCGAGCGTGGTGAACAGGTTGACCAGGGCGCAGGTGACGGCGGCCAGTTCGGCGCGGCCGGCGGCGCGCGCGCTCAGCTCCGACAGGCGGCGCTCGGCCGCGGCCAGGTCGCCGGTCAGGTATTCGCACTCGGCCAGACGCAGGGCCAGCGCGAAGCGCAATGGATGGCGGCGCTCCCAGTCGTCGGGCGCGAGCAGCGCGCAGCCCGCCGCCAGGAAGCCCAGCGCCGCCGCGTAGGCGGTGGCGTCCTGGGCGCGGCGGCCGGCCATCAGGTTGAGCTCGGCCAGGCGCTCGCGCTCCTCGACGGTATCGATCAGGCCGGCGCCGCGGTTGAACTGGTTGGCGATCTCGAACACATGCCGCTCCAGCTCGCCCGGCGGCGTGCGCGCCGCCAGCAGGCGGCCGATGCGCAGGTGCAGCACGGCCCGCTCGCCGGCCGCCACCAGCGAATAGGCCGCTTCGCGCACGCGGTCGTGCGGGAACACATAGCCGTCGTCCGAGCGGAGCACGCAGCCGGAGCGCACCGCCTCGGCCAGCGTGGCGTGGACCGCCTCGGGCGCCGCGCCGTGCAGCAGGCCCAGGTCGGCGGTCGCCGCGCCGCTGCCCAGGCAGGCCAGCAAGGTCAGCAGCGACCGGGTGGCGGGCGCCAGGCGGTGCAGCTTGCCGAGCATCAGGTCGGCCACGTTGTCGGTGTAGCCCTTGGCGCGGATGCGGGCCACGTCCCAGCGCCAGCACGCGCCGGCCGGGTCGAAGGCGAGCAGGCCCTCGTCGGCCAGCGCGGCGATGAACTGGATGGTGAAAAACGGATTGCCGTCGGTTTTCGCGTGCACCAGCGCCGCCAGCGGCGCGACCGGCCGGCGCGCGCCGCGCAGGGTGTCGGACAGCAACCGCGCCACATCGTCGAGCGCCAGCGGCGCCAGCACGATGTCGTGGCGCGGCACCCGCCCGGCGCGGCGCATCGCGTCCAGCGTGCGCGTCAGCGGATGCAGCTCGTCGACCTCGTTGTCGCGGTAGGCGCCGATCAGCAGCAGGTGGCGCGGCTCGGGCTGGGTCACCAGCTGTTCCAGCAGTTCCAGCGTGGCGCTGTCCAGCCATTGCAGGTCGTCGAGGAACAGCACCAGCGGATGCCGCTCCCGCGCGAACACGCCCAGGAAGCGCAGCACCACGGTCTGGAAGCGGCGGTGGGCGTCCTGCCGCGGCAACTCCTGGACCGGCGGCTGCGGGCCGATCAGCAGTTCGAGCTCGGGCACCAGTTCGACCACCAGTTGCCCGTTCACGCCCAGGGCCGCCCGCAACCGCTGGCGCCAGCGCGCCACCCGGGTTTCGCTCTGGCCCAGCAGTTGCCGCACCAGCGCGCGGAAGGCCTGGCTCAGCGTGGCGTAGGGGATGTCGCGCTGGTACTGGTCGAATTTGCCGGTGGCGAACAGCGCGCGGCGCGGCACCAGCGCCTTGTGCAGCTCGCCCACCAGCGAGGATTTGCCGATGCCGGCATAGCCGGACACCAGCACCAGTTCCGGCGCGCCGGCGGTGGCGACGCGTTCGAAGGCGGCCACCAGCGCGCCGGTCTGGCCCTCGCGCCCGTAGAGCTTTTCCGGTATCAGCAATTGGGCGGAGGCGTCGTGCGCGCCCAGCGCAAAGGGCTCGATCCGCTCCCGCGCCTGCCATTGCAGCAGGCAGTGGCGCAGGTCCGCCTCCAGGCCGGCGGCGGTCTGGTAGCGCTCCTCGGCCGCCTTGGACAGCAGTTTCATGACGATGTCCGAGAGCGCGGCCGGCAGGCCGGGCACGCGCTCGGCGGGCGGCGCGGCCTGGCGCGCCAGGTGGCAGTGGAACAGTTCCATCGGGTCCGTCGCCGTGAACGGCAGCTCGCCGGCGAGCATGCGGTAAAAGGTCACGCCCAGGCCGTACAGATCGCTGCGCGCGTCGATCGAGCGGTTCATGCGGCCGGTCTGCTCGGGCGCCATGTAGGCCAGGGTGCCGGCCACGTCCTCCGGGCGCGCCAGCGGCTGGCGCTCGCGCGGCTGGACGATGGCGACGCCGAAGCCCATCCAGCGCGCCGCGCCGCCGTCCACGTCGACCAGGGCGTTGGCCGGCTTGATGTCCTTGTGCACGATGCCGCGCTGGTGCAGCCCCGCCAGCGCGGCCGCCAGCGCGCCGGCGATGCGCAGAAACAGGCCCGGCGCCATGGGGGCGCCGAGCAGATTCTCCAGCGGCTCGCCGCCGGGGTCGGCCAGCAGCAGCATGGGACGGTCGTCCCTGCGCACCAGCGCCAGGGGACAGACGGCCCATTGCGGATCGAGTTTGTCGCGCAGCGCGTATTCATGTTCGAGCCGCGCCGCGCCGGCCGCGCCCGGCGCGTCGGAAGCGGGCGTCCTGGCCAGCCTCGGCTTCGCCCCGTCCGGCGCGCGCACCCGGTACAGGGTGTAGTCGGCATCGCGCAAAATAGCGTCGAATTGCCAACTTTGCGATATTGAATTGGAGCTCATCGATCGGCTTGTGTCACATTGGATTGGACGCAGTGAAACCGTCAAAGTTCGCGAACCGCCGCACAAACCGCTGGTCCAAAACAAAGTGTTGTCCTACCATGCAATATAGTCCGGTCGCTTGGATAAGTCGAGTTGCACCGGGATATCACCCGAGACAGGCGAGGCGAATGAAACACGCGATGAGCTTGTTGCTGACGCTGGCGTGCGCGCACGCGTTCGCCGCCTGCGACAAATCCGAGATCCGGCTGGTCAATTCCATGCGCGAGATCGCCCAGCCCTACCACGCCAATGTGGACAAGGGCGCCCGCATGTTCGCCCGCTGGGCCGGCCTGGAACGCAATTACGTGTTGCAGCTGAACCACGGCGATTCGGCCAAGCAGGTGTCGCTGATGCGCGGCCTGCTGGCCACCAACGCGCGCTGCACCGTCTTCAACGTGGAACCGAACGCCGATCCCGTCATCAAGCCCATGGTCGACACGGCCCAGCGCGCGGGCGCCTGGATCGTCACGCACTGGGCGCACGGCGAGGGGCTGCATCCGTTCGACGGCTACGGCCAATGGATCGCCCACGTGGCGGTCGACAGCCTGGAGGCGGGCCGGGCGATCTCCGTCGCGCTGGCCGACGCGATGGGGGGCGAGGGCGGCATCGTGGCCCTGCAAGGCCGGCTGGACACGGATCCCGCCCGCAAGCGCTACGCCGGCCTGCAACAGGTGCTCAAGGACAGGCCCGGCCTGCGCCTGCTCGACCAGCAGGCCGCCAACTGGGACCGCACGGCGGCCTTCCCGGTCATGCAGACCTGGCTGGCCAAG
Organism: Pseudoduganella namucuonensis; assembly: GCF_900116645.1. Taxonomy (GTDB): domain Bacteria; phylum Pseudomonadota; class Gammaproteobacteria; order Burkholderiales; family Burkholderiaceae_D; genus Rugamonas; species Rugamonas namucuonensis. The sequence goes on along the minus strand of NZ_FPBO01000017.1, from coordinate 9,780 downwards.
TATGGCGGGCGGATCAAGGGCGTGTGGGCGGCCAACGACGACATGGCGCTGGGCGCCCTCGAGGCCCTGCGGGCGGCCGGGCTGGCCGGCCGGATTCCGGTGGTCGGGGTGGACGGCATACCCGAGGCCATCGCGGCGATCGTCAAGGGCGAGATGCGGGCGACCGTGTCCAGCGACGCCTACTATCAGGGCAGCATCGGGCTGGCCATGGGCGTGTGCGTGCTGACCGGGCAAACGCCCGCGCCGGCCGCCTGGCCCCGGGACCGGCGCGAGTTCTATCTGAAGCTACAGCTCATCACGCCACACAACGCCGCGCAATTTCGCGGCGATCCGCCGCCGTCGGCCTACATCCCGGAATGGGATTGCGCGCATTTATGGAAACGCAGCACCGGCCCGGCCTTTTGAGCCCCGCCCGCCCGCGGCCGTGGGGGCCGGGCCTGGCGCTGCTGGCGTTGTGCGTCGGCTTCGGCCTGGCCGAGCCGCGCTTCGCCACGGCGCACAACCTGGCGGCCATCGCCGACCGCAGCGCCGTGCCGCTGATCCTGGCGGTGGGGATGAGCTTCGTGGTGCTGCAAGGCTCGATCGACCTGGCGCTCGAGGGCGTCATGGCGGCCTGCTCGCTGGGACTGGCCCTGCTGGTGCTCAACAGCCGCAACGCGCTCGACCTGGGCGGCGCCGGGCTGGCGCTGGCGCTGTTGCCCGGTCTCCTGCTGGGTCTGCTGAACGGGGCGCTGGTCTCGCGGCTGGGCGTGCCGTCCTTCATGGCCACGCTGGGCGTCTGGTCGGCCTCGCTGGGGGCCGCCATGCTGTTGTCCGGCGGCCAGCCGCCGCTGATCCTGGACCAGGGCATGCGCGGCTTCGGCCTGGGCCGCACGGGGGCGGTGCCGAACCTGGCGCTGGTCGCCGGCGCCGTCGTCGCGCTCGGTTGCCTGCTGCAGCGTTACACCCGCTTCGGGCGCTACAGCGTGGCCATCGGCGGCGGCGAGGCGCTGGCGCGCCAGTCCGGCATCGCCGCGGACCGCTACAAGGTGGCGGCGTTCGCGTTGTCGGGCTTGCTGGCCGGGCTGGCCGGGATATTGGCGTCGACGCAGATCGGCCTGGGCCACGTCGATATCGGCCTCGGGCAGACGCTGGCGACGATCACGGCGGTGGTGATAGGCGGCACCCCGCTCGGCGGCGGACGCGGCGGCGTGCTGCGCTCGGCGCTGGGCGTGCTGATCCTGGCGGTGCTGGCCAACGGCATGATCTTCGTCGGCGTCGCCCCGGAGCTGCAAAAGGCGGTGCAAGGCGCCATCATCCTGCTGGCGTCGCTGCTGGCGACCTGGCATCTGCGCGGCCGCCTGCGCGCCGTGGCGTGAGCGCCCTCCCATGAGCGGGCCGGTGCTGCGCGTCGAGCGGGTGAGCAAACGCTACGCCGGCGTGCGGGCGCTCGACGAGGTCACGCTGGAGCTGCGCGCGGGCGAGGTGGTCGGCCTGGTCGGCGCGAACGGCGCCGGCAAATCGACCTTGCTGAAGGTGATGGCCGGCTTGTGCCAGCCGGATAGTGGACGCATCGTGCTGCGCGGGCGGGAGCTGGCGCTGAGGGACCGCGCGGCGGCCGCCGCCGCCGGCATCGGCATGGTGTTCCAGGAACAATCGCTGCTGCCCAATCTGAGCGTGGCCGAGAACATCATGCTGGGCCACGAGGGGGCGGCGCTGCGCGCCGGCCTGTTCTACGACTGGACGGCGCTGAACGCACTGGCGGCGGCGCAGCTCGGCAAGCTGGGCTCGGCCATCGCGCCGTCGGCGCGGACGGATGGCTTGTCGTTCGGGGAAAGGCAAGTGGTCGAATTGGCCAAGGTCCTGACGCTGGAGGAGCGCGCCCGCCAGCGGCCGGTGATCCTGCTCGACGAGCCGACCTGCATGCTGGAGGCGGAGCAACTCGACACCGCGCTGGCCCGTATCCGTGGCCTGCGCGAGCGCGCCTCGGTGCTGTTCGTGTCGCACCGGCTCGACGAGGTGCTGCGCGTGTGCGACCGGGTCTATGTGTTGCGCGAGGGCCGCTGCGTGGCCGAACGCGCCGGCGCGGACCGCGACGCGGACGCGCTGCGCCGGCTCATGCTCGGCGCCGCCACGGCCGGCGCCGCCCCGCGCCGCGCCGCACCCGCCACGCCGTCGCCGCCGCTGCTGCGGGTCCATGGCCTGGGCCATGGCGCGCGCTACCGCGACGTCTGCTTCGAGCTGCGCGCCGGCGAAGTGCTGGGCATCGTCGGCGGCGCGGGATCCGGTCGCGAGCATCTGTGCCTGACCTTGTTCGGCGCGCTGGCGCCCGACGCCGGCGAGATCGCGCTGGACGGCCGGCCGGTCCGGCTGAACGAACCCGCCGACGCGGTGCGACACGGCATCGCCTATGTGCCGGCCGAGCGCGGCGCCGAGGGCGTCGTCGCCGGGATGAGCGTGCGGGAAAACATGAGCCTGGCGCATCTGGACCGGCTGCGGCGGGGCCCGTTCATCGACCGGGCCCGCGAGGGCGCGCTGGTGGAACGGTGGATGGCGCGCCTGCGCATCACGCCGCGCGACGCGCAAGCGCCGGCCGGGCATTTGAGTGGCGGCAACCAGCAAAAGCTGGCGCTGGCCAAATGGCTGCTGGTCCATCCCCCGAAGGTGCTGATCCTGGACCATCCCGCGCGCGGACTCGACGTCGGCGCCCGCGCGGAAATCCTCGCGCTGATCGGCGAGCTGGCCGCGGGCGGCGTCGGGGTGCTGCTGCTGGCCGACACGCTGGAGGAGGCCCTGGCGCTGAGCGACACGGTGCTGGTGATGAGGGACGGCGCGGTGGTTGGCCGCCTGCCGCGCTCGGACGGGACGGCGGCCGGGCGGCGGATGCTGGAGCGCCTGCTGTGATGGACGGGCCCGCCCCGGCCGCCCGGCGCCCGGCGCTGGCGCCCGCGCTCGCGGCGGCCATCCCGCTGGCCGTGCCGCTGGCGCTGCTGGCGGGCCTGGGACTGGTGGAACCGGCCTTCCTGTCGCTCGACAATCTGGGCATGATGGCCGGGGAATCGAGCGTGCTGCTGTTGCTGGCCGGCGGCCAGACCCTGGTGATCCTGCTGGGCGGCATCGATTTGTCGATGGCCGCGCTGGCCGCGCTGGCCTCGGTGCTGCTCGCGCTGGCCCTGCCCGGCATGGGCGCCGGCGCCGTGCCGGCGGTGCTGGCGCTGACGGCGGCCATCGGCCTGTGCCAGGGCCTGGCGCACGTGCGCGGGCAATTGCCGTCGCTGGTGGTGACGCTGGCCGGCGGCGCGATCTGCGCCGGCGTCGCGCTGACGCTCGGGCATGCGACGATCCCCGTGACGGACGGCTATGGCGCCGTGGGCTGGCTGGAGGGGGCCAGCCTCGGCGTGCCGCACTCGTTCGCCTTCGCCCTGGCGGCGCTGACGGCGCTGGCGGCGTGCCTGCGCTGGCTGGCGTTCGGACGCCGCGTGTACGCCGTCGGCCTCAACCCGCGCGCGGCGCTGCTGTCGGGCGTGCGCGTGGGCCGGGTCAAGCTGGCCGCGTTCACGCTCTCGGGACTGTTTTCCGGCCTGGCCGGCATGGCGCTGGTGGCGCGCACCTACAGCGGCAGCCCGTCCATCGCCGATAGCCTGCTGCTGCCGAGCATCGCCGCCGTTTTGATCGGAGGCAACGCCATCACCGGGGGCGTGGGCGGCATGGGACGCACGCTGGCCGGCGTGCTCACCCTCACCGTGCTGCGGATCGGGATCGCGGCGGCCGGGCTCGATCCGGCCTACGAACCCATCGTGTACGGGGTGCTGATCGTGCTGGCCGCCGCGCTGACGATCGACCGTTCCAAAATCGGCGTCACCAAATAGCCGCGGCGCCCGTGCCAACCCCCGGATACTTTGCGCCAGGTCAAACGGTTGTCACAATCACGCGCTAAGATGATGTTCATCCGCAAACATTGCGGGAACACATTGCGGTCTTCCGGACCGCTCTACCGGCGCCGGCGGTCGGGAAATATACCGGCACCAATTCCAGCTTCTCCGCTCCTCTCGCTTCTCCGCTCCCTCCGCGCGCCATCACTGGATGGCGCGCAGCCGGCCCAGCCGCTTCAGCGGCTGGCGCAGCTTGCGGACCTCCCGGCCGGACAGCGCCGCCAGATAGCCCCGCGCATAGATGCCGTGCTCGCCCAGCCCCGGCTCGTCGCTGAACTCGCTCAGCAAGCCGTCCGCCACCGCCATGTCGTTCAGCGCCCCCAGCCGGTCCTGCAGCGCGGACAGCGCGCCGACGTAACGCTCGACGCGCTTGCCCGGCAACAGGTCGTGGAAGAACTCGGCCGCGTAGCGCGCCTTCTTGGCGGCGATGCGCAGCAGGTGGCGCGCGGCGGCGTCCTCCCCGCCGGCCTGGGCCGCCTTGCGGGCGCGCTTGCGCAGGCGCCGCTGCGCGTGCTCCAGCAGGGGCTGCAGGCCGGTGCGCGCGGGCGCGTCCAGCAGCGCGGCGGAGCGCCCCGCCGCCGACCCGCTGCCCTGCCGGCGCCAGCGCTGGCCGTCCAGCCAGCCGCCCAGCTCGGCCATCAGCCGCGCGTAGCGGGGCGCGCGCAACGCCGCCGCGACCTCCTCGTGCAGCGCGCCGGCGCGCCGCAGCGCGGCTTCGCGCAGCGCCGGCAAGCCGCCCCAATCCCGGTCCCGCTCCAGCAGGCGCAGCGTGGAGCCGGCCAGCACGTCCCAGTCGCGCGCCGCGCCCAGCTGGCCGGCCAGCCAGTCCAGCTCGGCCTGCAGGGCGGGACCGGGCGCCAGCAGGTCCTGGAACAGGTCCAGCGCCGCGCGCAGGCGGCGCAGTCCCACCCGCATCTGGTGCAGGCTTTCCACGTCGCCCAGCAGGACGCCGGGCTCGTTGGCCTCGATCTGCGCCAGGCAGTTCAGCGCCACGCGCCGGAACGCGTCCTCCAGCGACATTTTCTTGCCCAGCCGCACCGCGGAGGACTTCACGGGGCGCGGCGGCGGGCCTTCGGGTAGGGGTGGTTTCGCCATGCCGACAGCATGGCACAGCGGGCCGGAACGCGGCACAGCGTTGCGCGAAAAAAAGGCCCGCGCCGGAACGGCCGCGGGCCAAACATTCAATGGGAGAGTTGAACGACGAGGGGCATCATGCCAGCGCGATGTGACGGGCGTGTGACCGCGGCGGGGTCGTTCACGCCGGCTCCGCGGCGCCGGCTGGCGCGAGGGGCAGCTCCACGCGCACCAGCACCCCGCCCAGCGCGGAAGCGCTGACGCCTATCGTGCCGTGGTGGGCGTCGACGATGGCGCGGCAAATCTTCAGCCCCAGGCCGCTGCCGTCGGCGCGGCGGCGGCGCGCGCCCTGCGCGCGGTACAGCGGCTCGAACACCCGCGCCAGCTCGTCCCGGCCCAGGCCCGGCGCGCTGTCCTCGACCTCGATGCGCACGCGTTCCGGCAGCGCGGTGGCGCGCACGCGGATGGCGCCTGGCGCGTCGGTGTAGGCGATGCTGTTGGCGATCAGGTTGATCAGCAACTGATTGACGCGGCCGCCGTCCCACATGGCCGGCGCCGGCCCCGGCTCGCACTCGAGCGCCAGGGTCAGGCCGCGCTTGGCCGCCTCGGCGCCGAAGTGGGGCATCAGGTCCGTCATCAGTTGCCGGTAATCGACCGGCGCGAACTTGCAGCCGAGCGGACGCAGATCGCTCATCGCCAGTTCGTGCAGGTCGTCCACCAGGCGCGTGAGGCGCTGCGCGGTGCCGTGCAGCGACTCCACCTGGGCCAGGCCGAGCGGGCGCACGCCGTCCAGCATGGCCTCGATCTCGCAGATCAGGCCCGCCAGCGGCGTGCGCAGCTCGTGGCTGATCTCGGCGATCCAGTGGCGGCGCGCGCCCTCCAGCCGCGCCAGCGATTCGGCCATAGCGTTGACGCTGGTGGCCAGCGGCCGCAGCGCGGTCTCGTCCGGCATCGGCAGGCGCGCGGAGAACTCGCCGCCGGCCACCCGCTGCGTGACGGCGCCCACCTCCGCCACGAAGGCCACGCGCCGCTCCATCGCCGCCAGCGCGGCGCTGCGCGCGGCCATCTCCGCCTCCAGGAAGGCGTTGCGCTCGGCCAGCGCGCGCTCGTGCTCGCGCTCCAGCTTGCGCTGGCGGTCCTGCGTGCGGCGCACGTGGTCGTGCTGGGCCACCGCCAGCAACAGCAGCTCGGCGAAGTAGATGCCCTGGAAGTTGACGAAGCCGTCGTAGGCGTACAGGCCGAGGCGCACGCCCGCCAGGCCGACCGCCACCGGCACCGTGCTGCACAGCTGCGCGAAGAAGAACCAGCGCGCGTGCTCCATGCCCATGCGCCACGCGCGCCAGGCCGCCAGCGTGGTCACCGAGGACAGCGCCATCAGCGCCAGCGTCAGCTGCGTGACCAGCGTGAACACGCCGCACAGGCGCAGCGCGATGCCGGCGCAGGCGGCCAGGATCATGGCCCGGAACAGGCGGTCGAAGCGCGGCATGCGGCCGCGGGTCTGCAGGAATTCGCGCGCGAACAGCAGCAGGAAGATGGTCTGCGCCAGCATCACCACGTGCAGCAGGTTGTTGAACAGGTCCGGCGCGTCGAACATCAGGTAGCGCTCGAAGTGGCCGTTGAAGCCCATCCACACCGCCACCGTGGCCAGCGCGTACAGCGCGTAGGTGGAGAAGCGGCGGTCGCGCGCCACCGCCGCGCCCACCAGCGAGGAGAAGGCCAGCGCCAGCGGCACGCCATACAGGATGCCGAGCCGGTTCTCGTCGCGCTCGGCGTGGGCGATGAAGGACTGCAGCGTGTCCAGCCGGAACACCAGTTGCGTCTCGGCCGCGTGCTCGTTGGCGAGACGGACGTAGACCTCGGCCGACTCGCCGGGCGCGGACAGGTAGCGGAAGCTGGGCAGGTGGGACGGCAGTTGGCGACGCGCAGCCAGGGTGCGGTCGCCGGCCCGTTCGTCCAGCCGCACCCGGCCGCCGCTGACCACCCACACGCGCACGTGGTCGGTGAACGGCAGGCGGTGCTGCAGCACCCAGTCCACCGGGTCCGGCCCCGGGTTGCGCAGCGTGAAGCGGACCCAGTAGGTGGAGGCCGAAAAGCCCTTGCTGAAATTACTGTCGAGCAATGGCGTGTAGCGTTCGGGCGGCAGGGCGCGCGCCCGCTCCAGCGTGAGCGCGCCGGCCACGTCCTCCAGATATTCGAGCCTTCCCTCCAATCGCAGCGGCAGATTGTCGGCAAACCGCATCACCGCGCGGGCGGCCATGGCGTTCGGCAACGCCAGCAAGGCCAGCAGCAGGCATAGGGAACGCAGCAGCGTCTGCATTGAAGCGGGGCTGTTCATCGCGCCCCCTTATTTCTATTTTGAAACGGAAATTGTAACGCAGACACGCAACGCCATCCACATTCCGGACATGACGCCCACAATTTCTCCACAAGTGTTTTGTATGCTCGGCAATCTGGCTGGCCGCCCCCGCGGGCAGAGACCAGGCATATGACAACGCTTTTGGGATGACCGACATGCTCCAAGCTTCACGCGCGCCAGCCCCGCGATTGCTGGCCAGACTCGCCGTGTGCGCCATCGCGGCTATGACCCTGCCGCCGCCATGCGCCACCGCCGCCGCGCCCGTCGCGGCCGCCGCCCGGACCGGGCCGCAGGAATCCATCGACCACCGCGGCGCGCAGGGCTACACGGAGTCGGCGCGCCTGTGCACGCTGCGCGCCGACTCCGCCGGCGACGTCACCGCGCTGCTGGTCAAGGCGGGCGACCGCGTCAAGGCCGGCCAGGTGCTGGCGCGGATCGGCCAGTCCGACGTCACGGCGCACTACGACGGCGTCGTTTCCGCCACCTTCGCCCGGGTGGGCGAGGCGGTCGCGCCGGGCCGCCACCTGGTCACCATGTACGACCCGACGCGCATGCGCGTGGTGGCCTCCGTGCCGCGCTCGCAGCTGCGCGACATCAACCTGGACGAGCCGGTGGAAATCGACGTGGCCGCCACCAGCCAGCGGCTGACGGTGCAAAAGGTGATCGTGATCTCCCAGGCCGAAAAGCCGATGCCGATGGCCAAGGTCTACCTGGAGCTGGGCGAGGTGGACGGCCTGAGGCCGGGCCAGCTGGCGCGCGCCAGCTTCGGCGCCAACGGCGGGGCGCGGCACTGAGCCGGAGGGCGGGCGCGGCGCCGCGGTAAAATACGGGCCGCGCCATCCGACACCCGGGGCCGCCCGCGCGGCCCGTTCATACCATGCAATGCCGACCGAACTGCGGTGCCTGCTGCACCGCGCCCTCCATCACCAGCCCGATACCCGGCATGCCGAATGGCAAGCCGGTTGTCAACTAAAGGGATGCCATGAACTGCCGCGACAACTGCGGAGCATGTTGCATCGCTCCGTCGATTACGAGTCCGATACCGGGCATGCCAAAAGGGAAACCTGCTGGTGTGAGATGCGTCCAGCTTGGCGAGGATAATCGCTGTCGCGTCTTCGGAAAGGCGGAGAGGCCGGCCTTCTGTGGTAGTCTTCAACCATCGCTGGAGATGTGCGGGACCAGCCGAGAATACGCCATTCGCTGGCTGGAAGAGTTGGAGCGGGCAACCACGCCTGGCACTGACACGCAAAACTGACATTGCGCACCCAAATTGCACGCACACACCTGCTGTGGGAGAATCGACCTATGAATACTTCTAAAGCCAGAGCCAAACCCGCAAGTCTGAAAGGGGAGCTCCCCAAGGGTAAAGCCGTGCATACCACGCAACAAAAGCAGTTCGCAGCTGCTGTTGGCTCTATCGCTAAGCGTTATGGAGTGAAAGTTGCATCAGCGTCAACGCCAGCGAAAAATCCGTATGCCATGACTACCGAACAAGCCGTGAAGGTTGCGCGGCAAGCCGGTATCATCACTCAGGCGGGTAATCTCACGCGCACGTTCAAGTGAGTTTAGGTTCTGCCCTCATCGTTTATCACGGATGCGACATCACTACACGTGATGATTTGATAAGCGGCCGCCTGAAGCATCTTAGTCATAGCAATAACCGATACGACTGGTTAGGACCCGGTGCCTATTTTTTTGAGGGCGATGTCTAACGTGCGCTGCTATTCGCCCAGGCCTCTAATCGCAACCCAGATAAGCGTTACACCGCCAAGCCCATCGCGACGCCTGCAGTTGTGGGCGCGGTATTGCAAGTGAAAAATTGGCTTGATATGACGACCCAAGCAGGTATCAAAGAATTCAGTCTGGTGATCTTGCCCCCGTATAACCGGACACAGCCTATCGCTTAGTTAACGCCGCTTTCCTGAGCCCGGCGCGCCAGCTCCCTCCTGAACATGCGAGGGGATTTCAACTTCAACGACGAGTGCGGATGAACCTCATTGAAATGCGTAAAAGCGTCTGGCAATTGGGCGAGAACGACTTGGGCATTGCTGCGGTCCATCAGACTGACGTAGTCCCGTTTAAACGTGTTCACGAAGCTTTCGGCGATCCCGTTCGACTGCGGGCTGCACACCGGCGTATGAATCGGCTCCAGCCCCATCTCGCGCGCCAACGCGTGCGTCGCATGGGCCCGGTAGGCGCCGCCATTGTCGCTCAGGAACTCCAGCTTTGCCGATCCAATGCTGGCCCGGCCGAACCGCGCCTCGACCGCCTCCACCATCATGTCGCGTACCGGCTCGCCCGGCAGACCGCGTTCGGCCCAGGCCCGCCATGCGATGATTTCGCGGTCACAGCAGTCCTTCATGAACACGCCTGTCACGACCTCCCCGTTGTCGCAGGCAATCTCGAAGCCGTCCGAACACCAGCGCCGATTCGGCTCGG
>NZ_FPBO01000039.1 GCF_900116645.1 Pseudoduganella namucuonensis | reverse complement strand
TGGAAGCATTTGGCCTCGTAGTCGTGCCGCTTCATGCGCGCCTGGCCCAGGCTCCGCTTGTCGTTCTCGCCGTCGGCGGCGTGCGGCGTCTCGACCTGGTAGTCGTCCAGGCTGGCCGCCATGCCCTTGACGTACCAGCCCTGATCGGCGCCGCTCTCGACCCACGAGGACTGCAGCGCGCCGGAGGTGGGCAGCTTGTAGTCCCAGCTGTGGGAACCAACGCTGGCCGGCCGCAGCGTGCGCACGGCGCTCCAGGCGGTGACGGCGTCGCGCTGCTCGGTGGGGCTGTCGCGGTGGTAGCGCACGGTGCCGGCGGGGCTGACCGGCCGGCCGTAGGGGTTGTTGAACAGGACCAGCGTGTGGAAGGGGAATTCGCCGCCGTGCTCGGCGCGGAAGCACCAGGCGACGCCGCGCCGCTTGAGCAGCCGGCGGATGAAGGCGGCGTCGGACTCGTTGTGCTGCATGGTGAATTCGCGCGCGGGGTAGCTGTGGAAGTGGAAGCAGGAGTCCAGTTCCATCTTGAACACCACGCCCAGCCTGGGGTTTTTAATGACCCATTCGCCGACGATGAGCTTGACGATGTCGACCTCGTTCTTGTGGCGGAACACGCGGGTGTTGACCCGTTTTTCCATCAGGGCGAGGGCGTCGCGCAGCACCAGCTGGTAGCTGGCCAGGCCGCCGTCGCTGTCGCCGGCGGAGGCCTCGGTGATCACGCCGCACACGCTGCGCAGGGTGCCCTTGTCGGTGACGAAGTCGATCGCGGCGGGCAGCGCGATCAGGTCCTTCAGCGGCAGGTCGAAGCGGGTGGAGACGCACAGGATGCGGTATTCGAAACCGCCGCAGACGGTCTCGTCGCCGTAGACGCGCTGCGGCAGCAGCATGTCGCGCGTGACGTGTTCGGAATAGTCCAGGCGCAGGCGCAGCGGGCGGTTGGCGGTGACCAGGTCGTTCTCCGCCACCAGGAAATCCAGGAGGTCGCTTTCCACAGGGGCTCCTTGAGTAGGGCTACAATTGGTTGCACTTTGGAAAGACGATCTTCGCTCCGCCGGGGGAGTCTGGCGTTGATGTTGGGCAAGCGAAGCTTGCCCGCCATCTTTGATGTGGAACAAACTTCACCTGCGTTGCGGTAGGGGGCGCCGGGGTCACGGCGTAGACTGCTTCTTACGGGCTGGGGTTTTTCGGCGCCGTGCATGTGGGGAGGCGAGGGAGCATGCGCGGTGCTGGGAAACTACCAGCCCCCTTTCGTTTTCAGGCGGCGAGCGGCTCGATACGGAACTTCAGACCTAGCAATTTGGCTATTGCAAGCATCGTGCGGTAACTGATGCCTCGCTCATCTGGCACCAAGCTCCGCATGGCGGCTAGATCCAATCCGGCATCCCTGGCGATGCCGCTCATGCCTGGCGCATGCAGGATATTTTCAAAAGCAAGGGCAATGAACTCCGGGTCGTCGCCGGCATCCTCGAAGCATATTTCGAGGTAGGAAACGATGTCTTCCTTAGTCAGCAAGTAGTCCGAGCTGTTCCACTCTGTCAGTTCAACCGCCATGATGCCCCCGCAAGTCCAGCGCAAGCTGTAAAGCCAGCCGTATGTCGCGCGCCTGGGTAGACTTGTTGCCCCCAGCCAAAAGTATCACCAAATCATCGCCGCGCAATGTGAAATATACCCTGTAACCAGGACCATGGTGTATCCGCATTTCGGAGACGCCGTCCGCTATAACGGAGCAATCGCCGAAGTGGCCGGTACGCGCCCTATCGATCCGTTCCGCGATGCGCCGCAGCGCCTCCCGATCCTTCAGATTTCGAAGCCAGCGATCGAAGGCCGCCGTCTTAAGGATGCGCTTCATCACGGCTTGATGAAATAGGTCGCGTCGTCCCGATCCCGCTCCGAGGGGCCGTCGAGCAGAAACGCGTTCACGCCCAGCCTGGCGCCGCCGGAGGCCTCGTCCCGGCATAGCCCTACACCCCGCACGTCGCCGGCGCGCAGCACCACGCGGATCTCGTATGTCAGGCTGGCGCCGCAGAACAGGCCGAGCATGGACTTCAGCGCCACGGCGCATTCCTGGCGCGGCAGGAAGCGTTCGAAATCCTCCCGCCCCAAGGGACCGATGCGGATGCGCGCCAGCGTGTCGCAGCGGTGCATGCGCTCGCCGAGCAGCACGCCCGCGTCCAGGTCCACGTTCGCCACGCCCAGTTGCGCCTGGTGCCGCGGCGGCAGCTTGTCCCAGGTCGGCACCAGTTGCTCCACCTGGAACGGCACGCCGAAGTATTCGCTCAGCACACCGGCCAGCGCGGCCGGCGGCACCGCGCGGCCGCGGGACTGGGCGGCGTAGCGGGCGCGTGTCTCTTCCTGGATGACGCCATCGGTCGCGGGCCGCGCGCCAGCCAGCGCGGCCAGCATGGGCAGGAAGCCGTCCGGCAGGCATTCGGGCCGGTGCCGCGTCCACGCCTCGTAGAACATGGACAGCGCGCGCTGGGACAGCATGTCGATGAAGGCGCGCGGGCCGGGGTCTCCTTCGCGCTGCTCGTATTCCGCGATGCGCTCCGTGTATTGGGGCGGCAGCGCGCCGTTGGCGCCGAGCAGGCCCATGAAGGCGGGCGTGAGGGTGACGGTGGACTCGCCGTCGCCCTCGCCGCCTTGCTCGATCGCTTCCAGTTGGCTGGGCGGGAAGGCCATCGACATCCGGTTGCGGTAGCGCAGCTTGCCGGGCCGCGACGCGTGCAGCATTTCGAGCAGGCGCACCGCCTGGAAGAATTCGAAGCAATGGGGCTCCTCCAGCAACCGGCCGATTACGCCAGTGCCAGCGATCCGTTCCGTGGTGGACATGGCAGTAGCTCCTTTCCGCTGGCGTGGGACAGCACCGTCAATTGCGTGTAGCTGTTGATGTGGGCGTGCAGGCCGAAGAAGTGGTCCAGCAGCTGCGCGAAGACGTGGATGCCGGTGCCGGCGTAGGCTTCCTCGTCCAGCGTCACGCGGATCTCGATGCCGTGCAAATAGGCCGCGCCCTGGCGCGTGCGCAGCCACGCCGTGCCGGGTTGCTGGGCGAGACCCTTGATGCCGTCGATCTGGCGCTGGGAGACCGGGTTGTCCGGCAGCGCGTGCAGCCGCAGCAGCGCTCGCAGCGCGGGCAGGCCTTCCTGCGTGAGCGAGCGGTGGTTGAGGGCCAGGCCGCCGATCAGACCCCAGTGCGCGCCTTGCCCGGCCGCGAGGCGCCGCGTTTGGGTGGGCTTGCGCAGCAGGCGGATCGGCACTCCCGCCGCAGCCGCGGCCTGCAGGTCGCCGGCGGGGCGTCCGCACTGGAGGGCGTGTGGGCGGTCGCGGTCGGTGCAGGTGAGCTCGACGGAGGCGACGCCGGCGGCGTCCGCGAGCGGGTCGAAGTCGCGGTCCACCAGCGACAGCGTGTATTCGTGGCCGGCGCCCGCCGGCTCCTCGTCGCGGCGCGCGATCCAGTAGTGTCCCTTGCGGCTGGCGCTTTCGCCGTGGCGCAGCGAGTAGTAGGGAATGAACTCGGTGACGGTGGTGGCCGCCGTGCCCGGGCCACGCTCGTGCGCCATGCTCACCTGGTCGATGCTGTAAATCTCGCAGTCGCCGGCGGCCCTGCCGCTCGGCAGCAGCGGGTAGCTGCTGCGCATGTGGGTGACGCGGATCGGGTCGGCGCTGTGCTGGAACAGGTTGATGACGGGGGTGCAGTTCAGCAGCAGGTTGCCGGGGCCGAGCGCGCGCAGCACGCGGGCGGCGGCGCCGTCGGGCCGCGTGTCCCTCAGCGCAAGGTGCAGCGTGACCCGCGCGCAAGCCGGCGGGCAGGCTTGCAGTATCGCGTCGAGGTCGATGTCGAAGAAGTCGAACTTCTCCGGGAAGGCGAAGTATTCGGTGAGCAGCCGGTAGGCGGGATGCTCGGTGGCGCCGGCCGGCAGCAGCGCGTCGGTGTCCGCGTAGCCGGCGGGCCGCAGCGGAATCCTGTCCAGCATGCGCCACTGTCCCCCCGCCTCGACGAAGGCGCAGGAGGCGCGCAGGAACAGCGTGTCGCGCAGCATGGCGCGCAGCGAGGGTTCGCCGTCGATGAACACGCGCAGCGGTTGCGCGCCGTGCCGCGCCAGCGGTTCTTCCGGCTGCGTGCCTGCGATGGTGATGCTGATGGCGGACACCACGTTCATCGGCAGCATCAGCGCGGGGGGCGCCTGCACGAAGGGATGGAAACGCACGTCGGCGAGCGTGACGGGGGCGATGGCGACGTCGTAGGCGGTGCGGAAGCGGCAGACCGCCTTCTCCTCGACGGTGATCATTTCCGCGCCGCGCTCGATGACGCGGACGTCCGCCGCCTTGGCGCCGGACGCCACGTGGGCGATCGCCATGGACGGGATCGGCCGCAAGTAGTGCGGGTACAGCATGCCCAGCAGCGCCTCGGTGAACTTGGCGTAGTCGTCGTCGAGCAGCTTGGCGACGCGGGCGTTGAGGAAGGCGTTGGCCTGGATCAGGCGTTCGACGTGCGGGTCGGCGCAGGTCTCGCCGGTCATTTGCAGGTTGCCGGCGAGCCGGGGGTAGCGGGCGGCGAACTCCTGGCTGGCGCGGCGCAGCATGCCCAGTTCGCGCTCGTAGTAGGGGAGCAGTTTTTCCATCGTCATGTCCTTCAGGAAAGGTTCGACGATGATGGCACGCGCCTCAGGGCTGATTATTGATAGAAGGCAACGTGCTTCTCCTTGTACTCCTGCTTTTCCCTCAGCCACACCTTCAGCTTGTTGATGTCCAGGAAGTCGACCACGTCGCAGGCGATGTTGTCCAGTTGGTTCTGGATCAGCGCCTGCTGTTGCCGCAGGCAGTGACGGCCCGCCTCCTCCGTCAGCGGCTCGCGGCCAGGCAGGCCCAGCTGCATGATCAGCGAGAACTGGATGCCCACGGTGTCGAACTCCAGGTCGTCCAGGTAGTCCTCGATGGCCGCGTTGCAGATCCGCAGGCGCTGCTCGCTCAGGTAGTCCACGCCGGGCTGGCTGAGCTGTTCGAGCTCGATCTCGGTCAGCTGCAGGCCCTCGAGGTAATCGTCGATGTAGAACACGTCCGCCTGCTCCAGCAGCAAGTCCACCCGTTCCGACGGCGGCAGCGCGCGCAGGGCGGCGCGCAGCTTGCCGTGCAGGGCCGCCACCTCCTTGCGCCGCGCCAGCTCGGCCTCACCGGCCGGTTCGGGCGCGCCGGCGTGGGCGTCGCGTATCATTTTCTTGATGCGCTCCTCCTGCTGCGCCATTTCGCGGTCGAAATCGCCGCCGCTGTAGCGGTTGTAGAGCTGCTTGACCTCCGGGTCCTCGTCCTGGCGCAGCACGCCGTCGGCCAGCATGCAGATCGACTCCGCCACCAGTTTGCGCTCGGCCTCGCTCAGCGCGCGGTGGCTGTGGGAGCGGTCCAGCACCATGATCAGCTGGCGCGTGTAGACGCCGAACTGCTCGGACAGTGGGCCGAGCCGGGTCGCGGCCAGTTCGCGCAGCGTGGCGGCGGACTTTTCCCAGGCGGCGTAGTCGGCGCGGGCGGCGTGCAGTTTGTCGAGGAGGGAGAGGAAGTGCTGGCGGCCGCGGGCGGCGCCCGCTTTGGATTTGACGCTGGGAGTGGACATGGCGATGGACCCGGATGTGCGTTGAGAATGCGGACCAGGCGCGGGACCGCCGCGCCCGAGGCGGAACTGGCATTCTAGGCACGGCCGGCGGGGCGGCGTTTGATCTGTCGCAAGCTCCCGCCGGGGAATGGCGGCGAGCATATAATGTCCACCATACACCGCACACACATCGCCATGACCGATCGGCTTACCGAACGCACCACCGATTTTCTTTCCGCGCTGGCGCGCCTGAAGGAGGCGCTCGCGCAGCCCGAGAGCTCCTTTCTCCGCGATGCGACCATACAGCGCTTCGAGTTTACGTACGAACTGGCCTGGAAGGCGATCAAATTGTGGCTGGAGTCAAAGGACATTACCGCGCTGAACGCCAAGGAAACATTGCAGGGCGCCGTGCAACAGGGCTTGATCCAGGATGGCAACAGCTGGAGCGAATTGCACCGCATGCGCAACCTCACCAGCCACACCTATGACGAGGCGCAGGCGATCCGGGTCTACAACTTTGTACGGACGGAAGGTGTGACGCTGTTCGACGAGGTGGCACAGGAGATGCGCTCATGGATCAAGGCATAACGGCGCCGCTGCGATTCGGGCTGAGCGAACGGATCATCCAGTCGCTCACCGAGGTATTCTCCCGATTCCCTGAAGTGGAGGAGGTTCTGGTGCACGGCTCGCGCGCGACGGGTGGCTATAAACCGCACTCCGACATAGACCTGGCCGTCATCGCGCCGGCCATGACGGAGCGCGAGTTCTCGCGCCTGTGGAACATGCTGGATGACCTGCCCATCCTGTTCAAACTGGATGTGGTGCTGTTCGAACAGGTGACCAGGCCGGCGCTGAAACAAAACATCCAGGACAAGGGCGTGCCGCTGTACCGCCGCGCGGACTTGGACCAGCCCGGCCCTGGTGAACCTGGCGATCCAGGCCGGACCGGCACCGTGCGATGACAGCAGCCGCGCCAGTGCGCGCTGGAAATCCGCGTCACGCTGCTCCGCGCGCATAGGGACCGGGCCGGCATGGTATCGGACCGGGGCAACAAAGGAGCCGCTGAGGCCGAATTGCTGGACCTGGCGCTGGAACCGTCCGCCGTTGAAGCCGAGTTCGCCGGCGCCGGCCAGTTCAACGCCCGCTACGGCTTCCGCGACAAGCCGGCGCGCATCCGCTTCCGCGTGCTGGACGACGCCCTCGCCATCCTGCCCGGCGCGCGGCAGGCCGACATCGCCCTCGACGCCGCCAGTTTCGCCGCGCTATCGCCGGCGGCCACGCAAGTGTTCATCACCGAAAACGAAATCAACTTCCTCGCGTTCCCGCCGGTGGCGGGCAGCCTGGTCGTGTTCGGCGCCGGCTACGGCTGGCTCGAGCAAGCCCTGCACGCTACATAACTTATCAAACAAACATCGGTGTCAGGCGCGACATTCGGACAAATGTCCGAATGTCGCGCCTGACACCGATGTTATTGTGGCAACTATCTTTACTCGGGCAGGCGCAGGAAGTGGGCGAGGATGTGGAAGTGGTCGTCGTAGAGACGGTCTTCCAGCGACGCCAGCTGCGCGACCGGCACCCATGCCGCCAGCGCGGCGTCGTCGGCGCCTTTCACTTCGGGCAGGTGGTCGAGCCGCAGGTTGAAGTGGTGGGCGTGCGTGATGGTGCGGCCGCGCTGGCTGCGGTCGGGGTGGTCGAACACCCGCACGTCCTCCAGCGCGTCCTCCAGCGTGGACGTCAGCAGCGATAGGCCGGTTTCCTCTTGCAGCTCGCGGATCGCCCCGGCCAGCACGCGCTCGCGCTGCTCGAGGTAGCCGCCGGGGATCGCCCACAGGCCCTTGCCGGGCGCCGCGCCGCGCTGCACCAGCAGCACGTGGCCGGCCGTCTCCACCACCGCGTCCACCGTGCTGAAGATGGGCGGATATGGCGCGCGGGCCCACTCGGCCTTGTATTTGGCGATGGCGGCGTGTTCCTCGGCCAGCCGCGCGTGGTGCGGCAGCAGCGTCCACGCCTTCAGGTAGTGGCGCACCGCGAGCGGCACTTCGCTGGCGATGGCTTCCAGCGTCACCGCCATGTCCTCGGTCTCGAACAGCGCGCGGCGCAGCGCGGTGGCGTCGGCGCTGTCGTCGCGCGCCACGGCGACCAGGTGCCATTGCGGGAAGTGGTTGAGGTAGTAGCTGGAGTCGTCCTTGAAGTGGCCGACCAGCGCGATCTGCGCGCCCTCGCCCGCCAGCGCCTCCACCCGCAGTTGCACGGCGGCGCTCCATTTCTGGTCGTCGTAGTAGTCGCGGATGGGCAGGAAGGTCACGCGCCCGCGCTCCTCTTCGCTCAGCGTCACGCCTATCATCGCGGCGCGCTCGTCGGCGGTGAAAGGGTTCTTCGCGCTGCGCGCGTGGAACGACGAGCCGAGCACGATGGCCGCCCTGGGCGCGCTGGCCAGGGCCTTGCGCAGCAGCGCGGCGTGGCCGTTGTGGAAGGGCTGGAAGCGGCCGATCAGGACGGCGAGCTGGAGGTCGGGGCGGGTGTCTGTCATGGTCGTGATCCTGTTTCGGCGCGCTCTCCGGTGCGCACGCCATCGCGCTCAGGATACGCTCAACAACGCGGGACACGGCGTTCCCATGGCGCGGCGGACCCGACCCGTATTGCGCTGGCGAAAGAGACCGCCGCCGCCGGCGTGGACGATACGCCACAACCGGAACTCCGCGCGCGGCGATTGGTCGAATAGTTGGGCTTTGTGACAATGTGTGTATATCCATTTAACAAATCCGCACTAACTTGAAAACTGCCGCCCCGCCTGGAGACGCCATGGCCATCGACTTCGACTGGATACCGCCGCACGTGCTGGACGAGGAGTTGCGCAACGTCGCCCTGCGCCGCGCCATGCAGCTCAAGGACGGCGAGCCGCAGCCCGGCCGCGCGGCGGTGGAGGACAGCCTGGTGGGCCTGGCGCTGTCCGGCGGCGGCATCCGCAGCGCCACCTTCGGCCTGGGCGTGCTGGAGGCGCTCAAGGAGCAGGACCGGCTGCACGGCGTCGACTACCTGTCCACCGTGTCCGGCGGCGGCTACATCGGCGCCTGGCTGAGCGCGAACTGCCAGCGCGCTGCGGACCGCAAGGCGGCCGCCGAGAACAACGAGATCCCCACCCGCATCGCCGGCAACCGCATCTACCGCCAGGCCTACGTGGAGGCCGGCATGGACTGGCTCTCCAAGGCCGCCAACTGGCGCGAATCGGTGGCCCACCTGCGCAGCTACTCCAACTACCTGTCGCCCAATTTCGGCATCTTCAGCGCGGACTCGTGGACCATGCTGACCACCTGGATCCGCAACGCGCTGCTGGTGCAGGTCACCGTCATCCTGTGCATCGCCGCGCTGCTGTTGCTGCCGCGCCTGCTGCACGAGCCCTTCCTGGCCTGGCCCACCGTGGGTCCGTGGCGCTGGGTCACGGTGGTGCTGTTCGTGACCGCCGTTTCCGGCATCGCCGCCAACCACTGGCGCCTGACCACGCGGCGCGACGTCAGCTACCTGCGCGCCCGCGAATGGGCGCTGGGGCTCACCTGCTCCTACCTTTGCCTGGTGGCGCTGGGCTTCATCTGCGCGCTGTACGGCTACGATCCATTCGAGGACCGGGTGAACAGCCTGTGGGTGTCCGTGCTGGCGGCCATACCGGCCGTGTTCGCGGGACTGTTCATGCTGCCGGTGGGGGTGCGGCTGGCCGGGCCGCTGATGCACGCGGCGCGCCACATCATCCCGGGCTGGATCACCACCCGCACGCCGCGCCGCATCGACTACGGCCAGGGCCTGACGCAGGCGCTGGTGATCGTGCCGCTGATGCTCACCTCCTACTTCCTGGCCGCCGTCATGTGGGGCCTCACCACGGGCGCGCACCAGGCCACGGCGCTGCGCGGCTTTGCCACCTTCGGCCAGTTCCTCACCCAGGGCTGGCGCTACTGGCCGTTCCCGCTGGCCATCACCTTCGTGGCGCTGTGGCCGCTGTCCTACTTTTCCCGCATTCCGCAAAAGCGCAGCCTGTGGGCGGCGCTGCTGGCGCCGATTCCCGCCATGCTGGTGCTGCACGCGCTGCTCAGCGCCATCATGCTGTTGATGCACAAGTGGGCCGCGCTGCCGGACCAGGGCGGCTTCAACCAGGGCGCGCACTACGCGGTGGTGTGGGGGCCGGCGCTGGTGCTGTACGCGTTCTCGCTGACCATCGTGGTGCAGATGGGGATGATGGGCCGCCGCTCGCCCGAGGGCATACGCGAATGGTGGTCGCGCCTGGGCGCGTGGATGCTGGTGTACGGCGCGGCGTGGATGCTGGTGGCGGTGGCCGCCATCTTCGGCCCGCTGTGGCTGGCCATGGCGCTGGACAGCAACTGGCTGAGCTGGTCCGCCCTCGGCACCTGGGTCAGCGGCACGCTGGCCGGCCTGCTGGCGGGGAACGCGGCCAGCACCCGCACCCTGAAGGGCACGGAGGGCGAGATCACCAACAAGGGCAAGGCGCTGAACGCGGTCGCCATCGTCGGCCCGTATGTGTTCATCGGCGGGCTGGTGGTCGGCATTTCCGCGCTGCTGCACCTGATCCTGCTGCACGTCGCCTACGACAGCTGCTGCTCGCTGAGGGACATCCAGCGCTACTACTGGCTGGACATGGAGTATCCGCGCGCGGCGATGGTGCAGGGCATCCTGGCGGGCGTGCTGGCCGCCGCCGCCGTGTTCGGCTGGCGGGTGGACATCAACGTCTTCAACCTCAATTCCTTCTACCGCGGCCGGCTGTCGCGCTGCTACCTGGGCGCCTCGCGCTTCGTGCCGCGCGAGCGCTCGCCGCAGCGCTTCACGCTGTTCGACGACGAGGACGACCTGCCGATGCCGGCGCTGGCCGGCGAGGGGCTCACGCCCACCACCGGGCCGCAGCGGGCACCGGCCGGGCCGCTGCACATCGTCAGCTGCGCGCTGAACCTGGGCGGATCGAGCGACCTGTCGCTGCACGCGCGCCACGCGGCCTCGTTCTCGATGACGCCCTACCAGGCCGGCAGCGGCTACTACATCCGCACCGACTGCGGCGGCTACCAGCCGCTGGGCTACCGCGCCATGGCGCACTATTGCGGCAGCAAGGCGCGGCCCACCTTGGCGCAGGCGATCTCCGTGTCCGGCGCGGCGGCCAGCCCCAACATGGGCTACCACACCTCGCCCGGCACCGCCTTCCTGCTCACCATGTTCAACGTGCGGCTGGGATGGTGGTTCCCCAATCCCAAGCTGGCCCACATCACGCGGCCCTCGCCGCAGTTCAGCGTGCGCTACCTGGTGAAGGAGCTGTTCGGCGCGGCCGAGGCCAAGTCCAACTACCTGATGATCTCGGACGGCGGCCACTTCGAGAACCTGGCCGCGTACGAGCTGATACGGCGCAAGTGCCGCGTCGTCATCGTCAGCGACGCCGAGTGCGACCGCTACTTCCGCTTCGAGGGCCTGGGCCGGCTGATACGCATGTGCGAGATCGACTTCGGCGTGAAGCTGGAGTTGGACGTGAGCGAGGTCATCGGCGACAACGCCTCGCGCTGGGGGCGGCGCCGCTTCGCCGTCGGCAGGATCGACTACGGCGACGGCCATTTCGGCGTGTTCATCTACCTGAAGGCCTCCATGACAGGCAAGGAGGAGACCTCGGTGCTGCAGTACAAATCGCTGCACGAGGCCTTCCCGCACGAGCCCACCGGCGACCAGTTTTACGGCGAGGACCAGTTCGAGAGCTACCGCCACCTGGGCCGCGACATCGCGCGCTCGCTGTTCGGCGAGGTGGCGCAATACCGCGGCCTGGTGGCGGCCGCCGAGGCGCTGCAGCGCAAGTACCACACGCACGGGCAGCAGCCGCCCGCGCCGTCGTCAGGCCAGCGTGTCGGCCCAAATATTGCGCGCCCAGCTCATCGCGTACACGCCCTCCGTTTCGTTCGCGGCGGCCGATACGCCTCCTGAGCCGGGCACCACCAGCAGCGTCTTCCTGTCCGCGTCGTAGGCGTGCACCGAGGCGACGTGGATCACGTCGCGGTCGGAGACGAAGCTGTAGCAGGTGTTGGTCAGCATGGGCTTGGGTTCCGGCGCGCGGCCGGACAGCAGGTCCACCACGGCGGCGGCGCACACCTTGGCGTGCTGGTTGGCCATGTGGGCCGACTTGGGCATCAGCGGCGAAACCTGGATGGCGTCGCCCAGCACGTGGATGTGCCTCGCGGCGGTGGATTCGAAGGTGACGAAGTCCACCCCGCACCAGCGGCCGTTGGCGTTGGCCAGGCCGGCGTCCACGGCGATGGCGCCCGCGCCCTGCGGCGGCACCACGTTCAGCACGTCGGCCCGCACGCGGTCGCCCAGTTCGGAGATGGCGGTGTTGGCGCCGGCGTCGATGTCCGCCGTGCGGAAGCTGGGGCGGTAGTCGATGATGCCGGCGTAGCGGTCCTTCCAGATCTTCTTGAACAGCGCGCCCTTGGAGACCACGTCCTCGTTGGCGTCCAGCAGCAGCACCTTGGATTTCGGCTTGCTGCGGCTGAAGTAGTGGGCCACCTGGCATGCGCGTTCATAGGGGCCGGGAGGGCAGCGGTATGGCGCCGGGGGCACCGTCATGGCGTAGACGCCGCCGTCCGGCATGGCCTCCAGTTGCGCGCGCAGGGCGGTGGTCTGCGGACCGGCCTTCCAGGCGTGCAGGATACGGTCGCGCGCGCCGGGCGCCCGCATGCCGGGGAGCTGGTTCCACAGGAATTCGATGCCGGGGGAGAGGATCAGGCGGTCGTAGGGGAGCGTGGCGCCGCTGGCCAGCTTGACGGTGCGCTTTTCGGCGTCGATGGCGACCGCCGTGTCGCGCAGCAGGCGCACGCCGTGCTTGCGCGCGAGGCCGTCGTGGCCGAGCGTGAGGTCGGCCAGTTGCATGGAGCCGCCCAGCACGAGGTTGGAGAGCGGGCAGGAGATGAAGCTGGGGTTGGGGTCGACCAGCGTGACGTCGATGCCGCCGTCGCTCCACATGCGGACGTATTTCGCGGCCGTGGCGCCGCCGTAGCCGCCGCCCACCACAACCACCCGCGGCCTGGCCTGGCCGGTGAAGGAGGCGCAGCCGCCGAGCGAGGCGAGCGCGATGCCGCCGCCGGCCGTTTGCAGGAACTGGCGGCGCTTCATGGCTGGCTCCCTGCGCTGACCAAAACCAGAGGCGTACCCCTGGGGACAGACCCAACGGGTCTGTCCCCGGCATCTGCCGTTGGTTTGATGGATGGGACCGGTTGTCCGGCGAAGAAGGCCGCCAGCTGCGCCAGCTGCTCGTCCGTGTACCCCTTGGCGATCTGCGTCATGATGGTCGCGCTGCGGGTGCCGGCCTTGTAGGCCAGCAGCGACGCGAGCAGCGTCTCCTTCGGCTGCCCCGCCAGCGGCGGCAGCGCGTTGCCCAGCGTGGCGCCGTTGGTGCCGTGGCACGCCGCGCAATTGGCCGCGAGCCGCGCGCCCGGCGGCGGGGTCTCGGCGGCGCCAACCTGCGCGGCGCACGCCAGCGCCAGCAACGAAATCAACAATCTTGCTTGCATATCGCCTCCCTCAAGGACGGACGCCCGGCGTTTCCAGCGGCATGCCGTGGGCGCGCAGGGCGAGATAAGCTTCCAGGTCCACCAGTTCCTGCGCGCCGAAAGCCGGCACCTCCGCGCGCACGCCGCTCATGCAGTTGCGCAGGCGCCGCTGCAGCGATCCCATGGCCTGCCATTCCAGGCGGTAGATCGGATAGGCGTTCGCATGCCCCTGGGGGATGGTGGCGCCGGCCAGCTTGCGGCCCCAGTTGTCGTCGTGGCACTGGGCGCAGGACAAATTCAGCTGGCCTATTCGCCGCGTGTACAGCTGGCGGCCCCGCTCGGCGGCCGCCCTGGTGCCGGGGTCGCGGGGCGGCGCCATGGGCATGCCGCGCGACTGCATGGCCACGTGGCTTTCGAGGCTGAGCAGGTCGTCGCTCTCGGGTTTGAGCGCGGGCGCCTGCTGCGCGCCCTGGCGGCACATGTCGATGCGCTGGCCCAGCGTGATGGCCTTGCCGGCGGCGCGGTCGAAGGCGGGATAGCGCGCCGCCACGCCGCGCATGCTGGTCCTGGCGTCGCCGTGGCAGCTGGCGCAGGAGCGGTCGGCCTTGCCGGCCTTGGCGTTCCACAGGGCCTCGCCGCCCTGTATCCACAGCATGGCGGGGTTTTGCGTGTCGTCGCGCTGCATGGCCTGGGTGGAGGGGCTCATGAAGTCCGCGCCGGATTTGCGGGGTGATGGTTCCGCGCCGTGGACGGCGCCGGCAAGGACGCCTATCAGCGCGGCGGCCGAGAGGCGCCTCATGGCGCGTCCACCGCGATCGGCATCTTCTCCGTCTGCGCGAAGCCGCTGTCGCCCTGCCAGCTGAATTCCAGCGTGCCGCTCTCCGTGGCCACGGTGTGGAACGCGATGTAGGGGTTGGCGGAAACCGCCGGATGCAATTCGGCGCTGAACACCACCTCGCCGTTGTAGCGGCAGGTGAACCGCGTGAGGATGTCGCGCGGCAGCAGCTTGCCGTCCGCGCCGGGGCGGTAGCCGGTTTCCATCGGATGCCCGATCAGCGCGCGGATCTCGATCACCTCGCCCTTGCGCGCCGTGGCCGGCATGTGTATCAGCGCCCGCGCCATCACATGGCCTCCCCTTCGATGCAGGCCGCCAGCGCGACGATCACGTCCGCCGTCTGCTGCCAGTGGCTGCCGTCGCTCAGGCGCGCGATGGCGACCAGCTTCTGCGACGTGGCGAGCCGGATGCGGGTGGACACTTCCGCCTTGCCGCTGCGCGCCGTCAGCGTGAAGCGCGCGATGTCGGTTTCCGGGTTGCGCTCGTTGAAGATGGCGATGGCCGTCACGTGGTCGGCGGCGGTCATCGGGCTCTCGACGCGGATGGTGACGGGGACGGCGTTGCCGTTGTCGATCAGTTTGGCGATGTCGAAGGTGACTTTGCCGGTTTTCGGCGAGTCGCCGCCGGTGAAGGCGGCGATGGCGGCGCGCAGCTCCTCCGGCGTGGCGGAGGCGGGGCGGACCAGCGCCAGCAACGGCAGCGCCGCCGCCGCGCGCAGCAGGCCACGCCGCTTGGCCGCGCCGCCGCCGCCATCAGCGCCATCCACGCCGCGCCTGCGGGCCGCTCGCGGGGCCGGACTATCATCCACACTGGTTTTCATGGCGCCGCTCCCGGTTGTGCGCGCAGGGTTTGCAGATAGGCGACCACGTCCTCGATCTGCTGCGCGGTGAGGATGGTCTTGCCTTTAAAGTTGGCGCCCACTTTTTCCAGGCCGTCGGTCTTGTAGTAGGACGGCATGATGGTGGCGGGGTTCATGCTGCCGGCGTCCACCAGGCGCTGGCGCAACTGCGCGGCGGTGGAGCGGTCACCCGCCCCGGCCAAGTCCGGCGCCAGGTCGCCCTGGAAGCGCTCCTCCGGAATCGGGCCGGTGTGGCACAGCAGGCACAGGCCCACCTGCCGGTTCGCGACGATGGCGCGTCCCCGCGCCGCGTCGCCCGCCGCCGCGCCGGGCAGCGGCACCGACATCGCCCCGCCATCGGCCGCCCGGACCTGCGCCGCCTGCGCTACCAACGTCATTCCCGCGCTGGCGGGAATCCAAGTCAGCCAGACCAGCCACTTGCGCATGACGGTCTCCCGCTCTACGCCTTCTTCAGGCTCTGATCCTTCAACGGCAAGTTCCGTATGCGCTTGCCGGTGGCGGCGAAGATCGCGTTCAGCACCGCCGGCGCGGCCACCGCGATGGTCGGCTCGCCCACCCCGCCCCAGAAGCCGCCGGACGCCACGACGATGGTCTCCACCTTCGGCATCTCGTCCATCTTCAGCGGCACATAGGTGTCGAAGTTGGTCTGCTCGACGCGGCCGTCCTTGAGCGTGCACTCGCCGTGCAGCGCGGCGGACAGGCCATAAACAAACGACCCCTCCACCTGCGCCTCGATCTGCTGCGGATTCACCGCATGTCCCGGGTCCGTGGCCGCGACAATGCGGTGGATCTTCAGCTTGCCCGTCTTGCTGACGGAAACCTCCGCGCAAGCCGCCACATAGCTGCCGAAGCCCATGGTCTGCGCCAGCCCGCGGAACACGCCCTTGGGCGCCGGCTTGCCCCATCCCGCCTTCGCGGCCACCGCGTTCAGCACGGCCAGGTGCTTGGGATGATTGACCATCAGCTTGCGGCGCAGGGCCAGCGGGTCCTGCTTGGTGGCGTGCGCCACCTCGTCCAGGAAGCACTCCAGGTAGATCGTGTTCTGGTTCAGGTTCACGCCGCGCCAGAAGCCCGCCGGCACCGGCGGATTGCGCATGGCGTGGTCGATCAGCAGGTTGGGGAAGCTGTAGCCTATCGACGCCTCCGGTCCCGGCGCGTTCAGGCCCTGGAACACGGCCGGGTCCTTGCCGTCCTTGAGCGTCTGCCCCAGCGACGCCAGGATGGACTGCCCCGAGATGCGCATGTGCAGGCCGGTGATTTCGCCCTTCTCGTCCAGCCCCGCCGTCAGCTTGCACTGCGTGACGGGATGGTAGCGGCCATGCTGCATGTCCTCCTCCCGGGTCCACAGCAGCTTGACCGGGACGCCCGGCATCTCCTTGGCGATGGCCACCGCCTGGCGCACCCAATCGTGCGTGGCGCCGCGCCGGCCGAAGCCGCCGCCCAGGTGCATCTTGTACACCTCGCACTTGGCCGGCGGCAGGCCGGCCGCCTCGGACGCGGCGGCCAGCGCCGCCTCGCCGTTCTGCGTCGGCGTCCAGACTTCACAGCGCTCCGGCGTCCACTTCACGGTGGCGTTGCAGACCTCCATGGTCGCGTGGTTCTGGTAGGGATAGGAATACACCGCCTCCACCTTGCGCCTGGACGAGGCGATGGCCGCCCTGGCGTCGCCGTTGCTGTTGCCCACCACGCCCTCGGGCGCGTCCAGCCCCTCCTTCAGCATGGCCGCGATGTCCGCGCTGGAGAGCTTGGCGTTCGGGCCCTCGTCCCACACGATGGGCAACGCGTCGAGCGCGGTGCGCGCGCGCCACCAGGTGTCCGCCACCACGGCCACGGCGCTGTCGCCCACCTGCACCACCTTTTTCACGCCCGGCTTGCCGGCGATGGCGGCGGCGTCGAAGCTCTTCACCTTGCCGCCGAAGACCGGGCAATCCTTGATCGCCGCGTTCAGCATGCCGGGCATCTTGATGTCCATGCCGTACACCTGCGCGCCGGTGGTCTTGTCCACCGTGTCCAGGCGCGCCAGGCGCTTGCCGGCCAGCTTCCAGTCCTTCGGGTCCTTCAGCGCCACCTCGGCGGGCGGCGTCAGCTTGCCGGCGGCGGCGGCCACCTTGCCATAGGTGACCGTGCGGCCGGACGGCGTGTGCGTGATCACGCTGTTCGCGGCGCGGCACTCGGCGGCGGGCACCTTCCATTCATCGGCGGCGGCCTGCACCAGCATCATGCGCGCGGTGGCGCCGCCCTTGCGCACGTATTCGTTGGACTCGCGTATGCCCCGGCTGCCGCCGGTGGAGAAGCTGCCCCACACGCGCTTGCGCGCCAGGTTCTGGCCGGGCGACGGGTACTCGGTCTTCACTTTGGCCCAATCCGCATCCAGCTCCTCGGCCACCAGCTGCGCCAGGCCGGTCAGCGTGCCCTGCCCCATCTCGGAGCGGGCGATGCGAATCACGACGGTGTCGTCCGGCTTCACCACCACCCAGGCGTTGACCTCGGGCGGGATGCCGTCCTGCGCCAGCGCCTCGAAGGGAATCGCGAACGGCACCACCAGGCCGCCCAACGCCAGCGTGGAACCCTTGAGGAAGGAGCGGCGCGAGGCCGAGGTCTCTACGCGGCTCATGCCTTGCTCCCGGTCTGCGGGTTCACGTGCTGGATGGCCAGGCCGGCCGATTTCGGATCGCCGCCCTTGGCCACCACCTTGATGGCGGCGCGCACGCGGTTGTAGGTGCCGCATCGGCAGATGTTGGTCATGGCCGCGTCGATGTCGGCATCGGTGGCCTTCGGCTTCCGCTTGAGCAGCGCGGCGGCCGCCATGATCATGCCGGACTGGCAAAAGCCGCACTGCGGCACGTCCAGCGCCGCCCAGGCCTTCTGCACCGGGTGCGAGCCGTCCTTGGACAGGCCCTCGATGGTGGTGATCTTCTGCTTGGCGGTGAGCGCCGAGATGGGCATCACGCAGCTGCGCGTGGCCTCGCCGTCGATGTGCACCGTGCAGGCGCCGCATTGCGCGACGCCGCAGCCGTACTTGGTGCCCGTCAGTCCCAGCTGCTCGCGCAGCACCCATAGCAGCGGCGTGTCGCCCTCCGCCTCGAATTCCAAAACCGAACCATTGACGTGAAGCTGAGCCATGCTGTCTCCTGAGAGTGGGATTTACCGGGGTCAAGCGCGGATCATGTTACACCTCTTGTGGTCATTCTGAAACTTTTGACTTGTATCAAAGTTTTTCTTGATCCCCCTCAATACACTGCCCTCATTCGACAACGACAAGCAAAGAGGAAGTGTATGAAGCATCCAATCGCCGCCGCCATCCTGGCCACCGCCGGTCTGTTCTCCACCATCGCGTACGCGCAGTCCACGCCCTGGCTGCTGCGGGTGCGCGCGGTGCACATCGACCCGGCCGACAAGTCCGATCCGGTGGGCGGCGCTGGCGCGGCGGACCGCATCGCCGTCAGCGACAAGGTCATCCCCGAGGTGGACGTCTCCTACTTCCTCACGCCGTCCCTGGCGGCCGAACTGGTGCTGACCTATCCGCAGCGGCACACGGTCTATCTGGATGGCAAATCGATCGGCACCTTCCGCCACCTGCCGCCCACGCTGCTGGCGCAATACCATTTCGCGCCCGGCGCGGCGTTCAGCCCTTACCTGGGCGCGGGCGTGAACTGGACCACGTTCTCCAGCAACCGCCTGCTGAACGGCGGCGCCAGCCTGGAGCATGACAGCCTCGGCCTGGCGCTGCAGGCGGGCGCGGACTACAAGCTGGACGGGAACTGGTCGCTGAACTTCGACGTGAAGAAACTGCGGCTCCGCAGCGACGTGCTGATCGGCGGCGCAAAGGCCAGCCGCGCCAGGGTCGATCCGGTGCTGATCGCGCTGGGCGCGGGCTACCGCTTCTGAATCAACTGAACATGCCGCCGCGCAGCTCGCCCTGCAGCTCGCGGGCGAACTGGCGGCGCTGGGCCTCCATCGCGTAGCAGCCGATTTCCAGCTTCACGCCCCTGGCCTCCAGGCCGATCAATTCCCCGCCCCGCCGCGGCACCGCCACGCGGGTGAAGTAGGGATCGAGCTCGGTCTGGACCACCTTGCCGGCGCAAACCCGCTCCACCAGCAGGCAGCCGCGCGTCAGCACCACGTGTTCGTAGTCGGTGGCGTGGCGCGCGTAGTAGAGGAAGGCGAAGGTGACGGCCGCCATCTCGACGGCGGTGAAGAACAGCACCTGCCACACGCCCTGCAGCAGGAACACGGCGGCGACCGTGAAGGACAGCGCGCACAGCAGCGCGTACGCCACCGCCGTCTGGCGTGGCGACAGTGAACAGTTACGCCGTAATATCCACTCGCGTTTATCGATATCGCGCTGCACGCCGTGTCCTCCCTTCAAACCATTTTACAGCCGCCCCGGCCCGCCGCGTTGCTACACCGCGACAATGCGCATATCCCCAATAGCCGGCGCGACCAAATGCGCCGACCATGTTGGGTTTTGCGGAACAATGGCCACCAATAAAACACCATCGATGGGGAAAACATGGCACTTGCGAATATAAGAATAGGCGCCCGGCTGGGACTGGGCTTCGGAATCGTGCTGACGCTGCTGACGGCGATGATGTTGCTGGGCCTGGGCTCCATGGCGCGCATCGGCAACCGCGCGCAGGACGTCATCGGGGACAAGAACGTCAAGATCGCGGCGGCCAACACCATGGTGGACAACGTGAGCGCCATCTCGCTGGCGCTCACCACCATGGTGGTGGTGCCAAGCACGCCGCAGGTGAACGCGGAACTGGCGAAGATCGCCGAGGCCCGCAAGCGCTATGGCGCGGCCAAGGAGCTGTTGACGAAGAAGCTCTCCGACGACAGGGAAAAACAGCTGCTGGCGGCGGTGGACGCGGCGCTGAAGGCCGGCGCGGCCAAGAACGACGCGCTGGTCAAGCTGCGCCAGGACGGCGAGGTGCAGGACGCGACCGAGTACCTGCTGAAGGAAAGCGGCCCGGCGCTGGCGGCGGTGCTGAAGGCGCTGGAGGACTTCGTCGCCTACGAGAACAAGCTGGCCACGGACGCGGGCCGCGACGTGGACGAGGTGTACGACCACGCGCTGTGGATGCAGCTGACCCTGGGCACCATCGCCATGGGCATGGGCATCGGCGTGGCGTGGTTCATCACGCGCTCCATCACCACCCCGCTGAACCGCGCGGTGGCGGTGGCCGAGACGGTGGCCTCCGGCGACCTCACTTCCCATATCGACACCGGCGGCACGGATGAAACGGCCCGCCTGCTGCAGGCGCTGAAACGGATGAACGACAGCCTGCTCGACGTGGTCGGCCAGGTGCGCACGGGTTCGGACGCGATCACCACCTCGTCCGGCGAGATCGCCGCCGGCAACATGGACCTGTCCTCGCGCACCGAGCAGCAGGCCGGCTCGCTGGAGGAGACCGTGTCGTCGATGGAGGAACTCACGGCCACCGTCAAGCAAAACGCGGACAACGCGCGCCAGGCCAACACGCTGGCCGTGTCGGCGTCCGAGGTGGCGGGCAAGGGCGGCGCGCTGGTGGCGCGGGTGGTGGACACCATGGGCGCCATCAACCATTCGTCCGGCAGGATATCGGACATCATCGGCGTCATCGACGGCATCGCCTTCCAGACCAATATCCTGGCGCTGAACGCGGCGGTGGAGGCGGCGCGCGCCGGCGAGCAGGGCCGCGGCTTCGCCGTGGTGGCCTCCGAGGTGCGCAACCTGGCGCAGCGCTCGGCCTCGGCCGCCAAGGAGATCAAGACGCTGATCGACGCCTCCGTGGCCAATGTGGACGCGGGCTCCAAGCTGGTGAACGACGCCGGACAGACCATGGGCGACATCGTGGACAGCATCCGCCGCGTGACCGACATCATGGGCGAGATCACTTCGGCCAGCCAGGAACAGACGGAGGGCATCGGGCGGATCAACACGGCTATCTCGCAGATGGACGCGGTGACGCAGCAGAACGCGACGCTGGTGGAACAGGCGGCGGCCGCGTCGCAGAGCATGCAGGAGCAGGCGGCGAACCTGGAGAAGGTGGTGGGCTTCTTCAAGACGGGCGGGTGGACGCCGGCGCAAGCGCCCGCGCCGGCGCGGCGCCCCGTGGCCGCAGCCAGGCCGGCGCGCACGGTGGTGGCGGTGGCGCCCAGGACGCAGGCCGTCGAGGAGGAGTGGGAAGAGTTTTAACCCTGCCGAACCACGGTTTTACGACGTCACACGGGCGCGGGAAGGCGCGGCAGGGCCAGGGTGAACACCGCGCCGCCGTCCGGCGCGCCGGCCACCGTCAGCGTCCCCTGGTGCGCCTCGGCCAGCTGGCGCGAGATGTACAGGCCCAGGCCCAGGCCCTGCGGCATGTGCTTGTCCACGCCGCGCTCGAAGGGCTCGAAGATGCGCTCGGCCAGTTCGGCGCTCACGCCGTCGCCATGGTCGCGCACCGTGATCCGCGCCTCGCGCTGGTCCGCCTCCATCGCCACCGCCACCGGCTTGCCGGCCCCGTAGCGCAGCGCGTTGGTCAGCAGGTTGACGATCACCTGCTCGATGCGGAACTCGTCCCACCAGCCGCCGGCCGCCCCCGCCACCTCCAGCGATATCCGGCAGCCCGCGTCGTCCGCCTGCCGCGACAGGTCGCCCACCACGCGCCGCAGCAGCTCGCCCAGCTCCGTCCACCCCAGCCGTATCGACAGCTTGCCGCTGCGGATGCGCGAGACGTCGAGCATGTCGTCGATCAGCCTGATCATGCTCTGGATCTGGCGGTCGTCGCGCGCCACCATTTTCTTCCACACCTCGGGCGGGAACACGCCCTGCTGGCCGCGCTCGATCTGCATCTTGCGCATCTGCGTTTCCAGGAACAGCGTGTTGAGCGGCGTGCGCAGCTCGTGCGCCACCATGGACATGAACTCGTCCCGCATGCGCAGCGCGCGGCGCAAATCCTCCTGCGCCTCGTTCAGCGCGCGCAGCGTGGCCTCCTGCTCCCGGCGCGCCTGTTCCAGCGCCTCCACCTGGCGCTGCGTCTCCTGCCGCTGCCGGTGCAGCGCCACGAACACGTTGACCTTGCTCTTGACCATGTCCGTGTCCAGCGGCTTGTAGAGGAAGTCCACCGCGCCCGCCTCGTAGCCCTTGAAGGCGTAATTGAGCTCCTTGCCCGCCGCGCTGACGAAGACGATGGGGATGTGCCGCGTCTTCTCCGTGCCGCGCATCAGCTCCGCCAGCTCGAATCCGTCCATGCCGGGCATCTGCACGTCCAGGATGGCCAGTGCGAAGTCGTGCTCGAGCAGCAGCGCCAGCGCCTCCTCGCCGGAGGCGGCCTGGTACACCACCCGCTCGTCGTCGCGGATGACGGCGTTCAGCGCCCGCAGGTTTTCCGGCAGGTCGTCCACGATCAGCAGCTTGCTACGGTCCGGCATCAGCGCGTCTCCAGCATCGTCAATAAACCGCGTATCTCGCGCAGCGGCAGGATCAGGTCCGGCGCGCGCAGCTTGATGGCCTCCCTCGGCATCACCGGCACCTGCGCCTCGTGCGGGTCCTGCACCACCGTCAGCCCGCCGGCCGCGCCGATCGCCGCCAGGCCGGCCGCGCCGTCGTGGTTGGCGCCCGTGAGCAGGATGCCGACCAGCGCGTCGCCGTACACGTCGGCGGCCGACTGCATCGCGTAGTCGATGGCGGGCCGGGTGAAGATGTGCAGCGGCTCGCAGCTCAGCGAGAACGTCGCGTCGGCCTCCAGCGACAGGTGGTAGTCGGCCGGCGCGAAGTACACGCTGCCCGGCGCCACCTCGTCCTTGTCCATGGCCTCGCGCACCGGCGCGTCCAGGCGCGCGGCGAACAGCTCGGCCAGCTGGCTGGGCCGCCCGCGCAGCATGTGCACCACCACCACCACGGGCACCGGCACGTCCCGGGGCAGGCCGGGCAGGATTTCCAGCAGCGCCGACACGCCGCCGGCCGAGGCGCCGATCACCACCGCCTCGAAGGTGCGTCCATCCAGCACATCGCCCAGGGAGGTGAGCACGCTCATGACAGTTTCCTGAACAGGCGCTCGCGCTTGACCACCGGCTCGAAGCGCGGACCGTAGGCGGAGAAGTCGATGCTCTCCTTGCTGCCCAGGCCCAGGAAGCCGCGGTGGCACAGGGACTCGTGGAACAGGCCGAAGGCGCGCTCCTGCAGCTTCTTCTTAAAGTAGATCATCACGTTGCGGCAGCTGATCAGCTGCGTCTCGGCGAACACGCTGTCGGTGGCCAGGCTGTGGTCCGCGAACGTGACGTTCTCGCTCAGCGAGCGGTCGAACAGCGCCGCGTTGTAGGCGGCCGTGTAGTAGTCCGAGAACGCGCGCTTGCCGCCGGCGGCCTGGTAATTGGCCGTGTACTCGCGCATGCTCTCCAGCGGGTACACGCCCTTCTTCGCCTTTTCCAGCGATGCCGGGTTGATGTCGGTGGCGTAGATGATGCTGCGCTCCAGCAGCCCCTCCTCCTTCAGCAGGATGGCCAGCGAATACACCTCCTCGCCGGTGCTGCAGCCCGCCACCCAGATCTTCAGCGACGGGTAGGTGGACAGCACCGGCATCACGTGCTCGCGCAGCGCGGCGTAGTAGCCCGGGTCGCGGAACATCTCGGTGACGGGGATGGTGAGGTATTGCAGCAGTTGCGAGAACGCGGCCGGCTCGTGCAGCACCCGCGATTGCAGCGTCGAGATGGTGTCGCAGCCCATTTCGCGCATGGCGTGCAGTACGCGGCGCTTCTGCGAGGCGCCGGTGTAGTCGCGGAAGTCGTAGCTGTATTTGAGGTAGATGGCCTCCACCAGCATGGACAGTTCGATGTCGGCGCTGCTATGGAGGGTGCGCGGTTTGCCGGGGGCTTGCATATCGCGTCGTCCTCACATGCGCTCGGCGTTCGGCATCCACACCCGCAGCAGCGAGTACAGGCGCGACAGGTCGATGGGCTTGGCCAGGTAGTCGTTGGCGCCGGCCGCAAGGCACTGTTCCTGGTCGTCCCTCATGGCCTTGGCGGTGATGGTGATGATGGGCAGGCGGTTGTGGCGGCCGTCGGCGCGGATGCGGCGCGTCGCCTCCAGGCCGTCCATCACCGGCATCATCACGTCCATCAGCACCAGGTCCACCTCCGGCACGGCGTTCAGCTTGTCGATGGCCTCCACGCCGTTGCGGGCGATCTCCACGATGGCGCCCTTCTGCTCCAGCGCGCTGGTGAGGGCGAAGATGTTGCGCACGTCGTCGTCCACCAGCAGGATGCGGCGGCTCTCGAACACGCGGTCGCGGCTGCGCACCGTCTTCAGCATGCTCTGGCGCTCGCTGGACAGCTGCGACTCCACCTTGTGCAGGAACAGCGTGACCTCGTCCAGCAGGCGCTCGGGCGAACGGGCGCCCTTGATGATGATGGAGCGCGAGTACTTGTGCAGGTCCGCCTCCTCGGCGCGGGTGAGGTTGCGGCCGGTGTAGACGATCACCGGCGGGAAGGAGGCGATTTCCTCGCTGGACATGCGCTTGAGCAGCTCGCCGCCCTCCATGTCCGGCAGCTTGAGGTCGATGATCATGCAGTCGAAGATGGTGGCGCGCAGCAGCGCCAGGGCCTCCTCGCCCGATTCCACGGCGGTGATCTCGATGTCCTCGTCAGAGATCAGCCGCACCACGCTCTCGCGCTGGCGGGCGTCGTCCTCCACCAGCAGCAGGCGCTTGATCTTCTGGGTGAACTTGTCCTCCAGCTTGCGGAACACCTGCTCCAGCTGCTCGCGCGTGGCCGGCTTGAGCGCGAAGCCGATCGCCCCCATGTGCAGCGCCGCCTCGCCGGAGTCGGACGCGGACACCACGTGCACCGGGATGTGGCGGGTATTTGGATTGTCCTTCAGCAGCTGCAGCACGGACAGGCCGGAGCGGTCCGGCAGGCGGATGTCGAGCAGGATGGCGTCCGGACGGTATTGCTCGGCCAGCTGCAGGCCCTCGTCGGCCGCGAAGGCCACCAGGCAGCGGTAGCCCATCTCGCGCGCCAGGTCGTACAGGATGCGGGCGAAGGCAGGTTCGTCCTCGACCACCAGTACCAGGCGGTCCGGCGGCGGCGCGGCGTCGCGGTCGTCGTCGAAGGCGCGCGGGAAGGCGGATGCGTCGGGCGGGCCGTCGGTGGCGCCCGTGGCGCCTGTGGCGCCGGTCGCGCCGGTGACGACTCCACCGGCGTTCGCGGCGGGCATGGAGGACCGGGCCCCGTGGCTGGCCGCGTGGCTGCCCGCGTGACTGGCCGCGTGGCCGTCCCCCGCCGAACCCGCGCCGGCGCGCTGGCCGGTGGCATGCCCTCCCACGGCGCCCGCCTCCACGCCATGGGCCGGCGTGGCCCACTGCACCGGCAGCGTCAAGGTGAAGGTGCTGCCCTTGCCCAGCTCACTGCGCAGGCCAATGGCGCCGCCCAGCAGCCGCGCCAGGTCGCGCGAGATCGACAGGCCCAAGCCCGTGCCGCCATAACGGCGGCTGGTGGTGCCGTCGGCCTGCTGGAAGGCGCCGAAGATGGTCTCGTGCTGGTCGCCCCGCACGCCGATGCCGGTGTCGCTCACATCGAAACGCAGTTCGCCCGCGCCGCCGCTGGACACCGCCAGCGCGACCTGGCCGGCGTCCGTGAACTTGATGGCGTTCGACAGCAGGTTTTTCAGGACCTGCTCCAGGCGCTGGCGGTCGGTGTAGATGGTGTCCGGCAGGTCCGGCGCCAGCTCCAGCCGGAAATCGAGATGCTTGTGCCTGGCCATGGGCTCGAAGGTGTGCGCCAGGCTGGTCATCACGGACTGCAGGTTCAGCTCCTCGGGCGACAGTTCCAGCTTGCCCGCCTCCACCTTGGAGATGTCCAGGATGTCGTTGATCAGGTTGAGCAGGTCGTTGCCGGCCGAGTAGATGGTCTGCGCGAAGCGCACCTGCTCCTCGTTCAGGTTGCCCTGCGCGTTCTCGGACAGCAGCTTGGCCAGGATCAGCGAGCTGTTGAGCGGAGTGCGCAGCTCGTGCGACATATTGGCCAGGAACTGCGACTTGTACTGACTGGCCCGTTCCAGGTCCACCGCGCGCTCCTCCAGCTGCTGCTGCACCTCGCCCAGTTCCGCGTTGCGCTGGTCCAGCACCACCGCCTGTTCCGACAGCTGCTCGTTGGTCTGCTCCAGTTCCGCCTTCTGGTTCTCCAGGCTGGCCTGCGACTCCTCCAGCACGCGCGACTGCTCCTCCAGCTCCTCGTTGGCGGTGCGCAGTTCCTCCTGCTGCACCTGCAATTCCTCGTTCAACTGCTGCGTCTCGGCCAGCACCTCGGCGATGCGCTGGCGCGCCAGCGTGGCCTCGATGGCGGTGCCGATATTGCTGGCCACCAGCGCCAGGAATTCGTACTCGCGCTGGCCGAGCGGGCGCAGGAAGCCCAGCTCCACCACGCCGTTCACCACGCCGTCGCTCTCCACTGGCAGCAGCGTCACGTGGCGCGGCTTGGCCGCGCCGATGCCGGAGCTGACCTTCACGTAGTCCTCCGGCACCTCCTCCAGGCGCAGCAGGCGGCGCTGCTCGGCGGCCTGCCACACCAGGCCCTCGCCGGCGCGCACCACCTCGTCGCGCTGCTGGTCCAGGCTGCTGTAGCCGTAGGAGGCGGCGCGGCGCAGGGTGCCGTCCGGCTCGCGCACGTACAGCGCGCCGACCACCGCGTCCACATAACGCGACATGAAGCGCAGCAGCACGTCCGACAGCTGCGGCAAGGCCATCTGGCCCATGCCCTGCTCGGCCAGCTGCGTCTGGCCGGCGCGCAGCCAAGCCTGGGCCTGCAGGCGCTCGGCGTGTTCGGTCTGTTCGCGCAGCGCCGCGTCGTAGGTGTCGGACAGGCGCCGCATGTCGCGCCGTCCCGAATACGCCAGCGCCCCGCCCACCAGCAGGCTGATGAGCAGGAAACCGGCCACCGACCAAGTGGTGATCGAGCGCGCCTCGGCGCTGCGCTGCGCCAGCAAGGCGTGCTCGGTGGCGAGGAAGGCCTGGAACAGCGCGCGCACCTCGTCGAACTCCAGCTTGCCGCGGCCGCTCTTGACCAGGGACATGTAGTCGCCGCCGTTTCGGCGCAGGTCGATCACGCTCTGCGCATAGCGGTCCCACTGCTCCTGCTGGGCGGCGATGTTGCGCAGGCGCTCGAGCTGGCCCGCGTTGTCGGCCACCATCTCCCGCAGCAGGGCCAGGCTGGTCTGTATCCGCGGCTTGGCCAGCTGGTAGGACGCCAGGTAGGTCTCGTCGCCGGTCAGCGCGAAACCGCGCATGCCCGATTCCATGTCCACCGTCAGCTTGGACACCTGGTTGGCCTGGCCGATGACGCGCTCGGTGTGCTCCACCCAGTTCAGCATGTTGAGCAAATACAGCAGGATGGCGATGAACACGACCACGTTGATCACGCCGGCCGCCAGCGGCAGCGTCACATTGCGGTTGAGGATGCGGCGGAAATCGAGGTCGTCCTGCTTGTTGAGGCCGTTCATGTGATAGGCGGGGCAAGATGGCTAAGAGAATGCAAGTTTAGCCCAAATGCAAGCGCGTAAAGATGAGCTGCGGGCAATCGTGCGCCGCGCGTGCCGCGGGCCATGGGCGCCGCTATAATGGGCCGAATATCCACGGACCCGACCCGCCATGCGCCGACTCCTGCTCGCCACGCTTCCCCTGCTGCTGACCGCCTGCGTCAACGACAGCGCCACCTATTATGTGGACGGCACCAACCAGCACACCCTGTCGCTGCGGCGCCAGCAGGACTACTTCTGGAACGACAACAGCCGCATCACGCTGGTGGCGACGCGGCTGCCGGAATGCCAGCGCCAGATACCGCTGGGCGAAATGCTGCGGGACGAGGTCGACATCGAAGTGTTCTCCGGCGGCGAATTCCAGTGGAGCCTGCGCTCCGGCGACCAGGTGTGGCAAGTGCAGACGCAAAGCTGCGCGCTGGTGGGCGAGAGCGGCCCGGTGGCCGGCGCCAAGGTCGGCACCTTCAAGGTGAACGCCGACAACAAGCTGTTATTCGAAGAGGCGCCCAAGGCGCCCGGCGCCGGCCCTGCCGCCGCGGGCGCCGAGCCCGCGCCGCCGGTGGAGCCCGCCCCCGCCCCGACCGCCCCTCCCGCCAACTAAAAGTTTCCCCATTCACATCGGTGTCAGGCGCGACATTCGGACATTTCCTATCGGAAATGTCCGAATGTCGCGCCTGACACCGATGTTGTTTTGACAACTTCGGGTTAGTGGCGGGGTTGGGTTTGGGCGGAGGCCGTCACCGTGGCGGGGGCGCGCTGGGCGCGGGTGTCCGTGTACGTGGGGTAGTTGGTTTCGTTCACGTCGAGCGCGCCGGATGCGCGCGCGGCGATCACTTCGGCTTTGACTTGCTCGCGCGTCAGCGTCGATTTGGCCAGCTGGGGCGGCAGGTAGTTCGCTTCGCTGAAGTCGAGCTCGCCGGCGGCGCGGGCGCGCAGGACTTCGGCTTTCACCTGTTCCCGCGTCACGCCCGATTTTTGCTGGCCGCTGTATTGCGGGTAGTTGAGGTCGGCCGGCTGGGCAAGCGCGGCGCCGGCGGCGAGGACCAGCGAAACAGTGGCGATGAGGTGTTTGGCGTTCATGATGTGGCTCCTGTCAGATGTTGGGATGCGAGGTTTTGATGGATTCATCTTATGATTTAATTTGGCGATAGAAAAGCGCAATATTCCGTTCAAACTCATCGGATAATCGGATTGCATCCGCCTGTGTCTCTTCGCGGCACAGGCATGGGGAACATTGTGCTATTGTTGAATCCGGCAATAAATCACTGAATCACCACATATTTATTCGTCTAGGACGAACAATGGACCAGTTCCGCACCATGCAGATCTTCAAGGCCGTGGCCGAGGCGAAAAGCTTCACCCTGGCCGCCGAGCAGCTGGACTTGCCGCGCTCCACCGTCACCAACGCGGTGCAGGCCATCGAGCAGCAACTGGGCGTGCGCCTGCTGCAACGCACCACGCGCAAGGTCAGCCTGACGGTGGAGGGCATGGTCTACCTGGACCGCTGCGCGGCGCTGCTGAACGACCTGGAGGACCTGAACGGCCTGTTCCACGGCAGCGGCCGGCCGCCGGGCGGGACGGTGCGGGTGGACTTGCCGGAGCGCCTGGCGCACCGCGTGGTGATCCCGGCGCTGCCCGATTTCCTGCGCCGCTATCCGGACATCGACGTGCGGCTGGGCGCGAACGACCGCTTCGCCGACCTGGTGGGCGAAGGCATCGATTGCGCGGTGCGCGTGGGGGCGCTGCGCGACTCGTCGCTGATCGCGCGCCGCATGGGCGACATGGAGCAGGCGAACCTGGCTTCGCGCGCCTACCTGGAGCGGCACGGCCGGCCCCGGACGCTGGAGGATCTGCAGCGCCACGTGGCCGTCAGTTACTTTTCCAGCCAGGCCGGGCGCGACCTGCCGTGGGAGTACCTGGACGAGGACGGCGCGCCGCGCACGCTGGCCATGCCCAGCCGCGTCTCGGTCACCAGCACCGAGGCCTACCTGGCCTCCTGCCGCGCGGGGCTGGGCCTGATCCAGGCGCCGCGCGCCGGCCTGGAGGAGCTACTGGCCAGCGGCGAGCTGGAAGAGGTGCTGCCGCGGTGGCGGCCGGCGCCGCTGCCGGTGTCCATCATCTACTCGCACAACCGCCACCTGTCGCCGCGGGTGCGCGTCTTCGTCGATTGGCTGGCCGAGGTGATGCGGCTGGCGTGAATGTGACACAATGCACCCTCCAAGTTCCCCGCATCACCAAACATGAAAATCCTCCTCAGCCTGGCGCTGGCGGCGAGCGCCGCGACGGCCTCGGCGGCCCCCCACCAGATCGACGGCGCGAACGTGCTCAAGCACATCACCGCGCTGGCCTCCGATGAATTCGAGGGCCGCGCGCCCGGCACCCGCGGCGAGACCCTCACCATCGCCTACCTGCAGGACGAGTTCAGGAAGCTGGGCCTGCTGCCCGGCAATCCGGACGGCACCTTCCTGCAAACCGTGCCGCTGCTGCATCTGCAATCGGTGCCGGCCGTGGGCTACACGGTGGCGGGCAAGGCCACGCCGCTGGCCTTCCCGGACGACGTGGTGGCCTGGTCCATGCGCGCCGACAAAAGAGTGGCGGTCGCCAATTCCGAGCTGGTGTTCGTCGGCTACGGCGTGGCCGCGCCCGAATTCAAATGGGACGACTACAAGGGCGTGGACCTGCGCGGCAAGACGCTGGTGATGCTGATCAACGACCCGCCGCTGCCGGACCCGAAGCGGCGCGGCCAGCTGGACGCGGCCGCGTTCGGCGGCGCGGCCATGACGTGGTACGGCCGCTGGGCCTACAAGTTCGACATCGCCGCCAGGCTGGGCGCGGCCGGCGCGCTGATCGTGCACGAGACCAAGCCGGCCGGCTATCCCTGGGACGTGGTGCGCAACAGCTGGGCGCGCAGCAACTACGGCGTCAAGCACAAGGGCGACACGCCGGGCTATCCGGCCGTCAACGGCTGGCTGCGGCTGGAGAGCGCGAAGGCGCTGTTCAAGGCGGGCGGACACGACTTCGACGCGCTGAAGAAGGCGGCCCTGTCGCGCGACTTCAAACCGGTGCCGCTGGGCGCGCTGGCCAACATCACGGTCGCCAACGGCTGGAACGAGACGGCCTCGCACAACGTGGTGGCGAAAATCGAGGGCTCCGATCCCGGGCTCAAGGACGAGTACGTGGTCTACACCGCGCACTGGGACCATTTCGGCATCGACGAATCGCTGCCGGGTCCGCGCGGCCGCCAGATCTTCCACGGCGCGGTGGACAACGCCTCGGGCGTCGCGGCGCTGCTGGAGATCGCCAGGGCCTACAAGGCGCTGCCCAAGGCGCCGCGGCGCAGCGTGCTGTTCCTGCTGACGACGGCCGAGGAGCGCGGCCTGCTGGGCGCGCAGTACTACGTCCGCCATCCGCTGTATCCGCTGGCCAAGACCGTGCTCAACATCAACGTGGACGGCCTGAACCTGTGGGGCAGGACGCGCGACGTGGAGCTGGCCGGCCACGGCAAGTCGACGGCGGACGCGCTGGTGGAGGCGGCGGCGAAGCGGCAGGGCCGCGTCGCGCGGCCGGAGGGCAATCCCGAGGCCGGCGCGTTCTACCGCAGCGACCAGTTCGAGTTCGCGCGGGCCGGCGTGCCGGTGGTGTACATGCTGGCCGGGCGCGACTACATCGGCAAGCCGCAGGGCTATGGCGCGGGCAGGCAGGACCAGTACACGGCGCAGCACTACCACACGGTCAACGACGTGGTGCAGCCGGGCTGGGACATGGCCGGGGCGGCGCAGGACATCGCGCTGCTGTACCAGGCGGGCTACCAGGCGGCGCAGGACGCCGCCGCGCCGCGCTGGCTGCCGGGGGCGGAGTTCAAGGGCGTGCGCGAGGCGCCGCCCGCGAAATAAAACGACGCCTCACAGATTGGCGTTGAGGCCGCGCAGCAGCGCGCCGGCGTGGGGGC
The DNA here is from genome assembly GCF_900116645.1 of Pseudoduganella namucuonensis. Taxonomy (GTDB): domain Bacteria; phylum Pseudomonadota; class Gammaproteobacteria; order Burkholderiales; family Burkholderiaceae_D; genus Rugamonas; species Rugamonas namucuonensis. Next base: position 39,040 of record NZ_FPBO01000039.1, on the reverse strand, counting down.
CGGGCACGGTCAGCATGGCCAGCTTGCCGGCCAGGCGCTGCAACTGGTTGCGGTTGCGCTGCTGGTAGGCGTCCGCCGTGGCGGCGATTTCCTGCGCCATGGCTTGCGCCGCCGCCTCGATGCGGGGCTGGTCCTCCGGCGTCAGGTCGATCACGCTGACCAGGTAGGTCGTGCCCCATTGGAGCCGCGTGGCGCTGCCCGCCGACGCCTGCCAGGCCTTCTCGTACCAGCCCAGCGTGCCGGGAATGTCGCCGCGGCGGCGCGCGGCGGCGGCCAGGCTCAGCATGAAGTAATACGGCGCGTGCGACGCACCCAGCTCGGCCAGCAGCAGCGCGTCGGCCTCGTCCGCCAGCCCGGCCTCGTTCAGCGCGCTGGCGGCGGTGTTGACCAGCGCGTGGCGCGCGGACGGTTCCTGCACCTCGGCCAGCGCCACCGCCACGGTTTCCCGCACCAGCTCGGCGATGCCGGCGGCCGGCGCGCCGATGCGCGTCAACCGCATGCGCAGGCGCACGGCGATCAGGCGGTCGGCCAGCGGCAGCCAGGTGTCGGTGGCGAAACGGCGCGCGGCCTGGTCCAGCGCCTGCACCAGCTCGGTCTGCCGGGCGCCCGACCATTTCACCAGGTTGAAGCCGTTGTTGACCAGGATGTCCATGTTGGCGCGCGCCAGCTTGGCGTCGCCGAACACCGCCAGCAGGCGGTCGGCGGCGGCGGCGATGGCGGCGGCGGCCTGCGCCGCGCTGGCGGCGGCGTTGCCGCCGGCCGCGCCGGTGTCGATGCGGCCGGCGGCGGCCACCTGCGCGTGCAGGTGCAGCCGCGCGCAGGCGTCGCCCGCCGGGCAGGCTTGCGCCAGCCGCGCCAGCACGGCCGGCAGCTCGGCGGCGGGCAGCAATTTACCCTCGTCGGTGTCCCAGGAATACAGGCTCAGCAGCGACCACTCGGCCGGCTCCAACGGGCGGGCGCCGGCCTGCCCCGCCTGCAGCGCGGCCTGCAGCGATTCGGCGGCGGTATGGGTTGCGGCCAGCGCCAGGTCCAACGCTTCTATGAACAATTCACCGTCCAGCTCGCTCGGCAAGCGGGTCAGCTCGCGGCCGTCCGGCGCGTACAGCACCAGCGTCGGATAGGCGCGCAGCTTGTATTGCGCGGCCAGCGCCTGCGCGCCCTCGGCGTCGCCGTCCAGCCAGAACGGCAGCAGGCTGCGCATGCGCTGCGCGAACACGGGCTGGCCGAAAATGTCCGCCTTGACGCGGTTGCACGGCGGGCACCAGCCGGCGCCCCAGTACAGGAACAAGGGCCGCCCGGACGAAGCGGCCAGCTTGAAGGCGGCGCCCAGATCGCCGCTTTGCCATTCGATCGTCGCGCCCATGATGCTTAACTCCCCCTGGCCAGCGCCAGGAATTCGGTTCGCAGCGCCAGGTTGGGCTGCAGTTCGCCCAGCATGGCCGAGGTGATGGTTTCCTCGCCCGGCGTGCGGATGCCGCGGCTTTCCATGCACAGGTGGCGGCACTTGACGACCACGCCGACCGCCTTCGGATCGAGCGCGTCCATCAGCGCGTTGGCGACCTGCTGCGTCAGCCGCTCCTGCACCTGCAGGCGCTTGGCGAAGCAATCGACCAGGCGGGTCAGTTTCGACAGGCCGACGATTTTGCCGTTGGGCACGTAGCCCACCGTGGCCGTGCCGAAGAACGGCGCCAGGTGGTGCTCGCAATGGCTGTAGACGGGAATGCCCTTCACAACGATCAGCTCGTTGTACTGCTCGGCGCCGTCCTCGAACACTTTCAGCAACTCGACCGGGTCCTGCTCGTAGCCCGAGGTCCAGTGCTTCCAGGCCTTGGACACGCGGTGCGGCGTCTCCAGCAGGCCCGGACGATTGGGATCCTCGCCCAGGCTGCTCAGCAGGCGGCGCCAGTCGTGTTCGGAAAATGCCTCTTCTTTGCTCATAATCTTCGTGCCATAAAAAATGCGATTGCCGTCAGTATATAGAAAACGGCGGCGCGGCACCGGACACCACACCATATCAGGGCTATTTGCCCGGGGGCCTGTGGGCGTTCACCAACTCGGCCGCGATCGACACCGACACCGGCCGCTCCGGCCACTCGTCGTCCGGCCCGAACCAGCGCGCCTCGGCGATCTCGGCCTGGTCGACGCGGATCTCGCCGTCCAGGTAGTCGGCCGTGAAGGCCAGCATCAGCGAATGGGGGAAGGGCCAGGACTGGCTGCCGAAATAGCGGATGTTGTGCACGCGCAAGCCCACCTCCTCGTGCACCTCGCGGTGGATGGCCTCCTCCACCGACTCGCCCGCCTCCAGGAAACCGGCCAGCGCCGTGTGGCGCTTGTAGGGCGACTGGGTGTGCATGGCCAGCAGCACGGCGTCGCCCTTGCGTATCAACACCATCATGGCCGGGGAAATACGCGGATAGGCGGTGTGGCCGCAGGCCGCGCATTTGAAACTGCGGTCGCCCTTTCCCAATTCCATGGGCGTGGCGCAGGCGCCGCAATAACGGTGGGTCCGCGCCCATTCGGCCAATTGGCAGGCGCGGCCGGCCAATCCCACGAATTCATCGTCCAGCACGCCGAACAGCGCGCGCAGGCCGTGCCAGCCGTAATCCGGGTGGGGCACGGCCTCGCTGTCGGTCCACGCCACCTGGCAATAGCGGCCGTTCCACTCGCCCAACGGATGGACGCGATGTTGCTCAAACGCAACCATTGCCTCCTTTTCGGGCAGCGCCAGATCCGACAGACGTAATAATACGCGGCCGCCATGGAATAAGAAGGTGAGCGGATCGACATCGTCGCGGGGAGTTAATAGCGGATTAAAAGCGGCTGGAGTTTTAAGCATTTTTATATCTTCGTTAAAAAGTAAAACGACAATTTTTAAAACAAATTCTAAACATTATTGCAATGAGTGACGCAAATTCGCCGCTAAGTCTTTGTTTTGCTACCAAGATTTAAGGGGTTTTTACCGCCCTGCTCTCAACTTCCAGGAAATTGCATGTAAGATATATTGCTGCCAGGAGATTCTAAAAATGCCCTCTATACTACCAAGCCTTTCGACCACTCAAATCGCCTCGCTCTCGACGGCGCAAATTGCTTCGCTGACAACAGCGGAGATCGCGTCCATCACCAGCGAACAGTTGAGGGCATTCACGGCCTCGCAGATCGCCGCGCTCGGCACCCAGCATATCCGCGCGCTGAGCACGGCGATGGTGCCCGTCATGACCACCAACCAGGTGGCGGGCCTGACCACGCGCCAGGTGCAGGCGCTCAACAGCGGGCAAATCCCGTCGCTGACGACGGCGCAGATCGACCTGGGCCTGGGCTCGGCGCAGATCGCCGCGCTGACCACCGCGCAATTGGGCTACCTGAGCACCAGCCAGCTGGCCTCGCTGCAGACCAACGACCTGGCCGCGCTGACCACGCTGCAGGTGTCCACGCTGAGCACGGCGCTGCTGACCAGCCTGGGCGCCGCCCAGCTGGCCGCGCTGACCACCCAGCAGGCCGCCGCGCTGAGCTCGCGCCAACTGAACGCCATGGGCAGCGAGCAGCTCAACGCGCTGGAAACGGCCGACGTGGCCGCGCTGCGCACCGCGCAGATCGCCCAGCTCGCCACCGCCCAGCTGAGCCGGCTGTCGACCGCCCAGATCGCCGCGCTGACCACCGCGCAAACCCAGGCCCTGACCAGCGCCCAGATGGCCGCGCTGGGCAGCGACCAGATCGCCGCGCTGGACACCGCCCATTTCGTGGCGCTGAAAACCAACCAGATCGCCGCCATCGCGACCGCCCAGGTGGCCCTGCTGGGCACCGCCCAGATCGCCGCGCTGACGGCCGCCCAGGCCGCCAACATGACGAGCAACCAGGTGGCCGCGCTGAACTCGGCGCAGCTGGCCGCGCTGGACACGGCCGACCTGGCCGCGATGAAGACCAGCCAGGTGGCCGCCATCGGCACCGCCGCCCTGGCCACGCTGGACGCCGCCCACGTGGCCGCGCTGACCACCTTGCACATCGCCAACCTGGCCACGCGCCAGCTGGCCGCGCTGAGCACCACCCAGATCGCCAACCTGAGCAGCGCGCAAGTGATGGCGCTGACCTCGCGCCAGATCTCGCTGCTGAGCAGCAGCCAGCTGGACGGCCTGGAAACGGCCGACTTCGCCGCGCTGAAATCGAACCAGGTGGCCGCGCTGGGCACCGCCCAGGTCGCCACGTTGGGCACCGCCCAGCTGGCCGCGCTGAAGAGCGCCCAGGCCGTGGGCCTGGGCACCGCGCAGATCGCCGCGCTCACCTCGGCCCAGCTGGCCGCGCTGTCGGCCGCCACGCAGGCCACGCTGAAGACGCACCAGATCGCCGCGCTGGCGACCGCCAACATCGCCTCGCTGGGCACCACCCAGCTGGCCCTGCTGACCACGCTGCAAGTGGGCGCGCTGACCACCGCCCAGCTGGGCGCGCTGGACAGCACCCAGATCGCCGCGCTGAGCACGCTGCAAGCCTACAGCCTGTCCACGCGCCAGCTCGCCTCGCTCTCCACCGCCCAGATCGCCGCGCTGGAGACCGAGGACCTGGCCGCGCTGAAATCGACCCAGGTCGGCGCCCTCGGCACGGCCCAGCTGCTGGCGCTGTCCACCACGCAGATCGCCGCGCTGAAATCCAGCCAGACCATCGCGCTGAGCAGCGCGCAGATCGCCGCGCTGGGCAGCGCCCAGCTGAACGCGCTGTCCACCGGCACCGTCGGCGGACTGAAGACCCAGCAAATCGGCAACCTCACCAGCGCCGCCATCGCCGCCATGAGCACCGACCAGCTCGCGCTGCTGAGCACGCTGCAAATGACCGCGCTGAACTCGGCGCAGCTGAACGCCCTCACCAGCGACCAGCTGGTGTCGCTCAGCACGCTGCAACTGGCCGCGCTGAAAACCAACCAGATCAACGCCCTGCTCACCGAGCAGGTCAACGCGCTGGAAACGCTGGACTTCGCCTCGCTGCGCACCGCGCAGATCGCCGCGCTGTCCACCACCCAGATCGCCAACCTGAGCACCGACCAGATCGTCGCGTTGACCACCGCCCAGACCGGCGCGCTGACCACGCTGCAACTGGGCGCGTTCAGCATCCAGCAGCTGGCCGCGATGGAAAGCGTGGACTTCGCCGCGCTGAAGAGCCATCAAATCAACGCGCTGGGCAGCAACGTCATCGCCACGCTGAGCTCCAGCCAGTTGACGGCGCTGTCGTCCGGCCAGCTGAACCAGCTGGCCACGCTGCAGATCGCCGCGCTCACCACGGACCAGATCGTGGCGCTGACGACGCAGCAGATCATCGGCTTGAACACGCGCCAGGTTTCCTCGCTGACCACCAGCCAGCTGGTCGTGCTGGAGACGGACGACTTCGCCGTGCTGCGCACCCACCAGTTGAACGCGCTGGCCAGCGAGCAGGTGGCCGTGCTGACCACCGACCAGATCGTCGCGCTGACCACCTCCCAGGCCTCGCAACTGGCCACGCGCCACATCGCCGCCCTGGGCAGCGACCAGGCGCGCGCGCTGGAGACGGCCGACCTGGCCGCGCTGCGCACCCACCACGTCACCGCCTTCACCACCGCCAACCTGGCCGCCCTGAACACCGACCAGCTGCAGGCGTTCACCACCCAGCAGGTCGGCGCCCTGCTGACCGACCAGCTGCGCGCGCTCACCACCGACCAGGTCGCCGCGCTGACCACGCTGCAGATCGGCGGCCTGCGCAGCCACCAGATCGCCGCCCTGCTGACCGGCCAGGTGGCCGCGCTGGAAACCGACGACTTCGCCGCGCTGCGCTCCAACCAGCTGGCCGCGCTGACCAACGAGCAGATCGCCGCCGTCACCACCGACCAGATCGTGGCGCTGACCACGTCCCAGGCCTCGCTGCTGGGCACGCGCCACGTGGCCGCCCTGACCAGCACCCAGGTGCTGGCGCTGGAAACGGCCGACCTGGCCGCCATGCGCACCCAGCACTTCGCGGCGCTGGCCAGCGACAACGTGGCCGCCCTGAACACCGACCAGCTGCAGGCGCTGAGCACGCTGCAACTGGGCGCCTTGAACAGCGCCCAGGTGCGCGCGCTGACCACCGACCAGATCGTCGCGCTGGGCACGCTGCAAGCGAGCAACCTGCGCAGCCAGCAGATCGCCGCGCTGACGAGCGCGCAGCTGGCCGCGCTCGAGACGGGCGACTTCGCCAGCCTCAAAACCCAGCAGATCACCGCGCTCACCACCGAGCAGGTGTCGCAGCTGAGCACCGACCACATCGCCGCGCTGACCAGCGCCCAGGCGATGGCGCTGACCACCCGCCAGCTGGTGGCGCTGACCACCGACCAGGTGCTGGCGCTGGAGACGGCCGACGTGGCCGCGCTGAAAACCAACCAGATCGCCGCGCTGACCACCGCGCAGCTGGCCGCCGTCAACACCGACCAGCTGCAGGCGCTGACCTCGGTGCAGTTCGCCGCCCTGAACAGCGACCATCTGGCCGCGCTGGGCTCGGACCAGGTGGTCGCCATCACGTCGCGCCAGCTGAACGGCCTGACGCTGGCGCAAATCCCCTACCTGGGCACGGCGCAGCTGGCGGCGATGGACACCGCCCAGTTCGCCACGCTGCAGACCCGCCACATCACCGCGCTGACCACGCTGCAGATCGCCAACCTGGACACGGCCCACCTGGTGGCGCTGACCACCACCCAGATCGCCGCGCTGACCTCGCGCCAGATCGCCGCGCTGGGCACCGCGCAGCTGCAGGCGCTGGAAACGGACGACCTGGGCGCGCTGAAGACCAACCAGATCACCGCGCTGGGCACCGACCAGCTCGCCGCGCTGACCACCGACCAGTGGCAGACCCTGAAAACGGCGCAGCTGGCCGCGCTCACCAGCGACCAGGTGTCCAACCTGAGCACCGACCACATCGTGGCGCTGACCACGCTGCAAGTGGCCGGCCTGGGCACGCGCCAGATCCGCGCGCTGACCGACGCGCAACTGGCCGCGCTGGAAACGGACGACTTCGTCACGCTGAGCACGCGCCAGGTGGCGGCCTTCACGGTCGACCAGCTGGGCCAACTGAGCACCGACCACATCATCGCGCTGACCACGCTGCAAGCCAGCGCGCTGACCGCCAGCCAGCTGGGCAACCTCTCTGCCGGCCAACTGGCCGCACTGCAGACCGACGACCTGGCGGCCCTGAAAGTGGCCACCCTGGCCGCGCTGGACGCCGGCCAGTTCGCGCAATTGAGCACCGACCAGATCATGGCGCTGACGACGGCCCAGGCCGCCGGCCTGGCCACCCTGCAGATCGCCGCGCTCACCACCGACCAGATCGCCGCGCTGGAAACGGCCGACCTGGCCGCGCTGAAGAACACCCAGCTGGTGGTACTGGACGGCAACCAACTGGCCGCCATCACCACCGACCAGCTGGGCACGATGAAAACCAGCCAGCTGGCCGCGCTGACCACGGCCCAGTTGCCGAGCCTGACCACCGACCAGATCGTCGCGCTGGGCAGCGACCAGCTCAACAGCCTGACCGTGGCGCAGATGGCCACGCTCAGCACCGACCAGCTGGCCGCGATGGAAACGGCCGATCTGGCCGCGCTGAAGACGCGCCAGATCTCCGCACTGACGGTGGACCAGATGGCCAGCCTGAACAGCGACCAGCTGGGCGCGCTCACCAGCGTACAGTTCGCCGCGCTGTCCAGCCTCCAGCTGGGCGCGCTGACCACCACGCAGATCCAGGCGCTGCAGACGGACGACCTGGCGGGCCTGCGCGCCGGCCAGATCGCCTGGCTGAACGACGACCAGGTGGCCGCCTTCACCACCGACCAGATCGCCAGCCTGACCAGCGCGCAGATCCCGGCGCTGTCCACCGACCACATGGCCGCGCTCACCACCGACCAGATCGTCGCGCTGACGTCCGACCAGTTCTCGGTGCTGGGCGCGTTCCAGCTGAACGCGCTGAGCGCCAACCAGCTGGCCGCCATCGAAACCGCCGACTTCGCCGAGTTGCGCACCAGCCAGATCGCCGGCCTGTCGCTGGACCAGATCCCGCTGCTGAGCACGGACCACGTGATCGCGCTGACCACGGCGCAGGCCGCCGCGCTGACCACCGCGCAAGTGCAGGCCCTGACCGACGAGCAGCTCGAGGCCATGGAACTGGACGACCTGCTGGTGCTGCGCACCGGCGCCAGCTCCTCGCTGAGCGTGTCCCAGATCACCGCGCTGAGCACCAACCAGCTGCAAAACCTGGGCGCGCTGCAACTGTCCTACTTCAATAGCGACCAGATCCTGGCGCTGACCACCGACCACGTGGTGGCGCTCACGACGGCCCAGGCCGCCGCGCTGACCACCGCGCAGATGGGCTCCCTGGACGCCAACCAGCTGATCGCGCTGGAAACCGACGACATCGCCGTGATGGGCACGCAGCAGATCGCCGCCATCGCCACCGACCGCATCGGCTACCTGACCACCGACCAGGTCATCGCGCTGAGCAGCAACCAGGTCGCCGCGCTGACCACGACGCAGATTTCGCAGATGGACGTGTCGCAGCTGAACGCGATCGAGACCGCCGACTTCCGCGCGCTGAAAGCCACCCAGATCGCCGTGCTGCCGGGCGCCGTCATCACCGCGCTGAGCTCGGACCTGATCGCCGCGCTGTCCACCAGCCAGTTGTCCGGCCTGAACAGCGAGCAACTGCAGGCGCTGGGCGACGACCAGTTGGTGGCGCTGTCCACCAGCCAGGTCGCCAGCCTGGGCACGGCGCAGATCGGCTACCTGCTGGGCAACCAGCTGGCCGCCATCGAAACCGCCGACATCGCCGCTCTGGGCACCGCGCAGCTGGCCGCCATCGGCACCGACGCCATCGGCTGGCTGACCACCGACCAGATGGCCGCGCTGACCAGCAACCACGTGGCCGCCCTCGCCACGGCGCAGATCGCCGCGCTGGACGACGCGCAGGTGGAGGCCATCGGCAGCGCCGACTTCCGCGCGCTCAAGAGCAGCCAGCTGGCCGCGCTGAGCGCCACCCGCGTCGGCGCGCTGGGCACCGCCCTGGTCGCCGCGCTGACCACCAGCCAGCTGCCGGGCCTGAACAGCGACCAGATCGCCGCGCTGGGCGACGACCAGCTGGTGGCGCTGACCACGCAGCAGATCGCCGCGCTGAGCACGCTGCAGACCTCCTACCTGCTGGGCAGCCAGCTGAACGCGCTGGCCACCGAGGACGTGGCCGCGCTGACCACGGCCCAGGTGTCGACGCTGGCCACCGAGCGCGTGGCCACCCTGGCCACCACCCAGATCGCCGCCCTCACCAGCAACCAGGTGATGGCGCTGAGCTCCGACCAGCTGGGCGCCTTCGACAACGACCAGCTGAACGCGCTGGACACGGCCGACTTCCGCGCGCTGAAGAGCGCGCAGATCGGCGGCCTGAACGCCGCCGTGTTCGCCGGCCTCAGCACCACCCTGATCGCCGCGCTCGGCAGCGCGCAGCTGCCAGGGCTGAACAGCGACCAGATCGCGGCGCTGACCGACGACCAGTTGACCTCGCTGACCACCCACCAGATGACCGTGCTGACCACGGCGCAACTGGCGGCGCTGAGCGCCGCCCAGCTGGGCGTGCTGGAAACGGCCGACCTGAACGCGCTGCGCTCGAACCAGATCACCGCGCTGGGCAGTGAGCAGCTGGCCGGCCTGACCACGGCGCAGGTGGGCGCGCTGTCGACCTCGGCCATCTCGGCCCTGACCGTCGATCAGCTGTCCACCGGCCTGACGCTCGACCATATCGCCGCGCTGACCACGGCGCAAGTGCGCGCGCTGGGCACCGCCCAGCTGAGCAGCCTGGCCACGGCCCAGGTGGCGGCGCTGGAAACGGCCGACGTGGCCGCGCTGGCCACCCAGCAGGTCGCGGCCCTGGCCAACGACCAGCTGGCCGCGCTGGGCACCGACCAGTTCGCCGCGCTGTCGACCGCCGGCGTGGCCGCGCTCAGCCTGGACCAGATCAATTCCGGCCTGAGCTCCGACCACATCGCCGCGCTGACCACCACCCAGGCCGCGGCGCTGACCTCGAACCAGCTCAACAACCTGAGCGCCAGCCAGCAGGCGGCGCTGGAAACGGCGGACGTGGCGGCCTTGACCACGCGCCAGATCTCGCAACTGAGCAGCGGCGCCTACATCGCGTTCACGACCGAACAGGCCGCCGCGATGGGCACCGACCAGTTCCGCGCCATCGGCACGGCCGGCATCGCCGCGCTGGACACGGCCCGCATCGCCGCCGTGACCACCACGCAACTGGCCGCGCTGACCACCGCGCAGACCCGCGCCATCACGCTCGACACCCTGGCCGCGCTCAGCACCGACCAGTTGGTGGCGCTGAGCACGCAATCGGTGGCCTACCTGACCACGGCCCAGATCCAGGGCCTGGCGCTGAGCCAGGTGCCGGCGCTGGCCACCGTGCAGGTGGCGGCGCTGACCAACAGCCAGATCAACGCGATGACGGCCGACCAGATGCTGGCCCTGGGCACCACCCAGATCGCCTCGCTGACGACGGCCCAGATCGGCTACCTGAGCACGGCGCAACTGCCGGCGCTGAGCAACGCCCAGCTGCAGGCGCTGACCGTGGACCAGGTCGCCGCCATCAAGCTGAGCCAGATCACCTCGATCAGCGTCGACCAGTTGGCCGTGCTGCTGACCGAACAACTGGTGGCGCTGACCACCGCGCAGATCCAGGCGCTGAGCAACACGCAGATCGACGCGCTGTCGGCCACGCAGGCCGCGACCTTGCTCGACACGCAGGTCGCCGCGCTGAAGAACTCGCAGATCGCCGCGCTGACGGTGGACCACATCCCGTCCTTCACCACCGACCAGCTGGGCGCGCTGTCGACCAGCCAGTTGAACGCCTTCAGCGCCACGCAGATCGGCTACCTGACGGCGGACCAGATCGCGAACCTCACCAACACCCAGGTCGGCAACCTGAAGACCAGCCTGGTGGTGGCGCTGAGCGCCACCCAGATCGCCGCGCTGACGGAAACCCAGATGCCGGTGCTGAGCACGGCCGGCCTGGCGGCGCTGAGCACCACGCAGATGGCCGCGCTGGAAACGGCCGACCTGGCCGCGCTGAGCGTGGCCCAGGTGGCCGCCTTCAGCGCGTCGCAGGCGGCGGCGCTGTCGGTCGACCAGACCATGGCGCTGGATCCGGGCTCGCTGTACTACGCGACGCCGCTGGTGCTGGACTTGAACGGCGACGGCGTCTCGACGCTGTCGATGCGCGACGGCGTCGCCTTCGACATCGACGCGCGCGGCGCGGCGGTGCACACCGGCTGGGTGGCGCCGACCGACGGCCTGCTGGCCCTGGACCGCAACGGCGACGGCCGCATCAACGACGGCGGCGAGCTGTTCGGCGGTGCGACGGAACTGGGCGGCGGCGCCAAGGCGGCGGACGGCTACGCCGCGCTGGCCCAACTCGACAGCAACGGCGACGGCCGCATCAACGCCGCCGACGAGGCCTTCGGCCAGCTGCGCGTGTGGGTGGACGGCAATAGCGACGGCGTCAGCCAGGACGGCGAGCTGAACACGCTGGACGCGCTGGGCATCGCCTCGATCGCCACCGGCGCCAGCGCCAGCGACGCGGTACAGAACGGCAACAGGATCGGCCTGTCCTCGACCTGGACCGACACCGCCGGCGGCACGCACGCCAGCGCCGACGTCTGGTTCGCGGTGCACGGCAAGGCGCCCACGCTGCAGCAGCGAGTTGGCGGACTGAGCCAGGCACTGGCCAGCTACGCCGGCGACGGCGCGGCCACGGCCGGCGGCGCCGCGCTGCCGGACGCGCCGGGCCGGACGGCCCTGCCGCAACAGGCGCAAGCGCTGGCCACCGAGCTGAACCGCTACAACGCCAACGCGCCGCTGGGCGGTTCCGACGGCGCGGCCGACCCGGCCGACCGCTGGCGCAACGCGGGCCAGCGCCAGCAGGGCTGGCTGGCGATGCCGGACAAGTGACACCGACGGCGGACGGCGCGGGGCCGACGGTCCCGCCGCCGTGCGCCGTCGTCCGCGCCGCCGTTGTTTGCCCGTCGCGCTCCCCTATGAGCGCAGCATTTGTTGCCCCCGCTTTCGCGACAAGAAGGTATGATAACGCCTGCCCTTATGGCCGACTGAACCGTCTTTCCGACGGGCAGAACCGCTTGCCCATCGGATCGACCATACCGAATGAAAAGCCATGACCGTTCAAGCAAAACTTCCGTCAGCCCCTTCCGCGCCGGCAGCGGCCGCGCCTGATGCGGCGGCCGCGCTGGCCTGGGCCGCGCGCGGCGACATGCCGATCACCGACCTGTTCAACGCCGCCGCGCAGTTGCAGGGCGCCGGCAACGCCAAGGGGGCGGTCGCGCTGTACCGTCTTTGGTTGGAACAAAGTCCGAGCCCGCTGGCCTACGCGGCCCGGTTCAACCTGGCGGTCACCCTGTCCGCCGTGGGCGACGACGCGGGCGCCGAGGAGATGTACCGCGCCGCCAGCGCGCAGCACCCCGGCTTCGTCGAGGCGCGCCTGAACCTGGGCACCCTGCTGGAGCGGCTGGGCCGCCCGGACGAGGCCCTGGCCACCTGGCGCGACATCCTGACGCCGGCCGTGCTGCCGGCGCCGGACAGCAACAAGCCGCTGTACCTGCAAACCCTGAACAACCTGGGCCGCCTGCTCGAGATCCGCAAGCAGTACCCCGCCGCCGAGGACTACCTGGCGCGCAGCCTGATGATCGATCCCGAGCAGCCGAACGTGATGACGCACTGGGTGCACCTGCGCCAGAAGCAGTGCAAATGGCCGGTGTACGCGGGCCTGCCCCACATCCCGCTGGCCAAGATGATGGAGGGCACGTCCGCGCTGGCGATGCTGAGCGCGTCCGACGATCCGGCCCAGCAGCTGGCCGCCGCGCGCCGCTTCGTCGAGGAAAAGGTCGAGGCCAACGTGGCGCCGCTGACCGGCGAATTCGGCTACGGCCACGAGCGCATCCGCATCGGCTACCTGTCGTCGGACTTCTGCTCGCACGCCGTGTCCATCCTCACCGCCGAGCTGTACGAGCTGCACGACCGCGCCAGGTTCGAGGTGTACGCCTTCAGCTGGAGCCGCGAGGACGGCTCGCCCATCCGCGCCCGCGTGGTCAAGGCGATGGACCACTACATCCGCATCGACGGCATGACCGACGAGCAGGCCGCGCACACCATCCGCAGCCTGGAGATCGACATCCTGGTCGACCTGCACGGCCTGACCCTGGGCGCGCGCCCCAACATCCTGGCCTGCCGCTCGGCGCCCGTGCAGCTGACCTACCTGGGCTTCCCCGGCAGCACCGCCCTGCCCGGCGTGGACTACGTGCTGGCCGACGAGTTCCTGATTCCGCCGGAGCTGGCCGCGCACTTCACGGAAAAGCCGCTGCACCTGCCGGAGACCTTCCAGATCAACGACCGCCGGCGCGCCATCGGCACCTGCCCCACGCGCGACAGCGTGAAGCTGCCGCCGGACGCCTTCGTGTTCTGCTCCTTCAACAACAACTTCAAGTTCACGCCCGAGGTGTTCGGCGTGTGGATGAACATCCTGCGCCGCGTGCCGAACAGCGTGCTGTGGCTGGTGGCGGACTACGACGAGGTGCGCGACAACCTGTGGCGCTACGCCGAGGAGGCGGGCGTGGCGCGCGAGCGGCTGATCTTCGCCGGACGCGCCGTGCCGCACGAATACCTGGCGCGCTACCAGCTGGCCGACCTGTTCCTGGACACCTATCCGTTCAACGCCGGCACCACCGCCAGCGACGCGCTGTGGGCCGGCCTGCCGCTGCTGACCTGCGCCGGCCACACCTTCTCGGCGCGCATGGCGGGCAGCCTGCTGCGCGCGGTGAACCTGCCGGAACTGGTGACCTTCAATTTCCAGGACTACGAGGACAAGGCGGTGGAGCTGGCCAACGCGCCGGAACGCATCGCCGCGATGAAACAGCAACTGGTGGACAACCGCTACACCTGCGCGCTGTTCGACAGCCCGCGCTTCGTGCGCAACATGGAGGCGCTGCTGGAAACCGTCGTCAAACCCGCGCGGCCGCAGCTGCGCGCCCCCACCCCGTCGCCCCAGGGCCAGCCCATGCAGATAGAGCAGATCCCCGTCGTCACCGTCTCCTACAACGCGCCCGACCTGATCGACGCGCTGCTGCGCACCTTCCGCGAGCATTACCCGAACCCGGTGTACGTGATCGACGGCTCGCACCCGGCGCAGGCCGAGCAGGTGGGCCAGGTGGTGGCCAAGTACGACAACGTGCAGTTCATCCCCTTCGGCTACAACATCCACCACGGTCCCGGCATGAACTGGGCCATCAACAACCTGGGCCTGACCGGCCCCGTGCTGTTCCTGGACTCCGACGTCGAGATCCTGCGCCGCGGTTTCCTGGAGTCGCTGTACGAGGCGCTGGGGCCGCGCCAGTACGGCGTGGGCGGGGTGCAGCAGGTCAACGAGCTGGGCCAGCCGCTGGACGTGGGCGGCTACCGCTACCTGCATCCGGCCTGCATGCTGTGCAACATCGACGTGATGCGCCAGTGGCCGCGCCCCATCAAGCACGGCGCGCCCATGCTGCCGACCATGATCGCGCTGCAGAACGCCGGCTCCGGCGACCTGCTGGGCCACGTGGAATGGGTGAAGAATGATTTCGGATCGAGCTCGCAGCGCGTGTTCATCAAGCACGACTGGCAGGGCACCGTGATCCGCACCGGCGGCTACCACTACCACGCGCCGGCGGCCACCCACGTCAACGAGCAGCTGCTGGCGCTGATGCCGGCCGGCGCCGTGAAGGTGGTGGAGGTGGGCTGCGGCGACGGTTCCTTCGCCAAGGCCTACAAGGAGCGCAACCCGATCTGCGACTACATCGGCGTCGAGCGCGACCTGGCGCTGGCCAACCAGGCCCGCCCCCATTGCGACTTCGTCTACCAGCAGGACATCGCCGCGCCGGACGCCCAGCGCGACGCGCACACGGCCGGCGCCGACCTGTGGGTGATGGACGGCGTGCTGGAAAAGCTGGAAGACCCGCTGGCCCTGCTGCAACGCATCCGCGCCGCCAGCCCGCCGGGCGCGATGGTGGTGGCCTCGGTGCGCAACTTCCAGCACTGGAGCACGCAAGTGCGCATCAACTCGGGCGACATGCGCTACCAGACCGGCACCACCTTGGCGCCGGGCGACCGCCACCTGTTCACCCGCGGCACCATGCTGCAGATGTTCCAGCAGGCCGGCTTCGCCATCCACGGCGGCGCCTCCATCATCCTGGACGAGCCGGAACGCGAACGCTACCTGCCGGCGCTGCGCCTGATGGCGCAGGCCACCGGCATCGACCCCGAGGTCGCGGTGGAGGACGCGCTGCCGCGCCAATACCTGATCGCCGCCCGGTCGGCGTGAGCGCGGAGGCTGTGTAACTGATGAGAATACTGATCATCGGCGGTTCGAACTCGCTGCTCAAGGACGGCTACGTGAGCCACCTGCAGCAGTCGCTGCAAGGCCACACCGAGGTCCACGTCGACCAGGCCTCTGTGGGCGCGACCACCAGCCTGGCCGCCATCGGCCGCCTGTTCGACACCTACCGCGCCGGCCAGTACGATTTCATCCTGTACGAGTACTCGATCAACGACGCCGGCCACTTCGCGCCGCGCCCGCGGGGCGACCAGTCCTGGCAACTTTGCCTGTACCTGCTGATCAAGGCCGCCGCGCAGCTCTATCCCAACGCGGTGCTGGTGCCGCTGGTGTTCGCGATGGAGCGCCATTTCTCGCCGGCCCAGCCCAGCCCCTTCTACGACATGCAGATCGCCGCCTTCCGCGCGCTGGGGCTGCACGCGATCGACATCCGCCAGTGGCTGGCGGCGCTCTTCCTGGGCAACAAGCCGGCCTGGCTGTACCGCGACGAGGCCCACTACGCCGCGCCGCACGCCACCGCGCTGGTGGGCGCCGCCATCGCCGCGCGCCTGCTGGAACTGGCGCGGGGGAACGGCGGCGCGCCGGCCGAGACGCTGGCCGTCACCGCGCAACGGCTGCTGGCGTCGTCGCCGCACGCCGGCATGGAACTGGTGTACGTGCCGGCCGCCAACCTGGCGCAATTCGCCAAGGGACCGGCCGAACCGGCCCGCGTGGGCAACCGCCTGATGCAGCTGGACTGCCTGCGCATGCATCCGGGCGCCAGCCTGGCGCTGAGCAGCGAGATGTTCCCGCTGGCGCTGTTCCTGAAGTCGGACCGCCAGCACGACCGCCTGCGGCTGACGCTGTCCGGCGCCGGCATCGCGGCCACGGTGGAGGTGGGCACGCGCCACGCCGACACCGCCACGCTGCCCTTCATCTATTCCTGCGTGCCGCTGCCGCTGCTGTTCAGCCACGCGCTGGTGCGCGACTTCGGCCCCACCGCCTTCGAGGTGGCGGTGCCGGCGCCGGCCGCCCCGGCCGGCCCGGTGGCCAGCTTCGACTGCTTCAGCCAGGCGCCCGCGCCCGTGCCGGAACCGCGGCTGGACCTGGTCGGCCTGCTGTTCGTGGTCGGAAAAAAAGACACGGCGGACGCCGCCACCCGATAAAACTCACTGGAAAACCATGTCCTTCCCACTCGTCAGCATCGTGATCCCGTCGTACAAGCCCGGCCACTTCGAGCAGTGCGTGAAGTCGGCCATCGGCCAATCGTACCCCCACCTGGAGATCCTGGTCAGCGACAACTGCCCGACCGAGGCCATCAAGGAAATCTGCGCCAAGTACCCGCAGGTGATCTACCAGCGCAATCCGCACATGAACGACAAGAACGTCATGTCGGCCTTCTACTCCGGCAAGGGCCACTTCATCAAGCCGCTGTACGACGACGACATCCTGCACCCGTTCTGCGTGGAGCGCATGGTGGCCAGCATGAGCATGGACCCGGCCATCCAGCTGGTGTTCTCGGCCAGCCAGGTGATCGACGCCGACAACCTGCGCATCGAGACGCGCCGCCCCTACACCGTCAGCGGCAGCCTGCCCGGCCTGCAGGTGCAGCGCTCGATGGCGCTGGGCATGCGCAACTTCATCGGCGAGTTCACCTCCATCATGTTCCGCCGCGACAAGCTGTGGGACATCGGCTGGAAGGACCTGTTCTGCATGGGCGGCCACGACTTCACCTTCGGCCTGGCCGACGTGATCGCCTATTGCAACCTGGTGAAGGACGGCGCCGCCTTCTACGTGGACGAGGAACTGACCTACTTCCGCCGCGACCAGCGCCTGATGTCGAACTCCAACCCGGCCTCCAACCCGAACTTCGGCAACTGCTTCTCCGACTACATCGACCTGCTGGTGGTGACGCACAAGGAGGGCATGATCACCGACGACGAACTGCGCGGCATGGAGGAGCAGGTGGTGGCCGTGACGGCGCGCCTGACCGGGGTGTTCACCCAGATGGCGCCGGCGCAAGCCCGTTTCCAGGATTACGCCCGGACCCTGAAATCCAACTAAGGACGCGACCATGCTCGACGCCTGCAAACTGATCGACCTGCCCAAATACAGCGACCCGCGCGGCAACCTGTCCGTGATCGAGGGCGGGGTGCAGGTGCCGTTCGACATCAAGCGCGTCTACTACCTGTACGACGTGCCGGGCGGCTCCTCGCGCGCCGGCCACGGCCACATCGAGCTGCAGCAGCTGTTCATCGCCATGTCCGGCAGCTTCGACGTGATCGTCGACGACGGCTACGGCCGCAAGAAGATTTCGCTGAACCGCTCCTACTACGGCCTGTACGTGCCGGGCATGACCTGGCGCGAGGTGGAGAACTTCTCGTCCGGCGCCGTGTGCCTGGTGCTGGCCTCGACCATGTACGACCCCAACGACTACTACCACGACTACGACGAATTCGTGGCCGCGGCCCACAAGATACACGACCAGGACCAGTCATGACCGTCCCCTTCCTCGACCTCAAAGCCATCAACCTGAGCCAAGCCGACGAGCTGCAGGCCGCGTTCAAGCGCGTGCTGGAGTCGGGCTGGTACATCCTGGGCGGCGCCACCGCCGCCTTCGAAACGGAATTCGCCGCCTACAGCGGCAGCAAGCACGGCATCGGCGTGGCCAACGGCCTGGACGCCATCTTCCTGATCCTGAAGGGCTACGGCATCGGCCCCGGCGACGAGGTCATCGTGCCGTCCAACACCTTCGTCGCCACCTGGCTGGCGGTGAGCCACTGCGGCGCCACGCCGGTGCCGGTGGAGCCGGTGGAAGCGACCTACAATATCGACCCGGCGCTGATCGAGGCGGCCATCACGCCGCGCACCAGGGCCATCATCCCGGTGCACCTGTACGGCCAGCCGGCCGACATGGACGCCATCAACGCCATAGCCGGGCGCCACGGTCTGAAGGTGATCGAGGACTCGGCGCAGGCGCACGGCTCCACCTGCCGCGGCAAGGTGGCCGGCAGCCTGGGCGACGCGGCCGCGTTCAGCTTCTACCCCGGCAAGAACCTGGGCGCGCTGGGCGACGGCGGCGCCGTCACCACCAGCGACGACCAGCTGGCGGACGTGATCCGCACCTACCGCAACTACGGCTCCAAGGTGAAGTACCACAACGAGGTGGCGGGCTACAATTCGCGCCTGGACGAGCTGCAAGCGGCGCTGCTGAGCGTGAAGCTGAAGACGCTGGACCAGGGCAACGCCCAACGCCGCGCCATCGCCGCCGTGTACGACCAGCGGCTGGCCGGCATTCCGGGCCTGGTGTTGCCGGTGGTGCCCGAGTGGGCCGATCCGGTGTGGCACCTGTACGTGATCCGCCATCCGCAACGCGACGCGCTGGCGAAGAAGCTGGCCGACCAGGGCATAGGCACCATCGTGCACTATCCCATTCCGCCGCACCTGCAGCCGGCCTACGCGCACATGGGCTACAAGGAGGGCGACTTCCCGATCTCGGAGGCGATCCACCGCGAGGTGCTGAGTTTGCCGATATCCCCGGTGATGACGCTGGAACAGGCGGAGGAAGTGGCGCGCGCGGTGCGCGCCGCCCTATAGCATAACCGGCGGCGCAAAACCGGGGACAGACCCTCCGCGCCACACGTCGTCGCAGAGGCCCAGGACCCGGACCGCGGGTCTGTCCCCTTAGCCGCTACTCCCTGCGGATCTTCTTCTGCCGCGCGCTGTGCAGCACGCCCTCGGCCAGCACCACCTTGGCCGGCACCTTGAACGACGCCAGCTGCGCCAGGCAGGCCTGCCGCACGCGCTTCTTCACGCTTTCCACCGGCTCCGGCGCGTCCAGCACGATCTTGGCCACGACGATCTGCCCCAGCAGGTTGTGCTTCTCGCCGAACACCGCCACGTCCTGCACGTTGTCCAGCTCCAGGATCACGCTCTCCACCTCGGCCGGATACACCTTCTGCCCGCCGACGTTGATCAGGTCCGTCACCCGCCCCAGGATGCGGAAGTAGTCGCCGTCCACCTCCACCTGGTCCTGCGTGTTGAACCAGCCCTCGGCGTCGAACTCCGACGGCGCGTTCAGGTAGCCCACCATCGCGTACTCGGACTTGATCCACAGCACGCCGTTGACGATCTTGGTCTGGAAGCCCTCGCCGCCCACGCGCACCCACAGCGAGCCGTCGTCGCGCGACTGCGAGCGCAGCACGCCCACCTCGGACAGGCCGTAGGTCTGCAGCAGGTTCACGCCCGGGAAGGCCGCGCGCACGCGGTCCAGCGTGGACTGCGGCATCACCTCGGTGCCGTAGGTGATGCGCTTGAGCGAGGACAGGTCATACTGCGTGTGCAGGCCGGACGCCATCAGCAGCGTGAGGAAGGACGGCGTGGCCGGCAGCAGCTCCACCTTGTAGCGCGCGATGGCGCCGCAGATGTCGGCCACCGAGCGGTCCGCCACGGTCACCACCGTGCCCAGGCTGGCCGTGATGGCCAGGATGGTGTTGATGCCGCCGAAGTGGTCGATCATCAGGAAGGGGATCGCCACCACGGGCGCGCGCTGCTTGCGGAACTTCTCGGCCACCTGGTTGAAATCGTGCAGGATGCCTTTCGGCTTGCCGGTGGAGCCGGACGAGAACAGCACCAGCCCCGGCGTGCCGCGCGGGCGGAACTCGTTGAGCAGCGCGTTGTCCGTGGCCAGGCCCCGGTGGGTCAGCGTGAAGTCGCGGCCCGCCGCGTCGAATTCCATGTACCAGTCGCAGCCAGACACGCCCAGCGCGACCGATTCCTCGATCACGGACTGGCGCGTCAGCGGGATGACGATGGCGCCCTCCTGGGCCAGCGCCAGCATGGTGCAGAACACCTCGGGCGAATAGTCGCCGAGCACCACCACTGTCTCGCCGCGCGCCACGTTGGCGGCCTTGACGCGCTCGCGGAAGGACGCCACCGTCGCCACCACGGCGCCGTAGCTGACCTCGCGGCCCTCGTGGATGAAGGCGATGCGCTCGGGGGCGCTGCCGAACCGCTCGATCAGCCAGTCCATATGCGCCTCAGCCCTTGGCCTTGAGCAGGTCTTCCAGCACCAGCTTGATCAGCTGGTAGGAGGTGATGTTGCCCGCGTCCTCGTCCGGAATCGAGACCTTGAATTCCTCCTCCAGCGCCAGCACCAGGTTCATATGGCGCAGCGAATCCCAGCTCTCGATGGTGTCCATGCTGGCGTCCGGGCCGATGCTGGCCGGGTCCACGTTCAGCAGGGTGCCCATTACTTGTTTCAGTGCGTCTTCATTCAACATAAGTCATCTCTATCCAGGGATTGGCGGGAGCGGCGAAACCGGCCGCGGCGATACCGTATCGTCGCACACCTTCGGCGGTTTCGGCCAGTAAGGGCAGGCCCAGGCGGTCGTAAAAGTCCGCCACCTGGGCGTTTTTCGCGCTGGGGATGTATTCCGCGCGCAGTTCGGTGCAGCCGCGCGCGACGGCGTCGTCGAGAATGCGGGACCAGATGCCCGTCTCGACGCCGCGCCCGATCACGCGGCAGCTCATGAAGAAGTTGTCGACGTGGGCCACCTCGCCCTCGTAGCGCAAGGTGGCCACGCCGGTCAGGCCGGCGCTGCCGAACTTGTCGCCGACCACCAGCGAATAGACGGCGTGGCCATGGTCGCCGCCATGGTCGTCCATCATCCGCTCGATCTCGGCCACGCTGTAGCGCCGCGTGGTGAGGTTGAACTGGTTGGATTTCTGCGACAGTTCGCTGATGCGGGCGGCGCTGGCGCGGGCGTTGCGGCTCAGCTGCACGGTCAGTTGCAGCGAGGCCAGGTAGTCCTCCTGCGTGCCGAATTGCGCCTTCAGCTCCTCGGCGCTGGCGCGCTGGCGGTACTGTTCCGTCTTGCCCTTGCTGTCGGCGGAGATGCCGCCGGCCAGGAACAGTTCCTTCAGCTGCGCCACCACGCGCGGATACTCGGACAACGTGGCGGGCACCTGCACCGTCTTCACCATCGGCAGTTGCTGGCGCACGGCCTCGCATTCGAAGGACGAGTCGTCCAGGAACACGATGCTGTCCAGGCCCACGTTCAGTTCCCGCGCCAGCGCGCGCAGGTTGGAGGCCTTGTCTTCCCAGTTCACCTTGCGCGCCACGATGTGCCGTTCGCGCAGCACCATGTCCGGATGGTCGCGCAGCACTTCCTCGACGTCGGCCGGGTTGTTCTTGGTGCACAGGCAGAGCAGGATGCCGCTGCGCTCCAGCGCGGCGATTTCCTGCTGCACGCGCCAATAGATGTTGCCGGGGTAGTCGTGGGGACCGAGCTTGATGCCGTTCAGCAGATCCTCGCCGATCACGCCGCCCCACAGCGTGTTGTCGCAATCCAGCGCCAGCACCTTGTGGAAGTGGGCGCCGAAGCCGCGCGCGCTGGCGGCGATGCGGCGCGCCAACTCGTTCATGTAGGCGCCGGTGTAGGGGGCCTTGTTACGGTAGTAGAAGCGCGTGTCGAAGGCGGCGGCCTGGCCGACCGCGCGCAGGACCTCATCGCTGTCGATGACGCGGATGTTGGCGTGCTGGCCGGCCTCGTCGCGCAAGGCCGCGTTGAAGCGCTCCAGGACGGCCGCCACGCTGTCGCGGCCATCGGGCGAGGCGGGGGGCGTCATGCGGTGGAAGGTCGCCAGCCAGACGCTGTCCATGCCCTTGGCGTTCTCGAAGGCCAGGCGGTAGCGCGAGCGGATCTCGAATTCCTTGGCGGCGATGGCGTCCGGCGCCATGCCGTCCAGCTGCGACTCGAAGGCGGGCAGCAGGGTGTCGAAGAAGGGCAGCATCACCATGTGCCGCACGCCCTGCGCCGTGAAGCGCTCGACGTCGCCGATGGGGTCGTCGTAATTGCCCGGCACGATGTCGACGCGGGCCCCGGCCAGCAGGCCATGCTTGCGCAGGTAGGTGCCCAGCAGGTCTATCGTCGCCGACGAGGACAGGCCGATGGTCAGGCGGCGGGCGGGCGCGCCCGGACCTTCGCCTTTCTCCAGCGTGGCGATGGCCTGCAGCAGCTGCGTCATGGTGCTGTCGGCCTTGGCCAGCACGGCCAGCGCGGCTTCACGTTCGGCCAGCGCCGGGCTCGACGCCGCGGCGCCGGCGGTGGCGGCCACGCCTGGCGGCACGCCGCCTTTGTCGTTCAATGCCTCGCTCATCGGATCGCCATCCCGCCGTTGACGGCGACGGTGTCGCCGGTGACGAAGCCGGCGTCGTCGGACACCAGGTAGGCCACGGCGGCGGCCACGTCGGCCGGCTTGGCCAGGCGGCGCAGCGGGGTCTGGCGCGCGATCATCAGCTGCGCCTTTTCCGAGATGTCGCCGATCAGCGTGGTCTCGCACATGCCCGGCGACACGCAGTTCACCGTGATGCCCTGCGGCCCCAGCTCGGCGGCCATATAGTTCGAGAACACCGCCAGCGCGCCCTTGGCCATGGCGTAGCCGGTCCAGCTGACGGAAGGCTGCCCGTCCAGCACCTGCGAGGTGATGTTGACAATGCGGCCGAACTTGCGGGCGCTCATTTCCGGCACCACCGCGCCGGTCATCAGGAACGCGCCCTTGACCTGCACGTCGATCTGCTGCTGCACGTCGCTCCATTCGGTCGCGCCGAAGGGCTTGGGATTGATGTGCGGCGAGGCGTTGTTCACCAGCACGCTCACTTCGCCGAAGGCGCGCACCGCCGCCTGGTACAGCGCCTGCGCGCCCGCCTCGGTGGCGATGTCCGCCTGCACGGCGACGGCGCGGCCGCCCTCGCCCGCGTTGATTTCCTCGACGATCCGCTTGGCGCGGTCGGCCTGGCCGCGGTAGTTCACCACCACGTTGTAGCCGTCCCTCGCCAGGCGCAGGCAGATAGCCTTGCCGATGCCGCCGGCGCCGCCGGTGACGATGGCCGCGCGCGGACGCGCCTCCTGCGCCGCCGGCGCTTCCGGCGCCGCCGTGGTCAAGACCTTGACCTTGCCGGTGCCGGTGAGGATCAGCTGCTTGTGCTGGTTGACGATGCGCGTGTCCAGTTCCAGCAAGCGCTCGCGGTCGTGCTTCTTGAGCACCGTGCAGCTGACGGTCAGCACGTCGCCCAGGCGCACCGGCAGCAGGAATTCGATGTTCTGCGACACCCACAGCGCGCCCGTGCCGGGCAGCTTGGTGCCGATCACGGTGGAGATGAAGGAGGCGCCCAGCATGCCGTGCACCACGATGTCCTTGAAGGCCGTGGTCTCTGCGTAGGCGCGGTCCACGTGCAGCGGGTTGTCGTCGCCCGTCATCTCGACGAACTTGCGCACGTCGGCTTCGGTGATGGTCTTTTCCAGCGAGTGGGTCTCGCCCACCTGGATCGCGTCGTAATCCTTGAACATGTCAGCCGCCTTTCTTCGCGGGCATGGCCCAGCGCCACACGGAGGCGCCGAAGTTGAAGCCGGCGCCCACCGCCGCCAGCACCACCGTGTCGCCATTCTTCAGCAAGCCCTTCTCCACCGCCTCGCTCATCGCGATGGCCAGCGAGGCCGAGCCGGTGTTGCCGACCCGCGCCACGTTGGTGTAGGTCTTGGACAGGTCGAAGCCCATCTTGCGCACGATGTATTCGATCATGCGCAGGTTCGCCTGGTGGAACAGCAGGAAATCGACGGAGGCCAGCTCCACCGCGCTCTTCTCGCAGGCCTTGCGCACCACGCGCGGCAAGTGGGTGATGGCCTGCTTCCAGGTGGCGATGCCGTTCATCTCCATCAGGTCGATGGCGGGATCGTATTCGCGCTTTTGCAGCGGGTGGCTGGAGCCGCCGCCGCGCATGCGCACCGATTCGTAGTTCGAGCTGTCGGTGTGGAAGGCGGAGGACTTGATGCCGTCGGCCGGGTCGTCGGCGCGGCTCAGCACCGCCGCGCCCGCGCCGTCGCTCAGGTAGATGGCGGTGTTGACGTCGCCGCGGTCGATATAGCGCGACAGGAACTCGACGCCGATCACCAGCGCGTGGCGCACGCTCGGGTCGACCCGCATGCGGTCGCTGGCCACCGTGAGGCCGGTGACGAAGCCGGTGCAATTGGCCTGCAGGTCGAAGATCTGCGCGTTGGCCGCCTTCAAGTCATGCTGCACCTTGGCCGACAGCGGCGGGAAGATGTAGTCGCCGGAGAAGGTGCAGGCGATGATCAGGTCCACCTCGGAAGCCTGCACGCCCGCCATGTCCAGCGCGCGCTGGGCCGCCAGCACGGCGTAGCCGGACGCGCTTTCGTCCGGACCGGCGATGTAGCGCTGCTCGATGCCGGTCTTCTCGACGATCCACTCGGGCGTCACCTCCAGGTTGCGGCACAGGGTGGCGTTGTCCTCGGCCTGCGTGGGCAGGTGGTGGCCGACGCCTGAAATGGTGATGGCGGGTAAAACGAAATTGCTCACGATGCGGCAAGCCCCATGAATGTTAGTAATGCGCCGTTGAGCGTTCGTACGGCGACGCCGTCGGCGGTGTCGCCGTGGCCCGGGTAGATGGTGCGGCCGGCGATCAAATCCGGCCACAGCGCCGTGATGCTTTCCTTGAGCAGCTCGTGGTCCTCGCCCGGCAGGTGGGACAAGCCTACGCCTTTGGCATACAGCGTGTCGCCCGTGAACCAGGCGTCGCCGATCTCCAGCACGCAGGAGCCGGGCGTGTGGCCCGGCGCGGACACGTAGCGCAGCGTGTGGCCCGCGATGTCGGCGGTGAAGCCCGATTCCACCCAGGTCACCTGCGGCAACGTCACTTTGGCGGGAATCTTGATGGCCATCAGCATGAAATTCGACGCTTTCAGGATGCGCGTGTCCGCCTTGTGGATAAAGACTTCACATCCGTACTTGTTCTGGAAATGCGAGGCGCTGCCGGCGTGGTCGAAATGGCCATGGGTGCAGTACACCGCGTGCGGCCGCAGGCCATGCTCGGACAGTTCGGCGTCGATGGTGGCGCCATCCAGTCCGGCGTCGATCAGGATGCCGCCGCCCGGCACGTCGGCCTCGCAGAAATAGGCGTTGGACGGGAACACGCCGCTGGTGACGCGCCAGACATTGCCGCCGCCCCAGTTGCCGACTACGGTGGCCATGTCAGTTCACTCCGCCCAGGTAGATGGTCTGCGCGGTGATGTAGGAGCTGCGCTCGGAGGCCAGGAAGTCCAGCACGTTGAGGATGTCGTCCGCTTCCGCGAAGCGCGGGATGGGCAGGCCGGCGATCACCTGCGCGATCTTGTCCTGCGGGAGCTGGGACAGCATGTCGGTCTTGATGGCGCTGACGGCCAGCGAATTGCAGGTGATGTTCAGCGGCGCCAGTTCCTTGGCCATCACATTGGCCAGCGTGGTGAGGCCGGCCTTGCTGGCGGCGTACACCGAATCGCCGATCGGCTCCAGGCTGACGGCCATGGAGCTGATGTTGATGATGCGGCCCCATTTCCCCTTGCGCATCATCTTCGACGCCTCGCGCGAGACCATGAAGGCGCCCATCAGGTTGGTGTTCAGCATGGCCTGCGCGGCGGCGGGCGGCATGATCATCGAATACTGCGACGTCAGCACGGCCGCGTTGTTGACCACGATGTGCACCGCGTCCGTCACCTTCTTCAGCGCGGCGAAGCCTTGCTGCACGGAGGCGGGATCGCCCACGTCGACCTGGAAGTGGTGGTAGTCCGGATGGTCTATCGTCGACTCGCCGCGCGCGAAGCCGGCCACGCGGCCGCCGTGCTTCAGGATATGCTCGGCGATCAGCAGGCCCACGCCGCGCCGGCTGCCGGTGACCAGCGCCAGCTTGCCGGCGTAGGCGCCACCGCCCGCGCCGGCGTCGATGCCTGCGCTCATTCCGACAGCAGTTGCTGGATGTAGGCGGTCAGCGCGTTGACGTCGGTGAACGGCGACACCGGCTGGCTCATGGCGCGGTCGTCGGTGAGGCTGATTTCGCGGCCGGAGGCGTCCGAAACGGCGGCTTCCACGTCGACGATGACGGACACCAGCGACAGCGAGTCCAGCACCGCATCCGCACCGAACAGGCGCGTGTCCAGGCCGACCACCAGCTGCTCGTCGGGGCCGCGCTCGTCGTTGATGTTGTTCAGGGCTTGCAGGATGATGCCGTGGATGGCGTCTTGGGTCAGCATGGTGGTTCCTTGTTGGTTGGTTCTTCTTACGCGGCGCGCGGGCGCGCGGCGTTGATCAATACGTTCATGCGGGGCAGCGAGGTCTTGCGGTAGTCCTCCACCAGCAGGGCGAGGTAGACGGCGTCCTGGAACTCGCCGTCCTGGCACAGGTGGTTGCGCAGGCGCCCCTCTTCCTTCATGCCCAGGTATTTCTGCCACTTGACCATCAGCGTGTTGTTGGCGGCGATGATGCCGCACACGCGCACCAGGCCCAAGTCCTCGAAGGCCAGCTTGTACAGCAGCTTCATGGCCTCGACGGCGGCCGGCACGCCCTTGGCGCCCTCCTCGTCGCCGATCAGGAAGCGTCCGGGTTCGCCGTGGCGGTTGGCCAGGTCGATGCCGGTCAGCGACAGCATGCCGATCGGCCTGCCGTTTTTCAACTCGATGATGAAGTTGTATTCGGAGGCCGGACGGCCGGCGATCCAGGCCGCCTGCTGCTCGACGCTGGCGGCGCCGGCGTTGAGGAAGCGGGCACGCTGGGCCCGGCGCCAGGACAGCGTGATCTCGGCGTCCGCCACTCGCAGCGGACGCAGGTTGACGAATTCGCCTTCCAGGGTAGTCATAGCACCTCGTTCAATCGATACACAAGCCGATGCGCAAACGCGCGTCAGAACACCACGAAGGCGGCCGCCTCCGGCACCGGCACGCCGGCCGCGGACGGCTTGTAGGCCGAGCCGATGAAGGACTGCTCCAGCGTGAAGCCGGCCTCCAGCAGGTGGGCCAGCACCTCGTCGCCATTGCGGTACAGGTAGATGTGGTCGGCGTGGGCCGCGTTCAGCGCGGCCGTGATGAAGGCCTTGGCGCCGGGCGCCATGTTGCGGCGCAGGCCGCGCAGGAAGGCCACCGGATCGTCCAGGTGCTCCAGCACCTCCACGCAGACCAGCCAGTCGGCCTTGGGCTCGAGCGGCTCGGCGGTCACGTCGCGCAGCTCGGTGCGGTAGCGGTCGGCCACGCCCAGCGCGCCCAGCTGCGTCTCGGTGAAGCGCTGCGACGAGGGGCTGATGTCCAGGCCGACGCCGGTGATGCCGGGCAGCTTGCGCAGCAGCAGGCCGGAATACAGGCCGGTGCCGATGCCCACCTCCATGAAGGAGCGGGCGCCGGCCACGCGCATGGCCTGCACGAAGGCGCTGTCGAAGAACTGCAGCTGGCGGTAGTGGTGCGGCCACAGGAAGTGCGACAGCAACAGGCCGGGCAGGTACTCCTGCATCATGTGTTCTTCGTTGAAGTACACCTCGCTGGAGGCCTGCTCGTGGGTCTTGGCCTTGTAGGCGCGGTCGCGCTCGAAGGCGGCCTGCAGGCGCATCGACTGCATGGCGAACGAGGCGTAGCCCTTGCAGGCGGCGGCCACCGCTTCCTCCGTCGGGAACAGCGCGTTGAGCACGGGCTCGAACTCGTCGGCCCAGGGCGCGCCGAACAGGGCGGCGCCGCGGTCGACGATGTCGGCGGCGAAACGGTGCTTGGCGCGCAGCGTGTCGGCCATGCGGGTCAGGCCGGGATAGCGGCTGCGGTCCAGCTGGAACGGTTGGAACGGTTGGTTATCTGCCATTGAGTTGAACGATAGTCGAAAGACCCGGCCGCTGGCACGGGGGAAGGCTAGACTCTAACATAGGCGGCAGGCCTTTTGGTACTGGGAAAAGGGACCGTAAACCGGGCCAGCTCGGCGGCAACTCGCGGTAACTTGGGGTAGGAAACGCCCTGCCTGCACGGTACAATCGGCTCAACCTGACAGCCTCGGAAAGCCCAGCCATGACGACACACCGCGCCGCGCCCGCCACCGGAGCCGCACCGGCCACCGCGGCCACCCTGGACGACTGGCGCCGCGCCGCCGCCAAGTCGGCCCCCGGGCAGGACGCGGCGGGGCTGGACACGGTGACGCCGGACGGCATCCGCCTGCAGGCGCTGTACACCGCCGCCGATACGGCCGAGTTGCCTTTTACCGACACCCTGCCCGGTTTCGCCCCGTACGTACGGGGTCCGCAGGCCAGCATGTACGCCGCGCGGCCCTGGACGATACGGCAGTACGCGGGCTTTTCCACCGCCGAGGAGTCGAACGCCTTCTACCGCCGCACGCTGGCCGGCGGCGGCCAGGGCGTGTCGGTCGCCTTCGACCTCGCCACCCACCGCGGCTACGATTCCGACCACCCGCGCGTGACCGGCGACGTCGGCAAGGCCGGCGTGGCGGTCGATTCCGTGGAGGACATGAAGATCCTGTTCGACGGCATCGCGCTCGACAAGGTGTCCGTCTCGATGACCATGAACGGCGCCGTGCTGCCCGTGCTGGCCGGCTACATTGTGGCGGCGGAGGAACAGGGTGTGCCTTTGGCGCAACTGTCCGGGACCATCCAGAACGACATCCTCAAGGAGTTCATGGTCCGCAACACCTATATCTACCCGCCCGAGCCGTCGATGCGCGTGGTGGCCGACATCATCGCCTACACCGCGCGGCACATGCCGAAATTCAATTCGGTGTCGATCTCCGGCTACCACATGCAGGAGGCCGGCGCGACGCCGGCGCTGGAGCTGGCCTTCACGCTGGCCGACGGCATGGAGTATGTGCGCACCGCCATCGCCAGCGGCATGGACGTCGACGATTTCGCCGGGCGGCTGTCGTTCTTCTTCGGCGTGGGCATGAATTTCTACCAGGAAGTGGCCAAGCTGCGCGCCGCGCGCCTGCTGTGGTGCCGCGTGATGCAGGACTTCGGCGCCAAGTCGCCCAAGTCGCTGATGCTGCGCACCCACTGCCAGACCTCGGGCTGGTCGCTGACGGTGCAAGACCCGTACAACAACGTGGTGCGCACCACCATCGAGGCGATGGCGGCGGTGTTCGGCGGCACGCAGTCGCTGCACACCAACTCGCTGGACGAGGCCATCGCCCTGCCCAGCGAATCGGCCGCGCGCATCGCCCGCAACACGCAGCTGATCCTGCAGGAGGAGACCCAGATCGGCAAGGTGATCGATCCCTGGGCCGGCTCCTACATGATGGAGAAGCTGACGCAGGACATGGCCGACGCGGCCTGGGCCATCATCGCCGAGGTGGAGGCGATGGGAGGCATGACCAAGGCGGTGGGCAGCGGCTGGGCCAAGCTGAAGATCGAGGCCGCCGCCGCCGCCAAGCAGGCACGCATTGACAGCGGGCAGGATGTGATTGTGGGCGTCAACAAATACAAGAGCAAGGAAGGCGCAAACAACGAGGACGCGGTGGAGGCGCGCGCCATCGACAACACGGCGGTGCGGGCGTCGCAGGTGGCGCGGCTGGCGCGCATACGGGCCGGGCGCGACCAGGACGCGGTGGGCGCGGCGCTGATGGCGCTGACCGATTGCGCCTGCGACGGCAAGGGCAACCTGCTGGAACTGGCGGTGCGCGCCACGCGGCTGCGCGCCACCGTGGGCGAGGTGTCGGACGCGCTGGAGCTGGCCTGGGGCCGGCACCGCGCCAGCAACCAGAACGTGTCCGGCGTGTACGGCGCCGGGCTGGCGGGCGACCAGGGCTGGGAAGGCCTGCAGGAGCGCGTGCGGGCCTTCGCCGCCGAGCATGGGCGCCGTCCCCGCATCATGGTGGCCAAGCTGGGGCAGGACGGGCACGACCGCGGCGCCAAGGTGGTGGCCTCGGCCTTCGCCGACCTGGGCTTCGATGTCGACCTGGGGCCGCTGTTCCAGACGCCCGAGGAGGCGGCGCGGCAGGCCATCGAGAACGACGTGCACGCGGTGGGCGTATCGACCCTGGCGGCCGGCCACAAGACGCTGGTGCCGGCGCTGATCGACGCCTTGCGCGCCGAGGGGGCGGACGACATCGTGGTGTTCGTGGGCGGCGTGGTGCCGGCGCAGGACCACGGCTTCCTGTACCAGGCGGGCGTGCAAGGCATCTTCGGGCCCGGCACGCCGATCCCGCAGTCCGCGTCCGACGTGCTGGACCGGATCGCGGCGGTGGCTGGCGGTGCCGGGATGCCATGAGCCACGAGGGACCAGCGCCGCGTCCACCGGGGACAGACCCGCGTTCCCAGCCCCATGCCACTGCGACGGCGTTTGGCGCGGAGGGGGAGGGAGCCCCAGTGGGGCTACCTCCGATCCCGAAGGGACTGTCCCCTGGTTTAACGCCCGAGGACGCGGCGCTGGCGGCGGGCGTGCTGGCGCGCCAGCGCCGCGCGCTGGCCAAGACCATCACCCTGATCGAATCCGCCCTGCCCGCCCACCGCGCCCGCGCTCAGGCGCTGCTGGACGCGCTGGCGCCCCACGCCGGCGGCGCATTGCGCATCGGCATCAGCGGCGTGCCAGGGGTCGGCAAATCCACTTTCATCGAGGCGTTCGGCATGCACCTGGTCCGGCAGGGGCTGACGGTGGCGGTGCTGGCGGTCGATCCCTCGTCCGCCGTCACGGGCGGCTCGCTGCTGGGCGACAAGACCCGCATGGAAACCCTGTCCCAGCAGGCCGCCGCCTTCATCCGCCCCTCCCCCGCGCGCGGCGCCCTGGGCGGCGTCGGCCACCAGACGCGCGAGGCGCTGCTGGCCTGCGAGGCGGCCGGCTACGACGTGGTGATCGTGGAAACCGTGGGCGTGGGCCAGAGCGAAAGCGCGGTCGCCGGCATGACGGACGTGTTCGTGCTGCTGCAACTGCCGAACGCGGGCGACGAATTGCAAGGCATCAAGAAAGGCATACTGGAGCTGGCCGAGCTGGTGGTCTACAACAAGGCCGACCTCGACCAGCGCGCCGCCGACGTGGCCTGCGGGCAAATGCGCGCGGCCTTGCACATGCTGCGCCACGCGTCGCCGCACTGGGAGGTGGCGGTCCTGCAATGCAGCGCCGCCAGCGGCGACGGCATCGCCGAGGTGTGGGAAACGATACAGCGTCACCGTCGCGCCATGCGGGATGCAAGCGAGTTCGAGGCGCGGCGGCAAAGGCAGGCGCTGGAATGGATGGGGCGGCTGGTGGAGCATGGCTTGCGGGAACGCTTCCACGCGCACGCCGAGGTGGCGCTGGCGTTGCCGGAGCTACAAGCGCGAGTCGCGGCCGGAACACTGAGCCCCGCCGCCGCCGCCAGCCTGCTGCTGGACGTCTACCACCGCTGACGGCATGCGCGCCGCCCCCCGTTTTACTGTCGGCGCCGCTTTGGGGTCAGACCCCAACGTCCCGCTGACGCCGCTTCGGGACGGAAAGTAATCGGGTCAGGCGGGGGTGGTTCCGCCGCCCAGCGCGGCGATGACGTCCGGCGGGGCTTGCACCAGCTCGATCAGCACGCCGGCGCCGGCGATGGGGAACTCTTCGCTGGCCTTGGGGTGCAGGAAGGTGATGTCGTGCCCCGACGCGCCCTTGCGGATGCCGCCCGGCGCCATCCGCACGCCCTGCGCCTGCAGCCACGCGACCGCCACCGGCAGGTCGTCCACCCACAGGCCGACATGGTTCAGCGCGGGCTGGTCCACGCGCGGGCTGCGCGCGGGATCGATGGGTTGCATCAGGTCCACCTCCACCTGGTGCGGGCCCTCGCCCAGCACGGCGATGTCCTCCTCCACGTTCTCCCGCTCGCTGCGGAACTCGCCCGCCAGGCGCAGGCCCAGCATGTCCACCCACAGGCGCCGCAGCGGATCGCGCGAGGCGCCGCCGATGGCGATTTGCTGGATGCCCAGTATCCGGAAGGGTCGCTGCGTCAAGAGGGACTCGCTTTCTCTGCAATCAGGCCGAAATGGCATGCCGCGATCATAACCCAAAGCGGCACTGTGCGAAATTGCCCACGCTTGGCGGCAGAGGGGGATTTTCCCTTGTGCTTGTCCTTTGGATTGCGGCGGAAAAAGCTCATAATGGCAACGACATTCCCTCCACCATTCACGGCTATATTCTATGAGTCAACAGTTGAAGCGTTTCCTGGATCAATACGGCGACACCAACGGCGTGTTCTACCTGGGCCATGCCGCCATCATGGCGGTCTTGAATGGCAAGAAGATCCTGTTCGATCCCATCGTCGAGTCGCAACCCTACGACGACGCCTGGGTGTTCTTCCCGCCCCAGGTCGACCACGACAGCCTGTACGACGTGGACGCGGTGCTGGTCTCCCACATCCACCAGGACCACTACGACCTCAAGTTCCTGAAGGGCCTGCGGCCGGAGGTGAAGATCATCATTGTCGGCCAGCGTCCCTCGTTCGAGGCCGACATCGCCGGCAAGCTTGGGCGCGAGATCACCGTGATTCCGCCCGAGACCGTGACCGAAGTGATGGACGGCGTCTTCATGTACGGCGTCAACCACGAGTCGAACGGCATCGACTCGTCGGTGATCGCGTACACGAAAGAGCTGTGCGTGTACCACGGCAACGACAACTACCTGAAGCCGGAATCGATGGCGAAATTCCCGCGCGTCAATCCGCGCATCGACGTCGCCTGCATCCCCTACGCCTACATCCACTGGTACCCGTTCCTGATGGAATACCCGGACGAGCGCCTGCACGAGAAGGACGCCGAGAGCGACCGCCTGGTCAACCACTACATGGACGACTTCCTGGCCATGGTCGACGTGCTCAAGCCGCGGGTCGCGATCCCCTTCGGCGCCAACCTGCTGATCGACGACGGCAACGCCCGCTCGACCATCAACATGTCGGTGCGCACGCCGATCGAGCTGGCCAATTACGCCCACGCGAAGCGGCCCGACCTCGGCAACGTGGTGCTGCCGATGCTGGCCGGCGACTTCTGCGGCAAGCCCGACGGCCCGGACGGCCCGCTCAAGGTGGATATCAGCCACGCCTACGACGCCGCGTCCTACCGCGACGCGGCCCATGAATTCCTCAGCGCGCGTCCGCAAAAGACGGTGCAGGGCGACTTCCGCGCGGTGGACCTGGACGCCTTCGTGGCCCTGCTGAACAAGCGTTTGGAACAGGTGGACGAAACGCACGACAACGTGCTGCAGTTCCAGCTGGAATACCAGGGCGCGCCGCTGCGCTTCGAGATCGACCTGCTGAGCAAGCGCGCCCGCCAGGTGGAGGAGTTCAACACGGCGCGGCCGCGCCACCGCTTCGCGCTGGACCAGGTGGCCTCGGCGGATTGGCTGAGCGGCAAGAGCTTCCTGGAAATCATCGGCACGCGCCGCTTCACCCTGCTGCGCGAACCCGACCTCTACCTGCCGGAAGTGCTGAGGATCGTCAACACCGTCATCTAAACACCAGCTTCCCCCGTAGGGCGGACTCTTAGTCCGCCGGATGCGTGCGGGCCTGCATGCGTGCGGCGGACTAAGAGTCCGCCCTACGCGGGAGGTCACTCATCAAGGCTCGCGGATCGATTCATCCATGGCCTTGGTGAGCGGCCACAGCAGGTAGGACATCACCGAGCGCTTGCCGACCACGATCTCGGCCGTCACCGTCATGCCGGGCAGCAAGCGCTTGCCCGCGTCCATCTGGCGCAACTCGCCCTTGCCGATGTCGACCCGTCCCAGGTAATAGGCGTCCGTGCCCATGCCCGGCGCCACCTGCTCGCGCTTGAAGGCGTCCTGGCTGACCACGCGCAGTTTTCCGTCCAGCAAGCCGTGCTTCTGGTAGGGGAAGGCGTCCACCTTCACGTGCACCGGGTCGCCCTGCTTGATGTAGCCGATGTCGGCCGAGTCGATCTGCGCCTCGACCTCCATGCTGCCGCCCAGCGGCACCAGGGTGAACAACGTTTCCGCCTCGCGCACGATGGAGCCCTGCGACAGCTTGGCCACTTCCAGCACCACCGCGTCGGCCGGCGCCGTCAGCTGGATCAGCTTGTAGCGCTTGTCGGCCTTGGCCAGCTGCTCGCCCATGCTGTCGCGCTCGCGGGAAGCCGCCAGCAGGTCTTCCATGGTCTTCTGGCGCCAGCTCTTGTTGAAGGCGGAGCGCTCGGCCTCGGCGGCGGCCAGCTCGCGCTGCAGCTCGATGTCCTTGTTGCGGCCCATCACCATCGAACGCTCGACCTCCAGGCGGCGGTCGCGCGCCTCCAGCAGGTGCATCTTGGCGCCGAAGTTCTCCGCCATCAGGCGCTCCTGCATCGATTCGATCTCGGCCAGCGATTTCACGCGCTGCGCCAGCACCGCCTGGTCGCGCTTGCTCGTTTCCATGCTGGCCTTGAGGCGCTCGATGTTCTCGTCCATGCGGCGCTTCTGCGCCTCGTAGTTGGCCTGGCGCTCGCTCGACAGCTGGGCTTGCAGCAGCTGGTCGGCGTCGCTGGCGGCGCGCGCCGGCACCGGCTTGCCGGACAGCTCGGCCCGCAGGCTCTCGGTCTGCGTGTCGAGGCTGCGCACGCGGTTGCGCAGCTGCGCCTCGTCGGCCTGGGTGAAGGTCGGGTCCAGCGTGGCCAGCACCTGCCCCTTCTTGACGACCTGCCCGGCGCGCACCTCGATGCGCTGCACGATGGACGTTTCCAGCGGTTGCACCACGATGTTGGGCAGCGGATTGACCAGCTTGCCGTGCGCCGTCACCACCTGCTCGACCTGCGAGAAGTTGGCCCACAGGATGAAGGCGACGAAGGCGCCGATCAGCACGTGCAGCGTGAGGCGCACGTAGCGCGGCAGCGGATTGCGCTCGATGGCGTCCGCGTCGGGCAGGAAATCGATCTCGGTCTGGTCCTTGCCGGGGCGCTTGCTTACAGATGGCTTGTTTGCTGGTTCCATAGATGCTGGTAGGTGTCGCTTCGGGTAAGCAGTTCTTCGTGGCGGCCGGCGTCGACCAGGCGGCCGCGCTGCATGACCAGGATGGCGTCGGCGTTGACCAGGGTCGACAGGCGGTGCGAGATCATGATCACCGTGCGGCCGACCGCGATGCGCGACAGGTTGTTGATAAAGATGGCTTCGCTTTCCGGGTCCAGCGCCGAGGCGGCCTCGTCGAGGATCAGGATACGCGGCTTGGCCAGCAGCGAGCGCGCGATCGACAGCCGCTGCTTCTGGCCGCCGGACAGGTTGGAGGCGTTTTCCTCCAGCAAGGTGTCATAGCCCATCGGCAGGCGCTCGATGAACTCGTCGGCGCCGGCGGCCGCCGTGGCCTCGGCGATCTCCTCGAAGGTGGCGTCCGGCTTGGTGACGATCAGGTTCTCGCGCACGGTGCCGCGGAACAGGAAGTTTTCCTGCAGCACGACGCCGATCTGGCGCCGCAGGTGCGACAGCTCGATCTCGCGCGCGTCGATGCCGTCGAAGCGGATGATGCCCTCCTGCACGCCGTACAGGCCCTGCACCACCTTGGTCAGCGTGGTCTTGCCGGAGCCGCTGCGGCCGACGATGCCGACCACGGTGCCGGGGGTGATGGTGAAGTTGGTGCGGTCCAGCGCGGACACGGTGCTGCCCGGGTAGCGGAAGGTCACGTCCTCGAACTTGATTTCGCCGTTCAGCACGGGACGCAGGCCGCCGGCACCGGCGCGGCCCTCGGGGGCGCGGTTCATCACCTCGCCCAGCATCTTCACCGACAGCGCGGTCTCCTGGTATTCGTTGACCAGGCCGACCACCGAGATCAGCGGCTGGGTGACGCGGCTCGACAGCATCTGGAAGGCGATCAGCGCGCCGACCGACAGCGCGTTGTCGAACACCTCCTGCGCGCCCAGCACGATGATGGTGACCGGCATCAGCTTGCCCAGGAAGTCGGTGATGGCGTTGCCGGTGATGGAGATCTGGCCGACGCGGAAGTGCATGGTGATGGCCTCGGCCGAGCGCTGGTCCCAGATGCGGCGCTGGCTCGGCTCGATCGCCAGCGCCTTCACCGTGCGCATGCCGTGGATGGTTTCCACCAGCATGGCCTGGCGCTGGCCCTCGGCCGCGTACAGCGCGTTCAGGCGGCGCTGGTAGGCCGGCACCATGGCCATGACGATGGCGCCGATCAGCGCCGTGAACAGCAGCACCACCAGCGCCAGCTTGAACGAGTAGGCGAACAGGATGGGCAGGAACACCAGCAGCGCGATCAGGTCCAGGCCGGTGAAGAACAGGCGGCCGGTGAGGAAGTTGCGGATCTTCTCCAGCTGCTGCATGTGGCGCGTGACGACGCCGGCGCTGGTGGTCTCGAAGAAGTCGATCGGCAGCGACAGCAGGTGGCTGAAGGTGCGGCGCGTGAGCCGCATGTCGATCTTGTTGGAGGCGGCCAGGATCAGCACCTGGCGCAGGTAGCCGAAGGCGGCGTCGAAGATCAGCGCGATGACGATGCCGGCGGCCAGCACCCACAAGGTGGTCACGCTCTGGTGCGTCAGCACCTTGTCGATCACCAGCTGGAAGAACACGGGCGAGGCCAGCGTCAGGAAGTGCATGGCCAGCGCGGCGATGAAGATGTCGCGGAAGGCCGCCTTCTGCTTCAGGATTTCCGGAATGAACCAGCGCAGGCCGAACGGCTGGTTGGGGTCGCTCAGCTTGTGCTCGCGCTTGAGGAACAGCACCTCGCCGCTCCAGCGCTGCTCGAACGCGGCGCGCTCGACCAGCACCACCTGGGCGTTGTCGGCCACCGGGTTGAGCACCGCCAGCTTGCCGCCGTGCGCGTCGTCCTGGGCGCCGACCACGATGATCATGTTGCCATCGTTCAAGCGCGCCATCAGCGGGAACACGCCGCCCTGCTGCTGCAGCGCCTCCCAGCCGAGTTTGGTCGCCTTGGCTTTCAAGCCGATATCGGACGCGATGCGCAGCAGCACGCCGTTGCCGGGCTCTTCCGCGCCCAGCGCATAGTCGTCGATCAGTCGTTCGGGGTTTATCTGCAAGCCGTGGTGCTGCGCGATCGCGGTCAGGCATTGGATCGCGGTGTGGGGAAATTTATCTCGCATTCAAAGATTCTACCGTACGCTCGCGCCCGGAGGCGCTTTTTTAAAGCCAAGAAAAAAGCGGCAAGACAGGATGTCTTGCCGCTTTTGCTTTGCCGGGGCGGGCGCTATGCGCGCCCGCTGTGCGGATTACTTCGTGGGCGAGGCCAGGAAGCCGTTGCTGCTGGACGACGACAGCGCGTTCAAGCGATGTTTCTGCTCGGTCGCCGCCAGCGCCTCGGCGTTGCCCAGAGGCTTGCCGTTGCTGTCGAACTGGCTCAGGGCGCCCGCCATGCCGGCCACGTTGGCCGCCACGTTGCCGCCGTTCAGGGCCGCGCCGGCGTCCAGTTTAGGCGCGTTGCCGCCGCCCGCCGCACCGCTGGTGAAGCTGGACATCGCCGACACCAGGCTGCTGACGCTGCCGCGCAGGTCGGCTGGCTGGCCGACCGAGAACCACACGTCGGCCGCTTTGTGGGTCGCGCCGTCGGCGGTGCCGTAAGTCGATTGCAGGCCAACGATGTTGCCGTTGTTGCTGCCGCTGCCGTCCACCACGTCCAGGTTCAGCTGGGTGATCTGCAGGTCGGCCATCGACTTCAGCTCGCCGGTCTGGCTGACGCCGTCGGCGTTGCCGTCGACCCAGACGCTGAGCTTGCCGAAGCTGCTGTCCGCGCCGTTGATCACGCCGTCGCCGTTGCTGTCCAGCTCGGCCATCGCCGCGTAGCCGGTGGCCGCTTTCGCGCCGTTGGCCAGCGTGGTGCCGGAACCGAACAGCTCGGAGCCGTCGTTGATGGCGCCGTCGCCGTTGCGGTCCAGGGCCAGCAGGCCGTCGCCGCCGGTGGTCCAGCCGGTCTGCACCGGGCTGCCGTCCGCCGCCAGGTCGAACACCACGCCGTTTTCACGGCTGAGGGTGTTGATCTGGCCGTCGCCGTTCAGATCCAGCACGATCGGGGTCAGGCTCACCAGCGCGCCGATCTGGTCGGTCGTCAGCGCGTCCTGCTGCGCGGTGGTCAGCGCGTGGATCTGCACCGTGGTCAGCGCGTGGATCTGGTCGGTCGTCAGCGCGGCGATCGCGTTGGTCGAGAAGCCGGCGATGGCCGCCGTTTTCAGGGCCACGATGTCGGCCGTCTGCAGGGCCACGGCCTGGTCGGTCGTCAGCGCGTTGGTCTGCGAGCTGCTCAGCGCGGCCACCTGCATCGTGGTCAGCGCCACGATCTGGTCGGTCGTCAGCGAAGCGATCTGCGCCGTTTTCAGGCTGGCGATGTGCGAGGTTTTCAGCGTCGCGAAGTCGCCGGTTTCCATCGCCACCAGTTGCGCCGTCGACAGGCTGGTGATCTGCGTGGTCGACAGGGCCGCCAGTTGCTGCGTGCTCAGCGCGATCACCTGGTCGGTGGTCAGGCCGTTGGCCAGCGCGTTGGTGCTCAGCGCCACGATCTGCGCGGTTTTCAGCGCGCCGATCTGGTCGGTCGTCAGCGCGGCCATCTGGCCGGTCGACAGGCCCGCGATCGCCGAGGTCTTCAGCGAGGCGATGTCCGCCGTTTCCATCGCGGCCAGGCTGGCCGTCGCCAGGGTCGACACCTGGGTGCTGCTCAGGGTGGCGGCCTGGGTCGTGGTCAGGGCGATCAGCTGGTCGGACGTCAGCGCGGTGGCTTGCGCGGTCGACAGGCCGGCGATGGCCGAGGTCTTCAGTGCCGCGACGTCGTCCGTTTGCAGCGCCACGATGGCGTTGGTGGACAGGCCTGCAACCTGGGCGCTGCTCAAGGCGGCGGCTTGGTTGGTGGTCAGCGCGACGATCTGGTCGGTGGTCAGCGCGGTCATCGACGCGGTGGTGATCGCGGCGACTTG
>NZ_FPBO01000079.1 GCF_900116645.1 Pseudoduganella namucuonensis | reverse complement strand
GCTCCTTGAAGGGTCGTTCGAGACCAGGACGTTGATAGGCTGGGTGTGGAAGCGCAGTAATGCGTTAAGCTAACCAGTACTAATTGCCCGTAAGGCTTGTCCCTATAACCTTGACGGTTATGAGCATTACCCTGTGTATTGATGATGTACCCAACAACTTTACTTCTTTCGGATTGCAGTCGCGCGCCATAGCGCGCGACGCGACAAGTCAAAGCCTGATGACCATAGCAAATCGGTCCCACCCCTTCCCATCCCGAACAGGACCGTGAAACGATTTTGCGCCGATGATAGTGCTGCAACCAGTGTGAAAGTAGGTTATCGTCAGGCTAGTTATAAAAGAAAAACCCCGCCGGGTGATCCCGGCGGGGTTTTTCGCATTTCGGCGTCTTGTTGCAGCGGAAAGTCTTTTTTGTCCAAGTCTATTGCCAGCCCCCGAATCGAACGCATAGCATGTCCCTAGCTGCCGTACACTTTAAAAATTCACGGGGGGCATATGCTGGGGAAGTTCTCTATCGGTAAACGATTGGGTTTCGCGTTCGGGTTGTTGACCTTGTTGTCCCTGGCGTTCGGCCTGATTGCCTACAAGGAGATCGACGCCATGAATGGGCAGTGGCAGGTCTTCAAGCAGGACGCCCTCGCCAAGAACGCGGCCACCACCAAGGGCTCGGTGGCGCTGGGTAACGCGGTGCAGATGTTCAAGAACTTCGTGTTGCGCGGCGACGACTACGACAAGCGCTTCCTGGCCCAGATCGAGTTGATAGAAAAGGTCGACGACGAGTACCGCGCCACCGGCCGCGTGACCCCCGACGAGGAAAAGATCCTCGCTAAAATCCACGAAAACGCGGTCATCTACCGCAATGCCATCGCTAAAATCGCCGAGGCCCGCCACGGCGGCCTGAAAGACGCCGAGCAGCTCGACAAGACCGTCAGCGGCGCCGACAAGCCGCTGGCCGAGGCCTTCGAGCAGCTGCGCAACATCACCACGCAAACCACCCGCAACGCCGACGCGCAGATGACGTCCGTCGCCGCGCGCGCCGAACAACTCATCCTCTCCGCCCTGGTGGTGCTGGTGATCCTCTCGATCGCGGCGGCGGTGTTCATCACCCGCAGCATCACCCGGCCCCTGAACGACGCGGTCAGCGCCGCCAACCGCCTGGCCGACGGCGACCTGGCCGTCTCGCTGGACTCGGACGCGCGCGACGAAACCGGCCAGCTGCTGCGCGCCATGGGCAATATGGTGGCCAAGTTGAAGCAGGTGATCGACGGCCAGCGGACGGCGGTGGAAGCGGCCAACCGCGGCGACTTCAGCACCCGGATTCCACTCGAGGGCCTGCATGGCTTCCAAAAGGAGATGGGCGAGGGCTTGAACCAGCTGGCCACCACCACCCGCGGCGGCATCGACGACATGGTGGTGGTGATGCAGGCGATCTCGAATGGAGACCTGAGCCGCACCATCGACAAGAAGTACGAGGGCGCCTTCGGCGAGATGATGGGCTACGCCAACGCGGCGATCGCCAAGCTGTCGCAGGTGGTGTCCGAGGTGAACGACAGCGCGGCCGCGCTGGCGGCGGCGTCCGAGGAGGTCAGCGCCACCGCGCAATCGCTGTCGCAGGCGGCCAGCGAACAGGCGGCCAGCGTGGAGGAAAGCAGCGCCTCGATGGAGCAGATGACGGCGTCGATCAGCCAGAACACGGAGAACGCCAAGGTGACCGACGCCATGGCCAGCAAGGCCTCCAGCGAGGCGATCGAGGGCGGGGACGCGGTGCGCACCACCGTCGCGGCGATGAAGCAGATCGCCACCAAGATCGTCATCATCGACGACATCGCCTACCAGACCAACCTGCTGGCCTTGAACGCGGCGATCGAGGCGGCCCGCGCGGGCGAGCATGGCAAGGGCTTCGCGGTGGTGGCCGCCGAGGTGCGCAAGCTGGCCGAGCGCGCGCAGGTGGCGGCGCAGGAAATCGGCCAGGTGGCCGGCAGCAGCGTGGAACTGGCGGAGAAAGCGGGCCGGTTGCTGGACTCCATGGTCCCCAACATCAAAAAGACGTCGGACCTGGTGCAGGAAATCACGGCCGCGTCGGAAGAACAGTCCTCCGGTGTCAGCCAGCTCAATATGGCGATGAACCAGTTGAGCGAGACCACCCAGCAGAACGCGGCGGCCTCGGAGGAACTGGCGTCGACCGCCGAGGAGATGAGCGGCCAGGCGGAAGAACTGCAGCACTCGATGGCGTTCTTCAATGTGGGCGGGGAGAAGGCGCCCGCGCCGCGCGGGCGGCTCGCGGGCGGCATCATAGGGCGCGCGGCCAAGGCGCCGGTGCGGCCGGTGGCACGCAAGCCGGTGACGAACGGAAGAGAACCGGACGAGTCCCAGTTCACGCGCTTTTAGCCAAGCGAGAGGAGGAGTTTGAATGCGGGATGCTGCAGCGACGTCGGTAGATCCGATCACGGACCAGGAGTTCACCCTGTTCCAGCGTTTCATTTTCGAGGAGGCGGGTATCACGCTGTCCCCGGCCAAGAAGGCGCTGGTCAGCGGCCGGCTGGCCAAGCGCCTGCTGCACCATCGCCTCGGCAGCTATAGCGCCTATTTCCGCCTGCTGACGGCCGGCCAGGCTCCCGGCGAGGTGCAGATCGCGATCGACCTGCTGACCACCAACGAGACCTACTTCTTCCGCGAATCCAAGCATTTCGACCTGCTGCGCAAGCTGGCGGCGGGGGCCGCCGAGCAGCGGCAATCGTTCCGCGTCTGGAGCGCCGCCTGTTCGACCGGCGAGGAGCCGTACAGCATCGCGATGGTGCTGGACGACGTGCTGCGCGAGCAGGACTGGGAGCTGTATGCCTCCGACATCAGCAGCCGCGTGCTGAGCGCGGCGCGCTCCGGCCATTACATGCGCGAGCGCACCAGCCATATCCCGCCGGCCTATCTCAAACGCTATTGCCTGCGCGGCGTCGGCGACCAGGAGGGCACGCTGCTGGTGGAGAAACGCCTGCGCCAGCGCGTGCAGTTCCACCAGGTGAACCTGAACGAGACCCTGCCGAAGTTCGGCACGTTCGACGTGATCTTCCTGCGCAATGTGCTGATCTACTTCAGCCCCGAGACCAAGCGCGAGGTGGTGGGGCGGCTGCTGGGGGCCATCAAGCCGGGCGGCCATCTCTTGATCGGCCACTCCGAGAGCCTGCACGACATGGCCGGGCCGCTGCAGGTGCAGGGGCCGTCGGTGTACCGCAAAGTATGAGCGGCACGCCATGAGGACGCCCCGTGGCCGTCATTGACGTTTTCCTGATGCCTGGCGAGCATTTCGTGGGCGATGCCAGGCACCGCATCCGCACCTTGCTCGGCTCTTGCGTATCGATTACGCTTTGGCATCCGCGGCGCCGGGTGGGGGCGATGTCGCACTTCCTGCTGACGGTGGGGGAGAACGACTCGGTGGCGGACCTGAACGGCCGATATTGCGAGGGCGCGCTGGCACTGATGCTGGTCGAACTTGAGCGGCTGGGTGTCCGAGGCGCCGAATGCGAGGCGAAGATCTTCGGCGGCGGCATGATGTTTCCGCAGATCGAGCGCGGCGACACGATGAGCATAGGGCGGCGCAACGGCGAAACGGCCGAACGCCTGCTCCGCATGCACAAGATTCCGGTGGTGTCCGAAAGCCTGTTCGGCATCGGCCACCGCCACATTATATTCAACGTCCGCACCGGCGACGTGTGGGTGCGGCGAGGCCCGCCCGGAGCAGCCAGGGCGCGTCCGGCGAAGGAGCGTTTATGAAGAAGATCAATGTGCTCGTGGTGGATGATTCGGCGGTCGTGCGGCAGGTTGTCACCGCCTTGCTGAACAAGGCGCCGGACATCAATGTGCTGTACGCGGTCGCCGATCCCATACTCGCCATGGAGCGCATGAAGACGGTGTGGCCCGACGTGATCGTGCTGGACGTGGAAATGCCGCGCATGGACGGCATCACCTTCCTGCGCAAGATCATGGCGGAGCGGCCCACGCCGGTGGTGATCTGCTCCACTCTGACGGCCAAGGCGGCCAAGACCACCATGGAGGCGATGGCGGCGGGCGCCGTCTCCATCATCACCAAGCCCAAGCTCGAACTGAAGCAGTTCCTCAACGACAGCGCCGACGACTTGACCGCCGCGGTGCGCGCCGCCGCCGTCGCCAACGTGCGCAGGCTGGCCGGGCGCGCCGCCGCGCCCGCGCTGCAGCCGGTGGCGAAACTGACGGCCGACGCCATCCTGCCGGCGGCCGACAGCCGCGCCATGGTGCAGACCACGGAGCGGGTGGTGGCGATCGGCACCTCGACCGGCGGCACCCAGGCGCTGGAGGTGGTGCTGACGTCGCTGCCGCGCGTTAGCCCCGGCATCGTGATCGTGCAGCACATGCCCGAGAAGTTCACCGCCGCCTTCGCCGAGCGTCTCAATTCGGTCTGCCAGATCAACGTCAAGGAAGCGCAGAACAACGACCGCGTGGTGCCCGGCCGCGCGTTGATCGCGCCCGGCGGCAAGCACATGCTGCTGCGCCGGAACGGCGCCCAGTACTTCGTCGAGGTGATGGACGGTCCGCTGGTGAACCGGCACCGGCCCTCGGTCGATGTGCTGTTCCGCTCCGTGGCCAAATGCGCCGGATCGAACGCGCTGGGCGTGATCATGACCGGCATGGGCGACGACGGCGCCGCCGGGCTGCTGGAAATGCGCAACGCCGGCGCGTATACGGTGGGGCAGGACGAGGCCAGCTGCGTGGTGTACGGCATGCCGAAGGAGGCGGTCAAGCGCGGCGCGGTAGAGCGCACCGTGCCGCTGGAGGGCATCGGCCGCGAAATCCTGCAGCAGTTGTCGGCGTTCTCGGGCTGAGGAGGCCGGCGTGCAGGATTGGAGCGGATGCACCGCGCTGGTGGTGGAGGATAGTCCGGTCCAGCGCGAACACATGGCGGGCCTGCTGCGGCAGGCGGGCTTCGGCACGGTGCTGGAGGCGTGCGACGGCATCGATGCGCTGCGCAAGCTCGACGCGCGGGGCATGCCGGTGCAGCTGGTGTTGACCGACATGGACATGCCCGGCATGGATGGCGTGGAGTTGATACGGCATCTGCGCGAACTGGAACTGGCCGCCGC
Source organism: Pseudoduganella namucuonensis (assembly GCF_900116645.1). GTDB lineage: Bacteria > Pseudomonadota > Gammaproteobacteria > Burkholderiales > Burkholderiaceae_D > Rugamonas > Rugamonas namucuonensis. The sequence continues at coordinate 2,676 of NZ_FPBO01000079.1, read as the reverse complement.
GGTGTTGGTGGCCAGCGCGCGCGAGGAGCGGCTGCGCGAGGCCGCGGACAGCATGGACAACGGCGGCGCGCGCCTGACACTGCTGGGGACCGCGCTCAAGCCCCTGCATTTCGATGTGTTGACCCGGCTGCTCAACCAGGCCGGCGCGGAAGCGCTGAGCGCCGCCACCACCGCCGGTGTGCCTTCCGCGAGTGAGCTGGAGGACGCGCTGGAGAACCGGCGGTTCCTGCCCTATTACGAACCCCGCATCGAAGTCGCGAGCGGTCTGCTGCGCTGCCTGGACGTGCATGTCTGCTGGATGCATCCGCAGCGCGGGCTGATACGCGGCGCGCGCTTCCTGCCCGCGATGCAGGGCGCCGCGTGCATCGCGCCGCTCGCCATGTCGATCGTGGAACAGGCGCTGGCGCAGTTGCGCGCCTGGCACGACATCGGGCTGGTGACGCTGACCATGTCCATCAAACTGCCGGCCGAGGTGCTGGCGGACCGCACCCAGCTCGACCGCCTCAGCATGCTGGTGCAACAGCATGGGCTGTCGCCGCGCCACCTCACGTGGGAATGCGCGGAGGCGGTGCTGGCCGGCGGAGCGCCGCTCAGCATCGCCAATCTCGCGCACCTGAGCGTGCGCGGTTTCGGCCTGGGACTGGGAGGTTACCGCGCGGGGCACACCACGCAGCAGCAACTGGTGCGCTGTCCCTTGACGGAGCTGCATGTCGATCACTTCATTGTGCACGAGGCGTCGTTGCAGCCGGCGCGCCAAGCCTTGCTGGAGCAGGCCATCAACGACGCGCATCGGATGGGGATAGCGGTGGTGGCAGAGGGCGTCGAGCGGGCGGCCGACCTGGCGCTGCTGCGCGGGCTGGGTTGCGAGCTGGCGCAAGGCGCGCTGGTGGCGGCGCCGATGCCGGCGCAGGCGCTGGTGGGCTGGATCAAGGGCAATCGCCGGCGCCTGAAGGAGCTGGCGCACGGACAGGCCGCTGACGGCGCCGGCGGCTAGCGCGCCGGCGCCGTCAGCGGCAGTGTCAGCGTGAAGGTGGTGCCTTTGCCGGGCGCGCTTTGCACGTCGATGCGTCCGCCAAGCACGTCGCACACGATGTTGTGCACGATATGCAGGCCCAGGCCGGAACCGCCCACGCCCAGCTTGGTGGTGAAAAAGGGTTCGTAGATGTGCAGCAGGTTGTCGGCCGAGATGCCGTTGCCGTCGTCGGCGATGGTCATCGTCACGGTGTCGTGTGTCTCGTTGCCGGAGTGGATGGTGATGGTGCCGCTGTCGCGGCCGTCGAGGCCGTGGATGATGGCGTTGGTCAGCAGATTGGTGATGACCTGTCCGAGCGGGCCGGGATAGCCATCCATCATCAGCGCGGGCGGAATGTCCTGCACCACCTGGTAGGGCGTGCGGCGTATGGTGGGCAGCAGCGTGAGCACATTGCCGGCCACCACCTCGGACAGCAGAAAAGTGCGGCGCTGGGCGCTGGTCTGGTCGACCGCCACCTGCTTGAAGTTGGTCACCATGTCCGCCGCGCGGTGCAGGTTACGCACCAGCACTTCCACCGCGGTGTTCGCGTTATCCAGGTAGGCGTCCAGCATCGAGCGGCGCATCGGCTCGCCCTTGGTGAAGTGGCCGCGTATTTCGGCGGTCTGGTCTTCGAAGGCGCTGGCGATCATCAGGCTGTTGCCGATGGGGGTGTTGAGTTCATGGGAGATGCCGGCCACCAGCGCACCCAGGGCCGCCAGCTTTTCCTTCTGCACCAGCTCGGCCTGGGCGCGGTTCAGCTGTTCGAACATCTGGTGCAATTCGCGGTTCGCCTTGCGCAGGGCCAGGTGGGTGTTGATGCGCGCGAAGACTTCCTCGATCTGGAATGGCTTGGTGATGTAGTCCACGCCGCCGGCTTCGAAGCCGCTGACTTTCTGGCGCGCGTCGGTCAGGCTGGTCATGAAGATGACGGGCGTGTCGCGCGTGTTGTCGCTGGCCTTAATGCGGCGGCAGGCTTCGAATCCGTCCATGCCGGGCAAGACCACGTCCAGCAGTATCAGATCAGGCAGGCCGAACTCGGCGCGCATCAAGCCCTCTTCGGCGTTGCGGGCAATCAGCACCAGGAAGCCGCGCGAAGCCAGATGATCGAGCAGGGCGGTCAGGAAGGAGGGCGAGTCGTCCACCACCAAGATCGTTGGCGGGATACCGGTCGGCAGTTCGTTTGGGACCATCCTGACTCCTCTGAATTGCTGCTTTAAAGAGTATAGCCCCTCCAGATCGTCAAGCTTGAAAAAATAGCCACTTGCAACTTGGGTGTGGCTTTGCTATAGTTCTGTCCCCGCGCTGCTGAACACACGCAACGCAGGGTGGAGTGGGGAAAAGTGATGAATTGCAGTGCAATTCAGAACGGGCTTGACGAAGTAAATCAAACGCCTCATAATCTCGCTTCTCTGCTGACGGACAAAACGCTTCGTCGAAAAATGCAGACAGGTTCTTTAAAAATTAACAGTCGATAAGTGTGGGCGTTTGATGATGATGCCGGAGGCGCAAGCCTCTTAGCTCAAATTATTAAACGCTTACACAATATATTAAACGTGACCTCGAAAGAGGAATCGTCAGTATTTTGAGTGAGCGACCTCCGATAGCAGTATCGGAAAAACAGAGATTGAACTGAAGAGTTTGATCCTGGCTCAGATTGAACGCTG
>NZ_FPBO01000043.1 GCF_900116645.1 Pseudoduganella namucuonensis | reverse complement strand
ATTAGCGTAACTTTCGCTACGTTATCCCCCACTCTTGGGTACGTTCCGATATATTACTCACCCGTTCGCCACTCGCCGCCAGGTTGCCCCGCGCTGCCGTTCGACTTGCATGTGTAAAGCATGCCGCCAGCGTTCAATCTGAGCCAGGATCAAACTCTTCAGTTCAATCTCTGTTTTTCCGATACTGCTATCGGAGGTCGCTCACTCAAAATACTGACGATTCCTTCTTTCGAAGGTCACGTTTAATATATTGTGCGAGCGTTTAATAATTTGAGCTAAGAGGCTTGCGCCTCCGGCATCATCATCAAACGCCCACACTTATCGACTGTTAATTTTTAAAGATCTTTTCTGCAGTTTTCAGCGAATCGTTTTGTTCGCAGCAGAGAGATGAGATTATGCGGTGTTTCGTGCAGCTCGTCAACATCTTTTTCTTCTTCACTTCGCTGCACTTGCGTGCGGCGTTGCGAGGGACAGAACTATAGCAAAGCCTCCCGCCCTCGGCAAGCGCTACTTTTCCGGCCCATCCCCCGTTTTGCGCAGACTGTCGCAATACGATGGCGATTCGCCGCCAGCTTGCGTAGAGTTGCACCATTCGAGAGATTTGAAGGCATTACATGTTTCCTCAACCCAAAGTACAAGACACGCTGAAGACGATATTGGCGTCGCTGCATCGCGGTTTCGACGCGACCGCGACCTGGGTGACACAACTGTCGTGGTGGAAGTTCTTCCTGTTCGCTGCCCTGGCCCTGATCGCCGCCTCCATTCTGCAGGACGAGCTCTTCTCTTCGCCGCCCACCGAGGAAACCACTTCCCGGCGCGACAAGCGCTCCGCCGACACCAATATCACCATCGACGACAGCGGCATCCACTTCAAGAATCCGCGCAAGGGACGCAAGGAAACCCCGGCCGCGGACGGCTCCGATGGCGCTCCCGCGCCGCCGGAGCCGCCGGAACTGCCGGAAGCGCCCGCTCATCCCGAAGCCCCGGAGGCGCCCCCGGCTCCGCCCGCCAAGGCCGCCAAGCCGGCCCGTCCCACCTCCCCCAACGCGCCCATGATGCCCGGAGAGGAAGTCCACATCGAACTGCCGCCGCAGATCGGCGAGGAACTCTCGAACGCCATCGAGGAGGCCGTGGACGACGCGGCCGAGCAGAAGGTGTCCCGCTATCACAAGCAGGCGTCGACCTGGTTCAAGAGTTTCGTCTCCCTGCTGGTGCTGGCGCTGTTCGCGACCAAGGCGCTGATGGGCGGCAAAAAGCGCGCCGAGGCGCAAACCATGTTCGCCAACGCCGCGGCCGAGCGCGAATCCATGCAGCGCCAGTTGAGCGAGGCGAAAATGCAGATGATGCAGGCGCAGGTGGAGCCGCACTTCCTGTTCAACACGCTGGCGTCGGTCGAGCACCTGATCGAAACCGACCCGCCGCGCGCCTCGGCCATGCAGCGCAGCCTGATCAAATACCTGCGCGCGGTGCTGCCGCAAATGCGCGACAACACGCTGATCACCAACCTGGGCCGCGAGGCGGACATGGTGGCGGCCTACTTGGCGCTCTTGAAAATGCGGATGGAGGAGCGCCTGACCATCGATTTCGACATCCCCGAAGGCCTGCGCACCGCCGCCTTCCCGCCCATGATGCTGCAATCCATGGTCGAGAACGCCATCAAGCACGGCCTGGAGGGCAAGCCGGAGGGCGGCACGCTGAAAGTGCGCGCCCAGGTGGCCCACAACAAGCTGCAGGTGGTGGTGACCGACGACGGGCTCGGCTTCGGCGCCAAGCCCAGCGATGGCACCGGCCTCGGTCTGAGCAATATCCGCGAACGCCTGAAGCTGCTGCATGGCGCCGATGGCGCGCTGCGCATCGAGCCCAACCAGCCCAGCGGCGTGATCGCCACCATCGAAGTTCCCTACGCGCTGGCCGCCAAATAAGACGGCGGAGGGGGACCGCGAGAAGGCGATTGATTAAAGGGCCAATTCATTGAATAATTGGCACTCGTTTTTAACACTTATCCTACTATGCCAACTGCAATCATTGCCGACGACGAACGTTTGATGCGCGACCAGCTGCGTATGCGCCTGGGCCAGGTATGGCCGGAGCTCGACATCGTCGGCGAAGCGAAAAACGGCGACGAGGCGGTCGAACTGGTCGACCAGCTCAAGCCCGATTTCGCCTTCCTCGACATCCGCATGCCGGGCAAGACCGGCATGGAAGCGGCCGCCCTGATCGGCAACAAGAGCAATGTGGTGTTCGTGACCGCCTACGACGCCTATGCCGTGGAGGCCTTCGAGCGCGGCGCGGTGGACTATGTGCTGAAACCGCCCGAGCTCGAGCGTCTGCAGATCACCGTGGACCGCCTGAAAACCCGCCTGTCCGCGCCCCCGGGCGCGGGCGCGCCGGACGTCAACGCCAGCGTCACCGCCATGCTGTCGCAGTTGGCGGAAAAGATCGCCGCGCCGAAGAAGACCTATCTGCAATGGATACAGGCCAGCATCGGCCAGGACCTGCGCATGATCCCGGTCGAGGAGATCCTGTTCTTCCGCTCCGACGAGAAATACACCTGTGTGCAGACCGCCAAGTACGAGGCGCTGATCCGCAAGCCAGTGCGCGACCTGGCCGAGGAACTGGACCCGGACCTGTTCTGGCAGATCCACCGCGCCACGCTGGTCAATGTGAACGCCATCGAAGGCGTCACGCGGGACATCCGCGGCCGCCATCTGGTACTGATCAAGGACCGCTCGGACAAGCTGGAAGTCTCGCGCAGCTTCCTTCACCTGTTCAAGCAAATGTAAACCGAAGCCGCCTGAGCCAGATCAATACCTGGCGCGGCGGCTCGCTTACCTTGAAACTGGCGACCACCCTCATCCGGTCGCGAGGAAGCAACATGGACAAGCGCGGCGCCCCTCCCTATCCCCGACGAGACGAACAAATCGTGGGCCGACGCGCCTGCGACACCTCCCGCCTGCAAACCATACGCGACGACGAGCGCCGCCATATCGCGCGCGAGCTGCACGACGACCTCGGCCAGTTGCTGGCCACGCTGCGGGTGGACCTCAGCCTGCTGCAACAGCAGGCCCTGCCGGAAAACGCCAGCCAGCAGATCCACAGCATGAACGAGTTGCTGCTGTCGGCCATCACCTCGCTGCGCCGCATCGCCAGCAACATGCGTCCGCGCGCGCTGGACGACGGCAGCCTGTACTTCGCGCTGCAGACCTTGCGCGAGGACTTCGAGCAACGCTACTCGATCGAATGCGAACTGAACGCGGCCGAATCCGAACTGGCGCTGGACGACCGCTACAGCACCGCCGTGTTCCGCATCGTGCAGGAATCGCTGACCAATATCGCGCGCCACGCCCAGGCCGAGCACGTGTGGCTGTCGGTGCGGCGGCATGGCCAGACGCTGCGCATCGGCATCGCCGACGACGGCATCGGCATCAGCGAACCCGACCTGGCCAAGCCGCACTCGCTGGGCTTGATCGGCATGCGCGAGCGGGTGCGCGCGCTGCAGGGGGAAATGGTGCTGGGGGACACCGACGACAGGGGCGGCACGCGCATCGACGTGGTGCTGCCCCTGCCGCCGGAAGCGGACCGCGCCAGCGCGGCCGCGGCCGATTAGTACGCGCCCAGGACGAACGCGTGCTGGAACGAACGCGTATTAGAACGCGTGGCGGATGCCGAGGTTGAAGGCGCTGTCGCCGCTGCCGGCCTCGTTGTTGTTGCCCACGGTGTAGCCGGCGCCGTTCTTGTTCTTGATACGGGCGTATGCGACATAGGTGCTGGTGCGCTTCGACAGCGGGTACAGGTAACCCACGGCCCACTGGTCGGCGTCCTGGTTGCGCACGGTCTTGTCGTCCTTGCGGCTGTAGGAGGCCAGCAGGTTGCCGGTGCCGACCGGCACGTTCACACCGGCCACCAGGTCGTTGCTGTCGGTCGACGCGACGGGGGCGACGCGGAAGCCGAAGGCGTTGGCCACCGGCAGCGGCGAGCTGTTCAGGCCCTTGTTCCAGGCGTAGCCGAAATAGGCCTTCACGACCTTGAAGTCGTAGTTGGCGGCCAGCAGCGTGTTCTTGGCTTCATCGCGGATAACGGCGGGCGTGGTGCCGACGGCGGCGGTGTCCTGGTTGCGCTTGTTGTGCGCCAGGGTGACGTTCAGCGGACCCTGCGCATAGCCCAGGCCCAGGCCGATCTGGCGGCCGGCCTTGTTGCTGCCGGCCTGCTCGCCCAGCGCGTACAGCAGTTCGGCGGAGAAGCCGGACACCACCGGGCTGGCGTACACCAGCGCGTTGCTGACGCGGGTATTGGCGCCGGCGGTGGCGAACAGGTTCTTGGTCGAGCCGGCGTAGCCTGCGCCGAACGGGTCGGCCACTTTGCTCAGGGCGTTGTACAGCATGGTGTACTGACGGCCGAGGGTGAGCTGGCCCAGTTCCTTGCTCTTCAGGCCGACGTAGGCCTGGCGGTTGAACAGCGCGCTGGTGGTGTTGTCCATGGTGCCGTCGTCGGCCTTGAAGCCGTTTTCCAGGGTGAACACGGCTTGCAGGCCGTTGCCCAGGTCTTCCACGCCGCGGAAGCCGAGGCGCGACTGGCCGCCGATGCCGCTCGTGACTTTGGTCACGCTGCCGGCGGCGCCGCCGCTTTCACGCACCAGGCCGGCGTCGACCAGACCGTAGATGGTCACGTTCGATTGCGCATACGCCGATGCCGAGAACGCGCCGAAAAGCAGTGCTGCCAGGGTAAGTTTTTTCACTTGATGTTCCATTGTCTGGTTGTTGAGGAAAGAGTCGCTTGAAAACTTGACGGGGCGAATCTTGCCTAACAAATGCTTCAACAATATGACATCAGCAATAAAAGTTACTCCCCGGCGCCTACTTCAGGCGGGCGGTGGCGATCCAATAGTACTCCAGGCGGTTCACCCGCACGTCACGCGCGGCCGTGGCCAGGCGCTTGCGGATGAAGCTGTCGCTGGGGTAGTTCTTCATGATCTCGTGGCGCGCGCCGTCCGCAGTCAGGCGGAACTGGTAGGTGTTGCCGTCCGCGTCGGTGCGGGCGATCGGCATGCTGACGCCCTCCACGTGGCAGCTGTCCAGCAGCACCAGCAGCACGTCCTTGCCCAGCTTGGCGCGCAGCAGCGCCAGGTACTTGTCCTGCGCGGCGCGGCCCACGTGCGACCACCAGCCGGCCGCGAAACAGGCGGTGTACTGGCCCGGCGCCACGTCGTCCGGCAGCGTCATGGCGTCGGCCAGCTCGAAGCGCACCACGTCCTCGTCCAGCTCGCGCTCGGCCGCCAGGGCCAGCATTTCCGCGCTACTGTCGATGGCCGTGATCGCCTTCGCGCCGATGGCGGCGTATTCGGTCCAGTAGCCGCTGCCGCAGGCCAGTTCCAGCACCGTGTGGCCGCTCAGCAGCTCGGCGACGCGGGCCTGCAGCTCCTCCAGGTCGTCCTGGCGCTCCTCCTGCTCGTAGATGTCGTCGTAAGTGAGCGCGCACTGCGCATAGTATTTTTGTAGGGAATTCATGATTTACAGCTCGTAATTGTCTTTTTCACCACTCATGGCCTGTTCGATCAACTTGCGGTTGAGCGTCGGGGCGAGCAGCTCGATGAATGTGTAGATGTAACTGCGCAGGTAGGCGCCCTGCTTGACAGCCACGCGCGACACGTTCATGCCGAACAGGTGGCCGGCCGAGATGGCGCGCAGGCTGCGGTCGCGCTCGGAGTCGAAGGCCATGCCGGCGATGATGCCGATGCCCATGCCCAGTTCCACATAGGTCTTGATGACGTCCGCGTCGATGGCTTCCAGCAGGATGTCCGGTTTCAGGCCGCGCAGCGAAAAGGCGTGGTCGATCTTGCTGCGGCCGGCGAAGGCGCCATCGTAGGTGATCAGCGGGAAAGCCGCAATCTCTTCCAGCGTGATCGCCTTCGATTTGAGCAGCGGATGGTCGGGCGGCACCACCACCACGTGTTCCCATTGATAACATGGCAAGGTGACCAGGTTTTCAACCCCGGCGATCGATTCGGTGGCGATCGCCAGGTCGGCCTGGTCGCGCTGCACCATCTCGGCGATCTGGCGCGGGTTTCCTTGCAATAAAGACAAGCGCACCTTGGGGAATTTCACCATGAAGGCCTGCACCACCTTGGGCAGGGTGTAGCGCGCCTGGGTGTGGGTGGTGGCGATGGTGAAGCTGCCGCTGTCCTGCGCCGCGTATTCCTTGCCGATGCGTTTCAGGCTGTCGATCTCCTGCATGATAAGCTCGACGGACTCCAGCACCAGGCGGCCGGGCTCGGTGAGGCCCCGGATCCGCTTGCCGTGGCGGGTGAAGATGTCGACGCCCAGTTCCTCTTCCAGCTCGATAATGGCCTTGGAGACACCCGGCTGGGAGGTGAACAAGGCTTTCGCGGCGTCCGTCAGGTTGTAGTTCTGGCGTACCGCTTCACGGACGAACCGCAGTTGGTGAAGATTCATTTATTGTTCTCGGGATCTGGTGGTGGCGTTCCATCCGCTATTTTACGCTGATGCTTATACCCAATACGCATATAAGCAAATAAAGAGTAAGTAGTTTGGAATAAAGCAGGAGTTTATTACCATTGCGGCTAGTTTGGGATACTTTGAAAGAGCCAGCCCCTGGCGCCAGCGTTTTTTTTAGGAACGATATGTATCAATACGATCAATATGACCATCTCATCGTGCGGGAGCGCATCGCCCAGTACCGCGACCAGGTGCGCCGCCGTCTGTCCGATGAGCTGAGCGAAGCCGAATTCCTGCCGCTGCGCCTGCAGAACGGCCTGTACATGCAGCGCCACGCCTACATGCTGCGCATCGCCGTTCCCTACGGCCTGCTGGCGAGCAAGCAGATGCGCATGTTCGCCCATATCGCGCGCAAGTACGACCGCGGCTACGGCCACTTCACCACCCGCCAGAACATCCAGTTCAACTGGGTGGAGCTGGAACAGACCCCGGACATCCTGGCCGACCTGGCGTCGGTGGAGATGCACGCCAACCAGACCTCGGGCAACTGCATCCGCAACACCACCACCGACGAATACGCCGGCGTGGCGGCGGACGAGATCATCGATCCGCGCCCCTACTGCGAAATCCTGCGCCAGTGGTCGACCTTCCACCCCGAGTTCATCGCGCTGCCGCGCAAGTTCAAGGTCGCCGTCAACGGCGCCAAGGAAGACCGCGCCGCCATCGCCGTGCACGACATCGGCCTGACCGTGGTGTACAACGAGGCCGGCGAGATCGGCTTCAAGGTCATGGTCGGCGGCGGCATGGGCCGCACCCCGATCCTGGGCACCGTGATCCGCGAGTTCCTGCCGCGCGAACACCTGCTGACCTACATCGAGGCGGTGATGCGCGTGTACAACCAGTACGGCCGCCGCGACAACAAGTACAAGGCCCGCATCAAGATCCTGCTGAAAGCCATCGGCGCCGAGGAGTTCGCGCGCCAGGTGGAAGAGGAATGGACCGACCTGAAGGATAGCGCCCAGACGCTGACGCTGGAAGAGATGGAGCGCGTGATCGCCTATTTCCAGCCGCATCCGTACAAGCAGCTGGCCGACATCGACCAGTCCCAGGCCGCCGACAACAAGGCCTACGCCAACTGGCTCAAGCGCAACGTCAAGGCGCACAAGCAGCCCGGCTACGCGGCCGTGGTGCTGTCGCTGAAGAAGACCGGCGTGCCGCCGGGCGACGCCACCGCCGAGCAGATGGACTTCATGGCCGAGCTGGCCGACCGCTACAGCTTCGGCGAACTGCGCGTCACGCACGAGCAGAACATCGTGCTGGCCGACGTCGAGCAAACGCAGCTGTTCGCGCTGTGGCAGGAAGCCAAGGCCCACGGCCTGGCCACGCCGAACATCGGCCTGCTGACCGACATGATCTGCTGCCCCGGCGGCGACTTCTGCTCGCTGGCCAACGCCAAGTCGCTGCCGATCGCGGCCGCCATCGCGGAACGCTTCGACAATCTGGACTTCCAGCACGACATCGGCGAGATCGAACTGAACATCTCGGGCTGCATCAACGCCTGCGGCCACCACCACGTCGGCAACATCGGCATCCTGGGCGTGGACAAGGACGGCAGCGAGTGGTACCAGGTGTCGGTCGGCGGCGCGCAGGGCAACAGCTCGGCCATCGGCAAGATCATCGGGCCGTCGTTCTCCGCGCTGCAAATGCCGGAAGTGATCGGCCGCATCCTGCAAGTGTATGTACGCGACCGTATCGACGGCGAACGCTTCATCGATACCGCCACGCGCCTGGGCGTCGCGCCGTTCAAGGAATTTGTTTACGCCACGCCGATCGTCGATGCCGGCCGCCTGGTGGGAGAGGATGAGTATGTCTAAGATTATCAAGAACCGCGAGATCGTCGCCGACGACTGGACCGTGCTGCGCGCCGAGGAAGGTCAAGACGCGGCCGCGCTGGCAATCCCGGCCGGCAAGGTGATCGTGCCGCTGGCCGCCTGGCTGGCGCAGGGCGAGGCCCTGGCCGCGCGCGCCGCCGCCGGCGAGATCGGCGTCTGGATCGCCAGCGACGAGCGTCCGGAAACGCTGAAGGGCCAGTTCGACCAGTTCGCCCTGGTGGCGGTCGACTTCCCCAAATTCACCGACGGCCGCGGCTATTCGATCGCCTACAACCTGCGCATGCGCCTGGGTTACACCGGCGAACTGCGCGCCATCGGCGACGTGCTGCGCGACCAGCTGTTCTCGATGCAGCGCGTGGGCTTCAACGCCTTCGCCACCCGTCCGGACCGCAGCATCGAGGACGCGCTCAAGGGCCTGTCCGACTTCTCCGAGACCTATTCGGCCTCCGTCGACCAGAAGGCGCCGCTGTTCCGCCGCCACGTCCGCGTCGGGGGCCACGCCGAGACCGGCGACGTCGGCTTCGGCATCTGAGGACGGAGCCAGCCCAATGAGCCAGCTAAGCAACGAGCAACTCGCCCTGGTCGCCGCCACCCGGCAGACGCTGGAGCGCATCGTCCGCGATTTCACGCCGGCGGTGTTCGCCTCCAGCCTGGCGGCCGAGGACATGGTGCTGACCGACCTGATTTTGAAGTCCCAGCTCCCGATCACCATCTTTTCGCTGGAAACGGGCCGCCTGCACGCGGAAACGCTGGCGATGGTGGACAAGGTCAAGGAAACCTACGGCTACGACATCACGCTGTACCGTCCGGAAACCGCGGCGGTGGACGCCTACGTGGCGCGGAACGGCCTGAACGCCTTCTACGACAGCGTGGAGATGCGCAAGGAATGCTGCCGCATCCGCAAGGTCGAGCCGCTGGGCCGCGCCTTGGCCGGGAACCAGGCCTGGGTCACGGGCCAGCGCCGCGCGCAGGCGGCCACCCGCAGCTCGCTGATGGTGGAGGAGGACGATCCGGCCCACTTCATGACCAAGTTCAACCCGTTGGCCGACTGGTCCGAGCAGGACGTCTGGGACTATATCAAGGCCAACAACGTGCCGTACAATGCGTTGCACGACCAGGGCTATCCGTCGATCGGCTGCGCGCCCTGCACCCGCGCCATCGAACCGGGCGAGGATGTGCGCGCCGGCCGCTGGTGGTGGGAAAACCCGGAATCGAAGGAATGCGGTCTGCACGTGGTCGATGGCAAACTGATACGCATTAAATCCGTGGCCGCGTGAATGCCGGCCACTAGAATAAACAGAATAGGTTAGTTCAAATGAATGCTCCGCTTGAGAAACAAGCCGCTGCCGGCGGCCTGGACGACGTGAACTCGCGCCACCTGGATGTGCTGGAATCGGAAGCGATCCACATCCTGCGCGAAGTCGCCGCCGAATGCACCAACCCCGCCCTGCTGTTCTCGGGCGGCAAGGACTCCGTGGTCTTGCTGCGCCTGGCCGAAAAGGCATTCCGTCCGGGCAAGTTCCCGTTCCCGCTGGTGCACATCGACACCGGCCACAACTTCCAGGAAGTGATCACCTTCCGCGACAAGCGCGTGGCCGAACTGGGCGAGCGCCTGATCGTGGGCTCGGTGGAGGACTCGATCAAGAAGGGCACCGTGCGCCTGCGCAACCCGCAGACCGATTCGCGCAACGCGGCCCAGGCCGTGACGCTGCTGGAAACCATCGCCGAGCACGGCTTCGACGCCTGCATCGGCGGCGCCCGCCGCGACGAGGAGAAGGCCCGCGCCAAGGAGCGCATCTTCTCCTTCCGCGACGAGTTCGGCCAGTGGGACCCGAAGGCCCAGCGTCCGGAACTGTGGGACCTGTATAACACCCGCGTGCATCCGGGCGAGAACATGCGCGTGTTCCCGATCTCGAACTGGACCGAGCTGGACGTGTGGCAGTACATCGCCCGCGAGAAGCTGGAACTGCCGCCGATCTACTTCGCGCACGAGCGCCAGGTGATCCCGCGCAACGGCCTGCTGGTGCCGCTGACCGACCTGACCCCGCCGCGCGACGGCGAGACCGTCGAAACCCAGGTGGTGCGCTTCCGCACCGTGGGCGACATCTCGTGCACCTGCCCGGTGTCGTCGGACGCGGCGACGGTGGAGGCCATCATCGCCGAAACCGCCATCACCCAGATCACTGAACGCGGCGCCACCCGGATGGACGATCAGACCTCCGAAGCCTCCATGGAAAAACGTAAGAAAGCAGGTTACTTCTGATGAACGCACGCATTGAAAACAACGGTCAAAACCTGTCCGAACGCGGTCTGCTGCGTTTCATCACCGCCGGCTCCGTGGATGACGGCAAGAGCACCCTGATCGGCCGCCTGCTGTTCGACAGCAAGGGCATCTTCGCCGACCAGCTGGCCGCCGTGTCGCGCGCCAAGAACAAGCGCACCGTGGGCGACACCATCGACCTGTCGCTGCTGACCGACGGCCTGGAGGCAGAACGCGAACAGGGCATCACCATCGACGTGGCCTACCGCTACTTCGCCACGCCCAAGCGCAAGTTCATCATCGCCGACACCCCGGGCCACGAGCAGTACACCCGCAACATGGTGACCGGCGCATCGACCGCCGACGCGGTGATCATCCTGATCGACGTGTCGAAAGTGAAGCTGCGCGAGGACGGCGGCGTGGACCTGCTGATCCAGACCAAGCGCCACTCCACCATCGCCCACCTGCTGCAGATCGAGCACGTGGTCGTGGCCGTCAACAAGATGGACCTGGTGGACTACGACCAGGCCATCTACGACCGCATCGTCAAGGCCTACGGCGAGTTCGCCGCGACGCTGGGCCTGAAGGACATCACCCCGATCCCGCTGTCGGCCCTGACCGGCGACAACGTGGTGGACGCGGGCGAGAACATGCCCTGGTACCAGGGCCCGACCCTGATCGAGCTGCTCGAGTCGCTGTCCGTGTACGACGAGTCGCACCACGCGCCGTTCCGCTTCCCGGTGCAGCTGGTGGCGCGCCACAACGGCCACGAGGCCAACGACTTCCGCGGCTACATGGGCCGCATCGAGGCCGGCAACGTGAAGGTGGGCGACAAGCTGGTGGTGCAGCCCTCGGGCAAGAGCGCCACCGTCAAGGACATCCTGACCTTCGAGGGCTCGCACCAGTCGGCCAGCGCCGGCCAGTCCGTGACCCTGCTGCTGGAGGAGTACCTGGACATCTCGCGCGGCGACATGCTGTCCTCCAGCGAGCAGCCGGCCACCCTGCTGAAGAACCTGAACGCGGACGTGTGCTGGCTGTCGGAGGACGCGCTGGACGTGCGCCGCAAGTACTGGATCAAGCACGGCACCAAGCAGACCGCCGCCAAGATCACCAAGATCGAGTCCCTGCTGGACATCAACACCCAGCAGCGCAGCGACGCGGACGCGCTCAAGCTGAACGACGTGGCGCGCATCTCGCTGACCGTGCAGCAGCCGCTGGCGGCCGACGACTACACCGGCAGCCGCGCCACCGGCGCCTTCATCCTGATCGACGAGGTCACGCACCAGACGGTCGCCGCCGGCATGATCCGCCTCGCCGACTAAGCGGACACGCGCCAGTACCCGGGGCCAGGTTCGCGACGCGCGGCCTGGCCCCTTTAGTTTCAACGTATATATCTTTAATGGAGCACCAGCATGTCCCAACTCGGCAAGGTCTACCTCATCGGCGCAGGTCCCGGCGCCCAGGACCTGATCACCCTGCGCGGCGCGCGCCTGCTGGCGCAAGCCGAAGTCGTGCTGCACGACGCGCTGGTGACCGAGGAAATGCTGGAGCTGTGCCCGCAGGCGCTGAAGATCCCGGTCGGCAAGCGCTCGGGCCAGCGCTCCACCGCGCAAACCGTCATCAACCAGCAGTTGGTGGACAACGCCGGCCGCTTCAAGCTGGTGGTGCGCCTGAAGGGCGGCGACCCGATGCTGTTCGGCCGCGCGGACGAGGAATTGCGCGCGCTGGAGGAGGCCGGCATCGAGGTGGAGGTGGTGCCCGGCATCACGACCGCCGTCGCGGCGGCGGCGGCCACCAAGCAGCCGCTGACCAAGCGCGGCGTGGCGCGCAGCGTCGCCTTCTTCACCTCCAGCACGGCGCCCGAACACGCCGAGGAAACCGACATGCCCGACAGCGACACGCTGGTGCAGTACATGGGCGGCCGGGAAGCCATCATCACCGCCGAACGCCTGCTGGCGCAGGGGCGCGAGCCCGAGACCCCGGTGGTCGTCATCGAGAACGTCAGCCGTCCCGACCAGCGCGTCGTGCGCATCACGCTGGCCCAACTGGCGCACGGCCTGGACGCGGCGCACGGCCCGGTGCTGGTCATGCTGGGCCACGCCATGGCCGCCCGTCCGCACCAGGCGGCGGACGGTCCGTAACCCCCACTTCTCCACGCCATGGCCGGCACCTGCCGGAGTTCGCCCAGGCCTTCTCGTGCAAGCCGGGCCAGCCCGTGGTCAAGCCCGGGGAAAAAGTGTGCCGCGTGTGGTAAAGAGGCGTTAAAGGATGGGAAGGTCGCGGCTGCGTTAGAATATCGCCTTCGATTTTCAAGGAGGTGGTATGCAGCAGCCGAATGAAGTGTTTGAACGCGCCCGCGAGGCCAGGCTGGCGGGCCGTTACCAGGATGCGCTGAAGGACCACCTCTGGCTGCACGAGCACGCGCTGGAGGTGTCCCCGGAATGGCGCGGCGTGCGCCTGTCGTTCGCCCTGCGCGACTGGATCTACCTGGCCGAGCTGTTCCCGCCCGCGCGCGCCGCGCTGCAGGCCATCCGCGAGCGCGAATCGGCCCGCATGCTGGGTGGCGCCGCCACCGTGGAGCGCTTCCGCGAGATCGCCGCCATCAACGAGGCGCTGCGCGAAGTGCAGGCCACCCACCAGCTGTTCCTGTCGCTGGACGGCATCGACTCGGCCATCGCCGAACAGTGCGCCGAACTGGCCATGACGGCGCTGGTGAAGTGCGAGGACTTCCAGCTGGCGCGCCGCTTCCTGCCGTCGCCGGCGGAGCGCATCGCGGCGTTGGCGGAGCGGCTGAACGACGGCGCCGAGGCGCTCTCCAGCCAGCCCGCGTCGGCGGCGCCCACGCTGCTGGCCTACGTGCTGAACTACGCGAAGGAGGTGCGGCTGGTGCTGGCCGTGCTGCGCGGCATGGAAGAGGATGACGAGGCGGACAACATGATGAAGGCGGCGCTGGACCAGATCCGCTCCGACGGCCTGCGCGCCATCATGCAGCGCGAGCTGGAGCAGCCGGGATCGACGCTGGCCGCGATGGCACGGCAGTCCGAGGCCGCCGGGCAGTAAGCGAGGCCGCCGTGCCGCCGGCGGGCCTAAAGCCCCGCCCTGCGAAATCAACGCGCCAGCACAGCAACGTAGGGCGGAGTAACCGAAGGTTATTCCGCCGAAGCCGCAGCCGCCGCGACGCAGTAGTCCGCCATGGCGTTGAGCACGTCCGGCGCCTCCCCCACCGCCGTGGCGACGCTGAAGCGCACGTGCGGGTACTTCAGCCTCAGCGCGTCGACCATCAGCGGCAGGTCGCGCAGCACATGGCCGCCCTGCCCCAGGAACACCGGCACCAGCGCAATCTCGGTGGCGCCGGCCGCCGCCAACTCGTCCACCCGCTCGGGCAGCCGCGGCGACATCAACTCCAGGAAGGCCAGCGAAACGTCCACGTCCGGCAGGCGCGCCTGCGTCAGGCCGCGCAGCCTTTCGAAGGGCTCGGCCCAGCTGGCGGCGCGGGCGCCGTGGGCAAACAGGATCAGTGCGCGTTGTTTCATGGTCAATGCCTTTCCACCCACCACAGGGCGCCTATCGCCAGCAGCAGGAACAGCAAACTGGGCGCCGCCGCCGTCAGCACCGGCGGCCAGGTCGACAGCATGCCGATGTGCGAGAACAGCGTGTTGATCAGCATGAAGCTGATCCCTATCATGATGCCGACGAAGATCTTCAGGCTCACGCCGCCGCTGCGCGCGTGCAGGTAGGCGAACGGCAGGGCCAGTCCCATCAGCACGAAGATGGCCAGCGGGTCGAACAGCTTCTTCCAGAAGGCGATCTTGAAGCGGTGGGTCTCCTGCCGGTTTTCCGCCAGGTGGCGCGTGTACACGGCCAGCTCGTTGGCGGACATGCGCTCCGGGTCGCGGCGCGACACCGACATGATCTTGGGCGTGATCTCGGACACCAGGTCGCGCGTGGCCATCTTCACCGTCTCGACCTTGCTGGTCTCCTGCGCGAAATGGTTTTCCGCGTTGGCCACGCCGCCGGCCGCCGCCAGCGCCGGATTGCTGAAGCGGTTCTCGGTCACGTCGTACAGCCGCCACATGCTGTTGCCCTGGTAGGTGGCGCGCTTGGCCTGGATCAGGGAGCTCAGACGGAAGCCGGTGTCGAACTCGTACAGTTTCACGTCCAGCAGCTGGCCGTCCGGACGCGCCTCGCGCACATTGAAGAAGCGCGAGCCGAGCACGGTGCCGGTCAGGCCCTCGCTCTTGATGATGTCCTTGGTCCACAGCCCGGAGCGGAACTCGGCGGAGACCGCCGCGCCCTGCGCCGTCAGCTTCACCTTCTCCGCCACCGGCGAGGTGCGCGGCACGATCACCTCGCCGAACAGGAAGGCCACCGCCACGATCACCGCGCCGACGCGGAACAGCATGCCGGCCGCCATGCGGGTCGACATGCTGGACGCGCGCATGATGGTGAACTCGGACGAGGACGCGAACTGCGCCATGGTGTAGATGGTGCCGATCAGCGCCGCCACCGGCAGCACGCGGTAGATCCGCTCCGGCAGCAATATCAGCACATACAGCAGCGCGTGCTGCAGGCCGTAGCCGTTCTTGCCGACCGAGGGCAGTTCGGCCGTGAGGTCCATGAAGGCGGCCAGCGCCAGGAAGGCCAGCAGCACGAAGGCCACCGACTGCGCGATCGAGGACGCGAAGTAGCGTTGCAGGATGCTCATGGCGCCACCGCCTTCGCTTTGCCGCCGCGCTTGAGCGCCGCCCACAGCACGCGCGGATGGTAGCGGTGGTTGACGTTGGCGCGCCAGGTGAACATGCCCACCACCACCAGCGCCACCGCCAGGTGCAGCGGCCACCAGGCCGTGCCGAAGCTGAAGCGGCCCTGCTTGACGCTGGCCTCGAACACCTTGATCAGGTTCTGGTAGGCGAAGAAGATCAGCAGCGCCACGATCAGGTTGGAGGAACTGCCGGCGCGCGGATTGACGAAGCCCATGGGGATGGCCAGCAATATCAGCAGCAGGCAGGTGATGGGCAGCGAGATGCGCCACAGCAGCTCGCCCTGCACCCCGGGGCCGCTGGAGCGCAGCAGTTCATCGGTCGGTATCGCGTCCGCGTTCTGGTTGGCGGCCAGGTCCTGCGCCTTGCTGGCCACGCGCATGCTGTAGCGCTCGAACTCCATGGTCTGGAAGTCCGCGCTGCCGGGCGTGCCCTGGTAGCGGCGGCCGTTCTTCAGCACCAGGAAGCGGTCGCCCTCGGGCGTGTTGCTGATCACGCCTTCCTTGGCCACCACCACCGAGGTGCCCTTCTCGTCGACCGTGTTGACGAACACGTTGTGCACCACGGCGGTCTGGCCGGACACGCCCTCGACGAAGAAGATGCGGTTGGACGACGCCGATTCGCGGAACTGGCCGGGCGAGACCTGCTGCAGGTCCTCGCGCTTCTGGAAGCGCTCCGCGTATTCCGAGCTTTTCTGCTTGGCCCACGGCGTGGCGTAGAAACTGAGTATGCCGGTCAGCAGCACCATCGGCAGGCCGAACGTGAGCACCGGCCGTATCCAGCGCGCCAGGCTCAGGCCGGAGGCGAACCACACCACCATCTCCGAGTCGCGGTAGGTGCGCGTGACCACCATCAGCACCGAAATAAAGCTGGTGAGGATCAGGATAGTTGGCAGATAATTCAGGGCTGCGAATGCGATCAGCGCGATCACATCGTTCGACGCGACTTTGCCGCCCGCGGCCTTGCCGAGGATGGTGATCAGGGTCCAGGTGACGATGACTGTGAACAGCACCGTGAAGGTGGCCCCGGCCGCACTGGCTAGCTCGCGTTGTAGGGCGCGGTGAAAAATCATTCGAATATAATTCGCTTAAATAAGCGCTAGGTAAGTTTAAGTAACAAGTAACATCACGGAGAAATCAATGGACTTTAGCATAAAAGCATTCGACGCAAAAACCACCGTAACCGCCGCCAAAAGCGGCTGCATAGCAGTGGGCGTCTACGAAAACAAGAAGCTTTCGGCCGCAGCTAAGGCCCTGGACGGCGCAGGCGAAATCACGGCCGCGTTGAAATCCGGCGACATCACGGGCAAGGCCGGCACCACGCTGCTGCTGCGCGGCCTGAAGGGCGCCGCCGCCGACCGCGTGCTGCTGGTGGGCCTGGGCGCCGACGAGGCGGTCGGCGAGAAGAGCTTCGCCTCCGGCGTGCAGGCCGCGATCAAGGCTTTCTCGACCCTGGGCGCGGCGGACGCCATTATCGCACTACCATTGACCGAAGTGAAAGACCGCGACGCGTCGTGGGCCATCCGCGCCGTGGTGCAGGCCGCGCGCGAAAGCGTCTACCGCACCGACACGCAAAAGAGCAAGAAGGATCCGGCGCCCGCCGGCGTGAAGAAACTGGCGCTGGCCGTGCCCAACACCGCCGCCAGCAAGCTGGCGCTGGCGCAGGCCGTGGCGATCGCCAACGGCATGGAACTGACCAAGGACCTGGGCAACCTGTCGGCCAACGTCTGCACCCCGACCTACCTGGCCAACACCGCCAAGAAGCTGGCCAAGGACTACAAGTTCGAGGTCGAGGTGCTGGACCGCAAGCAGCTCGAGGCGCTGCAGATGGGCAGCTTCCTGTCCGTCACCAACGGCAGCGAGCAGCCGCCGAAGTTCATCGTCCTGAAGCACAAGGGCGGCAAGGCCAAGGACGCGCCGGTGGTACTGGTGGGCAAAGGCATCACCTTCGACACCGGCGGCATTTCGATCAAGGCCGGTCCCGGCATGGACGAGATGAAGTACGACATGTGCGGCGCCGCGTCGGTGCTGGGCACCTTCCGCGCCATCGGCGAGATGGGCCTGGACCAGAACGTGATCGGCATCGTGGCCGCCTGCGAGAACATGCCGTCCGGCCGCGCCACCAAGCCGGGCGACATCGTCACCTCGATGAACGGCCTGACCATCGAGGTGCTGAACACCGACGCCGAGGGCCGCCTGGTGCTGTGCGACGCGCTGACCTACGCCGAGCGCTTCAACCCGGCCGTGGTGATCGACATCGCGACCCTGACCGGCGCCTGCATCGTGGCGCTGGGCCACCACAACAGCGGCCTGTTCACGCGCGACGACGAGGCCCACGACCGGCTGGCCGACGCGCTGCTGGCGGCCGGCAAGGCCACCGGCGACACCGCGTGGCGCCTGCCGATCGGCGAGCAGTACAACGAGCAGCTGAAATCCAACTTCGCCGACCTGGGCAACATCGGCACGCCGGGCGGGGCCTCGTGCACGGCGGCGGCCTTCCTGGAAAACTTCACCCGCAAGTACACCTGGGCCCACCTGGACATCGCCGGCACCGCCTGGAAATCGGGCGGCGCCAAGGGCGCCACCGGCCGCCCGGTGCCGCTGCTGGCGAACTACCTGCTGAATCGCGCTTAAACCCACCGCGAAATCCGGGGTCGGACCCAGCGGGTCCGACCCCAGGGTTACGCCTCCGGGTTCAATAAACCGCCCGCCCCTCGGGCGGCGCGGCGCGCGGCTCGGCCCCGTGCTCTCCCCGCAGGATCACCGTCAACACCGGCGGGTAGTCGAAGCCGCGTCCCGTGTTGCGGTCGACGTAGTTGCCCAATCCCCCGGTCAGCACGTAATTGCCCCACAGCGTGCGGTTCTGGCGCGAATCGACCCGTTCCTCCGCACCGCCCGCGCCCTCCTTGCGGCAATCGACCCGCAGTGGCCCGGCGCTCTTGCGCACCACCACGCGCGCCGGCGTGGTGACGAACCAGCGCCCGGCGTCGTTGGCCAGCACGCAGCCGACGCCGTCCACCGGCCGATGGTCTAGCACGGTCTGCACCAGGATTTGCTGGTCGCGCGATTCGGTGAGGGTGCCGCAGCCGGCCAGCAGGACCAGCGCAGCGCTCGCGGCGTAACGGAACATGGAAGCCTCAGCGGCGAACGGGAACCGGCTGGCTGGCCGGGACGGGCACGGCGGTCACGCTGTTTTTCGGGCTGCCGTCGATCAGGCGGTCCGAATACACGAGATAGACCAGCGCGTTGCGCTTCACGTCCACCATGCGCACCACGCGCACATGCTTGAAGAAGAGCGAGGCCCGCTCGGTGAACACTTCCTCCTGCAACGGCAAAACGCCGCTGAACTTGAGGTCGCCCACCTGGCGGCAGGCCACGGAGGATTCGGCCTTGTCCTCGGCCAAGCCGACCGCGCCCTTGAGGCCGCCGGTCTTGGCGCGGGAAAGATAGCAGCTGACGCCGGAAACGCGGGGGTCGTCGAAGACTTCGACCACGACCTTGTGGTCGGGGCCGATCAGTTTGAAGGCGGTGTCGACCGAGCCGATGGTCTCCGCCGGAACGGCGGCGGCAGCGCTCCACAGCAGCGCCGCGGCGGCTGCCTGCCACTGGCCTGGCCGCCTGCGCATCAGCGCTCGGTCGCCTTGGCGTTTTCGATGGTGCGCACGGCGGCGGCTTGCTGCGGCACTTGGCCTTTCTTCAGGCTTTGGATCACCTTCAGAATGTCGTCCATGCCGGATTCGCCGTCCAAGCGGGAAAACGCGTCCAGAACCTCGTTGAGCACCTGGTTGCGCACCTGGGCGTCCTCCTGGGTCACCGCCGGGGCGCGCTGCAAGCCGGCGCGCGCGCTGGCGGCCTTCTCGACGACAGCCGCGTCCTTCTGCGCCGCCGATTTGCGTCCCGCTGGCGATTTGCCATGCTCCAGTGCCGCCTGCCAGATCACCCAGCGGCGTTGCGTCTCGAATACCAGGTATTCCTCTGGCTTGTCTTCACGCCGGCGGACGATGTGTCCGTCGCGCTGCGCCCATGCTTCAAATGCAGATCGCATTTTAATCCTTTACAAATGCTTCGCGCATATCTCACTGTTTAAACAACAACTATTTCCCTATAGTACCACTTATTTACCCAGCACAACAAATTTTTAAGCACAGTGTTGTTACTTTAGGGGAAATCCAGTTCGCTCCACGACAACTTAAGTATATTTTATTTTCGGCCGCCGTTTATGGAATATTAGTACCAATTTGATAACAATGAAGCATTATCGGCAATTTTTTTCATTCTTGTTACATTTTGCAACAGCTTTCGTCTCTAAAGCGCCAAAAGCCTGCTTTTCAGAGGCGTTTTGTATAATGCAGACTTCGCGATTTTTACGCCAACACAATAGGACTTGCCGATGATACTCGCCACCTGGAACGTGAACTCCCTGAACGTGCGCCTTCCCCACGTGCTGAAATGGCTGGAGGCCAACCCGGTGGACGTGCTCTGCATCCAGGAAACCAAGCTCACCGACGACAAATTCCCCGCCGCCGCCATCGAGGCGGCCGGCTACCAGGTGGTGTTCAGCGGGCAGAAGACGTACAACGGCGTGGCCATCCTGTCGAAACTGCCGATGACCGACGTGGTGCGCAACAATCCCCATTACGAGGACGCGCAGCAGCGCATCCTGGCCGCCACCATAGCCGGCGTGCGCGTGGTGTGCGCCTACGTGCCCAACGGCCAGGCGGTCGGCACCGACAAATACGAATACAAGCTGGGCTGGCTGGCCTCGTTCCGCCATTGGCTGGAGCTGGAGGCGGCCGCCCACCCCAACCTGGCGGTGCTGGGCGACTACAACATCGCCCCG
Source organism: Pseudoduganella namucuonensis (assembly GCF_900116645.1). Taxonomy (GTDB): domain Bacteria; phylum Pseudomonadota; class Gammaproteobacteria; order Burkholderiales; family Burkholderiaceae_D; genus Rugamonas; species Rugamonas namucuonensis. The sequence goes on along the minus strand of NZ_FPBO01000043.1, from coordinate 46,888 downwards.
GACGACCGCGACGTGCACGATCCGGCCGCGTGGGCCGGCCAGGTGCTGTGCTCGGAGCCCGAGCGCGCCGCGCTGCGGGCGCTGTTCGGCCTGGGGCTGACCGACTCCTTCCGCCTGTTCGAGCAGGCCGAGAAGACCTTCAGCTGGTGGGATTACCGCATGCTGGGATTCCAGAAGAACAAGGGCTTGCGCATCGACCACATCCTGCTGTCCGGGCCGCTGGCCAGCCGCTGCAGCTCGTGCGTGGTGGACCGCGCGCCGCGCAAGTGGGAACAGCCGTCCGACCACGCGCCGGTGGTCGCCGTCATCGGCGACTAGGCGGGATCGGGGTCCGGCTCAGGCGGCCGCCCTGCGCTCCAGCAGGTTCTGGGCGTTGACGCGCGGGACGGGCTGCGAGAACAGATAGCCCTGCGCGTACTGGCAGCCCTGGGCGCGCAGCAGCGCGTACTGGCCCTCGGTCTCCACCCCTTCCGCCACCACGGACAGCTGCAGGCTGTCCGACAGCGCGATGATGGCCGCCACGATGGCGCGGTCCTCCGCGCTCTCCTCCAGCTCCTTGATGAAGGCGCGGTCGATCTTGATCTTCTTGACCGGGAAACGCTTCAGGTAGGCCAGGCTGGAATAGCCGGTGCCGAAGTCGTCGATCGACAGGCGGATGCCCATGGCGTTGATGCGCCCCAGGATCTCCATCGTGTGCTCGCCGTGCTGCATCAGCGCCGTTTCCGTGATTTCGAACTCGATCATGGACGGGTCGATGCCGGTCTCGTCGAGTATGCGCTGGATGGACTCCACCAGCCCGCGGTGCATGAACTGGCGCGGCGACAGGTTCACCGCCAGCGGCACCGGCTCCAGCCCCATGCGCAGCCACTCCATGCTCTGCTCGCAGGCGCGGCGCATCACCCATTCGCCGATCGGCACGATCAGGCCGTTCTCCTCGAGCAGCGGGATGAAGCTGTCCGGCATCACCAGGCCCTGCGACGGGCGGCGCCAGCGCAGCAGCACCTCCATGGTGTGCACGCGGCGCGTGGTGATGTCGATGATGGGCTGGAAATGCGGCTCGAACTGGCCCAGCGCCAGCGCGCCGCGCAGGCTGCTCTCGAGCTCGAAGTGCTGGGCCGCCGCCAGGTTCATCTTCTGCGTGAAGAACTGGTAGTTGTTGCGGCCCGCCGCCTTGGCGTGGTACATGGCGCCGTCCGCGTGGCGCATCAGCGTCTCGACGTCGGCGCCGTCGTCCGGGTAGACGCAGATGCCGATCGACGGCGTGATGTGCAGCATGCGCCCCTCCAGCGGGAACGGCGCGGCCAAGGCCTCGATGATCTTTTCCGCCACCCGGCTGGCCTCGTCCACCGAGCGGATGCCCGGCACCAGCACCACGAACTCGTCGCCGCCCAGGCGCGCCACGGTGTCGCTGGCGCGCACCGCGCGGCACAGCCGGCTGGCCACCTCCTTGAGCAACTGGTCGCCGGTCATGTGGCCGAGCGAGTCGTTGATGGTCTTGAAACGGTCCAGGTCGATGAACATGACGGCCAGGCGGCGCTCCGAGCGCTGCGCGGCCAGCATCGCGCGGTCCAGCCGGTCGGCCAGCAGCGCGCGGTTGGGCAGGCCGGTCAGGCTGTCGTGGTAGGCCATGTGGTGCACGCGCGCCTCGGCCTGGCGGCGCTCGACGATCTCGCCCTGCAGCAGCGCGTTGGCGCCCGCCAGCTCGGCGGTGCGCTCCAGCACCCGCACCTCCAGCTCGTCGCGCGCCCGCCGCACCGCCTCCGCGTCCTCGCGCCGGGCGGTGATATCGTCCACCAGCCACACCGAGCGGCCCTTGGGCTGCGCCAGGTCGAAGGGGCGGCCGGACAGGCGCGCCCAGAAGCGGCTGCCGTCCTTGCGCACCAGTTCGTGCTCGGACATGTTGACCCGGCCGGCGGCGAAGTCGCGCGCGGTTTCCTGGCGCGCCAGGTCCCACGACGCGTGGTCGGCGTAGAAGGCGCGCACGCTGAGACTGTCCATCTCGCCGGGCGCGTAGCCGAACAACTCCTCCATCTTGGCGTTGCAGCGCAGGTTGTGGCCGTTCTCGCACACGGAGATGCCGAGCACCGCGCTGTCCAGGATGGCCTGGTTCTCCAACAGCGCGTTGCGCAGCGACTCCTCGGCCAGCTTCTGCTCGGTGCGGTCCTCGACGATCCAGATGGTGCCCTGGCCGGGGTCGTTCGGGTTGACCACGTAGGCGATCAGCTGGGCCCAGAACGTGGTGTCGTCCTTGCGCCGCATCTCCACCTCGGTCTGGAACGGCTTGCCGACCATCAGCAGCGGCGCGGCGGACGCGCCCAGGCGCTCGTAGGCGTCGCGCGACGGGTACAGCGACATGCCGGGCATGCCCAGGCCCTCGTCCCCCTCGTAGCCGAACATGTCGGCGAAGCCGCGGTTGTAGCGCGTGATGACGCGGTTCTTGGTGAACAGGATGCTGATCGAGGCGTTGGTCATCAGCGCCTCCACCTCCATCTGGGTCTGGCGCGACTGCGTGATGTCCTCCATGATCCAGATGGTGCCGCCGTCGCGCTCCTCGCTGATGGCCTTGGCGCGCACCCGGCACCAGAACAGGCTGCCGTCCTTGCGCTTGAGCTGGAACTCCCGCATCTCGAAGGGCTGGCCGCTGCCCAGCAGCGGCCCGGCCTCCTTGCCGAACGCCTCGTACGCCTGCGGCGACGGGAACAGGTCCACCGCCGGCCGGCCGTACAATTCCTCGCGCCCGTAGCCGAACATGTCGGCCATGCGCGGATTGCAGCTCAACATTCTCTTCGCCTTGGTGAACAGGATGGCGTCGGAGGCGTTGTCGAGGATGGCGCCCTGCTCCAGCAGCAACTGGCGCATCGACTCGTCGGCCGCCCTCTGCTCGCTGATGTCCTCCACGATCCACACCGTGCCGGAGGTGACGTCGGACGGGTCCAGCGCGCGGCCGTAGACGCGCGCCCAGAACAGCGCGCCGTCCTTGCGCCGCAGCCGGGTCTCGGTGCGGAAGGACAGTCCCTGCTCCAGGCTGGGCCGGGCCGCCGCGATCAGGTCGACATGGTCGTCCACGGTGGGATACAGGACCGTGCCGGGCCGCCCCTCGAGCTCGTGGCGGTCGTAGCCGAACATCTCGGCGGCGCGGATGTTGCATTCCTGGACATAGCCGGCCTTGCCGAAAATGATGCCGACCGCCGCGTTCTCCAGGATGGCCTGCTGCTCCAGCAGCGCCTTGCGCGCCTGCCGCTGCTCGCGGTGGAACTGGCTGACGTCCTGGAACACCAGCGTGGCGCCGGCGCCGTGCGGCTTGAGCGCCACGCGCACGGCGACGTACTGGCCGTCCGCGCGCGCCAGGAAGCTGTCCCAGGAGCGCGCCGCGCCGGTGGCCATGGCGGCCTCCAGCTGCGCGGCACTGTCGGCCTGCGCGTGGCGCGCCCACAATTCCGCGCCGCCGGGGGTGAAACCCAGCAGCGCCTCCAGTTCGGGACTGGCGGCCAGCACACGGCCCTCGCCGTCGACGGCGCACGCGGGCACGCCGATCAGCTGCAAGGCAGCGTGCGTGGGGACGGCGGGAACTGGAATCTGGCTCATTGACACCCGGGCACCTTATAAAAACGCCGCCTTGTTCCTGCGGCGGCGTCGTCGCCAGATCATAAACCACAATGCCCCATCTTAGCCATCGCCCCGTCCGAGGCCTGCCACTAAAAGCGGCAATGCCCGGACTCTGGCCTGCGGTCCGGGCATTATTACAACAGCGGCTTTACAAACCACAAACAGCTGGAAGGCGCTAGAACGCGTCTCCCGGCACGCGCACCCAACCCTCCATCAGCACGCGGGCGCTACGGCTCATGATGGCCTTGGTGACGCGCCATTCGCCGTCCACCAGGGTCGCCTCGGCGCCCACCCGCAGGGTGCCGGATGGATGGCCGAAGCGCACCGCGCCGCGCGCCTGGCCGCCGGCGGCCAGGTTCACCAGCGTGCCGGGGATGGCGGCGGCGGTGCCGATGGCCACCGCCGCCGTGCCCATCATGGCGTGGTGCAGCTTGCCCATGGAGAGCGCGCGCACCAGCAGGTCCACATCGCCCGCGGCGACCGGCTTGCCGCTGGAGGAGACGTAGCCCGCCGGCTTGGCCACGAAGGCCACCTTGGGTGTGTGCTGGCGCTTGGCCGCCTCGTCGACATGCTTGATCAGGCCCATGCGCAGCGCGCCGTGGGCTCGGATGGTTTCGAACATGGCCAGCGCCTTGGGGTCGCCGTTGACGGCGTCCTGCAGCTCGGTGCCCTTGTAGCCCAGGGCCTCGGCGTCCAGGAAGATGGTCGGTATGCCGGCGTTGATCATGGTGGCCTTGAACGTGCCCACGCCGGGCACCTCCAGGTCGTCGACCAGCTTCCCGGTCGGGAACATCGAGCCACCGGCGCCCTCCTCCTCGGCCGCCGGGTCCATGAATTCCAGCCGCACCTCGGCGGCCGGGAAGGTCACCCCGTCCAGTTCGAAGTCACCGGTTTCCCGCACCTCGCCGTTCGCGACCGGCACGTGGGCGATGATGGTCTTGCCGATGTTGGCCTGCCAGATGCGCACCACGGCCACGCCGTCGCGCGGCACGCGGTCCGCGTCCACCAGGCCGCCGCCGATGGCGAAGGAGCCCACGGCGGCCGACAGGTTGCCGCAGTTGCCGCTCCAGTCGACGAAGGCGGTGTCGATGGAGACCTGGCCGAACAGGTAGTCGACATCGTGATCGGGCTTCGCGCTCTTCGCCACGATGACCGTCTTGCTGGTGCTCGACGTGGCGGCGCCCATGCCGTCGATCTGCTTGCCGTAGGGGTCCGGGCTGCCGATCACGCGCAGCAGCAAGGCGTCGCGCGCCGCGCCGGGCGCTTGCGCGGCGGCGGGCAAGTCCCGCAGGCGGAAGAACACGCCCTTGCTGGTGCCGCCACGCATATAGGTGGCGGGGATTTTGATTTGCGGTGCGTGCGCCATGGTCATGCCGCCTTCGCGGTGACGGATTCCAGGAAGTCCTGGGCGAAGCGCTGCAGCACGCCGCCGGCCTCGTAGATCGACACCTCCTCGGCGGTGTCCAGGCGGCAGGTCACCGGCACGTCCAGGCGTTCGCCGTTCTTGCGGTGGATGACCAGCGTGAGCGTGGCGCGCGGGGTGCGCTCGCCCACCACGTCGTAGGTCTCGGTGCCGTCCAGCGCCAGGGTCAGGCGGTTCACGCCCGGCAGGAATTCCAGCGGCAGCACACCCATGCCCACCAGGTTGGTGCGGTGGATGCGCTCGAAGCCCTCGGCCACGATGGCTTCCACGCCGGCCAGGCGCACGCCCTTGGCGGCCCAGTCGCGCGACGAGCCCTGGCCGTAGTCGGCCCCGGCGATCACGATCAGCGGCTGCTTGCGCTCCATGTAGGTCTCGATGGCTTCCCACATGCGGGTGACCTTGCCCTCGGGTTCGATGCGGGCCAGCGAACCGGCCTTCACCTTGCCGCCCTCCAGCACCATCTCGTTCTTCAGCGTGGGGTTGGCGAAGGTGGCGCGCTGCGCGGTCAGGTGGTCGCCGCGGTGGGTCGCGTAGGAATTGAAGTCCTCCTCCGGCAGGCCCATTTTCGCCAGGTACTCGCCGGCGGCGCTGTCGAGCATGATGGCGTTCGACGGCGACAGGTGGTCGGTGGTGATGTTATCGCCCAGCAGCGCCAGCGGACGCATGGCCGTCAGCGTGCGCGCGCCGGCCAGCGCGCCTTCCCAGTAGGGCGGACGGCGGATGTAGGTGGTCTGCGGACGCCAGTCGTACAGCGGGCTGACTTTGATGCCGTCGTCGGCTTGCTTGGCGAACATCGGGATGTAGACCTTGTTGAAGTGCGCGGGTTTGACGCTCGATTCGACCAGCGCGTCGATCTCCTCGTCGCTCGGCCAGATGTCGGCCAGGCGCACGGGATTGCCCTGCGCGTCCGTGCCCAGCACGTCCTTCTCGATGTCGAAGCGGATGGTGCCGGCGATGGCGTAGGCCACCACCAGCGGCGGCGAGGCCAGGAAGGCCTGCTTGGCGTAGGGGTGGATGCGGCCGTCGAAGTTGCGGTTGCCCGACAGGACGGCGGTGGCGTACAGGTCGCGGTCGATGACTTCCTTCTGGATCACCGGATCGAGCGCGCCGGACATGCCGTTGCAGGTGGTGCAGGCGTAGGCCACCACGCCGAAGCCCAGTTGTTCCAGCTCCGGCATCAGGTTCGCGTCCTCGAGGTACAGGGTCACGGCCTTGGAGCCGGGCGCCAGCGAGCTTTTCACCCATGGCTTGCGGGTCAGTCCCAGCCTGTTGGCGTTGCGCGCCAGCAGGCCCGCCGCGATCATGTTGCGCGGGTTGTTGGTGTTGGTGCAGCTGGTGATGGCGGCGATGATGACGGCGCCGTCGGGCATCAGGCCAGGCTCGTTCTCGACCACGCCCGAGATGCCGCGCGCGGCCAGTTCGGAGGTCGGCACGCGCTTGTGCGGGTTGGACGGGCCGGCGATGTTGCGCACCACGGTCGACAGGTCGAACCTGAGCACGCGCTCGTATTCGGCGGTCTTCAGGCTATCGCCCCACAGGCCGGTTTCCTTGGCGTAGGTTTCCACCAGCTTGACCAGTTCGTCGTCGCGGCCGGTCAGCTTCAGGTACTTGATGGTCTGCTCGTCGATGTAGAACATGGCCGCCGTGGCGCCGAATTCCGGCGCCATGTTGGCGATGGTGGCGCGGTCGCCCAGGGTCAGGTGGGACGCGCCCTCGCCGAAGAACTCCAGGTAGGACGAGACCACTTTTTCCTTGCGCAGGAATTCGGTCAGCGCCAGCACGGTGTCGGTGGCGGTGATGCCGGGGCCCGGCTTGCCGGTCAGCTCGACGCCGATGATGTCGGGCAGGCGCATCCACGACGCGCGGCCCAGCATCACGCTCTCGGCCTCCAGGCCGCCGACGCCGATGGCGATCACGCCCAGCGCGTCGACCATCGGCGTGTGCGAGTCGGTGCCGACCAGGGTGTCCGGGAAGGCCACGCCATCGACCGACTGGATCACCGGCGACATGCGCTCCAGGTTGATCTGGTGCAGGATGCCGTTGCCCGGCGGGATCACGTCGACGTTCTTGAACGCCTTCTTGGTCCAGTTGATGAAGTCGAAGCGGTCCTCGTTGCGGCGGTCCTCGATGGCGCGGTTCTTGTCGAAGGCGTCCGGATCGAAGCCGCCGCATTCGACCGCCAGCGAGTGGTCCACCACCAGCTGGGTCGGCACCACGGGGTTGACCAGCGCGGGATCGCCGCCCTGCAGGGCGATGGCGTCGCGCAGGCCGGCCAGGTCGACCAGCGCGGTCTGGCCCAGGATGTCGTGGCAGACCACGCGCGCGGGGAACCACGGGAAGTCCAGGTCGCGCTTGCGCTCGATCAGCTGGGACAGCGAGGCGTTCAGCGTCTCGGGGTCGCAGCGGCGCACCAGGTTCTCGGCCAGCACGCGCGAGGTGTAGGGCAGCTTGGCGTAGGCGCCCGGCTGGATCGCGTCGACCGCGGCGCGCGTGTCGAAGTAATCGAGCCTGGTGCCCGGCAGGGGTTTGCGGTGTGCGGTGTTCATCGGGTTTTCCATTACTTGCGGTCGGAGATGGGCACGAATTGCAGGTCGTCCGGGCCGACGTAGTTGGCGCTCGGGCGGATGATCTTGTTGTCGATGCGCTGCTCGATGATGTGCGCGGCCCAGCCGGAGGTGCGCGAGATCACGAACAGCGGCGTGAACATGGCGGTCGGCACGCCCATCATGTGGTAGGACACGGCGGAGAACCAGTCCAGGTTGGGGAACATCTTCTTGATTTCCCACATCACCGATTCCAGGCGCTCGGCGATGTCGAACATCTTGGTCGAACCGGCCTCGCCGGACAGCTTGCGCGCCACTTCCTTGATGACCACGTTGCGCGGGTCGGAGATGGTGTAGACGGGGTGGCCGAAGCCGATCACCACTTCCTTGTTCTCCACGCGCTTGCGGATGTCGGCCTCGGCCTCGTCGGCGTTCTCGTAGCGCTTCTGGATCTCGAAGGCGAATTCGTTGGCGCCGCCGTGTTTCGGGCCGCGCAGCGCGCCGATGGCGCCGGTGATGGCCGAGTAGATGTCCGAGCCCGTGCCGGCGATGACGCGGCCGGTGAAGGTGGAGGCGTTGAATTCGTGTTCCGCGTACAGGATCAGCGACACGTGCATGGCCTTGATCCACGATTCGGACGGCTTCTCGCCGTGCAGCAGGTGCAGGAAGTGGCCGCCGATCGAGTCGTCGTCGGTTTCGACCTCGATGCGCTTGCCGTTGTGGCTGTAGTGGTACCAGTACAGCAGCATGGAGCCGGTGGAGGCCATCAGGCGGTCGGCGATGTCGCGCGCGCCCGGCACGTTGTGGTCTTCCTTCTCGGGCAGCACGCAGCCCAGCACGGAGACGCCGGTGCGCATCACGTCCATCGGGTGCGCGGACGCGGGCAGCGCCTCCAGCGCGGCCTTGACCGATTGCGGCAGGCCGCGAAGCGATTTCAGCTTGGTCTTGTAGGCTTTCAGTTCGGCCTGGGTCGGCAGCTTGCCGTGCACCAGCAGGTAGGCGATTTCCTCGAACTCGCTGGTGGTGGCCACGTCCAGGATGTCGTAGCCGCGGTAGTGCAGGTCGTTGCCGGTTTTGCCGACGGAGCACAGCGCGGTGTTACCGGCGGTCACGCCGGACAGGGCGACGGATTTCTTGGGCTTGAAGGTGGCGGTTTGTTCGGTCATTTCGGTCTCCGGAAGTGTATGTCGATTATTTTTTCTGCGCGGCGAAGAGCGCGTCCAGCTTCTCTTCGAAGCTGTGGTAGTTGATGCGCTCGTACAGCTCGGCGCGGGTCTGCATGGTGTCGACCACGTTCTTCTGCGTGCCGTCGCGGCGCACGGCGTTGTAGACGTTTTCGGCGGCCTTGTTCATGGCGCGGAAGGCGGACAGCGGGTACAGCACCAGGCCGACATCGGCGCCGCGCAATTCATCCACGGTGAACAGCGGGGTCGCGCCGAACTCGGTGATGTTGGCCAGGATGGGCACCTTGACGGCCTTGGCGAACCGCTTGTACATGTCCAGCGTGAGGATGGCTTCCGGGAAGATCATGTCGGCGCCGGCCTCCACGCAGGCGACCGCGCGGTCGATGGCGGCGTCCAGGCCCTCCACGGCCAGCGCGTCGGTGCGGGCCATGATGACGAAGTCCTCGTCGGTGCGCGCGTCCACGGCGGCCTTGACGCGGTCGATCATCTCGCCCTTGGTGACGATCTCCTTGCCCGGACGGTGGCCGCAGCGCTTGGCGCCGACCTGGTCTTCGATGTGGATGGCGGCGGCGCCGAACTTGATCATGGACTTCACGGTGCGGGCCACGTTGAAGGCGGAGGAGCCGAAGCCGGTGTCCACGTCCACCAGCAGCGGCAGGTCGCACACGTCGGTGATGCGGCGCACGTCGGTCAGCACGTCGTCCAGGCTGGAGATGCCCAGGTCGGGCAGGCCCAGCGAGCCGGCCGCGACGCCGCCGCCGGACAGGTAGATGGCCTTGAAACCGGCGCGCTTGGCCAGCAGGGCGTGGTTGGCGTTGATGGCGCCGATGACCTGCAGCGGGGATTCTTCCTGGACGGCTTTGCGGAACGCCGCGCCTGGCGAGTATTGTGTCATGTGTTGCCCTTTCGGTTGATGCGGGAGTGGGGTTGGCCTTCCTATTGCAATTGGTGTGCCAGCGTGGCGCATGGGGAATGAAACACCGTCGAATCAGGGACTTAGAACGCCGCGCCCACTATATGAACGAGGCAAAACGGTTGCACCGGCGTTTCAACTTGAAACGTCGAAACGAAATTGAACTACAATTGAAACATGCGCCATTCCACGCCCCCGCCCTTCGACGCCGCCGACAAACCCGTGATCTGGACCGTGGCCGTGTCGCGCCTGTCCGAGCTGTTCCGCGACATCACGCTGGAATACGACAACCTGGCGACCATCGAACCGATCAACCTGGGCTTCGACGAGGCGGCGCGCCACATCCGCGAACGGATGGCGACGGAGCGCTGCGACGCGGTGATCGCGGCCGGCTCGAACGCGGCCTACCTGAAGGGCCGGCTGTCGGTGCCGGTGGTGATCGCCAAATTCAGCGGCTTCGACGTGCTGCAGGCGCTGGCCCGGGCGCGCCGCGTGTCCGACCGCATCGGCGTCGTCACCTACCAGGACAAGCTGCCGGAGCTGGCCGAGTTCAGCGCCACCTTCGGCTTCAGCATCGCGCAGCGCACCTACGCCACCGAGGAGGACGCGCGCGCGCAGATCAACGACCTGAAGGCCTCGGGCGTGCGGGCCATCGTCGGCGCGGGGCTGATCACCGACCTGGCCGAGGAGGCCGGACTGACCGGGGTGTTCGTGTATTCGGCCGCGTCGATACGGCAGGCCTTCGACGACGCGCTGGAGATGGCGCGCCTGACGCAGCTGGAGTCGAACCGCGGCCGCGGCCGCGGCGGCGCCGCCCCCGACACGCTGCGCGCCAAGCACGGCTTGAACGACCTGCGCGGCGAATCGGACGCGATGGAGCGGGTGCGGCAGGCCGTGGTGCTGTACGCGAAGTCGCCCGCCACGGTGCTGATCAACGGCGAGACCGGTTGCGGCAAGGAGCTGGTGGCGCAGGCCATCCACCGCGAAAGCCCGCGCGCGCTGGGCCCGAACCGGCCGTTCGTGGCCGTCAATTGCGGGGCGATCGCGGAGTCGCTGCTGGAGTCCGAGCTGTTCGGACACGAGGAGGGCGCGTTCACGGGCGCGCGGCGCGGCGGGCATTCGGGCCTGTTCGAGGCGGCCAACCGTGGCACGCTGTTCCTGGACGAGATCGGCGAGATGCCGCTGACCTTGCAGACGCGTCTCTTGCGCGTGCTGGAGGAGCGGGAAGTGGTGCGGGTGGGCGGCACGCGGCCGATACCGGTCAGCGTGCGCATCGTCAGCGCCACCCACTGCGACCTGGAACAGCGCGTGCGCGAGGGCCGCTTCCGGGCGGACCTGTACTACCGGCTGGCCGTGCTGCGCCTGAACCTGCCGCCGCTGCGCGAGCGGCGCGACGATATCGCCGGGCTGGCGGAATGGTCGCTGAAAAACGCGCTGGCGGCGCTGGGGGCGCGGCCGCATCCCAACCTGCACGCGGAGGTCATGGCGTGCGCCCCGCTGCTGCTGCGCTACGGCTGGCCGGGCAATGTGCGCGAGCTGCGCAACCTGACGGAGCGGCTGGCGCTGTTCCTGGCGGCCGAGCCGCTGCAGGCGCTGACGCCCGGCTTCGTGCTGGGCGTGGCGCCGGAACTGGCGGTCCCCGGCGCCGCGCTGGCCTCCACGGCGGACGCCGAGCCGCCCGCCGGCAGGCGGGACGGCGCCAGCGCCACCGAGGCGCTGGCCCGCTTCGGCGGCCAGCGCGACGCCGCCGCGAACTTCCTCGGCATCAGCCGCACCACGCTCTGGCGCCGCCTGCGCGCGGAGGCCGGGGAGGCCTAGCGGGCCGGTACCGCTTGCAAGTGACTAGCCGCCGCCGGATTGGAGTATGCTGATGGGGTCCAACTGCCGAAGGTCCCATTCCGCGCCATGACAACCCCGGCCCCGCCCCTGCTCCTGGTCCCCGGCTACATGCTGGACGAAACGCTGTGGGACGACATGCTGCCCGCGCTGCGCGCGCTGGGTCCGGTGGCCTTTGGCGACCTGGCCGAGGGCGACACGGTGGAGGCCATGGCCGGGCGCATCCTGGACGGCGCGCCGGCCGAATTCGCGCTGGCCGGTTTTTCCATGGGCGGCTACATCGCGCGCGAAGTCGCGCGCATGGCGCCGGGCCGCGTGCGGGCGCTGGCGCTGATCGCCGCGTCCAGCCGGCCGGACTCCCCGCTGCGGCGCGAACAGCGCGCCATGGCGGCGCGCAACACGCCCGTCGGGCCGTTCCGCGGCTTGAGCCGCGGCGCCATCGTCTCCTCGCTGCATCCCGAGCACGCCGGCGACGAGGCGCTGATCGCGCGCGTGCGCGGCATGGGGGTGCGGCTCGGCCGCGACGTGTTCGTGCGGCAGTCTCTGCTCGAGCGCCATGGCGACCTGGCGCAGCTGGGCGCCATCGCCTGTCCCACGCTGGTGGTGGCGGGCGCGCAGGACCAGATGCGGGCGCTGGACGAGGCGCGCGAGCTGGCCGCGCACATCCCGCGCGCCAGCTTGCGAATCATCGACGGCGCCGGCCACATGATCCCGCTGGAGCGGCCGGCGGCGCTGGCCGCCGCCCTCGCCTCCTGGCTGTCAGGTCTGCCGGGGTGAGATCTCCAGCGTCGGACGCGGCTTGGGACTGCCCTTGAACAGGTCGGCGCCCTTGCGCGGCGGCGGCAGCGCCACCAGCGCGTCCCACCACTCCTGGCCGCGCACGCGCTGCCTGCGCGTCAACACGTAGGCGGTGTTGCGGCCGGCGCCGCCCGGCGCCGCGCGTCCCGCCGCCGAACCCGCGCCCGAGGCGGCCCACATCGCGGCATAAGTGGGTTGCCGGGCGGGCGCGTGCCAGCTTTTCGACAACTGCTCCAGCTTGGGCTGCAGCACGGCGCCGGCGATGCGCATGCGCAGCCAGCGGTGGTTGCGCCAGCCGTTGGCCTCGCCGGGCGTGTCCAAGAAGCGCGCGATGACCGCCCGCGCGGCCGCCGCGCCGCTCTCGCTCATGGCCTGGATGGCCTCGGGCGGCATGTTCAGGTTCAGGCCCCCTTCCTGCCGCGTGTGCCGGATCTGCACGATGCGGTCGCGGAAGCCCGGCGCCCGTTTCAGCGCCTCGTGGCGCCAGGTGCGGATGGTGCGCAGCAGCGCGCCGGCGAAGGCGAACGGCGACGGCAACCCCTGCGCGTCGCCGACGTCGGTGTAGGCGGGCGTCCAGCCTGCGTTGTTGCTGGCCGGGAGGAACACGCGCGCCTCGGGCGGCGCCCGCTCGGCCAGCGTGGCCTGCAGCGTGATGCCGAAGGTGGGCCGGGTCGGCAGCAGGGAGTCGAAGAAGTGGATGGGGAAGTTGCTGGTCAGGCCGCCGTCGCTGAGCCAGATCTTGGTCACGCCGGTGCGGCCGCCGCGCACCCCGTCGCCCTCCGTGTGGCGCAGGCGGTACAGCGGCACGGCCTGCAGCAGCACCGGGAAGCTCAGGCTCAGGCGCGCCGCCACCAGCACCGGCAGCTCGTCGGCCGGCGGCAGGAAGTACAGGTCGCGCGCCGCGCTCCCCAGGCCGGGATCGGCGGCCAGCAGCATGGCGGTGGTCGCGCCGCGCGAGGGCTGCATGGCCAGCGACGCGGCCAGCAGCGTCTCGACGATGGCCGGCGGGAACAGCGCGCGCATCTCGGAGGCGCGGAACAGCAGGTCCCTGCCCGCGTGCGGCAGCCGGTGGCTGCTCGATTCGGACAGGCCGGTGGTGATGAAGGCCAGCTCGATGGGCGGCTGGGACTGGGCCAGCATGCCGAAGGTCAGCGGCGTGTCGCGCGGCAGCCCGGCGATGTCCTGCACCAGGCCGTGCAGCCATTCGGTCAGCGCGGGCGGATCGCCCGGCTCCTGGCGCATGCCGGGACAGATGCCGCAGCGGTTGTGGCGCAGGCCGCTCCACGCGGTCAGCAGGAACTCGACGAGGGCGCCCAGCGGCATGGCCACCAGCAGCCCCGCCGCCAGGCCGGCGCCGAAGCGCAGCCATTCGATGGTCCCGCCCAGCAGCAGGCCGGCGCCGGGCATGGTCAGCGTGGCGTAGCGCGCCAGCAGCAGGACGGCGGCGGCGACCAGCGCGCCGGCCGGGAAATGCAGCAGCAGCGCGCCGCAGATCGCCAGCGCGCGCGCCGCCGCGCCGCCGCGGTTCAGGGCCGCCTGCAGCACCTGGTAGTGCTGGCGCAGCGCGGCGCAGGGCTGGAACAGGGAAAACAGGTTGGACTTGCCTTCGTGGCCGGGCGCCTGCAGCCAGGCCGGCAGTCCGGCGAGGCGCTCGAAACCGTCGTCGGCCGACGGCGCCCCTTCCCTGGCCCGGTTGCGCTTGAACTGCGCGGCGGCGGCGGCCACGGCGGCGACCGCGCCGACGCTGGTGCCGCCGATGCTGCGCAGCCTGAAACGCCGGGCCAGGCCGCATATGAAGGCCGGATAGACGACGCCGGACGTGACGCCGCCCTCCATCACGACGTCGCATTTTTCCAGTACGGTTGCGCTAGATTCCATGGATGGGCTCCCCCTGTTGCGGAAGCACCATTGTGCGGCAAGGCGGGGCGAAAAAAAACCCGCTCGCGAGCGGGTTTTTTGCGCCAACCGGATAGCAGGCTGGATAGGCTTATTCCACTTCCACCGTTTCCGGCGGCGTGCTGGGCGCGGAGTCCGATTCCGGGAACTCCAGGATCACCTGGTCCTTGTCGTCCAGGTCCACGGTGACCTTGCCGCCGGTGACCAGGCGGCCGAACAGCAGCTCGTCGGCCAGCGCCTTGCGGATCATGTCCTGGATCAGGCGCGCCATCGGGCGCGCGCCCATCAGCGGATCGAAGCCCTTCTTCGCCAGGAACTTGCGCAGTTTCTCGCTGAAGATGGCCTCCACCTTCTTCTCGTGCAGCTGCTCTTCCAGCTGCATCAGGAACTTGTCCACCACGCGCAGGATGATTTCCTCGTCCAGCGCGCGGAAGCTGATGATGGAGTCGATCCGGTTGCGGAACTCCGGCGTGAACATGCGCTTGATGTCGCCCATCTCGTCGCCGGCCTGCTTGGACGTCGTGAAGCCGATCGACGCCTTCTGCAGGCTTTCCGCGCCGGCGTTGGTGGTCATCACGATGATCACGTTGCGGAAGTCCGCCTTGCGGCCGTTGTTGTCGGTCAGCGTGCCGTGGTCCATCACCTGCAGCAGGATGTTGAAGATGTCCGGGTGCGCCTTCTCGATCTCGTCCAGCAGCAGCACCGCGTGCGGCTTCTTGGTGATGGCCTCGGTCAGCAGGCCGCCCTGGTCGAAGCCGACGTAGCCCGGCGGCGCGCCGATCAGGCGGCTCACCGCGTGGCGTTCCATGTACTCGGACATGTCGAAGCGGATCAGCTCGATGCCCAGGATGAAGGCCAGTTGCTTGGCCACCTCGGTCTTGCCGACGCCGGTGGGACCGGAGAACAGGAAGGAGCCGATCGGCTTGTCCTGCTTGCCCAGGCCGGCGCGCGACATCTTGATGGCCGAGGCCAGCGCGTCGATCGCGGGATCCTGGCCGAACACCACGTTGCGCAGGTCGCGGTCGATGGTCTGCAGCTTGCTGCGGTCGTCCTGGTTGACGGTCTGCGGCGGGATGCGCGCGATCTTGGAGATGATCTCCTCGATCTCGGTCTTGCCGATGGTTTTCTTCTGCTTCGACTTCGGCAGGATGCGCTGCGCCGCGCCCGCCTCGTCGATGACGTCGATGGCCTTGTCCGGCAGGTGGCGGTCGTTGATGAAGCGGGCCGCCAGTTCGGCGGCGGTCGACAGCGCCGAGGCCGAGTATTTCACGCCGTGGTGCTCCTCGAAGCGCGACTTCAGGCCGCGCAGGATCTGCACCGTTTGCTCGACGGTCGGCTCGTTCACGTCCACCTTCTGGAAGCGGCGGGAGAGCGCGTGGTCCTTCTCGAACACGCCGCGGAATTCGGTGTAGGTGGTCGCGCCCACGCATTTCAGCTGGCCGTTGGCCAGGGCCGGTTTCAGCAGGTTGGACGCGTCCAGCGTGCCGCCCGAGGCCGAGCCGGCGCCGATGATGGTGTGGATCTCGTCGATGAACAGGATGCCGTTCGGGTTGTCCTTGAGCTGCTTGAGGACGGCCTTGAGGCGCTGTTCGAAGTCGCCGCGGTACTTGGTGCCGGCCAGCAGCGCGCCCATGTCCAGCGAGTAGACCACGGCGTTCTGCAGGATTTCCGGCACGTCGTTCTGCGTGATGCGGTAGGCCAGGCCCTCGGCGATGGCGGTCTTGCCCACGCCTGCCTCGCCCACCAGCAGCGGGTTGTTCTTGCGGCGCCGGCACAGGATCTGGATCACCCGGTCGACCTCTTCCTCGCGGCCGATCAGCGGATCGATCTTGCCCTCGGCGGCGGACTTGTTCAGGTTCTGCGTGAACTGGTCCAGCGGGCTTTCCTTCTGCTGGCCGTCGGCCGGCGCGCCCTCCTCCACGCCGTCCGAGGCTTTCGCCGCGTCGGCCTGCTGGTCCTTGCGGACGCCGTGCGAGATGAAGTTGACCACGTCCAGGCGGGTCACGCCCTGCTGGTGCAGGTAGTAGACCGCGTGCGAGTCCTTTTCGCCGAAGATCGCCACCAGCACGTTGGCGCCGGTGACCTCCTTCTTGCCATTGGACGCCGACTGCACGTGCATGATGGCGCGCTGGATCACGCGCTGGAAGCCCAGCGTCGGCTGGGTATCCACCTCACCCGTGCCAGGCACGGTCGGCGTGTTGTCGCCGATGAAATTGGTGAGGGTTTTCCGCAGGTCCTCAATATTCACGGCGCAGGCGCGCAGCACTTCGGCTGCGGACGGATTGTCCAGCAGCGCCAGCAGCAGGTGCTCCACCGTGATGAATTCATGCCGTGCCTGCCGAGCCTCGACAAACGCCATGTGCAAACTTACTTCCAGTTCCTGCGCGATCATACTTCCTCCATCACACATTGCAGGGGATGGCCCGCCTTGCGTGCATGCGTTAATACAAACTCCACTTTGGTACTCGCTACATCCTTCGAGAACACGCCGCACACGCCCTTGCCATGGCGATGCACACTCAGCATGATCTGGGTCGCCGTTTCACGATCCTTGTTGAAGTACTCCTGAATGATCGCGACCACAAACTCCATCGGGGTATAGTCGTCATTCAGCAACGCCACCTGATACAGGGGTGGCGGTTTGAGCGTCTGCCGTTCCAGCAGCTGTTCGGTGTCATGCTTGGTTGCCATACGCTTATATTCTAATGCTTTCGGGGTTGTTGCAACGCCCAATTATGGACGCACAGCCATTTCTATTCCATCTTACGCGTTTTCTCGACTTGTCGCAGATGGCGGCCGTCGTGTGGAAATCAAGAGTTGCTTTTTAGCCGCCCCCGGACGGGCTTACAACACCCGCGCCGCACTGTTGCAAGAAAAGTACTATTCGCGCAATGAAAGCGCTTGACATTAAAAATTGTTGCGCCAACAATGCGATATCGACTTGTGCAGAAATGGACATGTTGATAAGAAGTGAGGCGTCGAGGAGGGGGCAGGAAGCTTCTTGCTTTTATGGCTCGTGTGATATTCGTTTTTATTGAAAGTTCTTCTTATTATGGCAACAGGTACTGTTAAGTGGTTCAATGACTCCAAAGGTTTTGGCTTCATCACTCCAGATGACGGCGGTGAGGATTTGTTCGCACACTTCTCCGCAATCAACATGAACGGTTTCAAGACCCTGAAAGAAGGTCAAAAAGTTCAGTTCGAAGTCACCCAAGGCCCTAAAGGCAAGCAAGCTTCCAACATCCAGTCGATGTAATCCTCTAGCAGGTGCAAGGAAGTGAAAAACCCCGCTGCCGTGGGGTTTTTTTTCGCCCGCCCCCTACGCGCCCCGCGCGCCCTTCACCTGCTTGTTAAATTCCAGCATGGCCGCGCCGATGCGGTCCGACTCCTTGGGACTGAACATGCACTCGCCGCACTCGGGACAGAAATCGCCGGTGACGGCCGGAATGACCGTGGTCTGCCCCTCGTAGCTATAAGGCATATCCTTGGTCTGGCGCACCATATTCCCCTCGCCGCAAAATGGACACTGCATATTTCCCTCGCTAATAAGATATGCCCCCAGCATACACCGGCGCGGAAATAAAAAAAGCCCCGGGCTCGCGCGCCGGGGCTCATCGCCCGCGGCCGAAACCGCGGGCGGATTGACTTGCATTATTACATCTGCTCGATCATGACGTCGCCGAAACCGGAGCACGACACCTGGGTCGCGCCCTCCATCAGGCGCGCGAAGTCGTAGGTGACGCGCTTGGACGCGATGGCCTTCTCGGTGGCGCTGATGATCAGGTCGGCCGCCTCGGTCCAGCCCATGTGGCGCAACATCATCTCGGCCGACAGGATCAGCGAGCCCGGGTTCACATAATCCTTGCCGGCGTACTTCGGCGCGGTGCCGTGGGTGGCCTCGAACATGGCCACCGAGTCCGACAGGTTGGCGCCCGGCGCGATGCCGATGCCGCCGACCTGCGCGGCCAGCGCGTCGGAGATGTAGTCGCCGTTCAGGTTCAGCGTGGCGATCACGCTGTATTCCGCCGGACGCAGCAGGATTTGTTGCAGGAATGCATCAGCGATCGAATCCTTGACCGTGATCTCGCGGCCGGTTTTCGGATTCTTGAACTTGCACCACGGGCCGCCGTCGATCAGTTCGGCGCCGAATTCCTTCTGCGCCAGCGCGTAGGCCCAGTCGCGGAAGCCGCCCTCGGTGTACTTCATGATGTTGCCTTTGTGCACAATCGTCACCGAAGGCTTGTCGTTGTCGATGGCGTACTGGATCGCCTTGCGCACCAGGCGCTCGGTGCCCTCGATCGACACCGGCTTGATGCCGATGCCCGAGGTGTCCGGGAAGCGGATCTTCTTGACGCCCATTTCCTTGACCAGGAAGTCGATCAGCTTCTTCACGCCCTCGCTGCCCTGCTGGTATTCGATGCCGGCGTAGATGTCCTCCGAGTTCTCGCGGAAGATCACCATGTCGGTCTTTTCCGGCTCGCGCACCGGCGAGGGCACGCCGGCGAAGTAGCGCACCGGGCGCAGGCAGACGTACAGGTCCAGCTCCTGGCGCAGCGCCACGTTCAGCGAGCGGATGCCGCCGCCGACCGGCGTGGTCAGCGGGCCCTTGATGGAGACCACGTAGTCCTTCAGGACCCGCAGCGTCTCCTCCGGCAGCCAGACGTCGGGACCGTACACGGTGGTCGACTTCTCGCCGGCGTAGATTTCCATCCAGCTGATCTTGCGCTTGCCGCCGTAGGCCTTGGCCACGGCCGCGTCGACCACCTTGATCATGACCGGGCTGATGTCCACGCCGGTGCCGTCGCCCTCGATGTAGGGAATGATCGGATTGTCCGGAACGGTCAGGGAAAAATCGGGGTTGACGGTGATTTTGGCGCCGTCCGCTGGTACTTTGATATGTTGAAACATCGTGATCTCCGAAGTGGGGCAATCCGGCGCGCTATCGCCCAATTGATTGCCAAATTGAAACCGAATTGACGACAGTATCTGTTCTCATGGCCTAAGTCTTCTATAAGACATAAGACACCTGTTTCCCATTATGCACCAGTATGATACTGGGCGCCATGCTTTTGCGACACCGGATTTCGCCGGGACGGTACAATCGGTCTTTTGCCCGCGCCATGCCGCTGATCCTCCTTAACAAGCCCTTCGAGGTGCTGTGCCAGTTCTCGTCCCAGGACGGACGTGAAACGCTGGCCGACTATGTCCGGGTGCCCGGCGTGTATCCCGCCGGCCGGCTCGACGCCGACAGCGAGGGCCTGCTGCTGCTGACCGACGACGGCAAGCTGCAGCACGAGATCGCCCATCCCGACCGCAAGGAGGCGAAGATCTACCTGGCGCAGGTCGAGGGCGTGCCCGACGCGGCCGCGCTGGCCCGCCTGCGGGCGCCCCTCGATTTGGGCGACTTCACCACCCGGCCCTGCGAGGCGGTGCGCATCGCCGAACCGGACTGGCTGTGGCCGCGCGATCCGCCGATCCGCCAGCGCGCCGGCCACCCCACCTCCTGGCTGGCGATCACGCTGCGGGAAGGCAAGAACCGCCAGGTCCGGCGCATGACCGCCGCCATCGGCCACCCCACGCTGCGCCTGGTGCGCAGCGCGATCGGCGCGATCTCGCTGGCCAGCCATCCGCTGATGCCGGGCGAATGGATGGAGGTGTCGCCCCGGGAACTGCGCCAGGTTTGAAAAAAATCCTGCGAACAAGTTGTAAAAATGAAATCCGCTTGATGCAACGCAAAACGTTTTACCGTATATTTATAGGCATGGAGTCCCCGCTTTGCAAGGAAGGCCAGCGCAATGTTTGCCACCGAACCATGCAACAAGGAGCACGCCCCCGCGGGCGAGAATCCCCACTATATACAGGCCGTCGCCGAACTCGGCACTGAACGCGCCGTCATCGCCAACGACGACATCTATTCCGCCAGCGGCGTCAAGCTGGTCGCCAAGGGCGTGCGCCTGACGCCCCTGCAGTTCGAGCGGCTGACCCAGCACAAGCTGACGGCGCCGCTGGACCACATGCTGGCGAGCGAGCACCCGGTGGACGCGGATTTCCTGGCCACCATGGCGGCCCGCGTGCTGGACCATGAACCCGTGTACGCGCGGCTGGCCGCCCGCAGCGGCGACCCGCTGGCCGTCAAGCACGCGCTGGCCGGCTTGAAACTCCCCAAACCGGTCCAGCTGCGGCTGACCGTGATGCGCGAGCGCCGCACCGAGATGTTCGAGCACTCGATCCGCTGCGGCATCATCGCCCACGCCATGGCGCAGCGCATGGGCCTGCCCGCGGCCGAACGCGGCAACCTGCTGATGGCCGCCATCAGCCATGATTTCGGCGAGATGCACACCGATCCCGCCATGCTGGCCGCCGGCCACGACATCGCGCCGGACGAGCGCTGCTTCATCCACGTCCACCCCATCACCGGCTATGTGCTGCTGCACGAGATTGCCGGCTACCCGGCCGCGGCCGCGGCGGCGGTGCTGCACCACCACGAACGGGTGGACGGCAGCGGCTACCCGCACGGCCTGCGCGGGGAGCGCATCCCGCCGCTGGCCAGGCTGCTGGCGGTGGCCGACGTGGCCGAAACGGTGATACGCCGCTTCGACCTGCCCCGCCTGGACGTGCTGATACGGCTGAACCAGGCCCGCTTCGACCACAAGGCGGTGGACACCCTGCGCGACCTGATCCACGCCACCCCGCGGGACGCCGCCTACACGCCGAACGAGCACGGCGCGATGCGGCAGCTGACCCACCTGGCCGAGGTGCTGCGCGCCTGGAGCGCGCTGCGCGCCAGCTTCGAGGCGGCGGTGGCGCCGCGCGACGCGGGGGACTCGCCCCTGGCCTTCCTGTTCGAACGCATGGCCTCGATACGGGGCCTGGTGCTGCAGTGCGGCTTCGATCCCGACCACGCCGACAGCATGCTCGGCATCGCCCGCGAAGACCCCGGCCTGCTGCTCGAGCTGCGCGCGCTGCTCGACGAGATGGAGTGGCTGCTGCTGGACCTGGCCCATGAAATCGAGCGCCGCGGGCCGGAAATGGCGGGCCTGCCGCAGATCCCCATCGACGGGCTGGTCATGCATCTGCAGCCGGCGCGGCTAGGCCAAGCCCAGGCGACGGTCAGGCCGTGTTGACGCGGCGCATCAAAAATAGTTTCCTGAATTGATGAAAATCCTGTCAACTGGCAATGAAATCCCCGCGTTATTGAGGCAGATTCATCCGAATCGCCGAGTTTTCCAATAACGCTAAAGGAAATCGCCATGTCCAAGATAGTCGCCGCCCTGGTCGCCTCCCTGTTTGCCGCCTCCGCCTTCGCCGCCGCCCCGGCCGCCCCGGCATCCGCCTCCGCGTCGGCCATGGCGTCCGCGCCCGCGTCCGCTTCGGCCGCCGCCTCCGCACCGAAGGAGAAGAAGGCCAAGAAAGAGAAAGCCTCGGCATCGGCCGCTGCCTCCGCCGCGTCGGCCGCCTCGGCCCCGGCGAAGTAAGCGAACCGAGCCCCATTTGGGGCCTGGCCCCAAATGGGGCTCGGTCCGCTTCCAGGACGAAAAAACCCCGCGATGGCTTGCGCCATGCGGGGTTTTCGCTTGCATTGCGGGCGGCGCGGAGCCGCCGTGCGGAATTAAGCGGACAGCGCCTTCAGAGCGGCTGCCAGACGGCTCTTGTGGCGAGCGGCCTTGTTTTTGTGGATGATTTTCTTGTCGGCGATGCTGTCGATGGTCGACACGGAAGCCTGGAAGATTGCGGTCGCGGCCGCTTTGTCGCCAGCCTGGATCGCTTTGCGGGCCGCTTTGATCGCGGTGCGCAGGGTCGAACGCTGGGCCGAGTTGTGTGCGTTTTGCTTGACTGCTTGACGAGCACGTTTACGTGCTTGTGCGGTATTTGCCATGGAATGTCCTAATCGTTGTCAAAGTTCGTTTGCAAACAATAGCGTTTGCCAAACAGGTGTTTGTTCAGTCTGTCTGCCTAACCATGTAAGCCAAGGGACGCTGGCAAAACATTAGTGTCTGCGTTACTGAATTCTGTACAGCCTTAAATTATAGCGAGATTTTCGCGCCAGATCAATTGGCAATCACTGCCGGCCGGCGGGAACTTGCCATTGTCGCAGCAAATACACCGCCACGCCCGCTATAATCGGCGCCCATGAACCTGCTCAAGACCCTCGCCGCCATCTCCAGCATGACCATGCTGTCCCGCGTAACCGGCCTGCTGCGCGAAAGCCTGTTCGCGCGCGCCTTCGGCGCCGGCGCCTACACGGACGCCTTCATCGTCGCCTTCCGCATCCCCAACCTGCTGCGCCGCCTGTTCGCCGAGGGCGCGTTCTCGCAGGCCTTCGTGCCCATCCTGGCCGAATACAAGAACCAGCACGGCCAGGAGGCCAGCAAGGAGCTGGCCGACCACGTGGCCACCACGCTGGTGTGGGCCACCGTGCTGGTGAGCGCGCTCGGCATCGTCGGCGCGCCCTTGTTCGTGTATGTGATCGCGACCGGCCTGCGCGCCACGCCGGAGGCGTTCGACGCCTCGGTGTGGATGACGCGGCTGATGTTCCCCTATATAGCGTTCATGTCCTTCGTGGCGCTGGCCGGCGGCATCCTCAACACCTGGCGCCAGTTCAAGATCCCCGCGTTCACGCCGGTGCTGCTGAACCTGAGCTTCATCGCCGCCTCGCTGTTCCTGGCGCCGCGCCTGGCGCAGCCGATCTACGCGATGGCCATCGCCGTGTTCGTCGGCGGCCTGCTGCAGGTGGGGATCCAGATCCCGGCGCTGATCAAGATCGGCATGCTGCCGCGCCTGCGCCTGAACCCCGCCGCCGGCCTGCGCGACCCGGGCGTGCTGCGCGTGCTGCGGAAGATGGGGCCGGCCGTGTTCGCCGTGTCGGCGGCGCAGATCAGCCTGATGATCAACACCAGCATCGCCTCGCGCCTGGCCGAGGGCAGCATCTCCTGGCTGTCGTACGCGGACCGGCTGATGGAATTCCCGACCGCCATGCTGGGCGTGGCGCTGGGCACGATCCTGCTGCCCAGCCTGGCCAAGGCGAACTCGGACGCCGACCACGCCGAATACTCGGCGCTGCTGGACTGGGGCCTGCGCCTGACCTTCCTGCTGGCGCTGCCGGCGGCGGTGGGCATGGCCATCCTGGCCGAGCCGCTGATCACCGCCCTATTCCACTACGGTAAATTCACCGACGCGGCGGCGGCCGGTTCGGCGCGCCCGCTGATCGCCTACAGCGCCGGCCTGATCGGCATCATCCTGGTCAAGACGCTGGCGCCCGCCTTTTACGCCAAGCAGGATATCCGCACGCCGGTGCGGATCGCGATCGGCGTGTTGATCGCCACGCAAATCATGAACCTGTTGTTCGTACCCTACATCCAGGTGGCCGGACTCGCGCTTTCAATCGGACTGGGGGCCTGCATCAACGCCGCTTTCCTGTATATGGGCTTGCGCAAACGCGGCGTGTACCAGCCGCTGCCGGGCTGGGGCGCGTTCTATTTGAAACTGTTGGTGGCCGTGGCCGTGATGGGCGCGGCGGCCTGGTTTGGCGCGCAGCAATTCGACTGGCTGGGCATGCGCGCCCATCCCTGGTTGCGCGTGGGCCTGCTGCTGGGATTGATCGGGGCTTGCGTCGTGGTCTATTTCAGCGTGCTGATGGCGCTGGGCTTCCGTCCGCGCGATTTCAAGCGGCGGGCGAACTAGCGCATCGCGGCGCTGCCACGAAATGCTGCCACGCAACAAAAAACCCGCTCGCGCGGGTTTTTTTTTCGCCTGTACTGCGCTTAGGCTTGGTTGTTTTTCTTGCGGCGGGCCAGGAAGCCCAGTACGCCCAGACCACCCAGCAGCATGCCGTAGGTCGCTGGCTCCGGGACCGCGGTCACGGTGACTTCACCACTATACTTGGCGCCGTCCAGGGCGGTGCCGAACAGGTTCAGCACGAAGGGCGACGTGCCGCTGTGCTCAACGCCGAAGAAGTGGAACTTGCCAGCGCCGTAGGTGCTGCCCGCGGTGCCATTCAGGTTGGAGGTCACGCCGTCGAAGGACAGGTTCTGGCCGCTGATCGTCACCACGATCTCGTACAGGCCGGGAGCCAGGCCGCCGAAGGTGATCACGTCCGAACCGCCCGACAGCACGCCATCCAGTGGGGACTGGTTGGAGACGAAGAAGTTATTCGCCAGAGGGTTGTCGTCCAGAATGACAAGCTGATCGGCAGCCATGGCGCTGAAGGATGCTGCGGCCATCAGGCTCGCAACGAAAAGTTTCAATTTCATGAGGTTATCCTTAATTAAGTGAAATACGGGTTGATGGGCTAACCAAACTATGATGGGGACTGCGAAAACAGAATAGCATAAAAGGATGGATTCTCTTGTCTTTTTGGATAGTTTTAGTTTCTTGCAATAAAGCTTTAATTACAACAATGTTTCGCGTGTTGCACAGCAATATTTCACATTGCCGAGATGTAAAAAAACCCGGCCTTTTCGAGGGGCCGGGTTGGCTGGAAAGTCGGGGGGTGGTTTACCGTTTCGGGGCTTCGGGCGCCGCTTCCGGCGGCGCCTCGGACGGCGTCTCCTGAGGCGGGTCGGCGCGGCCGCTGTCGGCCGGCGGCTCCTCCGGTTTCGCCTCCTCCGACGGCGGCTCGGCGGCCGGCTCCGGCTGGGACTGGGGCTCCGGCTGCGGCTGGCCGGCGGGCGCGCCCGCCGGCGATGCGCCGCCCTGGTCCGGCGCGCCGGGCTGCCCCGGCTGCGGCGCGCCCGGGTTGAGCGTCTGTCCCGGCCGCGGGGGCTGTCCCGGCTGCCCCGGCTGTCCGGGCTGCCCCTGCTGCGGCGCCAACCCGGTCGCGGGATCGACATCGCCGCCACGTGTGAACCTCCAGTCCGACAGGCGGCGCTTGCCCTCGAAACCCTGGAAGCGCGCGGGGAAGTTGCCGATCTTGACCGGCTTCGCGGTCGACAAGCTGTACACCGCCACCACGCCGGTGGTGCCGGACACGTATTGAATCCCCCACTCGGCCTTGCCGGTCATCGGGTCCACATAGATTTTGCGCAGGTGGCGGCGGGGATTGGGGAAGCGCGTGTCGCGCAGCAGTTCCTTCAGCGACGGCGGGAACGGCGGCTGGCCCTGCGGCGTGGCCTTGGCGTAGCTTTGCAGCGCGTCGCTGAACTCGGCGCCTATATACAAAAGCTCGCGCTCGGCCGCGCCGCGCCGCATGACCGAACCCATCTTGAGCGTGGCGGCGCCCGCCAGGGCCATGATGGCGAGCAGGATGATCAGGCTGAGATAGGTGAAGCCGCCCGCGCGCGGGCCGGGCGGCCCGCGCCTACCACTCCGAATAGGGCTTGCCGTGGCGGTCATTGCCGGGCGCTCCGCTCTTGATGTCCGCCACGCCGCCCTTGCTGCCGTCCTCGGGCGGCACCACGATCCAGCTGGTGGTGCTTTCGGTCACCGGGTCCACCGGCACGCCGCGCAGGTATTTTTTCTCCACCAGCTGCTCCAGCGTGTCGGGGTAGCGGCCGGTGTCGCCGTAGTACTGGTCGATGGTGGCGCGCGCGTTGCGCAGGTTGTCGGCCAGGATGGTTTCCCGGGCGCTGTCCACGCTGGGGAAGTAGCGCGGCACGGCCAGCGTCAGCAGCAGCGCGATGATGCCCAGCACCACCAGCAGCTCGATCAGGGTGAATCCGCGGGGGGATAGCGCTTTGTTCTTCATGGTCACCACTTCCGGTACGGCACGCCGTTCAAGCCGGTCTTGTCGGATTGCGAATAGACATCGTACACGTCCTCCCCTTCGCGCGGCTCGTCGGCCTCGCTGGCGTAGCTGCGCTTGCCCCAGGACTGCGCCTCGGACGCGTCCGGATCGGGATCGGGATTGAAGGGGTCGCGCGGCACGCGGCGCAGGAAATAGATCTTGGCGCGCTTGGGGCTGCGCTGGTCGATCACGCCCTCCACCAGCGTTTCCAGGTTCTTCGGATAGCCGGTGCTGGCCGGCGACTTGGCGATGCGGCCCTCGTCGTAGGCCAGCTTGTAGGCGTCGATGGCCTGGCGGATTTCACGCAGCGCGACGCGCAGCTCCTGTTCGTTGCGGCGCTGCACCGTCACCTGGCCGACCGGGATCACGAGCGTGCTGAGCATGCCCAGGATGGCCAGCGTGACCAGCAGCTCGATCAGCGTGAAACCGCGCTGCCTCATTTCGCCGGCGGCTGCGGGGGTTGTTCTTGGGCTTCGGGCTGCGCCGGGGTGGACGCCGGCCCGGGCTGCATGGTCGACAGCGGCACGCCCTCCGGCGCGGGCGGCGCCACCGGCACGCCGGTGACCGGCGCCGGCACCGACACCGGCACGGCGCCGGGGATGGCGGCGGGCGCCGTGCCCGGCGCGGCGGCGCCAGGGGCCTGGCCGCCGTCCGCGTTCGGCGACAGCGGCCGCACTGGCGCGCCGGGCGCGGCCGGCAACGCCACCGGGGCGCGCACGGCGGGATCGGGCCGGCGGCGGAAATTGCCCTCGGTGCCGGCCGAGAATTCTGCGTTGGCCGCCTCGGGGCGCTGCACGTTGCGCACCAGGTGCGGCGTGATCGACAGCACGATCTCGGTCTTCTGCTTGTCGTCCACGGTGCTGCCGAACAGGCGGCCCAGGATGGGCAGGTCGCCCACCAGCGGCACTTTGCTGCCGGTGCTGCGGTCTTCGTTGTTGATCAGGCCGGCCAGCACCTGGTTCTCGCCGTCCTTCAGCTGCAGCATGGTGGAGGCCTGGCGCGTGCCGATCTGGTAGGCCTTGGTGCCGGACTTGGTCTCGATCTGGCTGACCAGGTTGCTCACCTCCAGCGAGATGCGGATCGCCACCTCGTTGTTCAGGTAAATGGTGGGCTCGGCGTTCAGGGTCAGGCCCACGTCCACGTAGCTGACCGATTCGCTGGCGAAACCGCCAGTGCCGGGCGAGATGGTGGTGGTGATGACGGGCACCTTGTCGCCGATCAGCACCTTGGCCTTTTCCTTGTTGCGCACGCGGATGCGCGGGTTGGCCAAAAGGTTGGTGTCGCCGTCGGTCTTGTTGGCGTTGATGGTGGCGGACAGGCTGGACAGGCCGATGGTGCGCTGGTTCAGGTGGTTCAGGTCGTTGATCGTCAGGACGTTGCCGCCGGAGGAGATCAGCGGGCTGAGCGTCAGCTGCGACGGCCAGGCCACGCCCAGCTCCATCAGGCGGGTGCGCTTGACCTCCAGGATCTCCACGTCCAGCATCACTTCCGGCTCGGCCACGTCCTGCAGGTTCACCAGGCGCTCGGCCAGGCGGATCGCCTCCGGGTTGTCACGCACGATCAGCAGGTTGAGCTTCTCGTCGACCACCACGTCGCGCGACTTGAGGATGGTCTTGAGCGTGTTGGCCACGGCCTTGGCCTCGGCGTTGGCCAGGAAGAAGGTCTTGACCACCATCTCCTGGTATTCCTTCAGCTTGGCCGCCACGTTGGGGTAGATCAGGATGGTGTTGCCGTCCAGGACCTGCTGCTCCAGCTGGTTGGTCATCAGCAGATAATAGACGGCCGATTCCACCGTGCTGTTCTTCAGGTAGATCGAGGCCTTGGTGTCGGTCTTGACGTCCTTGTCGAACACGAAGTTCAGGCCGGAGCGGCGCGCGATCACCTCGAACACCTGCTTCAGCGGCGCGTCGCGGAACTCGATGGTGATGGGCTGCTTGAAGGCCTTGGACAGGCCCGACTCGGCCGACGGCTGCGCCGACTTGTCCGTGACGTCGCGCAGCGCCAGGCGGGCCTGCTCGTGGCCGGGCCGCTCGGCCAGCACGGCGCCCAGCTTGGCCTTGGCGCCGTCGTAGTCCTTCTTCGCCGCCAGCTCCTGGGCGGCGGCCACCATCTTGTCGAGGCGCTCGGCGCTCTCCACCAAACGCAGGCCGGCGCGGCCGCGCTCGTTGAGCGGGTCCAGCGCCAGCACACGCAGGTAGCCCTGCAGCGCGGCGTCGCGGCCGCCCTCGGCCAGGTCGCGTTCGGCCTGCGCCAGGTAGCGCACCGTGGCGCGGTCGCGCGCGCGCAGGTAGGCCGCGCGGTACTGCGCGTTGGCGGGATCGTTGGCGATGGCTTCCTGGAACTTGAGCAGGCCGGCCTCGACCTTGTCCTGCTCGACCAGGGAATTGCCTTCGCGGTAGGCCAGCTGGGCGGCGCAGCCGGACAGGGTCAGCGCCACCAGCGGCACAGCCAGCGAGCGGGCCAGTTTCAACATGCGGTGTGGTGTGCGGGACATCAGTCGGAAGCTCCAATATTTAGCTGCTGGACCTGGCTCAGCGGCAGGTAGGTGATTTTCAGCGTGGGCGGCGAGATGGCGTCGACGCGGTACACGCCCTCGATCACCATCTGGTTGCGCACCACGTAGGTACGGTCGGCGCCGCGGGCCAGGAACACTTCCCAGCCCTCGGACGTGGCGGCCTTGCCGAGATAGGTGAACGGCAGCGGCGGCGCCTGCGGCGGCGGCGGTGGTGGCGGCGGCGGGGCCGGAGGGGGCGGCGGCGGGGGCGGCGTCCAGTTGTGGTTGCGGAACACGCCCTCGTTCGCGGCGAACGCGCCCTCGCCGGACTCGCCCACCAGCGTGGCGCGCGGGATCAGGCGCAGGATGGCGACATCGGCGGCGGCGGCGCCCTTGCCCGCGCGGACCGGGGCCGGCGCGGGGGCCGGTTCGGCGGGCGCGGCGGCCGCGGGCTGGGCGGCGGCGGACGGGCCGGCGGCGGTGGCGCCACCGGTCGCGGCGGCGGGCGCCCCCGCGGCGCCAGCAAGTGCCGGAGCGGCTGGCGCCGGCGCGCGGCGGTCCACCGCCTCGGCCACGTCGCCCGGCGGCGTCTTGTCGCCGAACAGAACCAGCGCGGCGGCGCCGACCAGCGCCGCGCCCATCAGCATGTGGCGCGGCGTCATGGCTGCACCGCCGCCGACGAAGACGACACAGCCGCGGCGTCTTGCAGGTACAAGGTCAGGCGCACCCGCGCCTCCACTTGCGCGTC
The DNA here is from genome assembly GCF_900116645.1 of Pseudoduganella namucuonensis. GTDB lineage: Bacteria > Pseudomonadota > Gammaproteobacteria > Burkholderiales > Burkholderiaceae_D > Rugamonas > Rugamonas namucuonensis. The sequence goes on along the minus strand of NZ_FPBO01000043.1, from coordinate 17,725 downwards.
GTTGATGTTCTCGCGGCGGAAGGCGATGTCGTCCAGCGACGCGAACGGCAAGGCGCGCAGCGCCTCCAGCGAGAATTGCCAGATCGCGTTGTAGCCACCCTTCACCGGCAGCACGATCTGGTAGGTGCTCACGCGGCTGGCCTTGTCGTAGCCGAACTTGTACTCGCCCTGGCGCAGGCTGAGGCCCGCCTTCGCGGCCAGCCCGAACAGCACTTTCACATGCTGCTCGGCGTGGCGCCTCTCGCCCAGCGCGGCGTAGAAGCCGGCCATGTTCTCGTTGGCGGACGGCGGCGGCGCGCTCACCAGCGTGCCCGGCGCCGCCGGCCGTTGGCGCTGCTGCTCCAGCCGCTGCCGCTCCGCCTGCAGCTTGGCCCGTTGCGGCGCCAGCCACGCCAGGCCGGCCGCGCCCACCAGGCACAGGACGGCGGCCAGGCAGGCGGCCGGGCCGACGCGCACGGCGGCCAGCCGCGCGCGCAGCAGCAGCGGCGCGAGATGGATCTGTTTCATCGCGCCACCCATTGCGCCTCCACCTGGAAGCGCAACGGGCGGTTCGCGTCGGCCTCGTAAATCTCGTGCCGCACCAGCGCGGCCCCGCTGAAGAATTCCTGCTCCTTGAGCTGTTCTATGTAGGCGATCATGTCATCCGCGTTCTTGGCCTCGGCGCTGATCTTGAGCACCTGCTTGCGCGGGTCCGGCTCCAGCGCCAGCAAGGCGATGTTGGCGGGCGTGCCCTCCCCCACGGCTTCCTGCAATTCGCGCCACGGCAGGTTCAGTTGCAAAACGGCCGCGTTCACCGCCCGCGCCTGCGATTCGGGGATGGCCACCTTGGCCGCCGCGGGCGCCTGCGCCTGCTGGCTGGCCTGCTGCCGGTTCAACTGGCGCAGGCGCAGCTCGTGCGCGCGGCGCTGCTCCAGCATGCCGTAGGCCGACAGCGCGGCGCCCACGCACAGCGCCAGGCCCAGGGCGCATCCCGCCAGCGCGGCCGGATGCACGCGGTACAGCGTGCGGCGCCAGCCGCGCGGCGCGAAATCGATACGCATCTTCCTCATGCCGCGCATCCCCCCCATGCCAGCACGCTGGCCAGCGACCATTTTTCCTCGCCGGGCGGCGGCGCGCCCAGCGCCTGCACCGCCACCTCGGGAGCGGCCCGGCCCGCGCCGGCGGCGGCCGTGGCCGCGGTGAGGGTGGCCGGCACCTGGCCGCACAGCTGCAGCAGTTCGGGCATGGGCAAGCCGGCCAGCAGCGCCTCGCGCCGCAAGGTTTGCGCCAGCCAGGCGTGGTCCGCCGCGCGGCCCGCGCCTTCCGGCGCCGCCAGCGCGCGCACCGAGTGCAGGCGCTTGCCGTCGACGATGGCCAGGGTCAGCATGCCGTCGTGCAGCTGGCCGAACCAGGCGCCCGGCTTGACGGCGTCGCGCCAGCGGTTCCACGCGGTGACGAAATGCGGACGCACCTCGACCAGCGCGAGATGGCTTTCCTCGGCCACCTTTTCCAGCGTCGCCAGCAGCGCGCGCGGGATGGCGGCGGCGAAGAACGGCGCGCGGGTGTCCCAGTCCGCCGAGATGGTCCACGCGGCCGGCGCCTCGCCGTACAGGCCGAAGAAACGCAGCGCGGCCGCCGCCTCCAGGTCGGCCAGGCGCGCGGCCTGTTGCGGCGGGACCACCTGCCAGACGCGCGCCAGTTCGTCGGCCAGCACCACGCAAACCGGCCAGTGGGCGACGTCCTGTCCCGCCAGCAGTTCGCGCAGCGCGACGCCGATGGCGTGGTGCTCCTGGTGGGCGGCCGCGTCCTCGGTCGAATAAGCCCGCTCGGCCAGCACCGCCACCTTGTCGCCGCCCCAGCGGCTGACGCGCAGCAGGCTGACCGCGTGCGCGCTCACGCCGATGCGCAGTGATTGCCCGGGAATGCGCTTGAATAATCTAGGCATGCAGAGTCACCCGCTTGATTTCGGACAGCGTGGTGCCGCCCCGTTTCACCAGTTCCAGCGCGGCCTGGCGCAGGCTGCGCGTGCCGTTGGCGTGGGCGGCCTGCTTGATCTGGCGGATCGGCCGCTTGTCGACGATCAGTTCGCGGATCTCGTCGTTCAAGGTGAGGATCTCGGCGATCGAGCGGCGGCCCTTGTAGCCGGTGCCGCGGCAGTCGCCGCAGCCCTTGCCTTCCATGAAGCGGTATTCGTAGGCCTCGGCGCGCGTGAGGTTGACGCTGGCCAGTTCCTGCTCGGTGGGCGTGTATTCGGCCGCGCAGTGCGGGCAGTTGATGCGCACCAGGCGCTGCGCCCAGATGCCGTTCAGCGCCGACACGAAGGCGTAGGGGTCGATGCCCATGTGGGTGAAGCGGCCGAACACGTCGAACACGTTGTTGGCGTGCACCGTGGTCAACACCAGGTGGCCCGTCAGCGCGGACTGCACGGCGATTTCGGCGGTCTCGCGGTCGCGGATCTCGCCCACCATGATCTTGTCCGGGTCGTGCCGCAGGATGGAGCGCAGGCCCTTGGCGAAGCTCAGGCCCTTCTTCTCGTTGACCGGGATCTGCAGGATGCCGGGCAGCTGGTACTCGACCGGGTCCTCGATGGTGATGATCTTCTCGCGGCCGTTGTGGATCTCGGTGAGCGCCGCGTACAGCGTGGTGGTCTTGCCCGAGCCGGTGGGCCCGGTCACCAGCAGCATGCCGTAGGCCTCCTGCGCCAGCACGCGCAGCGTGGCCAGCGAGGGCGCGTCGAAGCCCAGCGCCTCCAGCGTCAGCGAGCCGTAGGCCTCGATCATGGCGCGCTTGTCGAGGATACGGATCACCGCGTCCTCGCCGTGGATGCTGGGCATGATGGAGACGCGCAGGTCGATCTCGCGCCCGCCCGACTCGACGCGGAAGCTGCCGTCCTGCGGCACGCGGCGCTCGGCGATGTCCAGCTCGGCCAGCACCTTCAGGCGCGAGATGATCTGCTCGGCCACCTCGATGCCGTTGACGGCGGTGGCGTGGTCGAGCACGCCGTCGACCCGGTACTTGACGGCCAGGCCGCCGGCGGTGCTCTCCAGGTGGATGTCGGAGGCGCCGGCCTTGAGCGCGTCGTACAGGGTGGAGTTCACCAGGCGTACGGCGGGGCTGGCCGCCTCGGAGACCGAGGCGAAGGACAGCACGGCGGCGGTCTTGCCGTCGCGCCGGCCCTCGCTTGCGCCGGGCAGCAGGTTGTCCACCGCGCGCGCCGATTCCTCCTGCTTGGACAGGTAGGCCTGGATGTCGGCCTGCAGCGCCAGGCGGGTTTGCAGCGGCGCGCGCGCGCTGGCGCGCGCCTGCGTGCCCAGCCAGGTCTGCAGGTCCAGGTCGAAGGGGTCGGCGATCACGCCCACCAGCACGCCGTCGCGCCCGCGCAGCAGCACGCAGTGGCGCGCCATGGCCTGCGACAGCGGCAGCAGGTCGAAGGCCGGAATGAATTCCAGCATGTCCACGGTTTCCAGCACGGCCAGGCCGAAGGGCCGGGCCAGCGCCTGCACCGCGAGGCGCGGCTCGATGCCGGTCAGCGCCTGCAGTTCCTCGACCAGGCTGCGCCGGGTCTGGCCGCAGCGCGCGCGGGCGCGCGCCAGCATGGCCTGGTCGATGTCCGGGATCGCGGCGGCGGCCGGCTGCTCGGGGGCGGCCTGTTGGGGGGTCATGACATGTCTCCAGCGAGGTCGAATATCGGCATGTACAGCAGCACCACGATGGCGCCCACCACCAGGCCGATACAGGCCATCAGCAGCGGCTCGAAGGTGCGCGTGAAACGGTCTATCCAGCGCGTGATTTCGCCGTCGTAGAAGGCGGCGGACTGGGTCAGCATCGGCCCCATGTCGCCGGTGCGCTCGCCCACCCGCAGCATGCGCAGCGAGATCGGCGTGGTCAGGCCGTTGGCCTCGAAGGCGGTCGACAGCGGCAGGCCGGCCTCGATCTCCAGCCGCGCCGCCTGCAGGCCGGCGCGCACCGTCGGCGAGACCATGCCCTGCACGGTCTCGATCGCGTGCACGATGGTGATGCCGCCCTCGCTGAGCATGCCCAGCGTCAGGTACAGGCGCGACAGCTCGTAGATGCGCACCCGCTCGCCGATGCCGGGCAGGCGCGCCATCAGCCGGGCCAGGCCGCCGTTGCCCATCAGCCGCCGGATGCCCAGCACCAGCGCGGCCAGCGCCACGGCCAGGCCGCCCAGCAGGCCGGCCGTGTGCTCGGCGGCGAACTGGCCCCAGCCCAGCATGAGCTTGGACATCCACGGCAGGTCGCGCCCGGCGCCCTGGTAGACCTCGGCGAAGCGCGGCACCACGTAGGCGATCAGGAACAGGCTGACGCCGCCGCCCACCAGCAACAGGATGGACGGGTAGATGGCGGCGCTGACGATCTTGGCGCGCACGGTGTCGATGCGCTGCTGGTAGTCGATGAAGCGGGACAGGGAGCGCGGCAGGTCGCTGGTGCCCTCGGCGGCCTTGACGATGCCCACGTACAGCGGCGGGAACAGGTCGGGCTGGTCGGCCAGCACGGTGGAGAAGCGCTGGCCCTCGCGCAGGCCGGCCAGCATGCGGCCCAGCACGGTGCGGGTGGCCGGCGCGGCCTCCTTCTCCAGCAGCGCCTCGAGCGCCTCGACCACGCCCAGGCCGGCCGTCAACAGCGCCAGCAGCTCCTGGGAGAACAGCACCAGCGACAGCGTCTTGCCCTTGCCGCGGCGCGCGCCGCGCACCGGATGGATGGCGCTGACGAACAGGCCGCGCGCCTCCACCTGGCGGCGCGCGTCGGCCTCGTCGCGGCCGTCGACCACCACCTGGCCGATCACCATCTCCGGCGACAAGGTACGGACATCGAACTGCATGCTGGGGAACCGGCGCTGTGTCGGGGGGTTATTCGGACGTCACTGGGACGAGATGTCGGCGTCCTCGCCGCTGCCGCCGGGCTGGCCGTCCTTGCCCAGCGAGAGGATCTCGAACTCGCCCTTGCTGCCGGGCGAACGGTACTGGTAGGCGCGGCCCCACGGATCGGGCGGCACGCCTTTTTTCAGGTAGGGGCCGTTCCACTTGGCACCGGCCGACGCCGGCGCGGCCAGCAGCGCGGCCAGGCCCTCCTCGGCGCTCGGATAGCGGCCCACGTCGAGCCGGTAGGTGTCCAGCGACTTCTCGAACGCCTCGATCTGCGCCTTGGCGATGGTGACTTCGGACTTGCCCAGCTGGGCGAAATACTTGGGTCCCACGTAAGCCGCCAGCAAGCCGATGATCACGATCACCACCAGCAATTCGAGCAGCGTGAAACCCGTCGCGCGGCGCGCCGCCTCGCGGCCTGGCGCCTTGTTGCCTTGAACCTGTGCTGCATGCATCCGAACCACTCCTTCATTCCGCTACCGGGCTACGTCAATGTGACTTTCTAGCCTACCACGCGCTCTTAGATATCGACAACATTTTATTGTCGTGTGTCACACATGCCGCGTGGTCGTGAATTTTTGCAACATGTCGCGCGGATTTTATGCGTCGCTCCAATGTAAAACCCGGTTACTTTTTCAATAGGAGAAAGCGAACTTAATTTGTTAAATACATGTAACTTTCAAATTATTAACGTTGAAATAATTCTCACAAAAGTTATCTCGATTGCTATATTGCCCGACAGCCCGGCCAGAAGCCGGACTGTGAAAAAATACGATCGGCGGGACCACCTGCCTATACAACACTCAAGGGAAGACACATGAATCGCACCCCCTCAACTCTGAAAAAAACCGTGGCCGCCGCCCTCGCGAGCGTCGCCCTGTGGGCGCCAACCGCCCACGCCACCATCATCGACTTCGAGGACGCCGACCCCGGCTTCCTCGGCAATGGTGACACGGTGCAGTCGCGCGGCTTCAGCTTCACCAGCTTCTCCAACGACTCCGCGGCCGACCTCGGAGCGCTGAGCGGTGCGATCTTCGACGGCACCGACACCGGTTTCTGCACCACCCCGCTGGCCTGCCCGGTCAACAACGCCAGCCGCTACTTCGCCGGCCTGGACGACGGCTCGGCCATCATGAAGAGCGCCACCAGCAGCCACTTCAAGCTGTCCGGCTTCGACGCCAGCTTCATCGGCGGCGGCGGCGCCTACCCGGCCATGGCCGGCCTGCTGCAGGTGTACGGCATCACCGCGCAGAACACCGTGCACCTGCTGGAGTACGCGCTCGGCGGCCCGGGCGCCGGCGGCTTCCTGATGAACCACCGCAACACCGGCGCCGCCTTCTCCGCGCTGGAGCTGACCGAGGTGTACTTCTACGGCTACATGTGCGACGCGTCCCAGAACTGCCACGACACGAACACCCTGAAAGCCCAGTTCGCGCTGGACAACGTCGACGTCACCGATGTTCCCGAACCGGCCACCGCCGCGTTGATGCTGCTGGGCCTCGCCGGCCTCGCCGCCACCCGTCGCCGCGCCGCTCAAGCCTGAAAACCCATTCGAGGAACATCCAACCATGAAACTCCGTCCCGTATCGATCGCCGTCCTGGCCCTGCTCGCGTCCATGGCGCACACCGCCCAGGCCGACGACACCCGCCGCCCCTACATCGTGCAACTGGCCGCCCAGCCCATCGCCTCGTACAACGGCGGCGTCGCCGGCCTGCCCGCCACCCAGCCCTCGCCGGGCAGCCGCTTGCTGATGTTGAGCCCGGCCGTGCAGCAATACACCCAATACCTGGACCAGAAACGCGGCAGCGTGCAGGCGGTGGTGGCCAACGCGCCCATCCAGCACGAGTACAAGGTGGTGCTGAACGGCTTCTCGGCCATGCTGACCGACGACGAGGTGCGCCAGCTGCAGGCCAACCCGGACGTGGCCCAGATCGAGGCCGACATGCCGCGCTCCCTGCAAACGAGCTACACCACCTCCTTCCTGGGCCTGGACCAGCCGGGCGGCGTGTGGAGCCAGCTGAACGGCACCGCCAAGGGCGAGGACGTGGTGGTCGGCATCATCGACAGCGGCGTGTGGCCGGAAAACCTGTCCTACGCGGACCGCGTGGACGGCGACGGCAAGCCCACCTTCGATGTCGGCGGCACCCTGGCCTACAACGCGCCGGCCGGCTGGAACGGCGCCTGCGAAAGCGGCGAGGGCTTCACCGCCAGCCACTGCAACAACAAGCTGATCGGCGCGCGCTTCTTCAACGCCACCTTCGAGGCGCAGAACCCCGGCAACACGCACTGGACCGAATTCCGCTCGCCGCGCGACTCGGCCGCCGGCGCGGCCGGCGAAGGCAGCCACGGCACCCACACCTCGTCCACCGCGGCCGGCAACGGCGGCGTGGCCACCTCCGTCAACGGCATCCCCATGCCCGGCCTCATCTCCGGCATGGCGCCGCGCGCCCGCGTGGCCGTGTACAAGGTGTGCTGGTCCTACACCGTGCCGGTCACCGCCGAGGAGCCGAACGGCGTCAAGAACAGCTGCTTCGGCTCGGACAGCGTGGCCGCCATCGAGCGCGCCATCGCCGACGGCGTGCACGTGCTGAACTACTCGATCAGCGGCGGCGAAAGCTACACCGACTCCGTCGAGCAGGCCTTCCTGAACGCCGCCAACGCCGGCATCTTCGTGTCCGCCTCGGCCGGCAACTCCGGCCCGGCCAACATGGTGGCCCACGTCAGCCCGTGGCTGACCACGGTGGGCGCGTCGACCCACGGCCGCGAACTGAAGGCCACGCTGACCCTGGGCAACGGCGGCCAGTACAGCGGCCTGTCCGTCAGCAACAACGCGCTGCCGCCGGCCGGCCTCATCCGCGCCGAGGACGCCGCGCTGCCGGGCGCCAGCGCCGAGTACAAGAACTACGCCAGGCTGTGCTACCGCGACAACGACGTCAAGCCGAATACCACCATCCCGGTCGGCCCGGTGTTTGACACCAGCAAGACCGCCGGCAAGATCGTGGTCTGCACCCGCGGCACCACCGGCCGCGTCGACAAGGGCAGCGCCGTGCTGGCCGCCGGCGGCGCCGGCATGGTGCTGGTGAACGCGGCCGCCAGCGGCGCGGGCAGCGACCTGTACTCCGACTTCCACGTGCTGCCGGCCGTGCACGTGACGGCCGGCACCGGCGCGCCCATCCTGGCCTACGCGGGCGGCGCCGGCGCCACCGCGTCGCTGAGCCGCTTCTTCGCGGACCTGAACTCGGCGCCGGCGCCGATGATGGCGGACTTCTCCTCGCGCGGCCCGAACCGCTACGACCCCAACCTGCTGAAGCCGGACGTCACCGCGCCCGGCGTGGCCATCCTGGCGGGCGGCTCGGCGGCGCTGAGCCAGTCCGAGCGCGACGCGGTGTCGAACGGCACGCTGCAGCCGTCGCAGGCCTACACCTTCATGCAGGGCACGTCGATGTCCAGCCCGCACGTGGCCGGCCTGGCCGCGCTGCTGCGCCAGTTGCACCCGACCTGGTCGCCGGCGGCGATCAAGTCGGCCCTGATGACCACCGGCACCATGACCAAGGACGACGGCCTGACCGGCGCCCAGAATGGCAGGCTGCCATGGTCGCAGGGCGCCGGCCACGTCAATCCGAACAAGGCCATGGACCCCGGCCTGGTGTACGACCTGAGCGCCTCCGACTACAAGAAATACATGTGCGGCGGCGGCGTGGCCAGCCAGTGCGCCGAGGGCGCGATCCCCGGCTACGAGCTGAACCTGCCGTCGATCACGCTGTCCAATGTGCAGGTCTCGCAGACCGTGACGCGCCGCGTGACCAACGTGAGCGGCGCCGCGTCGACCTACACGGCGACGCCTTCGATCACCGGCTACACCATGGAGGTGACGCCGAGCACGCTGACCTTGAACCCGGGCGAAACCAAGTCCTATTCCGTCAAGCTGACCCGCACCAACGCCCCCAACAACACCTGGCAGTTCGGTGAACTGGTGTGGAGCGACGGCGTGCACAGCGTGCGCAGCCCGGTGCAGGCGCAGTCCGGCAAGGCCGTCACGGCGCCGGCCATCGTCAGTTCCGACCGCACCACCGGCAACCGGGCGCTGGGCCTGAGCGTCGGTTTCACCGGCAAGCTGGGCGCGCTGAAGGGCGGCCTGAAGGAAGTGACCCGCTCGGTGCAGAACGTGGCGCAGGCCATCGAGGGCTCGGTGGATGACGCCGCGATGGCGGCCAAGGCGTGCAAGGACGGCGCGCAGGGCGCCCGCGGCACCGACTTCACCTTCCCGGCCGGCACCGTGGCGGCGCGCTTCGAGACCTTCAACCGCGACACCGTGGGCGGCGCGGCCAACGACCTGGACATGGTCCTGATCGGCGGCGCGGGCACGGCCCTGGCCTATTCCGGCCGCGCCGGTTCGACCGAGGCGATCACGCTGGCCAGCCCGCCGGCCGGCAGCTACCGCGTGTGCGTCATCGGCTACGCGGCCGCCAACGGCGTGTCGACCGACTACACGCTGTCGTCGGCCATCGTGACGACGGCCGACGTGGGCGGCAACTTCAAGGTGATGTTGCCCAGCAAGGTCATCGCCGGCAGCTCGGCGACGGTGGGCGCCAGCTGGTCCGGCCTGGCCCTGGGCAAGCGCTACCTGGGCGGCGTGCAGTTCCTGGATCAGAACAACACCCTGTCCGCGACCACGCTGTTCAATGTGGAAACCTCGGTGCTGATCCCGGAACCGGCGGCCGTGGCCCGCGAGAAGAAGCGCGACACGGGCTTGTGATCGCGTGAAGACGGGCGGGCCCACAAGGCCGGCCCCGCGGAAAGCCGCGGCGTTCGCCGCGGCTTTTTTTCGTCCCGCGTTTTCTCGTTCTAGTCGGCGCGGCCGCCCTGCCCGCCCGGCTGCAGCCGGCACAGGCCGGCCTGGCAGGTGGCGCCCGGGCTTAAAAGGGGTCAGGTTCGGTTTTTTTTTAATACCGAACCTGACCCCTTTTTTTCCGGTATTTTTTTTATACCGAACCTGACCCCTTTTTTTTCCGGTTCCGCTTTTTCGGTTGCCCGATCTAGTCGGCGCGGCCGCCCTGCCCGCCCGGCTGCAGCCGGCACAGGCCGGCCTGGCAGGTGGCGCCCGGGTCCATGACCATCATGCAGTTCGATCGCGGCACTTCGACGCCGGCGGCCGCCCTGGCGGCGTCGGCGGCGATGCGCTGCTCGCGGTGGCGCCGCGCCAGCGCGGACGCCTCGCCGGCCTGGCTGGCCGACACGGGCAGGTAGCCCTCCGGCCCGCCGCAGGCCTTGACGCCGACCGGCACCGTGCGGCACTGTTCGGCGGAGGAACAGGTGGCTGCCGCGCTCATGGCGCGCAAGCGCTCCAGCGGCGCGGACGCGGCCTTGTCGGCGGCCTCGTTGGCAGCCCTGCCGGCAGCCCCGGGCGCGGCCCCGGCGGCGGACCCGATCGCGGACGCCGGCGCGGGCGACGGGGCTTGCGCGGACGCGCAGCCGCTGAGCGCCAGCATCAGGCACGCGGCGTTGAAAACGGATTTTTTCATGGCGGGAGCCCGCGCGGGCGAACGGTGGGGATGGCGGCCATCATGGTCCGGGCCCGCGCAACCGTCAAGCGGCGCACGCCGGCGCGACGCGGCTCACTGACGCCGCATGGGCGGGGCCGAGGCGCTGGCCAGCAGGCGCAGCGAGATGCCGTGCGCCACCGCCTGCGCGCGGTTGCTGACACCCAGCGTCTTGTAGATGCGCTGCAAATGGTTTTTCACGGTGTAGCCGCTGATGCCGAGGATCTGGCCGACCTCGTCGTTGCTCTTGCCCTCGCGCACCCAGTGCAGGATTTCCAGCTCGCGCTGGCTGACCTGGCGCCGCGGCCGCGCCGGCTGTCCGGCGGCGGCGACGCCGGCGTACGCTTCGCCCTCCGCGTCGGCCCGCAGGCGCATCAACGCCAGGTGCAGATGGGGCAGCAGCAATTCCAGGAAGTAGCCCTGGCGCGGGCCGGGCCGGTGCGGCATGCCGAACAGCGCGAAGCAGGAGGCGCCGCCGGGCAGGCGCTCGGTGCCGTGCAGCAGCACGTTGTCCAGCCGGGCCGCGCGCAGTTCGGGCTGGAACGCGGCCAGCGGATGGCGCGGCGCGGCCGGTTCGGCCTCCAGCGCGGCGGGCGCGCAGCCGGGCGCCGCGCCCAGGCAGTGACGCGCCAGCCGCACGGCCAGGCCGTCGACGGGATCGGCCAGGCGCGCCAGCGCCGCCTCCCCCAGCACCGTGCCGTGCACGCATTCGACGTGCAGCACCTCGCCGGCGGGACCGAAGTGCAGGCAGACCAGGATGCGGTGCGGCAGCAGGGCCTGCAGCTGCCCCTGCGTCCACAGGAAGAAGCGGCGCGGCTCGCGCACCTGCAGCGCGGCCTCGATGGCGCCCAGCAGGTATTCCTGCTCCAGCTTGCTGAGGATGACGAGTTGCTCCATGAGGCGCGCGGGAGGGATCAGGCCGCCACGGCGGCGGCCGAGGCGGCCCAGCCGTCCTTGAGGCCGGCGTCCCAGGCGACGAAGCGGTAGCCGCTGCCGCGCACGGTTTCGATGTGGTCGTGGTGGCCGCTGGGCTGCAGCGCGCTGCGCAGGCGGCCGACGTGGGCGTCCACCGTGCGCTCGTCCAGGTAGACGTGGCGGCCCCACACCTGGTCCAGCAGTTGGGCGCGACTGTGCACGCGCTCCGGATGGTGCATCAGGAAGTTCAGCAGGCGGAACTCGACCCGGCCCAGCGACAGCTGGCGCGCGCCGGCCGTCACGCGCAGGGTGCCGGGGTCCAGGCGCAGGCCGGCCATCTGCACCGTGCCGGGCGCGGCTTGCGGCTGGCGGCGGCGCAGCACGGCGTGCAGGCGCGCCAGCATCTCGCGCGGGGCCAGCGGCTTGGTCATGTAGTCGTCGGCGCCGCTTTCCAGCGCCAGCACCTTGTCGGCCTCGGCGGCGCGCTCGCTGAGCATGATGATGGGCAGCTCGCGCGTGCCCGCCCGCGCCCGCAGGCGCCGTATCAGCGACAGGCCGGACTGGCCGGGCAAGTCCCATTCGAGCAGCAGCACGTCCGGCAACGCCTCGGGCGCGGCCTCGTCCAGCATCAGCAGCGCGCTCTCGGCGTCGGCGACGCAGGCGGGCTGGTGGCCGGCCTGGCGGCAATTGAGCGCGAGCAGCTGTTGCACAGCCGGGTCGCTGTCGATGACAAGTATCTGGACAGGCATGGATGCACCGGGTTTCGGAAGAGGCAGAAACAACTATGCATCACCCCGTCCATCCAGCACTAATACAATTTAGCTGCGCGATTCATAGTTTTTTCGTCTAAATTTCACTTTCGCCCACGGCGGCGCGGCCGCCCGCGCAAAAAAAGACGCACCGCGTCCCGGGGAGGCGGTGCGTGCTGTGGCGCGCGCGCATCAGCGCGCACGTTGTCCCGGGATCAAGCGGCCGGCGCGGTCGCGCGGCGGCGGCGCGCCAGTAGCGCCATCGCTGCCAGGCCCGTGCCCGACAGCAGCCAGCCGGCCGGTTCCGGCACGGCCGTCACGGCGTCCGGATCGGCGATGTCCACACCCACCACGGGCGAGCCGCCCGGCGTGGCGGCGGGCTGGAAGTCCACCGACGCCAGGAAGCCGCTCAGCGGATCGGCGTTGCCCAGCACGGTCATGCCGTCGGCGGCGTAGGCGCCCACGCCGAAACGCGAGTAGTTGCCGAAGGCGGCCGGGTCGTAGCCGCCGTCGAAGCTGACGTCGAAGCTCAGCACGCCGCCGAACGTCACCGCGTGGAACAGGTCGTTCCATCCGGCCGTGTTGCCGAAGCGGTAGCCGCCGGCCACGGCCGAGACGTCGCCGAACAGGTCGGGCGTCACCGCCGGGTCGAAGCCCGACAAGTTGAAGACCGTGGCGGTGGCGGGCAGCGCGCCGCCGCTGCCGGCGCCGAATTGCATGTCGATGTAGCCCGAGGCGCCGAAGCCGGCGGTGTCGATGTCGAAGTGGACGATGTTCGCGGCGGCGGCCAGGCCGGACGAGGCGGCCAGCGCCAGCGCCAGGAACGCGCCGCGGACGAGGCGGCGGGTGGTGGCGGTCAGTGCGGAGTTGAACATATTGGTTTCCTTAGAAAGCGCCACGGTAGAACCTGGCGGTGTAGTTGATGGCGCCCTTGGACGGGTTGGTGAAGACCAGCGGCACGGTCAGCGTGGCGCCCGGCGCCAGCGTCGCGCCGGCCGCGGTGATGTAGGGCGCGCCGCCGAAGCTGCCGCTGGCGTTGTCCAGCGTCACGCCGGAAGTCAGGCCGTCGAGCTTGAGCTGGAACGGCCCGCTCAGCGCCGCGCCGCTGGTGTTGGTCACGTACAGATTGCCGGTGAACTTCTGGGTGGCGCGGTTGAAGGCCAGGCCCTGCGCGGCCAGCTTGACGCTGGCGGTCAGCTCGACGTACTTGGGCTGCAGGTTCAGGCTGACGACGACCGGGTCGTGGTCCGAGTTGCGATAGGCCGAGGCGTTGTACAGGCTCTTGGCGTTGTCGTTCTTGCCGTCGGTGTTGTAGTCCAGCACGGTGGGCTCGTCGGCGTTGACGTGCCATTCGGCCGCGCCCGCCACCTGCGGGCTCAGCGAGGCGCTGGCCAGCGCGTGGTCCAGGTAGCCGCTGGTGCCGCCGAACACATAGGAATACGGCGTGCCCTGCGGGCGGATGTGGCGCTCCAGCTGGTTGACGTAGCCGGCGCCGGTGATGGCGGCGATCGGGTCTTCCATGCCGTAGGAGTTCATGTCGCCGATCAGCAGCACGTCCGGGTCGCCGGCGGCGGCCACGACCTGCGGCACGAAGCTGTTGACCAGGCGGTTGGCCTGCTGAATGCGGGTGGCGTTCCAGCAACCCTGGCTGTCGCCCTGGTCGGCGTCCGCGCCGGTGCCGGACGGGCAGCTGCCCTTGGACTTCAGGTGGTTGACGATCAGCGAGAACTTCTCGCCGTTGGCGGCCTGGAAGGTCTGCGCCATCGGCGGCCGGTTGTTGACGCCGTCGCCGTCCGACAGCGCGCCGCCCACCAGGGTCACCCTGGCCGGCTTGTACATCATGGCGACGCGGATGGCGTCGGTGCCGGTGGCGGCCGGGGCCGGCACGATGGCGTAGACGTTGGCGCCGATGGCCGCGTTGAGCGCGTTGGTCAGGTAGCTCAGCGCGTAGTCGCCGTTGTTCTGGATCTCCATCAGGCCGACCACGTCGGCGTCCAGCGCCTTCAGGCCGGCGACGATCTTGTCGCGCTGCTTCACGAACTCGTCCAGGTTGTCCGCGCCGCGGCAGTTGGAGGCCGAGGTGGTGGCGCCGATCTTGCAGCCCTGCCCCGTCTGGCCCTCGACGTTCCTGCCGTTGGTGAAGGTGGTGAAGAAGTTCAGCACGTTGGCGCTGGCCACCTTGACGTTGCCGGCCGCCAGCACGGGCGCGGCCTCGCGCGGATTGCTGCGCGAGAACACCGGCGCCGACACGGGCTGCAGCTTGAAGGCCGCGCCGCCGCCGCCGATGGCGCCGTAGTCGATCACGCCGGTCAGGTCGGTGACGGTGTCGCCCACGCGCACGGTGCCGTCCTGGCCGATGTAGGGCACGACGGCCGGCGTGGTGAAGACGCCGTCGTCCAGCACGATCACGCCGGCCGCGTTGGCGGCCGCCAGCGCGTAGGCCTCGGGCGTGCGGGCCGGATGGCGGTTGGTCGGGATTTCCAGGCGGCCACTGGCCAGCGTCAGTTCGCCGCGGTCGCCCAGGTATTCGGCCTGGTTCACCGTCAGCGGCTGGGTGAAGCGCACCAGCATGCCCTCCAGCGGCGCCAGGGCGGCGCCGGGCGCGACATTGGCCGGCGTCACGGCGTGGCCGGCGCTCATGGGCACGACGGCGGTGACATCCTTGAACTCGGTGTAGGAACGGGTGGCGTTGGTGGGCGTGTATTCGAACACGGTGCCGGTCACGCGGGCCTTGTCGCCCAACTGCACGTTGGCCGGCGCGCTGGAGGTGAAGACGAAGATGCCGTCCGAGGTGGCCGGGTCGCCGTCGCCGGCGGCGTCCTGCATGAAGAAACCGTTGCCGACCTTGAGCGTGACCACGCCCTCGGCGGTCTGCACGGTGCCGTTGTCCGGGCTGGCCGGGCCCGCGCCCTGGATTTGCGGGATGGTGCGCGTCACCGCCGCCAGGCCGGACACCTTCACGGTCAGCGGGCAGGTCGCGGTTTGCTGCTGGTCGTTGCTGAACTGGATGGTCAGCGGATAGTCGCCGACGGCGAGGCTGGACGTGGCGGCCAGGCTGGCGGTGGCCACGCCGCCCGCCTCGGTGGCGGCGGTGAAGTCCACCAGGGCGATGCCGGCCACGGCGCCGCCCAGGATGGTGGCGGCGTTGACGCCGCCGTCGGCGTCGGTGGCGCTCAGCGCCGCGGCGCCGGCGTAGCCCTGCGCCAGCGCCAGCGTGGCGGGACAGGTCGGCACGATGGGCTTGTTCTGCGTCTGGCCGCAGACGCGCAGGGCGGTCGCGGTGTTGCGCGGCGCCGGCACGGCGGCGCCGAAGTCGTTCGCGTTGTTGTCGCTGTCGTCGCAGCCGTCATTGTTGCGGTAGGCCGACAGCAGGTTGCCCAGCGTGGGCGCGGCGCCCGTGCCCTCGTAGAAATTGGCGTTGCCGTAGCCGACGAAATCCATCACCGCGCCGCCGGTGGGCGTGCCGCCGGTCAGCGCGGTGGTGCTGTTGCTCAGCGCGACCTTGGCCGCCCCGGCCGCCATCGGGATGGTGCCGACCTTGTCCGCCGTGACGGTGGTGGCGGTGCCGCCGGCGCCGGCGGCCTCCTGCACCAGGTAGTACTGGCCAGGCTGCAGGGTGACGTTGGTCAGCGGCGTCACCTGCCAGGTGGTGCCGGCGGACGACGCGTACTGCACGCTCCAGCCGTTCAGCGAGACCGGCGCCGCGCCGCGGTTGAACAGCTCGATGAAGTCGTGCTTGAGCGTGGCGGCGGTGGCGCCGCTGCCGTTGCCGCCCGCGCCGTAGACCTGGCTGATGACGATGTCGGAGGCGGCCAGCGCCGGCGCGGACAGGCTGGCCAGCAAGGCGGCCAGGACGGTCAGGCGTCCGGGCGAGGCCGCGGCGCGGTCGGAGCTGCTTGGGGAGCGGGTGTTCTTCATGTGCGTTCCTGATGTGGAGGGTCTGGGACTTGTCTTGCCGGGGTGGCCGGCGTTAACAAAATGAACTCTTTATTGTTCATTGCATATTAATAGAAGGACATGACGAATTAATGACACGGCATTGATCCGAACGGACTAAGCGCGCTTGACACGCCACAAGGCCGCCCCGCTTTAGAGGCCCTCCTCGGTTTTCTCAGCGCGCGGCGCGGTAGGGCGCGGCGCGGTAGGGCGCGGCCAGCGGCTCGCCGATGAACAGGCCCTGGCCGGGCCAGGCGACGCTTTTCCAGTAGGCCTCGATGGCGGTCGCGCCGCGCAGGTACTGGCTCAGCAGGACGGTGGGATGGGGGAATTTCTGCCAGTAGTTGCACGGCTCGCTGACGGTGCCGTAGCTGGCGGTGGCGCCCGCCTCCAGCCAGCGCAGGCTGCTCATCTGCGCGGTGCCGTACAGGTCGCCGCCAAAGGAGGTCAGGTGGTCGGCCAGCGCGCCGGGCAGGAAGCCCAGCGTCTCCAGCTTGTCGACGGACGCCTTGCCGGTCTGGTAGACCATGATGTCGCGCGCGTCCTCCAGGGTCTCGGCGCGGCGCACGTGGATGGTCAGGCGGCGTTGCGGCACGGCGCCGGCGCGGGGGAAATACGGGGCCCGGCTGTTGCGGGCGGTTTCGCCGGTGGCGAGGTAATAGGCGCCGGCGGCCGGCGCGCGGAAACCGCTGGCCACGCCGCGCGCGATCAGGTCGCGGGCCTGTTCCACCGAATCGGTGGGCAACAGCATGGCCAGGCGCATGCCGCGCTCGGTGTAGGGCTTGGCGCCGGCGGCGTTGAAATAGGAACTGATCTTGCCGGGGCCGCAGGTCTTGGCGCACAGGGAGGCGTCGAAGCCCAGCGTGTAGGCGGCGGTGATGGCGTTGCATTCGACCGCGTAGGGCGCGGTCCACAACATGGCGACGGCCTGGATATCCGGGCCCAGCTGGCGGTCGATGTCGGCCTTCAGCGTGGCGAACTGGGCGGCGCTGAGCTTGCGCGGCCGGCCCGGTATGCGCACGTGGACCATGTTGGCGGACGGGATGCCGCGCGCCTCGCGGTAGTGCGCGGCGACGGCCACGCTGTTGGGGTCGTCGTCGTTGACGATCACGGCCAGCTGGGCCGGCCCCAGCGCCGCCGCCGGCGGCCCCTGGGCCGGCGCCGGCGCCGCCGCCAGCAGCGCGGCGAAGCGGCAGGCGGACGTCAGCGCGCGCAAGGGAACGCGCAGGCGCGCGTCAAGTGCGCTGATAGACATCCTCGAAACGGACGATGTCGTCCTCGCCCAGGTAGCCGCCGGACTGGACCTCGATCAGGTGCAGCGGCAGTTTGCCCGGGTTCTCCAGGCGGTGGGTCATGCCGATGGGGATGTAGGTCGATTCGTTCTCCGTCAGCAAGGTCACCTTCTCGCCGCAGGTCACGCGCGCGGTGCCGCTGACCACGATCCAGTGCTCGGCGCGGTGGTGGTGCATCTGCAGCGACAGCTTGCCGCCCGGGTTGACGGTGATGCGCTTGACCTGGAAGCGCTCGCCGACGTCGATGCCCTCGTAGCAGCCCCATGGACGGTACACCTTGGTGTGGTGCAGGTGCTCGGTGCGGTCCTTGGTCTTCAGGTGCTCGACGATCTGCTTGACGCGCTGCACCTGGTCCTTGTGGGCCACCAGCACGGCGTCGTTGGTCTCCACCACCACCAGGTCCTTGACGCCGACCACGGCCACGATGCGG
>NZ_FPBO01000007.1 GCF_900116645.1 Pseudoduganella namucuonensis | reverse complement strand
CTGGTGCACCGCCGACATCGGCTGGGTCACGGGCCACACCTACATCGCCTACGGCCCGACGGCGGTGGGCGCCACGCAGATCGTGTTCGAAGGCATCCCCACGTACCCGAACGCCGGCCGCTTCTGGGAAACGGTCGCCAAGCACAAGGTCAACATCTTCTACACCGCGCCGACCGCGATCCGCTCGCTGATCAAGGCCGCCGACGTCGACCCGAAAGTGCATCCGAAGAATTACGACCTGTTGTCGCTGCGCCTGCTGGGCACGGTGGGCGAGCCGATCAATCCAGAGGCGTGGGTCTGGTACTACAAGAACGTCGGCAATGAGAAGTGCCCGATCGTCGACACCTTCTGGCAGACCGAGACCGGCGGCCACATGATCACCCCGCTGCCGGGCGTGACGCCCATGGTTCCGGGTTCCTGCACGCTGCCGCTGCCCGGCATCATGACGGCGATCGTCGACGAGGCCGGCCAGGACGTGCCGAACGGGCAGGGCGGCATCCTGGTGGTGAAGCGCCCATGGCCGTCGATGATCCGCACCATCTGGAACAACCCCGAGCGCTTCAAGACCAGCTACTTCCCCGAGGAGCTGGGCGGCAAGTACTACCTGGCCGGGGACGGCGCCATCCGCAACAAGGACACCGGCTACTTCACCATCACCGGCCGCATCGACGACGTGCTGAACGTGTCGGGCCACCGCATGGGCACGATGGAGATCGAATCGGCGCTGGTGGCGAACCCGCTGGTGGCCGAGGCCGCCGTGGTGGGCAAGCCGGACGAGACCACCGGCGAATCGATCTGCGCCTTCGTGGTGCTGAAGCAGGCGCGTCCGACCGGCGACGAGGCCAAGCGGCTGGCGTTGGAGCTGCGCAACTGGGTGGCCAAAGAGATCGGCCCGATCGCCAAGCCGAAAGAGATCCGTTTCGGCGACAACCTGCCGAAGACGCGCAGCGGCAAGATCATGCGGCGTTTGCTGAGGGTGTTGGCCAAAGGCGAGACGATTACGCAGGATGTGAGCACGTTGGAGAATCCGGCGATTCTGGAGCAGCTCAAAGAAGCATCGTGAACGTAAGAGGGAAGGGGCGCAAAAAACATTGGTACTTCTGAGAATCTTTGCTACAATGTGCGCCTCTTGCAGCGATGCGAGAGAACTGGAGAGGTGGATGAGTGGTTGAAGTCGCACGCCTGGAAAGCGTGTATAGGTTCATAGCCTATCGGGGGTTCGAATCCCCCTCTCTCCGCCAGAATGAAAAAAGGCCGCCCTCGGGCGGCTTTTTTGCATTCTGACGGAGAGAAGCAAGGCCCCTGCGGGCCTTGCGCGGGGGATTCGAAGGGCTTCCCCTACCGGGGAAGCCCTCTCCGAATCGTCAGATTGCTGCCGCTGCGCGGCAGCCCCGCGCGCCGAGGGCGCGCGATCGTATCCTCATTTCAAGTCCGAGGCGGCTCATCCAAAGTCGCCAAGCTAGCAATCCGTGATTGCGTCCGAAGTCCCGGTATTTCTGAAGTTTTTTACACGAAATCAGAAAGAATGCAT
Source organism: Pseudoduganella namucuonensis (assembly GCF_900116645.1). GTDB lineage: Bacteria > Pseudomonadota > Gammaproteobacteria > Burkholderiales > Burkholderiaceae_D > Rugamonas > Rugamonas namucuonensis. Next base: position 255,864 of record NZ_FPBO01000007.1, on the reverse strand, counting down.
TCCCGCTGCGCTTTCGAAGTCACTCCTGATCCTGCGCAACCTGCCCCGCCAACAGCTTGCTCAGACCAACAGCAATCAAGTAATGCGTCCCCGCCCACAGCACGAAGCATAATCCCCAGCCTACAGAACTAGGCATGCAAACGATCGAATAGCAAGCCTCCAACCTAAGCACCAGCGCTGGCCAAATCGTGGCGATTTCTATGAAAAGCCAGTTAAATTTAAACGCATTCCAGGCCAGCACGGCGTGCCCCGCTAGCAGCCCAACGAAAAAGAAGCACTTCAACACCCTAGTAGCGCCACCAGCACCCATGAGAACCCCTTTGGCGAAAGCCATACTGTTTCGGAAGGCTAACTGTGAGGCGTTCCCATACTTGGTTGTTGTGTTCGCGCAAAGTGGGTCCTCATCCCACGCTTAACTCCTGTCAACGTCCCATCCAAATCAGCCTCTTACAGTACGCCAGCAATCCTAACTGTACTTGTGAAAAATAACCTAGTAGGTTAAATTCATGGAAAAGCCAAAGGCGCACTACAAATTGTCGTCAGTAAGGGCGTTGGTTGAAACCGGCCACGTGCGAGTCACAAAGGTTGCCCGAGAAGGTGGCGCGGCGATGGGGTTTGATCTGGATGGCTTGTTGGCCGTGGTGAAGGGTTTGCGAACCTCGGACTTCTACAAAAGCATGACCACCCACGCAGACCATCGGGTATGGCAAGACGTATATCGTCCTGCAACGCCGCTCGGCGCCGTGTACCTGAAACTGACAGTGGTGGAGGATGTGCTCATCGTGTCTTTCAAGGAGCTATAACCATGAACTGTCCTATCTGCGGCGCAGCCGAGCTGGTGCATGACACCCGCGACATCAGCTACGCGTACAAAGGCGAGACCACGGTGCTGCCACAGGTCACAGGCGACTTTTGCCCCGCATGCGGCGAGTCTCTGCTGGGTGTCGATGAGTCACGCCGGACCATGGACTTGATGTTGGAATTTAACAAGCGGGTCAACTCCGCCGTTGTCGATCCGGCGTTCATTGTTCGTGTGCGCAAGAAGCTTCAACTCGACCAGCGCGAGGCGGCAGAGATATTTGGTGGTGGCGTCAACGCGTTTTCGCGATACGAGACTGGAAAAACCAAGCCACCGGTGGCACTGGTGAAGTTGCTGAAGGTGCTAGACCGTCATCCCCATCTGCTCGAAGAAGTCAGGGCGGAGTGACGGCGCAAGTTGACTACGCCCCCACGCCGACAGCCTTCAAGCATATCGTCCTGGCCGTCACCCCACCAGCTTCAACTCCGCCTTCCGAACCTTCTCCGAAGCGGTCTTCGGCAAGCCGCTCATGAACTCCACGTACCTCGGCTGCGCGAACCGCGGCATCTTCCGGCCCGCGTGCTCGGCGATCTCCTGCGCGGACAGCTCGGCCAGCATGATCTCGTCCTCGCCGCCTTCGATGCTCGATGGTACCCGCGAACGCGGCGATCTCCCCGATGCCGTCCACAGGGCGCGCAGACCGTGCTCGCGGTCCCGGTCGCCAGGCGGCTGCGCGATCACGAAGGCGCTGATCGCCCCCAGCGTGTTGGTGATCGTCGCGCCGCACCCGCGTATGTCCTGCAACGAGGACGACGCCGAGAACCGCTACGACACCCGCGCCGACCAGTACATGGTGACGGGCCGCGCGCAGCGGGTCGTCAACCAAGGCACCACGCTGATGGCCGAATACCAGATCGATCTTGCCCTGTCGGTCAAGTCGATCACGGCCCACCGCAAATCGTCGTCGTACGCGCCTATCGATTTCGATTCGCTCAACACGCCGCTGTTCCAGGCGCCGGGCATCCACGGCGACGACCAGACAAGCCAGGAATTCCAGCCCACCTACAGCGGTTCGACGCTGCAGGGCGTGGCCGGCGTGTTCTACATGAAGGCGAGGGTGTTCAACGAGTTCGACGTGCTGTACGGCGCGCCGACCGGTCCCCTGTCGTTGTACACCCTCGGGGATATAGACAGCGAGACCTGGGCGGCGTTCGCCGACGTCAGCTATAACGTGTCCGATACCTTCAACATCAACGTCGGCGGGCGCTATACCGATGACGGGCGCCGCGCGCGCATCTCAATTCCGATGCGAGTCTGTCGGAGACTCGGATTTCGACGCGATAGTGTTGCGTCCGGATGGCGCGGCGGCATTGACGCCCCCCGGCCGCGCCAGTAAGCTCGCTGGTTCACCAACTCAACGAATCGATATGCACTTCGCGACAATACTCAGCCTGGTCGGCGCAACCATGTGCATCGGCGTCTACACCTTGCAGCGCAGGTGGCTGATGGCCGCGGCCTGGGTCTTCTTTGGCGCCTACATCCTGTTCGACAAGGTGGTCCGCGTCCCCGGCATGCCGGCGTGGCTGGTTGAATCGTTTGTCGTCGCGTGGTTTGTGCTGGCCTTGGGCGGTGTCGTCCAAATGTTTCGCCAGCGACGAGCCGCGGCCGCGAAGTAGCTGAATCGGCGAGCGCGCATTGTCATCCGCCCCGGACATCGTCCTCATCCAGATCACCAGGGACGGCCACGTCCTGCTCAACGAGGTGGCGATGGACGACCTGGACCGCTTGCTCGCCCATCTGGAAGCCGCCGCGCTGCGCGTCCCCCTGCCTGAAGTCCATATTTGCACCGAAAACGGCGTGCCGTTCAGGCCGGTGGGCAACGTGATCCACCGGGTCGTCCGCGCCGGCCTGAACGACCGCATCAAATTCCTCGACTGGCAACGCGCCGGATAACGCGGCGCTGACGTGCCCCACTGCGCCCCCTTTTTGGTTTCCGGCTTCAGCGGCTGCTATTTCTTCGCGCGTGGCGGTTCCTCGTCGTCGGGTTTGGGTAAGTGCAGGGGCGTCACTTTCACCTTGGCCACGCCTTCCTTCCTGATGTCCAGGTCCTTCGCGGTTTGCGGGGAGACATCGATGATGCGCCCGCCGACGTAGGGGCCGCGATCGGTGATGACGACGACATCGGTCTTGCCGCTTTCAACGGTGGTCACCTTGGCCGTGGTGCCGAGCGGCAGGGTCTTGCTGGCCGCGTGGTTGCTGTCGGGTTTCATTCTTTCGCCGTTCGCCATTTTCTTGCCGTAGAACTTGCGGCCGTAGACGGACGCCTTGCCGGTCCTGGTCTTCCCGGACCGGTCGAGATGGGACTTGTGGCTCTTGCCGGCGGAAGCGGTCTTGCCCTTGTGGCGCGCCGGCGAATCGGGCGCGGCGCCGGCCTGCGCCGCCAGGAACAACGACAAGACCAGGCCGCACCACAGCCGGGTCGTCGTCATGGTTACAGGCAAAATCCTCATGGCTTGCTCCTGCTGTTGGGACACCGCATTACGCTAGGCGCCTCGGAAAACGTCGTCGGTGCGTTCGCCAACATAGGGGCGGTTCGCCACAGTCGTGGAAGGCGCGCCCGAAGACATGACCCTTATACAATATCCAGAGGGACGACACCCTTAACAGGAGATCACAGCATGTCAGGCTACAGCATTAACATCGAGGAAAAGACGCTTGCCGGTAACAACTTCCGCGAGGTGCTCTACACCACCAAGCGCAGCCAGCTGGTCATCATGACCCTGCGGCCGGGCGAGGAGATCGGCATGGAACACCACGATGGCCACGACCAGTTCATCCGTGTCGAAGCGGGCGAGGGCGTGGCGATCCTGGACGGCGAGAAGCACCCGCTGGAGGACGGCACCGCCGTGGTGATCCCGGCCGGCACCGAGCACAACGTCATCAACACGTCCACCACGGAGCCGATGCGGCTCTACACCCTGTACACGCCGCCGGAGCATCCGGACGGCATCGTCCACAAGACCAAGGCGGAGGCGGACGAGTACGAGAAGCGGCACGGGCATTAAGGGCGGGCCGGCGGCGGCCCGCGCGGCGCCTTCGCGTCAGGATGCCTTTTTGCTCCGCCGTTTGGCGGGAGCGGCGGCCACGCCGTCCAGGTCCAGCTCGATCCACGTGGGCGCGTGGTCGCTGGGTTTCTCCCGGCCGCGCACCTCCCGGTCCACGCCGGCCGCCCTCAGCGTCTCCGCTAGCGCCGGGCTGAGCAGCAGGTGGTCGATGCGCAGCCCCGCGTCGCGCCCGTACGCGTTGCGGAAGTAATCCCAGAACGTGTAGATGCGTTCGTCCGGATGCATGGCGCGCAGCGCGTCGCACCACCCCTGCGCCACCAGGCGGTGGAAGGCCGCGCGCGTCTCGGGCCGGAACAGCGCGTCGTCCACCCAGCGCTCCGGCTTGTAGACGTCGATATCGGTCGGCATCACGTTGAAGTCGCCCGCCAGCACCACCGGCGCGCCGGTCGCCAGCAGTTCCTCGGCGCGCAGGATCAGCCGCTCGAACCATTTGAGCTTGTAGTCGAACTTGGGACCGGGCGCGGGATTGCCGTTGGGCAGGTACAGGCAGGCGACCACCACGCCGTTGACCACCGCTTCGATATAGCGGCTCTGGGCATCCTCCGGGTCGCCAGGCAGCCCGCGTCCCACCTCCAGCGGCGCCTCGCCGCGCGCCAGGATCGCCACGCCGTTCCAGCTCTTTTGCCCGTGCCAGATGGCCTGGTAGCCGATCTCGTTCAGCGCCGCCTCGGGAAACTTTTCCTGCGGCGCCTTCAACTCCTGCAGGCAGGCGACGTCCGGCTGCTTTTCCCCCAGCCATTGCAGCAGCGCGGGCAGGCGGCTGGTGATGCCGTTGACGTTGAACGTGGCGATAAGCATGTTTTTCTCCGCAGCGTGTAGGTCGCCCTATTTGACCTCAGAGCGCCGGACACCGCCGCACGGCTGCCCGCGCCCTCGTATGCGCCACCGGATGAGACATGCGTATAGACTGGCCCCATCCAAAACGGCTCGGAGGACGTATGCGTAGAATCGGGATACTCATGATGCTGGCGGCGACGCTGCTGCTGAGCGGCTGCGGCTACAACACGCTGCAGTCCGGCGATGAGCAGGTCAAGGCCAACTGGTCGGAAGTGGTGAACCAGTATCAGCGCCGCGCGGACCTGATCCCCAACCTGGTCAACACGGTGAAGGGCTACGCCAGCCACGAGAAGGAAGTGCTGACGCAGGTGGCCGAGGCGCGCTCCAAGGCCAGCTCCATCCAGATCACGCCCGAACTGGTGAACGACCCGGCGGCCTTCGCCCGCTTCCAGGAGGCGCAGGGGCAGTTGTCCGGCGCGCTGTCTCGCCTGCTGGCGGTCAGCGAGAACTATCCACAGCTCAAGGCGGACGCCGGCTTCCGCGACCTGCAGGCGCAGCTCGAGGGCACCGAGAACCGCATCGCCGTGGCGCGCAACCGCTACATCAAGTCGGTGCAGGACTACAACGTGGTGGTGCGCTCTTTCCCCACCAACCTGGTGGCGATGATGTTCGGCCACAAGGTGAAGCCCAACTTCACGGTGGAGAACGAGAAAGCCATCTCCGCACCGCCCGCCGTGAATTTCGACTCGCCGCCCAAGCCGCAGCCGGCGGGAAAATAACATGGCGACCATCAGGCTCTGGCTGTTCGGCCTGCTGCTGGTGTGCGCGCAGTGCGCCCAGTGCGTGCTGGCGCAGGCCCAGGTGCCCGTGCCGGACCTGTCGCGCCCGGTCACCGATCTCGCGTCGACGCTCACCGCCGAGCAGGCGGCGCAGCTGGAGGCCAGCCTGCGCGCCTTCGAGCAGCGCAAGGGCAGCCAGGTGGCCGTGCTGATCGTGCCGACCACGCAGCCCGAGGCCATCGAGCAGTTCGCCATCCGCGTCGCCGAGAAGTGGAAGATCGGCCGCAAGAAGGTGGACGACGGCGCCATCCTCATCGTGGCCAAGGACGACCGCGCGCTGCGCATCGAGGTCGGCTACGGGCTGGAGGGCGCGCTCAACGACGCCACCAGCAAGCGCATCATCGAAGAGACCATCCTGCCGCGCTTCCGCAAGAACGATTATCACGGCGGCATCGCGGCGGGCCTGGACAGCATGATGAAGGTGATCGAGGGCGAGCCCTTGCCGGCCGCCGCGAGCGCGCCGCGCGCCAGGGAAGAGGGCGGGATCGGCGGGATGCTGCCGGTGGCGCTGGTGGCGGCCGTGGTGCTGGGCGGCGTGCTGCGCGCGGTGCTGGGCCGGGTGGCCGGCGCGGCCATCACCGGCGGCGTGATCGGGGTCGGCGCATGGCTGATCGCCGGCGCGGTCACGGCGGCGCTGCTGGCCGGCGGCATCGCCTTCCTGTTCACGCTGTTCGGCGGCGGCCGCATGGGCGGCCTGGGCGGCATCGCGATGGGCCGCGGCCACAGCGGGGGCTTCGGGGGTGGAGGCTTCGGAGGCGGTGGCTTCGGAGGTGGAGGCGGCGGTGGTGGCGGCTGGAGCGGCGGTGGCGGCGGCTTTGGCGGCGGTGGCGCGTCGGGGAGGTGGTAGCGATGGACATAGGACGGCTCATCAAGCATTTGCTCACCACGCGCGTCACGGTCAGGCGGCGCTTTCCGATGTCGTCGCTGGAGGCCATCAAGGCGGCGATCACCGAGTCCGAGCGCGGCCACCGCGGCGAAATCCGCTTCGCCATCGAACCCGCGCTGGAACCCATGCAGGTGCTGCGCGGCATGGCGCCGCGCGAGCGCGCGGTGGAGGTCTTCTCCGAACTGGGCGTGTGGGACACGGAGGAAAACAGCGGCGTGCTGATCTACGTGCTGTACGCCGACCACGCGATTGAAATCGTGGCCGACCGCGGCATCCACGCCAGTTCGGGCGTCAGCGCCTGGGAGCGCATCGCCAGCGACATGGAACGCGCGTTCGCGGCCGGCGACTACGAGGCGGGCGCCTTGCGCGGTATCGCCGCCGTGTCGGAGGAGCTGCGGCGCCACGTCCCGCGCGACGGCGGCGGTGTGGACGAATTGCCGGACGAGGTCACGCTGCTTTAAGGGGACGCTGTCGGGGGAAAGGCGGCTAGAATGCCTGCATGAAAACGAAACAACCCACATTCCCCGGGGCGATGACGGCGCGCGGCGCCGTGCTGGCCGTGCTGCTCTCCAACGAGGACCAGGCGGGCGCGGACCCGCTGCAAGGGCGGGTGTCGCTGGCCGCCATCGTCAGGCAATTGAAGCGCAAATACAACTGGCCCATCGAGTCGGGCAGCTACCCCGCCAACGCGGGCGACGGGCGCGCCACCTGGGTCACCGTCTACAGCCTGGCGCCCGAGGTGATCGCCGCCGCGATGGAGGCGGGCGGCCACGACTGGATGGAGAGCCGTCGCGTCGCCAAGGCGGCCAAGCGCCGCGCGCTATCGAAGATCCGTCACGATTGAGGCCGGCGTCCCGGTCGAACCGGCCAGGGCCGCGCGCCGCTCCAGTGAGAACCGGACCAGTTCCGGGAAGAACAGGTCGAAGCCCCTGTCGATGGCGGCGCGATGCTCGCGCAGGTCGAGCAATCCCTCGCGCAGCAGGTGGCCGTTCCTGCTCAGGCGCTGCGAAATGCGCGCCACCGTCATTTCCACCCCCTCGATGTCCTCATAGGCTGACAGCCAGTCCTGCGCGATGATGCGCGGCGCGATGTCGCGCAGGCGCTCGGGCAGCAGCGCGTCGTGCTCGGCCAGCGCCCGGTAGAAGCGCGCGATCAGTTCCTTGCGCGGCGTGTCGCTGTAGGCGTTCCAGTGCCTGGTGAGCAGATGGTCGTAATACACGTCCAGCACGATGCCGGCGTAGCGCCGCCGGCCGTCGCCGAACAGTTGCACCGCCGACCTCACCACCGGATGGGCGTCCGTGTAGCTGTCGATATTGCGGTGCAGGGTGATTTCCCGCGCCACCTCGCCCGGATACTTGCCGCCGACATCGGCCTTCACGAAGTCGCCCAGCATGGCGCCCACCATGGCTGGGCCGCTTTGGCGGGCGAGGAAGATGTGCGCGAGATAGTTCATGCGGGGATTCTATCCGGTATCACTGTTCGATGTTGCGCCCTTGTTTTTTCTTTTATGTCCTCCATATACCATCCATGTGGATGGTGTTAGGATGGTCCCATACACCGAACCAGCAAATAAAAACGATGACGACCGAGATCAAACTGAAAACAAGCGACACCGAGAAAATCACCATCAACCTGGGTCCGGTGGATCTGGGCCAGGTGGATTTACTGGTGCAGCAAGGCTTCTACGCCAATCGCAGCGACCTGATCCGCACTGCGATCCGCAACCAGCTCAACACCCACGCGGATGTGGTGCGGCAGGCGGTGGCCTTGAACGAGTTTGTGCTCGGCGTGCAAACCTACACGCGCAGGCAGCTGGAGGCCTTGCGCGACGCGGGCACCGTGCTGAACATCCGCGTGCTGGGTCTCGCCACGATCGCGCCGGACGTTCCGGCCGAGCTGGCGCTGGCCACCATTGAATCAGTCTCCGTGCTGGGCGCCTTTCACGCCAGCACCGCAGTCAAAGCCGCCCTCAAGGGGCGCATACATTAGGGCTTTTATCATGAAGATCGATACCGAATTCCTGGCCAAGATGCAGCAAGCCACCAAGACACTGATGAGCGGCGACGCCGCCGCCGCCACCGCCGCCATCCAGCGCGCGCTGGCCGGGCAAGCAGTGGACGAACCGGAGCCGGCGGCGCAAGGCCCGTCCCCCGCGATGCGCGACCTGAATCCCGCGCCCGGCTACGCCCAGGCGCGCGGCTGGACCAAGGCGGGCCGCGCGGCCGCCGCCGACGAGGCCGTCCCCGGCGCCGCGCGCCGCGCGGCATCCGGCGCCGCACCTTACGCCTCACCGGGCGCCGCGCCCCACGCCGCACCCGGCACCGCGAACGGCGCGGGTTCCGCCACGCCCGCCGGAGACGCCGCGGCGGACTCCGCCGGCGCGTCCAGCGGCCACGCGGACAGCCCCGCGCGCGCAAAGCTGCCCCGCTTCGCGGCCGAGCTTCTTGAAAAACTGGGCGTGCCCGCCAACTTCGAAGGCATGGGCGCGGACTTCAAGATGCCGGACCTGGACCTGTCGAAGTTCGACATGCCCGACTTCGACCTGCCCGGCGGTGTGCGTCCCGCGCCCGAGATCACGCTGCCGGACGGCGCGCGCTACCTGGGCGGCAGCTACGGTAACCAGGCCGGCACGCGCAGCTACAAGCTGTACATCCCCAGCGGCTACACGGGCCAGCCGATGCCGCTGGTGGTGATGCTGCACGGTTGCACGCAGAATCCGGACGACTTCGCCGTCGGCACGCAGATGAACGTGGTCGCGGAGGAGCGCCAGTGCCTGGTGGTGTACCCGGCGCAAACGCAGCAGGCCAACAGCTCGCGCTGCTGGAACTGGTTCAACGCCAAGGACCAGCGGCGCGACGAGGGCGAACCCTCCATCATCGCCGGCATCGCCCGCAAGGTCATGGATGAGTACGCCGTGGACCCGGCGCAGGTGACGGTGGCGGGCCTCTCCGCCGGCGGCGCGATGGCCGTGATCGTCGGCTCGCTGTACCCGGACCTGTTCTCGGCCGTGGGCGTGCACTCCGGCCTGCCGTTCGCCGTGGCCAAGGACCTGCCATCGGCCTTGCAGGCCATGAAGGGCGGCGGCAAGGGCAAGGGCAAGCGGCCCGGCGGCGGCCAGCCCATCATCGTCTTCCACGGCGACAAGGACGCCACCGTCCATCCCGTCAATGGCGAGCAGGTGTTCAAGCAGGGCCTGGCGGGCAAGGACGGCAGCGCCTCGCGCGACAAGGGCAGCGTGCCGGGCGGCCACCACTACACGCGCACCAGCCACAGCCACGCGGACGGCACGCCGCTGGGCGAACACTGGGTGATCCATGGCGCCGGCCACGCCTGGGCCGGCGGCAGCGCCAGCGGCAGCTACACCGACTCGCGAGGGCCGGACGCCAGCCGCGAGATGATGCGCTTCTTCAGCACCGTGGCGGCGGGTCGCAAGGACCAGCCCCAGTAAGCCGGCGTGGCCGCCGAGTGGTGAGGTAAGATGACGCGATGGCAATCAGACCAAAAAGGCAAGCTGATGAAAATCGCGATACTCTCGGACATACACGGCAACCTGGGCGCGCTGGAGGCGGTGCTGGCCGACATCGCGCGGCGCGGGGCGGACGTCACCGTCAACCTGGGCGACATCCTGTCCGGCCCGCTGCGTCCCTGCGACACGGCGCAGCGCCTGATGCCGCTGAACCTGCCCACCATCGCGGGCAACCACGAGCGGCAGATCCTGGAGCACGCGCCGGAGAGGATGGGCGCCTCCGATCTCTACGCGCACGCCGAGATCACGGAGGAGCAGCGCGAGTGGATACGCGGCCTGCCCGCGGCCCTGCGCCTTTCCGACGAGGTGCTGATGGTGCACGGCACGCCGGACAACGACCTGGTCTATTTCCTGGAGACGGTGGAGCCGGGCGGCATGCGTCCCGCCACGCACGAGGAGGCGCTGCGGCGCGCCGGCGCCGCCGAGGCGGAGCTGATCCTGTGCGGCCACACCCACGTGCCGCGCGTGATGCAACTGAACGACGGCCGGCTGATCGTCAACCCCGGCAGCGTGGGCCTGCAGGCCTACGACGACGAGCATCCGCACCCGCACAAGGTTGAGAACCACACGCCGCACGCGCGCTACGCGATCGCCGAGCGCGACGGCGAGGGCTGGCGGGTGGAACTGATCGCCGTGCCCTACGACTGGCGCGCCGCCAGCGCCATCGCCGCCCGCAACGGCCGCCCGGACTGGGCCTATGCCCTGCAGACCGGCCGCATGCCGTAGCGCGCCCGGACTGGTCAGGCGTCGACTTCCTCGCCGACCAGGAAGCTGGCGATCAGCGGGTTGACGATGGCGGCGTGGGTGAGCGGGGCCATGTGGCCGCCACGGGTCGCGACGGCGGCGGCGTTCGGCAGCGCGGCGGCCAGGCGCTCGGCCACGCGCCGCGTGGACAGCGGGCTGGCCAGGCCGGACAGCACCAGCGCCGGCATGTCCAGTTCCGCCATGTCGGCCAGCGTGGCCGGTTCGGCCAGCAGGGCCTCGAAGTCCAGTTTCACCTTGTCGATCTGCGCCGCGAAGCGCCGCCGCTGCGCTTCCGGCAGGGCGTCGAACGCGCCGGGGCGGTTCCAGTAGTCGATGAAGGTGCGCGCCGCGTCCATGCCGCGGGCGGCGCCGTGGATGCCGGCCACCACGGCCTCGATCTCGACGCGCGCGGCGTCGTCCTTCTCCAGCAGGTGGAAGGCCACCGGCTCGTACACCGCCAGCGACAGCACGCGCGGGCGCATCTGGCGCGCCAGGCGCAGCGCCGTGGCGCCGCCGTAGGAGTGGCCGACCAGGTGGTAGGGCTCGTCGGGCGCGAGCCGGCCGGCGATGGCGGCGTTCACCGCGTCCACCTCGTGGCCCAGCGTGAAGCCGCCCCCGGCGCCGGCGGCGTCGGCCGGGAAGGGCGATGTGCCGTAGCCGAGCAGGTCGACGGCGATGAAGCGGAAGCCGGCGCCGTGTTGCGCGATCAGCTCGGACCACTGGCCCTTGGAACTCATGGAACTGTGCAGCAGAACCACGGCGGGCGGGGCGGTGGCGGGTGTGGAGTGGGTGGTCATTGTGTGGCTAAATTGCAAAGGCGAACCCGCGATTATAGGCGAGCTTTCCCGCGCGGGTTACTATATTCAAGTTGATAACGTTCCGCGCCGACTCCGCCGCCGCCATGAAAAGATCCGTGCTCCTGGTCATGTCCGGTCTGCTGGCCGCCTCCTGCTGCAAGGCGCAGGAGACCATCATCGTCACCTACAGCCCCCGCCCGCCCTACCATACGCCCGCGCCGGACGGATCGCCCGTCGGCCTCACGGGCACGCCGGCGGCCGCCGCCTTCCAGGCCGCCGGCATCGCGGTCACGTGGGCGATACTGCCGACCAACCGCCAACTGGCGATGGTCAAGGACAGGCGGGCGCGCAGTTGCTCCATCGGCTGGTTCCGCACGCCCGGGCGCGAACGCTACGCCAAGTTCACCAAGCCGATCTACCGCGACAAGGCGTGGCTGGTGCTGGCGCGCGCGGACTACAACGTGCCGGACGGCGTCACGCTGGAGCTCATGCTGCAGAGCCCGGCCGCGCACTTGCTGGTGAAGGACAACTTTTCCTACGGCCCGGAGATCGACGCCATGCTGGCGCGGCTGCGGCCGTCCACGGCCGTTTCCACCGGCGGCACCGAGCAGATGCTGCAGTCGCTGCGCGCCGGCGCGGCGGACTTCCTGTTCATTTCGGAGGACGAGGGCGGCTATCTGATGGCGCAGGGCGGCGAGCGGGCCAAGCGGTTCAAGCTGCTGCGCCCGGGCGGCATGCCGCGCGGCGAGGAGCGCCACATCATGTGCGGCATGTCGGTGCCGGACGAGGTGATCGCCCAGCTGAACAAGGCGATCACCTTCAAATGAGCCGCCCGCGCAGGCCGCGCTTCTAATGCCCACCGTTTCCAGCGAGCCACCACCGCGGCACCATCGCCAGACGGCGAGTGGCATCGGGCGAGGGGTTGCTTAGAAAATGGCGTCGTTGGGGGCGAGGCCCACCAGGGCGGCGAAGGCGTGGCCGCCGTTGGCCGCCGCGATGGCCGCGTCGTCGTCGTGGGTGGCGGGGGCGATGTCCTTGATCCGCGTGGCGGCGGTGGCCGCCAGCAGCGCCGAGCCGGTGTACAAGGGCAGCAGCGCGCCGGCCGTGTCGGCCGCCATGGCGGCGGCCAGCTTGGCCACCAGCTCGCCCTGCGCCAGCGCGGCGGCCTGCCCCATCCGCGCCAGGGGGGCGTAGACGCCGGCGTCGACCCGGTCCATGCCCAGCTCCACGTTGGCGGCGCTGGCCTCCAGCAGCGAGCCGAAGGCGAGGGTGGAGGCGGCGCCCAGCTTGGCGTGGGCGGCCGTCAGCGCCGCGTTGTCGGCCAGCTTGACGGCGCGGGCCAGCAGCGCGCCAAGGGTGCCGCCGTTGTCGAGGTCGAAGGCGCCGGCGGCCACCGAGGCCGCCACCGCGCCCAGCGCGGCCTTGCCGGCCGCCAGGACGGCGAGCTGGCCCTCGCCCCCGGCCAGCGCCACCAGGGTGCGGGCGATGGCGGTCTGGACGATGTCGAGGTTGATGGAGGCTGCCTGCAGATGCTGCGCCCGCAGTTGCTCGGCCGAGCCGGGCAGGGCGTCGAAGGCCGCCGTCAGCGGCGCCGCCGCCAGCGCGTCCACGCCGGCCAGGTCGAGCGCGGCGGCGATGCGGGCGTTGGCGTCCGCCGCGCCCAGGCCCAGCGCGTCCAGCTCCTCGTACAGCGAGGCCAGCGGCGAGGCGGCGGTGGTCCCGCCCCCCACGCGCAGCATGCCCTGGTAGGCCAGCCCGGTCGTCGTGTCGACGCCGCCGGTGACGTAGTAGTCCGCCGCCGGGATGTCCGGCACCCAGCCGCCGCCGGCGGCGTGAATGAAGTTGCCGTACTCGTTGCTTTCGATGCTGGAGGCGACGCCGCCGTGGGTGATGTCCGCCCCTTGCAGATAGCCGGTGCCCTGCAGGTTCACGACCAGCGCCTTGCCGGGGGCGTGCGGGAAGTTGAATTGGCTGATCAGGTCGTTAATGCTGTCGCGCATGCCGGACACGGGCGTGTGGTCGGTCACCATCGCCAGGCCGGCCCGCATGAAGGAGAGGTCGGTGTTGCCGGCGTAGATCGCCTCGAATCCGGGCAGTTCGGTGACCAGCTGGCCGAACGCGTCGCAGTAGGCCAGCTTGTTGGCCAGCACGGTCGCGTCCCGCCCCTGCGCCCCGCCCAGCAGCGCCGGCGCGACGCGGCCGATCTCGATCGCGCCGCTGTCGACCTGCTTGCTCCAGTAAGCCACCCCGGCCGGATCGCCGGCGCGGCCGAACAGGTTGTGGTACAGCGCCTTGACGACGTCGGTGGTGGATTTGCCGGCGTACTGGTCGGCGTATTCCCGCGACGCCGCGAACGCGCCGCTGATGGCGTCGATCGACGCGTCGACCTTGACCCAATAGGCCAGTCCGACCGGCTCGGGTGGACGGCCGAAGTAGGCGATGTAGAGTTGCTGGATGTCGGCGGTGCGTGTCATGTGGTGTCCTCCCCTTGCAATGGTGGCAATTGTAGGAGGGACACCGTGAGCGAAATGTGAGCGCCGTCACATTCCCGAGTGGCTAGCATGATGGCCGGCGCGGCCGCGCCGCGTTGGCCCGCCTTGCGCCTAGTTCCTCAGCCAGCGGCGGAACGGTTCCAGGTCCGCGCCCGGTTCCACATACCAGGCCTTGCGCGGCCAGTCGAACTTGGCGCCCAGCGCCTTCACCTGCTGCGCCTCGTGGATGCCGGCGCTCAGGTAGTAGCGCGTGGGCGCGAGCGCGGCGCCGGCCGCCTCGTTGCGGGCGATGGCCTGCTCGGCGCCCGCCGCCGTCGCCGCCAGCCGCATGCGCGCGATGTAGGCGCTGCGCAGCTCCGGCTGTTCGGGCGAGAGCAGCGTGAGGCGCGCCTTGGCGCGCGTGGCCGCCACGTAGAACAGGTTCTCCTCCTCGCCCTTGTCGGCCAGCTGGCTGGGGAACTCGCCGGCCTCCAGGAAGGGCAGGATCACGTGGTCGAATTCCTTGCCCTTGGCGTTGGCGGCGCAGTCGATGGTGACGAAGTCCTTTTCCCGCTTGCGGCCGGCGAAGGCCTCGGCCGCGTTCAGGGCCTGCCAGAACTCGGCCAGCGTCTGGCCCGAGGCCGCCGCCGCCGCGATGAAGCCGGCCACCGATTTCGACACCACGCTGGCCTCGTAGGGCCGCACGAAGATGCGCTTGGCCGCCTGCTCCAGGTCCATCTGCGCGCAGATGGCGCGCAGCGGCACGTCGGCCGGCGCGGCCGGGTCCACGCCGGCCGCGTAGTCGATGGCGGCGGCGATCAGGCCGCGCGCGCCGCCGCCGCGCTGCTCGCCGCCGGCCTCGCCGTCGATGTAGAGTTTGTGGAAGTCGTTGATCAACTGCGGATGCTTGGCCACCTCGCGCTTGGCCGACTCCAGCCGCTCGGGGCCGAGCGGTAGTTCGCCGAACACGGCCAGCGCCTCGACGATGGCGGCGCGCACCTCCAGCGACTTCACCGAGGCCAGGTCGCGCAGGGCGATGGCGATCATCCCGCGCAGGAACAGGATCTCGTCGCGCTGCAGGTAGCCGGCCATGGCCGGGGTGCGATAGCCGATCTTGGCCTGCATCAGCGCGTTCTCGACGGCGATCGACTGGTGCCGGTCGCGCAGCAGGATGGCGCAGCCCTCCAGCGGGAAGCCGTCGCGCTTCCACGCCTTCACCGCCTCCACCACGCGCTCGCCGCAGCCGGCGCCGGCGCCGTAGTGCGCCTGCCGGATCTCGGTGTGCAGCGGCAGGCTCGATTCCACCGGCTTGTCCTTCAGCTCGCGCATGGCGTAGGCCAGGTGCGGGCCGTGGCGCCAGGTGTGGGTCAGCGGGTAGCGCTTCACGCCGGGATAGACCTGCGCGAAGCGGCGCTCCATGAACTCCTCGCTGGCCCCCAGCTTGGAGTGGATCACCTGGTCGACGTCGCCGGCGCCCACGAAGTAGCAGGTGGGGCGCGCGATCAGCGCGTTCAGGATGCGGAAGGCGGCCTCGTTCAGGTCGTGCAGCTCGTCGCACACCACCACCCGGTAGCCGGGCAGCGCGTCGGCGCTTTCCGGCGCCTGCGACAGCTGGCAGGCCAGATCGTAGGTGGCGTCGTAGGGGCCGCGGAACTGCACCTCCTCGTCGCCGCCCTTGCGCAACGTTTCGTACTCCAGCGTGGCCAGGTAGTCCACCAGCGGCGTCTTCAGCAGCTCGGCCGCCTCCTCGACGCCGATGTATTCGGCGTCCACGCCGTCCAGCGCCATGGTGGCCTTGAGCGTGAGCTGGATGTCGAGGAACTGGCTGAGCGCGATGTTGTGGGTGCGGATGTCCAGGTACTCCACCTTGCCCGTGTAGCGCTCGGCCACCCGCTCCAGCGCCCGCAGCGCGCAGGGCTTGAGCTGGCGCGCCTGCTCCACGCGCTCGGCCGCGCCGCCCTCGAGGCGCGCCAGCGCGGCGGTGGCGAAGTCCTCGAAGGTGGCCACCTCGACCCGGGCGGCGCTGGCGTAGGGGATGCCCACGTCCAGCAGGCGCTGGCGCATCACGTCGCGCGCCTCCGGCGTGAAGGTCAGCGCCAGGATCTGCTCGGGCGCCAGCTTGTGCGCCAGCGCCTCGCCGATGCGCAGCGCCAAGGTGGTGGTCTTGGCCGCCCCGGCGTTGGCCGCCACCAGCGCCACCTTGTTCTGGGCCTGCTGGATGGCGGTCTGTTCCGGCGTGGGGATCAGGCCTTGCGGGGTGAAGCGGGGGCGGTTGGGTTCGTTCATGCGGGGCGTCCTGTCTGCGAACCCGCATTATGCACGCCGGCGCGCGTTCCAGCCGAATCCCGTATCAATTGATACAATCGGGCCTGACACCGCTGTTGCAATGAAAGGCTAGTATGTTTTACGAGGCGACTGAGTCCCCCGAACCGGTGCTGGCGTTTTCGTCGTTCCGGTTCTATCCGACGCGGCGCATGCTGTATGACGAGGGGCGGCCGATCCGGCTGGGCAGCCGCGCCATCGACATCCTGCATGTGCTGCTGGAGCGCGCGGGCGAGACCGTCACCAAGGACCAGTTGATCGCCCGCGCCTGGCCCGACACCATCGTCGAGGAGGGCAACCTGCGGGTGCACGTGGCCGCGCTGCGCAAGACGCTGGGCGGGCGCCACATCGAAAGCGTGGTGGGGCGGGGCTACTGCTTCACCGCGCCGGTGGTGCGCGGCGGAGCCGGCGCGCCGCCGTCCACGCCGCCCGGCGGGGACGCCGCCCAGGTGGTCTACCTGCCGCAGGGCGAGGGCCTGCCGCCGCAACCCACGCGCGTGTTCGGCCGCGAACACACGGTGGCCGCGCTGGCCGAGCAGTTGGCCGAACGGCGCTTCGTCACCATCACCGGCACGGGCGGCATCGGCAAGACCACGGTGGCGCTGGCCACGGCCGAACACATGCAGCCACAGTGGCGGCAGGGCGTGGTGTTCGTCGACCTGGCGCCGCTGACGGACGCGTCCCAGGTGCCGCGGGCCTTGGCCGCCGCGCTGGTGATGGAAAACCCCGAGCGGGCCGACCTGGCGGCAATCATCGGCGCGCTGCGCAGCCACCACCTGTTGCTGATACTGGACAGCTGCGAACACCTGCTGGAGCCGGTGTCGCTGCTGGCCGAGCGGATGCTGCAGGGCGCCCAGGGCGTGCGCCTGCTGGCCACCAGCCGCGAGCCGCTGCGGGCCGAGGGCGAGTGGGTGCACCGCCTGCAGGTGCTGGAGCAGCCGCCCGAATCCGGCGCGGCCGGCATGACGCTGGCGCGGGCGCTGGCGTATCCCGCGGCGCAGCTGTTCGCCGAGCGCGTGCAGGCCAGCGCGGCGGGCGTGCGGCTGGACGACGCCGACGTGCCGCAGATTGTCGAGATCTGCCGCCGGCTGGACGGCATCCCGCTGGCGATCGAGCTGGCGGCGGCGCGCGTGGAGCTGTTCGGCGTGCGCGGCCTGGCCGTGCGGCTGGACGATTGCTGCCAACTGCTCAAGGGCGGACGGCGCACCGCCAAGGCCCGGCACCGCACGCTGGAGGCCACGCTGGACTGGAGCTACGCGCTGCTGGGCGAGCGGGAACGCAGGATGCTGCACCGCCTGTCCGTGTTCCGCCGCCGCTTCACGCTGGAGGAGGCGCTGCACATCGGCGCGGACCACGGCGGCGGGATGGAGGCGGCGATGGAACAGGCGATGGAGGCCTTGTCCAACCTGGTCAGCAAATCGATGCTGGCGACGGTGGCCGACACCGGCGCGGCGCGCTACCGGCTGCTGGAGACCACGCGCGCCTACGCGGCCGCCAAGCTGGCCGAAAGCGGCGAGCACGACGCCGTGCTGGCGCGCTACGCGGCGCTGATGGGCGCGTAGGGCGCTCAGGGCGCGTAGGGGCGAATAGGGCGGTTAGGGCGCCGCGCCGGGCGCAGCGTCGGGCGCCGCATTGGGCGGCGCAGCGGGCGTCTCGTCGCGCGCCGCGCCGCGCATGGCGCCGCGCGCGGCCAGCATCCGCGCCCACGCCGGCACGGCCTGGCGCCAGAACTCGTCGATGCTATCGGCCCGCGGGTCCAGCCCCAGGAAGCGCGCGGCGGGCAGCAGCGCCGATCTCAGCAGGCTCGCGGCCGGCGCGCCGTCGTCGAAGGCCTGCGCGCCGGTCTGCTTGGACAGCTTCTCGCCGTCCGCGTTGACCACCACGGGCACGTGCAGATAGGCCGGCAGCGGCAGGCCGAGCAGGCGCTGCAGGTAGATCTGGCGCGGCGTCGAGTCGAGCAGGTCCGCGCCGCGCACGATGTCGGTGACGCCCTGCGCGCCGTCGTCCACCACCACCGCCAACTGGTAGGCCCAGAAGCCGTCCGCGCGGCGCACCACGTAGTCGCCCACCTCGGCGGTCAGGTCCTGGCACACCCGGCCATGCCAGCGGTCCTCGAAGCAGATCACGCAATGCGGCTCCAGCGGCGTGCGCAGGCGCAGCGCGCGCGCCGCCTTGCCCGGCGCCAAGCCCCCGCGGCAGGTGCCCGGATACACCAGCGCCGAGCCGCCGCCCTGTCCCTGGCGCAGCTGCGAATCCTGGATCTCCTTGCGCGAGCAGGCGCACGGGTAGATCGCGTCGCCCAGCCGTTCCAGGGCCGCCTCGTACAGCGCGGTGCGTCGCGTCTGCCAAGTCACCTCGCCGTCCCATTGCATGCCGCACCTCAGCAACGAGGCCAGGATGTGCTGGTCGACGCCGGCCACGTTGCGGTCGCGGTCCAGGTCCTCCACGCGCACCAGCCACCGGCCGTGGCGGGCCTTGGCGTCCAGGTAGCTGGCCATGGCCGCGACCAGCGAGCCAATGTGCAGGGGACCGGTGGGGGAGGGCGCGAAACGGCCGACGTAGGGAGTGCGGGGAGGCGTCATCCGCAGAGTATCCCCGAGCCGCGCCCGGCGCGTCAACCGCGAGGCGGGCTGAGCCCCATTTGGGGCCTGGCCCCAAATGGGGCTCGGCTCGCCTCGGCGATGTTGCGGCGCGCAATGGTGGCGGCGCCGAGTTCGCATACAATGTTCGCGCGGCAAAACCGCGTCACCTATCCTCGAATTACACTTTTCGTAACAGGACACCATGCAGAAAATGTTCCCCACCCTGATCGCGACCGCACTGGCCACCAGCCTGGCGTTCGCCTTCCCAGCGCACGCGGCAGGCGGCACCACCGCCAAGGGCGCGCCCAAAGTCCAGGAAGCGCCCCTGCGCGCCCACCTCGCCTTCCTCGCCAGCGACCTGCTGGAAGGCCGCGGCACCGGCCAGCGCGGCGGCGACCTGACCGTCGCCTACATCGAAACCCAGGCGCTGGCCGCCGGCCTGAAACCGGTGTCTGGCAATAGCTACCGCCAGGCCGTGAGGATCGCCGGCGTGAAGTCGCAGCCGGCCGAGAGCTCGCTGCGCCTGGAGGCCAACGGCGCCGCGCTGCCGGCCGCCTTCGGCAAGGACTGGGTGTGGGCGCCGGGCGACGCGAAGGCCGTCCACAGCCTGAACGCGGACCTGGTGTTCGTTGGCTACGGCATCACCGCGTCGGAGGAGGGCTGGAACGACTTCAAGGGCCAGGACCTGAAGGGCAAGGTGCTGGTCATGATGGTGAACGATCCGCAGCCGACCGCCGAGGCGCCGAACCGCTTCGGCGGCAAGTCGCTGACCTATTACGGCCGCTGGACCTACAAGTTCGAGGAGGCCGCCCGCCAGGGCGCGGCCGGCGTGCTGCTGATCCACACCACGCCGACCGCCTCCTACGGCTGGAGCGTGATCCAGAACAGCTGGGACGGCGTGGAACGCTTCCAGCTGGCGCAGGGCAAGCTGGGCACCGCGCTGCAGGGCTGGATGACCGAGGACGCCGCGCGCGCCCTGTTCAAGGCCGGCGGCCAGGACCTGGACGCGCTGCGCGCCGCCGCCGAGCGCAAGGACTTCCAGCCGGTGCCGCTGAAGGCCAGGGTGGCCGGCGAGATGAAGGCCGCCGTGCGCAACCTGGAGCAGTTCAACGTGGCCGGCGTGGTGCCGGGCACCGATCCCAAGCTGAAGGATGAAGTGGTGATCTACAGCGCGCACTGGGACCACCTGGGCAAGCAGGGCACCGAGGGAGATACCATCTTCAACGGCGCCGTCGACAACGCCTCCGGCGTGGCCGCGCTGCTGGCGATGGCCAAGGAGGCCTCGGCCAGCCCGGCCAAGCGCAGCCAGATGTTCCTGTGGGTGGCGGCCGAGGAGCAGGGCCTGCTGGGCAGCGCCGCCTACGCCACCGCGCCGCTGTGGCCGCTGGCCAAGACCGCCGCCAACCTGAACCTGGACAGCCTGAACTACGTGGGCCTGACCAGCGACATCGGCACCCAGGGCAGCGAGCGCACGGACCTGGGCAGGATGGCCGAGGCCACCGCCAAGGCCATGAACATGACCATCTCGGTGGCGGCGCCCGACTTGGCCGGCGGCTACTTCCGCAGCGACCACTTCAGCTTCGCCAAGGTGGGCGTGCCGGCGTTCTCGATCGACGCGGGCAAGGAATACCTAGGCGACAAGGCCGCCGCGAAGGTGAAGACCGACGCCTACGCCAAGAAGTACCACCAGGTGACGGACGAATACGATCCGAGCTGGGACCTGTCCGGCATGACGCAGCAGGCGCAGTTCACGCTGAACCTGGGCCGCATGGTCGCCGACGCGCCCAGGATGCCCGAGTGGAAGGCCGGCGACGCCTTCGGCAAGGCCCGCGCCAAGTAATCCCACCCGGGGACAGACCCGCGACCGGCGTCCCGTGCCATTGCCGCGGCATCTGGCGCGCAGGGTCTGTCCCCGGTTTTAAGTCGCTGTTTTTTGGGGCTCTAATACCACTTCTAGTACCAGTTCACAGTATCATCTGGGGTCGCGCGTCGCTGGGTACGCGCCAGAAATAGGGACTCCGCATTGAAATCCGCACGCCTCGCCTCCTTGGACGCCTTCCGCGGCTTCACCATCGCCGCCATGCTGCTGGTGAACAATCCGGGCGACTGGGACCACCTGTATTCGCAACTGGCGCACGCCAAATGGAACGGCTGGACCTTCACCGACTGGATCTTCCCCTTCTTCCTCTTCATCGGCGGCATCTCCATGGCGTTCTCGCTGGGCCGCCAGGCCGACGCCGGCGCGGACAAGGGCGCCTTGCTGCATAAGCTGTTCAAGCGCGCGGCGCTGATTTTCCTGATCGGCCTCCTGCTCAACCTGTTCCCCCAGTTCGACCTGTCCACCGTGCGCATTCCGGGCGTGCTGCAGCGCATCGCGCTGTGCACCGCGCTGGCCGCGCCGCTGGTGGTCTACTTCACGTGGCGCCAGCTGATCGCGTGGATCGTGGGCCTGCTGGCCTTCTACAGCGCCGCGATGCTGCTGGTGCCGGTGCCGGACGCGCACGGCGTGGTTGGCGCCGGCGTGCTCGAACCGGGCCGCGACTTCGGCTCATGGCTGGACCGCCAGTTCCTCGGCGGCCATATGTGGGCCGCCGCCAGGACCTGGGACCCGGAAGGGCTGTTCACCACCATCCCCGCGCTGTGCAGCCAGTTGATTGGCGTGCTGACCGGTCGCTGGCTGCTGGCGCCGCGCAACAAGGCGGGGCAGACGGTGTGGATGCAGCTGGCCGGCCTGGCCTTCCTGCTGGCGGGCGCGATGCTGGACGTGGTCCTCATGCCGATCAACAAATGCCTGTGGAGCGTGTCCTACTGCCTGCTCATGAGCGGCTGGGCGCTGCTGATGTTCTCCGTCTTTTACTGGCTGCTGGACGCCAATCCGTCCCGCTGGCTGCGCGCCAGGGCGCAGTCGGCGATGCTGTTCTTCACCATCTACGGCATGAACGCGCTGTTCCTGTTCGCGCTGTCCGGACTGGTGGCGAAGACGCTGATGTTCACCCAGGTGGCGGGAACCGGCGACGCCCCGCGCTCGCTGGGCGCCGTCCTCTACGCCCCGCTCGAGGCGCTGCCCCTGCAGCCGGAGGCCGCGTCGCTGCTGCACGCGCTGCTGTTCAACGCGGCGATGTTCGCCATCGCCTGGTTCATGTGGCGGCGCCGCTGGTTTGTGAAGGTGTGATGGATTTGCGCGCCCTGTTCCCAGTGGGTATAGTCGGACATTCCCAAGACCGTGAAGAACAATGAACACAGAACGTAACAACTACCTGATCGCCGGCGCGGCGTTGAGCGGCTTCGCGGCGCTGCTGCACTTGGGCTGCGTCGTCTTCGGCGCGCCATGGTACCGCTTTCTGGGCGCGGGCGAGCGCGTGGCGCGGATGGACCTGGCGGGGCACTGGCTGCCCACCGCGATGGCGCTGGCCATGGCTTGCCTGTTGTCGGTGTGGGCGCTGTACGCGCTGTCCGGCGCGGGCGTGATCCGCAAGCTGCCCTATGTGCGGCTGGCGCTGTGCTTCATCACCGCCATCTACTTTCTGCGCGGCCTGGCGTTCCCGCCGCTGATACTGGTCTTCCCCGACAACAGCACGGCGTTCTGGCTGGCGAGTTCCGCCATCTGCGTGCTGTTCGGCGTGGTGCACCTGCTTGGCCTCAAACAGGCGTGGTGGAAGCTGTAGCAGGTCCCTCGCGCGGCCCCTTCAGCCCGCCGCCGGCCACTGGCGGAACACGATGCAGACGCCGGTCTTGTCCAGCACCGCGAACTCGAGCGCGCCCCATGGCCTTTGCGTGACGCGGGGGACGTTGGGATGCAGCATGTCAGGGCGTCTGGCCGCGATGTCCTTGTGGATCTCCTCGATGGTGTCGGTTTCTATCGCGATCTCCGGCCGGTCCTTGGCCGCGTATTCGGGGCTTTCCATGACATAGGCCTTGGCGCCGTCCCTGCCGACCACCGCCAGCCCGCCGTCGTGGTGGAGGATCTCGAATCCCAGGCAGTTCACGAACAGGTCGAGCCCCTCGTCCATGTGGTCGAAGAATACTTTGGGTATCAACTTCAGCATCATTTGCGTTTCTCCTGGTAGGGGCTGTTCGGGATTGTAGTGCTTATGGGACGTCGGCGCGCCGCTCCGACACCCGCCGCCAACCCGCCACGTCGACGCCCTTGGCAAGCAGCCACAAGGACAAGGCCAGCTCGGCCACGAAGGGTGGCAGCAGGATGGCGGGGAAAATGGCGCGCGCGAGGGCGGGCGCGAGCAGCATGGCGAAGCTGTTGATCAGATAGCATAGCCCCGCCAGCGCCATCAGCACGCCCAGCGCCTTCGGCAGGTAGCCGCTAAGGAAGATCAGATAGCCGCGCGCGAGACAGGCGCAGCCGAAGAAAACGAGGCCGATGCCGAAGCCAAAGGCGTGCATCCTGATCGCCACGTAGGAGAGGGCTTGCAGCTGCTCCGGCGTGAACGCCTTCAGGTAGGCGGCCTCGCCCAGCAGGAAAAGCGGCGCCAGCAGGACGAGTTTGTTGACGGCCAGGACGGCGGTCTGCACCGCCTGGGCCGCGGTCGCGAACAGCGCGAGGCCGCGGCCTACGGGTCTGAGCAACAAATACAGCAGCACCAGCACCGGCACGTCCAGGACGTGCATCAGCAGGTCCCCCGCGATGCCGGCGCGCCACAGCGCCTCCGAGGAGTGGATGTTGGCCGCGGTGGCCGCCGCGTCGCCGGACACGACGACGGTCCCGCGCACCGCCAGTTCCCCGCACACGCCGAGGGCGACGATGCCCAGATAAGCGGCGCCGCAGAGGCGGGCGTAAAGCTGCGGGGAGGGTGCGGCGGCGGCGGTCATCGTCCGGTGGCTGGTAGTTGACGGAATGGCAAATACTAGCACGGCTTTTGCAGCGCGGAAATGCAAATGCCCGCTTCGACACCGGCCGGTAGAATAGCTCAGCAGTTAAGACCCGGTGCTTGGACCCGGCAGTTTGATCCCACAAGGAGAAAAATATGCGTACACATTGCTTCAAATTGGCGATGCTCGCGGTGGCGGTATTGGCGGCGGGCTGCGCGTCCGTCCCGCAGTCCCAGCAATCGCAGGCCCAGCAGCAGGAGGAGGCGCCGCCGCCGAAGAACCCCGAGTTCGTCGGCGAAATGGCGAAGTTCAACGCGCAGTTCCCGAACGACAAGGCGACCCAGTACGAGGACGTCTCCATCGCCTTCAACAACAAGAACAAGCTCGACGAGAAGGGCGGCTGCCACGACAAATCCAAGCACCCGGTCACCATCATCCTGGTGCTGGACGCCAGCGGCAAGGTGGCCAGTTCGCTGACCGACGTGGAGAACGCGAAGGCCGCCTGCTTCCGCAATTCCTACGCCTCGGTGCAGTTCCCGCGCCCCCCGGTCGCGCCCTACCGCAAGGCCATCCTGCTGAGGTGAGCGCGCCCGCCGGGCTGTTCCCGCTCAGCGTTTCGTTGTGATCCCGTTTGAACCATCCCAGGCGCCGTCCGTCAGGCGCTCGCGCCGCGGCGCGTGGTTGAGGATGTCGGACGGGGTCATGCCGAACCAGCGCTTGCAGGCGCGGTAGAAGGCGCTCGGCTCGGAGAATCCCAGCTGGAAGGTCAGCATCTTCAGCGACAGCTCGCCGGCGGCCAGCGACTGGCGCGCCAGCTCGCGCCGGGTGTCGTCGACCAGCGCGGTGAAGCTGGTGCCTTCCTCGGCCAGGCGGCGCTGCAGCGTGCGTTCGCTCATCATCATGTGGGCGGCCACGTCCTCGCGGTGCGGCGGGCCTTTCGGCAGCATCAGCGCCACCATGCTTTGCACGCGCGCGGTGATGGTGGGCGGCTGGGCCGTGGCCAGGCCGGCCAGCACGCCGTTGCCGCGGTAGTCCGGCAGCGCCGCCACCAGGTCGGTGTCGGCGAACTCCATCACGTTGTGCGGGCGGTTGAAACGCACCGGGCAGCCGAAGGTCTCGGCGTACAGCGCGGCGTTGGCCGGCTCGGGGAAGGCGTATTCGAGCAGCACCGGCGAGGCGTCGTCGCGGCCGGCGGCGCAGCGCAGGCTGCGCAGCAGCACGCACCAGACGAAGTCGTAGCGCTGCCGCGGCACCTCGCGCTGCAAGCCGGGCAGCACCAGCCCGACCCGGGTGTGGCCGTGGCAGCGTTCGATGGTGCTCTGCACGGTGGGCGAGACCAGCATGATGTGGCCCATTACGCCCAGCCAGCCGAGGCGGTGCGGGGAGGAGATCTTCAGGCCGATCAGCGGGTCGCCCGAGTGCTCGACCAGCAGCGTCCACAGGTGGCTCAGCTTGTCCGACAGTTCCAGCGGCTCGCAGGCCAGGCCGTCGCCCTCGTCCAGGCCGGCGAGCTGGAACAGGGACTCGGCCTCCACGCCGGAGTTGGCCAGGCGCGACTTCACGCCGCGCACCAGATGCAAGGCGGATGAATAGCTCATGCGACGCCCCCGTTCATGGCGTGCCCCGCCGCGCGCCCCGTATGCGTTCGAATCATTTCCCATGTCTCCAATACGAACGATCGTGCTATTTTTATTCGGACCGTTCTTGATCTTTTTGTAATTTATTAACGCATGATTTGCGTTTCGGCAGCAGCAAAAAAAATAGAGTGGTTCCTCTATCGTGCGGCGGTGAAACGCATGCTAGCGCGACACGGGGGCGTGGTCGACTTGGAGGGGGAGGTGGGGACGGCCGCGCGTCCGGCGGCGCGGCTGTCCCTGGGGACGCGATGCGGCGCTTGGCGCCCGGTGCTTAGTGGCCGCCCTCGTTGGCGTGTTCGCCCAGGATCTGCTTGGCGTAGCGGATGCCGATGCCGTAGGCCGAGTGCGCCTTGAAGATCTCCATGCAGCCGTCGTAGGTCTCGCCGCGGGCCCAGTCGCGCTGCAGTTCGCACATCCATTGCAGCGAGTTGGTCGGCGTGGCGCCGGCCTGGATCATGCGCTGGATGGCGCGGTCGTGCGCCTCCACCGTGGTGTCGCCGCAGGCGTCCACCGGCACGAAGATCTCATAGCCCTCGGCCAGCATCTGCAGGGTCGGGAAGGTCACGCACACCTCGGTCCACAGGCCCGCGATGATCACGCGCTTGCGGCCGGTGGCCTTGATGGCGTCCTTGAAGGCCTGGTCTTCCCACGAATTCATCGAGGTGCGGTCGATCGGCTTCTGGTCCGGGAACACGGACTGGATCTCCGGGATCAGGTGGCCGCTGAAGGACTCGGCGGCGATGGTGGTGAGGATGGTCGGCACGCCGAACAGCTTGGCCGACTTGGCCAGGATCTGCGCGTTGTGCAGGATGGTGGTGCGCTCGTGAGACATGGTGCCGAACAGCATTTGCGGCTGGTGGTCGATCAGCGCCAGCACGCAGTCTTGCGGGGTCAGCAGGGTGTTGTAGGACATGGTTCTCTCCGTTTCAAAATAAGGGCTGGTCAACGGGGGAACTTTGACACTTTTACACCATTTCCGCGTCTGCTATAAGGCCAGCCGCCGCTCTGGCAAAGGAGGGAGTCAGCGCGCCCGCGCGCGCGCTCCCTTGCCGGTGAACTCGGTGGCGTAGATGGCCAGCGCGGTGGCGGGGAACAGCAGGCCGGCGGCCAGCGCGCCGCGCCAGCCGTGGGCGGCGTACATCCAGCCGCCCAGCGAGGAGCCGATCGCGCCGCCGCTGAAGAACAGCGCCATGTACAGGCCGTTCAGGCGGCTGCGGGCCTCCGCGCCCAGCGCGAAGATGGCGCGCTGGCCCGTGACCAGGCTGGCGGACACGCCCGCGTCCAGCATGATGGCGGCGAACACCAGCAGGCCCAGGTCGACGCCGCGGCCGCCGTCCGGCAGCAGCGGCGCGCCGAAGGCCAGCAGCGCGGCCAGCATGGCCACGCCGGTGGTGGAGCGGCTCTCGCCCTGGTCGGCGCGCCGTCCCGCGATGGGCGAGGCGACGGCGCCGGCCACGCCCAGCAGCGCGAACACGGCGATGCCGCTCTGCGACAGGCCGAAGCGGGGCGAGGCCAGCGCCAGCGGCACCGTGGTCCAGAACAGGCTGAAGGCGCCGAACATGCAGGCCTGGTAGGCGGCGCGGCGGCGCAGGATGGGCGTGGTCTTCAACAGATGCCACAGCGAGGCCAGCAGCGCGGGATAGGCCAGCGACGACCGCGGCTTGCGCTCGGGCAGCCGGCGGCGCAGCAGCAGCGCCAGCGCGGCCGTGGCGATGGCCGACAGCACGAAGACGGCGTGCCAGTCCAGCAAGTCGGTCACCAGGCTGGAGACGGGCCGGGCCAGCATGATGCCGAGCATCAGCCCGCTCATGACCTTGCCCACGCTCTCGCCCCGCAAATGCTCGGGCGACAGGTGGGCGGCGAAGGGCACCACCACCTGCGCGGCGACCGAGCCCAGGCCGACGCAGAAGGCGGCCAGCAGGAACTGGGCGGCGTTGCCGGCGAAGGCCGCGCCCAGCAGGGCGAGGGCGGTGGCGCCCAGCGTCGTGACGATCAGGCGGCGGTTCTCCAGCAGGTCGCCCAGCGGCACGATGAACACCATGCCGGCGACGTAGCCGAGCTGCGTCAGGGTGACGATCAGGCCGGCGGCGCCCGCCGACAGGCCGGTGGCCCGGCTGATGGGGCCGACCAGCGGCTGGGCGTAGTACAGGTTGGCGACGATGAGGCCGGTGGCGGTGGCCAGCAGCAGCACCATGCCGCGCGCGAGCGGCGGTGGGTGGGAGGTGGACAATGGCACTCCTGGTAACGGGAGGGCCATTGTAGTGTCGATCGGCGCGCCGCGCCGCCGGCCGCCGATATGGTCGGTATCAGTCGTGCGCCAGTTGGCGCCACACCTCGGACGTGATCTCGTAGGAGCGCAGCCGTTTGGCGTGGTCGAAGATCTGCGAGGTGATCATCAGCTCGTCGGCCTGGGTGCTGGCGGCGAAGGCGCGCAACTGTTCGGCGACGGTGTCCGGCGCGCCGATCGCGGCGCAGGACAGCACCGAGTCGAGCATGGCGTTTTCCTGCGGCCCCAGCGTGCCGCGGTAGCCGTCCAGCGGCGGTGGCAATCGCGTGGGGCGGCCGCTGCGCAGGTTGACGAAGGCTTGCTGCATCGACGTGGCGAGCAGTTGCGCCTCCGCGTCGGTGTCGGCGGCGAACACGTTGTAGCCCAGCATGACGTAGGGCTGGTCCAGTTGCGCCGAGGGACGGAAATTGGCGCGGTACAGGGCGATGGCCTGCGTCATCTGGGCCGGCGCGAAATGCGAGGCGAAGGCGTAGGGCAGGCCGAAATGCGCGGCCACCTGGGCGCCGTACAGGCTGGAGCCCAGGATCCAGAGCGGCACCTTGGCGCCCTTGCCGGGCACGGCGAGGATGCGCTGGCGCGGCGCGTCGGACATGTAGTCCTGCAACTCTTGCACGTCCTGCGGAAACTCGTCCGCGTCGGAGGCCAGGTTGCGCCGCAGCGCGCGCGCGGTGGCCTGGTCGGAGCCGGGCGCGCGGCCCAGGCCGAGGTCGATGCGGCCCGGGTGCAGCGCCTCCAGCGTGCCGAACTGCTCGGCGATCACCAGCGGCGAGTGGTTGGGCAGCATCACGCCGCCGGCGCCCACGCGGATGGTGGCGGTGCCGGCCGCCACGTGCGCGATCACCACCGCCGTGGCGGCGCTGGCGATGCCGGGCATGCCGTGGTGTTCGGCCAGCCAGTAGCGCCGGTAGCCCCAGCGTTCGCCGTGTTGCGCCAGGTCCAGCGTGTTGCGCAGCGAGGTGCGGGCATCGCCGCCTTCGGCGATGGGGGACAGGTCGAGTATGGAATAGGGGATCATGGCAGGCATATCGGGGCGGCGTGTCCGGATTCAATGATGGCCCTGCCGTGCGCGGGGGCTTTCCTGTAGACTTGGTATCCATCATGAAACGCTCTTGCCACCTGCTGCTGAGCACGGTGTTTGGCGTCCTCGGCGCGCTCCCGTGCTGCGCGCGCGCCGCGCCGTTGATCGTGCTGGCCGATACCGGGGCCCAGATGCCCCTGGCGGAGGCGCGCGACGGCAGGGTGGTGGCCGGCATGCATTACGACCTGGGCCAGGCGCTGGCCAAGCTCCTGGGCCGCACGGCCGTGTTCCGCAGCCTGCCGCGCAAGCGCATCGCCCAGGCGCTGGAGCAGGGCCAGGGCGACATCGTCTGCCTGTACATGGCGCCCTGGCTGCCGGGCAAGCTGCACTGGACCCAGCATTTCTTCCCCTACAGCGAGGTGGTGGTGACCAGCCGCGGCGTCGAGCGGCCGCGCGCGCTGGCGGACCTGGCCGACCAGCAGATCGGCACGGTGCTCGGCTATGTGTATCCGGACCTGGAACAGGCGCTGGGCGAGCGCTTCCGCCGCGCCGACGCGGTTTCCGGCTGGAACAACCTGCGCAAGCTGAGCCTGGGCCGCGTGCGCCACGTGTCGACGCTGACCTTGTTCGTCGATTACTACCGCAAGCAGGGGGGCAAGCTGGATATTCATCCGCCGTTGCTGGTGCGCACCTATCTCACCCAGTGCGCGGTGTCGCCCAGGAGCGGCGTCAGCGTGGACGAGGTCAATCGCGCCATCGACAAACTGTTGCACGACGGCGAACTGAACAAGATAATGGCGCATTACCGATAGGGGAAACATGCTGAAAAAACTCGCGTCCTTGGCTTTGCTCCTGCAAGCTCCACTCCTGACCGCGCCGCTGCACGCCATGCCGCTCAGCGAACCCGCCACCGAGATCGCGCGCTACGCGCTGGCGGTCTATCCCCAGCAATTGACCGCCAGCCTGGCCGGCATGGTCCGCTACAACACGGTGGCCGACCCGGCCGTGCCTTTCGACAAGAATCCACAGCACCTCGGTTTCAAGAAATTCCTGGGCGAGGAGGCGGCGCGCCTGGGCTTCGATTTCGAGGACCACGGTCACGTGCTGGTGATCGGCCACGGCGACAGTTCCGACCGCGTGGGCATCATCACGCACGGCGACGTGCAGCCGGTGAATCCGGCCAAGTGGGCCAAGTCGCCGTTCGAACTGGACGCCACCTCCGAACCGGGCCGCCTGATCGCCCGCGGCGCCGAGGACGACAAGGGGCCGATCGCCACCGCGCTGTACGCGATGAAGGCCATCAAGGACAGCGCCCTGCCGCTGAAAAAGCGGCTGGAACTGTATGTGTACATGGCCGAGGAATCGGACTGGGGGCCGTTGGAGGAATTCCTGAAAACCCATTTGCCGCCGCAGATGAACATCACGCTCGATTCCGAATACCCGGTGGTGACGGCGGAGAAGGGCTGGGGCGCGGTGACGGTGACGATGCCGGCGATGGCCGCGCCGGCCGCCGGCAAGGAACCCGTGCTGACGGAGTTCGCGGGCGGCTTCTTCGGCAGCCAGATCCCGGAGGACGCCAGCGCCGTGATCGGCAACGCCACGCGCGCGCTGGAGGCGCAGATCCGCCAGCGCGCCGCGCGCCAGAAGGGCATGCGCTACGACTACGCGTGGCAGGGGCGCGAACTGAAGGTGACGGCGCTGGGCCTGTCCGCGCACTCGTCCAAGCCGGAGGACGGCGTGAACGCCATCAGCATGCTGGCCGACGCGCTGAAGGTGCGGCCCTGGACCGGCACGCCGGCCGCTTCCATGGTGCGCTTCCTGAACGACCTGGTGGGTACCGGCCTGTATGGCGAGCGCTTCGGCAAGGTGGCCTACCGCGACGCCTTCATGGGCCGCATGACGGTGGCGCCCACGGTGCTGAAGCAGAAGGTCGGCGCCATCGAGCTCAACATCAACCTGCGGCGGCCGCGCGGCAAGCCGGCGGCGGAACTGAAGGAGCAGTTCCAGCAAGCCTTCGGCCAGTGGAAGCGCCTGCACGCGCCGCAGGCGCGCATGGCGCTGGAGATCGGCGAGCCCTGGGTGCAGACGGACGCGCCGCAGGTGCCGGTGCTGCTGGACGTGTTCGAGCACTACACGGGCGCGCGCGGCGCCAGGCCGATCTCGATCGGCGGCGGCACCAACTCCCGCCTGTTCCCGAAAGCGGTGTCCTTCGGCCCGGCCATGCCCGGCATGCCCTACACCGGCCACTCGGAACATGAATACATCACCAACGCACAGTTGCTGCTGAATCTGCAGATGTACACGGCTGTGCTGGTCGAACTGGCACGTTGACGCCCCGGGCGCGGCGTCCGCCCCGGACGCCGCGTTGTATTTGATTCCTTCCGCCAAGAAATTGGTTCCCTCGCGGCAAAATAAGTCTTACCATCAATAACAGCTAGGCCGTTTATCCCGCCTTTCCTGTTTCACCCTACACCCACCCATCGCTGATTGCCGAACCGTCAATGGACCCGGCAGGGGGAAGTTTATGCGTCGCACTTTATTGTCAATCTGTGCACTTTTGTGCGCGGTTTGCCTGCCAGGACACACCATGGACATGAGTATCAATCCTCACCTGTCGGAAGGCGCCGCGGCGCTGGCCGAGCAGGCCGCGCCGCGCCGCGGCGCACTGTACCGCGTGCAAAACGCCGGCAAGACCAGCTACCTGTTCGGCACGGTCCACGTGGGCAAGCAGGCCTTCTTCCCGCTGGAGCCGCAGGTGACCCGCGCGCTGGCCGACTCCACCACGCTGGTGCTGGAGCTGGACGTGCGCGCTAACGACCAGTTCCAGCGCGCGCTGGCCCGCTACGCCCGCTACGCGCCCGGCGATTCGGTGCGCCGGCACCTGTCGCCGGAAACCCTGCAATTGCTGGAGCAGGCGATGGCGCGCGCCGGCATGTCGCTGGCCGGCATGGAACAGTACAAGCCCTGGCTGCTGGCCAACATCCTGGTGGGCGCCGAGATCGAGCGCCACGGCTACGCGCGCAGCAATGGCGTGGAGCAGTATCTGCTGTCGACCGCGATGCGGCAGCGCAAGCCGCTGCGTGAACTGGAGAGCGCGGACTACCAGCTCAGCCTGTTCGACACCCTGGACGATGCGCAACAGGAGGCCTATCTGCGCGAGAACCTGGCCGAACTGGCCAGCGGCGTGTCGCTGAAGAAAACGGCCGGCCTGATCGACGCCTGGAGCACGGCGGACGCGCCCGGCATCAAGGCGGCGTGGAAAACGCTGGTCAGCGGCGACACCGTGTCGGCCGCCTTCATGGAGCGTACGCTGCTGGGCAAGCGCAATCCGGAAATGGCCGCCTCCATCGAGGACATCATGAAAACGGACCAAGTCGCCTTTGTGGGCGTGGGCCTGCTGCACCTGGTGGGCGACAACAGCCTGCCGGAACTGCTGCGCGAGCGCGGCTACCAGGTCGAGCAACTGTACTAGCCGCCCACCGGCTACTCGCGCTGCACCGAGCCGTTGGTGCTGCGCACGCGGTCGCCCGTCTTATAGCTGGGCATGTTTTCGACGATGACCGTCTGCGTGGTGCCGTCGTCGGCGCGCATGGTCACGCGGTAGACCTTGTCCGTCGGCGAACCCTCCCTGCTCATCGTGCCGCCCACGGCGGCGGCCCCCACGGCGCCGGCGCCCATCGCCATCGCGTCCTGCCTCAGGATGGGATCGATCGCCGTCACCACGCCGCTCCAGCTTTGCATGGTGCCGGTGGTGCTGCGCTGCGCGCCGGCCTGGTCCATGCCGGCGGCGGCCGCGCCGGCCGTGCCCGTGGTTCCCGAAGCGCTCCAGCCCCCCGGCGTGCCGGACGACCCGGACGTGGCGGCGGCGGCCGTGCTCCCCGCCGAACCCGGCGACCCGTAACTATCGGTGCCGCTGGCCTGCTTGTCCGTCATATCGGTCGTGGAACAGGCGCTCAGCGCGCACAGCACCCCTGCCAGCAAAGTGATTTTTGTCTTCATGATGAATCTCCATTAAACGAGCGGACGCTCGGTAGGTTGGAGCTGATCATCATGCCACCCGTTCCGCTCGCAGTGAGCACGATTGACGCATATCAAACTGTCGGGCTGATTGCAAAGCAATAATTGCACGTCAGAAATTCATAGGAATAGACTATGCCGACGCGCAAAACGGAATACCTCATCGAAGAGTTGATCGCGGCCCTGCACGGACCGCAAGCCAGCGCGCGCCAGCGGCACGGATTGCGACAGACCCTCTACAGCCTGGTCAGGCTGGGACGGGCGGAACAATTGATGGAAATGCGGCGCGACAGCGAACGCGCCGGCGGCCTGTGCCGGCCGGGCCCGCGCGCCAATTCAGCCGAGTACCTTGTGACGGCTCCACAGCGCCCACATCCCGCTGGCGGTGACGATGGCGGAGACGGTGTCGACCAGCCAATCAGCGACAGCGCCATGGCGATAGGGCAGGAAACTCTGGACCAGCTCGTCAAGCGCGCCCATCGCCATGACGGTGGCGACCGCCTTGACGGCGCGTAGGCCCGGACCGCCCTGGCCGCCGGTGAACAGCAGGAAAGCGAGGCCGGCGTAGGCGCAGGAATGCAGCAGCAACCCGGACGCGACCTGGCCCACGTCGGCGCGCGCGCCGGGGATGGAGCCCAGGATCAGGATCAGCAGGTAGAGCACGATGGCGGTGCGGTAGCGCAGATTGGCGTGCGCCGGGGTCAGCACCACTTGTTGGAAGAGATTGAGCATGGGGCAACGATATCATGCAGCGCAAAAAAATGCCCGCTGGTTAAAGCGGGCATAGGGGGAGGTGATTTGTCTGGTCGGTGCGCCTCGCGGCGCACCTCACTGCCACCACGCATATCGGTTGCATGTGCAGCAGGTAGAGCTAGTCTACAAGACGTATATGACGACGCCATGACATAACGCAAGAGCTTGGCGCGAAAAAAAAAGCCCGCTGGCTAAAGCGGGCTTCAAACTATTATCTTGGAGGAGAATAGTGGAGACAGGTGCATTATGCTGCGTCGCCACATATATGTCTAATTCTAAGTTTCGATAACAGACATATTCAAAACATATATCACTCCTGGACCGGCACCGTGTAGTTCAAGGCCATGCGGCCGCCGTCGACAAACAGGGTCTGGCCCGTCATGTAGCTGGCGTCGTCGCTGGCCAGGAAGGCGGCGATGGCGGCCACCTCCTCGGGTTCCCCGCAGCGTCCCAGCGGCGTGCGCGACAGGATGGTGTGGCGCGCCTCCGGGCTGCCCAGCACGGCCTTCTTGGCCAGCTCGGTCAGGATGGTGCCCGGGCCGATGCCGTTGACGCGCACCTTGTACGGCGCCAGGTTCAGCGACATCACCTTGGTCAGCTGGTTGATGGCGCCCTTGGACACCACGTACGGCACCTGGTCGGGGATCGCCAGTTCCGAATTCACGCTGGACATGTTGATGATGCAGCCGCTTTGCTGCTTCGCCATGACGCGCGCCACGGCCTGGCCGCACAGGAACATCGATTTCAGGTTGATGCGCATCACGCGGTCGAAATCGTCCTCGCTCACGTCGAGGAACAGGGCCTTGTGCGTGACGCCGGCGTTGTTGATCAGGATGTCGATGCGGCCGAACACCGCCAGCGTTTCCGCCACCAGCGCGTCGACGTCGGCCTTTTGGCTGACGTCGGCGGTGAAAAAGCGGGCCTGGTCGCCCAGCGCCTCGGCCGCCTGCGCGCCTTCCGGCTTGATGTCCACCAACATGACTTTCGCGCCCTCGGTGATCAGGCGTTGAGCGCAGGCCAGGCCGATGCCTTGTGTGGCGCCGGTCACGATGGCTACTTTTTGGGATAATTTCATGGGCTGCGTCCTCTCTTTCGGGTGATGAGGCGGATTCTACTCCAGGCCGTCACGCTATAATGCCGGGTTTGCAATCGCCTATCGGAGGGACGTCGTGACTTTTATCAATAAATTGAATGCCGCCTGGGCGGCCAACGACTCCCTGTTGTGCGTCGGCCTGGACCCGGACATGGCCAAGCTGCCGGCCAGCTTCCAGAACGACCCGAACGGCATCTA
Organism: Pseudoduganella namucuonensis; assembly: GCF_900116645.1. Taxonomy (GTDB): domain Bacteria; phylum Pseudomonadota; class Gammaproteobacteria; order Burkholderiales; family Burkholderiaceae_D; genus Rugamonas; species Rugamonas namucuonensis. The sequence continues at coordinate 221,169 of NZ_FPBO01000007.1, read as the reverse complement.
CCGCTTCTGCACCGAGATCATCGACGCGACCGCCGACCTGGCCTGCTCGTTCAAGCCGCAGATCGCCTATTTCGCCGCGCTGGGCGCCGAGCGCCAGCTGGAGGACATCTGCGCCTACGCGCGCGAGCACTACCCGCACATTCCGCTGATCCTGGACGCCAAGCGCGGCGACATCGGCGCCACCGCGCGCCAGTACGCGCGCGAAGCCTACGACCGCTACGGCGCGGACGCGGTCACCGTCAATCCCTACATGGGTTCGGACTCGGTGGAGCCCTACATGGAGTGGGCGGACCGGGGGGTGATTATCCTGTGCCGCACCTCCAACGCCGGCGGTTCCGACCTGCAGTTCCTGGACGTGGGCGGCCGGCCGCTGTACCAGCACGTGGCGCGCCTGGTGGCCGACAAGTGGAACGCCAACGGCCAGTGCGCGCTGGTGGTGGGCGCCACCTTCCCCGAGGAACTGGCGCAGGTGCGCGCCATCGTGGGCGACATGCCGCTGCTGGTGCCGGGCATCGGCGCGCAGGGCGGCGACATCGCCGCCACGGTCAAGTCGGGCCGCACGGCGAACGGCGCCGGCATGATGATCAACTCCTCGCGCGCCATCCTGTACGCCGCGGAACAGCCGGGCGAGGACTTCGCCGCCGCCGCCCGCCGCGTCGCCCTGGAAACCCGCGACGCCATCAACCAGTACCGCGCCGCTCAATAACGCTGCGGGGCGATCATCTCGGCGTAGTCGTACAGCGCGCCGAGGATCTCCTCGCCGCGCTCGTCGGCCGATTCCGACAGCTGGTCGATCTCGCCGAACAGTTGCTCGACCGTGCGCGCGCCGGCGGCGCCCTCGAACAGGCGCGCGGCGCGGTGCTGTTCCCAGTGCTCCGCCTCCTGCTCGGACAAGGTCTCCGGGAAGTTGCGCGCGCGGTAGCGGAACACCAGCTCCGGCAGGCGCGGGTCGTCGAAATGCGGCGTCATCGTCGCCAGCCTGGCGGCCGGCTCGCGCCGCAGCGATTCCAGCAGGCGGCGGTCGCCGTTGCCGATGAAGCCGCCGTACAGGTCCTCGTCCACGTCCGTTTCCTCGGCCGCGCCGGGACGGTGGTAGACCTCGGCCCACACGGCGCCCAGGTCCGGCCCCGCCGCCGCGATCTGCGCGTGGCGCTTGGCCTGTTCCAGGTCCAGGCCCCAGCGCGCCGCCATCTGTGGCGACAGCGTCTTCAGGTTGGACACCAGCATCGGCGATTTGTTCAGGTGGATGCTCTTGATCGGCAGCCGCGTCACGCCTTCTGGCAGCGCGTCCGAGCGCGTGAACATGCGCAGACGGATGGTGTCCGCGTCCAGCGTGTACAGTTCACTCGGATCGTAACTGCAATCCCAGACGATGACCTCGTTCTTGTTGGTCGGATGCGTGCCCAGCGGCCACACCAGGCCGATGCAGCCGCGCTCGGCGGGGAACATGCCGGTCACGTGCAGGAAGGGCTGGCGCAGCTGCGGCGCCAGGTGCATGCCGATCTCGTCGGCCACTCGGTCCTTCTTGTGCAGCGCCAGGCAGAAATCGAACAGGCGCGGCTGTTTTGAACGGATCAGCCGCGCCAGCGCGATGGTGGCGCGCACGTCGGACAGCGCGTCGTGCGCCGCTTCGTGCGCCAGGCCGTTGGCGGCGGCCAGGTGTTCCAGCCGGAAGCTGGGCTTGCCGTCCTCGCGGGTCGGCCACTCGATGCCCTCCGGACGCAGCGCGTAGGTCATGCGCACCACGTCCAGCAAGTCCCAGCGGCCGCACTGGTTTTGCCACTCGCGCGCATACGGGTCGATCAGGTTGCGCCAGAACATGAAGCGGGTGATCTCGTCGTCGAAGCGTATGGTGTTGTAGCCCACGCCGATGGTGCCGGGCGTGGCGAAGGCTTGCTCGATGGTGGCGGCGAACTTGTGCTCGGGCACGCCCCATTCCAGGCACTGCTGGGGCGTGATGCCGGTGATCAGGCAGGATTGCGGATCCGGCAGGAAATCGGGCGCCGGCGCGCAATACAGCATGATAGGCTCGCCTATCTCGTTCAGCTCGGCGTCCGTGCGTATGGCGGCAAACTGTGCAGGGCGGTCGCGGCGCGGTTGCGCGCCGAAGGTTTCATAGTCGTGCCAAAGAAAAGTTTGCGTGCTCATGGATTCGTTCTGTTCTCGAAGTGGCGGCTACAGTTCGCCGCGCAATGGCCGATATGATAAAGGGGAATGGTGCAACCAGGAGAAAATCATGGCCGGTCCAGCTTCATTAGGCAGTCCCAAGACGGCGCAGGGCGCCCAGCCCGAACGGGTCGCCGGCAAGGACGCGGCGGCGCCGCCGCCCCGCGTGCAGGCGCGCCAGCAGCTCAACGCCTCCATCATCCAGTCTTCCATTTCGGTCGCCATCGGCGCGGGCGACGAGCCCATGGCGCTGCTCTACAAATCGGCGATGACCAGCATCAACGAGGCGCTGGCGCCCGAATTCGGCCCGGACGCGATCCAGAACGCCGCCGGCCAGGACAACTCGCCGGAGGGGACGGCCGGCCGCATCGTGTCGATGTCCACCGCGTTCTACGAGGCCTACAAGCAGCAGCACGCCGGCGAGGACGAGGCCACCGTGCTGCGGCAGTTCATGGATACGATACAGGTCGGCGTCGACCAGGGGTTCAAGGAGGCGCGCGATATCCTGCAGGGCCTGAAGGTGCTGGACGGCGGCATCGCGGCCAATATCGACAAGACGGAGGAACTGGTGCGGCAGGGGCTGGCCGAATTCGCCGGTTCGCTGCAAGGCCCGGAAAAAAACGCGGAAACGCAGCGGGCCTAGAACAGGCTTTCCTGCGCGGCGACCCGGTCGCGCCCGCCGTCCTTGGCGCGGTACAGGGCGGCGTCGGCGGTGGCGATCAGGCCATGGTCGTCCTGGCCCGGCGCCAGGCTGGCCACGCCCAGCGAGGCCGTGATGTGCGGCATGGGCGCGCGCGTGTCGCGGAACACCACGGCCTGGCGGATGCGCTCGCACAGCCGTTCCGCCACCACCACCGCCACCTTGTCGCTGGTGTCCGGCAGCAGCACCATCATTTCCTCGCCGCCGTAGCGCACCGCGCAATCGGACGGCCGCAGCGCGCCGCTCAGCACCTGGGCCGCCGCGCGCAGGGCCTGGTCGCCGGCCAGGTGGCCATGGGTGTCGTTGAACTTCTTGAAGTGGTCCAGGTCTATCATGATGAGCGACAGCGGCCGGCCCGTGCCGTGCGCGGTGGCCACCATTTCCGGCAGCAGGTCGTTCAGCCAGGCGCGGTTGTACAGCCCGGTCAGGCCGTCGATCATGGACATCTGGCGGTAGAACTCGCCCAGTTTCTGGCGCCGGCGCAGTTGCGCGTTGGCGGCGCGGATGCGGAAGGAGAGCAGGCGCAGCAGGTTGCGGGCGATGCCGTTAGACGCCTCGATCAGCTTCCACACCGTCTCGGCCTCGATCACCAGCACCTCGCTGTCCTCCAGCGCGGTGATGGCGGCCAGGTTGGCCTCCTCGTCCAGCACCGACTGCTCGCCCACGCTTTCGCCCGGCAGCACCTTGCTGATGGTGCCGTCGGCCAGGCCCGAGCGCGTGTCGCCCGCCACCGACAGCGCGCCGCGCAGCACGATGTAGAGGCGCGCGCGGCCGCCGTTGGCGACCGGCTGGCCTTGGCCGACGCCCACCACCGGGCTGTTGCCCAGCAGCCGCGCCGCCACGGCCGTGTCGGCGTCGCGGAACAGTTGCAAGTCCCCGATGTTGTATGGGGAAGCGCCGAAGGTGCTGATTTGCTTCAAGATAGATAGTCCCTGGGAAAGATAGCAAATCATAGCGCAAAGGGTCCGCCCGCTGGCACAGGAGAGTCCGCTTGTGTTTCAATACTGCGACGCCAAGACACCTTACCGACATGACCCACACCGACGCCCTCGGCCGGCGCCACGCCGCCGACCCCAACGCCCGCATCGTTTCACTGGTGCCCTCGATCACCGAACTGCTGTGCGAGCTGGGGCTGGCGCCCCGATTGGCGGGACGCACCGGCTTCTGCATCCATCCCGCCGGCGTGGTGCGCGACATTCCCAAGGTGGGCGGCACCAAGGACGTGAACCTGAAGAAGATCCGCGCGCTGGCGCCCACCCACGTGATCGTCAACATCGACGAGAACGAGAAGCCGACCGCCGACGCGCTGGCCGGGTTCGTGCCCCACGTGGTGGTCACGCATCCGCTGGCGCCGCGCGACAACCTGGAACTGGCGCGCCTGATGGGCGGCATCTTCTGCGCCGACGAGAAGGCCGAGGCCTGGTGCGCCGCCTTCGAGGCGGAATACGCCGCCTTGCGGGCCATGCCGAAGGCGCCGCCGCGGACGGTGCTGTACTGCATCTGGCAGGATCCATGGATGAGCATTTCCAGCGACACCTACATCGCGCGCATGCTGGCGGAAATCGGCTGGAGCGTGCCGGACCTGGGCGAGGCGCGCTATCCGCGCTTCGACTGGACGCCGGAACTGCTGGCGCGGGTGGACCAGGTGCTGCTGTCGTCCGAGCCCTACCGCTTCACGGAGGCGCATGTGGACGCGCTCGAGCGGCAGATCGGCAAGCCGGTGCAACTGGTGGATGGGGAAATGATGTCCTGGTACGGCAGCAGGGCGCTGCTGGGACTGGGCTATTTGCGCCAACTGGCGCGGCGCTGAGGGCCGCGCCAGCCGGCGTAAGCGATGGCTTTCAGTGTCGCGTTATTCGCTGGTTTCCTCGTCGGTCACCTCGGGCACGGGCGCGGTGGCGTGGCGCTTGTCGTACAGGCGGCCCAGGGCGCTGTCGATGGCGCGCTTGAGCTTGTCGGCGGCGCCGTTGATGGCCTGGTGCAGGGTGGCCGCGTGGGCGCTGACGGCGATCGGCTGATAGCCGTTCACGCGCGCTTCCAGCAGGCAACGGTTGTCGCCGTCCTCGGATTTGTGGCTGTTGTTGTCGCTCAGGTGCGCTTCGACCCGGCTGATGTGCTCGGCGAAACGGCCGATCGCGGCTTGTACGACGGTTTGTACATGGTCATCCAGGCCGGCATGACGTTCAATGGTCTTATCGGTATTGACGTTGATCTGCATATACTGCTCCCGTTTGTTCATCAAGGCAGGGCCGGTTTTGCCGGTCATGCAAGTCCATCTTACTCCTTTTGGGCGGACGCGCCAGTTAAGTGCACCACCGAAGTCAGGTATTGCACAAAGGCGGTGCGTTCCGCGTGGAAATGTCTAGAATGGACGGCTTAGGCGGCCTTGCCGTCTTTGCCCGCCCCGCCCGCGGCGGCCGCCTCGCGCTCGGCGTGCGGGAAGCGGTCCATGCGCGACAGCACGGGGAACAGCACCGTCCACAAGCCGGTCACCGCCAGCGTGGCCGCGCCGCCGAACACCACCGCGCGCGACAGGCCGAACCATCCCGCCGTGACGCCCGATTCGAATTCCCCCAGCTCGTTGGAGGCGCCGATGAACACGGCGTTCACCGCGCTGACGCGGCCGCGGATGGCGTCCGGCGTCTCGTACTGCACCAGCAGATGGCGCACGTAGACGCTGATCATGTCGCCGGCGCCCATCAGGAACAGCGCGGCCAGCGCCAGCCAGAAGCTGGCGGTCGAGCCCAGCACGACGGTGCCGGCGCCGAACACGGCCACGCCGCCGAACATCCACAGGCCGACGCGGCGCGTGATGGGGAAGAAGGCCAGCGCCACCGAGCACAGCGCCGCGCCCACGCCGGGCGCGGTGCGCAGCAGGCCCAGGCCGCCGGGGCCGACGTGCAGCACGTCCGCCGCCAGTGCCGGCAGCAGCGCGGTGGCGCCGCCGAACAGTACCGCGAACAGGTCCAGCGACATGGCGCCCAGCACGATGGGGCGCGACAGCACGAAGCGCATGCCCTCCATCACGCTGTGCCAGGTGGCAGGGTCCTTGTTGACGATCTGCGGCGCGCGCGTCATGCACATCAGCGCCACGGCCGCGACCAGCAGCGCCGAGGCGGCCACGAACACGGTGGGGGCGCCGTAGAAATACAGCAGGCCGCCCAGCGTGGGGCCGAGGATGACCGCGATGTGGAAGGTGGACGAGCTCAGCGCCACGGCCTTGCTGAAGCTGTCCGCCGGCACCAGGTTCATCAGCACGGCCTGGGTGGCCGGCATCATGAAGGCGCGCGCGCTGCCGAACAGCGTGAGGATCAGGAACACGGGCCACACCTCGCGGCTGCCGCCCAAGGTGAAGCCCAGCAGCAGCAAGCCGCACAGCAGCTGCGCGCCCAGGCACAGCGCGATGATGTTGCGGCGGTTGTAGCGGTCCGCCACGTGGCCGGCGGGCAGGATCAGCATCAGGAAGGGCGCGAACTGCGCCAGGCCGATCAGGCCCAGGTCGTACAGGTTGCCGGTCATCGCGTACACGTGCCAGCCGATGGCGACGTGCTGCATCTGCACGGCGAGCGTGCCGAGGATGCGGGCGGACAGGTAGAAGGCGAAATTGCGGTGCTTGAGAACGGAGAAGCCGTTCGATGAGGGGGCGGTGGGCATAAGGGCGAGAAGAGGGCGGCGGGCTGGAAGCCCTCTATTGTGCCTGAACCCGCCGCCGCCCGCAGAAAGCGGCGTCGACAGCGCCGTGGGGTCTGACCCCAAACGCGGTCGATGCCGCTTCGGGGCGGCAACTTTTTACGGGTTGGCCAGGTCGGCCTCGGTGGTGAAGGCGTCGGCGTAGAACTCGTCCTCCGGCAGCCGGCATCGCTGGACGAAGTCGCGCTTGGCCGATTCGACCATGATGGGCGCGCCGCAGGCGTAGACCTGGTGGCCGGACAGGTCGGGCAGGTCGGCCATCACGGCCTGGTGCACGAAGCCGTCGCGGCCGGTCCAGTTGTCCTCCGGCAGCGCGTTCGAGATCACCGGCACGTAGTCGAAGTTGGGCAGGTCTTGCGCCCACTGGCGGCACAGCGCGTCCATGTACAGGTCCCGGGGACGGCGCCCGCCCCAGTACAGCACCATCTTGCGCTCCGATTTGATCCCCGCCATATGCTCGACGATGGCCTTGATCGGCGCGAAACCGGTGCCCGAGGCCAGCAGCACCATGGGCTTGTCCGAGTCCTCGCGCACGAAGAAGGTGCCCAGCGGACCCTCGAAGCGCAGGATGTCGCGCTCCTTCATGGTGCTGAACACCTGGTCGGTGAACAGGCCGCCCGGCATGTGGCGGATGTGCAGCGTGATCGGGCCGCCGTCCGGCGCCGTGGCCATGCTGTAGCTGCGGCGCTTGCCGTCGCGCAGCATGAATTCGATGTACTGGCCGGCGCGGTATTTCAGCGTTTCATTGGCCGGCAACTGCAGCGAGATGACCACGACATCCGGCGCCACCTTCTCCAGCGTCGCCACGCGCGAGGGCATTTTCTTCAGCGGGTAGTCGCTGCTGCCCGCCACTTCGCGCGCCTCGATCACCAGGTCGCTGTGCGGCGTGGCGCAGCAGAACAGCGACAGGCCGGCCGCCTCTTCCTCGGGCGGCAGCGCGCGCTGCTGGTGCGCCTTGTGCGTGACGCCGCCGGCCACCACCTTGCCCTTGCAGGAGCTGCAGGCGCCGTTCTTGCAGCCGTAGGGCAGGCCGACGCCCGCGCGCATGGCGGCCGCCAGCACGGTTTCATCCTCTTCACAGCTGAACTGGTGACCACTCGGCTGAACGGTAATCTGGAACGTCATACAATCCTTGTTATGAAAAATCTCAACATTAATAAATTCTCTCGTCCGCGCCTGCTGATCCTGGGCTGCGGCGATGTGGGCATGCGCTTGCTGCCCTTGGTGCGCGGCAAGTTTCGCGTGTTCGCCGTCACCAGCCAGCCGGAGCGCTGCGCCGAGTTGCGCGCCGCCGGCGCCGTGCCGCTGGTGGCCGACCTGGACCGGCCCGCCACGCTGCGCCGCCTGGCCGGCCTGGCGCGGTATGTGGTGCATCTGGCGCCGCCCCAGCTGGACGGGACGACCGACAGGCGCACGCGGAATTTGAGCGCCATTTTACCAGCCGGCGGGCGCGTGGTTTACATCAGCACCACCGGTGTCTACGGCGATTGCGGCGGCGCCTGGATCGACGAGGCGCGCCCGGTGGCGCCGCGCAACCCCCGCGCGCACCGCCGCGTGGACGCCGAGCGGGCGCTGCGCCGCTGGAGCGTGGGCGCCGGCGCCGCCCTGTCCATTCTGCGCGTGCCCGGCATTTACGCCGAGGACCGCCTGCCGCTCAAGCGCCTGGAGCAGGGCACGCCGGCGCTGCGCGCGCAGGACGACGTCTACACCAACCACATCCACGCGGACGACCTGGCGCGGGCGATCGCCGCCGCCCTGTTCAAGGGCGCGCCGGGCCGGGTCTACAACGCGGTGGACGACAGCGACATGAAGATGGCCGACTACTTCGACGCCGTGGCCGACGCCTTCGGCCTGCCGCGCCCGCCGCGCCTGCCGCGCGCCGAGCTGAGCGCCGTGGTCACGCCGGCGCTGCTGTCCTTCATGTCCGAATCGCGCCGGCTGCGCAACACGCGGCTGAAGCGGGAACTGGGCCTGCGGCTGCGCCACGCGCGGGTTGTGGACTGCCTACAACGTGTGCAAGGCAACCGTAAGCAATCTGAGTAATAATCATCTGACAAGAACCAGGCAGGAGAGCATATGCATTCCGTACCCAACCCCACCAAAGAGCAAGTGCGCGCGTACATGAGACAGCGGGGCAGGACCCAGATGCCGCCGCCATCGCCGGCCGAGATCCGCCGGCAGCTGGGCTGGTGCCATGAAAAAGACGCGCCCTTCCTGGTCTTCCCCTCCCCGCAGTTGGTGCTCATCCTCCCCGGCACCATGGCCCAGCTCAGCGCCCTGATGGCGGTCGAGTGGATGTTCGTGGCCTCCGGATTCCGGTTCGGACATTGAATTTTCCGTGAAAATCCTCACTTGGTAATTGCTACCACACGGCGGACGCGAAAAAACTCTCAAATTCTCACTTTTTTCGCGTTAGATTAGCCGATAGGCAATAAAAGCGTGTATCATACGGCTCATGTGCTATAAAACATAGCAAAAGCCATATGGACGCTAGCGCTACCTTGCATTTTTACGGTAAATATTTTGTCAATGTGTCGTTTTTTTTCCTGAAGACGACCAGAACCTGAACGAATCTGACCATGTCTCTCAAAGAAATCACCTCTTCGGCAACTTACAATCCCAACCGCGTGCTGGACGCGATCATCGAGAAGCTGCAGCTCAAAAACGACGCCGCCCTGTCGCGTGCGTTGGAGGTGGCTCCGCCGGTGATCAGCAAGATCCGTCACAACACGCTGCCCATCGGCGCGACCATCTTGATCCGCATGCATGAAATCAGCGATTTCAGCATCCGCGAATTGCGCGAAATGATGGCCGCCTGAGCGAGGGCGCCGGAATGCGAAACGGGCCGCTACCCTTTGCCAGGTAGCGGCCCGTTTTCGTTTGGTTTAGCGCTTTACGCCGCCGGGGTCAGGCGCGGACGCTCCGTGTACATGGCTTCCGCGCCGCGGGCCTGTTGCGACGGCACGCCGGAATAGGCCACCGATGGCACGCCGGAGTAGGCCGTCTTGGCTTGCTGCGATGGCACGCCCGAGTAGGCGACGGTGGGAACGCCGGAATAGGCCGTCTTGGCTTGCTGGGTCGGCACGCCGGAGTAAGCGGTTTTCGCCTGCTGGGTCGGCACGCCCGAGTAGGCCACGGTGGGCACGCCGGAGTAAGCCGTTTTGGCTTGCTGGGCCGGCACGCCGGAATAGGCAACCGTGGGCACGCCGGAGTAGGCCGTCCTGGCTTGCTGGCCGGGCACGCCGGAATACGCCACGCTCGGCGGCACGCCCGAGTAGGCCACGTCGGCGCGCAGATAGCTTTCGCCGAAGGTGGCCTCGTACAGCTCCTTCATGCGCTCGCCCACTTGGTGGTGGACGGCCTCGTCGTCCTCGCCGCGCAGGCCGATGTAGGGGAAGTGGTGCAGGAAATAGCCGAACACGGCGTCGCAATCCGTGGCGTACTTCATGGTGTCCAGAATATGGTAGTGCCAGAACGTGTCCACGTCCTGCAGCGGCGCCGTTTGTTCCTGGGGGAAGGTCTTCATCAGGTAGAGGAAGCGGCGGTATTCGAACTCGACGGCGTTGGCCTTTTGCAGGGACCAGCCTTCGCCGGACTCCTCGTGCATCAGTTTGACTTTGATCGGTTCCAGGTCGAGGTCTGCAATGGCTTTGAAGCTTTCAGCTGAAATCATGATTGAAATCCCTTATGCACGAAGTGTTGATGTGAAGCATCGAGTCCCAGTATAGGCCGCTTGTATCTGAATGCAAGCGACGTTCAATGGTGCGTGACGGCAATTTACAACAAGAAAAAGGGCCGCTCCGGGCAGCCCCTGTCACTACCGTTTTGCTAGTTTATTGGGCAGCTTGCGTCAGCCGAGGACGTTCGGTGTAGAAGCTGCTGACGGCTTGTTGCTGGTCTTGCACGGTTGCATTGGACTCGGCCGCTTGCGTGGCCACGCCGCAAAACGCGACTTGCGTCGCCACGCCGCAGAAGGCGGATTTGGTCGCCACGCCGCAGAAGGCTGGCTTGGTCGCGACGCCGCAGAATGCCGGTTTGGTCGCCACGCCGCAGAAGGCTGGCTTGGTCGCGACGCCGCAGAAGGCTGGCTTGGTCGCGACGCCGCAGAAGGCCGGTTTGGTCGCCACGCCGCAGAAGGCTGGCTTGGTCGCGACGCCGCAGAACGCGGGTTTGGTCGCCACGCCGCAGAAGGCCGCCTCGGTCGCTACGCCGCAAAAGGCGGCGTCGTTGCCGGAGGCGCCGCGGTCCAGCGCTTCGCCGAAGGTCTCGGCGTACAGTTGCTTCATGCGCTCGCCCATGCGTTCGAGCGCCGCCGCGTCGTCGTCGCCGCGCAGGCCGACGTAAGGAAAGTGGTGCAGGAAGTAGCCGAACACCGCTTCGCAATCGACCGCGTATTTCATGGTGTCCAGGATGTGATAGTGCCAGAACGTGTCCACGTCTTCGCCGGGCGCGGTGGGCTCGTTCGGATATTTCTTCATCAGCGTCAGGAAGCGGCGATATTCGAATTCAACAGCGTCGGCGTGCTCGCGGGTCCAGCCTTCGCCGGATTCCTTGTGCATCAGTTTGACTTTAAGCGGCTCCAGGTCGAGTTCCGCGATGGCTTTGAAGTCGTCGTTCGAGATCATTGGTCGTTCCTTTCAGTGGTTGAGCAGGGGGCACTGCAGAACCGATTCTTGACTAAAAGGAATGTTTATAACTTGATTTTTGTCAACATTCGTTCAGGAAGTTCCTACACGCAACAGATTTTTCCTAAACGGTGCTTAGACCGCTTCGAGATGCGGATAGGCCGCCGCCGCCTGTTCCAGCGGCACCGAGACGTGGATGGTGGTGCCGGAATGGGGGCTGCCGGTGATCGAGCATTCGCCGCCCAGGATGCTGATGCGCTCCTCGATGCCGACCAGGCCGAAGGAGCCGAACTTGTTGCGGCTGCGCGCGTGCAGGCCGACCCCGTTGTCGCTGATGATCATGCTCAGCACGCCGTCCTGCTGGCGCAGCTCGACCCGCACCAGGCTGGCGTGCGCGTGCTGCAGCACATTGCTCAGCGACTCCTGCAGGATGCGGAAATAGGCGATGGCGCAGGTGTCGCCGATGGCGATTTCGCCGCCGCTTTCGATCAGTTCGCAGACGATGCCGGAGCGTTGCCGGAATTGCGCGATCTGCCACTCGACCGCCGCGCCCAGCCCCAGGTCCAGCACGTTGGGCCGCAGGTCGTTGATGATCTGGCGCACGCTCTTGATCGTGTAGTCGATTTGCGCCAGCGTGCAGCGGGCCCGCTCGTGCAGGCGCGGGTGGCGGTGGCTGGTGCGCGTGGTCAGCAGGTCGGCCTCGATGCGCAGCGCCAGCAGGTTCTGGCCCAGGTCGTCGTGGATCTCGCGCGCGATGCGCTTGCGCTCCTCCTCCTTGATCTGCTCGGCGTGCGCGGCCAGCCGGCGCAGCTTGTGGTGCGACAGCTGCAGCTTGGCCTGGCTCTCGCGCAACTCCTTGGTCATCGCCTTGGCCATGCGGATCGCCCGCAGGCGCGACGACGACAGGGCGTGGAACAGCGCGTAGATCAGCATGCTGCCGGCGAAACCCGTCAGCAGCGCCAGCCAGGGCAGGAAGGCGTCGAAGCGCGAATACAGCGAGCGCGTGGGCGCCGTGAAATGGGCGCGCCAGGTGCGGCCGTTGAAATCGATCGGCAGCGTGTAGGAAAACATGTCGTCGTCGGACGGCGAGGCCTTGTCCAGCTCGGCGCTGTCGAACAGCAGCGTGCCGCCGGTGGCCGAGGCCAGCGTGGCCGGATCGCTGTGCTCGCCGATGTCGTGCAAGGTCAGGCGGGCGTTGCGCACCGGCATTTCCTCCAGCGCCTCCAGCACCAGCCGGTACACGCTGAAGCCGATGCCGACCGAGCCGAGATAGGCGGCGCGGCGCTCCTCCACCGTGTCCAGCGGCACGTTCTGCCGGTACACGGGCAGGCGCATCGCCAGCGCCGGCCGCATGGCGCTGGAATCGAAGCCGATCGGCTGGCCGGAGGCGCTCAGTCCGCCCGTGTCGCGCGAGCGCGCCAGCGATTCGGCCACCGCCGGCCGCGCCGCGATGTCCATGCCGACCCGCTCCTTGAGTCCGGCGCCCGGCTCGATCAGCGAGATGATGGCGGCGTCGCGTTGCAGCACCGGCGGCTTGATCAGCAGGTCGGGGTAGTCGTCGCCGCCATGGCTGGGGCCGGTGCGCACATGCTGCTCGAACACCGCGCTCTGGCCGGCCGGCACGTGCTGGGCGAAATTGATGCTGATGATGGCGGGGAAGCTGCGCGGCAGGTCCATGCCCTGCACGTAGCGGTGGAAATTATCGCGCGAGACGGTGTCCACCGAATGGAAGAAGCTGGCGGTGCCGCGCAGCACGTCGGTGTAGGCCTTGATGCCGGTGGCGATGTTGAACTGGCTGCTGCGCGCCTGGTTGCGGAAGCGTTCGCCGGCCTCGGTCTCCAGCGACTTCAAGGTGGCGCCGTACAGCAGCACGCCGACCCCCAGCGACAGCAACAGGCCTGTCCACCACAAAGGCTTGGTCGGCGAGAACAGCTTCTTTTGTGCAAATAGCGTACGCATGCTGCAACAATGTTTCCTGACAAAAAGTCGATTGAATATATAGATTGCGGGTTAATTCCGTCAAGTATATTTTCTGACAAGCATCAGTTTTGTTGTGAAATGCGAAAAAAAACCGCCCGGAGGCGGTTTCGATCAACAGGTATCGGTTGGTGTTTATTTCGCGGTCCAGCTGTCTTTCAGCGTGACGATGCGGTTGAACACCGGCTTGCCCGGCCGCGTGTCCACCCTGTCCGCCACGAAGTAGCCGTGGCGCTCGAACTGGAAGCGCTGGTCGGCCGCGGCGTCCTTCATGCCCGGCTCCAGGTAGGCGGTCACCGTCTCCAGCGCGTTCGGGTTCAGCGAGGCGGTGAAGTCCTTGCCGCCGGCGTCCGGCTGCGGGTCGGTGAACAGGCGGTCGTACAGGCGCACCTCGGCCTCCAGCGCGGTGGCGGCCGACACCCAGTGGATGTTGCCCTTGACCTTGTAGGTGTCCGAACCCGGCGTGCCGGACTTGCTGTCCTCGAAGTACTTCACGCGCACGGCGGTGACCTTGCCGTCGCCGTCCTTGTCGTAGCCGGTGCACTCGGTCACGAAGCCGTGGCGCAGGCGCACGCGGCTGCCGGGCTGGTCGCCGATCGGCGGGTAGTAGCGGAAATAGCCCTTGCTGGGCGCCTCCATGAAGTCCTCCTCCTCGATCCACAGCTCGCGCGTGAACGGGAAGTTGCGCACGCCCATCTCGGGATGGTGCGGGTGCACCGGCGAGCTGCACGCCTCGCTGGCGCCCTCGGGGAAGTTCTCCACGATCAGCTTCAGCGGCCGCAGCACGGCGGTGGCGCGCGGCGCCTTGGGGTCCAGGTCCTCGCGCAGGCAGCCCTCCAGCGTGCTCATGTCGATCCAGCCATCGGACTTGGTCACGCCGATGCGCTCGCAGAACAGCTGGATCGCCTCCGGCGTGTAGCCGCGGCGGCGCAGGCCGACGATGGTGGGCATGCGCGGGTCGTCCCAGCCGGTCACCACGCCGTCGTCCACCAGCTGGCGCAGCTTGCGCTTGGAGGTGATCACATAGGTCAGGTTCAGGCGCGAGAACTCGTACTGGCGCGGCACCGGCATGGTGAAGAAGCCGCCGGCCGACAGGGTTTCCAGCAGCCAGTCGTAGAACGGGCGGTGGTCCTGGAATTCCAGGGTGCAGATCGAATGGGTGATGTTTTCCAGCGCGTCCGAGATCGGGTGCGTGTAGTCGTACATCGGGTAGATGCACCAGTCGTCGCCGGTACGCACGTGGTGCTCGTGGCGGATGCGGTAGATGGCCGGGTCGCGCATGTTCATGTTCGGCGACGACATCGCGTCCTCGCTGATCCTGGCGCGCAGGATGTGCTCGCCGTCCTTGTACTTGCCGGCCTTCATGTCGCGGAAGATTTGCAGCGATTCGGCGCGCGGGCGGTCGCGGAACGGCGAGTTGGTGCCCGGCGTGTTGAAATTGCCGCGGTTGGCCGCCATCTCCTCGGCGCTCTGGCTGTCGACGTAGGCGTAGCCCTGGTCGATCAGGTACTCGGCCATGGCGTACAGCTGGTCGAAGTAGTCGCTGGCGTGGTGCAGGTGCACCTCGGTGCCGGACGGGCCCTGCCAGTCCCACGAGAAGCCCAGCCATTTGACGCTGTCGATGATGGTGTCGACGTATTCCTGCTCTTCCTTGGCCGGGTTGGTGTCGTCGAAGCGCAGGTGGCAGCGGCCGTTGTAGTCGCGCGCCAGGCCGAAGTTCACGCAGATCGACTTGGCGTGGCCGACGTGCAGGTAGCCGTTCGGCTCGGGCGGGAAGCGGGTGATGACGGAAGGCATGCCCTCGCGAACATGGGTGCCGGCCGCCAGGTCGGACTCGACGATGGCGCGCAGGAAGTTCGATGGCAGCGCCGGCGCCGCGGTTGCAGGATTTTTTTTGTCGTTGCTCATGTAAAAAGGGCGGGGAAATGGGTCGAATTGCGGGCATTTTACCGCACGGGGCGGGCCCGGGCGGGACGGCTTGCGCTTTCTATAGGATAATTCGTCTTTAAAACATCAGGCATACGACCCTACGGAGTTTCCTTATGGAAAATTACTACAACGTGCTCGGTGTCGCGCCCAACGCCTCTGACGAGGAAATCAAGAAGGTTTACCGCTCGCTGGCGATGCGCTACCACCCGGACCGCAACCAGGCCCCGGGCGCGGACGCGCGCTTCAAGGCGATCGCCAAGGCTTACGAAATCCTGTCGGACCCGGTCAAGCGCGAGGAATACAACCAGAGCGTGAACCACCGCATCATCATCGACCCGGAAGCCGAGGCCTACCAGCTGTGGCGTTCCGTGTTCGGCCTGCACGGCGTGACGTTGCCGGCCGAGTAAGCAGTCTCGCGGCGCACGCGTGCGCCCGCCTCACCCAGAAAGAAGAGTACCCAATGAGAAAAGTCCACCCGGAATTCGCCTACCAGTCGCGTGAACTGGCCGGCCAGATCGACGGCATCCTGGGCGATCCGCCCGACCACAAGAACTACAAGCTGATGCTGAACGCCCTGGTGTCTGAATACGCCGGCGGCGGCGGCATCGAGGACGTCAACATGATGAGCTTCGCGCTGGTCGACGTGATCCGCTTCGACAACCCCAAGGCCATGCTGGACGAGGCCCAGGACTACGAGGACGGCGACCCGGCGCGCGTGTTCGCGCTGGCGTCGTGCCCGGACGGCGAGGCGGCGAAGATGTATGCTGCCATCGAGGAGAACTTTCCGGAGATCGGCCGCCAGGCCGTCATCACCGCCTTCCTGCACAAGCATCCGCGGCTGTGGGACGAGGACGACGTCTCGCTCGACCAGCTGGCCGAGGGCGACGATGGCGACGACGAGCATGACGACGAGGGCGGCGTCACCGACGACTTCGCCCAGATGTTTGACCAGGAAGGAGAGCATTGATGTCCGATAAAAATCTGCCCGCCATCAGCAAGCAGGTGACCGAGCTGGTCCTTGCCGGTTCGCTCAGCCACGCCGAGCAGGCCTTCGCCGACGCCGCCGACCAGTTCGGCGACTACGCGGTGGCCGAGGTGCTCGGCAGCATTCCGCCCCAGGTCACGGCGCTGCACATGGCCGGCTTCGACGGCGCCAAGATGTCGCTGGCGACGCTGCTGGTGCCGCCCAAGGCCTGGGCCGACAGCCTGGCCTTCTTCGCCGCCACCTTCCCGGACGACCTGATCGAGGACGACCCGGAGCGCCTGGCCGAGCAATTGTTCGCCCACATCCACGGCGTGGTGTTCTCCACCGAGGACGAGGAGCGCCGCCACGCGCTGCTGCAGGAGGCCTCGGCCACCGACCACGGCTGCACCGCCTTCGCCGTGCTGTTCTCGATGGCGCCCAAGGAGATCCTGGAGGTGGCCGGCGAGATCATCTCCAAGGGCCCCTACGTCAGCGGCCTGACCTCGGCCGACAACGACATCGTGCCGCTGGCCATCGCGCTGGCGCAAGCGTCCGAGGACGGCTGGGACCGTTCGCTGTTCGAACTATTCCCGGACTTCCGCCACAGCGCCGACCTGGCCGACGCCGAGTTCAGCGACGACCCGGACGACGAGCCCAAGTTCCTGCAGCGCAGCACCAAGGAATTGCTGTACCGCTTGCGCAAGCAGGTGCCGAGCACGCGCGGCGCGGCGCGCGCCGGGCGCCGCAGCATGGGCACGGGGATCTTCTCCTGATGCTGCCGGCACTCGTCAAGGAAAACCTGCCGCGGCTGACGCGCGCCATCCAGCTGCTGGCCGACGACCCGCGCGCCGACGCGGCGCTCACGCTGGCCGACGAGCTGACCGGCATCACCGCCATGGTGGCCGAGAAGTTCACCAACGACCGCACCGCCGACGGCATCGCCCGCGCGCTGCAGCTGACGGTGGGCGGCGTGTCGCTGGGGCTGGAGCAGGTGCTGGGCGTGGACAGCGACGCGGCCGCGCTGGACTTCCTGGTCGACAACGGCGCCGAGGCAGCGTTCCAGGCCGGCTTCCGCCAGGTCAAGGACCTGTCGCAGATGCCGGAGGACACGCTGATGGGCGAATACGACAACGATCCCGTGTACGCCCAGCGGCGCCTGCGCGACTTGTTCGTCGACATCTGCCTGGCCGACCCGAACCAGAACTGGTCCGGCCACGAGCGCTTCCAGACCCAGCTCAAGCAGCGCAAGGAGGTGCAGGCCATCGTGCGGCTGGCGGGCTGGCTGCGCCGCCACAACGACGGCGGCGCCGTCAGCGACACCGACCTGAACGCCGAGGGCGTGATCGCGCTGGCGATCATCTTCGCGGTGGAGGGCGGCGGGCGCGTGGTCGCGCGCGCCGGCCAGAAGGAGTTCGAGCGCTTCGTCAAGGCGGTGCGCAAGGCCAAGCCGGACTACGAGCAGGGCTGGGCCGAGCTGGTGGCCAAGGTGCCGGCGCAGCACCACCCGGTGCTGCTCGAGCGCATCGCCAGCTACCGCCACAGCTGCACCGTGCTCAAGCACATCCCCGGCCGCACGGCGATGAAGACCCTGTTCGCGGAACTGGAGAACTACGCCGGCTCCGAGCTGGAAGCCGACTACGGCTGAGCCATGGGCGCGGCCGCGGCGGACATCAGCGCCTCCTCGGCTGCCTCGCGCGCCTGCGCGATGAAGGCCTCCACCAGCGCGCCGCTGGCGTCCTTGCGCTGCGCCAGCGACAGCACGGTGTGCGCGTCCGGGTCGGCCAGCGGGCGGTAGCCCACCCCCTCCATGCGGATGCGGTCGAAAGAGCTGGGCAGCACCGAGATGCCGCAGCCGGCCGCCACCAGGCCGATGATGGTGGACGCCTCGCCCGCCTCCATCACGATGCGCGGCACGAAGCCCGCCTCGCGGCACAGCCGGAACAGCTGCGGGTACAGGCCGGTGCCGGTCGATTTCGGATACATGATGATGGGCTGGCCTTCCAGGTCGCGCACCGTCAGCGCCGGCGCGGTGAGCAGCGGCGAGCCGGCCGGCAGCACGGCCACCAGCGCGTCGCGCCGCAGCGCCGTCAGCATCACCGTGTCCGGGATCGCCGTCTCGGGCGGGCGCACGAAACCGAGGTCCAGTTCGCGGCTGTCCAGCAGGGCCAGCTGGGGCAGGGTGGCCAGCTCGCGCAGCGTCAGCGTGACGTCCGGGTAGCGCCGACGGTAGCGGTTGATGACCGCGGCGAACAGCGGCGTGAACGGCGTGGAGAAGGTGAAGCCGATGCGCAGCTCGCCCTCCTCGCCGCGTTCGGCGCGCCGCGCCGTGGCCATGGCCTGCTCGGACAGCGCCAGCACGCGGCGCGCGTCCGCCAGGAACAGCTTGCCCGCCTCCGTCAGGCGCACCCAGCGCTTGGTGCGCTCCAGCAGCCGCGCGCCCACCTCGGCCTCCAGGGCCTGGATCTGCTGGCTCAGCGGCGGCTGGCCGATGTGCAGGCGCTCGGCGGCGCGGGTGAAGCTCAGCTCTTCGGCGACGGCCACGAAGTAGCGCAGGTGGCGCAATTCCATAAGTGTTTTTAAGTATTAATAACGACTTAAATATATATTGGACAGTAATACCGCGCAATCCTAAGATGCGTCATCCCGACCCGAGGAAGACGCATCATGGCCATCGCCGCAGGCACCCCCGCTTTCAAACGCAGCAACCGCGCGCTGTTCTTCGGCGGCTTCTCCAGCTTCGCCCTGCTGTACAGCGTGCAGCCGCTGATGCCGCTGCTGGCCGGCCAGTTCGCGCTCACGCCGGCGCAAAGCAGCCTGGCGCTGTCGGTCTCCACCGCCGCGCTGGCCGTGTCGCTGCTGCTGGCCAGCGCCCTGTCGGACCGCGTCGGCCGCAAGCCGCTGATGGTGGCGGCGCTGGCCATCGCCGCCGCGCTGACGCTGGCCTGCGCCGCCGCCCAGAACTACGGGCAACTGCTCTTGATGCGCGCCGCGCTCGGCTTCGCGCTGGGCGGCATGCCGGCCATCGCCATGGCCTATCTTGCCGAAGAAATCGAACCGGCGTCGCTGGGCTGGTCGATGGGGCTTTACATCAGCGGCAGCGCCTTCGGCGGCATGGCGGGGCGGGTGCTCACTTCGGTGCTGAGCGACTTCTGGTCGTGGCGGGTGGCGATGGCGGCGCTGGGCGCGGCCGGCCTGCTGGCCGCGTGGGAGTTCTGGCGCAGCCTGCCCCGTTCGCGCAACTTCCGGCCGGTGGCCGGCGGCTGGCGCGCCCTGCCGGACGGCCTGCGCCTGCACCTGTCCGACGACGGCCTGCCGTGGCTGTTCGCGCTGGGCTTCCTGTTCATGGGCTGCATGGTCAGCGCCTACAACTACATCGGCTACCGCCTGCTGGACGCGCCGTTTGGCCTGCGCCAGAGCACCGTGGGCGCGATCTCCTTCCTCTACCTGCTGGGCATCTTCAGCTCGGTCTGGGCGGGGCGGCTGGCGGACAGGCTGGGGCGGCGCGGCGTGCTGTGGATCATGATCTTCGCCATGCTCGGCGGCCTGCTGCTCACGCTGAGCGATGCCCTGCCGCTGATCCTGGCCGGCATGGCGCTGTTCACCTTCGGCTTCTTCGCCTCGCACTCCATCGCCAGCAGCTGGGTGGGCCGGCGCGCGCAGGCGCCGCAGGCGCTGGCCTCCGCGCTCTACCTGTTCTTCTACTACCTGGGTTCCAGCGTGGTGGGCTGGCTGTGCGGCCTGCTGTGGGCCGGCGCCGGCTGGCCGGGCGTGGTGGCGCTGCTGGGCGGCTGCCTGGGTTGCGCGCTGTTGATCGCGCTCCGCCTGCGCCACTTGGCGCCGCTGCCGTCCGCCATGCCGATGGTGGTGCCGCGCGCGGCCAACTGAGCGCGCTTACTTTTCGCGCGGGCAGTTGGTGATGATGTAGGTCGCGCGCTTTTCCAGGCTGGGGTCGGGCGCGGAAACGCAGACGACGCCCAGCGCCGTCTTCATCTTGTAGACGCGGACCCGGGACGACGGGGTGGAAATCTCCTCCAGCACGGCCGGCTCGTACCACTTGGGCAGCACCGCCGCGGCGGCCTCGCGGAAGCCCCTCTCCAGGCCCGCCTGCAGCGTGTCCGCGGGCGCGACCAGCTTGTCGCGTTTGCCGCCGCGCAGTTCATGGTCGATCCGCCCGGCGCCGCGGCCCGGCTGGCGCAGCAACTGCTCCAGCGTGGGCGCGGGCTGGCCGGGCGCCGTCAAGTCCCCGGTCGCGTTGTCGGCCGGCGGCGCGGCGGACCCGGGCGCCGCGTCCTGGACGGGCGTGGCGGCCAGGGCGGGCGCACGGTCCGTCGTCGGCCTCGCCGTCGCCGGCGCCCGCTCGCGCCGGGATGGCTGCGGGCGCATGGCCTCGGGTGGCGGTGTCGCGGCGCGCGCCGCTGGTCGCGCCGGCGCCGGCAGCAGCCACTGGATCGCGTCGAGCGCCACCCCCGCAGGCGATTCCGCGCGGTGCCGCGGCGGCGCCATCAACAGCGCCAGCAGCGCCGCGTGCAAGGCGGCGGTCGTCAGCAAGGCGGTGTGTCTGCGGGGGAAATATGTCATTGTGGCAATGTAATGGATCGCCGTAAAAGTTATCTTCGCTTTAACATTTGCTTACACTCCGTGCCACATCGGCCGTTTGCGGGGCTTGAGTCCGCTCAAGCGGCGGGCCGCAACTTATGGCTGGGGTCGCTGTCCAACGCAGGCACAGGCACGCCGTGCCTGCTCACCGCAAGGAGACGACCATGTGGCAAGAATACGAATTACGGCAACGCTTCAACCGGGTGGAACGGGCGATAGGGGAGGCCGCGCAAGCCTGTTCGGCCGAGCGCGACCTGCCCGGCGAATTGCGCGACTGTATCCAGAAACTGGACCGGCAGGCCGACGCGGTCCAGCAAAACGCGACGCGGTACGACCCGGCCCAATTGCGCAAACAGCTGGCGGACCTGCAGGCGCTGGGCGAGCGCGCCCGCCGCGTGTGCGCCAACATGCCGACGCTGACGCCGCAGATGCGCAGCGCGGTCCAGCACGTGCATGACGAGCTGGCCGAGCTGCGGCAGGACTTGCACTGAATCGGGCCGGGTTGATCCGCGGCACGGGCGGGTCCGCTCCCCATCGGCGGACCCGCCCTACACCGCGCCCTGCCGCGCAGCACCGCGATCTCCTCCTCGCCGCGGCCCAGCACCTCGCGCAACGCCTCGTTCGTGCGCTGGCCCAGAGGCGGCGGCGCCGCGCCGCCGTCGGCCGGCGTGCCGGACATCCGCATCGGCCGCGCACCGGTGTCACCTTGCCGGCGAAGGTCTGGTAGGGCACGATGTTCGGATGGGCGTTGCCCCAGCGCCTTCCGTGTCATGGCTCGCCTTCGCGAAGTGTCGGCCAGGCCGCCGGCGCAAGGTCTTGTGGTATGTTTTGAACATCACCATTGCGACACGCTTTTTCACCCATCCCCGAGGGAATCCTATGTGGCCGTATCCCAAAGTGCTCGCCCATCGCGGCGGCGGCAAGCTGGCGCCGGAAAACACCATCGCCGCGCTGCGCTGCGGCCTGGCCTACGGCTTCCGCGCCGTGGAGTTCGACGTGATGCTGTCCAAAGACGGCATCGGCGTGGTCATGCACGATCCGCGCTTCGGCCGCACGGTGGCCGGCGAGGGCGCGGTGGCGCGCACGCCGGCCTCCGACCTGCTGCGCAAGGACGCGGGCGCCTGGTTCGGCCCGGAATTCGCCGGCGAGCCGGTGCCGCTGTTCACGGAATTCGTCGACTACTGCCGTTCGCAGCGCATCTGGATGAACATCGAGATCAAGCCGGCGCCCGGCTTCGACGAGGAGACCGGGCGCTGGGTGGCGCTCAAGACGCGCGCCCGCTACACCGCCGAGCTGCGCGCGGGCGACGCGGCGGCGGTGCCCCTGCTGTCCTCGTTCAGCATGGCGGCGCTGGCGGCGGCCAGGCTGGCCGCGCCCGAGGTGCCGCGCGCCTGCCTGTTCGACCGGCTGCCGCCGGACTGGCAAATGCAGGCCGCCGCGCTGGGCGCGGTGGCCATCCACACCAACCACAAGCACCTGTCGCGGCCGCTGGCCGAGGCGGTCAAGGACGCCGGCTTCGGCCTGTTCTGCTACACCGTCAACGAGCCGGAGCGGGCCAGGGAGATCGTGGGCTGGGGCGTGGACGCTTTCTGCACCGACCGCATCGATCTGATCGGCCCCGCCTTCATCTAAGCAAGACACCAAATACGGCCCGCCACATCACGTATAATCAACCCTTTGCCCTCCAAGCCAGCAACTTAGCCAACACGACATGAAATCATCTGAAATCCGCGAGAAGTTCCTCAAATTCTTCGAATCCAAGGGTCACACGATTGTCCGGTCCAGCCCGCTGGTGCCAGGCAACGACCCAACCATGCTGCTGACCAATTCCGGCATGGTGCAGTTCAAGGACGTGTTCCTGGGCCTCGACTCGCGCCCGTACTCGCGCGCCACCACCGTGCAGCGCTGCGTGCGCGCCGGCGGCAAGCACAACGACCTGGAAAACGTCGGCTACACCGCGCGCCACCACACCTTCTTCGAAATGCTGGGCAACTTCAGCTTCGGCGACTACTTCAAGCGCGACGCCATCCAGTACGCCTGGGAACTGCTGACCAAGGTCTACCTGCTGCCGGCCGACAAGCTGACCGTCACCGTCTACTTCGAGGACGACGAGGCCTACGACATCTGGGCCAACGAGATCGGCGTGCCGAAAGAGCGCATCATCCGCATCGGCGACAACAAGGGCGCGCGCTACGCGTCCGACAACTTCTGGCAGATGGCCGACGTCGGCCCGTGCGGCCCGTGCACCGAGATCTTCTACGACCACGGCGCCGACATCTGGGGCGGCCCGCCCGGCTCGCCGGAAGAGGACGGCGACCGCTTCATCGAGATCTGGAACCTGGTGTTCATGCAGTTCAACCGCGACGAGGCGGGCAACATGAACAAGCTGCCGAAGCCGTGCGTGGACACCGGCATGGGCATGGAGCGCCTGGCCGCCGTGCTGCAGCACGTGCACAGCAACTATGAGATCGACCTGTTCCAGAACCTGATCAAGGCCGCCGCGCGCGAAACCGGCGCCACCGACCTGGAATCGAAGTCGCTGCGCGTGATCGCCGACCACATCCGCGCCGCCGCCTTCCTGATCGTCGACGGCATCATCCCCGGCTCGGAAGGCCACGGCTACGTGTTGCGCCGCATCATCCGCCGCGCGTTGCGCCACGGCCACAAGCTGGGCCAGACCAAGCCCTTCTTCTACAAGCTGGTGGAAGACCTGAACCTCGAGATGGGCACCGCCTATCCGGAACTGAACGAGGCCAAGGCCCGCGTGGCCCAGGTGCTGAAGGCCGAGGAAGAGCGTTTCGGCGAAACGCTGGAACACGGCATGAAGATCCTGGAGGCGCAACTGGCCAAGGACGGCAAGAACCTGGACGGCGCCACCGCCTTCACGCTGTACGACACCTACGGCTTCCCGCTGGACTTGACGGCCGACATCTGCCGCGAGCGCGAGGTGACGCTGGACGAGGCCGGCTTCAACGCCGCCATGGAAAACCAGAAGCGGATCGCGCGCGCCGCCGGCAAGTTCAAGATGGCCGCCAACGTCGAATACAGCGGCGAGAAGAACAAGTTCGTCGGCTACGACCTGCTGGACAGCGACGCCAAGGTGGTCGCGCTGTACGCCGGCGGCGCGCCGGTGCAGGAATTGAAACCGGGCCAGGACGGCATCGTGGTGCTGAACACCACGCCGTTCTACGCCGAATCGGGCGGCCAGGTGGGCGACCAGGGCGTGCTCAAGGCCGCCGGCGGCGTCTTCACCGTGGAAGACACGCTGAAGGTCCAGCCCGACGTGTTCGGCCACCATGGCGTGCTGACCGAGGGCGCGCTGAAAGTGGGCGACACCGTGCTGGCCAAGGTGGACACCGTCAGCCGCGCCCGCACCATCCGCAACCACTCGGCCACCCACCTGATGCACAAGGCCCTGCGCGAAGTGCTGGGCTCGCACGTGGCGCAGAAGGGCTCGCTGGTCGATCCCGACAAGACCCGTTTCGACTTCAGCCACAACGCGCCGCTGACGGCCGACGAGATCGCGCGGATCGAAACCATCGTCAACAAGGAAATCCTGGAAAACCACGCCACCCAGGCGCGCAACATGTCCTTCGACGACGCCGTCAAGCACGGCGCGATGGCGCTGTTCGGCGAGAAGTACGGCGACGAGGTGCGCGTGCTGGACATCGGCTCCTCGAAGGAGCTGTGCGGCGGCGTGCACGTGCACAGCACGGGCGACATCGGCTTGTTCAAGATCATCGGCGAGGGCGGCGTGGCCGCCGGCATCCGCCGCGTGGAGGCGGTGACGGGCGAGGGCGCGCTGGCGCTGGTGCAGGGCATGGCGCGCAAGCTGAACGAGGCGGCCGCCGCGCTCAAGGCCAACCCGGAAGAGCTGACCGCCAAGATCGTCCAGGTGCAGGACCACGTGAAATCGCTGGAGAAGGAACTGGCCGCGCTGAAATCGAAACTGGCGTCCGGCCAGGGCGACGAGCTGCTCACCCAGGCGGTCGACGTCAAGGGCGTGAAGGTGGTGGCGGCGACGCTGGAGGGCGCCGACGTGGCCCGCCTGCGCGAAACCATGGACAAGCTGAAGGACAAGCTGAAAACGGCCGCCATCGTGCTGGCCA
Source organism: Pseudoduganella namucuonensis (assembly GCF_900116645.1). Taxonomy (GTDB): domain Bacteria; phylum Pseudomonadota; class Gammaproteobacteria; order Burkholderiales; family Burkholderiaceae_D; genus Rugamonas; species Rugamonas namucuonensis. The sequence continues at coordinate 196,413 of NZ_FPBO01000007.1, read as the reverse complement.
GCGTGTCCGACGGCAAGGTCAGCCTGATCGCCGGCGTCACCGCGGACGCGACCTCCAAGGTCAAGGCCGGTGAACTGGTGAACTTTGTTGCACAGCAAGTGGGCGGCAAAGGCGGCGGACGCCCCGATATGGCGCAGGCCGGCGGCACCGATGCTGCGGCGCTGCCGAACGCTTTGGCCGGTGTCGCGGCTTGGGTGGAACAGCGCGTTTAAGCGTTTTCCCCTGCGAGCATGCGGCCCGCGCGGATGCGCGGGCCGTTATCATTCCGTCCAGCTCGTTGTGTACTTGCAACGTACTATCAACTATTTTGGTGCACCGCGTCAAACATGGTGAATTGGAGTAGTATGTGACAAATCAGCACAACAAATTAGCGGGATAGTGATGAGCGATACTTTGGTTGATAACGAAATCATGGAATTTCAAAAAGAACTCGACGCGCGTGGCCTGAATTGCCCATTGCCGATTCTGAAGGCGAAGAAGGCCTTGGCGGAGCTGCAGAGCGGCGAAGTGCTGCGCATCATGGCGACCGACCCCGGTTCCGTGCGCGACTTCCAGGCCTTTGCCAAGCAAACCGGCAACGCGCTGCTGTCGCACGCGCAGTACGGCACGGAGTTCGTCTTCCTGATGCGGCGCAAGTAGGCGCGCGGCAAGCGATGTGGACCGGCGCCGCGATGGAGCGGCGCAGGTAGTTTGGCTACTTTTCGAGATGTTCCCCCGGGCCGCCAGTCGTGGCGTCCCGCCGGCAGTGCAAACCAGTGTACGAATTGACGCGATTTTTTATTTTAGATGTTTTATACTACCCAAAAAACGCACGATCGTGCTTTAATTCTGCTTGCCGCTGGAATATCTTCTATAATCTAGCCCACTTTTAGACAGAATCACCCTTATAAATTTTCCCAAAGGCATAGCTATGAAAGTCTTGGTACCCGTCAAACGCGTGGTGGACTACAACGTCAAAGTGCGCGTCAAATCCGACGGCACGGGCGTGGATATCGCCAACGTCAAAATGTCGATGAACCCGTTCGATGAGATCGCACTGGAAGAGGCGACCCGTCTGAAAGAAGCCGGCAAGGTCACGGAAGTGGTGGCGGTGTCCTGCGGCGTGACCCAGTGCCAGGAAACCCTGCGCACCGGCATGGCGATCGGCGCCGACCGCGGCATCCTGGTGGAAACCGCGACCGAACTGGAGCCGCTGGCCGTGGCCAAGCTGCTCAAGGCGCTGGCCGACAAGGAACAGCCGCAACTGATCATCCTGGGCAAGCAGGCGATCGACGACGATTCGAACCAGACCGGCCAGATGCTGGCGGCGCTGCTGGGCTGGCCGCAAGCCACCTTCGCCTCGAAAGTCGTGCTGGAAGACGGCAAGGCCGTGGTGACGCGCGAAGTGGACGGCGGCCTGGAAACGCTGTCGCTGACCCTGCCGGCCATCATCACCACCGACCTGCGCCTGAACGAGCCGCGCTACGTGACGCTGCCGAACATCATGAAGGCCAAGAAGAAGCCGCTGGAAACCGTCAAGCCGGAAGACCTGGGCGTCGACGTCACCCCGCGCCTGAAAACGCTGAAGGTCGCCGAGCCGGCCAAGCGCTCCGCCGGCATCAAGGTGCCGGACGTGGCCACGCTGGTCGCCAAGCTGCGCGGCGAAGCCAAAGTCATCTAAGCGGCCGTACCGCTCCCAACTCTTCTAGGAATAATCATGGTCGCATTAGTCATCGCCGAACACGACAACGCTAGCCTGAAAGGCAGCACCCACCACACCATCACCGCGGCCGCCCAGTGCGGCGGCGATGTCCACGTGCTGGTCGCCGGCTCCAACGCCGCCGCGGCAGCCGCGCAAGCCGCGCAGATCGCCGGCGTCTCCAAAGTGCTGCTGGCCGACGCCGCCCACTTCGCCGACGGCCTGGCCGAGAACGTCGCCGAGCAGATCCTGGCGATCGCCGCTTCGTACTCGCACATCCTGGCCCCCGCCACCGCCTACGGCAAGAACATCCTGCCGCGCGTGGCCGCCAAGCTGGACGTGGCGCAGATCTCGGAAATCACCAAGGTCGATTCCCCGGACACCTTCGAGCGTCCGATCTACGCCGGCAACGCCATCGCCACCGTGCAGTCGGGCGACAAGGTGAAAGTCATCACCGTGCGCACCACCGGTTTCGACTCCGCCGCCGCCACCGGCGGTTCGGCCGCCACCGAGACCATCGCCGCCGTCGGCGACTCGGGCAAATCGGCCTTCGTCGGCCGCGAGCTGGCCAAGTCCGACCGTCCGGAACTGACCGCCGCCAAGATCATCGTGTCCGGCGGCCGCGGCATGGGCTCGGGCGACGCCTTCAAGATCCTGGAACCGCTGGCCGACAAGCTGGGCGCGGCCATGGGCGCCTCGCGCGCCGCGGTCGACGCGGGCTACGTGCCGAACGACTGGCAGGTCGGCCAGACCGGCAAGATCGTGGCGCCGTCGCTGTACATCGCGGTCGGCATCTCCGGCGCGATCCAGCACTTGGCCGGCATGAAGGACTCGAAGACCATCGTCGCCATCAACAAGGATCCGGAAGCGCCGATCTTCTCCGTTGCCGACTACGGCATCGTGGGCGACCTGTTCGAAGTGGTTCCAGAGCTGGTCAAGCAACTGGGCTAAGCCACCGGCGGCATCGGCAATCCCAGCCACGCTGGCCGGCACCCACGGTGCCGCGCCACGTGGCTTTTTTTCACCCAAGCGCGGCACCACACGCGCGGTTTTTTGAATTCCTTGGAGAAGACCATGAGCTATCAAGCCCCCCTGAAAGACATGCTGTTCGTGATGAACGAGCTGGCCAACCTGGAGGCTGTGAGCCGGCTGCCGGGCTGCGAGGACGCGACCCCGGAAACGGCCGAGGCCGTGCTGGAGGAAAACGCGAAGTTCGTCGGCGGCGTGATCGCACCGCTGAACCACGCCGGCGACAAGGACCCGAGCTTCTGGAAAGATGGCACCGTCACCACCACCAAGGGCTTCAAGGAAGCGTTCAAGCAGTTCGCCGAGGCGGGCTGGCAGGGTCTGCAGCACCCCACCGACTTCGGCGGCCAGGGCCTGCCCAAGCTGGTCGGCACGCCGTGCGTGGAAATGCTGCACGGCGCCAACCTGGCGTTCGCGCTGGTCGCGCTGTTGTCCGACGGCGCCATCGAGGCGCTGCTGACGGCCGGCAGCGACGACATGAAGGCCAAATACCTGGAACCGCTGGTGACCGGCAAGTGGACCGGCACCATGAACCTGACCGAGCCGCAGGCCGGCTCCGACCTGGCCGCCGTGCGCTCGCGCGCCGTGCCCCAGGACGACGGCACCTACAAGGTGTTCGGCACCAAGATCTTCATCACCTACGGCGAGCACGACATGGCCGAGAACATCATCCACCTGGTGCTGGCGCGCACGCCGAACGCGCCCGAGGGCGTGAAGGGCATCTCGCTGTTCGTGGTCCCCAAATTCCACGTCAACGCCGACGGCTCGCTGGGCGAGCGCAACGACGTGCACTGCGTGTCCATCGAACACAAGCTGGGCATCAAGGCCAGCCCGACCGCCGTGCTGCAGTTCGGCGACCACGGCGGCGCCATCGGCACCCTGGTGGGCGAGGAGAACCGCGGCCTGGAATACATGTTCATCATGATGAACGCGGCCCGCTTCGGCGTCGGCATGCAGGGCGTCGGCCTGTCCGAGAACGCCTACCAGCAGGCCGTGGCCTTCGCCAAGGACCGCGTGCAGTCGCGCGACCTGGCCGGTTCGGCCGGCCCGGTGGCCATCATCAACCACCCGGACGTGCGCCGCCTGCTGATGAACATGCGTTCGCAGACCGAGGCCGCGCGCGCGCTGGCCTACGTGGGCGCCTCGCTGTACGACGCCGCCCACCACAGCGCCGACGCCGCCGTGCGCGCCGAGAACCAGGCCGTGTACGAATACCTGGTGCCCATCATCAAGGGCTGGTCGACCGAGCTGTCGCAGGACGTCACGCGCGACGGCGTGCAGGTGCACGGCGGCATGGGCTTCATCGAGGAGACGGGCGCCGCGCAGCACTACCGCGACGCCAAGATCCTCACCATCTACGAGGGCACGACCGCCATCCAGGCCAACGACCTGGTGGGCCGCAAGACCGTGCGCGACGGCGGCAAGGTCGCCAGGGGCCTGATCGCGCAAGTGCGCGCGACGGCGGCTCAGCTGGGCGAATTGCAGGGCGCCGAGTTCACCTCGATCCAGAAAAACCTGGAGCGGGGCGCGGCGGACCTGGAGGCGGTGGTGGAGTTCGTGGTGGCCAACACCAAGTCCGACATCAAGGCCGTGTTCGCCGGCAGCGTGACCTACCTGAAGCTGGCCGGCATCGTGCTGGGCGGCTGGCAGATGGCGCGCGCCGCGCTGGTGTCGCAGAAGAAGCTGGGCGCGGGCGACGGCGACGCCGCCTTCTACCAGGCCAAGATCGTCACCGCGCGCTTCTTCGCCGAGCACTTCCTGAGCACCACCGGCGGCCTGCGCGCCGCCGTGATCGACGGCAGCGGCGGCGTGCTGGCGCTGGGCGTGGACCAGTTCTAAGCCTTCCTTCCGGTGACCGACCAAGGCGGCCCGCGGGCCGCCTTTTTTACTGGCGGAAGTCCGATAGAATGGTGGGATTACCCCCACGGAGCGCCGTCATGGAACCATCCACGCTTGTCTTGTTCGTCCCCGCCTGCTTCGCGCTGAACATGGCGCCGGGCCCCAACAACCTGCTGTCGATCAGCAATGCCACGCGCTACGGCTTCCGGCGCTCGTGCACCGCCGGCGTCGGCCGGCTGGTGGCGTTCGCCGGGATGATCGCGCTGGCGTCGGCCGGACTGGCGGCGGTGCTGCACACGTCCGAGGTCCTGTTCCATGTGATCAAGACGCTGGGCGCGGCCTACCTCTTCTATCTGGCCTGGCAGCTATGGCGCGCGGGAACGGCCGACACGGCCGACACCGCCGCGCCGCCCGCCGGCCTGATGCGGCTGGCGCGCCAGGAGTTCCTGGTCGCGGCCGGCAATCCGAAGGCGATCCTGATCTTCACCGCCTTCCTGCCCCAATTCGTCGATCCGTCCCAGCCGATGGCGCGGCAGTTCGCCATCCTGGGCGCGCTGTTCCTGGTGCTGGAGATGGCGGCCATCGCCATCTATGCCTTCATGGGCACCCGTTTGCGCGGCTGGTTCGCCCAGCCGCGCGGCAAGCGCCTCTTCAACCGCGGCTGCGCCGGCCTGCTGGGCGCGGCCGGCTTGGGATTGCTGCTGTCGCGCCGAGCATGAGGTTGACGTAGATCATCGCTTGCCGGGGAAGTGATGGACCGCAATATGGAAGTGCAGCATGCTGACCCGATCCGTCCAGGCAGGGGGATTTATGGTCAGCGTCAGCTACTTCAATTTGATCAGGCACTCCGACGGGCGTGTCGAATTCGTGCCCACGCAGTCCCACGACCAGTGGGTGCGCGAGAACCGGGAGGCGTTGGAGGCTTACGCGTGGCGCATCGCCAGCGACGGCAGCGCCGCCGCGCGGTTGCGACGCTATCTGGCGGCGCAACCCGGGGCGCTGGCGACCGGCGACAGCCAGGGGTGACCCGCTCCCCCGGCCCGGGCGGTGGGGATTACTGCTTGCGGACGATGCTGCCGTTGGCGCTCTTGACCAGGTCGCCGTTGGCGAAGCCCGGGTCGTGGTCGAAGCTGTAGTCGCCCTGGGTGCCGTTGTCGTACTGGACCTTCACGTTCCACACCTTGCTCGACTTCAGGTGCTCCTCGGCCTTGTTGCCGGCGTAGGCGCCGCCGACCGCGCCGGCGATGGTGGCCAGCTTCTTGCCCGAACCGCCGCCCACCTGGTTGCCCAGCAGGGCGCCGGCCACGCCGCCGCCGATCACGCCCACCGCGCTGCCTTCGCCTTTTTTCTCGGCCACGCTCACGCCGATCACGCGGCCGCAGTCATTGCAGGCCATGGGCTTGGCGGTGGCGTTCTTCTGCGCGGCCTTGGCGGCGGCCAGAGCCTTGTTGTACTCGGCCTTCGCGTCGCGCTGGCACTGCATGCGCGCGCTGGAGTTGCCCTCCTCGGCGCACAGCTTCTTGTCTTCGGCGTACTGGGTGGCGGCGCGCTTGGTTTCGGCCGCGTAGAGTTGCTTGGCGCTGGGCTGGGCGAAGGCCGCCGAGGCGGCGCCGGCCAGGATCAGGGACAAGGTCAGGGTACGCATATTCATTTTTGGTTCTCCGGTGAAGACTGTTGGTTGTCCCAGTATAACGCCGGCCGGCGCCGTCAGTTGACGGCATCCTGTATCACTTTGTTACGGCCCTCCTGCTTGGCGCGGTACAGCGCCGTGTCGGCGCGCACCAGCAGCAGCGCCAGGCTCTCGCCCGGCGCCAGCGCCGCCACGCCGAACGAGCAGGTCTTGCGGCCCGCCACCGGGAACTCGGCGGCGGCGATGCGCTGGCGCAGCTGCTCGGCCAGCGCGGCCGCGCCCCCGGCGTCGGTCTGCGGACAGACCACCATGAATTCCTCGCCGCCCCAGCGGCCCACGCTGTCGATGCTGCGCGCGCCCGTGCCCAGGATGGCCGCCACCGCCGTCAGCACGCGGTCGCCCACCGGGTGGCCGTAGGTGTCGTTGGTCAGCTTGAAATGGTCGATGTCGATCAGCACCACGGCCAGTTCGCCGCCATAGCGCTGCACGCGCTCGGTCTCGTAGGTCAGCACCTCGTCCAGCTTGCGCCGGTTGTGCAGGCCGGTGAGGGTGTCGGTGCTGGCCACGCGCCGCAGCTCGCTGGTGCGCTCGGCCACCTGGCTCTCCAGCGTGCGGTTCATCTCCTGCAGTTCCTTGTACAGCGCGGCGTTCTCGGCCACCGAGCGGCGCAGCGTGCCGGCCATCTGGTTCAGCTTGTCCGTCAGCAGGTGCAGCTCGTGCCGGCCCCTGGCCTTGAGCGTGAACTCGCGGTCGCCGATGTTGTCGATGTTGAGCTGGCCGACGAATTCGCTCATCTGGCGCAGCGGCTGGCCCAGCGCTCGCCGGATCACGAACAGGAAGATGAACCACAGCGCCAGCGTCTTGATGACGGAGTTCACCAGGATCAGCAGGAAGCCGTATTCCACCTGGCGCAGCACCACCCGCTGGCTGGAATAGACGGTCCAGCGCCCGACCCGGTGGCGACCGCCGGCCTCGTCCACGTGGACCGCGTCGAAGCCGCGGCTGAACACGCGGTCGAACATGCCGGGCGGAGCGGTGTCCGGGACCAGCGCGCCGCCGGCGGCGGTCAGGCGCTGGCCGTCGGCGCCGGTGACGGTGCCGGCCGCGCGCAGCAGCTTGCCCTGTTCGTCCTCGACCTTGACGCCGATGACGATGGGCAGGGCCTTGACGCCGGTGAGGATGCCGCCCAGCACCTCGCCGTTGAAGCGCCACAGCGCGTCGGTGATGCCGGGGCCGAAGGTGTGGCGCATGGCCTCGATCTCGGCCGTCAGGCGCAGCTCGGTGTGGCGGTATTCCGCCGCCAGCTGCGCGCAGGTGACGGCCAGCGTCACCAGGAAGTAGCAGCCGAAGATGATGCGCAGCAGGCGCGCGGCCAGGCTGCCGTTCATTCGGGCTGCATCACATGGGTGGGATAGATGGCGCGGATGGCGCGCACCGCGTCCGGGTCCGACCAGCGCTCGACGATGGCGCGGTAGCGCGCGCCGTCGCGCTCGGCCCGCAGCACCGCGTTCACCCTGCGCACCACGCGCAGGCCCCACTCGTTGCGCGGGCACATCACGCGGCTGAGCGTGAACTCGGACGATTCGCGGATCGGCAGCGCCGCCAGTTCGCCGTCGCGTCCCAACTGGCGCGCGGAGTAGGCGCTGATGATGGGCTGTTCCACCAGGTAGTCCAGGCGCCGCGCCAGCAGCATCTGCAGCGCCTCGTTGAATTCGGAGTGGTAGGACGGGGACGGCGCCTGTTGCAGCAGCGCGTCGATGGGCGGCGTGTGGGTGCGCCCGCGCAGGAAACTGGTCTTGAGCGCCTTGTCGTCCAGCAGGGCGGCGAGCGACACGCTGTCGCCGAATTCGGCCAGGCGGTCCTTGCGCACCACCGCCTTGAACGGCAGGAACACGGCCACCGGCGCGGAGAAGTGGGCCAGCGCCTCGCGCGCCGGCGTCTTCACGCCGCCCACGAAGCACCAGGCGTTGCCGTTGCGGATTTCCTGCAGGATGCGGGGGAAGGGCGCCTGGATGTCCTGGTGCTCGTAGTCCGGCATTTGTTCGCGCAGCAGCGCGCGGATCTGGTCGAACACGCCCTGGTTGTGGTCCGGACCGGCCACCATCATGAAGGGCGCCGCGTTGAACCAGCCCCAGTTCAGCCGCTCGCCCGCCTGCGCGCCGCCGGCGGCGGCGGTGGCGAACAGCAGCAGGGCGCGCGACAGCGTGAGTAGGGACTTCATGTTGAGCGGGAAAAGTTGCGCGGCGAGTGCCTAGCCGTAAGCCCCGCCAGTGTACAGCAAGTCGAACAGGCGGGCGATGGCGGCGATCAGGCCGCCCGCGCCGACCATCAGCGTCGACACCAGGATGATGGCCAGCGGCCAGCGCGCCTCGGAGCGGCGGCCGGAGCCGGCGTTGAAGGCGGCGTCCCACTTCTCGTCGGACATCAATCCCAGCACCAGCGCCTCGAGGAAACCGATCAGCACGGAGACGATCAGCGGCAGCAGCTTGAAATAGATGTCGGCCCGCGGCGCGGCGGCCATCACCAGTCCGACGGCGGCGGCGGCGGCCACGTGCAGCCAGCCCCACGTGTCGTTTTTGCCACGCAGGTAGAAGCGGTGCAGCCCGGCGCCGCCGAGCAGGAAGGCCAGCAACGTGGCGAGGGTCTTGTTTTTGTGCGGAGTGGGCATGAACGACGGCCAAAGGGCGGAAAAACGGCAAGTATGGGACAAAACCGGGCGCCGGCCCAGCCCTTTTTATGTATAAGCCACTTGCCCTCGCCGCGCGAGTGGGGGATAATCTTCGATTGCCCCAAACCCACCCTTGTCAACATTTGCTTGATGCGCGGAGAGAAAGCACGCTATAATTTGCGGCTTTTTCCGTCTCAGCACACTTTTTGGAAATAATTATGGTCGTTATTCGTTTAGCTCGTGGAGGCGCCAAGAAGCGCCCGTTCTTCAACATCGTTGCAACCGATTCGCGCAACCGCCGCGATGGCCGTTTCATCGAGCGTATCGGCTTCTACAACCCAATGGCTTCGGGCGCTGAAGTCGGCTTCCGCATCACCGCCGACCGTCTGGCCCACTGGACCGGCGTTGGCGCGCAACTGTCCCCAGCCGTCGCACGCCTGGTGGCCGCCAACAAGGCAGCCTGAGTCTGATTGACCGGTTTGGCTGACAAGATGGCATCCGGGGTGCAAGTCCCCGAGGATCTGGTGCAGGTGGGCTTCGTCTTCGGCGCCTACGGCCTGGCGGGCGGAATCAGGGTGCGCCCTTTTTCCGACGACGCGGATGCCTTGTTGCACGCCAAAACCTGGTGGCTGGATAAACCCGGCCTGCACGATGTCGATGTGCGCCGCGCCAAGCTGCACGGCGGCGACGTCGTGACCCAGTTGGTGGGCCTGGCTGACCGCGACGTGGCGGAGGCGCTGAAGGGCGCCGGCGTCTATGTGCGCCGCAGCCATTTCCCCGAGCTGGAAACAGATGAATTTTACTGGTCCGATCTGATCGGGCTGGCAGTAGAGAATTTGCAGGGCGAACACCTGGGCGTGGTCGGCGACATGATGAGCAACGGTCCGCAGTCGATACTGCGGGTCGCTCCGGTCGCCGACGCCGAGGGCGTAGCGCAGGCCGAGCGCCTGATCCCGTTTGTCGACCGGTTCATCATCAAGGTGGACAAGGAAGCCAAGAAGATCACGGTGGACTGGGGCCTGGACTATTAGTCGCCAGCGTACCTGTGGAGCCGGATGGCGATGCAATTCGATGTCGTAACCCTGTTCCCGGAAATGTTCGCCGCGCTGACGCAGTCGGGTGTCACCCGCCGCGCCTTCGAGCAGCAACGTTGGGGCCTGTCGCTGTGGAATCCGCGCGATTTCACCACCGACAACCACCGCACCGTGGACGACCGCCCTTACGGCGGCGGTCCCGGCATGGTGATGCTGGCCAAGCCGCTGGAGGCGACCATCGCCGCCGCGAAGCGGCGCCAGGTGGACGCCGGCCTGCCGGCGCCGCGGGTGGTGTTCATGTCGCCGCAGGGCAGGCAGCTGACGCACGAACGCGTGATGGCGCTGAAAGCCGAGCCCGGCCTGGTGATCCTGTGCGGCCGCTACGAGGCGGTCGACCAGCGCCTGCTGGACCGCTGCGTCGACGAGGAGATCAGCCTGGGCGACTTCGTGTTGTCCGGCGGCGAATTGCCGGCGATGGCGCTGATGGACGCGGTGGTGCGGCAGTTGCCGGGCGTGCTGAACACGGACGCCTCGGCGGTCGAGGACAGCTTCGTCAACGGCCTGCTCGATTCGCCGCATTACACGCGGCCGGAAACGTACGAGGGCGAGTCGGTGCCGCCGGTCCTGATGGGCGGCAACCACGCCGAGATCGTGAAATGGCGCCGCCAGCGCATGCTGGAGGCGACCGCGCGCAAGCGCCCGGATTTGCTGTCCAAGGCGCGCGAGGCAGGATTGCTGACGCGCCAGGATGAAAAGTTTTTGGCGGGTTTAGAAAAACCCGTCGCAGTAGCCGAGTAGGCATTCCGCCTGCCTGTTTTAACCCCATCCTCTACCGGGCGAAGTGCGCGCCGGCATGATGGTTATTGGAGTCTTACATGAACCTGATTCAACAACTCGAGCAAGAAGAAATCGCTCGCCTGGGCAAAAACATCCCTGAATTTGCCCCCGGCGATACCGTTGTCGTCAACGTCAACGTCGTCGAAGGCACCCGCAAGCGCGCCCAGGCGTACGAAGGCGTGGTGATCTCCCGTCGCAACCGCGGCCTGAACTCGAACTTCATCGTTCGCAAGATCTCGTCCGGCGAAGGCGTCGAGCGTACCTTCCAGCTGTACTCCCCGCTGATCGCTTCGATCGAAGTGAAACGCCGCGGCGACGTGCGTCGCGCCAAGCTGTACTACCTGCGCGACCGTTCGGGCAAATCCGCACGTATCAAGGAAAAACTGCCAAACCGTCGCCCAGCGGCGAAAAAAGCAGAAGCGTAATAGCGACTGGGTTTGGGGAAAGGGGCGCCAGGGTGGTGCCCCTTTTTTGCATTTGAAGGGACTCAATGGTGGCCAAGCTCGTGTTCGACCCGCAGCAACTCCCGATAGATTCGATCGCCGGCGAACCGGCCGTGGCCCCGGAGCGCCTGGCGCCCGACTGGCTGCGCGCGCGCTTCGCGCTGCCGCCCGAGTGGCTGCCCGAAACCACCGACGAGGCCGGCATGTCGACGCGCGCCGTGCCCACGCCGGCCGCCGTGCTGGTGCCGCTGGTCGAGCGCGAGCGCGGCCTGACCCTGCTGCTGACCTTGCGCACCGCACACCTGACCGACCACGCCGGCCAGATCAGCTTCCCCGGCGGCCGCGCCGAGGACTACGACGCCGGCCCGGTCGACACCGCGCTGCGCGAGGCGGAGGAGGAGATCGGCCTGGCGCGCGCGCACGCCGACGTGCTGGGCACGCTGCCCACCTATTACACCGGCACCGGCTACAGCGTGAGCCCGGTGGTGGCGCTGCTCAAGCCGCCGTTCGAGCTGACGCCGGACCCGCGCGAGGTGGCCGAGATCTTCGAGGTGCCGCTGGCCTTCCTGATGGACGGCCTGAACCACCAGCGCGTCTCGGCCCAGCTGGCCAACGGCAAGCGCACCTTCTACGCCATGCCCTACCAGCGCTACTACATCTGGGGCGCCACGGCCGGCATGCTGCGCAATCTGTTCCACTTCCTGCGGGCTTGAATAAGTTTGATTCCGGCGGTCCTCTGCGCTATCGTAGCGGGCATTGCGGCATCGCTGATTTAAAGGACGTTTGATGACATTTCTCTCCATTCTGTGCGCTCTCTTGCTGGAGCAGATGAAGCCGCTACGCGCGGACAATCCCATCTACGCCGAGATCAAAAGCCTGGCGGTGCGCATGGAAGCCTGGTTCAACGCGGGACACGCCAACCACGGCCGCATGGGCTGGTGCCTGATGATGGGCGCGCTGGTGGTGCCGACCGCGCTGATCCACCTGATGCTGAAACACTACGACCCGTTCCTGGCCCCCTTCGCGTGGAATGTGCTGATCGTCTACCTCACGCTGGGCTTCCGCCATTACAGCCACTATTTCACCTCCATCCAGCTGGCGTTGAACGCGGGCGACGAGGCCGCCGCGCGCGCGCTGCTGGCCGAGTGGACCAGGATGGACACGGTCGGCATGGAGGCCGGCGAGATCTCCCGCGTCGCCGTCGAGAAGGCCCTGATCACCACGCACCGCAACGTGTTCGGCGTGTTCTTCTGGTTCCTGACGCTCGGCCCGGCCGGCGCGGTGCTGTACCGCGTGTCCGAATACCTGGCGCGCGCCTGGAACGAGCCCGAGCACATGCGCAACGAGGCCTTCGGCATCTTCGCCGCCAAGGCCTTCTACTGGATCGACTGGGTGCCGGTGCGCCTGACCGCCGTGGCCTTCGCCGTGGTCGGCAATTTCGAGGACGCGATCTACGCTTGGCGCAACTTCGCGCACCGCTGGAGCGACGAGGCGCGCGGCATCATCCTGGCCGCCGGCGGCGGCGCCATGGGCGTGCGCCTGGGCACCCCGCAGGAGAGCGCGCCGCGCGTGCTGCCGGCCGACGCGGCCGTGGTCGACAGCGGCGGCGACATGGAGGCCGAGGCGCTGCCGGGCGAGGAGCCGGGCGTGCGCGCGCTGCAAAGCACCGTGGGCCTGGTGTGGCGCGCGCTGCTGCTGTGGATGATGCTGCTGCTGTTGCTTTCCGGCGCAGTGTGGCTGGGTTGATCGCGAAGTTGAAAGCTGGCTGACAGAAGGCGGGCGTACAATGGCGGGCTGGCGGCGGCGCTTTTTCAAGCGCCGCCGCCAGCCCGCTTTGCGAATCGGGCTTTGCAAATCAAGTACTTACCTGCTTAGGTCTTCTATAAGATATAATACCTAAGAATTTTCCACGCACCCAGGTTCCCACAAGTCACCTATGGCCGAGTCAGCTCAACCCAAGAAAGAACTGGCCAACGAGTTCTTTATCCTAGGCCTCACGGCCGATGGCAAGCAGTTCCGCCCCAGCGACTGGGCGGAACGTCTGTGCGGCGTCATGTCCTGTTTCCGTCCCGAGGGCACGGGCGGGCCGAACGCCCACCTGCAGTTCTCCCCCTATGTCCGGCCCACCGTCATCAACGGCGCCAAGTCGGTCGTGGTCAGCCACACGCTCAGGGAGATCGAGCCGATGGCCTACCACTTCGTCGTCAACTTCGCCAAGGACAACGGCCTGCAGATCGTCGACGCCTGCTTCCTGCCCTTGCCGGGCGATCCGCAGGGCTGACGCCGCGAGCCGCAACCTTAGCCTTTGGGCGTGCCGTCCTGCTGCGCCATGCAGCGCACCAGTTTGCCCACGAAGCGGTCGCGCAGCGACGCGTACTCGTCGTAGGTGTTGAATTCGCGCACGGCCTCCGGCTGGCTCAGGATGTAGGCGGTGCCGATGGTGCCGCTGCCCTGGTGCGCGAAGCTGTAGAAGCTGAGCGGGCCGCCGGCGTCGATGCGGGACTTGTTCAGCGCCATCACCTCCACGCCGTCGCGCGTGGACACCTGCAGTTCCTGCGCGTGGTCGGTGCGGCTGTCCGAGAACAGTTCCATGTGCGCCAGCACGGCGCCGCGGTCCTGCTCGAAGCGGCCGTCGGCCGATTTCTCCAGTTTCAAATTCACCAGCGGCGCCTTGCTGCGCTGATGCAGCAGCATGCGGTAGCCGTCCGCCGTCGACACCTGCGCCGTGCCGGCCACGGTCGCCACCTCGCGGAAGCGCTTGGTCGCCGGCAGGCGGTCCATGGACGCCACGCGGAACTCGCCATCGTCGAAGCAGTGCGCCAGCTTGCCGAGCGGGTCGCCGCCGCGTTCCTGCGCCATCGCGCCCGGACAGCATACGGCGAGGGCGGTGGCGGCGGCCAGGGCCAGGGCGAGCGGGATCATGGAGCTGAATTTCATGTGCATGGCGAAAAGTGGAGACGCGCCAGTATAGCGAGGCGAGGGCCCTTCAAAATGCGTGCTTTGTCACGGCCTTACGGGGTAGGATAGCGTTTTGTCCATCTTGCCGAGTTCATGAGCCCACACCTGCCAGCGTATTTGTCCAAAGCCCCAATCACCCTGTTGCTGTGCGGCCTGGCGCTGCTGCCTCCCGCCTTCGGCGCCCCGCCCGCGGCGCCGTCCTCCATCCCGCTGCCGGCCGGCGTGGTCAAGGGACCCTCGGTGGAGGGCATCACCGAATACCGCCTGCCGAACGGCCTGAAGGTGCTGCTGTTCCCGGACGCCTCCAAGCCCACCGTCACCGTCAACGTCACCTACCTGGTGGGCTCGCGCCACGAGAACTACGGCGAGACCGGCATGGCGCATTTGCTGGAGCACATGCTGTTCAAGGGCTCGCCGAAGAACCGCAGCATCCCCAAGCAGTTCGCCGACCGCGGCATGGAGTTCAACGGCACCACCTCCTACGACCGCACCAACTACTACGAGGTGTTCCAGGCCGGCGGCGACAACCTGAAATGGGCGCTGGAGATGGAGGCCGATCGCATGGTCAATTCCTTCGTCGCGAAGAAGGACCTGGACTCGGAAATGACGGTGGTGCGCAACGAGTACGAGAGCGGCGAGAACAGCCCCTTCGAGGCGCTGCTGAAGCGCATGCAGAGCGTGGCCTACGACTGGCACAGCTACGGCCGCTCCACCATCGGCAACCGCAGCGACATCGAGAACGTCAGGATCGAGAACCTGCAGGCCTTCTACCGCACCTACTACCAGCCGGACAACGCGGTGCTGCTGGTGGCCGGCAAGTTCGAGGCGGCGCAGACGCTGGCCCTGATCCAGAAGACCTTCGGCGCCATCCCCAGGCCCAAGCGCAAGCTGCCGCCGTTCTGGACCGTGGAGCCGACCCAGGACGGCGAGCGCGGTTTCATCGTGCGCCGCAAGGGCGACCTGCAGATCGTCGCGCTGGGCTACAAGATCCCGGCCGCGCTGCATGACGACAGCGACGCCCTGAGCTTCACGTCCGAGATCCTGGGCGACACGCCGAACGGCCGCCTGCACAAGGCGCTGGTGGAAACCGGCAAGGCGGCCCAGGTGTTCAGCTTCGGCCAGACCGGCTACGCGCCGGGCCTTCAAATGATAGGCGCGGTGGTGAAGGCGGGCCAGCCCCTGGGGCCGGTGCGCGAGGAACTGGTGGCGGCGGTGGAGGGCTTCGCCAGGACGCCGCCGACCGCCGAGGAGATGGAGCGCGTGCGCCGCAATATCGGCAACAGCATCGAGAAGGCGCTGAACGACCCGCAGAAGGTGGGCGTGGCGCTGTCCGAGACCATCGCGCTGGGCGACTGGCGCCTGCTGTTCCTGGGCCGCGACAGCCTGGCCAAGGTGACGCCGGAGCAGGTGTCCAAGGCGGCCGCCGCCTACCTGCGGCGCGACAACCGCACCGTCGGCGAGTTCGTGCCGGAGGACGCGCCGCTGCGCGCCGAGATCACCGCCGCGCCCACCGTGGACAAGGTGATGCAGGCCTTCCAGGGCAAGGAGAACACGCTGGTGTCGGAGGTGTTCGATCCCAGCCAGGAGAACATCCTGGCGCGCACCGAGCTGAAAACCATAGGCGGCGTCAAGCTGGCGCTGCTGCCGAAGAAGAACCGCGGCGAGGCCGTGTCGGTGGCGCTGCGCCTGCATTGGGGCGACGAGAAGAACCAGTTCGGCAAGACGCTGGTGTCGGCGGCGGTGCAGCAGATGCTCAGCCGCGGCACCAGCAAGTACACGCGCGCGCAGCTGGCCGACGCGCGCGAGAAGCTGAAGATGTCGGGCGGCGTCAACCAGTTCGAGACCACCCGCGCCAACCTGCCGGAGGCGCTGCGCCTGACGGCCCATGTGCTGAAGGAGCCGAAGTTCGATCCGGCCGAATTCGAGCAGATGCGCCAGCAGTGGCTGGTGAGCGTGGAGGCCTCGCGCAACGAGCCGGAGGTGCTGGCGTCCGAGGCGCTGGCGCAGCACTACAACCACCATCCGAAAGGCGACCCGCGCGCGGCGATGAGCACCGACGAGACCATCGCCGGCATCAAGGCGCTCAAGCTGGAGGACCTGCAGGCCTACCACCGCGAGTTCTACGGCGCCTCGCAGGGCGAGCTGGCCATCGTCGGCGACTTCGATGCGGCCGCGGCGCAGGCGGTGGTGTCCGAGGAGCTGGCGGGCTGGCGGAGCAAGGCGCACTACGCGCGCATCCTGGACAGCAACGCGCCGGTGGCGCCGCTGCGCAAGACCATCGACACGCCGGACAAGGAGAACGGCTTCTACGTGGCGCGCGTCGACATCGACGTGAACACGGAGGACGCGGACTACCCGGCGCTGGAGCTGGCCAACTACATCCTCGGCGGCGGCGGGCTGAAGTCGCGCATCATGGACCGCATCCGGCAGAAGGACGGCCTGTCGTACGGCGGCGGCTCGGGGCTGTCGGTGAGCGACGTGGACCGCGCCAGCAACCTGGGCCTGTCGGCCATCGCCGCGCCGCAAAACCTGAAGAAGCTGGAGGCGGCGATCCACGAGGAACTGGCGCGCGCGCTGAAGGACGGCTTCACGCCGGCCGAGGTGGCGGGCGCCAAGTCGGGCATGCTGCAGCAGCGCATCCAGAACCGTTCGCAGGACGGCATCCTGGCCTCGGGCTGGGCCAACTTCCTGCACCTGAACCGCACCTACGCCTGGAGCCGCGCCTTCGAGGACAAGCTGAAGGCGTTGACGGCGGCGCAGGTGAACGCGGCCTTCCGCAAGGCGGTCGATCTCGGCAAGCTGAGCGTGGTGACGGCCGGCGACGCCAGCAAGGCGAAATAACTACGGGGTGCTCAGCTCCGCCACGAAGTCGTACATATCGCCCCTGAAGATGGAGCGGCAAAACTCCACCGCGCGGCCGTCGCGCACGAAGCCCAGCCGTTCCACCGCCAGCCCGGCGTCGCCCTCCCTGGCCTGCAGCAGATTGGCCTGTTCCGCGTTCAGCAGCAGCGCGGACAGCCGCTGCAGCGCCCGCACCGGCCGGTTCCCGGCCTGCTCCAGCGCCTCGTACATCGACACCCCCACCGCCTCCAGCGAGGGCAGGGCGCTGGCCGCGATGGTGGCGTACTCCAGGCACATCGGCATCTCGTCCGCGTAGCGGATGCGGTTGAAGCGGTACACCGGCGAGCCGGGACCGAGCCGCAGCCGCAACGCCTCCTCCGGCGTCACCGTCCCCTCCGAGCGTTTCAGCCACACGCTGCGCGGCGTGCGCCCGCGCGCCCGCATGTCCTCGGAAAAGGAGGTCAGCTTGGCGAAGTTCTTCTCGATGCGGGTGTTGATGAAATTGCCGGAACCGGCGCGGCGTATCAGCAGGCCCTCGTCGACCAGGCCGTCGATCGCCTTGCGCACCGTGATGCGCGAGACCGACAGGTCGCTGGCCAGCTGGCGCTCGGCCGGCAGCGCCTCGTCCGGACCGAAGATGCGTTTGTCGATGGCCTCGCGCAGGGCGCGCTGCAGTTGCTGGTAGAGCGGCTGGCTGCTGGTCTCGGCCAGGTGCCGCATGATCTGGGCAAGCGATGTCATCTCTGTGGTCCCCGTCGCGGCGCCTTCGCCGCGCGCCGTCGTTGTTGTCGGTGTCAACTTCTTGCGGTCCGATAATACCAAAAAAATACCTGATCATAAGCGGTTCGTGTCGATTGCACGCCATTCCAGAGGGAGGTAGCGCTATCTACGCCCGATTGTTGGCAAAGTGGTCTGTGTGGCCCAAACAACATGTGAAAAAAATACGGAAATTGGTAGTGTTCTGGTATTGGTTGGATGTATATTGGCGTTGAATTGGTTTTGTTAGTGGTTGTATAGAAGGATCTGCCGGGTGTCGCGGGGAGCGCGGCGGCCGGCAATCAAGATCCAGTCGATACGTTCGGGCTTTCACCGAAAGCTCACATCAAGGGGGAGTAAATGAAGCGCATTCAGGCAGCAAGTATCCAAGAACAACGTCCAACGCACCGCTTTAATCGCCTGACGCCGATCGCGTCGGCCGCCGCGGTACTGGTATTGAGTGTCGCCGCGCCGGTACAGGCGCAACAGGCACAAGCGGCGCCGGCGGGCGAACCGGAGGTGGTGGTCGTAAGTGGTATTCGCGGCTCGCTTCAGCAATCGCTGTCGGTCAAGCGCAACGCGGCCGCCAACATCGAGGTCATCACTGCGGAAGACGTGGGCAAGATGCCGGACAAGAACGTGGCCGACTCGCTGCAGCGCCTGCCTGGCGTGAACATCAGCTCGTCCGCGGCGGGTTCCGGCGGCTTCGACGAGAACGACCGCGTCAGCCTGCGCGGCACCGCGCCGGCCCTGACCCAGACCACCATCAACGGCCACGCGCTGTCGTCCGGCGACTGGTTCGTGCTGGACCAGGTGGGCGGCGCCGTCGGCCGTACCGCCTCGTACTCGCTGCTGCCGTCGGAAATCGTCGGCCAGGTCATCGTGCGCAAGACGCCGACGGCCGACCTGATCGAAGGCGGCGTGTCCGGCACCGTGGACGTGATCACCCGCCACCCGCTGGACTTCAAGGCGCCGCTGGCGATCGAGGGCTCGGTGCAGGCCGTGTATTCCACGCTGGCCAAGAAGACCGACCCGCAGTTCTCCGCGCTGGTGAACTGGAAGAACGAGGCCAACACGCTGGGCGTGCTGCTGCAGGGCTTCTCGGAGCAGCGCAGCCTGCGCCGCGACGGCCAGGAGCTGTTGCAGTACACCCAGATATCGCCGACCAGCCCGGTGGCGCTGGCCAAGCCGGACCTGGCCAATGTCTGGTATCCACGCCTGATCGGTTCCGCCCTGTTCGAGCAGGAGCGCAAACGCAAGGGCGGCATGGTCGATGTGCAGTTCAAGCCCAGCCGCAACTTCTCGCTGGAGGCGACCTTCTTCAGCTCCAAGCTGGAGGCGTCGAACTACAACCGCAACTACCTGACCGACATGTTCGGCAGCGGCGCCTTCGGCGGCAACGTGGTGCCCGATTCCTACACGGTCAAGAACGGCACGCTGACCTCGGTCAACTTCGTCAACAAGGGCACCGCCGCCGCGCCGCTGCGCTACGGCATCGTCGACGAGATCGTGCGCGAGGGCGCCTACGCCAAGACCGAGTTCCTGGACCTGGCCGGCAAATGGCGTCCGACCGACAACCTGACCGTCAGCGGCCAGTTCGGCAAGACCAAGGGCACCGGCGCCACCCCGTCGCAGGGCGTGTACGAGGGCGACGTCAACAACTCCGGCGTGAGCTACCAGCTCAACGGCCTGGGTTCGCCGGCGACCGTGAAATTCCCGAGCATTAACACCGCCAACTTCACCGGCACTGTGCTGGACTGGGTGTTCGGCTACAGCCCCGCCACCACGGCCGACGAGGAGACCTACGGCCAGCTGGACGCGGCCTACCGCCTGGACGGCGACAGCGTGTTCAAGGAAATCAAGTTCGGCCTGCGCGGCACGGACCACAAGCGCAGCAACTACGCCGTGGCGCAGGGTCCGAACTGGGCCAACACCGAGCCTGGCACCGCCAACACCAATCCGGCCTGGAACGGCACCACCTATCCCGGCGACTTCGCCAGCGACCTGGGTGGCGACTTCCCGCGCAATGTGTGGCAGCTGGACCGCGGCATCCTGCAAGCGTGGGGCGACCTGCACTCCAACCGCAGCACGGACCGCGTCTACTATCCGGACATGTTCAACCTGACCGAGAAGACCAAGGCCGCCTACGTGGCCACCGACCTGGAAGGCGACAACTGGAGCGGCAACATCGGCGTGCGCGTGGTGCGCACCGAGGGCCGCTCGAACGGCTACCAGATCCTGCCGAACCAGCTGCCGGGCGGTAACCTGCCGGCCTTCCCATGGGGCGGTTTCGTGCAGCAGACCCGCATCGACAACAACCACACCGAGGTACTGCCCAGCGCCAACCTGCGCCTGGACGTCGCCAAGGATGTCGTCGCCCGCCTGGCCATCTCGCGCACCATGACCCGTCCGGACTTCGGCGCCCTGGGCGGCACCGTGTCGCTGACCGACGAGACCCACACCGGCAACGGCGGCAACGCCGCCCTGAAGCCCACCCTGTCGACCAACCTGGACGGCACGCTGCAGTGGTACTTCGCGCCGCGCGCCCTGGCGTCGGTGGGCGTGTTCTTCATGGACTTGAAGGACTACGTGGGCTACGGCACCAGCCGCGCCACCTTCATCGACAGCCGCGCGTCGCAGCTCAGCGGCAAGGGCGTGTTCGCCGAGTACGTGATCACCTCGCCGATCAACGTCGGCGCCAAGGTCAAGGGCCTGGAACTGGCGCTGCAACTGCCGGTGGGCGCGGGCTTCGGCGTGGACGGCAACCTGACGCTGGCCGACTCCCAGCAGAAGTTCGGCAGCTGCCCGGCCACCACCACGGTCACCAGCACCAATCCATGCGACATGCTGGGCGCCTCGAAGGTCACCGCCAATATCGGCGGCTACTTCGAGAACGACACCTTCAACGCGCGTATCGGCTACGCGTGGCGCTCGTCCTACCTGGCGGCCCAGGACCGCGGCACGCCGCTGTACCAGGATTCGGTGGGCCAGTTGTCGGCGTCGTTCAACTACTCGATCGGCAAGAATGTCGTGCTGACCCTGAGTGGCCAGAATCTGAACAATCCGATTCTGAAGAACTACATCTACAATAAGGACCAGCCGGGGCGCTTCTACTCCAATGGCGCCCAGTACTACGCGGGCCTGCGCTTCAAGTATTGATCTTGGGCTTGATGAAAACCCCGCCGCGGCGGGGTTTTTTGCTACCTGGACTGGAATTGCGATGACGATACAATTAAGCCGCGCGGCCGAGACGAGGTCCATCGACCCGGCCATGGATTTGGCCGGCCTGGTGGCCGCCAACCAGCCGCTGATCCTGCGTGGCCTGGTGCGGCATTGGCCGGCGGTGCGCCATGGCGCGCGGTCGCCGGAGGCGCTGGCCCGCTACCTGATGGGCTTCGACCGGGGCGGCGAATCGGACACGGTGTTGATGCCGCCCGAGGCGCGGGGCCGGTTGTTCTACGCGGACGACATGCGGGGCTTCAACTTCATGCGCGCGAAGCGCAGCGTCTCGGCGGTGCTGGAGCAGGTGGCGCGCTACTCGATGTTCCCGGCCGCGCCGGCGGTGGCCATGCAGAGCGCGCTGCTGGACGACTGCCTGCCCGGCTTCGCCGCCGACAATCCCATGCCGCTGGTGGAGGCCGCCGCGCGGCCCCGGCTCTGGCTGGGCAACGAGGTGGTGACGCCGGCGCATTTCGACGAATCGCACAACCTGGCCTGCGTGGTCAGCGGCCGCCGGCGTTTCACGCTGTTCCCGCCGGAGCAGGCCGCCAACCTGCACATCGGGCCGCTGGACTTCGCGCCCACGCCCACGCCGATCAGCATGGTGTCCTTCCGCGCGCCGGACTTCGGGCGCTTTCCGCGCTTCCGCGCCGCGCTGCAAGCGGCCCAGGTGGCCGAGCTGGAGCCGGGCGACGCGCTCTACATTCCCACGCTGTGGTGGCACCACGTCGAATCGATCGGCGTGCTGAACACCATGGTCAACTACTGGTGGACCGCCCCCGCCGCCAATGGCCTGGACAAGGCCCGGGTGCTGGCGATGGCGGTCCCGCACAACCATACGAACGCATAAATGGCTAACACCACCAAGACTTTCACGATCACGAAACTGGCCGCCGCGCTGTCCCTGTCGCTGGGCTGCGGCGCCGCCGCCGCGCAGGACTATGTCTACAGCCCCTACAAACTGCTGGACCTGTATCGCGGCGGCGGCCAGGCGATCACCATCGCGCCGGACGGCGCGCCGGCGCCCTTCATCGGCTCCGGCTTCGACAAGCAGCCACTGACCTGGGCCTTCGCCAGCGGCGAGTGCGGCGAGGAGGAGTGGGGCGGGCAGCCCGGCCAGGCCGTGGCGGACGCCAACGTGGCCGCCTTCGCGGCCGCCGGCGCGCGCTACATCATCTCCACCGGCGGCCAGGGCAGGGTGTTCACCTGCGCCAGCGACGAGGGCATGGAGCGCTTCATCCAGCGCTACCTGTCGCCGCAGATGCTGGGCATCGATTTCGATATCGAGGCCGAGCAGACGCCGGAACAGGTCGACGCGCTGGTGCGGCGCATCGCCGCCGCGCAGGCGCGCCACCCGAAACTGCGCATGAGTTTCACGATCGCCACCCACGCGGCCTCCGACGGCAGCCGCCACAGCCTGAACGGGATGGGGGAAACGGTGCTGGCGGCGGTGCGGCGCGCGGGCTTGCGCGGCTACACGCTGAACCTGATGGTGATGGATTACGGTCCCGCCGCGAAGAAGGTGTGCGTGGTGCGCAAGGGCCGCTGCGACATGGGCGCCTCCGCGCTGCGGGCCGCGCGCAATGTGCACGAGAAGTACCGGGTGCCGTATGGCCAGATCGAACTGACCGCGATGATAGGCGTGAACGACGTGGTGGAGAATGTGTTCACCGTGGCCGACGCGGAGACGCTGGTGAAGGCCGCGCGCAAGCTCAAGCTGGCGGGCCTGCATTACTGGTCGCTGGACCGCGACAAGCCCTGCGCCCCGGATGTGAAAGGCGTGGACGGCGGTTGCAGCGGCATGAAGGGCGTGCCCGGCGGCGCGTATGCGCGCGCCCTGGGCCAGCCGGTGCGCTGATTTTTCAGCGCGGTTTCTAGAACTTGAGTTTCAAGCCGGCCCGGTTGGCGAGGGCCGTCAGTCCCATCATGGCCAGCGTCATGGCGGCGGCGTTCAGCAGCCCGGGGACGCCGCCCGAGGCCAGGTAGGGCCACCAGAAGCGGGGCAGGCGCAGCGCCGCCGCCAGCTGCTCCCACAGGTCCGGCGCGATATAGGCGAACAGCGCGTTCGCTCCGGCCGGCATCAGCATTGCGCTCCACGCGCCCCATCCCAGCACGTCGATCAGCACATAGAACAGCAGGAACAGCGCCAGCACCAGGCCGGCGCAGACCAGCGTGTAGGCCGCGGTCGCGTGGATCTTGTTGATGCCGTGGTAGGGCCGCAGCAGCAGGCCTGCCGCGAACAGCGCCAGCGCGAACCAGGCCATGAAGCGGATGCGGCGCCCGTGCGCGACCGGCTGGCCGTCGCCGTCGCGCAGGAACAGCCGGCCGACCACGGCGCCCGCCATCACGTTGGCGGCGGTGGAGCCCAGCACCTGCGGCACGTTCACGAATGCCATCAGCGCCCCGGGCAGGGGCAGCGCGCCCGCCGTGCCGCCCATGTAGAGCGCCACCAGCAGCGCCAGGCAGCCCGTCAGTGCCGCGCCGTCGCCGCGCGTGGCGAGGTACAGCAGGCTGCACAGCAGGTAGGCCCAGCCTATCATGCCGAGTATGCCCCACCATGTGTGCTGCAGGTGGACGGCGCTGAACTCCGCGTTGATTTCGCCGCGGAAGGCGGCCAGCAGGAACACCATCAGCGCGGCGCCCAGCCAGAAAGCGGGCGAGCGCCGGGAGCCGCCCTGGCGCCACAGCAGTATCATCGCCACGTAGAACAGCAGGAAGTAGACGGCGCGCGGCAGCAGGGCCGTGGCGGCGTCGTAACGGTAGGCGTTGGCCAGCACCACGCCGGCCACCATCAGGCTGCCCGCGCGCCACAGCAGCCTGCCGAGCAGCGCGGCGCCGAAGCGGCCGCACTCCTTGTGCAGCGCCAGCGGAATCGCCATGCCCACGATCAGCAGGAAGGCCGGGAACACCAGGTCCGGCAGCGTGACGCCGTCCGTCTTGGGGCCGGCGTGCTCCAGCCAGTGCGGTATGCCCGGCATGCCGGCGATGTAGTTCACCCAGATCATGGCGAGGATGACGAAGCCGCGGAAGGCGTCCAGGCTGGCGAGGCGGGGTTTGGCGGTTTGCATAGTGCGCTATGGTCGGCTAAAACAAAACCAGAGGCCGAATCCGGGGACAGACCCCAAGGGTCTGTCCCCGGGCTTTGCATCTGGTTTGGACAAAAAAAACCGGGCGCGAGGCCCGGTGGGTGGAGGCGGACGCTGGTCCGCGCCGTGTTACTTGGCGGCCGCCGGCGCGGCGGCGGCGGCGGTCGTCGCCGGACGGTTGTTCCACAGCAGCCAGTAGCGGGCCAGGTCGCCGCGGCCGTCGTTGCCTTGCACGGCCGACAGGATCTTGTTCGCCTCTTCCTTCTTGCCGGCCAGCGCGTAGGCGTAGCCCAGGCGCAGCTTGGCGTCTTCCGGATTCTTGGCGATGCCCTTGGCGATACCCTTTTGCATCAGGTCGATGCCCTTGTCGTACTGGCCCATGGTCACGTAGACGTAGCCCAGGTTGACCAGGCCGACGCCGTCCTTCGATTTCATCGCCGAGGCTTCGCCGGAGCCGATGTTCTTGGCGTCGTCGGCGGCGCCCTTGTTGGCCTGGTCGCGCAGCTTCTTGTGCTTGGCGGCGTCGGCGCCGGTGCCCAGCAGGCCGGCGTCGTAGCCGGTGTCCAGCGCGGTCTTCGCCTCGGTGAAGAAGCCGCCCAGCAGCGCCAGTTCGGCCAGGTCCACGTAGTCGTCGCCTTCCAGCTTGGAGATGGCGGCCTTCTTCAGGCGCAGGATGTCCAGGTCGAGGCGGGTGTTGTAGTTGGCCTTGCCGCGCGTGCGGTTCAGCAGGTCGCTCCAGTAGGCGTCGGTCGGGTGGTATTTGACCAGCAGCTCGATCGCCTCCAGGTACAGGGCGGTGTCCTTGGTCTTGATGCCGATATTGCCCAGCAGGTTCAGCTCTTCCAGTTTCGGCGTGGTGCCGGCCGCCGCGTAGGCGTCCAGGTCTTTCTTCAGCTCGGCCTTGGCGGTGGCGAAGTCGTTCTTCAGGAAGTAGGCGCGGATCACGTTGGGACGCTGCTTGGCCGCGTCGCCGCCCTCGGTGATGTAGCGGTTGTACCAGACGATGGCCTTGTCGTAGTCCTTGGTCGTGAAGTAGGTGTTGGCGCTCGCCTCGATGAAGGCCAGCTTGTCCTTCGGCGACAGGCGGCCGGATTCGATCATCGCCTCCAGCGCGGGCAGCAGCATGGCGTGGTTCTCGCTGGCGGAGGCCAGTTGCACGCGGGTCTGGTTGAGGATGAAGATTTCAAACGGCGTCAGGTTGGGCAGCGCGGCGCCCTGGTCGATGCGGGCTTGCGCCTCGGTCCAGTTCTTGGCGGCCAGCAGCGGTTTGAACTGGGCCGGGTCGATGATTTTGTACAGTTCCGGACGGATCGTATCCTGCTTTGCGGCTTCCGGAGCGGGCGCCTTCTCGGCAGCTTGTGCGGCGGTCGCGCCCAGCATGGCTGGCGCGAAGTTCAGGCCGAGGACAGCCGCGATCAGGCTGGTGCGTGCAAAACGAAACTTGGACATTGAAAATCCTTCAATCAAAGAGACAAACGCTTATTGTCCCATAAAATACCGGGTATGCAGAATTCAGCCGTGCGCGATTTTGTAACGTCTGTTACATGGCGCGGGGGCCCGTCCGGGGCAGGCTTTTCCCCTCCGCGTCGAACAGCAAACAGCGTTCCGGCGGCAGGTGCAGCCTGGCCTCGGCGCCCGGCGCCAGCGGCTCGCCCTCGGCCGGCCGCTTGACCGCCACCATCTCCGGCACGCCCGGCAGGCGCGCGTAGACGATGGACAGGTCGCCCAGGTATTCGACGTGGCCGATCGCCGCCTGGACCAGGTTCCCGCCCTCGTCGTCATCCGCCCGCAGCGCCAGGTGCTCGGCGCGCACGCCCAGCGTGACCCGGTCGCCGCGCTGGGCATTGGAGCCGTCGGCCGCCACCTCCACCAGCGCGCCGCCGGGCAGCGCCACGGCGATGAAATCCGGCGCCGCCGCCATCACCACGGCGGGCATGAAATTCATTTTCGGCGAGCCCAGGAAACCGGCCACGAACAGGTTGGCCGGATTGATGTACAGCTCGTGCGGCGTGCCGATCTGCTCGATGCGGCCGGCGTTGAACACCACGATGCGCTCGCCCAGCGTCATCGCCTCCACCTGGTCGTGCGTCACGTAGATCATGGTGGTCTTCAGCTCCTGGTGCAGACGGCTGATCTCCACCCGCATCTGCACGCGCAGGCTGGCGTCCAGGTTGGACAGCGGCTCGTCGAACAGGAACACCTCCGGCTTGCGCACGATGGCGCGGCCGATCGCCACGCGCTGGCGCTGGCCGCCGGACAGCTCCTTGGGCCGGCGCTTGAGCAGGGGCGTGAGCTGCAAGGTGGCGGCGGCGCGCTCCACCGCCTCCCGCACCTCGGCCGGCTTGTGGCCGGCCAGCTTGAGCGCGAAGGCCATGTTCTCGTACACCGTCATGTGCGGGTACAGCGCGTAGGACTGGAACACCATGGCGATGCGGCGCTGGGCCGGCGCCACGTCGTTGGCCAGGCGCTCGCCGATATGCAGCTCGCCGCCGGTGATGCCCTCCAGGCCCGCGATCATGCGCAGCAGGGTGGACTTGCCGCAGCCGGACGGGCCGACGAAGACGACGAACTCGCCGTCGCGGATGTCCAGGTCCACGCCGTGGATGACGGGATGCTTGTCGTAGTGCTTGACGACGTTCTTGAGGCTGACGCTGGACATGTTTTAGCTCGCGGTGACGGCTTGCGCTTCGCCGCGGGGCTCGTCGCCGGCGCCGGAATGCATGGGGATCAGCTGCGACAGGATGGCGACCGGGATGGCGCTGATCAGCACCCAGATGAAGAAGGCCTGGTAGCCCAGCGCCACCTGGATGTTCCCGCTGACCCATTTGAACAGCACGAAGCCCAGCTGCATGACGCCGGTGGAGAAGGCGTAGTGCGCGGTCTGGTATTTGCCGGGGGCGACCACCTGCATCATGTACAGGATGATGCCGACGAAGCCGAAGCCGTAGCCGAACATCTCCATGCTGAGCATGGCGCCGATCAGCGTCAGGTCCGTCGGCTGCCAGGTCGACAGCAGGTAGAACGCCAGGTTGGGCAGGTTGACCGAGAGGATCAGCCACAGGATGGCGCGCTTGAGGCTCAGCCACGAGGTGAAGTAGCCGCCGGCGATGCTGCCGACGATGAAGGCGATGGTGCCGCTGGTGCCGTACACCGCGCCCACCTCGGCGGTCGACAGGCCCAGGCCGCCCAGCTCGCGCGCCTCGCGCAGGAACAGCGGGCCGATGGTCTGGATCTGCGCCTCGCCGGCGCGGAACAGGATGATGAAGGCGATCGAGACCCAGATGCCGGGCTTGCGGAAGTAGTCGATGATCACGTCGCGCAGGGTGCGGGCGATGCCGGCGGCCGTGGTGTCCGGCGCGATCACGTTCTTCGCCAGCGGCAGCGACCAGCTGTGGTACAGGCCCAGCGCGACCATGGTGATGGCCAGGATGCAGAAGATGATGGTCCAGGCCGGGACCACGCCCTGCGACTTCTCCAGGTAGCCGGCCAGGATCACCAGGCCGCCCAGCGAGATGAAGCGGCCGGCGTTGAAGAAGGTGCCGGTCCAGCCGGCGTATTCGGCCTGCTGCTTCTCGGTGAGGCTGGCGATGTACAGGCCGTCGCAGGCGATGTCGTGGGTGGCCGAGCAGATCGCCACCAGGGCCAGCATGGCCACGCAGGCGGACAGCCAGAACGGCAGCTGCAGCGCCAGCGCCACCAGGCCGAGGCAGACGCCGCCCGCCAGCTGGAAGGTCACCACCACGATCTTCTTGCTCGAGACCAGTTCCAGGAAGGGGCTCCACAGCGGCTTGAAGATCCAGGCCGCGCCGATGTAGGCGGTCCAGTGGGCGATGTCCTCGTTGGCCACGCCCATGCTCTTCAACATCAGGCTGGCGATCAGCGCGACGGCGAAGTAGGGCAGGCCCTGGGCGAAGTACAGCGTCGGCACCCAGGTGAGCGGGCTGCGCTTGGTGGTGATGTCCATGTTGCGATGTCCCTTTAGTGTAACCCCAACCCAAAGCGAAGTCCGGGGTCAGGCCCGCCGGGTCTGACCCCGGCGGTTGCGGTAGGTTTTTATTCGAATCCCGGCACCGGGCAGCGGCCCTTGGCCTCCAGCTCGCCCGCCAGCCACGCGTTCACCGCCTCCAGCGCCGGCGCGGCGAAGCCGTAGGTCAGCAGCGCGGGAGCATCTATGTCCAGCGCCTGGTAGGGGTTCCACAGCGCCAGGTGCAGGTCCGGCCTCCACGTCGCGCGCGGATGCTCGCCGTAGCGCAGGCGCGAGGTCGAGGCCAGCACCGTGTAGCGCCCGTCCCGCGGCAGGGCGCTCCAGTCGAAGGTGTTGGCGTCCGCGAAGGTCACCAGTTCGACGTCGTACAGCTTGCCCAGCGACGCGGCCACCACGCCGGCCGGCACGCCCGCCTCGGACACGCCGTCGCTCACCACGTCCTGCCGCGCCACCAGGCGCAGCCTGGCGCCGGGGGCCGGCCGCCGCGGATTGCCGCGCGCGGTCAGGGCGCGGCGCCAGCCCTCGGCCATGATGGCGCGGTCCGCCGCGTCCTCCTTGTACGAGCGCGGCTTGCACGGATAGGCCTGCGCCAGCGCCGACAGGCGCGCCAGGCGCTCGTCCACCTGCGCTTGCGCCAGCGTGCCGTCGGCCAGCGCGGCGGCGATGGCGTTCAAGGTCTCGTCCTGCGTTTCCGGCGTGCCCAGCGCCATCACCATGTCGGCGCCGGCCGCCAGCGCGCGCACGGCGGCGTTGCCCACGCCGTAGCGGCCGGCGATGGCGTGCATGTCCATGCCGTCGGTGATGATCACGCCGCGGTAGTTCCATTGCTTGCGCAGCAGGCCGTCCAGGATGGCGGGCGACATCGTGGCCGGGTTCTCGGGGTCGATGGACGGGTAGACGATGTGCGCCGTCATCATCGCCGGCGCCGTGCCGGCCGCCAGCTTGAAGGGTTTGAACTCGAAGTTCTCCAGCTCGGACAGCGGCTTGTCCACGGTCGGCAGGTCGCGGTGCGAATCGACGTGGGTGTCGCCGTGGCCGGGGAAGTGCTTGACGCAGCAGGCCACGCCTTCCGCGTGGCTGCCCGCCATCCAGGCCATCGCCAGTTCGGCGGCGCGCTGCGGATCCTCGCCGAAGGAGCGTTCGGCGATCACCGGGTTGTGCGGGTTGTTGTTCAGGTCCAGCACCGGCGCGAAGTTCCAGTTGAAGCCCAGCGACTTCACGGCGCGCGCCACGGCGGCGCCGGTACGCTGGGCCAGCTCGGCGTCGTCGGCCGCGCCCAGGCCCATGGCGGCGGGCGGCGCGGGCACCCAGGTCGAACGCACCACCGCGCCGCCCTCCTGGTCGATGGCGATCAGCGCGTCCGGGCCGATGGCCTCGCGCAGGTCGGCCGTCAGCTTGGCGAGCTGGATGGAGTCCGTCATGTTCCCCCGGAACAGGCACACGCCGCGGATGCCGTTGGCGCGGATGAAGTCCGCCGTCGCCGCGTCCAGCACGGTGCCGGGGAAGCGGATCATGATCAGTTGACCGGCGATTTTTCGCAGTTCTTGTTGGGTGTTCATTTAACGGCTCCATCCATGCCACGCATGAAATATCGTTGAGTAAAGAGGAAGGCTGCCAGCGTCGGCAGGATGGTGAGCACCGTGCCGGCGGCGATCACGCGGGTGCTGCTGCCGAAGGTGCCGCGCAGGTACAGCACGCCCACCGACAGCGGGAATTGATCGGGCTTGCTCATCACGATGGAGGGCCAGATGTACTCGTTCCAGGCCTCCACCGCCGTCAGGATGCCGACCGTCGCCAGCCACGGCGCGATCAGCGGCAGCATGACGCGGGTGAAGATCATCCATTCGGAGGCGCCGTCAACGCGGGCGGCGTCGATCAAGTCCTGCGGCACCTCCTCGAAGGCCTGCTTCAGCAGCAGGATGGCGACGGCGGTGACCACGTTGGGCAGGATCACGCCGGCGTAGGTGTCGACCAGGCTCAGTTTCGTCACCGTGATGAAGTTGACCAGGAAGTTCACCTCGGACGGCAGCACCAGCGTGGCCAGGATCACGCCGAACACCAGGCGGCGGCCCTTGAAATGCATGCGCGCCAGCGGGTAGGCCGCCATGGAGCACAGCACCAGCTTCCAGAACACCGTGAACGCCGCGATCAGCACCGAGTTCTTGAAGAACGCCAGGAAGGGGATCACGCGGAAGGCCTCGGCGAAATTGTCCAGCGTGGGCGCCTTGGGCCAGAAGGTGGGCGGGAAGGCGAAGATGTTGCCCTCGCTGGACAGCGCGGTCACCACCGTCCACCAGAACGGGAACACGCACACCAGCGCGATCGCGCACAGCGCCAGGTAGTGCAGGAGATAATGTAGCGAGATTCGGGCGCGCGGATGGATTGAAGCGTTCATCGATGCCTCGGCTTCAGGTAGCGCAGGCACAGCATGGCGATGCCGACACAGAAAATCGACACGACGAAGCTGGCGGCCAGCGCGCGCGGCAGCTTCAGGTGCTTGAGGCCCTGGTCGTAGGCGTAGTACAGGGCGGTGAAGGTGGAGTTCATCGGGCCGCCCTGGGTGAGCACGTCGACCTCCTGGTAGGCCTTCAGCGCGGCCAGCACGGACAGGATGGAGCACACCATGATGGTGGGCCGCAGCATGGGCACGGTGATCCGCCAGAAGCGCTGCCAGCGGGTGGCGCCGTCCAGGATGGCGGCCTCCTGCATGTCGGCGGGGACCGCCTGCAGCGCGGCCAGGTACATCACCATATACCAGCCCAGGCCGCGCCACAGCGTGACGAACATGATGGCGAACAGCGCCAGCGTGTCGTTGGAGAGCCAGCCCACGGGCGCGTCGACCAGGCGCATGGCCATCAGCACGTAGTTCAGCGCGCCCTGTTCGTGGAACATGAAGCCCCACATGATGCCGACCACGGACACGGTGGTCACCACCGGCACGTAGAACGCGGCGCGGAACAGGCGGATGCCGGGCAACTGGTTGTTGACCAGCACCGCCAGGCCGAGCGCGCCGACCTGCACGAAAGGCACCATCAACAGGAACACCAGCGAGTTTTTCAGGCCGGTGACGAACATCTCGTTGTCGAAGATGTAGCGGAAGTTGTCCAGGCCGACCCAGTGGGTGGGGCGTATCAGGCTGTAGTCGGTGAAGGCCAGGTAGGAGCCGAAGCCCACCGGCCAGAACGAAAACGCGGCCAGCAGGAGCAGGGCGGGGGCCAGGAACAGCCACGCCTGCAGGGTGGTGCGGCGCGCGCTCACGGCATCGCCCCGTTGGCGAGCTGAGCCCCATTTGGGGCCTGGCCCCAAATGGGGCTCAGCTCGCTTTGCGGGCCGGCGGCGCGCGTTTTCGCGAGCTTCTTGTTCCAGATCGCGGCGGCGGCGTCGAGCGCCTGCTTGATGTCCTGGCGGCCGGTGACGCCGGCCTCCACCGCCTTCACCAGCGAGCGGCGCAACTCGTCGTAGTCCTCCACGCCGGAGACGTACATGGTGCGCGAATACGGCATCGACACGGCACCCGCCGATACCGCCTTCTCGGCCGCTCCCGCGCCGGGCGGCACGTCCATGAAGAACGGGTCGCGCGACGCGGCCGCCGCCGCCGGGTACACGGCGGCCTGCTTCGCGAACGCCAACTGGTTCTCGTCGTTGGTCAGGTAGCGCGCGAACTCGCCTATCGCGGGCAGCATCTTGCCGTCCACGCCGGCCGGCACGGCGAAGTGGATCAGCCAGCCGCCGTCGGCGATGCCGGTCGGCCCCAGCGGCGCCGGCGCCACGTCGGTGACCGCGTAGATGTCCCTGGCGTCGGTCTGGATGCGCTTCACGGCCGTCGGCGGCGCGAGCAGCATGCCGAGCCGGCCGCCCTTGTAGGCGTCGATGGCGGCGGGGAAGTTGTCCTCGGCGAACAGGCTGTCCTTGAGCAGGCCGCCGGCCTTGTAGGTCTCGGCCAGCTTGGCGATCAGCGCGACATGCGCGGGCGAGTTGAAGGCGGCGCGGCCGTTGGCGATCACGGGCAGGCCTTGCTGCATCATCAGGCCGTCGATCTTGGACAGCGCGGGACACAGGCCGGCCTTGCCGGTGCGCTGCGCGATCCGGCGCGCGAATTCGAGCTGCTCGTCCAGGCTGCGCGGCGCGCGCGTCAGCCCGGCGGCCTTGAAGATGTCGGTGTTGTAGGTGATGACGGCGACGTTGCTGTACAGCGGGAAGCCGTAGGTCTTGCCGCCGAAGGTCAGGTCTTGCAGCGCGCTGGCGAGGTAGCGCGGACGGGCCTCGCCCAGCAGCGCGTCGACCGGCGTGAGCAGGCCGTCGCGCGCGAATTCATCGGCCCACGGCACGTTCAGGTTGACCAGCGCCGGCGGCGTGCCCGCCACGATGCGCGTCACCAGCTTGGTCTGGATGATATCCCAGGGGAAGTCCACCCATTCCACCCGCGTGCCGGGATGCGCCGCCTCGTATTTCTTGACGATGCCTTCGAAGTAGGGCGTGAATTTGGGCTTCATGCTGAAGGTCCAGAATTCGATCTTTTCGGCCGATGCGGGCATGACGAGCCCCAGGGCCATCAATGCGGCAAGCATTTTCTTGATCTTCATCGATGGCTGGGCGGAAGGCGCGGTGGTTGCTTAGTTGGTCTTGGTGACTTTGCTCAGGTGACGCGGACGATCCGGGTCCATGCCGCGCGCGGCGGACAGCTTGGCCGCCATCACGTAGAAGGCCTGGATGGCGACGATGGGGTCGAGGTCCGGCGTCGCCGCGACCGGCAAGGTCAGGTCGCGCTGGGCCACCTCGGCCGGCGCGGCCAGCAGCACGCGCGCGCCGCGGCCGCGCATCTCGTCGGCCAGGGCCAGCAGGCCTGCCTG
The DNA here is from genome assembly GCF_900116645.1 of Pseudoduganella namucuonensis. GTDB lineage: Bacteria > Pseudomonadota > Gammaproteobacteria > Burkholderiales > Burkholderiaceae_D > Rugamonas > Rugamonas namucuonensis. The sequence continues at coordinate 163,563 of NZ_FPBO01000007.1, read as the reverse complement.
CGTCGGGCCGCGGGTGGCGAAGATCAGCAGCGGGTAGCCTTCCTCGATCAGCGCCATCGGGCCGTGCTTGATCTCGGCGCCGCTGAAGGCCTCGGCTTGCAGCGCCGAGGTCTCCTTGAACTTCAGCGCCGATTCCAGCGCCACCGGGAAGCTGATGCCGCGTCCCACCACCATGATGTTCCTGGCCGGGGCCAGCACGTCGATGGCCTGCGACCAGTCGGCTTCTCCGGCCTGCGCCAGCGATTCCGGCAGCGCGGCCAGGCCGGCCAGCAGCTCGGGATCGTTCTGCCATTGCGCCACCAGGCGCGCGCCGGCCACCAGCGACGTGATGAAGCTCTTGGTCGCCGCCACGCTTTGCTCCTTGCCGGCGCGCAGAGGCATGGCCCATTCGGCCGCTTCCGCCAACGGGGAGCTTATGTCGTTCACCAGCGCCACGGTGGTGGCGCCGCCGTCGCGGAAGTAGCGGATCGGCTCCACCACGTCCGGGCTCTGGCCGGACTGCGAGACCGCGATGGTGAGCGTGTCCCGGGTGATCAGCGGCGACTTGTGCAAGGTCACCAGCGACATCGGCAGCGAGGCCACCACGCGCCCCAGGCGCGCCATGATCAGGTAGGCGATGTAGTTGCACGCGTGGTCGGAGCTGCCGCGCGCCACCGTCAGCGCGGTCGAGAAGGACGTGCTCCTCAATTTGCGTCCCAGGTCCGCGTAGCGCTCCGTGTCGTTCGCCAGTTGCAGGGCGACGCATTCGGCGGCGGACAGGGCTTCTTTAAGCATCATTGAGGTCACAACGTTCTCCTTCGATATAAACGGCTTTGAGTTTGAGATCGCGATCCAGTACCACCAGATCGGCGTACGCGCCCGGCGCGAGGCGGCCGCGTTCCCGCAGGCCGAGGTAGTCGGCCGCGTGGGTTGAGACGCGGGCCGAGGCGTCGGCCAGGTCGAGTCCGAGTCCGACCAGGTTGCGCAGCGCCTGGTCCAGGGTGAGGGTGCTGCCGGCCAGCGTGCCGTCCGGCAGGCGCACGCCGCCCATGCATTTGTGCACGGTGTGCCGGCCCAGCATGTACTCGCCGTCCGGCATGCCGGTGGCGGCGGTGGAATCGGTGACGCAGTAGAGGCGCGGGATGGCGCGCAGCGCCGTCTTGATGGCGCCCGGATGCACGTGCAGCAGGTCCGGGATCAGTTCCGCGTATTCGGCGTGGGCCAGCGCGGCGCCGACCATGCCGGGCTCGCGGTGGTGCAGGCCGCTCATGGCGTTGAACAGGTGGGTGAAGCCGGCCGCGCCGTGCTCCAATGCCGCCACGCCGTCGTCGTAGGAACCCAGCGTGTGGCCGATCTGCACGCGCATGCCGGCGTCGGCCAGCTCGCGCACCAGCCCGAGGTGGCCGGCGATCTCGGGCGCCACCGTGATCACGCGCAGCGGCGCCAGCGTCTCCAGCCTGCGCACCTCGTCCAGCGTGGCGGCGCGCGCGAAATTGGGCTGCGCGCCGAGCTTGCCGGAGTTGATGTAGGGGCCCTCCAGGTGGGCGCCCAGCACGCGCGCCTCGTTCCTGCCGCGCTGGCGCACCGCCTTGCCGATCGCGGTCAGCGCCACGTCGATGTCCTCCGGCGGCGCGGTCATGGTGGTGGCCAGCATGCTGGTGGTGCCGTGGCGGGCGTGGATGCGGGCGACGGTGTGGACCGCGTCGCCGCCCTCCATCACGTCCTTGCCGGCGCCGCCGTGCACGTGCAGGTCGATGAAGCCGGGCAGGATGTAGTCGTCGCCGTTGCTGTCGGGTTGCGCCGCCGTGCCTTTGACCGCCGCGATGCGTTCGCCGAACGCGATCTCGCCGCTGATCCAGCCGCCGGGTGTCAGGATATTTCCGTAAATCGTTACATCGCTCATCGACGCGACTCCGCTACAAATTCATAATAATCGCTGCGGCAGTAGGAGTGGGTCAGCTCCACGGCCGCGCCGTTGTCCAGGTAACTCACGCGCGTGATGTGCAGCATCGCCTCGCCGGGCGCGATGTTGGCCAGCTTGGCCTGTTCCGCGCTGGCGTTCACCGCGCGGATGTGCTGCAGGGCGCGCATGGGCACCGTGCCATTCGCTTCCAGGTAGCCGTACAGCGAACCGGTGACGCTGTGCGGGTTGGGCATGTAGGCCGCCGGGATGGTCGAGGTTTCGATCGCCATCACCACGTCGTCCGCCGTGCGCAGGCGCTTCAGGCGCGCCACCGGCATATTGGGCGACAGTCCCAGCGACAGCAGCTCCAGCGGCGCGGCGATGCCGATCTCGCGCTGCAGCCAGCGCGAGCCCGCAGTGAAGCCGCGCTGGCGCAGCTCCTCGGAAAAGCTGGTCAGGCGCGACAGCGGCTGTTCCAGCTTGGGCGTGATGTAGGTGCCCGAGCCGCGTTTGCGGGTCAGCATGCCGCGGTCGCACAGCATGTCGATCGCCTTGCGGGCCGTCACGCGCGAGATGTCCAGCATTTCCGACAGCACGCGTTCGGACGGCAGCGCCTCGTTGGCCCGCCAGTTGCCGCTTGAGATACCGTCCGACAGCTTGTTCGCCAGCTGCATGTACAGCGGCGTGTCGCTCTCGTGATCCGGCCGGAAATCGCTCAACTGTTCCAGCATCGCCTACTCCCCCAAATGTTGTCGTATCAGCCGCAGCGCGCCGGCGGCGGAATCGCCTTGCGGCGGGACGATGCGCTGCAACAGGTCCACCGGCAGGTAGGCGCGCAATGGTTCTCCCAGGCCGCCGCACAGCGCGATCGGCAGCGTGCCGGTGCCGTCCAGCGCCTGCGCGATCAGCGCCACCTGCTTGCCCGCCTCGACCAGGATGGCGCGCGCGGTGTGGTCGCCGTCCGCGTGCTGCAGCACGATGCGCGCCAGTTGCGCGTAATTCGTTTGCGTGGCGTTGGCCAGCCACACCTGGATGGCGTTGCGCTCGCCGCCGCAGGCCGCGATCACCGCGCCGGAGAGGGCGCCGCCCTCGGCGCGGCCGTCGATCACCTGCTGTATATGGTTCACCGCGCGCAGGCCGATCCAGGCGCCGCCCGCCTCGTCGCCGGCCGGGAAGCCCCAGCCGCCCACTTCCTTGCGCGTGCCGTCGGTGCGCAGGATCTCGCCCACGCTGCCGGTGCCCAGCGCGATGATGGCGCCGGCCCTGCCCTGGTGCGCACCCAGCACGGTGGTGTAGGCGTCCGTCTCCAGCGCCACCGCCGCGTAGCCCGGATTGGAGGTCACGAAATTGGCCGCCCACTGGCGGTTGTGCACGCCCGCCAGGCCCAGGCCGATGGCGATGCGTTCGCGGTCCGGGTAGGCCAGGCCGCCGGCCTGGAACGCCTTGTCCGCCGCGTCCTCGACCGAGGTCCACGCGTTCTTGATGCCATGCAGCAGGCCGGATGGGCCGCTGTCGCCTTCGCCGACCGGCACGCCATTGGTCCGCACGACGCGTACCCGAGTGCCACTGCCGCCGCCATCGACGCCGATTAAGAATTCGATCATGTTTGTCTTCAAGTGAGGAGCTGTGGGGCACTATAAGTTTGCCTAACCAGCTTGTCAACAGGTATTTAACTGGTATTGTAATTTTCGGAAGTGGACTGGCGTGGAGGGGACTTTGTTGATGGTTAAGTGATTGTTTTTTAAGGAAAAGTAATTTTCGTGTTTTGGTATTGCATCTGGTCTGGCCTAATGCCAGTTTTCGCTCCGGAAAAGCAAAACGCCCGGCGCGTGGCCGGGCGTTGCAAGGGAGGGCGGGGAGCCTAGTTGGTCTGGCGCACGCCGCCCCGGTCTATCATCACCACGCGGGCGGCGTCGCCGGTGTCGCTCTGGTTGTTATCCGTGTTCAGCTTGCCCTGCACGTTGACCACCGCGCTGCCGGGGCCGCGCACCACCACGTCGGCCTTTTTCGCCAGCAGGCCGCGCGCCTCCAGGCTGCCGGAGCCGGTCAGGCGGGCGTCCAGGCTGGCGGTGCTGCCGTCCAGGCGAACCTGGCCGGGGCCGCTCATGGTCACCTTCACGTTCTCGCACTCGGCCGTGGTCTTCAGTTCGCCGGAACCGCGCACCTCGGCGTCCAGCGAGCCGCTCACCTTCTTCAGGTAGATGTTGCCGGGACCGCGGTTGCGGGTGACGGCGCGCGCCACCACCAGCTCCTTCGCGTCCAGGTCGCCCGAGCCGTTCACTTCCGCGCTCAGCGTGGTGCTGCTGCCGGACAGTTCCACGTTGCCCGAGCTGTCCAGGATCACGCGCACATTGTTGCTGGACAGGCCTCGCGCGCTCAGGTCGCCCGAGCCGTGCACCTCCGCGTCGAACTTCTTGATGTTGCCGGCGATGCAGGCGTTGCCCGGACCGCGCAGCATGGCCGTCGCGCTCTCCACGTTCAGCTTGCACGCCTCCAGGTCGCCCGAACCGCTCAGCTCGGCGCGGATCTCCTTGCTGCTGCCCTGCAGGCTGACCGTGCCCGGGCCGTGCAGCATGGCGTTGACGGTGTTGACGCGCAGCTCGTGCGCCTCCAGGTCGCCCGAGCCGCTGACCTCGGCGTTGAAGTCCTGCGTCACCTGGCCGGCCTGCACGTCGCCGGGGCCGCTGAGCTGCATGTTCAGGCTGGCCGAGCGCAGTTGGCGCAGGTCCAGGTCGCCGCTGCCGCTGCCGCGCACCACCAGGCTGGCAACATTGCCCTTGGCTTCCACGTCTCCGGAACCGGAGGCGGTCAGCGAGAATTGCGGGCCATGCAGGCGCTCGGCTTGCACGTCGCCGCTGCCGGATGTCTTCAGGCTTTTCAGGTCGGCCGCGCCGATGTAGACGGTGGCCGGCTCGGCGCTCTTGCCGAAACTGATGCTGAAACCGTTCTTCTTCAGCGAGCGCACGATCAGCGTGCCGTTCTCGGTGAGGACTTCGATGTTGTCCAGTTGCTTGCGGGTGCCGCGCACTTCCAGCGAGCGCTGGCCGTCGTCCTTGATGACGACGTTGAACGGGCCGGCCAGCTCGATGGCGCTGAACGCGCCCACCGCGCGGGTCTCGCTGGAGACGGCCTGCGCCGCGTTGCTCTCGGCATGGCTGGATTGGTAGACGCAACCGCCCAGCGCCAGCAGGGATACGACGGCGGTTTGTTTGATCAGCTTGTTCATTTTTGTTTTCACACTGTTGAGGTAGGTCTCGGCAAGTGTGTGAACAATATGATAAACAGTGGCGTTTGGCGCGGGAAAAGGGACGAACGCGCGTTTTGACGGGATCAGATGCAAAAAAGCGGCGCTGAAATGCAGCGCCGCCCGGTCCGGATTATTTCGGCGAGTTATTTCAGCAAATCGAAGTGCTGGGCCATGGTCGACTTGTGGTTGCGCACCGCTTCCACCGCCTCGGCCTTCACCTCGTCGCGGCCGCGCGTGCCCTCCTGTTTCTGCACCACGGCGCGCGGGAAGTTCACGCTGGACACGGCCATCTCGGTGGCGGCGCTGGCCACCACCAACGGCTTGGCGCTACCGGATTTCGGCGCGGCCGCGGTCGCGGCGTCGTCGGCGTAGGCGGAAGTGGCGAAGGTGGCGCCGATGGCGAACAGGGCGGCGAGCAGTTTCTTGGCATTCATGGTGAGGCTCCTTTTGGGTTCGGGGTGAGCAATCGCTCATCGATGGTGCTAGTCTATACATTGCGTTCCCAACAAAAAAGGCGAATAATCGCAATGCACAATTTCTGAATCAGCAATGATGGAGGCGGGGATGGACAGGCTGCAATCGATGCGGGTATTCGCCAAGGTGGTCGAGCAGGGCAGTTTCGCGCGCGCCGGCATGGCGCTGGAAATGTCGAACGCGGTGGTGACGCGCCACGTGGCGGACCTGGAGCAGCACCTCGGCACGCGCCTGCTGAACCGCACCACGCGCAAGCTGTCGCTGACGGAAACCGGCACCGGCTACCTGGACCGCGTGCGCCAGATCCTCAGCGACATCGATGACGCCGACGCGGCGGCCTCCGCCACCGCCTGCAAGCCCAGCGGCACCCTGCGCATCTACTGCCATCCCAATTTCGGCCAGACCCAGCTGGCGCCGCTGCTGCCCCGCTTCGCGGCCGAGTTTCCGGACGTGGTGCTGGACGTCACCCTGGCCGACAAGACGGTGGACCTGGTGGAGGAGGGCTACGATCTCGGCTTCTTCATCGGCGTGCAAAAGTTCGACGGCAGCATGATCGCGCGCCAGCTGGCCAGTTCCAGCGTGATCGTGTGCGCCTCGCCGGACTACGTGAGGCGGCGCGGCGCCCCGGCCCATCCGCGCGATCTCACCGAGCACGACTGCCTGAACCACGCCTTCGAGCAGGTGCGGCACACTTGGAACATGCAATGCGGCGGCAAGGAGGTGCGGGTGCCCATCGTCAGCCGCATGGTGTCCAACAACGTGGAGATCCTGCGCCAGGCCGCGATCGCCGGCATGGGCGTGGTGTTGCGCAGTACCTACACGCTGCAGGACGACATCGCGCTGGGCCGGCTGGTGCGGCTGCTGCCGGACCACTGCACCGGCAAGCTGACCGTGCTGATGGTCTATCCCAGCCGCAAGCTGTTGTCGGCCAAGGTGCGCGCCTTTGTCGATTTCATGACGGCGACCTACCCGGACCCGGAGGCCGATCCCTGGTTGTCGGCTTTATAAGCCTACAGTTTCCGCTGTTGCGGTCCGTTAAGTTGAGTAGCGGCATAGCTAGTCAAATGCATGTCCGTTTGGCGTGGAAATGTCATAATGCTTGCAGAGTTATGCCGGAGAACCGAGATGATCAAGTACATAGGGACCAGAAAGACCAGCGAAGGCGGCACGCTCTATGTTTTCCTGATCAACGGCCTGCAGAAGGAAGTCCGCGAGAGCGCGCTCAAGCAGCATCCCGGCTGTTACGACGCGCTGCCGGCGGCCGCCAAGGCCAGGATCAGTGCGAACCGCGCATGGATGTCCAAGCTATAGCCGTGCCCGCCTTTCCGCCGCGCCGCGCCGCCAGCCTGTGCCTCGCCGGCGCGCTGGCGCTGGGCGCGTGCGCCGTCCCCGCCCGTGCGGCGCCCCCCACCAATTTCGGCACCGTCATCGGCGGCGGCCTGCTGTGCAACGACCAGACCAGCAACCGCTACTACTACGACTACATGGTGCGGTTCTTCGGCCCGCCGTACAAGCGCGACGGCGGCGCCTGGTGGTTCCGCACGCAGGACGCGCGGCTGTGGAACACCGAGATCAGCGAGGTGATCGTCAGCGACGACACCTGGCCGCTGGTGTTCGTGGGCGCCGTGGCCGAGGCCACACCGGACGAGTTGGAGCAGGCGGTCGCCGCGCAAAGTGGCGTGCGGTATGCGAAAATCGACAGTTCGCGCTTTCCAGTGCGTGAGACGCGGCCGGGCAGCCGCATCGTGTATTTCGACCGCAGGTCCAAGATCTACTGCGCGAAGTTCCAGCCGCTGCCGCCCGCGCTCAAGTAAGGGCGTCTTACCAGGGACTTCATGTACACGCAATTCTTCCAGCTGAAACAATCGCCGTTTTCCATCGCGCCCGACCCACGCTACCTGTACATGAGCGAACGCCACCGCGAGGCGCTGGCGCACCTGCTGTACGGCGTGGAGGGCGGCGGCGGTTTCGTGCTGCTGACGGGCGAGATCGGCGCCGGCAAGACCACCGTGTGCCGCTGCTTCATGGAACAGATCCCCGCGCATTGCGAGCTGGGCTACATCTTCAATCCCAAGCTGACGGTGGAGGAACTGCTGCTGTCGGTGTGCGACGAGTTCCGCATCGAACTGCCGGAGGGCACGCCGGGCGCGCGCGCCGTCAGCGTCAAGGGCTATGTGGACGCGATCAACCGCCACCTGCTGGACAGCCACGCGGCGGGCAGGAACAGCGTGCTCATCATCGACGAGGCGCAAAACCTGTCGGCCGACGTGCTGGAACAGCTGCGGCTGTTGACCAACCTGGAGACCAGCGAGCGCAAGCTGCTGCAAATCATCCTGATCGGCCAGCCCGAGCTGCGCGCCATGCTGGCGCGGCCCGAACTGGAGCAGCTGGCGCAGCGCGTGATCGCGCGCTACCACCTGGGCTCGCTGTCGGTGGAGGAGGCCGGCAGCTACATCGAGCACCGGCTGGCGGTGGCGGGCGCCCATGGGCCGCTGTTCCCGCGCGGCCTGATGCCCCATATCCACCAGTTGACCAAGGGCGTGCCGCGCCGCATCAACCTGCTGTGCGACCGCGCGCTGCTGGGCGCCTATGTCGAAAACGCCGCGCAAGTCACGCGCGGCATCGTGCGCAAGGCGGCGCGGGAAGTGTTCGCCGCGGACGCGGCGGGCGCCGGCACGCAGCGTCGCTGGCCCGCCGTCGCCGCCGGCGTGCTGGCCGGCGCCGCCCTCACCGCCGCCGCCGCTTGGCAACTGATGCCCCCCGCCGCCCCCGTAGTTGTCACTTCAACATCGGTGTCAGGCACCGGACAGGACACGAGCCCGGCCGCTGGCGGGGCGGCGCGCGTCGACCGGCCCACCGCCGTTGCGCCAGCCTCGCCGCGGGCGGGCAACGCCCTGGCCCAAAGCGGACGTGTCCCGACGGGCCCGGGCCCGGTTGGGGGGGCGCCCGCCGCGATGGCTGTTGGGCAGCTGCCCTTCGCGGCGCACGTCCCGGCAACGGTGCCCGGCGCGGCGCGGGACACGAGCCTGGCCGCGCACCTCCCAGCGGCGATGGCGCGGGCCGGCCACGACACGGGCCTGGCTGTGCGCCCCCCCGGGCCCGGCGCCGGCCTGGACACGAGCCAGGCCGCGCTGCGGCAATTGGCCAGCCTGTGGGGGCAAGCGGTGCCGGATGGCGAGTTCTGCGCGTCGGCCGCCAGGCTGAACCTGCGCTGCCTGCATGGCAAGGGTGCCTTGGACGAGTTGCGCCTGCTGGACCGTCCCGCCGTGCTGAAGCTGAACGACGATCCGGTCGCGCCGCGCTATGGCGTGTTGACGTCGCTGTCCTCGGGCGGGGCCACCCTGGCGGTCGCCGGCAAACAGGAAACGCTAAGCCTGCAGGCGCTGGCGGCCCGCTACGACGGAAGCTACACCACCTTGTGGCGCGCGCCCCGCGCCTGGCGCGACGAGGTTTCCGCCGGCGATCGCGGCCCGGACGTGGACTGGCTGGCCAAGCGCCTGGCCGCGCTGAACGGTGCCAGGAAACCGCAGGAAAACCAGCCGCTGGACGGCACCACGCAAGCCCGTCTGCGTGAATTCCAGGTCAGCCAGAAACTGAAGGCCGACGGTGTGGCCGGTCCCAAGACCTTCATCAGACTCAGCCAGTTGGGCGGCGTGCAGGAGCCGCGGCTGCTGGCGCCGGGCGCGGCGGGGAAATAACCATGTCCTACATACTCGAAGCACTCAAGAAGGCCCAGGCGGAGCGCCAACTGGGCGCCACGCCCACCATCCACGCGCCCACGCTGGACGTGGCCGCCACGCGCGGCGCGGGACGCCGGCCATGGCAGCCGGTCGCGCTCGCCGTGGCCGGCGTTGCAGTGGCGGGGTTGCTGGCGCTGCTGTGGCGCCAGCAGTCCGCCGCGCCGGGCACTGCGGCGGTTCCGGCCGTGGCGGTGGCAGCGGGCGCGCCGGCGGCGCAGCCGTCCAGCGCTCCGGTGGTCCAGCCTGCCATGGCGCCCGCCGCCGGACATGGCGACGTCACCGCGCCCGGCCTAGCCCCGTCCGCCGCGCGCGACGACGGCGCCGCAACGGTCGCCCAGCGCGCTCAAGACGCGCCTGCCGCCGCCAAGCGCGGAGCGGCGCCAGCCGGCCAGGGCGCCAACGACGCGCCGTCGGCGCCACCACTCGAGGCGGCGCCGTCCGCCCAGCGAGCCAACGACGCGCCGTCGGCGCCCCCGCGCGAAGCGGCGGCATCCTCCCGGCGCGCCAACGATCAGGGTCCGGCCGCCGCGCGCGAAGCGGCGCCGGTCGCCCTTGCCGCCGAATCCAGGTCCGCGAAGCCGGGCAAGCCCGCCGCGCCGTCCGGCCCGGAGGTCGCGATGGCCGATCCTGTTGGCAAACCGGCACTGGCCGCCAAGCCCGAGCCCGCGTCGGCCAGACCCAAATCCAAGCCGGCGCCAGCCGTGGATGAGGCCGAGGAAACCGCGCAACTGCTGCGCGAGTTGCCCGAACCCATCCAGCGCATCGTGCCGCCGGTCACCATGAGCGGCTATATGTATTCGAGGAACCCGGCGGACCGGCTGGTGCTGATCGACAAGGTCCTGCGCCGCGAAGGCGAGGAGGTCGCCCCCGGCCTGGTGCTGGAAAAGCTGCAGGCCAAGGCCGCCGTGTTCTCGTTCAAGGGCTATCGCTACCGCGTCCCATATTAATCAAAGGAAAGTAATGCACCCAGCACCATCCGCGCCGCGCGACGTGATCGGCATCGTCGGCAGCTCCGGCAGCGGCAAGACCACATTGCTGGAATTCCTGGTGGCCCGGCTGTCGGCCCAGGGCCTGCGGGTCAACATCATCAAGCACAGCCATCATGACATCGAGGTGGAGCCGCCGCGCAAGGATTCGGCCCGGCTGCGCATGGCGGGCGCGGCCGAGGTGATGGTGGCCTCGCCCTACCGCGTCGCCATCATCCAGGAGTTGCGCGGCGCCCCCGAACCCACGCTGGACGAGCAACTGTCCCGCATGTCGCCCGCCGACCTGACCTTGGTGGAGGGATTCAAGTCCTACGCCTACGACAAGCTCGAAGTGTTCCGCCCGCTGGCCGGCAAGGCGCCGCTGTACCCGTCCGATCCGCACATCGTCGCGGTCGCCTCCGACCAGCCCGCGCCGGACGACAAACCGGACGGCGTGTTGTGGCTGGACCTGAACGCGCCGGGCGTGGTGCTGGACTGGCTGCGCCTGCGTTTGAAAAAAAATGGCGAGGTGGCCTAAAGATCCGAACAAAACGTCCGTAAACAGGGGATAGGCCTTACTGGGGGAATCTCATGGACGTTACAGGAATTGCACGGTTGTCAACGACGATCGCGGACACCGGCACCAAGCAGGACGTGGCTGTGGCCGTGCAGAAAAAAGCCCAGGACATCCAGGCTTCCAGCGCCTCGGCCCTGATCGAGGCGATTCCGCCCGTGCCCAAGGCGTCCAATCTGCCGCCCAATCTCGGCAACACCATCAACACCACCGCTTGACCGGCGCGCGCCGCCGCGCTTGCCCGTCGAATTGCGTTACAGTACGAGCCCGGACCGCCATCGGCGGTCGCGGGTTTTTTGCTTTTTCGGCGGGGTGAGACATCCTGCCGAAAAAAACATAAAAATAGTTGTAATGTTTCGCCGCCCCGTACGACTACTGTTCAGCCGCAGACATCTGCGCTGTAAAATCCAAACACTTTTCACCTGAGGAGATACACCATGAACAAACGTCAAGCCCTGATCGCCGCCGCCCTGGCCTCCGTCTGCGCCGCGTCCGCCGTCACCGCCACCGCCGCCGACGCGCCCAAGGGCGACAAGGAAAAATGCTACGGCATCGCCAAGGCCGGCCAGAACGATTGCGCCGCGTCCAATGGTTCGCACTCCTGCGCCGGCCAGGCCAAGATGGACAACGCCGAGACCGAGTGGAAATACGTCGCCAAGGGCACCTGCGAGCAGGCCGGCGGCAAAACCAAGGCGCCAGCCAAGTAATCGCGTTGCCAGGGCGGAGCGGCTGCCATGCCACGCGAGTTCAACCCGGCGCTGGGTGTCGGCATCGGATTGCGGGCTCCGCACTATCGTGATTTCCTCGAACGGCGGCCGCGCGCCGGCTGGATCGAGGTGCACACCGAAAATTACCTGGACCAGGGCGGATGGGACTGGCACGTGCTGCAAACGCTGCGGCGCGACTATGCCGTCAGCCTGCACGGCGTCGGCCTGGGCCTGGGTTCCGCGCGCGGCTTTTCGGCCGCGCATCTGGACCGCGTGGCGGACCTGGTGCGGGACGTGCAGCCGGCGCTGGTGTCCGAGCACTTGTGCTGGGGCGCCGTGTTCGACCGGCACCTGAACGACTTGCTGCCGCTGACCCTGAATCACGCCGCGCTGGACCTGTTGAGCGAGCGCGTGCAGCGCGCGCAGGACCGGCTGCGCCGCCCCATCCTGCTGGAGAACGTCTCCACCTACGTTCGCTTCCGCGACGACGCGATGAGCGAGGCAGAGTTCCTGGCCGAGCTGGCCCGGCGCACGGGCTGCGGGCTGCTGCTGGACATAAACAACCTGTACGTCAACCAGTGCAACCACGGCGAGGACGCGCTGGCCGCCATCGCCGCGATCGCGCCGGGCACGGTGGGGGAGATCCACCTGGCCGGGCATCTGGTGACGCCGGAGGCGGTGATCGACCACCACGGCGCCTCGGTGGCCGAGCCCGTGTGGCGGCTGTACGAGGCCGCGCTGCGCCGCTTCGGCGCGCTGCCGACCCTGATCGAGTGGGACACGGATATACCTCCGCTGGAGGTGTTGCTGGCGGAGGCGGAGAAGGCGAGGGCGGTGGCGGCAGGCATGCGCCAACCCCGGATGCCTACCCTGGGGGCGGACCCGGCGGGTCTGACCCCGGCACCCGCCGCGGCTTGTAGCGAGCGCCGCGCGGATGCCTCGGCCGGCCTGGCCGACAGCCAAAGCGCCTTCGCCGCCGGCCTGTTCGCGCCGGCCGACGCCGCCCCGGCGCTGGCCGCATTCGCGCCGGACGATCGCAACGAGCAGCGCTACGCCCTCTATCGCGGCAACCTGTCCGCCACGTGGGCCAAGACACTGGCCGCGGCCTATCCCGTCATCGCGCAACTGGTCGGCGACGAATTCATGGCCGCGCTGGGCAAGGAATACGGCCGCGCGCATCCGTCCGCCAGCGGCGACCTGAACCAGTTCGGCGGCCATTTCGCCGCCTTCCTGGCCGGTTTCCCGCACACTGCCGACTTGCCCTACCTGCCGGACATGGCCCGCCTGGAATGGGCGCTGCACCGCGCACATTACGCGCGGGACGCTCCCGCGCTCGCCGCGGTGGACCTGGCCGCCGTGCCGCCGGACGAACTGGAAACCGCCCGCCTGCGCTTGCGCCCGGCCAGCGCGGCGATGGCGTTCGAGTGGAATGTCGTCCCGCTGTGGCTGTCCCACCAGCCCGACGGCCCGCCCTTCCCGGACGACATGCGCGTCGCCTGCCACGGCCTGATCGTCCGTCCGCACTGGAAGACGCGCCTGCTGCCGCTGGTGCCGCCCGCGCACGCCGCGCTGGCCGTGCTGCAGGCCGGCGGCGACTTCGGCGCCGCGCTGGACGCCGCCTTCGATATCGACGAAGCATTCGATGTCGCCGCCCAACTGCGGTCGTGGCTGGACCACGCCGTCTTCACCGCAATCGACCGCGCGCCCTGAGCGCGCACGCCGCGGCGACCGCCGCGCCCCAACGAAAGCCACTATGAACACCTTGATCGGATTGCACCGCCAGTTCTCCCGTTTCGACGCCTGCCTGGGCGACTGGGGCGGTTCCCTGGCCAGCCTGGCCATACGCTGGTACGTCGGCTGGCAGTTCATGAAAGCCGGCCTGGCCAAGATCGGCGACTGGGACGCCACGCTGTCGCTGTTCCGGGACGAGTACCAGGTGCCGCTGCTGCCGCCCGAACTGGCCGCCTGGCTGGGCGCCGGCGGCGAACTGCTGCTGCCCGCGCTGCTGTTCGCCGGGCTGCTGACGCGCCCGGCCGCGCTGGGCCTGTTCCTCGTGAATGCGATGGCGGTGATTTCCTACCCGCAGTTGTTCCAATTCGATTGCCCGGCCGCGATCAACGATCACTTCTATTGGGGCGCGTTGCTGCTGGTGGTGGTGGCGTTCGGACCGGGCCGCCTGTCCCTCGACGCGATGATCGGGGGCAAGCGGCCGGCGTAGGGGAGGGATGGCTAGCTGAAGGCCCGCATCAGCTTTTGCTCGCCGGTGCGGTCTTTGTGGACCAGGTTGGCCGCGTGCGTGGCGGCGATCATGCGCGACAGCTGCGCGTCCTCGAAGCGCGCCAGTTCCTCGGTGGCGGTCAGCAGGGCCTGCATCAGCTTGGCGCGCGCGCTCTGGTACAGCACGCTGCTGTAGTGGTCCGTGCTCTTCAGCAGCTCTTCCGCGTTTTCTATGACTTGGCGCAGATCGCCTATCAGGCGCTCCTGCGTGTGGAGTTGTTCAGGGCCATCCATGGCGCTCCCCTTCGGCAATGCGATCTATCGCTTCATGACTGGGCACGCCCCTTGGGGGCATGTCCTTCCTTTCAGCTTAGCGATTGCTTGCTCGAATGCAAGAAAAATTACCGTTGGATCACGCGCTGCCGTCGCCGGCCTCCACGCTGATCCGCACATCGCCTATGCTGACTTGCTGCCCCGCGCGTATCTTGCAGGTCTTGCGGAGTTCCCGCTTGCCGTCGACCTTCACCTCGCCGCTGGCCACCAGCGCCTTGCCGGCGCCGCCGCTGTCGCACAGGCCGACCACCTTCAGCAGCTGGTTCAGTTCGATGAACTCCGACGTCAATTCAAAACTCACTTTTTGCATTTTATCCCTAGTCCGGAAATGTTGTTATGTATTGATAAATTGTTCGTGTTTTGTCACTTGGGCTGGGTCATCTCCAGCGGCACGATCCACTGCGCGAACTGCTCGTCCGTCACGAAGCCCAGCGCCAGGGCGGCCTCGCGCAAGGTGGTGCCCTCGTGCTGCGCCTTCTTGGCGATTTGCGCGGCGCGATCATAGCCGATATGCGGCGCCAGCGCAGTAACGAGCATCAGCGAGCGCTCCATCAGCTCGTTGATGCGGCCGATGTTCGGTTCGATGCCCTGGGCGCAATGATGGTCGAAGCTGCGCATGCCGTCCGCGAGCAGGCGGGCGCTTTGCAGGAAGTTGTGGGCGATCAGCGGCTTGTACACGTTCAGCTCGAAATTGCCGGACGCGCCGCCCATCGTGATCGCCACGTCGTTGCCGAACACCTGGCAGCACAGCATGGTCACCGCCTCGCACTGCGTGGGATTGACCTTGCCCGGCATGATGGAACTGCCCGGCTCGTTTTCGGGGATGGTGATTTCACCCAGGCCGGAGCGCGGGCCGGACGCCATCCAGCGCACGTCGTTGGCGATCTTCATCAGCGCCGTGGCCAGCGTTTTCAGCGCGCCGTGGGCCGCCACCAGCGCGTCGTGGCCGGCCAGCGCGGCGAACTTGTTGGGGGCGGTCTCGAACGGCAACTGCAGGCGCGCCGCCAGTTCGGCCGCGATGCGGGTGGCGTATTCGGGATGGGCGTTCAGGCCGGTGCCGACCGCCGTGCCGCCCGCCGCCAGCTCCAGCAGCGGATACAGCGAGGCGGTGATCGCCTGGTCGGCGTAGTCCAACTGGGCGACGTAGCCGGAAAACTCCTGGCCCAGGGTCAGCGGGGTGGCGTCCTGCAGGTGGGTGCGGCCGATCTTGACGATGTCGGCGAAGGCGTGCGACTTGGCTTGCAGCGTGGCGCGCAGTTCGCGCAGCGCGGGCAGCACGTTGCGCGCCACCGCGAGCGAGGCCGCCACGTGGATGGCGGTGGGGAAGATGTCGTTGGACGACTGGCCCATGTTCACGTGGTCGTTCGGGTGCAGCAAACGGGCCTCGCCGCGTTCGCCGCCCATCAGCTCCGAGCCGCGGTTGGCCAGCACCTCGTTCATGTTCATATTGCTCTGCGTGCCGGACCCGGTCTGCCACACCGCGAGCGGGAATTCGCCGCCGTGCAGGTCGGCCAGCACCTCGTCCGCCGCCCGGGTGATGGCGCCGGCCTTGGCCGCGTCCAGCAGTCCCAGGTCCAGGTTCACGCGGGCGGCGGCGCGCTTCACGTTGGCCAGCGCGGCGATCAGCTCGGGCGGCATGCGCTCGCTGGAGATGCGGAAATGCTCGAGCGAGCGCTGGGTCTGCGCGCCCCACAAGCGCTCGGCGGGCACGTCGATGGGGCCGAAACTGTCGCGCTCGGATCTGGTGCTCATGGGAGTCCTCTGGTGGCCGTGGGTATGCCAGCCAGTGTAGCGCAGCAGGCAAAATCCGGCGCGGGACTTCAAAACGGCGAATTCCAGCCGTTAAGACTGTTACACTTCAGAAATTCCTAACAGCCCATCGAACATGCAGCGTCGCCGTCACCGTTTTTCCCTCTCTCGCGCCGGTGGTTTCGTGCTGGCGGCGTTGCTGTCGCCGCTGTCGCTGGCGGCCGAGTTGGGCGACATCGCGGTGCGGTCCCACGTCGGCCAGCAGTTGTCGGCCGATATCGAACTGGTGATGCTGGCGCCCGAGGACGCCGACGGCGTGGCGGTCCGCCTGGCCGGGCCCAATGTCTACCAGGGCGCGAATATCCGCATGAATCCGGCGCTGTCGACCTTGCGCATGTCGGTCGTCAAGCGCGACGGACGGCAGTTTCTGCACCTGACCACGTTCCAGCCGGTGGAGGCGGAATTGCTGCACCTGTACCTGGAACTGGGGACGGGCAGCCGCGCCGCCGTGCGCGCGGCCACCATCTGGCTGACGCCGGAGCCGCCGCAAGCGCCGCGCCCGGCCGTGGCGCGTTCCCCGGTGGTGGCGGTGCCGCCTCTTGCACAGCGGGCGCCCGCGCCGATGCCCGAGCCGATGCCTGAGCCGCCAACCGCGCCGCCCGCCGGCGCCAACCGCGCGCCTGCCTCAAGCTCCGTGGACCCGCTGCAGCGCTCGCCCGCCGCGGCGTCCGAGCCTTCCCAGGCGCCGCGCACGCCGATCGACGCCTCGTCGCCGTCGCGATCCACTGTGTCCGCTGCTGCGCGCCCCTCCGTCCCGGCAGCCGGCAGTCAACCATCCGAGGCGGCACTGGCCGCCGCGACGGCGCGCGCGGCCGCCGCGCGGTCCCGGCTGGGGGAGGCGTCCGCGCGGACTCCCGCCGCCTGCCCGGCAGGTGGTGGCGACAAGCTGAAGCAATGCGTGGCGCTGGATGCGAAGAACGCCGAACTTCGCGGCAAGATCGTCGACCTGGAAGGCAAGGTGAAGGAATTGCAGGCCGCGCTCGCGCCGGTCGCGGCCGCTGCTGCTGGCGCGACCGCAGCCGGCGGCGCCTCGACGGCCGCCACAGGCGCATCCGCAGCCACAGCCGCTCCCGCAGCCGCCGCGGCAGCTACAGCAGCTACAGCAGCTACAGCAGCTACCGCCGCAGCGGCACCTCCCGCAGCGGCAACTCCGGCGGCGGCCGTCAACAAGGCTGGCACCATCATCCCGCCGTCGGCGCCGCCGAAAAACGGCGCGAAGAAGGAAAAGCGCTCCGGCATCAACGCCACCACCATGATCGCGGGCGGCAGCCTGCTGGTGCTGCTGGTGATAGGCGCCATCGTCCATTTCCTGCGCAAGCGGAAGTTCCGTTTCTCCACCGAGAAGCTGAAGGTCTGGCAGGGCTGGCGCAAGAAAAAACCCGAGGAGGCGCCCCCGCCGCCGCCGGCGGAACCTATATTGGGCGAAGAATAGCGCCCATCTCTACCGGCGGGGCGTGGGGCTGCGAACTCCGCTATACTCGTTTGTGGTCATCGCGCCACGCAGCCCCCCCTCAACGCTGGTCAGGTGCTGAGTGGTGCCCACTTCATTTTCCCGGAAAGGCATCATGAGCACCGCACCGATACAGACGCAGTACGACGCATTCAAGCAACTTGGCCTGAAACTGGACATGTCGCGCGGCAAACCCGCGCCCGAGCAGCTGGACCTGTCCAGTGGCCTGATGGACGGCCTGGACGGCTACATCGCCCAGGACGGCACCGACACCCGCAACTATGGCGGCGGCGTCGGCATCGCCGAGGCGCGCGCGCTGTTTGGCGAGCTGCTGGACGTGCCGGCGGCCCAGGTCGTGGTCGACAGCAGCGCCAGCCTGTCGCTGATGCATGACGTCGTCGTCTACAGCCTGCTGTGCGGCCTGCCCGGCCACGCGCCATGGCTGTCGTCGCAGCCGGTGACCTTCCTGTGCCCGGTGCCGGGCTACGACCGCCATTTCGCCATCTGCGAAAACCGCGGCATCAAGATGATCAACGTGCCGATGGGCGAGGACGGCCCGGACATGGACGTGGTCGAGCAACTGGTGGCTTCGGACGCCAGCATCAAGGGCATGTGGTGCGTGCCCAAGTACAGCAATCCGGGCGGCGTGGTGTATTCGGACCAGGTGGTGCGCCGTCTGGCCGCGATGAAGACCGCCGCGCCGGACTTCCGCCTGATGTGGGACGACGCCTACCGCTTCCACCACCTGGGCGAGGAAAAGACCGGCATGCCCAACATCCTCGACGCCTGCGCCGAGGCGGGCAATCCGGATCGCGCGTTCGTGTTCGCCTCCAGTTCCAAGGTCAGCTGGGCGGGTTCGGGCGTGGCCGCGCTGGCGGCGTCGCCGGCCAACATCGCGTGGTGGACCCGGCACGCCGGCATCCGCAGCATCGGCCCGGACAAGGTCAACCAGCTGCGCCACGTGCGCCTGCTGCAGGACAAGGCCACCGTGGAGGCGCTGATGGAGCGGCACCGCGCGCTGCTCAAGCCGAAGTTCGACATCGTGCTGG
The DNA here is from genome assembly GCF_900116645.1 of Pseudoduganella namucuonensis. Classification (GTDB taxonomy): domain Bacteria; phylum Pseudomonadota; class Gammaproteobacteria; order Burkholderiales; family Burkholderiaceae_D; genus Rugamonas; species Rugamonas namucuonensis. The sequence goes on along the minus strand of NZ_FPBO01000007.1, from coordinate 145,116 downwards.
CGCAATTCGAGGAATACCTGGGGCAGGTGCCGGGCGTGAGCTGGACCAAGCCCAGCGGCGGCTACTTCATCGACCTGGTGACGCCGCCCGGCGTGGCCAAGCGCACGGTCGCGCTGGCCAAGGAGGCCGGCATCGTGCTGACGCCTGCCGGCGCCGCCTTCCCCTACGGCAAGGACCCAGAGGACAGCCACATCCGCATCGCGCCGAGCTTCCCGTCGCTGGACGAGATCCGCCAGGCCGCCAAGGGCATCGCGCTGTCGCTGCGCCTGGCCATCAGCCAGTAGGTTACGCCAGTGAGCGACTCAGGGGCGGCCTGCGCCGCTCCGTGTAGCACGTTCGGAAACAAAAAAGCGCCTCAAAGGGCGCTTTTGTCGTTGGACGGGGCGGGGATTACTGGCGCACGCCCGGCACCTGGTTCAGCCAAGGCTCGGTCACGTCGCGGATGGCGCGGTCGTTGGCCAGGATTTGTTTCAGCAGCTCGATCTTGCGCTGGCGCTCGGCGCCGGCTTGCGGCGGAACGATCACGCCGGCGGTCACGTTGGACGCCACGGCGGCGGTCTGGTTTTCCAGGCGGCCCAGGCTTTCCCAGTCGCTCGCGCGCGCGGCTTGCACCATTTGATTGGTCAGTCCGGCAACATTTTCGTACATCGAGAGGACTTCGTTGGAGGTCATGGCGCATCCCGGCAAGTGGAAAAGGACTACTGCTTGTCTGGATTAACGTCTGGCCCAAGGGAAACTTTAGGGCTTTTTTGAAAAAAACCGAAAAAAATCGAAAAAAGTTTAAAGGTGGCTAAAAAGACAAGGCCGGCGCGGCCTGGAAGGGCGGCGCCGGCCTCGGCCGGAAAGGAAGGCGGGCTTAACTGACCAGCTCCTCCAGCCCCGCGCTCAGTTCGCTTGGCGGCGGCATGTCGTCGATCAGCGCGTTCGGCTCCAGGCCCAGCGCCTCGGCCAGCTCGGTCGGGTAGCAGGCGGCGATTTCCTCGGCCGTCAGCTTGTTCTCCTCCACGCGCGCGCGCCACGCGGCCAGGTGCACGACGCCGGCCAGGCGGGTCGCTTCCTCGTTGTTCAGCGGGTCGGGGAAGGTGGCGATGGTTTCCGAGAAGGCCTCGGGGAACTTCCAGCGGCGCGCCAGTTCGGCGCCGACGTCGGCGAAGGTGTAGCCGAAGGACTGCTGTTCCGCGTCCAGGCGGCGCGAATCGAGAGGGCCGGCCACCTTGTCCAGCTGCATGGCCTGTTCCGGCATGGCGGCGTGCACCACCAGTTGGCCGATCGCGTGCATCATGCCGATGGTGAAGGCGAGGTCGGTGTTTTCCTTGGTTTTCTTGGCGATCCACTTGGCCGAGACCGCCGTGTACAGGCTGTAGCGCCAGAACTGTTTCAGGTCCAGGCCGGGCACGGACTTGAAGCCGCTGACCAGGCCGGAACTGATGACCAGGGTGCGGACCGTCACGAAGCCCAGCATCAGCACCGCGTCCTCCACCGTGCCGATGCTGCGCGACACGTGGTAATACGCGGAATTGGCCAGGCGCAGCAATTTGGCGCTCAGCACCGGATCGGCCGACAGCTTCTTGGCGATTTCCTCGGTGGACACGCTGGCTTTATCAAAACTGCTGATCAGTTCTTCGACGACCTTGGGGGCGGTGGGCAACGCGGTGGGATTCTGGAAAAGCGCTTCGAGTTTCATTCTTTGTCTCCTGTGGAAGGCGTTGCTGTAGGTGAACTATATAGCGATTCTCGCGATTGTTGTGGGCTTATCGTGAGGTTTTTAACGACCGCGTCGCATCGCCGCCTCGCATCGCGCGGGAACGCCGGGATTCCGCGGCCCGGGCGCCGTATTTTGCAGTCTGTCGCACGGCGCTCGCTTCGCCCGCCCGGTCACCCTAGAGTGCAGCCTGGCCCACCACGCCAGATAAAAACATTAAAACAGGATAGAACTCCCATGAAGACCGCTTTCAGCCTCGCCCTGTGCGCGGCGCTCCACGCCACGCAGCCCGTCCACGCCGCGACGGACGCGCCATCGACCGCCACCGCCGCGCCATCCGCCGCCGTGCTGCCGGGCGACGACTTCTTCGCCTACGCCAACGCCGACTGGCTGCGCACCACCCGGATTCCCGCCGACCGCGGCAGCTGGGGCGGCATGTCCCAGCTGGCGGACGACACCAACCAGCGCATCGTCAAGCTGATCGAGGCGGCCGGCGCCGACCAGCACGCCGGCGCGGAGGCGCGCAAGGTGGCCGACTTCTACCGCGCCTACATGGACGAGGCGGCGATCGAGGCGCGCGGCGTGACGCCGCTGGCCGCCGAACTGCAACACATCAAGGAAATCAGCGACAAGGCCGGCCTGACCCGCGCGCTGGGCGCCTCCCTGCGCGCCGACGTGGACCCGCTGAACGCCACCGAGTTCCACACCGAAAACCTGTTCGGCCTGTGGGTGGCGCAGGGCTTGAACGACCCCAGGCAGAACATGCCCTACCTGCTGCAGGGCGGCCTCGGCCTGCCGGACCGCGCCTATTACCTGGAAGATAACGAGCGCATGCACAAGCTGCGCACCGCCTACCAGGCCCACATCGCCGCCATGCTGAAGCTGGCCGGTCTCAGCGATCCCGAAACGCGCGCCGCGCGCGTGTACGAGCTGGAGCGCAAGCTGGCGCTGAGCCACGCCAGCCGCGAGGATTCGGCGGACGTCGCCAAGGCCAACAACACCTGGTCGCCGCGGGACTTCGCCAGAAAGGCGCCCGGCATGGACTGGCACGCCTTCTTCAAGAGCGCCGGCCTGGGCGGCCAGAGCAAGTTCATGCTGTGGCATCCCGGCGCCGTCACGGGCGCCGCCGCGCTGCTGAAGGAGTGTTCGCTGGACGCCTGGAAGGATTTCCTGGCCTTCCACACCGTCAACCGCAACGCCGCCAGCCTGCCGCGCGCCTTCGGCGACCAGCACTTCGAGTTCTACGGCCGCACGCTGAGCGGCACGCCGCAGCAGGCGCCGCGCTGGAAAAACGCCCTGGCGGCGGTCAACGACGGTATGCCGGACGCGGTCGGCAAGCTGTATGTCGCCAAATACTTCCCGCCCGAGGCCAAGGCCAGGCTGGAAACGATGGTGGCCAATATCGTGCAGGCCTTCCATCGGCGCATCGACAAGCTGGACTGGATGGCGCCGGCCACCCGCAAGGAGGCGCACGCCAAGCTGGACGTGCTGTACGTGGGCATAGGCTATCCGGAGCGGTGGACCTCGTATGGCGAGCTGGCCGTCAAGCCGGACGACGCCTACGGCAACACCGAGCGCGCGCGCAAGCTGCGCTACGCGCAGCAGCTGGCCAAGCTGCGCCAGCCGGTGGACGGCAAGGAATGGTGCATGCCGCCGCACCTGGTGAACGCCGTCAACATGCCGATGCAGAACGCGCTGAACTTCCCGGCCGCCATCCTGCAGCCGCCGTTCTTCGATCCGCAAGGTCCGGACGCCGTCAACTACGGCGCCATCGGTTCCGTGATTGGCCACGAGATCAGCCACAGCTTCGACGACACCGGCGCCCAGTTCGATTCCACGGGCCGCCTGCGCGACTGGTGGAGCGCGGCCGACGCGGCCCACTTCAAGAAGGCCACCGGCGCGCTGGTGGCGCAATACTCGGCCTACCAGGCCTTCCCCGACCTCAAGCTGAACGGCCAGCTGACGCTGAGCGAAAACCTGTCCGACCTGGCCGGCGTGGCCGCCGCGCTGGACGCCTTCCACGCCACGCATCCGGCCACGGTGGACGGCGACCGCGCCTTCTTCATCGGCTACGCGCAAAGCTGGCGCAACTTGGCGCGCGACGCGTCGCTGCGCCGCCAGGTGATGACGGACGGCCATGCGCCCGCCCAATGGCGCACCTACACCGTGCGCAACCTGGACGCCTGGTACCAGGCGTTCGACGTGCGGCCGGGCCAGCGGTTGTACCTGGCGCCGGGCGAGCGCGTGAAGGTCTGGTGATGCCGGTCTGGTAACGCCGGTCTGGTAAAGTAGGGGCATGGACAAGGAACTCGAGCAGATCACCCGGCGCACGCTGGAGCATTACGAGCGCGGCGCGCGGCAATTCTTCGAAGGCACGCGCGACCACGACGTGAGCCAGAACATCGGCGCGCTGCTGGAGGCCATCCACGCCCCGGCCCCGTACCGCATCCTCGACCTCGGATGCGGGCCGGGGCGCGACCTCAAGACCTTCACCGAGCTGGGCCACAGCGCCGTCGGCCTGGACGGTTCTGAGCAGTTCGTGCGCATGGCGCGTGTATGGAGCGGCTGCGAAGTGTGGCGGCAGGATTTCATCGACCTTCAATTGCCCGATGGCGAGTTCGACGGCGTCTACGCCAACGCCTCGCTGTTCCACGTCCCCAGCGCCGCCTTGCCGGACGTGCTGCGCAGGCTGCGCGCCACGCTCAAGCCGGGCGGCGTGCTGTTCAGTTCCAATCCGCGCGGCGACAACCAGGAGGGCTGGAACGGCGCGCGCTACGGCAGCTATTACGACTACGACACGTGGGAACGGTATCTGCTGGCGGCGGGATTCATTGCCGTCCACCACTATTACCGCCCGCCGGGATTGCCGCGCGAACAGCAGCCATGGTTGGCCAGCGTCTGGCGCAAGGCCTGACGGATTGCCTTTAATGTTAGGCAACGTACTGAACCGCACACATGGCGCGCCTATGATGTTTGCAAGCACACCGCGATGGCGTGTGAGCTTCACTCACTTCAAGGAGGGCATCATGAACAAGGACCAAGTCAAAGGCAAGGCCAAGGAAATCGGCGGCAAGATTCAGGAAGAGGCCGGTGAACTGGTGGGCAGCTCCGAGCAGCGCGCCAAGGGCATCGCCAAGCAATCCGAAGGCAAAGTGCAGAAGAGTGTAGGCGACCTGAAGGAAGCCGTGAAAGACACGATCGACCGCGGCAACCGCTAATCATTGCGTCCAAGTAAAAAGCGCCCAGGGCTATTTAATGGCCCCGGGCGCTTTTTTTCGTCCCGGCATAAATCGCCCTGGGCTATTTATACGTTTCATATACGTTTCGCATAAATAGCCCTGGGCGTTTTTTGCTGGCGGGCATCACTCGGGCTTGAGGTGCTTCTTGAAGAAGGACTCGATGGTGCCGTAGACGTGGCGCTGGCTGGCCTTGCCGGACATGCCGTGCTTGGCGCCGGGGTAGGTCATCAGTTCGAATTGCACGTTGCGGTTGACCAGGGCGTCGATCATGCGCGTGGTGTTGGTGAACAGGACGTTGTCGTCGGCCATGCCGTGCACCAGCAGCAGCGGCGATTTCAGGCCGTCCACGTGCGCGAACACGCTGCTCTGGCGGTAGCCTTCGGCGTTGTCGGCGGGCTTGCCCATGAAGCGCTCGGTGTAGTGGGTGTCGTACAGCTTCCAGTCCGTCACCGGCGCCACCGAGACGCCCATCGCGATCTTGTCGGACGCCTGCGCCAGCAGGCGCAAGGTCATGAAGCCGCCGTAGCTCCAGCCGAACACGCCGATGCGCTTGGGATCGACATAGCTTTGCCGGCCCAGCCATTCAACGCCGGCCAACTGGTCTTGCACTTCCACCTCGCCCAGGCGCTTGTGGATGGCGTCGGTGAAGGCGCGCTCGCGCCGCCAGGAGCCGCGGTTGTCCAGCCGGAAGGCGAGGTAGCCTTGCTGCGCCATGTACTGGTCGAAGTAGTTGCCCCATTTGCGCCCCACGTGCTGCGCGTGCGGCCCGCCGTAGGTGGACAGGTACACCGGGTAGCGCTTGGACGCGTCGAAGCCGCGCGGCTTGATCAGCGCGTAGTGCAGCGTCTGCCCGTCCTGCGCCTTGATGGTGCCGAACTCGGTGGGCAGGTGCTCGGCCTTGTAGGGCGCGTACGGGTGCTTGTCGTCCAGCGCGTTCTGCTCCAGCCAGCCGACCATGGCGCCGTCCGCGCGGCGGATGCTGATCTGCGGCGGCGTGTCGGGCGACGACCAGGTGTCGACGAACACTTCGCCGTTGCGCGAGAACGCGGACTCGTGCCAGCCGTCCGCCTGCGTGATGCGCTTGGGCTGGTCGGCCGTGCCGCCGTCCAGCGCCAGCGCGTAGGTCTGCTTGTCGATCACGGCGTCGCGGTTGGCGGCCACGTAGACGCGGCCGGCCTTCTCGTCCACCGCCAGCACGTTGTCCACGCCCCAGTCGCCCTTGGAGATGGGGTGCAGCAGCTTGCCGTCCAGGCTGTACAGGTACAGGTGGTTGCGGCCGCTGCGCTCGGACGACCAGATGAAGGCGTCGCGCCCCCTCAGGAAGCGCAGGTCGTCGTGGATGGTGGTCCAGGTGTCGGCCTTCTCGGTGACCACGGTGCGCTGCCGCAAGGTGGCGGCGTCCACCGCCACCAGTTCCAGCGTTTTCTGGTCGCGCGTCTGGCGCTGGTAGTACAGCGCCTTGCCGTTGGCGCTCCAGTCGGCGCGCACCAGGTAGATGTCCTTGTCGGCGCCCAGGTCGACCTCGCGCTGCTCGCCGGTGGCGGGCGAGACGATGCGCAGCTGCACGGTGGCGTTGGGATCGCCCGCCGCCGGGTAGCGCTGCTCGACGACGTCGGTGCGGTCGGCGTAGATCTCGAAGCGGCGCGCGACCGGCACCTGCGCCTCGTCGTAGCGCTTGTAGGCGATGGCGCTGTCGTCCGGGGCCCAGTAGTAGCCGGTGCGCTGGCCCATTTCCTCCTGGGCGATGAACTCAGCCTCGCCGTTGTGCACGGTGCCGGCGCCGTCGGTGGTCAGCTGGCGCTCCTGGCCGGTGGCGAGCTCGATCACCACCAGGTTCTGGTTGCGCACGAAGGAGAGGTAGCGCCCCATCGGCGAGATCTTCGGGTCCAGCACGTTGCCGCTGGCGACCAGGCGCGGGGCGTCCGGCCTGGCCGCGTCGATCAGGTACAGGTCGCCGGCGATGGGCACCAGCAACTGCTTGCCGTCCGGCGACCAGCTGTAGCTGAGGATGCCCTTCAGGCTGGCGGTGCGCTCGCGTTCGCGGCGCGCTTTTTCCGCGTCGGACAGTTTTTCGTCCGGCGCCAGGCGCTGGGAATCGACCAGACGGCGCGCGGTTTTCGCCTTGATGTTGAATTCCCACAGGTCCTGCTGGAACTGGTTGTCGTCGCGGCCGCGCAGGAAGGTCACGCGCGCGCCGTCGGGCGACACTTTCATGCCGCGCACGGCGGCGCCGGCCAGGGCGGGGTCGCCGTGGATGCGGTCCAGGGTCAGGCGTTCGGCGGATACGGGCAGGGTCGCGGTCATGGCAACGGCGGTGGCAAGGGAGGTGAGGTGGAATCGCATGCGCAGTCTCGGAAATCGGGAAGGGTATTGCGGCGAAACAATACCAGACCGGCGCATCGCACGGATTTGGAATACGCGTTGAAAAACCGTCGTTCGTTCGGCGTTCGCACGGCCTAGGCTCCGCGCAGGCGTTGCACGGACAGCCGGTGCAGCGACATGGTCAGCAGCACGGCGGCGATGGTCAGCCCCAGCACCAGGCCGATCCAGAAGCCGCTGGCGGCCATCGGCGCGGCGGGCGCCAGCGGCGCCCACGACGGCGCCAGCCCCAGCACGCAGCCCAGCGGCAGCGCGAACACCCAGAACGCCAGCACCTGGATCTGCATCGGCTGGCGCGTCACCTTGTAGCCGCGGATGGCGCACGAGGCGGCGACCTGGGCCGCGTCGGACAGCTGGAACAGCGCGGCGAACAGCAGCAGGTGGGCGCACAGCGCCCGCACCGCCGGGTCCGATGTGTAGGCGGCCGCGATCTGGTGCCGGAAGACGGCGATGAACAGCGCCGACAGCAGCGCGAACGCGAGCGACATGGCGACCCCGATCCAGGCCGCGAAGCGCGCCCGCTCCGGCTTGTTCTCGCCCATGGCCTGGCCCACCCGCGTGATCAGCCCGATGCCGAAGCTGAGCGGCACCATGAACACCAGCGAGGCGAAGTTGAGCGCGATCTGGTGCGCCGACACCTCGACCACGCCGAAGCGCGCCACCAGCAGGCTGACCGCGCCGAAGGCGCTGACCTCGGCGAAATAGGTGACGCCGATCGGCAGGCCCAGCCGGAGCATGGCGCGGATCTCCGGCCAGTGCGGCCACTCCCAGTGCGTGAACGGATAGGTCTGGCGGTAGGCGGGCGCGTGGCGTATCCAGGCCACCATGGCGGCCAGCATCAGCCACATGCAGGCGGCCGTGGCCACCGCGCAGCCCACCCCGCCCAGTTTGGGCAGGCCCAGGTGGCCGAAGATCAGCAGCCAGTTGACCAGCACGTTGAACGCCAGCCCCAGCAGCGCGATCACCATGACCGGCTTGGTCTGGTTGATGCTGGTGCTGTAGCCGTACAGCGCGCGGTGGGCGGCGAACGCCGGCAGCCCCAGGCTGATGATGTGCACGAACAGGGAGGCGCGCGCGTTGACGGCGTCGTCCAGCAGCAGGTGGTCGAACAGCAGGGTGGCCAGGTTGGCCAGCAGCATCGCCACCACGCCCACGCCCAGCCCCTTCCACAGCGCCTGGCGCACCGAGTGCGGAATGGTGCCGAAGGCGCCCGCGCCCACCTCGTGCGCGACCACGCTGTTAATCGCCATCATGGTGCCGCTGACGGTGACGATGATGATGGACCAGATCGACGCGCCCAGCGACACGGCAGCCAGCTCGGCCGCGCTGGTGTGGCCCGTCATGGCGACGTCGGCCACGCCCATGCCCACCGTGGCGAGCTGCCCGATCAGCACCGGCCACGCCAGCCGCCACAGGGCGGCGGCTTCGGTGCGGAGCGTGGTCGGGCTGAGGGTGTCGGACATGGGGCGGCGCTTTTCGAAAGGGGAGCGCACGATTCTACTGAGAATCCTGGAATACCGCTGGCTCATGCGGTAGGATTTTGTTACACAGTCGTGTAGGCTAACGCTCCCGCTTGAACGTTGACTGTAAGAACGGACCTGCCCAGGTATAAAAATCAGAAGGAGCTATAAAAATGAAACGCACACTACTCGCATCACTGGCCCTGGCGACGCTGCTGGCCGGCCAATTCGCCGCCGCGCAGGCCGGCGAAATCACCCTGTACGCGCGCGACAACTTCCGCGGCGAGGAAGTCACCATCCGCGACGGCTCGCGCAACCTGCGCGACTCCGGCTTCAACGACCGCGCCTCCAGCATGGTGGTGCACTCCGGCGTGTGGGAAATCTGCGCGGACAAGGACTTCGGCGGCTATTGCGCCGTGTTCGAGCGGGGCGAGTACCCCAGCCTGCCGCGCTTCAACAACAGCATTTCCTCCGCGCGCCAGGTGGAGCGCGGCCGCGGCCAGGGGCATGGCCAGGGCCAGGGCCAGTTCCGCGACCGCGACCGCGACGGCGTGGACGACCGCGTGGAGCGCGAGCAGCGCCGCGAGGAGTGGCGCGACGGCCGGCGCGACGAGCGCGACGGCTACGGCGGCGCCCATCCCGAGCCGATCGAACTGTTCGAGCACGCCCGCTTCGAGGGCCGCCGCGTCGCCTTCCAGGGCGAGGCGCGCAGCATGCGCGGCGTGGACTTCAACGACCGCGCCAGTTCGCTGGTGATCTACCAGGGCCAGTGGCAATTGTGCGAACACGACAACTTCGGCGGCCAGTGCAATGTGTACGGCCCCGGCCGCTATGACAACCTGGGCAATATGAACGACCGCGTGTCCTCGCTGCGCCGCGTGCGCTAGGCGTAAGGTCCACCCAAACGCGCGCTGCGGCCGGCGCGTTCCTTGTAGTCTCATCCTCACTACGCCGTGTGGAGAGCGCACCGTGGAATACAAGGATTACTACCAGGCGCTGGGCGTGGACAGGCAGGCCAGCGCGGACGACATCAAGAAGGCTTACCGCAAGCTGGTCCGCAAATACCATCCGGACGTCAGCAAGGAGGCGGACGCCGACGTCCGGACCAAGGAGCTGAACGAGGCCTACGGGGTGCTGGGCGATCCCGAGAAGCGGGCCGCCTACGACGAACTGGGCGACGGCCGCTACCGGGCCGGCGAGCAGTTCCGTCCGCCCCCCGGCTGGGGCCGCGCCGGCCAGCCCGGCGACGGCGGCGGGGCCGATTTCGACTCGGACTTCTTCGCCGACCTGTTCGCCCACATGGGCGGGCGCGGGCGGCGCGGCGGCGGCTTCCAGACGCGCGGCGAGGACAGCCACGCCGCCATCGAGATCACGCTGGCCGACGCCTATCACGGCGCCAGCCGCACCGTCAGCCTGCGCGTGCAGGAGCCCGACGAGCACGGCCGCCTGCACACCCGCGAGCGCACGCTGGACATCAACATCCCCAAGGGCGTCGCCGCCGGCCAGCAACTGCGCCTGGCGGGGCAGGGCCATCCCGGCGGCGGCGGCGCGCCGCCCGGCGACCTGTACCTGGAACTGCGCTTCCGCGACGATGCGCGCTACCGCGTCGACGGCCGCGACGTCTACGAGACCGTGCCGGTGGCGCCATGGGAGGCGGCGCTGGGCGGCGACATCGACGTGCCCACCCCGTCCGGCCGCGTGACCGTGACCGTGCCGCCCAATTCGCGCAACGGCCGCAAGCTGCGCCTGAAGGGGCGCGGCATTCCCGGCGCCGCGCCGGGCGACCTGTATCTGCTGCTGGAACTTGCGCTGCCGCCGGCCGACACCGAGCGCGCGCGCAAGCTGTATGAAACGATGGCGCGCGAACTGGCCTTCAACCCGCGCGCGCACCTGGGAACATGAGGGGGCTCCAATGGGTGGAAATGAGGCGAGACAGCCGCTCAGCGGCGAAGTGCTGGACGGCGCCGGATTGACGCTGGAGGAGCTGGCGCGCGCCTGCGCGGTGGAACCGGAATGGGTGGTGCAGCGGGTGCGCAGCGGCATCCTGCTGAACGACGCGGCCGACCAACCCGGCGCCTGGCGTTTCGGCAGCGTGGAGCTGGTGCGCGCGCGCCGCCTGCTGCGGGTGGAATCCGATTTCGAGGCCGGCGACGAGCTGGCCGCGCTGGTGGTGGACTTGTGCGAGGAGGTGCGCCGGCTCAGGGCGAAGCTGCAAAGCGGGGCCGCCCGATAGCGTCCTGTACCAAAGTACGGCTTACAGCCACCCGCACGCTCGATACAGTCTGGACGGCCGCGGCTTCCGGCCGGGAAAAGTGTTGCAACTATTCAACATCGGTGGATTGCTCGCCGAGTTGAGGAGACTTATGCCATGACGGAAGAGTATGCTCTGGAGAGCACGGTTCTCCCAGCGGGCGCCGCCCGCGCCGGCCGAGGACGATGTATTTCGAGAGAGACAATATGGGCAAAACCATCATGGTGGTGGACGATTCGGCTTCGCTGCGGCAGGTCGTGGGGATCGCGCTGAAGGGCGCCGGTTACGAGGTGGTGGAGGCGGCCGACGGCCAGATCGCGCTGGGCAAGCTGGGCGGCCAGCGGGTGAATCTGATCGTGTGCGACGTCAACATGCCCAATATGGACGGCATCACCTTCGTGCGCGAGCTCAAGATGCTGCCCAGTCACAAGTTCACGCCCGTGATCATGCTGACCACCGAAACCCAGGAGGCGAAAAAGCGCGAGGGCCAGGCGGCCGGCGCCAAGGCCTGGGTGGTCAAACCCTTCAAGCCCGAAGTGCTGCTGGGCGCGGTGCAAAAGCTGGTTCTGCCCTGACCGGAACGGCCGCACTACCCACAATTTCGAGGAGATCCACGGTGTTCAACAAAATGACGGTGGCTGCAAGGCTGGGTCTGCTGGTGGCGGTGCTGTGCGCCATCATGCTGGGAATAGGCTACGAGGGCGTCAGCGGCATGTCGTTCAGCAACGCCAAGCTGAAGACGGTGTACGAGGACCGCACCGTGACCCTGGTGCAGTTGGGCAAGGTGACCGAGGCAGGCATGGGCGCCCGCTATCGCCTGCAGGGCGCGCTGCAAACGGCCCCGGGCGCGGAGCTGGACGACGCGCTGCGGCGCATCGACCAGTTCGACGCCGTCGTCGCCAAGCAGTGGGCCGATTACGCCGCCACCTACCTGACGCCCGACGAGAAGCGCATGGTGAACGAGTTCCAGCCGCAATGGGCGGCCTATATGGAGCGTCGCCAGCAGGTGCTGGCGCAACTGAAGGCCGGCAACGCCAAGGGCGCGCAGGAGGCCTACCGCGCGGCCGAGCCGGCGTTCAACACGGCCTTCGAAACGCTGTCCCGGCTGCGCGACCTGCAGGAAAGCGTGGCCAAGCTGGAATACGCGGACGCGGAAGCCCAGTATGACAAGTCGCTGAACCTGAATATCGGCCTGATCGCCGGCGGCGTGCTGTTCGGCGCGATCCTGGCGTGGCTGCTGATCCGCAGCCTGATGCGCCAGCTGGGCGGCGAGCCGGACTACGCGGCGCAGATCGTCGGCCAGGTCGCGAACGGCAACCTGGCGTTGGAGATCCGCGTCCGCGACGGCGACCAGGACAGCCTGCTGTATTCGATGAAGCAGATGGTGGACAAGCTGTCGCAGGTGGTGGCCGAGGTGACCGGCGGCGCCCAGGTGCTGGCCGGCGCGTCGGAAGAGGTGAGCGCCACCGCGCAGTCGCTGTCGCAGGCCGCCAGCGAGCAGGCCGCCGGCGTCGAGCAGACCAGCGCCTCGGTGGAGGAGATGACCGCGTCCATCGCGCAAAACACCGAGAACGCGAAGGTGACCGACGCCATGGCCAGCAAGGCGGCGGCCGAGGCCACCGAGGGCGGCGCGGCCGTGCGGGAAACCGTGGCGGCCATGAAGAAGATCGCGGCCAAGATCGTCATCATCGACGACATCGCCTACCAGACCAACCTGCTGGCGCTGAACGCGGCCATCGAGGCGGCCAGGGCGGGCGAGCACGGCAAGGGCTTCGCCGTGGTGGCGGCCGAGGTGCGCAAGCTGGCCGAGCGCAGCCAGGTGGCGGCGCAGGAGATCGGCGAGGTCGCGGCCAGCAGCGTCGGCCTGGCCGAGCGCGCCGGCGAGCTGCTCGATTCCATGGTGCCGAACATCAAGAAGACCTCGGACCTGGTGCAGGAGATCACGGCCGCGTCGGAGGAGCAATCGACCGGCCTGGGGCAGATCAACGCCGCCGTGGGCCAGCTCAGCGGCACCACCCAGCAGAACGCCGCCGGTTCCGAGGAACTGGCCTCCACCGCCGAGGAAATGAGCAGCCAGGCCGAGGAATTGCAGGCCGCCATCGCCTTCTTCCGCGTGGCGGGCAGGGCGGCGACGCAGGCCCCGGCGGCGCCGGGCGGCCGGCGCGGCGGCGCGGCCAAGGCGGTCCCGCGCAAGCCGTCCATCCACCTGGCGGAACGCAAGCCCGCCGCGTCCACCGGCGGCCACCGCGGCGGCGCGCCCTTCCAGGACGGCGAGCCGGACGAGGCCCACTTCACCAGGTTCTGAGCGGCGGGCGTGACACCATGCGCATGAGCGCCCCAATGCCCGCCCCGGGAGGGCGCCCACGATGAAAAACATCGAGGTGCTGGTGGTGGACGACTCCGCCGTGGTGCGGCAGGTACTCAGCGGCCTGCTCAACGCGGTGCCCGGCATCACGGTCGCCCACGCGGTGGCCGATCCCCTGCTGGCCATGGAGCGGATGCGCCTGCATTGGCCGGACGTGCTGCTGCTGGACATCGAAATGCCGCGCATGGACGGCATCACCTTCCTGCGCAAGATCATGCAGGAGCGGCCGCTGCCGGTGGTGATCTGCTCCTCGATGACGGCCGGCAGCACGCAACTATCGGTGGAGGCCCTGTCGGCCGGCGCGGTGGCCGTGGTGAACCGGCCGCGCGTGAATGTGCGGCAATACATGCAGGGCCACGCGGATGAATTGATCGCAGCGGTACGGCTGGCGGCCGGGGCCAACGTGTTGCCGGCGGCGCCCGGCCGGCGCGGCGTGGCGACGCCGTCGCCCATGCCGCCCCTGCCGGTGGCGCCGGCCAAGCTGACGGCGGACGTGATCCTGCCGCCGGGCCTCGCCGCCGTCAATGTGCGCACCGGGCTGCTGGTGGCGATCGGCACCTCCACCGGCGGCACGCAGGCGCTGGAGGAGGTGCTGTCCGCGCTGCCGGCCGACGCGCCCGGCATCGTGGTGGTGCAGCACATGCCGGAAAAATTCACGGCCGCGTTCGCGGCGCGGCTGGACGCGATCTGCGCAATCACCGTCAAGGAAGCGGAAACCAACGACAAGGTGCGGCCCGGCCTGGCGCTGATCGCGCCCGGCGGCAAGCACCTGCTGGTGCGCCGCATCGGCAACCAGTACTACGTGGACGTGATCGACGGCCCGCTGGTGAACCGGCACCGGCCGTCGGTCGATGTGCTGTTCCGCTCGGTGGCCAAGTGCGCCGGCGCCAACGCGCTGGGCATCATCATGACCGGCATGGGCGACGACGGCGCGGCCGGCCTGCTGGAAATGCGCAAGGCCGGCGCGCGCACCGTGGCGCAGGACGAGAAAAGCTGCGTGGTGTACGGCATGCCCATGGAGGCGGTCAAGCTGGGCGCCGTGGAGAAAAGCGTGCCGCTGCAGGCCCTGGACCGCGAAATCCTGCAGCAGCCGGGACGCTAGCCGGATTCGGCTAGCGAATTCGCTAGCGGATCTGTTTGTCGCTGCGGGTGCGGTCGCCCTCGGCGCGCTTGATGTCGTCCTTCATCACCCCCGAGTTGTAGCGCTGGTGGGTGCTGTCGCCGCGGGCCCCGGTGGAGCGGTTGCGGCGCGTGGCCTCGGCCGAGACGTCCGACGCGCTTTGCTGGTTGATGGCCGAGCCCTGCTGCATGCCGCCACCTTGCTGCACATAACCTTGCTGCTGCAATTCCTGCATCCGCATGCCTTGCTGGTCCTGGCGTTGCTTGCGCTTTTGCTTCAGTTTCATGATGGTCTCCTTGTTGTAAGGCACCTTCATCGTAGGCCCGCGCCCGCCAAGGGACTATAGGACTACGCGCCAGTGGCGCGTAGGAACAGGCGCGGCAGCCGGTCAATACGGCTCGTGCGGCAGGCTGTGATCCAGCTCCAGGAATTGCCGCATCAGCCAGCGTCCGGCCGGGCCCGGCTCCTCGTCGCCGCGGTGGATGATGAACAGCGGATACTGCAAGGTATTGCCGTCCGCGATGTTCAGCTGCACCAGGCGGCCGTTGGCGAGGTCGTCGCTGATCATGGCCTGCGGCATGCTGCCCCAGCCCAGGCCGCCGCGCAGCAGCGCGTACTTGGACCCCAGGTCGCCCAGGCGCCAGTTGCGCAGGCCCAGCACGCCGAAATCCTTGCCGGCCGTCAGCTTGCTGCGGTCGGTCAGCACCAGCTGCAAGTGTTCGCGCAGCGCCGACACGGGAATCTTGCCCTCCATTTTGGCCAGCGGATGGCTGGGCGCGCACACCGGCATCATCGTCACCGCGCCGGCCGCGTGGCGCTCGATGGCGTCCGGCGGCGCGATCACGCCGCCGCAGATGCCGATGTGGCACACGCGGTCCAGCACCAGCTGCGTCACCGCGCCCAGCGCCTCGGTTTGCAGGCGCAAGGACACGGTCGGATAGACCTGCTGGAACTCGTTCAGGATGCCCACCAGCAGACAGGTGGGAAACATCACGTCCACCACCAGCGACACCTCCGCCTCCAGCCCGGCCGACAGCGCCTTGGCGCGCGAGCGCATGCTGTCCACCTTCATCGACACCGCGCGGGCGTCGGCCAGCAGCGCCTTGCCCGCCTCCGTCAGGGTGGGCTTGCGCCGGGAGCGGTCCAGCAGGGCGATGTTGAGCTGCTCCTCCAGGTTGGCGATGGTGTAGCTGATGACGGACTGGGTGCGGTGCAGCGCGCGCGCCGCGTGCGCGAAGCCGCCATGGTCGATGACGGCGATGAACACGCGCAACTGGTCGAGGGAGGGAAGGCCGGGGTCTCTCATCATCCAAAAAATCGATAGTAACGATAGATATAAACGGTATTTCCTCGATAGTAATCCCGATCTATGATGCAGGCAATCCCTCACGGGCTACCAATCAATCAGGAGCAGCATCATGGCAAACGTCCTTTACATCAACAGCAGCGTGCGCAACACCGGTTCCCTGTCGCGGCAACTGTCGGCGGAATTCGTCGCCAAGTGGAAGGCCGCCAATCCGGCCGACACCATCGTCGAGCGCGACCTGGCCGCCAATCCCGTGCCGCACCTGACCGAACAGATGATGGGCGCCTTCTTCACCCCGGCCGAGGCCCGCAACGCCGAGCAGGCGCACACCGTGAAAACGTCGGACACGCTGGTGGCAGAAGTGCAGGCGGCGGACGTGATCGTGATCGGCGCGCCGATGTACAACTTCTCGGTCAGCTCCACGCTGAAAGCCTGGATCGACCACATCGCCCGCGCCGGCGTGACCTTCAAATACACGGAAACCGGCCCCGTCGGCCTGCTGACCGGCAAGAAAGTCTACGTCTTCACCGCCAGCGGCGGCGTCTACAGCGAAGGCCCCGGCGCGGCCTACGACCACCTGGCGACCTATTTGCGCGCGGTGCTCGGCTTCCTGGGCATCACCGACATCAGCTTCATCCGCGCCGAGGGCGTGGCGATGGGCGAGCAAGCCTTGGCCGACACGCTGGCCAAGAGCCGCCAATCGATCGCCGAGCTGGTCGCCGCCTGACCCTCCGCACCGGTGTTTCCCCCCGGAAGCGGCGCCGACAGGCCTTTGGGGTCAGACCCCAAGCGGCGTCGACAGGACTTCGGGCGCAGTCCCTGCGGGATCGGATGTAGCCCCGCTGGGGCTACATCCCCCTCACAAGCGGCGTCAGCGGTGCGAGCGTCTGGAGGCTTTGCGGCGCAGCGGGTATGATCAATACTTCCCGCGCCACGGAGCCGAACCATGACACGCCACCTGCATCTGCTGATCATCGACCCGCAGAATGACTTTTGCGATCTGCCTGCGGACTATCTGCCGGAGAATCCGGCCACCAAGGGCCGCCACGCGCCGGCGCTGCCCGTGCCCGGCGCGCACCAAGACATGCTGCGCCTGGCCGGCCTGATCAACCGCGGCCGCCGCGGCATCACCGGCGTCAGCGTCACGCTGGACTCCCACCACCGCTACGACATCGCTCATCCGACCTTCTGGCAGGACGCTGACGGCGCCGCCCCCGTGCCGTTCACCCAGATCACCGGCGATGACGTGCGCGCAGGCAAATACCATCCGCGCGACGCGTCCGCCACGCCGCGCGTGCTGGCCTACCTGCACGCGCTCGAACGCAGCGGCCGCTACCGGCTGATGATCTGGCCCGTGCACTGCGAAATCGGTTCCTGGGGCCACAATGTGCACGAGGACGTGCGCTCGGCCTACAACCGCTGGGAGGACGTGTCGCAAGGCACGGTGGCGAAGATCGCCAAGGGCTCCAACCCCTGGACCGAGCACTACTCCGCCGTCATGGCCGAGGTGCCGGACGACGCCGACCCGGACACCCAGCTGAACCGCACGCTGATCGCGCGCCTGGCCGAGGCGGACGTGGTCTACATCGCAGGCGAGGCCGGCAGCCATTGCGTGAAAGCCACCACCGAGCACATCGCGGCCCAGTTCGCCGCACGGTTCGGCGAGGCGTCGCTGCGCCGGCTGGCGCTGGTGACCGATTGCATGAGCCCGGTGGCCGGCTTTTGCGACCAGTACCAGGACTTCCTGGAGGAAATGGAGGAGCGCGGCGTGCGGCTGGCGCAGTCCGGCGACGTGCTGCGGGACCTGCTGGACAACGCCGACCACCGGGAGGATTGAGCATGGTTCCCGTCGTCCGCAGCCTGCTCGAGACCGACCTGTATAAATTCACCATGTGGCAGGCGCTGCTGCATGGCCATCCGAACTCCCACAGCGAATACGAATTCGTCTGCCGCAACGCGCCGAGCTTCCCGCTGGCCGAACTGGTGGACGAGGTGAACGCCCAGCTCGACCACCTGTGCCTGCTGTCCTTCAACGACGACGAGCTGGCCTACCTGCGCTCGCTGCGCTTCATGAAGAGCGACTTCGTCGATTTCCTCGCCGTGTTCCGCTTCCAGCGCAAGTTCATCCACGCGCGCGCGGAGGGCGGCACGCTGGCCATCACGGCCGCCGGGCCGCAGGTGCACGTGATGGGCTTCGAGATCTTCGTGCTGTACATCGTCAACGAGCTGTATTTCCGCCGTTTCGACCAGGCCGCCGCGTTGGCCGAAGGCCGCGAGCGGCTGCTGGACAAGGTCGCCGCGCTGAAGGCCTTCGGCATGCGGCCGGCGCCGCGCCATCCCTTCGAATTCTCGGACTTCGGCCTGCGCCGCCGCTTCTCGTCGGCATGGCACGACGAGGTGGTGCTGCGCCTGACCGCCGAGGTGCCGCAATACTTCAAGGGCACCTCCAACGTCTACCTGGCCAAGCGGCTGGGCAACGTGCCGATCGGCACCATGGCGCACGAGTACATGCAATCCTTCCAGGCCTTCGGCGTGCGCCTGCGCGACTTCCAGAAGGCGGCGCTGGAGGACTGGGTGCAGGAATACCGGGGCGACCTGGGCATCGCGCTGACGGACGTGGTCGGCATGGACGCCTTCCTGGCCGATTTCGACCTGTATTTCGCCAAGCTGTTCGACGGCCTGCGCCACGATTCAGGCGACCCCAAGGCGTGGGGCGAGAAGGCGCTGGCGCACTACGCGGCGCTGCGGGTGGACGCCAACACCAAGCGCCTGGTGTTTTCGGACGGGCTGGACCTGGAAACCGCGTTCGGGCTGTACCGCCATTTCGCGGACCGCATCATGACCGGTTTCGGCATCGGCACCAATCTGACCAACGACGTCGGCCTGACGCCGTTGAACATCGTCATGAAGCTGGTGCGCTGCAATGGCCAGTCGGTGGCCAAGCTGTCCGATTCGCCGGGCAAGACCATGTGCAAGGACGAAACCTTCCTGGCCTACCTGCGCCAGGTGTTCCAGCATCCGGCCGCGTGAGCGGCGGGCGGGCCGCGCCGCTCAGGCCTCGATCGCGTTGAAGCGCCGCATGATGGCGTCGGCCTGGCGGCGCTGGTCGTTGTCCAGCACGTCGACCGCCACCAGCGCGACCGGGCGCGGACGCGGGTCGTCCGTGCCGTCGACGCTGTCCGGCGTCAGGGAATCCATGATGTTCTGCACGGTGCTCACGGTGGTGTTCGGCTCCAGCGCCTTGTGCGGGGTCAGCTTGACCGAGCTGTAGGGGAAGCCGTCCGCCAGCAGGGCGTTGCGGGCCTGTTCGGCGTCGCTCACCTGCATGAAGTTGCGGTAGATGGTGTCGGTCATGGTGTCTGGTCTCCCTTGCATGGTTGACCATATTCTGCGCCCGAAGGGCGCAGCGTGTCGCAACGGAGGGACGGCTTAGAAGCCGGTCAGGACCGTTTCGGTGTGTTCCACTTTTGGCGGCTGGGCGAAGAAGCCGCCCACCAGGCCGCGCCAGGCCTGGAAGTCCTCGCTGCCGCGGAAGTCCACGGTGTGGTTTTCCAGCGTGGCCCATTCGATCACCAGGTGGTAGGTGTCCGGACGCTCGATGATGCGCTCCAGGCGCATGGCCTGGCAGCCCTTGGCGCGCTGGAACAGCGGCACGGCCTCTTTGACGGCCGCCTCGAAGGCTGCGTTGGCGTCCGGTTTGATCTGGATTTCTGCGATTTCGTAAATCATGGTGGAGTCCTTGTGTAGGGAATCCAGCCATTTTGCCTGAAAGCACACATTTGCGCAGGCGGGCGCCGGTATGGCCTTGATGCCGGCGCGGGTATGTCTCAGCGGCTGCTGCCGGGGAGGACTTTGAAGTCCTCGCTGCGGGCCAGGTCGCGCAGCGGCTGGGCCAGGTCTCATACATAGCTCTGTTCTCTCAACCGTATGGCGTGTAGGCGAAGCCGTTGCCGATCAGGCCGGCCAGCGCGCCCTGGTTTTCGGCCCCTTCGCTGAAGTTGGCCAGCACGCCCGCCAGGGTGTCCTGTTTTTTGTCTAGCACCTCCAGCCAGTATGCCACTCCCGCCGCCTCGCCGGCACGATGCAGGATGTTCTGGTATAGCTTGTCGATGATCTGGGCGTTGCTGGGGCTGACGCCGTAGACGGTCTTGAATTCCGCCGACGCGGTGAAGCCGGCCGAGACCTCCCGCAGGCTGGCGCCCTGGTCCATCACGCTGATCCAGTAGCCCAGGCCGGCGCTGTCGGGGGCGCGGTTGAAGGCCGCCTGGTACAGGCGGTAGGCCTGTCCACCCACGCCGGCGATGTCGAGCGCGATGGCGGCGTCGCTGAAGCCGAGGCGCTCGACGTTGCTGACGATGTCCGCGCTGCCGCTGGCCAGGTCCGTGATCGTGTAGCCGGCGCCGCTCTTTTCGATGGAAAAGCCGGCGCGCGCCCCCGCGTAGGCCAGCGAGTCGGTGCCGGCGCCGCCGTCGATGAGCTCGCTGGCGGCATGGTTTTGCAGCTTGTCGTTGCCGCCGGTGGCGGTCAGCGTCTCGACCAGGCTCTGCGTCTTGTCGCTGAACTGGATGAATTCCACGTTCCTGAGCGCCATGACGGGCGTGTCCGCGCGGCTCAGCAGCCAAGTGCCCGAGGCCAGCTTTTCCAGGCCGACGCTGGCCAGGGCGAGATTGAGGATCACCGTGTCGGCGCCGTTGCCGCCGTCGAAATAGGCGGCGGTGACGCCGTCGCGGACGGTGATCGTGTTGTCCGCGCCGTCGAAGCGGAACACGCCGCCGCCCTGGGTGATGTCGAGCGCGGCGCCGGCCATGTCCACGGCGCCGGCCTGGATTGCCAGGGTCTCGGTTTCCTGGGTTTGCGACAACCCCGTGCGTATCAGCCCGGTCGCGTCCACGGTGGTCAGGGTGACGGTGGCGCCCGCGCTGTACTTGCCGCCGCCGTATATGTCCAGGCAATAGGTGCCGCCGTTCGCCAGGGCGGCGCCATTCTGGCTCCAGGTGTAGCTGAGGCTGGCCCGGTCCGGGACGTCGGCGAAGCACAGGCCGGGGATGGCGGTGTTCAGCGCCAGGTAGTCGGCGATCTTGCCGTAGAACGCCAGCGCGAAGGCTTCCTTCGCCGGCGCGTTGAAGGCCTTTCCCAGGCTGAGCATCTTGGAATCCTGCGTGGCGCGCCAGACGCCGGTGGCGCGGTAGTAGCCGCCCTCGTAGAGGCCGACCTTGCCCAGTTCGTCCTCATAGCCCAGCCAGGCTTGCCAGGGCGGGGCCGCCTTGGCGGTGGTGACGTTGGCGAGGTTCAGCGGCTCGGTCAGGGGCGTGGCGCCCAGGGCCGAATCCAGGTATTCGTCGCCCAGGTCGGCCACGCTGTGGCCCAGTTCATGCAGCAGGACTTCGGCCGAGCTCAGGTTGCCGGTGGTCGCCCACGACACGGGGCCCCCGGCGCCGCCGTAGGCCTTGGAGTTGATCAGCACGATGGTGATGTCCTGGGCGTCGCCGGGCAGAGCGGCGCCCACCGTCTCGTACACCTTGGTGGTGTCGCCATAGACCAGGCGGCCGTCGTCCAGGTAGCTATTGGCCTTGAAGTAGGTGTCGGCCACGCCCGAGGTCACGTCCCAGCGGGACTGGTTGGAGGCGACGAACAGGGCGTTGGTGTTGAAGTAGTTCTTGTAATTGGAGAAAGGCGAGTTCAGGGCGGCGTTGCCGGTGTCGAATATGTACTCGGCGAATTTGGCGGCGTCGGCGAGGAATTTGTCGCGCTCGGAAGCCAGATAGCCCTCCGCAACGAAGGTGATGTCTACGCGGGCGGAGGAGGCACCGGTGCTGATAATGGAAGTAACGTCGGCCAAGCGGATCTCCTCAGGGGTTTATTTTTGCTGTCGTGGGAGAAAGTTTAGCAGGCACGGCGGGGGCGGACAATGCGAGAAACCGCTTTTGTGGTGTCGCAAGGCTGGGGCTGTGGGGATGGGGCAAGGTGGGGTTTTGGCCGGCCGAAATAGGCGATGGGATGGGTGGCTTTGGGGTTTTCCGCTTCCTGCGCTTATGACGCATTCATCTATCTGAGTCGAAGCGATATAGTGGTTCCAGCCTTCGTTTCGGTCGCGTTGGTTGTGTCTATTATTGCCGTCACTTCTTCTGGATTTTTGGCGACGTTGGGAGTTTTGTTTCCAGTCTCCCGCCAATCTCATGGTTGATTGGAATTTCAGTTTGCAACCTCGTGGGTCTTTTGGTCATGCTGTTGGCTATCTACTTGTCCTAGTTCGAATTCCCCATGCCAGCTGGTCGCTGGCATGGCGGATTATTCATTTTGGTTCGGCCTCGTGGCGCTATTGTTTGTTGTCGGTGCGTGTGGTGCCGGTGCTTTTCATTCCCTTCTGCAGATCTTCTGGATTCTTTCCTTTTTGAAATCCATGGGTACGGTCGTTTTCGTCTACACCGCCGGATAATAGGTCGTCGGTGCGCGTTTCCGATTGCGAATTGACTTGTCCACTCTGGGACTTACTGCCTGTGCTGCCGGCGCCCATGCCGGAACTGCTTCCCGTCGCCGAATGGGTTTTCTCGTCGAAATTCCGGCCTTTTGGTTGATTGGCCATGATCGTCTCCTGATTGGTTAGCCAAGCGAATACCTTATACCTTTCCGCCCGCTCCGGGCGCGCGCTTACGGGCAGGGGCGTAGGGCGGGCGAGTCATGCCCCGTTTTGGTTCGATCAAGCTAGAAACTGGCATGAGCGGGACTGTTTGCCCATGCGCTGCTCGGTGTCTGGCTATAATGAGCGCCATGACAACCGAGAATTCCGCCCATGCATCCCGCGCCGAGTATGCCCGGCGCATGAACCGTGTACTCAACCATATCGAAGCGCATCTCGATCAGCCGCTGGATGGCGCTTTACTCGCCGATATAGCGAACTTTTCGCGTTTTCATTTCCATCGGATATTTTCCGCTTGGATGGGGGAAACCCTCGGCAGCTACTTGCGCCGGAGACGGCTTGAGAAGGCGGCTTTCAGGCTTTCTTGCGGAAGCAATGAGACCGTTCTTGAAACCGCGCTGGCTACGGGCTTTAATTCAGGCGAGGCGTTCGCGCGCGCATTTAAGCTTCGGTTTGGCTGCACGCCGTCGGAGTGGCGCGCGAATACGCCGCAGAGGATTGCGGAACAGGCGGCGGGCATTAAGCGGAGACCAGGGGAGAGCAATCCTGATCAGGTCTTTCGCAACGGCGATCAGGCGGACAACGGGGGATTGGAGGAGTATGGCGTCTCTTGTCTATCTTTTGGAGAGCTTACTATGGACGTGCGTGTTATTGACTTGCCGGCGGTTCGCGTTGCTTATCAGCGCTTTATCGGCCCTTATGGTCCGGCGATCGGGGAGTTTTGGCGGAGCACCATGGCCCCGTGGATGGAATCGCATGGGCTGAGCGGCGCCACTTGCTATGGGATCGGGTATGACGATCCTTCCGTTACACCACCGGATAAATGCAGGTATGACGCTTGTGTCGAAGTGCCGGAGGGTTTTCAAGCAAGCGGCAGAGCGGATATTCAGACTTTGCCGGGTGGGCGATATGCCGCGGCGCGGTTTAAAGGGCGGCCGGCGGAGATCGCGAACGCTTGGACTTGGGTTACCCGGGAGTGGCTGCCTTCTAGTGGACTGCAATGCGATGATAGGCCGTGCTTTGAAATGTTTTCGGCGGCCACTGGCATGGATCCAGTGACGGGGGAGTTTAGCTGTGATATTTGTATTCCGGTGAGGGCCTTATAGTTTTTTAGAAGGGCGATTTCGATGGCAAGTTTATGCGGGGCCAGCGCTAAGTCGTTTCTCTTTGAAAAAAGACCAAGCCTCTTCCGCTATTTCCAGGTCGGCATTTTGCCTGCCTGGGAAGCGGTTGAATATGCAGGGGTAGCGTTTTTTACCGCTAGGTTCGGCATGGCCGCCACCTTCAATTTTCACAAGCCTGACTTGCCGCGTGCTTGAGTTGGCACGCCAGGTGTAGCGTATTGCGCGGGTAGTCGGATGGCTTTGGGGAGTGGCCACGGGGGAAATGTCCGCCATTTTCGTCAAGCCGGCAAGTTCCCGCCAGATAGCGGCGGTGGTTTCGATCCCCAGCATGGGTGCCAGAAACCAAAGCGTGTACGGGGATTTGCCGCCAGAGTAGGGGATGAAAGGATCGGCCGTGCTGGCGACGATCAGGGCGGACAGCGGAATGGCTGGAGGTGGATAGGCCGCTTCCACCGGCATGCCCGCCAGCACAGCGGAAAACGCGGCCAAGCGTGGCGCCAGTTCGGCGGCGAGGCGGTAGGCCATCATGCCGCCCTTGGAGACACCGATCACATAAACACGTTCCGGATCGACGTCGTCTTCTGCAATGGCACGGTCGATGATGGCGTTGATGAAGCCGACATCGTCGACCTTCGGATTGCTGGCGATGGCCGCGAAGCCGTCGTTCCACGCCCGTTGGCCGCGCCGCTTGGTGCCGTCCGGCGCCACTACGACCAGTTGCTCGCGTTCCGCGATTTCCAGCCATACCGACAGCGGGGAGGGGGGAAATGCCATTCCCAACACCTGCGCTGCCGAAGCCCCGCTGCCATGCAGGACGATGATCAATGGTCGCTTGCCGACGACCGACTGCGTTGGCACAGCTTTCAGATAATGGCGAGGACCGTCAGGACTAGGCATGTCGACCTTCACAATCGGCGCTGTTGGCGTGTCCTTGCGGTCGATCCCACAAAAGAAGGTTCGTAGGATTTGCAAAAATCTCATGTCGCAAGCAAAGTGAATGAAAGGTTGCTATATTGCCATAATTAATTAGCCACTTCGTCGGGACGCTACACAAGGTCCCATTCTTGGTCATCAACTCCACCCTTATGAATCTAGATTTCGCCCTTATCGAACGGTGGCTCACCGGTCGGAGCCTTGCGCGAGGCCTGCCACTACCCGTCCATGACGGCGGCGGCTTGCGCGTCGAGGTGGGAAGTCCCGTGGAGTTGCGGCGCCACGTATTCCTCGACGCGGGAACGGCGCTGCAAGTCTGCGCCGCGCGGATCAACGCACCGCGTATCTTCGTGAAGGCGGCAGTCGAGCCTGGGGTTATGCGTGATGCGTTGCCGCCGCACTGGGAAATCGACGATCCCGGCTATCTGATGTACTGCCCGGCGGCTATGGTTGGCAACGCGGAATTGCCGTCCGGGTATCGCATCACTCTGGAAGCCGAGCATGGCGGACA
Source organism: Pseudoduganella namucuonensis (assembly GCF_900116645.1). Lineage (GTDB taxonomy): Bacteria > Pseudomonadota > Gammaproteobacteria > Burkholderiales > Burkholderiaceae_D > Rugamonas > Rugamonas namucuonensis. The sequence continues at coordinate 120,089 of NZ_FPBO01000007.1, read as the reverse complement.
GGTCGTGCGCGTCTTGCATGCCAGCGGCGAGTTGGCGGCGGCCGGGCGGGTCTCGATGCATGCCGGCTGTGCCGTGTTCGACCAGATCGTGACGGAGGAGGGGCATCGCCGTCTCGGTCTGGGAACTGTGGCGATGCTGACCCTGGACGCTGTGGCTAGTAGAGCCGGCGTCACGGAGCGGCTCTTGGTTGCCACGGAAGCCGGGCGCACACTATATGAACGACTGGGCTGGCACGTGCTGGCACCGTGGTCCACGGCGGTGCTGCTTGCGCATTAGGCACGCGGAAATCGCCAGCGGGGAGATTCAATCAACAGGAAACTTTCAACAGCTACCGCCAGGCCGGTACGAAGGTTGGGCGGCTGAGGATGGCTTTTATAGATGACGCACGCGGAAAATCGCCAAGGGCGATTTTCAATATGGACGAATCGGAGAGGGTTGCGCTTGCAAGCGCATCCCGCTTTTGCGGCGGCGAGCAGTGCTCGCCGAATTCCCGCAAAAGCCCCGCGTCCGTTCCGTCCGCGGAATCGATTCACGCAGTCGGCACTGTCGAACAAAAAAATTGGGCCCCAAGCTTGCGCTTGGGGCCCAATTTTTTTGTTCGGTGGTGGAGACGGCGGGAATCGAACCCGCGTCCGCAAGCACTCTACAGACAGTTCTACATACTTAGCACTATCATTTAATTTAACCCGTACGGCACGGATGTGCACGTTCCGTAAAGGCGATTCACCTTGGATTTAACGCTACTTCAAGTGACCCGTTGTAGCGCGATTCCCTGTAAATGACTCCTCAGCTTTTAACGGCCCACCCCAGGGACGAGGTGTTGAGGAGCTAACAGCAATTAAGCTGCCAGTGCGTACGAGTTATCGTTTGCAGTTATTGATTTCTGGGTGTATTTACGAGGTAACCAGCCCTCGGTATGCCCTGTTCTGCTTTGCAACCCACGTCGAAGCCAGGTCGTCCCCACAGAACTTCATTGTACCCGATTCTTCCACGACGTGGCGTTATGCTTTGGCGGGCTTCCGGAACGTGGCTTGCCCTTCCTGCAGCGTGCATTCGAACACGTGGTGGTCGGATTCGCCCACCTTGTCGGAGTACAGCCGCTGGAAGGAACTGGACACTTCCATGCCGAGGTCCACCCGCATGCCCACCAGCCGGTGCGAGTTCTGCAGGTTGCGCAGCCGCGTCTGCCGCGCGAGCTGTTCCCGCGGACTGCGCGTCTTGCGCGTCTCGTCCTCGAAATACTGGATCAGCACGCATTCGATGGCGTCCATCCGCTCCTTCAGCAACTGCTCCTGGGCCTGCTCGGAGCCGTCGTCGGACGGGTGCTTGGCGCCGAAGGTGTTGATGTTGAGCCGCTGCACCAGCAGGAAGTTGTCGTAGTCGGGCTGGTTGCGGTCGCAGATGCGGTTCACGCTGCTCAGCCGGCCCTTCAGCAGCCGGCCAGCCGGGTCGTGCGTCTGGCCGACGTAGTGCACCCGGCTGGGGAAACTCATCTTGATGTCGAAGGCTTGCAGCAGGTCGTGCGCGGTGTAGGTCTCGATCAGCGAGCCCCAGTTCAGGGTGATGAACTTGTCGAACATCTGCACCGTCGGCTTTTTCAGTGTGGCGTCGTCGGGGACCTTGAGGTCGATCGTGACCGATTCGCGGTCCTGGTTCGGGCCCACCAGCAGCGGCACCGTCAGCTTGAGCGAGAAGAAGCCCCAGCTGGTGCCGCGCTTGAGGTCGAAGCGCAGCCGCGGACGGCTCACCAGCAGGTACAGCAGGCGCTTGTCCAGCGTCGCCTCGATCGCGAACTGCATGCGCCGCAGGTAGCGCCCCAGCGGGTCGCGGAAGTCGGGCACGGGGGGGAAGTCCGTGATCAGGTCGTACCAGTAGAATTTGGGCTCGGTAGCGGTCACATCCCAGCTCTGCGGCAGATAACTCTGCGCAGCGGCGTCGGCGATCAAGTCGTCGCTAGTCATGGGTTGCTCCGGTAATCAGTTAGGGGTTGATAGTCACCTGCCCCAATAGTACGCCCATAATTGCCGTACGGCAATGTTCGCAAGCTAACTGTTATGCCGCTAGCGGCGTGGACGCGAGCGTCGATTGTACGAGTTTTAACAAGGCTTGTGGTGTTTCCAGCAAGTGGTGCGCGCCCCAGCCGGCCGGCTCGGTGGCGCCGCAGTAGCCCCAGGCGCAGGCCACCGTGACCATGCCGGCGGCGTGGCCGGCCTGGATGTCGCGCAGGTCGTCGCCCACGTACCAGCATTGCTCGGGCGCGATGCCGATGCGGCGCGCCGCCTCCAGCAGCGGCAGCGGATGCGGCTTGGCGTGGGCGGTGGTGTCGCCGGACACCACGCAGCCGGCGTGCTGCAGGCCGATCAGCGGCACCAGCGGGTCGGTGAAGCGGGCCGGCTTGTTGGTGACGATGCCCCAGGCCAGGCCGGCGGCCTCCAGCCCGGACAGCAACTCGGCGACGCCGTCGAACAGCGTGCTGCGCACGGCGATGGCGGCCGCGTAGTTGTCCAGGAAGCCGTCGCGCAGCTCGTCGAAGCCCGCGTCGTGCGGCATCAGGCCGAAGGCGGCGCCTATCATGCCGCGCGCGCCGGCCGAGGCGGTGGGGCGCAGCAGCTCGTATGGCGTGTCCTCCAGGCCGCGCGCGGCGCGCAGCAGGTTGACGGCGGCGGCGAGGTCGGGCGCGGTGTCGGCCAGGGTGCCGTCGAGGTCGAACAGGATGGCGCGCGGCGCGGTGTGGGGGACTGGGAGGCTCATACGATGGGATGGTTATGCCGGACGGCTGGTTGCGACCATGTAGTTGACGCTGGTGTCGTCGTTCAGCGAGTAGATCTTGGTCAGGGGGTTGTAGCCCAGCCCTTTCAGGCCGTCCACCTGCAGGCCGGCGCTGCGCGCGTACTGCGACAGTTCGGCCGGCGTGATGAACTTGGCGTAGTCGTGCGTGCCCTTGGGCAGCATGCGCAGCAGGTATTCGGCGCCGATCACGGCGAACAGGTAGGCCTTGGGATTGCGGTTCAGCGTGGAGAAGAACACCTTGCCGCCCGGCTTGGCCAGCGCGAACGCGGCGCGCACGATGGCGGCCGGGTCGGGCACGTGTTCCAGCATTTCCATGCAGGTCACCACGTCGTACTGGCCGGCCTCCTGGGCGGCCATGTCCTCGGCGGCGATCAGCTTGTAGCGCACCTGCACGCCCGATTCCAGGCTGTGCAGGTCGGCCACCTTCAGCGCCTTCTCGGACAGGTCGATGCCGGTCACCTTGGCGCCCTTGCGCGCCATCGATTCGGACAGGATGCCGCCGCCGCAGCCGATGTCGATCACGTTCCGGCCCGCCAGCGGGGCGCGCGCGTTGATCCATTCCAGGCGCAGCGGGTTGATTTCGTGCAGGGGGCGGAATTCGGACGTGGGGTCCCACCACCGGTGGGCCAGTTCGCTAAATTTTTGGAGTTCGAGTGGGTCGGCGTTCATAGTCGGCATCATAGCGGGATTTTGCCGCGCGCCAAAGCGCGGCCCCCAAAAAATACCCCAGGGGTGTTTTTCGGGGCGAAAAAAAACCGCCCGGCGCGAACCGGGCGGCTTGCACATCTCTTACAGCGGCTTACTTGACGCTGCGGGTGCCGACGACTTCGATTTCCACGCGGCGGTTTTTGGCGCGGCCGGCGGCGGTCTTGTTGTCGTCAACCGGCTGTTTCTCGCCCTTGCCTTCGGTGTACACGCGGTTCGCTTCCACGCCTTTGGACACCAGGTAGGCCTTCACGGCTTCCGAGCGGCGGATCGACAGTTTCTGGTTGTACTCGTCGGTGCCCACGGAGTCGGTGTGGCCCACGGCGATGATGACTTCCAGGTTGATCGCGCCCAGTTTCGAGCTCAGGTCGTCCAGTTTCTGCTTGCCTTCAGGCTTCAGCACGGCCTTGTCGAAGTCGAAGAAGGCGTCGGCCGCGAAGCTGACTTTCTCCGAGGTCGGCGCGACCGGAACAGGCTTGGCCGGGGCGGGGGCCGGTGCCGGGGCGGGGGCCGGGGCCACTGGCGGTGGAGGCGCGACGCACTTGCCGTCGACCAGCTTCTCCGGCTCTACGCACAGCGGCAGGTCGCAACCTGGCACGGCGTCGGCCGGGGTCCAGTAGCCGGTGCGCCAGCACAGGCCGAAGGGATCGCGGGCGATAACGCCGCGGGCATCTTGCACATACGCGCTTTTCGGCGTCGGGGCCTTGATGTCCGTGGTCACTGGAGCGAACGGTGGCTGGGTTGGCTGCTGGGCGATTGCCGAGCCGGCCATCACGGCCGATACGGCGAAGAGCGAGGCGATGATTTTTTTCATATTTTTCTTCCTTTCGGGGTGATATCCGCAGTAAAACTGCGCGACTTTACTAACTTTGGGGCGCATCCTACCACAAGGCCCCATACACGCGCCGGTCCCGATTGCGAAACAAGCAATTAACTTCTCGTCCATTTTGCCATAGGGTTTGCCTGGGCGTAAAAACGGCGCAAATTGAATCCGCCCCGCAACTGACCAAATTAGGTCAAACTGTTGTGTTTGCGCAACGCTTGGCGGAATCTTAACGGGGAAATATGTCAGGCGAATTACATGGGGCCGGCGCGCCGCCATGCTAAAATCGTACGCTTGTCTGCGGACAGCGGGTAACACTACGTCAGCGTGCGTAACAGATAAGTCAACCTCAGTAAAGAACAGACGACCCACCAATGGATCAATTCGCAAAAGAAACAATCCCTATTTCCCTCGAAGAAGAGATGCGCAAGAGCTACCTCGATTACGCCATGAGCGTGATCGTGGGCCGTGCCTTGCCGGACGCGCGCGACGGCCTGAAGCCGGTACACCGCCGCGTCCTGTTCGGGATGCACGAACTGAACAACGTCTGGAACCGCCCCTACGTCAAATGCGCGCGCGTGGTCGGCGAGGTCATGGGCAAGTACCACCCGCACGGCGACGCCTCCATCTACGACACGCTGGTGCGCATGGCGCAGGACTTCTCGCTGCGCTACATGCTGGTCGACGGCCAGGGCAACTTCGGCTCGGTCGACGGCGACAACGCCGCCGCGATGCGTTACACCGAGTGCCGCCTGGACAAGATCGCCGGCGAAATGCTGGCCGACATCGACAAGGACACGGTTGACTTCGCGCCCAACTACGACGGCAAGGAAAAAGAGCCGACCGTCCTGCCGACCCGCATCCCCAACCTGCTGATCAACGGTTCGTCCGGCATCGCGGTGGGCATGGCGACCAACATCCCGCCGCACAATCTGACCGAGGTGATCAACGGCGCGCTGCACGTGCTGCGCAACCCGGAATGCACCATCGACGAGCTGATCGAGCTGATCCCGGCGCCCGACTTCCCGACCGCCGGCATCATCTACGGCGTGTCCGGCGTGCGCGACGGCTACCGCACCGGCCGCGGCCGCGTGGTGATGCGCGCCAAGACCCACTTCGAGGAATACGGCAAGGACGGCGGCCGCACCGCCATCATCGTCGACGAGCTGCCCTACCAGGTCAACAAGAAGTCCCTGCTCGAGCGCATCGCCGAGAACGTGCGCGACAAGAAGCTGGAGGGCATTTCCGACATCCGCGACGAGTCCGACAAGTCGGGCATGCGCGTGGTGATCGAGCTGAAACGCGGCGAAGTGCCGGAAGTGGTGCTCAACAACCTGTACAAGCAGACCCAGTTGCAGGACACCTTCGGCATGAACATGGTGGCCCTGGTGGACGGCCAGCCCAAGCTGCTGAACCTGAAGGAAATGCTGCAGTGCTTCCTGTCGCACCGCCGCGAAGTGGTCACGCGCCGCACCGTGTTCGAGCTGCGCAAGGCGCGCGAGCGCGGCCACGTGCTGGAGGGCTTGGCGGTCGCGCTGGCCAACATCGACGACTTCATCGCCATCATCAAGGCGGCGCCGACGCCGCCGGTGGCGAAAACCGAACTGATGGCGCGCGGCTGGGATTCGTCCATCGTGCGCGAAATGCTGGCCCGCACCGGCGACGAGGGCCAGGCCGGCATCGAGGCCTTCCGCCCCGAGCACCTGCCGCGCCACTACGGCCTGCAGCCGGACGGCCTGTACAAGCTGTCCGACGACCAGGCGCAGGAAATCCTGCAGATGCGCCTGCAGCGCCTGACCGGCCTGGAACAGGACAAGATCGTCAACGAGTACAAGGACGTGATGGCGCTGATCGCCGACCTGCTGGACATCCTGTCCAAGCCGGCCCGCGTGACCACCATCATCACCGACGAGATGACCGCCGCGCAGCTGGAATACGGCAGCAAGGACGCGCGCCGCTCGACCATCGAGCACAACGCGACCGACCTGGAGACCGAGGACCTGATCACGCCGCAGGACATGGTGGTCACCCTGTCGCACCTGGGCTACATGAAGGCGCAGCCGATCTCCGAGTACCGCGCGCAGAAGCGCGGCGGCCGCGGCAAGCAGGCCATGGCCACCAAGGACGAGGACTGGATCGACCAGCTGTTCATCGCCAACACGCACGACTACATCCTGTGCTTCTCCAACCGCGGCCGCATGTACTGGCTGAAGGTGTGGGAAGTGCCGCAGGGCTCGCGCAACTCGCGCGGCAAGCCGATCGTGAACATGTTCCCGCTGCAGGACAACGAGAAGATCACCGTGGTGCTGCCGCTGTCGGGCGAGAACCGCACCTTCCCGGAAGACCACTACGTGTTCATGTCCACCAGCCTGGGCACCGTGAAGAAGACGCCGCTGAAGGACTTCAGCAACCCGCGCAAGGCCGGCATCATCGCCGTGGACCTGGACGAGGGCGACTTCCTGATCGGCGCCGCGCTGACCGACGGCCAGCACGACGTGATGCTGTTCTCCGACTCCGGCAAGGCGGTGCGCTTCGACGAGAACGACGTGCGTCCGATGGGCCGCACGGCGCGCGGCGTGCGCGGCATGAACCTGGACGAGGGCCAGAACGTGATCGCGCTGCTGGTGGCCGAGAACGAGCAGCAGTCGGTGCTGACCGCGACCGAGAACGGTTTCGGCAAGCGCACCCCGATCACCGAGTACACCCGCCACGGCCGCGGCACCAAGGGCATGATCGCCATCCAGACCTCCGAGCGCAACGGCAAGGTGGTGGCGGCGACCCTGGTCGACACCACCGACGAGATCATGCTGATCACGACCGGCGGCGTCTTGATCCGTACCCGCGTGTCCGAGATCCGCGAGATGGGCCGCGCGACCCAGGGCGTGACCCTGATCGCGGTGGAGGACGGCACCAAGCTGTCCGGCCTGCAGCGCATCGTGGAAACCGACATCGACGAGGTGGACCTGGAACCGGGTCCGGATTCGGCGCCGGCGGCGCCATCGGAGCCATCGGAGCCCGCCGCTGAATAAGCGCGCGTAGTGGTTGTCAGGCGGGGCCGGTGTCGTTTTCGCGGTTTGATGCGACAATGATACTGGCCCCGCTTTCGTTGTTTTTCGTTGTTTCATCCTAAAAAGGAACGCACTTGAAAAAACTCGTCCTCTCCGCAGTCGCCGTCCTGGCCTTCGCCGCCGGCGCCCCCGTCCACGCGCAGAACGCGGCGACGCCCGAAACCGCGGCCGCCGTGAAGGAGCTGATGGAGACCATGAACATGCGCGCGGTGATGCGCGCGTCGATGCAGCAAATGACCCAGCAACTGCCGCAGATGCTGCGCCAGATGGGCGAGGCCGGCATCAACGCCAACCCCAAGCTGGACGCGGAGCAGAAGCGCAAGGAGCTGGCCCGCATGGAAGAGCAGATGCCCAAGGTGCTGGCCTCGATGAACGCCGTGTTCAACGACCCCAAGCTGGCCGAGGAGATGGAGCAGGAGACGATGGCCATCTACGCCCGCAATTACACCGCCGACGAGATGAAGCAGGTGACCGCCTTCTACCGCACCCCGGTGGGCGCGAAAATGCTGTCCACCATGCCCAAGGTGATGCAGGAGTCCATGGCGGCCGGCCAGAAGGTCATGATGCCGCGCATCGCCAAGCTGGCGCAGGACGCCGGCCTGGCGAAGTAAACTGAACATGTAACAGAATAGGAAACCATACCGTGACGAACATTTACAATTTCTCCGCCGGCCCCGCCGTGCTGCCCAAGGAAGTGCTGGCCCAGGCAGCCGCCGAAATGCTTGACTGGCAGGGTAGTGGGATGTCCGTCATGGAGATGAGCCACCGCGGTCCGGAGTTCATTTCCATCTACCGCGCGGCCGAGCGCGACCTGCGCGAGCTGCTGGCCGTGCCGGACAACTACAAGATCCTGTTCATGCAGGGCGGCGGGCTGTCGCAGAACGCCGTCATCCCGATGAATTTGATCGGCAATGGCGACGCCACGATAGACTTCGTGCAGACCGGTTCCTGGTCCAGCAAATCGATCAAGGAGGCGGCGCGCTACGCCAAGGTGAACGTGGCCGCTACCGCCAAGGACAACGGCTACACCTTCGTGCCGCCGCAGTCCGAATGGAAGCTGACCCCGGGCGCGGCCTATCTGCACCTGTGCACCAACGAGACCATCGACGGCGTCGAGATCGACTTCGTGCCGACGGCGCAGGGCGCGACCACGCTGGTGGCCGACATGTCCTCGCACATCCTGTCCCGTCCCGTGGACGTGGCCAGGTACGGCGTGATCTTCGGCGGCGCGCAAAAGAACATCGGCCCGGCCGGCGTGACGGTGGTGATCGTGCGCGAGGACCTGCTCGGCAAGGCCGTGCCCTACACGCCGTCCGCCTTCGACTTCAAGAACGTGGCCGACAACGAATCGATGTACAACACGCCGCCCACCTACGGCATCTACATCGCCGGCCTGGTGTTCCAGTGGCTCAAGCGCCAGGGCGGCGTGGCCGAGATGGAGCGCCGCAACATCGAAAAAGCGGCGCTGCTGTACGCGGCGCTGGACGCGGACGATTTCTACCAGAATCGTGTGCAAAAAGAATACCGCTCGCGCATGAACGTACCGTTCTACCTGCGCGACGAAAGCAAGAACGAGGCATTCCTGGCCGGCGCTAAAGAGCGCGGCCTGCTGCAACTGAAGGGCCACAAGTCCGTCGGCGGTATGCGCGCATCGATCTACAACGCGATGCCGATCGAGGGTGTGCAAGCCCTGGTCGATTACCTGAACGAATTCGCGGGCCGCTGAACGCCCGTTCGGCGCCCGTTTCCCTTCCCCCGCAGACCATGACAGACAAACTCAAACCCCTGCGCGAGCAGATCGACGCGATCGACGCGCAGATCCTCGCCCTGTTGAACCAGCGCGCCAAGGTGGCGCAGGAAGTCGGCCACGTGAAGGCCGAGACCAACGCCCCCGTGTTCCGCCCCGAGCGCGAGGCGCAAGTGCTGCGCGGCGTGGCCGACCGCAATCCCGGCCCCATGGTCGCCGGCGACGTGCAGACCATCTTCCGTGAAATCATGTCGGCCTGCCGCGCGCTGGAAAAGCGCGTCACGGTGGCCTATCTCGGCCCGGTCGGCACCTTCAGCGAGCAGGCCGTGTACCAGCAGTTCGGCAGCGCCGTCGAGGGCCTGCCCTGCGCCTCCATCGACGAGGTGTTCCGCGCCACCGAGGCCGGCACCGCCGATTTCGGCGTGGTGCCGGTGGAGAACTCGTCCGAGGGCGCCATCAACCGCACGCTGGACCTGATGCTGCAAACCACGCTGCTGATCAGCGGCGAGGTCGCGATCCCGGTCCACCACAGCCTGATGAGCAAGACCGGCGGCATGGACGGCGTGCGCGTGATCTGCGCCCATTCGCAGGCGCTGGCGCAGTGCCAGGTGTGGCTGAACCAGAACTACCCGAACCTGGAGCGGCGCGCGGTGGCCTCCAACGCCGAGGCGGCGCGCATGGCGGGCGAGGACCCGGCCATGGCGGCCATCGCCAGCGAGATCGCAGGCACCCAGTACAAGCTGGGCGTGGTCAAGCCGCACATCCAGGACGATCCGCACAACCGCACGCGCTTCGCCGTGATCGGCCATCTGCAGACGCTCCCGTCGGGCAAGGACCAGACCTCCATCGTGCTGGCCGTGCCGAACAAGGCCGGCGCCGTGTACCAGCTGCTGGCGCCGCTGGCCAAGCACAACGTGTCGATGACGCGCTTCGAATCGCGCCCGGCCCGCATGGGCACCTGGGAATACTATTTCTACGTGGACGTGGAGGGCCATGTGCACGAGCCGGCCGTCGCCAAGGCCATGGCGGAACTGAAAGACCAGGCCGCGTTCTTCAAAGTGCTGGGTTCCTACCCGCTTAGTCTGACTTAATTTTAGAGGCATCCATGTCCAAGCAATACGGTCCCGATTACGTCCGCGCCATCGCCCCATACCAGGCGGGCAAACCGATCTCCGAGGTGGCGCGCGAGTTCGGCCTCGACGAGGACGCCATCGTCAAACTGGCGTCCAATGAAAACCCGTTCGGCGTGCCCGAATCGGCCAAGGAGGCGATGGCCGCGGCCGCCGCCGAACTGGGCCGCTACCCGGACGCCAACGGCTTCGAACTGAAAGCGGCGCTGTCCAAGCGCTACGACGTGCCCGCCGACTGGATCACCCTCGGCAACGGCAGCAACGACATCCTGGAACTGGCCGCCAAGGCCTTCGTCGAGAAGGACCAGGCCGTCGTCTACGCGCAGTACTCGTTCGCCGTCTACGCGCTGGCCACCCAGGGCATAGGCGCGCGCCACATCGTGGTGCCGGCCAGGAACCACGGCCACGACCTGGAGGCCATGGCGGCGGCGATCGACGCCGACACCCGCCTGGTCTTCATCGCCAACCCGAACAACCCGACCGGCACCTTCATCCCCGGCGTCGAGATCGAGGCCTTCCTGCGGAAAGTGCCGGCCAACGTGGTGGTGGTGCTGGACGAGGCCTACAACGAATACCTGGCGGAGGAGGACCAGTACGACTCCGCCGCCTGGGTCAAGCGCTATCCCAACCTGATGGTGTCGCGCACCTTCTCCAAGGCCTACGGCCTGGCGGGCCTGCGCGTGGGCTTCGGCATCGCCCAGCCGGCGCTGACGGACCTGATGAACCGCGTGCGCCAGCCCTTCAACGTGAATTCGCTGGCGCAGGCCGCCGCCATCGCGGCGCTGAACGACAGCGCGTTCCTGGAGCGCGGCGCGCGCAACAACGCCGCCGGCTACCAGCAGTTCGTCGAGGCGTTCGAGCAGATGGGCCTGGAATACGTGCCGTCCTACGGCAATTTCGTGCTGGTCAAGGTGGGCAAGGACCTGGCCGCCGGCGCGCGCGTCAACCTGGCGCTGCTCAAGCAGGGCGTGATCGTGCGCCCGGTCGGCAACTACGGCCTGCCCGAATGGCTGCGCATCTCCATCGGCCTGCCGCGGGAAAACGCCATCCTCATCGCCGCGCTGCAAAAAGCGCTGGCCGGCGACCGTGAATAAGGTCGTCATCTTCGGCGTGGGCCTGATCGGCGGCTCGTTCGCGCGCGCGCTGAAAGAGGCGGGCGCGGTCGGCACCATCGTCGGCATGGGGCGTTCGCGGGCGTCGCTGCAGCGCGCGCTGGAACTGGGCATCATCGACGTCGTCGGCGACGACATCGCCACCGCCGTCAAGGACGCCGACCTGGTGCTGCTGGCGGCCCCGGTGGCGCAGACCGGCCCCATTCTCGAGGCGCTGCGGCCGCACCTGGACGCGCGCATCGTGGTGACGGACGCCGGCAGCACCAAGTCCGACGCCGCCGCCGCCGCGCGCGTGGCGCTGGGCGACAAAGCCGGGCGCTTCGTGCCCGGCCACCCCATCGCCGGGCGCGAAAGCAACGGTCCGGACGCGGCCATCCCCGACCTGTACCGGGGCAAGAAGGTGGTGCTCACGCCGCTGGCCGAAAACGACGAGCGCGACGTGGAACTGGTGGCCGCCGCCTGGCGCGCCTGCGGCGCCATCATCCACCGCCTCACGGCGGAGGAGCACGACAAGGTGTTCGCCGCCGTCAGCCACCTGCCGCACCTGCTGGCCTACGCGCTGGTCGACGACATCGCCCACAAGCCGCACGCCGAGCTGCTGTTCCAGTACGCCGCCAGCGGCTTCCGCGACTTCACCCGCATCGCCGGCAGCTCGCCGGAGATGTGGCGCGACATCAGCCTGGCCAACCAGGCCGCGCTGCTGACGGAGCTGGACGCCTACATGGCGCAGCTGGCCCGCATGCGCGCGCAGCTGGCCGCCGGCGACGGCGCGGGGCTGCAGGCGGTGTACGGCAACGCGCGCGAGGCGCGCGAGCGCTGGATCGCCACCATCGAGGCGGCCGAGGCGCCGCCAGCACAAGACCAAGCAGAATAAAGGAATCGGCATGACGCAGCAAAAACACTATCCCCACCACATCGACCTGAAGCCGGTGATGCACGTCGAAGGCGTGGTGCGCCTGCCCGGCTCGAAGAGCATTTCCAACCGCATCCTGCTGCTGTCCGCGCTGGCCGAGGGCGAGACGAAGATCGTCGACCTGCTGGCCTCCGACGACACCGCCGTGATGCTGAGCGCCCTGACGGCGCTGGGCGTGCACTGGACCCAGGAGGACCTGGGTCCCGACGCGGGCGTGCACCAGGTGCACCGCGTGCGGGGCGCGGGCGGGGCGGCCGGCGTCGCCTTCCCGAACCACAAGGCCGACCTCTTCATGGGCAACGCCGGCACCGCGATCCGCCCGCTGACGGCGGCGTTGGCCGTGATCGGCGGCGACTACACGCTGCACGGCGTGCAGCGCATGCACGAGCGCCCGATCGGCGACCTGGTGGACGCGCTCAACGCCGTCGGCGCGCAAATCGAATACACCGGCAATCCCGGCTACCCGCCGCTGCACATCCACAAGGGCCACATCACGGCGGCCCGCCTGTCGGTGCGCGGCGACGTCTCCAGCCAGTTCCTGACCGCGCTGCTGATGGTGGCGCCGCTGATGGCGCGCGGCCACGACGTCACCATCGACGTGGTCGGCGAGCTCATTTCCAAGCCCTACATCGAGATCACGCTGAACCTGATGCGCCGCTTCGGCGTGACGGTCGAGCAGGACGGCTGGGCCGCGTTCACGGTGCGGGCCGGCCAGAGCTACAAGAGCCCCGGCACCATCCACGTCGAGGGCGACGCCTCGTCGGCGTCCTACTTCCTGGCGGCCGGCGCGATCGCCGGCGGCCCGGTGCGGGTCGAGGGCGTGGGCCGCGACTCGATCCAGGGCGACGTGCGCTTCGCCGAGGCGTTGGAACAGATGGGCGCCCGGATCACCATGGGCGACAACTGGATCGAGGCCAAATCCTCTGGCCCGCTGAAGGCGGTGGACCTGGACTTCAACCACATCCCGGACGCCGCGATGACCATCGCCGTGGCCGCGCTGTACGCCGAGGGCACCACCACCTTGCGCAACATCGCCAGCTGGCGCGTGAAGGAGACCGACCGCATCGCCGCCATGGCCACCGAGCTGCGCAAGCTGGGCGCCGAGGTGGAGGAGGGCGCCGACTACCTGAAGGTGACGCCGCCGGCCGTGATCGGCACGGCCGCCATCGACACCTACGACGACCACCGCATGGCCATGTGCTTCTCGCTGGCGTCGCTGGACGGCGCCGCGCGGCGCGGCAACACCATCCGCATCAACGACCCGAAATGCGTGGCCAAGACCTTCCCGGACTACTTCGCCGCCTTCGCGGGCATCGCCCACGACAACTTAATTTAAAACCGGGGTCAGACCACGGTTTCGGAGCAACATTTCCCGAAAAACGTGGTCTGTCCCCGGTTTTCGAGCAACCAACCTATGCCGACATCCACCATCCCCGTCATCACCATCGACGGTCCCACCGCATCCGGCAAGGGCACCGTCGCGCACAAGGTGGCCGAACACCTCGGCTTCCACCTGCTGGACTCGGGCGCGCTCTACCGTTTGACCGCGCTGCAGGCGATCCGCCGCGACACCAGCCTGACCGACGAGCACGCGCTGGCCAAGCTGGCCGAGCATCTGCACATCAGTTTCACCGGGGACGCCGTGTTCCTGTCGCATGAAAACGTCACCGACGCGATCCGGCAGGAAAACGTCGGCAACACGGCGTCGAAAATCGCCGCCTTCCCCGCCGTGCGCCAGGCGCTGTACGGCGTGCAGCTGGGTTTCCGCAAGGCGCCCGGACTGGTGGCGGACGGGCGCGACATGGGCACGGTGATCTTCCCGAACGCCTCGATGAAGGTGTTTTTGACCGCCAGCGTCCAGGCGCGCGCGGAGCGTCGATATAAGCAATTGATAGCTAAGGGATTTTCTGCTAATATGGAAGACCTCCTGATGGATTTGAAGGCGCGGGATGACCGGGATACGAACCGGGCCATCGCGCCGCTGGTCCCCGCAGAGGGGGCGCATGTGCTGGACACCTCGGAAATGACCGTCGAAGCGGCGGTCGCCCAGGTGTTGCAGTGGCATGCGGCCATCGGGAAATCGTAGGGTGCCGGGCACGCTCTGATTGCCTTGGTATTTGATTAACCTAACCCAGTTGAAGCCGCATGGTGCGGGCCTTACTGGTTAACATGGAAGTTCTATGTCTAATATGGAAAGTTTCGCAGCCCTCTTCGAGGAATCCCTGTCGCGTCAAGACATGCGTTCCGGCGAAGTGATCTCCGCTGAAGTCGTTCGTCTGGATCACAATTTCGTGATCGTTAACGCCGGCCTGAAATCGGAAGCTTTCATCCCTGTTGAAGAATTCAAGAATGACCAAGGCGAACTGGAAGTCAAAGTAGGCGACTTCGTTTCCGTGGCCATCGAATCGCTGGAAAACGGTTTCGGCGATACCATCCTGTCGCGCGACAAAGCCAAGCGTCTGGCTTCGTGGCTGGCTCTGGAAAAAGCAATGGAATCCGGCGAAATCGTCGTCGGCACCGTCAATGGCAAAGTCAAGGGCGGCCTGACCGTTCTGACCAACGGCATCCGCGCGTTCCTGCCGGGTTCGCTGGTGGACACCCGTCCCGTCAAAGACACCACCCCGTTCGAAGGCAAGACCCTCGAATTCAAAGTCATCAAACTGGACCGCAAGCGTAACAACGTCGTTCTGTCCCGCCGCGCCGTCATCGAAGCTTCGATGGGCGAAGAGCGTCAGAAACTGATGGAAACGCTGAAAGAAGGCACCGTGGTGACCGGCGTTGTGAAAAACATCACCGACTACGGCGCGTTCGTGGACCTGGGCGGCATCGACGGCCTGCTGCACATCACCGACCTGGCATGGCGTCGTGTGCGTCACCCGTCGGAAGTGCTGACCGTTGGTCAAGAGATCACCGCCAAAGTCCTGAAATACGATCAAGAGAAGAACCGTGTTTCGCTGGGCGTGAAGCAACTGGGCGACGATCCTTGGACCGGTCTGTCCCGTCGTTACCCGCAAGGCACCCGCCTGTTCGGCAAAGTCACGAACCTGACCGACTACGGCGCGTTCGTTGAAGTGGAACAGGGCATCGAAGGCCTGGTGCACGTTTCCGAAATGGACTGGACCAACAAGAACGTCGCTCCAAACAAAGTCGTCCAACTGGGCGACGAGGTTGAAGTGATGGTTCTGGAGATCGACGAAGAGCGTCGTCGTATCTCGCTGGGCATGAAACAGTGCAAAGCCAACCCATGGGACGACTTCGGCGTGACCCATAAGAAAGGTGACAAAGTCCGCGGCGCGATCAAATCGATCACCGACTTCGGCGTGTTCATCGGTCTGGCCGGCAACATCGACGGCCTGGTGCACCTGTCCGACCTGTCGTGGACCGAGTCCGGCGAAGAAGCCGTGCGCAAGTTCAAGAAGGGTGACGAACTGGAAGCCGTTGTTCTGGCGATCGACGTGGAGCGCGAGCGCGTTTCCCTGGGCGTCAAGCAACTGGAAGGCGACCCGTTCAACAACTTCGCGGCCATCAACGACAAGGGCGCCCTGGTCACCGGCACCGTGAAATCGGTCGAGCCTAAAGGCGCCGTGATCCAGCTGTCCGACGAAGTCGAAGGCTACCTGCGCGCTTCCGAAATCTCCCGCGACCGCGTGGAAGATGCCGGCACCCACCTGAAAGTGGGCGATTCCGTGGAAGCCCTGGTCATCAACATCGACCGCAAAGCGCGTTCGATCCAGCTGTCGATCAAAGCCAAGGACAACGCTGAAACCGCGGAAGCCATGCAGAAGATGGCATCGGTCGACAGCAGCGCCGCTTCGGGCACCACCAGCCTGGGCGCACTGCTGAAAGCCAAGTTCGATAACAAGAACTAAGACGTCTGTTACTTAGATGACCAAGTCCGAGTTGATCAACCGCCTGGCTGAGCGCTATTCTCAGCTGGTGGCCAAGGATGCGGAGTACGCGGTGAAGACGATACTCGATGCGATGACCGGCGCGCTCGCGAGCGGCCAGCGCATCGAGATCCGCGGCTTCGGCAGCTTTGCTTTGAATAGCAGGCCGCCCCGTATCGGCCGCAATCCGAAGTCCGGCGACAAGGTGATGGTGCCCGAGAAACGGGTGCCTCACTTCAAGCCTGGCAAGCAGTTGCGCGAGCGCGTCGACGCGATGGTCGGGCAACCGATCATCGAGGACTGACTCGTCTATGGATCGGGGGCGGGCGCGAGCCCATCCCCGGCGGATGTAAAAGAGCGGCGTCCCTGGATGCCGTTTTTTTTTGATATGGGGAAGCTGGCTGATGAAAATTGTTTCCACTGTTGTTGGTTTTATCCTGTTTGTCCTGTTCTTCGGCTTCGCCCTGAAGAACACCCAGGAAGTCGACCTGGTGCTGTTCCTGAATTACGAATTACGCGGCCCCCTGGTGCTGATGCTGCTCGGCTTCTTCGTCGCCGGCGCCGTCCTCGGCGTGCTCGCGCTCACCCCCACCGTGTTCCGCCACCGGCGCGAAGCGACCAAACAAAAATCCACCATCCAGACACTGCAAACCTCGGCCCTGCAGGTGAACGCGCAGCCGCAGCCGGACAGCGTCAACGCGCAGCAATAAGCCGCACCCCTTCCTCTAAGTACAAGAAGACATGGAATTCGAACTCTGGTGGTTACTGGGCATGCCCATCTTTTTCGCCCTGGGCTGGATCGCGGCGCGCGTGGACATCCGCCAGCTGGTGTCCGAGTCGCGCACCTTGCCGCGCGGCTATTTCAAGGGCTTGAACTTCCTGCTGAACGACCAGCCGGACAAGGCCATCGACGCCTTCATCGAGATCGTGCGGCTGGACCCCGAGACCGCCGACATGCATTTCGCGCTGGGCAACCTGTTCCGCCGCCGCGGCGAGACCGAGCGCGCCATCCGCGTGCACCAGAACCTGCTGTCGCGGCCCGACCTGCCGGCCGAGCAGAAGGCGCACGCCGAATACGAGCTGGGCATGGACTACCTGAAGGCCGGCCTGCTGGACCGCGCCGAGGAGACCTTCAAGCGCCTGGTCGACACCCAGTACGGCGTGCAGGCGCGCCGCTCGCTGCTGGAGATCTTCCAGCGCGAGAAGGAGTGGCAGCGCGCGATCGAGGCCGCGCGCGGGCTGCAGGATTCGGGCGCCGGCGCGCGCCAGAAGGAAATCTCGCAGTTCTACTGCGAAATGGCGCAGGACGCGCTGGTGCGCATGCATCCCGAGCAGGCCCAGGGCCTGCTGGACCAGGCGCTGCAGGCCGACCGCACCAGCGTGCGCGCCACCATCCTGGTGGGCGACGTGCAGATGGCGCAGGGCGACGTCGAGGGCGCGCTGGCCACCTGGCGCCGCGTCGAGCAGCAGAGCGTGCCGCACGTGGCGCTGGTCGCCACCCGCATGATGGACGGCTACCGCAAGGTCGGCCGGCCGCAGGAGGGCGTCAGCCTGTTGAAGTCCTACCTGGAGCAGGCCTCGTCGATCGACCTGCTGGAGGTGGTGTTCAAGGCCGTGATCGAGCTCGACGGCGTGGACGCCGCCAAGCAATTGGTCAGCGACGAGCTGCGCCGCACGCCGACCCTGCTGGGCCTGGACAAGCTGCTCGAGGCGCGCATGATGGACGCGCCGGCCGCGCTGCTGTCCGAGCTGTCCATGGTCAAGGGCCTGGTGCACGGCTACACGCAGAAGCTGGCGCGCTACCAGTGCGGCCACTGCGGCTTCAAGGCGCGCCAGTACTATTGGCATTGCCCGGGTTGCAGCAAGTGGGAAACCTACCCGCCGCGCCGCACCGAAGAATTGAATGTGATGAACTGACGAGGGCGCCATGAGCACAGCCGTAACCACCTACCAAGCCCCCGCCCTGGACCAGGTCCGCATCCTGGTGGTCGGCGACGTCATGCTGGACCGCTACTGGTTCGGCGACGTCAGCCGCATTTCGCCGGAGGCGCCGGTGCCCATCGTGCGCATCGAGAAGCGCGAGGCGCGCCTGGGCGGCGCCGCCAACGTGGCCCGCAACGCCGCCGCGCTGGGCGCCCACGCCGGCCTGCTGGGCGTGGTCGGCGCCGACGAGGCCGGCACGCAGGTCGAGCAGCTGCTGCACGGCGGCGGCATCCACAGCTACCTCAAGCGCGACGAGGCCATCTCCACCATCATCAAGCTGCGCGTCATCGGCCGCCAGCAACAGATGCTGCGCATCGACTTCGAGGAGCCGCCCAGCGACACCGTGCTGCGCAACAAGCTGATGCAGTACAAGGCGCTGCTGGCCGACTACGACGTCATCATCCTGTCCGACTACGCCAAGGGCAGCCTGGTCAACGTGGCAGACATGATCGCCGCCGGCCGCGCCGCCGGCAAGGTGGTGATGGTCGACCCGAAAGGCGACGATTTCGCGCGCTACGCGGGCGCCACCGTGCTGACCCCGAACAAGTCCGAGTTCCGCCACATCGCCGGGAGCTGGAGCGGCGAGGAGCAACTGACCGCCAAGGCGCAGAACCTGCGCGCCGAACTCAAGCTGGACGCGCTGCTGCTGACGCGCTCGGAGGAGGGCATGACGCTGTACACCGAGAAGGAAGTGTTCCACACCCCGGCCGACGCGCGCGAGGTGTTCGACGTGTCCGGCGCCGGCGACACCGTGATCGCCACCATGGCCGCCATGCTGGGCGCCGGCGCCGGCTGGAACGACGCGGTGCAGACGGCCAACCGCGCCGGCGGCATCGTGGTCGGCAAACTGGGCACGGCCACCGTCACGCGCGAGGAACTGTTCGGCTGAAAACGGGGTTGCGCGGAGTTCGGTTTTTTCGGTTGAGAGCGCTCAATGTTGCGGCGTCATCCGGCAAGGCTCCCATCCGTTTAACGGGGACAAGGCGCGCCACCGGCCTTGCATCCACCAAACGGAGGAAGTCATGATGAAGAAACTGCTGCTCGCCGTAGCCGCCCTGGTCGCGACCATGGGCTTCGCCTTCGCCCAGGTCGACGTCAACAAGGCGGACGCCGCCGCGCTGGACGCCGTCAAGGGCATCGGTCCCGCCAAGTCCAAGGCCATCCTGGACGAGCGCGCGAAAGGCGAGTTCAAGGACTGGGCCGACTTCGAGGCCCGCGTCAAGGGCGTGGGCGAGAAGAACGCCATGAAGCTGTCCGAGGCGGGCCTGATGGTCAACGGCAAATCCCGCGACGGCGCCGCCGCCAAGCCCGCCGCCGCCAAACCGATGCAGACCGCCGCCAAGGGCAAATAAGCCTCCCCGGCCTTCCTTCCAGCCCGCCGCATGCCGGCGGGTTTTTTTTTGCCAGCGTGGTTTTTCCGCGCCGCCCGCCATGCCGGTTGCCATCGCCGCCGCAGTTGATTACCATGAAATCTGGCATATATCGCATCCTTGGGACGATCATGGCAACTTACCGTATAAGCAGCATCTTGTTACTGTTGGCGCTGGCGGGTTGCGGCGCCGGGGACCAGGCCGGCCAGACTCCCGCACCCGGGACGGCGGCGCAGGGCGGAACCGTTCCCGCGCGCCAGGGCGCGGTGGCCTTCGCCGCCACCTTCGCCGGCAACTACAGCCAGTACACCATCGCCGGCAATCCCGACGGCACCTACACCATCACGGACATTGTCGGCGGCGCCCTAAGGCACGTGGCCCCCAACAGCCGTTTGCGCTTCGCCGACAGCGCCGTCGGCCTGGACCTGGACGGCAACGCGGGCAAGATCTTCCGGCTGTACCAGGCCACCTTCAACCGCAAACCCGACATCGCCGGCCTGGGCTACCACCTGGAAACGCTGGACAACGGCGCGTTGCTGCACGACGTGGCCACCTCCTTCATCGCCAGCAAGGAATTCTCCGACCTGTACGGCGCGCTGAACAACCGCGCCTACGTCACGCAGTTGTACCGCAACGTGCTGCAGCGCGAGCCGGACGAGCCGGGCGTGCTGTACCACGTCGGCTACCTCGAGGGCACGCACCCGGACGGCATCAAGCTGTCGCGCGCGCAGACGCTGCTGAACTTTTCCGACTCGCCCGAGAACAAGGACCTGGTGCTGCCCAGCATCCGCAACGGCATCGAATACCTGCCCTGGGGCAGCAGCCTGCCGGCCCACCCCGTGAGCGCCTACGCCGCCCAGTACGACGGCAGCCTGCGCGGCGGCGACAGCGGCAACCTGTCCATCGTCGTCAACGCCAGCGGCGCGCTGCAGGCGAGCGGCCGGCTGACCGGGGCGGCCGTGGACGTGGCGGGCAGCACCACGCTGGCGGACGGCGGACGCTTCGAAGTGACCTTGACCGGCACCAACCTGAGCATGGTGGTGAAGGGCAGCATCGACTTGGCCACCGGCGTGGCCACCGGCGGCTGGACCAACAGCGCGCTGGGCCAGAGCGGCGTGTTCAACGCCGCCAAGCCGGTGGTGCAGCCCAGCCTGTTCCCGCAGGTGCAGACCATCGTCACGCAGCGCTGCGTGCCGTGCCACTCGGTGCGGCCGACCCAGCCCGGCTTCAATACCGCGCCGCTGGGCATCACCTTCGACACCGAGGCGCAGATACGCTCGCGCTCGGCATCCATCTTCGGCGCCGCCGTGCAGTCGCAATCCATGCCGCTGGGGAACGTCACCGGCATGACGCAGGCCGAGCGCGACGTGCTGGCCGCCTGGTTCGCGGCGGGCACGCCGTGACGGCCGAGGCGCCGGCGGCCACGTTCGCGGCGCCCCGCCTGATGTCCTCGGCGGCCACGCTCGCCGCGGCCGCGCTGATGTCGGCGGGCCCGACGCCGGCGCCGGCGGCGCCGTTGGCGGGCGCGCCGGCCCCGGCCTTCGACCTGCCGGGCGATGGCGGCCGCGTCAGCCTGGACGCTTACCGCGGCAAACTGGTCTATCTCGATTTCTGGGCCTCCTGGTGCGCGCCCTGCAAGCGTTCCTTCCCCTGGATGGGCGAACTGCAGCAGCGCTACGGCGGCGCGGGTCTGCGCGTGGTGGCCATCAATCTGGACACCAGGAGGGAAGAGGCCGCCGCTTTCCTGGCCGAGGTGCCGGCCGGCTTCGTGGTCGCGTATGATACGGCGGGCGCCAGCGCCCGGGCCTATGGCGTCAAGGGCATGCCCAGCAGTGCGCTGATCGGCCGGGACGGCAAGCTGCTGTGGCTGCATACGGGCTTCAGGGAGGGCGACCAGCCTGTGCTCGACGCGCAGATCAAGGCGGCCTTGCAACTGCAATGAATGAAGGATGGGGCGAGGGGGAAGGGATGAGCAAAGAATGGTAGCGAACACGACAGACCTGTACACCATCGAATTCCGCGCCATGGCCAGTCCGTGCCAGGTGCTGCTGCCGGCCGCCAGCGAGGCGGCGGCGCGCGAACTGGCGCAACACGCCATCGACGAGGTGCGCCGCATCGAAACCAAATACTCGCGCTACCGCGCCGACAGCGTGGTCAGCGCCATCAACGGCGCGGCCGGCGGCGAGGCCGTCGCGCTGGACGACGAGACCGCCGCGCTGCTGCACTACGCGGCCCAGTTGTACGAGCTGAGCGGCGGCCTGTTCGACATCACCACCGGCGTGCTGCGCAAGGCCTGGGACTTCTCGGCCGCGCGCCTGCCCGCGCCCGGCCAGCTGGACGCGCTGCTGGCGCTGACCGGCTGGACCAAGGTGCAGCGCGAGCGCCGCTCGGTGCGCCTGCCGGTGGCCGGCATGGAGCTCGATTTCGGCGGCTTCGGCAAGGAATACGCGGCCGACCGCGCCGCCGCCTGCCTGCTGGACGCGGGCGTGCGCCACGGCTATGTGAACCTGGGCGGCGACTTCCACGTGCTCGGTCCGCGGCCGGACGGCAGTCCGTGGCGCATCGCCATCCAGGACCCGCGCCGGGCCGACGCCACCATCGCCGCCATCGACGTCGCCGGCGGCGCGCTGTGCACCTCGGGGGACTACGAGCGCTACTTCGAGCTGGACGGGCGGCGCTACTGCCACATCCTCGACCCCGCCACCGGCCTGCCGGTGACGGCGTGGCGCTCGGTCAGCGTGCTGGCGCCGCTGACGGCGGCGGCGGGCGCCTGCGCCACCATCGCCATGCTGAAGGGCGCGCGGGCGCCGGCCTTCCTGGAGGGCATGCAGGTCGGCTACCTCGCCGTCGGCGCGGACGGCAAGGTGCACAGCAAGGACAACAAAGCGATACAAATCTCCGGTTCCGCGTCCTGAAGGCCGTATGCGATGATGGCAAGCTGTGCCGCCCGCGGGCGCGGCGGCCCTACCCACGAGGACACCATATGGCAAGCACCAAAGCTATCCTGGCCGGCCTGGGCGCTATCAGCGCGCTGGCGGCCGGCACCGGTATCAACCCCTGCGCCGCGGCCGCGCCCGCCGGCCCGGACCTGAAACGCAAGCAGCCCGAGATCGAACGCATCGTCGGCGCCATCTCGCCGCGGCGCATCGAGGCGACCATCCGCAAGCTGGTCGGCTTCCACACGCGCCACACCATGTCCGAGACCGAGTCCGACACGGTGGGCATCGGCGCCGCGCGGCGCTGGATCAGGAGCGAGTTCGAGCGCTGCAACGCCGCCAACGGCGGCCGCCTGCAAGTCGCCTTCGACAGCCACGTCGCGCCGGTGTCCAGGCGCATCAGCCGCCCGACCGAGATCGTCAACGTGGTGGCGACGCTGCCCGGCACGCAGGAAGGGGCGAAGGACCGGATCTACGTCGTCAGCGGCCACTACGACTCGCGCAACACCGACGTGATGGACGAGAAGGGCTACGCGCCCGGCGCCAACGACGACGCCTCCGGCACCGCCGCCGTGATGGAGATGGCGTGCGTGATGTCGCGCCACCAATTCGACGCCACCATCGTCTTCATGACGGTGGCCGCCGAGGAGCAGGGCCTGCTGGGCGCCGCGCACTGGGCCGAGCAGGCCAAGCAACAGAAACTCGACATCGCCGGCATGTTCACCAACGACATCATCGGCAGCTCGCGCGACGAGCACGGCAAGATCGACGACAAGCAGGTGCGACTGTTCGCCGAGGGCATCCCGGTCGAGAAGGAAATGAGCGAGGCGGTGCGCACGCTGGTGCAGACCGGCGGCGAGAACGACTCCATCTCGCGCCAGCTGGCGCGCCACGTGAAGGAGCAGGGCGAGCGCTACGTGCCAGGCTTCAAGGTCAGCGTGGTGCAGCGGCGCGACCGCTACCTGCGCGGCGGCGACCACATGCCCTTCCTCGAGCGCGGCTACGCGGCGCTGCGCTTCACCGAGCCGAACGAGGACTTCAAGCACCAGCACCAGAACGTGCGCACCGAGAACGGCGTCGTGATCGGCGACATGCCCGAATACAACGACTACAACTACATCGCCAAGGTCGCGCGGGTGAACGCCGCCGCGCTGGCCACGCTGGCGCTGGCGCCGGCCGCGCCGCGGATGGTCCAGTTGCGTACCGCGCAGCTGGAAAACGACTCCACGCTGGTCTGGCAGGCCAATGTCGAGCCCGACCTGGCCGGCTACCGCATCGTATGGCGCGACACCACGGCCGCCGACTGGCAGGGCGCCAGGTGGGTGGGCAACGTCACGGAAGCCAAAGTGCCGCTCTCGAAGGACAACTACTTCTTCGGCGTGCAAGCGGTCGACAAGGACGGCAACGCCAGCGTCGCCGCCTACCCCGTCCCGCTCCGATAATTATTAAAAACACATCGGTGTCAGGCGCGACATTCGGACATTTGACTCGGCGTCCCCGTCCGAATGTCGCGCCTGACACCGATGTTAATGCGGTAACTTTCAGGCGGGCGGGAGGCTGGCGAGGAAGGCGTGGATCTGCGAAACCACGGCCGCGCCTTCGCCCACCGCCGCGGCCACCCGCTTGGTGGAGTTGGCGCGCACGTCGCCGATGGCGAACACGCCCGGCACGCTGGTCTCCAGCGCGGCCCGCGGCGGCAGGTCCTTCGGGTAGACGCCGTCGGCGAAGTTGGCCCGGCATTGCGCCTTGGCCACGTCGAAACCGGTGCGGATGAAGCCCTTGTCGTCCACGTCCACGCCGCAGTCGCCGAGCCAGCCCGTGTTCGGGTCGGCGCCGATGAACAGGAACACGCGGCAGACGTCGTAGTCGCATTCCTCGCCGGTCTCGCTGCAGCGGATGCGCACTTGTCGCAAGCCGTCCTCGTCGTTGCCCTCCAGCGCCACGATCTCGCTGTGCGTGTGCAGCACGATGTTGGGCGTGGCTTCGATCCGTTCGATCAGGTAGCTGGACATGGTGGCAGCCAACCCCGGCCCGCGCACCAGCATGTGCACCTTGGAGGCGTGGGCCGACAGGAACACGGCGGCCTGCCCGGCGGAGTTGCCGCCGCCGACCAGCACGATCTCCTCGGTCTTGCACAGCTTGGCCTCGATCGGTGAGGCCCAGTAGTAGACGCCGCGTCCCTCGAACCGCTTCAGGTTCGCCAGCGACGGACGGCGGTAGCGCGCGCCGCAGGACAGCACCACGGTCTTGGCCCGCAGCCGCGTGAGGCTGCCGCACATTTCCACCTGCAGCGGGTAGGTGTCGCAGATCAGCCGCCCGGCCGGCGCCGGAATCGCGATCTCGACGCCGAACTTTTGCGACTGCACGAAGGCCCGCCCCGCCAGCGCGGCGCCGGAGATGCCGGTCGGGAAGCCCAGGTAGTTTTCGATGCGGGCGCTGGCCGCCGCCTGGCCGCCGAAGGCGCGCGTCTCCAGCGCCAGCACCGACAAGCCCTCGGACGCGGCGTACACCGCCGTCGCCAGTCCGGCCGGCCCGGCGCCGACCACGATCACATCCCACACCTTGTCGCTGCTGAGCTCGGGCAGCATGCCCAGGCAGCGGCCCAGGTCGACATTGGTGGGGTTCTTCTTGACGCTGCCGTCCGGACACACCACCAGCGGCAACTCGTCCGCCGTGGGCCGGTAGTGCTCGCACAGCGCGGCGGCCTGGGCGTCGGTCTTGGGATCGAGCACGGAGTGCGGGTGGCCGTTGCTGGCCAGCCAGCTTTGCAGGTGGTGCAGGCGCGGGTGGCCGGGCGGGCCGACCAGCACCGGGCCGCCGGAATTGACCTCGATCAGGCCCACGCGCCGCAAGATCAGCGCGCGCACGATGCGCTCGCCCAGCTCGGCCTCGGCGATCACCAGCGCGCGCAGCGATTCGGACGGAATCACCAGCACCTCCACGTCGCCCACCGCGTCGCCGTTGACCAGGGTCGGCTTGCCGGACAGCTGGCCGACCTCGGCGCCGAATTCCCCGGGGCCGTGCTCGACGATCAGCGAGGTGTTGCCCAGGCCGTCATAGCGGCTGATCGCCACCTTGCCCTTCAACACCACGTGCATGCCGAGGATGCTGCGGCCGGCCTCGAACATGCGCTCGCCGTCGCGGTAGTGGCGCACGGTGCCGAAGCGGTGCATGCGCTTGACCTCCGCCTCGGACAGCTTGGGGAACATCTGGTGGCGGCGCGTGGCCAGCGAGTCGGGGATGCCGGGCGCGTCTTTTTCCTGGCTGAGGTTCTTGGCGAATTCGGGGTTTTCTGTGGCCATGGCGGGTCCGTATAGGGCGGGTAGAATGACGGTCGTAGTTCCCGGACAGTCTAGCGCATGCCATGGGCTTCATGCCAAATTCTTAAGAGAGAGGAGCCGCGGCTGCTACAATTCCCGCCATCCCATTTGAATGAAAGCCGACATGCCCGCTCCCCAGCGCCAAGAGCCCGCGATACGGGCACTGACCGCCGATGACCTCTCCGGCTTTTTCACCTACCTGAACGACCATTTGAAGGACAACGGCCTGGACGGCGCGCCCCTGTTCCAGCCCTTGCCGCGCCGCCAGGAGTTCCCGGCCGACAAGGCCGCCGCCTTTTCCAAGGCGCTGGAGGTGCCGCTGCACAAGCCGGGCTGGCGCCGGGCCTGGATCGCCACCGGGCATGACGGTATCCTCGGCCATATCGACCTGCGCGCGCGCGGCGAGGGCGGCACGGCGCACCGCGCGCTGCTGGGCATGGGCGTGCACCGGCTGGCGCGGCGCCAGGGGCTGGGCCGGGTGCTGGTGGCGTCGGCGCTGGCCTGGGCGCGCAGCGCCACCGCGCTGGAATGGATAGACCTGGAAGTGCTGAGCGTGAACGAGCCGGCCCGCGCGCTGTACCGCCAGTGCGGCTTCCGCCAGACCGGCGAGATCGAGGACATGTTCCGCATCGACGGCGAGCGGCTGGCGTATACACTGATGAGCCTGAAACTGGCGCGCTAGCGCCGCCGCCGAGGCCGCGCCGGGCGCGGATCGGCGTCCCGGATTACAATGAATCTTTTGCGGAACGAAAACTCGAACACGATGGCTTACAAGACTATTGCCGATACGATCGGCAACACCCCGCTGGTGCGCCTGGTACGCATTCCCGGCGCCGAAACCGCCGAGCGCGGCAATATCATCCTGGGCAAACTCGAAGGCAACAATCCGGCCGGCTCCGTCAAGGACCGCGCGGCGATGTCGATGCTGCGCCGCGCCGAGGAGCGCGGCGACATCAAGCCGGGCGACACGCTGATCGAGGCGACCTCGGGCAACACCGGCATCGCGCTGGCGATGGCGGCCGCCATCCGCGGCTACAAGATGCTGCTGCTGATGCCGGAAAACCAGAGCGAGGAGCGCAAGCAGGCGATGGCCGCCTACGGCGCGCAGATCATGCTGACGCCGAAAACCGGCGGCATGGAATACGCGCGCGACATGGCCGAGCAGATGCAGCGCGACGGCAAGGGCATCATCCTGGACCAGTTCGGCAACGGCGACAACCCGCGCGCGCACTACGAGGGCACCGGCCCCGAGATCTGGCGCGACACCGACGGCCGCGTGACGCACTTCGTCAGCGCCATGGGCACCACCGGCACCATCATGGGCGTGTCGCAATACCTGAAGGAAAAGAGCGAGGCCATCCGCATTATCGGCGCGCAGCCGGAGGAGGGCTCGCAGATCGCCGGCATCCGCAAATGGCCGGAAGCCTACCTGCCGAAGATCTACGACAAGGCGCGCGTGGACCAGATCGAATACGTGACGCAGGCCGCCGCCGAGCGCATGGCGCGCCGTCTGGCTGCGGAGGAGGGCATCTTCTGCGGGATTTCGGCGGCCGGCGCCTGCGAGATCGCACTGCGGATTTCACAAACGGTGGAAAACGCCACCATCGTGTTCATCGTGTGCGACCGGGGCGACCGCTATTTGTCCACCGGGGTGTTTCCGGCGTAAGTGAACTACTCAATCGTGCCCGTCCTCCCCGCGAGGGGAGGGCCGGAGTACGCCAGCCAGCATCAGCTTTGCGGCGTTTCGCCTTCTTTTGGCTTGAACTGCTTGTCGCTGATGCGGAACTTGTTGCGGCGGTCGCCCATCAGGTAGCGCAGGTCGCGGATCGACAGGTCGCTCACCTCGTGCATGCGGATCAGCAGCGAGGCCCCGACCGGCAGGCGGTGGTGGCGGATTTTGCTGATGACCGGTGGCGCCACTTCCAATGCGCGCGACAGCGCGGCATCGTTTTTCAGGCGCAGGTTTTCGATCAGCGTGTCGAGCAGGCGGTTCGGGTTGTACTGCAGCAGGTCATCGCCTTCCGAGTCGCTGTTCATATCAATTCCAACTTGGTTTGTCATGATTCGTCTGTTCCTTCTGTAAAGTTTGTCCTGCAAAGTTGAAACACTCGGAGCCTGCGGCCATGTTCCTCCTTACTTGGGAACGCTTACCAACGGACGGAATTCCGAAATAACAAGTTTCATAATATATACACAATTGTACAACATCACGCAATCTCGTACTCACAAGCAATAAAAAATAAGTGTTGCTGCGAGTTACTGTTGTCCGGTCGCAACAATGTGTGAGAATTCACGCCTTGTGCTTGTGCTAGCATGCCTGTGCGGATTCCATCCCTTGCTTTGTCTTTTGGACAAAGTTGAGTATAAAATAAAAAGCCCGGACATTGCCGCACGATATGATTCCTGTGGTGTTTCCAAGTATCAACTATACAATAGCTGCCCCGAGGCAAGATTTCAAGCCCGTTTACGCTTCCTTACATCTGTTGTCGCGTAAGCTTGACCGCGCGCCCCAGTTCCACCACCGACATGGCGTAGAAAAAGCTGCGGTTGTATTGGGTGATGGCGAAGAAATTATTGGTTCCCAGCCAAAATTCCGTCGGCTCCGAGCCGTTCTGCAAGTCCACCAGGCCAAATGGCATGCCCGCGGGCAAAGATGAAGTGGTGACGACCCCGTCCGCCATCAAGTCCTCCTGGCGGAATTTCGCCTCCAGGCCCTGGTTCAAATAGCGTTCCCACTGGCGGCTGGGCGACACGGTGGCGGCGTACACGATGGGACCCGGATCGTCGCGGTTCCAGCCGTGCGCCACCAGGAAGGCGGCCACGCTGCCGATCGCGTCGGAAGGCGAGTTGCGCAGGTCGACGCGGCCGTCGCCGTCGAAATCCACCGCGTATTTGACGATGTTGCTGGGCATGAACTGCGGCAGGCCGACCGCGCCCGCGTACGAGCCCAGCATCGAGAACGGGTCGATGCCGCTCTGGCGCGCGTACAGCAGCGTGCTTTCCAGTTCGCCCTTGAAGAACTCCATGCGCGCCGTGCGCTGCGGCGCCAGCGGATAGGCGAAGGCCAGCGTGGTCAGCGCGTCCAGCACGCGGAAGCGGCCGGTGTTGGCGCCGTACACGGTTTCCACGCCGATGATGCCGACGATGGTTTCGGCCGGCACGCCGTACAGCGCCTCGGCGCGCGCCAGCGCGTCGCGGTTGGCGTCCCAGAAGCGCACGCCGCCGTTGATGCGCACCGGTTCAATGAACAGCTTGCTGTAGGCCTGCCAGTTCTTGGGCTTGCCGGGCGGGGCCGGCTTCATCAGCTGCACGGCCGAATCCACGTAGCGCACCTTGCCCATCAGCGTTTCCAGCTCCAGGCGGTCGAAGCCGTGCTTGGCGGCCATGTCGTCCAGGAATTGCTTGACCTCCTTCCACTGGCCGAAATTGACGAACTCGCCCTCGTAGTCGACGGCGGGTTTCTTCGGCGGCGGCGGGGTCTTGGCTTTCCTGGCCTTCTTCGCCTTGGCGGCCTTGGCGGCCTTGGCGGACTGCTGCGCGTGCACGGCGGCCGGCGGCAACGCCAGGCCGGCCAGCGCCAGGGCCAGCAGCAAGGTGGAAGTGTGGTTTCTCAGCAATAATTTCATCGTGATAGTGTCAGCAGCGTGGCCAGCTTTTTCAGCGGCGCGGTTGTATCTCCAGCCGGCGCCGCGTATTTGAGCGTGCCGACCAATTCCAGGAAGTCGCGCATCGCGGCCTTCTTCTCGTCCGGTATATCCATGTCCATCAGGCGCAGCGCGTAGCCGCGCGGCCCCTCGTCGATGGCGCGCCCCATGCCGCGTTTGGCCATGGTCCGGCAAAAGGCGTCGTAGGCGGCGTCCACCGGGTCCCGCCCGGTCCTGGCGCGCAGCGCGCGCCACAGCAGCAACAATAGCGCGATTGCGCCCAGGGCGGCGCCGCCGCGCCAGTTCACCACGGCGGAGCCTAGTTCCTCAAGGAAACTGCGCTGCCTCTCAGGATTGTAATCGAGGACCCATTGATTCCAGGCATTATTCATCGCGTGGCTGGCAAATCGCAGTTGCGCCAGCCACGAATTGCGGTCGTTCTGCAATTCCATCAGCCCCTCCAGGCCGAAGGGGGCGCGCTGCGGCATGGCGCGGGCCAGGTTTTGCTCGATGCGGCTGGGCGCCACTGCGGCGGTCGGGTCCACCCGCGCCCAGCCCCGGCTGGGCAGCCAGATTTCGGCCCAGGCGTGGGCGTCGGATTGGCGCACGACCAGGTAACCGTCCACCGGATTAAGCTCGCCGCCCTGGTAGCCGGTGACCACGCGCGCCGGGATGCCCATGGCGCGCATCAGCACCACGAAGGCGCTGGCGTAGTGTTCGCAAAAGCCGGCCTTGCTGTTGAACAGGAAATCGTCGACAGAATCGCGGCCCAGCAGCGGCGGCTCCAGCGTGTAGAAGAAGCGCTGCTGGCGGAACATGGACAGCACCGCCTGCGCCGAGGCGGCCGGGTCGCCGTCCCGGCGCAGGCTCGCGGCCAGCGCCAGGGTGCGCGGGTTGTAGCCTTGCGGCAGGCGCAGCCAGCGCCGCAGGCGCTCCGGCGACAGGCCGGGCTGCCACTGGTGCAGCAGGTAGGCGCGCGCCTGGTAGCGCACGCGCTGGTAGATGGGGGACTGGGTGTACAGCTCCAGCTCGTCGCTGGTGCCGGTGCGCAGGCCGGCCAGGTCGACGTCGGGCACCGTCAGCTCCAGGTTGAACAGCCAGCGCTTGCCGGTGGCCTCCATCGTGATCTCGTGGCGCAGCGGCCCGCCGCTGACGCTGATGCCCAGGTCCCTGGTGGTTTCGCCGTCCCAGTATAGCGGGCGGCTGGTGCGGGTCCAGGTGCGGCCGTCGAAACCGCCCAGCACGATGCCGCGCCAGTACAGCTGGCGCTGCGCCGGCTGCTCGCCGTGGAAGCGCACCCGGAAGGCGATCTCGTCGGACAGCGCCAGGTCCGACACGGAGCCGGGCGACATCGTGTCCGACATGCCGCTCTTGCCGCTGCGCGCGTCGCCCGGCAAACCCCACAGCGGGCCCTGGATGCGGGGGAACGCGAAGAACAGCAGCAGCGCCAGCGGGCTGGCCACCAGGAAGATCCCGGCGGCGGCGCGCAGCCGGCGCTTGAGCGGGGGCACCGTGCCGGTGTATTGGAAGGTCATCAGCGTGGCCAGCAGCAGCACGATGGTGGCCGCCATGACCACGGCGGAGAAGATGGTCTGGGTGTAGAAGAAGGTGGTCAGCAGCAGGAAAAAGCTGAGGAAGATCACCACGAACAGGTCGCGCCGGGCGTGCATTTCCAGCAGCTTGAAGGCCAGCAGCAGGGCCAGCATGGCGACGCCGGCGTCGCGCCCGAGCAGCGTGCGGTAGGAATAATAGACGCCCGCCATCGACGCGATGGAGATGGGTAGCAGCAGCCACAGCGGCGGCATGCGGCGGCCGCGCAGCGTGATGCTGGCGCGCCAGGCCAGCGTGGCGCAGACGGCGGCGCTGGTCCACAGCGGCAGGTGGCCGAAGTGGGGCGCCAGCACCGCCAGCGCGGCGAGCAGCAGCAACAGCGTGTCGGCCTTGTCGCGCGGCAGGGGCTGGGAGAAGGGGCGCGACAAGCGCGCGGCGAGGCTCATCCGAACGCCTCCTGCCCATACAGCGCCAAGGCCCGCAGGCAGGCGGCGCGGTGCGCGTCGCCCACGGCCGGCGGATAGCTGTGGTGGCCGATGCGGAAGGCGTACGGCAGCGCGCGCTGCTCGGCCTCCAGCACCCAGCGCGTCATGCGCGAGAGCCGCAATTCCAGGTCCATGTTGGCGGGCAGCTCGTTGAAGTCCAACATCATCTCGGCCACCGCGCCGCCCTCGAAATGCTTGGTCACCAGTTGCCCGCCCAGCGCCGGGTCGTGGCGCGCGATCTGGCGCCAGGCCAGGTGCCGCATCGGGTCGCCCGGCTGGTAGCTGCGGATGCCGGCGAAGTTGTCCAGCCCGACCTGGCCGTGGCCGTCCTCGCTGGCGGCGCCGCTCAGCGGCAGCGGCGGCGCGCCGGCCTCCGGCGCCGGGTAGACCAGCGCCTTCAGGTCCGGCTGCCAGTAACTCCAGGCGCGGAACAGGCCCAGCGGAAAGCGCGTCACCAGGCGCACCCGCGGCGCGGGCAGCCAGCCGCGCCCCTCGGTGGCGGCCGACAGCGCCACCGCCGCGGCGGCGCCGGCGGGCACGTCCACCGGGTGGCGCGGTTCGCCGTCGTGGTGGAAGCCCAGCAGGATGGCGTAGCGGTCGCGCGGCGTGTCGTTGTGCACGAGCAGTTCGAACTGCGCCTCCTGCCCGGAGAACACCGGCTGCGCGCGGCCGGGCGACAGGCGCAGCAGCGCCAGGTTGCGGGCCGTCATCACCATGTCGGCCACGGCGCAGGCGCCGGTGAAAAAGGTCAGCGCGAAGCCCAGGCCCAGCGTGTAGTTGATGGAGCCGATCAGCATGATCAGCAGCAGCGCGACAAACGCCATGCCCGGCTTGGTGGGCACGATGAAGACCCGGCGCATCACCAGCACCACGCTGCCGGGCTCGCTGTCGCGCAGCTGGAACAGCAAGCGGTTCGTCACCTTGCGCAACCGGAACAACAGGCGGTCGGTCAGTCCGCGCGCGGCCGCCAGCATGGCTTACACCGGCACCGATTTCTGCAGCTGCAGCACCAGGTCGCGGCTGGCCAGGGCCACGCCGTGCGCCGCCTTCACCGGCCGCAGCCGGTGCGCGCACACCGGCACCAGCACCGCCTGCACATCCTCCGGCATCACGTGGTCGCGGCCCTCCAGCGCGGCCCAGGCGCGCGCCGCCTGCAGCAGCGCCAGCGCCGCGCGCGGGCTTAGGCCCTCGGCGAAGGCGCCGTTCTGGCGCGAGGCCTGCGCCAGCGCTTGGATGTAGGTGATCAGCGCTGGCGAGGCGTGGATCTGGCGCAGGCTGGCCTGCGCCGCCGCCAGCTCGGCCGCCGTCATGGCCGGCGGCAGCGACTTGAGCAGCGCGCGCCGGTCCTCGCCCATCAGCAGCGCGCGCTCGGCGGCCGCGTCGGGATAGCCCAGCGACAAACACATCAGGAAGCGGTCCAGTTGCGACTCGGGCAGCGGGAAGGTGCCGACCTGGTGCGTGGGATTCTGCGTCGCTATCACGAAGAAAGGCTCGGGCAGGGGACGGGTCACGCCGTCGGCCGTCACCTGGCGCTCCTCCATCGCCTCCAAGAGGCCGGACTGGGTCTTCGGCGTGGCGCGGTTGATCTCGTCGGCCAGCAGCACCTGGGTGAAGATGGGGCCGGGATGGAACATGAAGCCGTTCTTCTCGCGCTCGTAGATCGAGATGCCCGCCACGTCGGCCGGCAGCAGGTCGCTGGTGAACTGGATGCGGTTGAAATTGAGGCCCTGCGAGATCGCCAGCGCGTGCGCCAGCGTGGTCTTGCCCACGCCCGGCACGTCCTCGACCAGCAGGTGTCCGCCGGCCAGCATGCAGGTCAGGGCCTGGCGCACCTGCACGTCCTTGCCGACGATGACCTGGCAGACCTGGGCTGCGACCGCGTGCAGTTTGGTGTACATGGTTTTTTGTTATTATCCAGTGAAGTGGTAGATTAGCGCCATCGGCACCTTGAAAACACGCCATGCCGGCCAGTATGGATTCTATGCGAGAACAAGCGCGGCGGCCATCCTGATAACGGCGGGATAGAAACGAGACATGAGCACAGCCATTTACACCCACCCCGATTGCCAGCGCCACGAAATGGGGGACTGGCATCCCGAGTCGCCCGCGCGCCTGCAGGCCATCGCCGACCAGCTCATCAACTCGCACATCGCGGACTTGCTGGAGCACCGCAGCGCGCCGCTGGCCCAGTTGTCCGACATCGAGCGCAACCACAGCCGCAACGCCATCGCCATCGTGCGCGACAACGTGCCGGCGGTGGGCGAGTACTACCCGATCGACGGCGACACCTCGCTCAACCGCTATAGCTGGCAGGCCGCGCTGCGCGCCGCCGGCGCGGCCGTGGCGGCGACCGACGCGGTGATCGACCGCGAGATCCAGAACGCCTTCTGCGCCATCCGCCCGCCCGGCCACCACGCGCGGCCCGGCGAGCCGATGGGCTTCTGCTTGTTCAACAACATCGCCATCGCCGCCAAGCACGCGCTCGACGTGCGCGGGCTGGGGCGCGTGGCCGTCGTCGATTTCGACGTCCACCACGGCAACGGCACCGAGGAGGCCCTGCTCGACGAGCCGCGCGCGCTGATGGTGAGCTTCTTCCAGCACCCGTTCTATCCCTACACCGAGTTGCGGCCGGACACGCCCAACCGCGTCAACGTGCCGGTGCCGAGGCATACCAAGGGGGAAGGCGTGCGCCAGTTGGTGATGGAGCGCTGGCTGCCCGCGCTGCACGCCTTCAAGCCGGAGATGATCTTCATCTCGGCTGGCTTCGACGCCCACCGCGAGGACGACATCGGCGGCATGGGGCTGGTGGAGGCCGACTACGCCTGGCTGACCGAGCAGGTGATGGCGGTGGCCAGGGAGCACGCGCAGGGCCGCATCGTCAGCTGCCTGGAGGGCGGTTACAACTTGTCCGCGCTGGGACGCAGCGTGGTCGCGCATGTGAAGGCGCTGGCGGAGATCTGAGCCGCGCCGCTTGCCATGGAGGTGAACGATGGCTATTCAACTGGACCATTTCATCGTGCCGTCCCACAACAAGGTGGCGTCGGCGCAGCGGCTGGCCGAGATCCTCGGCGTGCCGTGGGCGGAGACCGCGCTGGGGCCGTTCTCGCCGGTCTTCATCAATGACGGGCTGACCCTGGATTTCGTGGAGACGGCGGACTCCTATCCGGTGCACCACTACTGCTTCCGCGTCAGCCAGGACGAGTTCGACACCATCCTGGCGCGGCTCAAGGCGGAAGGTATTCCCTACCGCAGCGCAGTGCGCGGTCCGGACGACCGCCAGGTCAGCACGCAGTTCGGCGGCAACGGCGTGTACTGGAACGAGCCCGACGGCCACCAGTGGGAAATGCTGACGGTAAGCTACGCGCGGCAGACGGGATGACGCCGGCGTCGTCGCCGAGCCGTTGAGTCGTCGGAATCGCCGGAGTCGCTGAGCCGGCCGCTTGGCTGACTGCCTGATCGCCGGCTACGCCGCCGGCGTGGCCTGCCGCGCCAGCTGTGGTATCAGCCCGGCGGCGGCCTGCACCACGCCCGGCATCGCCGCCAGGATGGTGCGCGCGGCGTCTTCAAAGCCAGCGTCGTCGCCCGCGCGGGCGGCGCGTTCCGCCTGCTGGGCCAATTGTTGCATGGGCTGCGCGCCTATCGTTCCCGCCAGTCCCTTTAGCAGATGCAGCGCCGGCAGGGCGGCGGTGGCGTCGTCGTTGTCCAGCGCGGCGCGCAACTGGGCGCACAGCGTATCGGACTCGGCGTGGAAGTTCTTCAGCGCGATCAGGTAGACCTGCGCCAGGCCGCCCATGCGCGCAAGCGCGGAGGCGCTGTCGAGCACGATGGGCGCCGAGGCCGAGGCCGAGGCCGAGGCCGATGCGGATGGCGGCTCCGGCTCCGGCTCCGATGCCGGCCCCGGCCCCGACTCCGATGCGGATACAGCCGATGCGGCCGCTCCCGCCGATGGCGCCCCTGCCGCCGCCGGCCGCGAATCAACCGCCGCCCCGGGCCGCGCGGTATGCGCCAATATCACGCCCACCAATTGCGTCAAGTCGAACGGCTTACCCACATGGTCCACCATGCCGGCCGCCAGCGCGGCCTCGCGGTCGGACTGCATGGCGTTGGCCGTCATCGCGATGATGGGCGGCGCGCGCCTGCCCAGCCGCGCCAGGATGGCGCCGGCCGCCACATAGCCATCCATGTCCGGCATCTGGATATCCATCAGGATCACTTGCGGCGGCACGCCGACGCGTGCCACGGCGTCGATCGCGTCCTGCCCGCAAGGCGCCACCTCCACCAGGGCGCCCTCGCTCGCCAGCAGTTCGCGCGCCACCTGCTGGTTGGTGGGATTGTCCTCCACCAGCAGCACGCGCACGCCCTCCAGCCTGCGCCGCGACGGCGCCGCCACGGCCCGCAACGTCGCGTGCTGCCCCCCGCGCGCGTCCGCCACCGCGTCGAACAGCATGGACGCCGTGACCGGCTTGATCAGCACCCCGTCCAGCAAGGGGCCATGCTCCGCTTGTTTTTGCGCCAGCTGTTCCCGGTCGTGCGCGGTCACCATGATGATCAGCGGCGAGTGCTCGGTGGGCAGCAGCTCGCGGATCTGCAGGCTGGTTTCCCAGCCGTCCATCAGCGGCATGCGCCAATCGACCAGCAGCACGTCGTAGGGTTTGCCGGCGCTGCGCTGCATGACCATTCTCAGCGCGTCGAGGCCGTTGTCGGCCGTGTCCGCGCGCCAGCCGAAGGAGGCCGCCATGCCGGCCAGCACCTGCCGCGCGCTGGGATTGTCGTCCACCACCAGGCAGTCCAGGTCGCGCATTGGCGCCGGCCGCGCCGCCGCGGGCGCCGCATCCTTCGCGACAAGGAATTCCACCTCGAAGGAGAACACGCTGCCCGCGCCCGGCTCGCTGACCACGGCCAGCTCGCCGCCCATCAGCCGCACCAGGCGCTGACTGATGGCCAGGCCCAGGCCCGTGCCGCCGTAGCGGCGCGCGGTGGAGGCCTCGGCCTGCGAAAAGCCGTCGAAGATGTGCTCGCACTGCCCGGGCGCGATGCCGATGCCGGTGTCGCGGATGGCGAAGGCCACGCGCCGCGTCTCGCCGGCGCTCGACACCAGCCGCGCCGACAGCGCCACCTCGCCCCGCTCGGTGAACTTGATCGCGTTGCCGGTCAGGTTCAGCAACACCTGCTGCAAGCGCAGCGCGTCGCCCAGCATCGACCCGGGCAGCGCGGGATCGGTCTCGAACAGGATCTCGACCTGCTTGCCGCCCACATAGGCGGACAGGATCACCGACAGCTCGCGCAGCAGCTGGTCCAGGCTGAACGGATGCGC
This sequence comes from Pseudoduganella namucuonensis, assembly GCF_900116645.1. Classification (GTDB taxonomy): domain Bacteria; phylum Pseudomonadota; class Gammaproteobacteria; order Burkholderiales; family Burkholderiaceae_D; genus Rugamonas; species Rugamonas namucuonensis. Next base: position 83,310 of record NZ_FPBO01000007.1, on the reverse strand, counting down.
CTCCAGCGCCAGCTTGCCCGCCTCGACCTTGGAGAAATCGAGGATGTCGTTGAGCAGGCCGAGCAGGGCGCGCGCCGCCGATTCCGCCTTGACCGCGTAGTCGCGCTGGCGCGCGTCCAGCGCGGTCTGCTGCAACAGCTGCAGCATGCCCAGCACCGCGTTCATCGGCGTGCGGATCTCGTGGCTCATGTTGGCCACGAAGTTCGACTTGGCGCGGCCGGCCGCCAGCGCCTGGTCCTTGGCCTCCACCAGTTGCAGCATGATCTGTTCCTGCTTGCGCAACGCGTGGCGCGCGCCCAGCAGCAGCGCGGCGGACAGCGCCAACAGCACGCCCAGGAAGACGGCCGCGTTGCGCGCCTCGGCGCGCCAGGGCGTCAGGAAGTCGTCGCTGGACAGGGCCACCAGCACATACACCGGATACTCGCCGATGCGTTCCACGCTGACCACGCGCTGCAGGCCGTCGCGCACGCTGGTGGCCTTGTAGGTGGCCCGCTTGCTGCCGTTGGCCAGCACCGCCGCCGTCTGCGCCGACATGTTGACCTGGCTGCCGACCTTGATGTCCGGCACCTCCGGATAGCGGTGCAGCAGACGATGCCGGTCGTCCAGCAGCGAGATCGCGCCGTGCGGGCCGACGTGCATGGAGGCGATCACGTCGCTGATGGCGGCGGTGGTCATGTTGACGTAGGCCGTGCCGCCGAAGCGGCCGTCGGGCAGCGTCAGCGCCAACAATGCCGGCAGCACCCATTCGCCGCTGATGCGCGACTGCACCGGCACGCCGAACACCAGCTCGCGCTCGGTCGTCACGCGCTGGAAGAACTCGCGCCCGGTCATGCTTTGCAGTTTGGCGGGATCGATATCCTCGCCGTAGACCACCACGCCGTCGGCGTTCGCGCCGCGGATCGATCGCGCCTGCGGCACGCGCTCCTTCAGCGTGCGCAGATAGGCGCTGAAGGCCTCGTCGCTGAAGCGCTTCTCGTCGTGCAGGGTCTGGAATTCACGGGCGGCGCGGCGCAGAGTCAGTTCCACCTCGAGGAAGTGGGAGCGCAGGAAGTTTTCCAGCGCGATGGCCAGGTTGCGCGAGTTTTCCTCGGCGTTGGCGTAATAGCGTTCCCGGCTCTGGTTCAGCGTGTGCAGGACAAATCCCGTCACGACCACGAACACCACCATCACCGCCGCCACGAGCACGGCGAACAGCCTGCGCAACTTCTGCAAAGTGGTGAATCTCATGGGGGGTAGGTGCCTGCCGTCAAGGTGATAACACCTTAACATTGGCTGGCGCCGGTGTACACCCGGTCGCTGGATTGGTGTTGCAGGCTGGTAATGCCACCCCATTCCACATCACTTAATTGCCTATCGCTGGCTTAGCGACGCAATCTCCGCCTGTCCCAAGCGAAATTAAGACGCAAATGCCACATGGCGTAAAAGATTAACTCCCCTGCGCGAGAATGATGCCCGAGAATCGTGGCAGTGGCGTCGCGAAGAGTGACGTGAACGACCAGATTGCATCGTCCACGGCGTGGAGCTCGTTAACGAGAGAAAATGGATCCGGTCGCTGTGAATTGAAGTGGTAGCGGCGAAAACCAAGATCTAAGAGTGGGGAATTATTCTAGGAATTGCTATCACGTTCCGCTCTTGAGACAACGACTGAGCAACAATGATGCATATCAGGTGTGAGTGCTGTTATGGGCGGGAACCAGGTTATCTTGTTTGCTCCTAAATCTTTCAGAGTTCTGTTTGCTGCTGCCAATATTTTGTGATTTGCTTCCCAATTGGAGAGCAGCGCAGTCCCTGCGGGGCCAACCAACCATGCCTCAATAGTTCTCGTCTCATTGCTGGCTCCGCCTATATCAAAGTCGTAGGTGGTCCATTTAAGTTTGTCGCCCTCTTGGCTAGCTTTTGTATTTGGAACTATGCCCCCGGAAGGGTATCCACGAAGAATGTGCAATTGAAAACCTTCTGGTATCGCTTCTTTGCTTGTGACGACGACACGGATTTTTCCGTAGACTCGTTCATTGCTATGGGGGTATGTTATTTTAATTCCCAATTTTTGTATATTTCTTTGAGTAAGTAAACATGAAGATTTGGAATCTGTGAAGCTAATAGCAATTAATATTAAACCAATAACTGCTAGAGTAATTTGTCCCCATTGATCTGATATGGGTAGCCAAGAGTTGTAAGTTATGCCACCAGTAACACCCAGAAGGACAAATAGAACTCCAAAGATCAGGCACATCTTGGAATGAGATTTTATAATATCTCGAAGAATTTCTACGAATTTTTCCATATTGGATATATTTCTCTATTAGATGGGTTCAACGGTACTAAAGTTTTCGACGGTAATGCCACATGAAGATTAATATTGGCGTGCAATCTAATCGTTTCTCCGATGGCCGGGCGCACAGCTATGAAGTCCTGAAACGATGCGTCAAAAAGCCGTGAAGGCGGTGCGTGGAGATCAGCCCGTTACCCAAGTGGTAGCGGCATTTGGTCTGAATGTCCGAACGGCATAACATCTGGGAACACTCGCCGCAGCAATTTGAACTTTTATCGGCCTGTGGCCCCGTCCCTCGTCGGCGCCCTGATCGAGCGCAGTTCGGTAAGTCGCTGGCCTTATCTGCCGTTAGCCGCAGTATGCAACTGCTGGGCTTCACGGCGCAGAAGCCGTTGTGTCAGGCGTGGGCACATGACGCGGTTCTTGTACGCACACGGCTCTCGGCCGTCAGTCCGCACGGCGATTTTCGTTATATGATCTTTGAAGGTACCATTGACTCCAGCACCTTCATCACTTTTCTCAAGTGCCTCTTGACTGGAGAAAAAGCAACGCATTTTTCTTGTTGTCGGCCACGCCATCCATAAATCGGCCGCGTTGAAGGGTTCGTCCAAGAGCAAAATGGGGATGTAAAGTTGTTTTCATGTAATTCTGCTCGCTGCATTTGACCCTCAACGAACAAGCCTAGGCGCACGTTAAGCGCAAGGTGTAGCGCAAACTGGCAATCGACAAGACAGGCATAGAAATGCTTGGACATCGGCGCTTGGCGTAGCTTGCAAAAGCAACACGTGAGAGCAGCCGGCTGCTTCAAATAGAGTACCGATATATTAGTATGTGACTTTGCTTTGAGAAAGATTAGTAATCAGTCGGTCGTACCTGTGTGTGGATGAAGCTTTTCTAAATGCGTCAGAAGTCGGTTGCTCATTTGGGAGATGGAAATCCATGTAATGGTACCTGATACGAAAGCCCCCAATACCGGAATTGCTTTTGATAAGACACGTGAGAAGCTTTCCTTCGTCAATTTGACTCCGATCCACTTGGCGATACTCCTAGCTAGCCTGTAGAGCCCCCACTTCGTTAGGGCCTCCTTCGGAAGGCGCGTGGCAATTTGCTCGCTAAGCCGTTCACTGAGTTGGGCAAGTAGCTTTCCAGCACCAGTGGCGCCGAACATAACACCCACAAAGATTGTAAATATGTGAAGCGTTTCATCGTCTAGCTCCTCACCATTTATTAGCAACTCAGGCCAGCCGTGCAAATAAGCGAGTTTTTGTAAAACGACTGCAATATGCCAAAAGAACTGAGTGAGATCTGCCGGCATGGTTCCGGCCATCCACCATCCGCCAGGTAAGCCCGCAGCAAATGATGCGGCTGTTACACCTGAGCGATGCCATGAAATTGACGACTCCGCAATTCTGCGAATTGTAACAGCGGGTATTCCGGCTTGCGCTGGTGTTTTTGAAATTGCACTTTCAACAATTTCTAACGGAAAGTGCTTGGAAAATTCTTTATGGAGGAATGCTGTGCGATCGACTCGCGCACCGGGCATGGTGAGAGTTGCGCGAAGTACTCTGTTCCAAATGTCGCCCTTGTCGGCGGGTTCTGGCAGTTGTGCGCTCATTTTTTCTTCATGGTAAATTGTTTGTGGTGGCCTAAGAAAATAATGCTGTGGAAACGTGGAACTGCATTTATCCAAAATGAATATTCAATTCAGCGGAGCTGTTCGGCTTTCGTTCGCATCTGGAATTTAGGGGTGTCAGTTTGGCCGAGTTTCCAGACGCCGCGAGGATGTGATAAGAATCTGTCTTGCCACGAACCGTGCGAGGTCTATGTCAAAGTGCATGCGTTCCGCCTCTGCGGAGTATGGAAGCAAGAGTTCAACCTCACCATCTTCTGAATCGCCTTTCGTATGCACGATTTTGCAACGTATGTCGTAAATACGCTCAGCAGTCTGGTAAACCAAGTCAGCTTGTCTATTTTCCGGATTGACTAAACATGAGGTAACCCCTTTTGACTTTGTAAGAAAGTGGGTGGCGCGGTCTGGGTCAGCAGCAAGGAACGTCTTAATGTCTTCCTGCGAGATACATTCTTTTAACGTGGCACGAAGTTGATCTCGTTCAGAAGCATTACCGTGCCGCGACCCGCGCAAAGAGGCAATCACTTTCGCTATGTCGATATCATTTTCTATCCGGAACGAGGGATGTTTAAGAATTGCCCGAATTCTCTTACTCATGTCAGCGTTGTAATAGATCGGGTAATAGTACTCAATTACTTGATAGTAGGCTAAGAATTGAAGAAGGGGCATCCCTTCTGCCGATCTTGCATACCAGTAGAGCGCCATCGGGGCCTTGTCATATTCGTTCTTCGGATAGTTAAGGGTAGCCCTGCTTTGGTTTGCCACGCCGCGTCGACGAGAAGATGCATGGCGTAGAAGTGCGAAATGCAATTCTGCATTTACATCAATACCGAAAAACAGCGAATTGGAAACTTTTTCAAGTCCAGCCAAAGCGGCATCGTGTGTCGTTTGCTTTGATGTTTCGATGAAGAGGCTTACCCCGAGTTGGTCTCGAGATTGTGAGAGCATTTTTGCCATTTTTGTCGTCGGGCCAAATGACACCGTAGGTGCATTGGAATCGTCCGAGGGAAGCACGTTTTTGGAAATCAGACCGTTCGTTTCAGAAAGTCCCAAAGCTTTAAGAAGAGTTGTCCTGCGCAAGACTAGCGATTTAGTCTGGCTAGGTGCACTCAAGATGCCCTCAATCCTTCCGGATTTCCTATTTGCAATTGCAGCGAATCCGCCTAATAGAGTGAAGTCTTCAAACGCAATAGCTCCAAATTCTACTAAGTCGCTTTCGTCCCATAGGTAAATCGTCCGTGTGGCCCGCCCACAAGGGAAGTTGATGGTCAGGTCGACGGACACTTCTTCTTCATCAAAATCAGAATTGTCTTCATATTTGATCTTAGTCGCGTTAAGTCGATCTATTACCCGTTGATGTAATTCTATTATTTTTTCTTTTTCCATAAAAATTATCTTGAGTTACTGCATTGCGGCATAGAACAGTGAACTTTGGCTCGCGATGGTATCCATTCTCGCGCGGGCGAGCATGGCATATACCTAAATGTTAAAATAAAACGCACGCATTTTTGCCCATCCGAGTTGAGTTCGCGGTTAGAGACATCTTCGCTCTATGTTGTGGAAGCTATATGCGGCTGTTGCTTTACAGGATCCAGCGACGGTTTCGCCAAGTATGCTGCGAGTCTCTTGACAAGCTTCAAGCGGCTATCGGAAGTTTGCTCCACGAGCGGAATCAGCAGTTCTTCCCCTGCAGCGATTCGTGCGCCAACTACCCGGAGGATAGTTGCGACGTTCTGGATGGAACGATCCACAAAAGATCGTAAGGTAGAAATTTCAGAACACACCGCTGGATTCAGCGCGGCATGTCCAACATCAATCTCATTTCGAATAAGCGAAATGGGGATTATCTGGGATTCGATCTGTTTGTCATTAAAGCCGAGTGCGCGAAACTTCTTTCGCAAATCATCACGCGACGTTGGCGATATTAGCGCCTCAATAGACTTGCACAGATTTAGCAATACCTCAGCATGTACGGCATACGGGCTAAACTTGACCTGTTGCGGGGAAACTAAGCGAACTGCCTGCTGAAAGTAATGACAAGCAGCGACGTACCGTGCATATGATCCTTGGTCCTGTTTTGGGGCTCCAAGAGCCGAACGTATCGCGCCTATGCGCTCCTCCTCGGTGACTTGTGCGAAAGCAACACTGTAGCTTGCCGCCGGGTACATTGCCGAAAATTTTTGGCCGGCCAGCTCTCCATCCAGTTCAGTAATCTCATGGAAAACGCCGGAGTGCACTGAAAGAAATGATGTTAGCCGATCTGAAATCCAGTTGACCGTCGATTGAAAGTGAGCAAGAGAGGTGACCCGAGCTTCAAGCTCGACTTCGTTACCTGTGAGAGAAAACGGTCCATCTAGAAATGAGACCAAGAGGCTCGCCTCTGTTAGAAGCGGTGAGTTGATAATCCTCAGCTGACCCGTAATTCCATTGATTTCCATCTCAGCGGAAGTGCTAACAGTGGTTAGCGCGGCCCCTTCCTCACTCACCCCGAAGAAATCTGCAGGAGTTAGCTTTATTCTCATCACGAGCAACGCGGGCCAAGCAATCGCCGCATTGCTCCCATCGGCAAAGACAAGTTCACGGTTAAGTCGCCAAAGAAGAGCCATAGGGTTGTCTTAGTAATAAAATGGCTTGCAAACCAAATTTTGACGAAAATTCACCCAGGCCAGAGGTTTTCTGACGCTGGAAAACTTCAATTTGTGAATCTGAGTTCCTCGCTGATCCACAAGAATCAAATATTAGAACGCGCAAGCGAAATTGCCAAGAGGAAAATTATCAAACTAAAAAAAATTTCTTGAAACTATAGAAAATACCAAGTGGAAACAGATATGGCGACCTGCTGTGCTGAAAAGGTGATCTGTTGGAGCACATTCTCATTGCTGCAAATCTTCCCGTTCATCTGAACATGAGACGGAGCAACGCGCAATGAACCGAGGCTATTGCCCAACTGAAACCGTGTCGGCGATAGCGTCCTGAACCTGCGGAAATCCAGCATGATGGGATTCATCCAAACGCCTAGCTCACTCGTCAAGGCGTGTGCTTGAGGAACGGCCTGGTCACCTTCGACGTCGGCATTGGAGGACTATTGAAACTTGAAACTGCCTCACCGGACCGTGCTAATCTGTCCAGTGAGGAGAAGGTGGATCGCTTCGCTTACGCCTCGACCCGACGCGCGTTGGCGCTGGACCAGCGGTACAGCCCCACGACAACGGCCGCGCCCACCGCCAGCGAGATCAGCATGGTGGTGTGCTCGCCCAGGCCGTTGGCGATGGCCAGCGGCTCGCCCTCGCCGGACAGCACGATCAGCCCCGCCAGCGCCACGTTGAACAGGCTCTCGCCGACGATGAAGCCGGACATGATCAGCACGCCCAGCCGCTTGGCCACCTCGCCCCAGGTCTGGCTGCTGACGGCGCGCTCGAACAGGTAGCCGGCGAAGGCGCCCACCACCACCGGCGCGGTCACCACGCTGGGCAGGTAGATCGCCAGCCCCACGCCCAGCGGCGGCAGGCTGTAGCGGTTGTTGCTGGCCTTCTTCAGCATGAAGTTCACCACCACCAGGCCCAGGCCCAGCGCCGCGCCCCAGCCGATCAGGTGCCACGGCAGGTTGCCGCCGATGACGCCCTTGGCCAGCGTGGAGATCAAGGTGGCCTGCGGCGCGGCCAGCGGCTGCGACGAGATGGCCTGCAGGTTGGGCGCGCCGGCGAAGCCGTTGGCGCGGTTCAGCAGTTCCAGCACCGGCGGCACCACGCAGGAGCCGGCGAACACGCCGATCAGCAGCGCGACCTGCTGCTTCCACGGCGTCGCGTCGACCAACTGGCCGGTCTTCAAGTCCTGCAGGTTGTCGTTGCCGATCACGGCCACGGCCAGCACCACGGTGGTGACGAACAGCGCGTAGGCGATCAGCGCGTGCGCCACCTCCGGGCCCATGATGTGCTTGCCGACGGCGCCGACCGACAGCGCCGCGCCCAGCACGGTCAGGATGGCGATGCCGGACACCGGCGAGTTGGACGAGCCGATCAGGCCCGCCATGTAGCCGCACACGGCCGCGGCGAAGACGCCGGCGATCAGGATGTAGCCCACGCCCACCGCGATCAGCGCCGGCGCCACGCTGGACAGCACGCCGCCCTGCAGGAAGGTCGCCAGCAGCCAGCCGGCCGGCACCATGGCGAGCAGGGTCACCAGGCCGACCACGAAGATCGGCAGGTCCTGCTCGGTGCGCGGCAGCGCGCCGCCATTGGCCTTGGCCTTGCGCGAGGCCTCCATCGCCGACTTCAGGCCGCCGATGACGGGCTTGGCCAGGCCGGCCAGGGTCACGATGGCGGCCGCGCCGATGGCGCCCGCGCCTATCATGCGCACGTCGGTTTTCCACACCTTCAGCGCCCAGTCGGCGGCCGGCAGGTCGGCCATCGGCTGGGCGGCGGTCAGGATGGGCACCAGCACGCCCCAGGCGATCAGCAGGCCGGCCAGCATGGCGATGCCGACCGTGATGCCCATCAGGTGGCCGGCGCCGATCAGCGCCAGCGAGCTGGCCGCGCCGATGCCGGTGGCGCCGTTGCCGGCGCGGAAATAGACCGCCATTTCACCGGCCATCAGCTTGACGGCGGCGCCGGCGGCGAACAGCGCGGAGGCCACGCTGCCCAGGATCACGGCCATCAGGCCGGCCTTGCCCTCCAGCGCGCCGGCGCGCGACGAGGTGCCCACCTTCAGCACCTCGGCGGCGGCCACGCCCTCGGGGTAGGGCAGGTCCGAGGTGGTCACCAGCGCGCGCCGCAGCGGCACCGTGTACATCACCCCCAGCACGCCGCCGATGGCGCAGGCGCCGAAGGTCGGCCAGAAGGGCACGTTGGCCCACCAGCCTATCATCAGCAGGCCGGGCAGCACGAAGATCACCGACGCCAGCGTGCCGGCCGCCGAGGCGATGGTCTGCACGATGTTGTTTTCCTGGATGGTGGCGTTCCTGAACGCGCTCAGCAGCGCCATCGAGATCACCGCCGCCGGGATCGAGGTGGCGAAGGTCAGGCCCACCTTCAGGCCCAGGTAGACCTGCGCGGCCGTGAACACCAGGGTGATCAGGATCCCCAGGATCACGCCGCGCAGCGTGATTTCGCCGGGCGTCGCCGCTTCGGACGCGGAAGTTTTATTCATCCCTTGTTACTCCCTGTATATAGAAATGTTTATAAATTAGAAAAGATTCTGTGCGTGATGATAGCCGAGCCGGGCGCAAACGGATACAGGCACGAGGGGAGCGGGTAAAATAGAGGATTTGACGCAGTAATCAGCTAGCAAAGAGAAGGCAAACGCATGGCAATCCAATGGTTCCCCGGGCACATGAACGCCGCCAAGAAGAAGGCGGCCGAGCAGATGGAAAATACCGACCTGGTGATCGAGGTGGTCGACGCGCGCCTGCCCGAAGCGAGCTGCAATCCCATGGTCGACGAGCTGCGCAAGTTCCGCCAGCGCCCCTGCCTGAAGATCCTCAACAAGATCGACCTGGCCGACCCGGCCGCCACCGCCGCCTGGGTCGAGTACTACGACGCGCAGGAGGGCGTGACCGCCTACGCCATGACGACCAAGAAGCCGGGCGACGTGGCGCGCATCCCGGACATGGCCAAGGCCCTGGCGCCGCACCGCGGCGTGCCGACCAAGCCGTTGCGCATCATGATCATGGGCATACCCAACGTCGGCAAATCGACGCTGATGAACGCGCTGCTGAAAAAGCGCGTGGCCAAGGTGGGCGACGAGCCGGCCGTCACCAAGACGCAGCAAAAGCTCTACCTGGACAAGAACACGGTGCTGGTCGACACGCCCGGCATGCTGTGGCCGAAAATCGCCATGCCGAGCGATGGCCTGATGCTGGCGGCCAGCCACGCGATCGGCTCGAACGCGCTGATCGAGGAGGAGGTGGCCGAGTTCCTGGCCATTGAATTGCTGAAGCGCTATCCGGAGCTGCTGGTGGCCCGCTACGGCTTCAAGGAGATCGACAAGCTGGACGGCATCGGCGTGGTCGAGGGCATCGCGGCGCGGCGCGGCTTCCGCCAGCGCGGCGGCGACCTGGACTTCGAAAAGGCGTCGCACACCTTCCTGCAGGACTACCGCAGCGGCGCGCTGGGCCGCATCTCGCTGGAGACCCCGGCCACCCGCGCCGCCGCGCTGGCCGCGTTCGGCGAGGAGCAGCGCGTCAAGGCCGAGGCCGCGGCCGCCAAGGCCGCCGCCAAGGAAGCCGAGCGCATGAAGGGCAAGCGCGGCACCTGATCACGCGGCCAAACCAGAAGCTGGAACGTAGGGCGGAGTCCTACTCCGCCGGATATGCGCAGGCCCGCACGCATCCGGCGGAGTAGGACTCCGCCCTACTTTTTTTTGCGCCGCTGGTCAGCCGAAGCGGAAGCTGGAAACGGCCAGGCCGCCCATGAAGTCGTCCTCGTGGTACACATTGGCCGCCGCGTCCCCCTCGGCCGCGCCCAGCGCCACCATCAACGGCAGCAAATGCTCCTCGCGCGGATGCGCCAGCCTCGCGGCGGGCGCGCGTTCCCAGTCCAGCAGCCGCGCCGTGCGCTCGGCCGGCGGCAGCGCCATCGCTTCCCTCAGCCACGCGTCGAACCGGTGCGAGGCCGCCGCGCCCGCCGCGCCGAATTGGCGCAGGTTGTGGTAGCTCAGCCCGCTGCCGACGATCAGCACGCCCTCCCGCCGCAGCGGCGCCAGCGCCCGTCCCATGGCCAGGTGTTCCGCCGCGTCCAGCCCCCGCTTGAGCGACAGCTGCACGATGGGCACGTCCGCCTCCGGATAGATGGGTTTCATGGCGGAGAAGGTGCCGTGGTCGTAGCCGCGCCCGGCGTCCAGTTCCGCCGCGATGCCGGCCCCGGCGAGCAAGGCCTGCACCCGCGCGGCCACCCCGGGCGAGCCCGGCGCGGGGTACTGGATGCGGTAGGTGTAGTCGGGGAAGCCGCCGTAGTCGTAAATCATGCCCGGCGCGGCGCCCGAGGAGATGCGCGGCGGCGACGCTTCCCAGTGCGCCGTCACCACCAGCACGGCCTTGGGCGTGGCGCCCAACTGGCGCGGCATGTCCTCCAGCGCGGCTTTCAGCGCGTCGTAGCGCGTGCCGTGTAGCTCCAGCATCCACGGCCAGGGGCCGCCGCCGTGCGAAACGAAATAAGTGGGTAGTTGATGCTCGCTCATGGTGTGCTCCGGTTTTCGATGCTCCCACTATAGCCTTGCGCCACCCGTGCATCAATCGCACAAATATTGATGCATCATTCAGGATTTGTTAATGATGATGAAGGCGTACAGGCGCGCCGCGCGATACCAGGCGAGCAGGGCGGCGATGATCTGCGTCAGCAGCAAGGCCAGCAGGAAGCCGGGCAAGTCCACGCGCGGCAGATGCAGGCGCGCCAGTCCCAGCAGCGCGGCGCCGGCCAGCGCGACGGCGCCCAGCGCCGCGTAGCTGCCGAACATGGCCAGCGGCCGCGCCCTCAGCAGGCCCAATCCCAGCCACCACGCCCGCACCGCCGACGTGCGGCGCCGGTCCAGCGCCAGGGCGGCGCGGCCGGCCTCCAGCGTCACGCACGCGAAGGCCAGCAGCAGGGCCGCGGCGGCGGCGGCGGCCCAGCGCAGGTGGCGTCCGTCGGTCGGCGTGGCGTCGCGGTGCCAGGTCGCGCCGGCCCATGTCCTCAGGGCGTCGCCCGCCAGCCAGGCCGCCAGCAGCACCACGCCGGACCACAGCAGCATGCGGAACATGCGCGGGTATTCGTCCACCGCGCCGGCCAGCAGTTCGCGGAACGTGAGCGGGATGTCCGCGCCGGCGCCTTCCCTGTAGGCGCCGCGCGCGGCGGTGACCACCGCCCCGGTCAGCAGCGGCGACAGCAGCAGCGCCAGCGCGGCGGCCACCGTGGCCGCCACCTGGAACGCCAGCGCGTGCCGGTCCAGCACCGCCATCAGGTCCGACAAGGCGAGCAAGTCCAGCGCCTGCGCCAGCGCGGCCGAGTGCGCCGTGTAATCGAGCCGCTGCCCCAGCAGCTTCCAGGCGGGCAGCGCCAGCACCAGCGTGGGCAGCAGCGGCGCGGCGGCCAGCAGCGCCAGCAGGCGCCAGCGCAGCGCGCCGCGCGCGGCGTCCAGGCAAAGCCGGATCAGTCGCTTCATTTCGCCTGCCTCATATCAGCGCCGCCAAGGTCAGCAGCAGTTGCGCGACGGCCGCGAAGTCGAAGGTCCAGCGGCGCGAGGCGCGGGCGTCGGCCTTCACGGTGCGGCTGTCGTCGAGCTTGTTGGCGTCCAGCAGATGGCGGCGTTCCGGATCGAGTTCCGCCGACACCGCCTTCACCGGCTTCAGCCACACGTAGCGCTGCCAGCGCTCGCCGTGAAGAGCGTCCCAGCGCACGGTCTCGCTGCTGCCGTCGGCGAAGCGCACCAGCAGCGTCTGCGGCACGGCCACGCCATAGCGCCGCAGCAGCACCTCCGTGCGGAAGGGGAAGGGTCCGGCCCTGGCCCCGGCCTTGGCGTCGCCATTCGCGTCGGCATGCTCCTTGCGCCAGCGCTCGCGCATGGCCTCCACCCGCTGCTCGACCTGCTCCCGCGTCAGCTCGACGCGCTTGCCGTCGACCACCTGGCTGCCCGGCTGCGGCAGCACTTCCTCGCTGATGATGGCCTGCACCCGGTCGTCCACCTTGCCGGTGGCGTACACCTGCTGCGCGAAGACGCGCTCGACCTGCTGGCGCTGGCCGCTGCCGTCGGCCAGCGCCTCGCGCAGGTCCGCCACGCTGGGATGGCGGAAGCGCCAGCGCCGGTAGTATTCCTTGAAGCCGCTTTCCAGCGCCGCCTTGCCCAGCTGCGCCTCGAGGTCGTGCATCAGGATGGCGCTGCGGCTGTAGGCGGGGCCGATGCCCTGCAGTCGGCCGAAGGCGTTCTGTCCGGCCGGGTCGGCCGGACTCTCGCGCACCGCGCCCAGGCGTTCGAAATGGAAGGCGTCGAAGGCGGGCGACACGCCGGCCCACCGCAGCCAGGCGGGCGCCGGATGCATCAACTGCCCGCGCTGGCGCGCCATGCGCAGGTTCCAGAACTGGTTCAGTCCCTCGTCCAGCATCGGTTCCTCGAACTCGTTGGACGCCAGGATGCCCTGGAAATAGCCGTGGCCGAACTCGTGGATGTTCACCATGTCGAGGTCGAAGGCGGCCTCCGTGTCCGGCGGCACCCGCTCGTAGCCGAAGGCCGTGTACAGGGTGGGGTACTCCATGCCCGCCGCCCGCGCGGTGTTGTGCGGCGGCAGCACGATGGTCAGCGTCTTGTAGGGATAGGGACCCAGCGTCGCCGTGTAATAGCTGAGGGCGTCCTGCGCGGCCTTCAGCGACGGCGCCGCGCTGGCCGCGTACTCCGGCGTGTACAGCACGCGGATGGCGACGGGCGCCTGGGCTTCGCCCTTGGCCGCTCCGTCCGCCGGGCCGCGCCATGTGGCAGTCAGCGGGGCGGCGAAGCGCTTGTCGGCGGTCCAGGCGAAATCATGCACGTCGCCCTGCACGTAGTGGTGGGTCAGCATGCCGTTCTTTTCCACCGGCGCGCCCTGCAGCTCGCCGGTGGCGCCCACGGTGTAGTCCTTGGGCACCGTCAGTTTCACGTCGTAGTGGCCGAAGTCCGCGTAGAACTCGGACTCGGCGTGGTACTCGTGCACATTCCAGCGCTCCCTGGTGGCGCCCCGTTCGCCGGGCAGCTCCAGCACGCCGATCTTGGGGAACCATTGCGCCACCATGTGGAAACTGCCGTGGTGGCCGCTGCGCGCGACCACGCGCGGCAGCTGGCTGAGGAAGGCGATGTCCAGCGTGGTCGTGCCGCCCGCCGCCACCGGGCGCGGCAGGTCGAAGCGCACCACGGTGTGGTCGCTTTCCGGGCCGTCGTCCGGCTGCACGAAGGACCAGGCCACCCTGGCGCCGTCCTGCGTCACGCTGCGCAGTTCGGTGCGGCCCCAGCCGCCGTCCGCGGCGCCGCCGAACATGGTGTCGCCGCCGCGGTTGCGGTGCTCGGTGAAGAAGGTGGTGTTGGCGTGTTCGAAGGCGTTCAGGTACAGGTGCAGGTAGACCGTGCCGACGGCGCGCTGGCCGCGGTTGCGCCAGGTGAGCTGTTCCCGCCCGTCTATGGTGTGCCGCACCGGGTCCAGCGTGGCCTCGATGCGGTAGTCGGCCACGCGGTCGGACAGCGTGGCCTCCCGGCCGGTGCGCGGTCCGCCCCAGGCGTTCGGCGCGCTCGGCGTTTGCACGGCGGCGGCGTGCGCCGGCGCGAACGGGATGCCCGTGTCCGTGTAGGGCTCGGGCACCGACACCACCAGCGCCTGCGCCAGCAGCACACCATGCAGCGCCAACGCCGCGGCGGAGGCGGCGAGCAGCTTGCGTAGGGTGTGTGTTTTCATGTGAGGGGACGGGGATGGCTGTACCGCAGCCACTATAACCAATGGGTGGACAATCCGCCAACTTCCAAGCGCCCGGCGCTTAAATTCGCCTTAAAATCCCCGCCCGCGGGGGAAATTTGCCGGGGAAGCCGGATGGGCGCGGGAAAAAATGGTAATCTCGCGGCGTTTGCCACTCACACTCTTAGAAGGAAAGTTATGCGTTTTCTGCGCCTGATCCTCGCCGCCGCCACGCTGTCGTTCGCCGCCGTGGGCGCCCATGCCGCCGAACCGAAGGAGGGCGTGGAATACAAGACCCTGGCCGAGCCGGTGCGTGCCGACACCGGCAAGAAAGTGGAAGTCATCGAGTTCTTCATGTACTCCTGCCCGCACTGCAACGCGCTCGAGCCGCTGATGACGGACTGGGTGAAAAAGCAGGGCGACAAGATCGTCTTCCGCCGCATCCACTTCCCGGCCACCGGCGTGAACGACGTGCACGCGCACGCCTACCTGACGCTGGAGGCGATGGGCAAGCTGGACCTGGTGCACGACAAGATCTTCCGCGCCATCCACGTCGAACGCAACCGCCTGAACAAGGACGACGCGATGACCGATTTCATCGTCAAGAACGGCGTCGACAAGGCCAAGTACCTGGAAGCCTTTAATTCCTTCGGTGTGCAGACTAAAATGAAACGCACCCTGTCGCAGCTGCCGGCCTACAAGGTGGAGAGCGCCCCCACCATCGTCGTCGACGGCCGCTACATGACTGCGCCGTCGATGGTCGGCCGTCCCGGCATGACCGAGCTGGCTTCGCAGCAGGCCACGCTGCAAGTGATGGACTACCTGGTGGCCAAGGCCGCCGCCGCCAAGAAGTAAAGCGCGCATATGAGCGACACCGAAAAGGAAGTAATGACGATCTACCGCGAGTCCGCTCCCGATGAGAGCAGGCTGTTCTGGCGCACCTATGTGAACCATTTCGCATGGAGCCTCGCGCTGGTCGCCATCACCTTCTCGGCCTGGCTGATGATCGCGCTGGCCAACACGGAAAACCAGCGCAACGCGCTGCTCACCAAGAAATGCATGGACCCGGTGTTCAAGACCGAGTTCGACACGGCCTGCCTGAAGACGGTGCGCACGCGCGACCACTGGTGGCAGCACGTGGGCTACGCGCTCACCAACGCCGTGCCCTGAGCGCCGCCGCCAAAAAGGGGTCAGGTTCGGTATTGAAAGAATACCGAACCTGACCCCTTTTTTCTTTATAGCAGGTGTTCCAGGTTGTCCAGCTGGCGCTTGAACAGCTGCTCCAGCAGCTTGCGGTCGTCGGCGCTGTAGCCGTCGTAGGCGCGGGTGGTGCGCGCCCACACTTCCGGCATCACCTGCTCGATCAGCGCGCGGCCGCTGTCGGTCAGCGAGATCATCACGCAGCGGCGGTCGCCGGGACGGTTGCCGCGGGTGATCAGGCCCTGCTGTTCCAGGTCGTTGCACACCCGCGTCAGGTTGGCGGGCTTCTCCATGCAGGCCTCGCCCAGGGTGGAGGCGGTGGAGGTTTCGCTGTCCGAGCCGTACAGCACGGCCAGCACCATGTAGCTGGCGTCCACCAGGTCGTACTTGCGCAGGGCCGCGTTGGTCAGGTCCTTCATGCGCTTTTGCACGTGGTAGGTCATGCGCATCAGGCGCATCAAGTCCTCCGGAAACGCCGGTATGCGTGTGCGGATGTTTTTCAGGCGCTTGTTGGTGGCGTCGAAGCTGCTCATTGCGCTCTCCCTCTCCCTTACCAAAGACTTGATTGTATCTCCCTTGTCTCTTCGGAAATCTTGTTTCGTCATGCCTTTGTAATTTGTTGCGCGCAGGCAGCATAGCGCCTGCGGGGGAGGGACTTTGTTAGAGTCGGCGCATGGGGACCGCCCGGGCGACGCCCGCCGGTCCAAGGCGTTTCATCGCATAGAAGGAGACTCATCATGTCAGGCAACAGCACACTCGACCCCGATAACTTCCCCAGTCCCCCGGACCGCGTCTTGGGACGCGGCCATGGCACCGGCGCGCTGGGACCCAGCGACAGCTCCGATTCCGGCAGCGACGTGCAGGGCGGCCCCGGCCTTGGCCGCCAGGTTGACAGCGGCCTGGTCCAGGGCACCAACGAGGACACGGAATACGGCGCGGCCGGCGGCACCGCCGGACCGGACCTGGGCGACCCCGACCTGGACAGCGACACCGATTCCAACGGCACCGGCGAACGCGCCGCGGCCGGTCGCGACACCGTCGCGCCCGACGGGGCCGACATCAATGTCGACCACATCGAGACCATCCCCGGCACCGGCCGGGACGCCGACATCTGACCGGTAGCCGGCCGGGCCGGCTTCAGTGCGTGGACGGCGCGGGCGCCGGCAAGGCGGCCGCGGCCGGCTGGCTGTGCTTGGCCAGCTGCCACGCCGCCAGCAGCGCGCCGCCGCCCAGCAGCGCCAGCGTCAGCGGCTTGTGGCTGCGCAGCGAGAACCGGGTGTAGGCGCAGCTCTCGTGCACCGCGTGCTCGCTGCCCAGGCGCTCGCGCAGTTCCTGCGAGGGATCGGCCTGGTGCAGCGCGTCGCGGCGGTTGGTGGCGCTGGGCAGCTCCGAGCGCTGCAGTTTGAACATCAGCGCCTCCATGTACTTGTCCAGCAGGCGCGGCAGGTTCAGGCCGGTGAACGAGGTCAGCTTCGCCGCGCCGCCGACGAACAGGTCGCGCTCGGGATGCTCGGCCGCGCGCAGGATGGCGTCGGCCGCCAGGTCCGGCGCGTACACCGGCGGGGGCAGCTTGGGTTCGCGCGCCATGTAGTTCTTCGCGTGCACGGTGAACATGGTGTCGATCGCGGCCGGCTTGATCAGCGTGACCGAGACCGGCGCGCCCTCCTTCTCCAGTTCCATGCGCAGCGAATCGGTGAAGCCCTTCACCGCGTGCTTGGAGGCGGCGTACATGCCCTGCAGCGGCACCGACACGTCCGACAGTTCGCTGCCCAGGTTGATCAGCGCGCCGCCGTCCTTGCGCATGTGCTTGACCGCCTCCAGCGAGCCGTAGACCACGCCCCAGAAATTGGTCTGGAACAGGCGCTCGTGGTCCTCCATCGCCACCTCCTCGTTGGTGCCGAAGATGGAGACGCCGGCGTTGTTGACCCAGGTGTCGATGCGGCCGAAGCGCGCCAGCGCCACCTGCGCCAGGCCCTCCATCGCGTGGCGGTCGCCCACGTCGGTGGGCACGCCCAGCGCCTCGAAGCCCTGGCGGCGGAACTCCTCCTCCAGCCTGCGCAGGGCGGCCTCGTCGCGCGCGGCCAGCACCAGCTTCGCGCCGCGGGCCGCCGCCTTGCGCGCCGTGGTCAGGCCGATGCCGCTGGTGGCGCCGGTAATCACCATCACCTGCTCGGACAGCCGCTTCAGTCGTGTCGTCATCATGCGCTCCTTAAGCTGAATGTGAAGCGTGATCGTACTGCGCGCGCGATTCGGCTGTCGCACGCCGCCGCTCCGCAGGATTGTTTGTTTTAGTCGAATAGAGTTGGTGATTTGCGTGTATTTATTGGCGTTGGCGGACAAGTCATACTGGGCCCACTCGCAGCACACACGCCAACCCCAACAAGGAGCCACACCATGAACAGCACCCGGCAAGTCGCCATCGTCACCGGCGCGTCGCGCGGCATCGGCGCCGCGATCGCCCGCCGCCTGGCCCGGGACGGCTACGCCGTCGCCGTCAACTACGCAGGCAACGCCGCCGAGGCCCAGGCCGTGGTGGACGCCATCGAAGCCGCGGGCGGCGCCGCGCTGGCGCTGCGGGCGGACGTCTCGGATGCCGCCGCCGTCAAAGCCATGTTCGACGGCGTGATCGCCCGCTACGGCCGGGTCGACGTGCTGGTCAACAACGCCGGCCTCATGCCCGCCAGCCTGCCGTCGCTGGCCGACACCGACGACCAGACCTTCGACCGCCTGTTCGCCGTCAACGTGAAGGGCACCTTCAACACGCTGCGCGAGGCGGCGGGGCGGCTGTCGCATGGCGGGCGCATCGTCAACCTCTCCACCAGCGTGATCGGCCTGGGCCTGCCCGGCTACGCCGTGTACGGCGCCACCAAGGGCGCGGTCGAGGTGATGACCAACATCATGGCCAAGGAACTGCGCGGCAAGAACATCAGCGTCAACGCCGTCGCCCCCGGCCCGACCGCCACCGATCTCTTCCTGAACGGCAAATCGCCCGAGACGATCGAGCGCATGGCCGGGATGGCCCCGCTCGAGCGCCTGGGCAGCCCGGACGACATCGCCGCCGCCGTCGCCTTCCTCGCCGGCCCGGACGGCGGCTGGATCAACGGCCAGACCCTGCGCGCCAACGGCGGCCTCGTCTGAGAGGCTGACCCCGGAAAATAGCCCAGGGCGATTTAATTAAATAGCCCTGGGCTATTTGTTTGTGGCGTGCCCGGCGGAATGCCGCCGATTCGCCGTTCGTCGGCCCTATTGTCGATTCGTCGCAATTCCGGCGGCCCGGGCTTGCCTGCTTGCTATGCTCCGCGCTTGTCTCTTTTGCGGGGAAGCCATGTTCAAACTGGCGCTGAAAATGACGCTGCGCGATTGGCGCGCGGGCGAGTTGCATTTGCTGCTGGCGGCGCTGGTGGTGTCGGTCGCGGCGCTGTCGGCGGTCGGCTTTTTCACGGACCGCATCCGCGGCGCCATGTTGCGCGACGCCACGCAGTTGCTGGCGGCCGACCTGCTCATCACCTCCGACGCGCCGCTGGACCCGGCATGGGTGGAAACCGCCCGGCGGCGCGATCTGCGGACGGCCGGCACCGTGTCCATGGTCAGCATGGCCGGCGCGGGGGAGGGCGACGGCGCCGTGTCCAGCCTGGTGTCGCTGAAGGCGGTCACGTCCGGCTATCCGCTGCGCGGCGCGCTCCAGCTGCGCGGCGCGGCAACGGACGCCGCCCCGCCAACCGATGTCCGCGTGTCAAGCGATGCGGGCGCGGCAACCGGCGCCGGCGCGTCAACCGATGCGGGCGCATCAACCGATGCCGGCGTGGCAGCCGACGCCGGCGGCGCTGGCGGCCCCGCGCCCGGCACGGCGTGGATCGACACCGCGCTGGAGGCGCGCCTCAACGCCGGCATCGGCGCCCGGATCCGCGTCGGCGACCGCGCCTTCCTGGTCACGCGGGTGATCACGTCCGAACCGGACCGCCGCTTCTCCCCCGTCAACCTGTCGCCCCGCGTGATGATCGCCGCCGGCGACCTGCCGGCCACCGGCCTGATGGCGCCGGGCGTGCGCGCCCGCCATGCGCTGCTGGTGGCCGGCAACGGCCCCGCCGTGGAAGCCTTCCGCCTCCACATCAAGGCGCGGCTGGACGCCGCCAACGCCGGCAACATGCGCATCCAGACCGCCAGCGACCGCGACTCCGAGATGGGCGACACGCTGGAGCGCGCGTCCGGCTTCCTGTCCCTGGTCAGCCTGCTCACCGCCATGCTGGCCGCGGTCGCCATCGCCATGGCCGCGCGCCGCTACATGCTGCGCCACGTGGACGCTTGCGCCATGCTGCGCTGCCTCGGCCTGCGCCAGCGCCAGGTGATGCGCGTGCACCTGATCGAATTCGCGCTGGTCGGCCTGGCCGGCGGCGCCGTCGGCGTGCTGGCCGGTTACGCCGGCCACTCGCTGCTACTGCGATGGCTGGAGGGGCTGCTGCCGGCAGCCTTGCCCCCCGCCGGCTGGCTGCCGGCCGCGCAGGCGCTGGCCGCGGGACTGATACTGCTGGCCGGCTTCGCGCTGCCGCCGCTGCTGCAACTGGCCAACGTGTCGCACGCGCGCCTGCTGCGGCGCGAACACGACGCGCCGCGCGGCGCCACGCTGGCCGCCTTCGCCCTGGGCGGCGCCATGTTCACCGGCCTGCTGCTGTGGCAGACCGGCGACGTCAAGCTGGGCGCGGCGACCGCCGCCGGCTTCCTGGCGGCCGGCCTGTCGTTCGCCGGCGCGGCCTGGCTGGGATTGCGGGCGCTGGCGCTGGTGCGCGGCGGCGGCGGGCACCCCGCGTGGCGCTTCGCCATCACGGCCATGCGGCGCCACCCCGGCGCCAGCATCGCGCAAACGGTGTCGCTGGCGGTGGGCCTGATGGCGCTGCTGTTGCTGACCGTCGTGCGGGGCGACCTGATGGCCGCCTGGCGCGCCGCGGTGCCGCCCGACGCGCCCAACCACTACCTGATGAACATCGCGCCGGACCAGCGCGACGAGATCGCGCAGCGCCTGCGCCAGTTCGGCCAGCCGCCGCTGCACGCCAACATCCGGGGCAGGCTGCTCACGGTGAACGGCAAGCCCGCAGGCGGGGACAACAAGGACTACCGCCGCGCGGTGGACGCCAACGACTTCGACCTGTCCACCGCGGCCGCGCTGCCGCCGGCCAGCACGCTCACCAGCGGCACGTGGTTCCAGCCCGGTTCGCGCGAACGTGAAATCTCGGTGGACGAGGCAATGGTGAAGGACTTCGGCATCAAGCTGGGCGACCGGCTGGCCTTCGACATCGGCGGCCTGCCGCTGGACGCCAAGGTCACCAGCGTCCGCAAGATCGACTGGCGCGCGCGCAAGGCCAGCTTCGTGTTCGTGCTCAACGACACGGCGGCGGCCGGGCTGCCGCGCACCTACAGCGCCGGCTTCCACGTGCCGGAGGGCGGCGAGCACGCCATCGGCCGCCTGTCGCGCGACCACCCGGGCCTGACCATGTTCAACTTCGGCTTCCTGATACGCCAGCTGCACGCCGTGCTGGCGCAGGTGAGCGTGGCCGTCGAATTCCTGTTCCTGTTCACGCTGGCGGCCGGGCTGCTGGTGCTGTACGCGGCGCTGGCCGGCTCGCAGGACGCGCGCATGCGCCAGGCCGCGCTGCTGCGCGCGCTCGGCGCCACCCGCGGCCAGCTGTCGCGGGCGCAGTGGTTCGAACACCTGTTGACCGGCGCGCTGGCCGGGCTGCTGGCGGCCGGCGGCGCCAGCGCCGGCGGCTGGGCGCTGGCGCGCTTCACCTTCGACCTGCCGTGGAGCTGGTCGCCGCAACTGTGGCTGGCCGGGCTGCTGGCCGGGGTGGCCTGCGCCGCCGCCGGCGGCTGGCTGGGCCTGCGCAATGTATTGAACCACCCGCCGCTGCTCGCGCTGCGGCAATCCCCCACCCATTGAAAGGAAGACCACATGAGGAAGACAACATGAGGAAGACCACATGATCCCCATCATCGACGTGCGCAATCTCGGCAAGCGGGTGGCCGACGCCACCGGCGAGCTGACCATCCTGGACGATGTCAACCTCGCCGTCAACGCGGGTGAAACGCTGGCCATCGTGGGCGCGTCCGGCTCCGGGAAGTCCACCCTGCTGGGCATACTCGCGGGGCTGGACACGCCCACCAGCGGCACGGTGAAGCTGGCGCAGACCGACATCTTCGCGCTCGACGAGGATGGCCGCGCGGTGTTCCGCCAGGCCCGGCTGGGCTTCGTGTTCCAGTCCTTCCAGCTGCTGTCGCACCTGACGGCGCTGGAAAACGTGATGCTGCCGCTGGAACTGCGCGGCGACGCCGACGCCAGGACCCGCGCCGAGGCCATGCTGGACAGGGTGGGATTGTCCAGCCGCCTGAAGCACTATCCCAAATACCTGTCCGGCGGCGAACAGCAGCGCGTGGCGCTGGCGCGCGCGTTCGTGGCCGAACCACCGCTGCTGTTCGCCGACGAGCCCACCGGCAGCCTGGACGCGGCCACCGGCGAAGCCGTGATGCGGCTGATGTTCGCGCTGAACCGCGAGCGCGGCTCCACGCTGGTGCTGGTGACGCACGATCCCGCCATCGCCGCGCGCTGCGGGCGCACGGTGACGATGGCGGCCGGCCGCCTCGACCGGGCCGCGAAGGAAGAGGAGGCCTTATGCGCGTGATCCATGCCCTTGGACTGGCGGCGGCCGTGCTGTGCGGGGCCGCGCGCGCGGACGGGCTGGCCGACCTGAAAGGCGCGCTGGGCCGCATGCAGGCGCACACGCCGGTGAAGGCCACGCTGGAGACGCGGACCTGGCGCAAGGTGGGCGAGGGCAAGGAGGCCGAGGAGTTCAACGGCGCGGCCACCATCACCGTGGAGGACGGCGGCCAGGGCCTGCGCCTGCAATACCCGCGCGACCTGCTGGCGCGCCTCGACGCCGAGAACCAGGGCACGGCGAAGAACCCCAACGCCAAGACGCCGACCATCTACGCGCTGCGCGAAGTGGGGCCGGACGATCTGCGGCCCATGACCTCCGCCGCCGAGGCGCTGGCGCGCAACGTGGAGCGCACCGTCTACAAGTCGGAGAAGCCGGCCACCCACAACGGCAAGCCGGCGCGCTTGCTGACCTTCTCCGTGCCCATCAACACCCTCAGCGACCGCCAGCGCAAGCACCTGAAGGAGTTCGAGGGCACGCTGGAGGTGTGGATAGGCGCGGAAGGCACGCCGCTGGCCAGCCGGCTCGACCTGCACGGCTCGGGCCGCGCCTTCGTCGTGGTGTCCTTCGAGTTCCGGCAGGAGGAGCAGTGCACCTACGCGCTCTCCGGCGACCGCCTGCTGATGACGCGCAACGAGAAGAAGATCTTCAACGCCGGCGCCGGCGAGAAAAGCGAGGAACGCATGGTCCGCACCCTGCAAGCCGGCTGAGCCTCCGCCCTTACTGCGCCGTTATTGATAAAGCACCCGCGGCAGCCACAGGCCGATCGCGGGGAACATATACAATAGCACCACGCCCAGCACCTGGATCGCCATGAAGGGCATCATGCCGAGGAAGATCTGGTTCAGCGTCACGTGCGGCGGCGCCACGCCCTTCAGGTAGAAGGCCGACATGGCCACCGGCGGCGACAGGAAGGCGGTCTGCAGGTTCATCGCCACCAGCAGGCCGAAGAACAGCGGGTCGATATTGAAGTGGCCCAGCAGCGGTATGAAGATGGGCATGAAGATGACGATGATCTCGGTCCACTCCAGCGGCCATCCCAGCAGGAAGATGATGACCTGGGCCAGCAGCATGAACTGCACCGGCGTCAGGTCCATGCCGAGCACCCAGGCGTTGATCAGTTCCTGGCCGCCCAGCAGCGCGAACGCGGCGGAGAAGATGCTGGAGCCGACGAACAGCCAGCACACCATGGCGCTGGTCTTGGTGGTGAGGTGGGCGGACTCGCGTAGCATGGCGAAGTTGAAGCGGCGGTAGGCCACCGCCAGCAGCATGCCGCCGAAGGCGCCCATCGCCGCCGCCTCGGTCGGCGTGGCCAGGCCGAACACGATGCTGCCCAGGACCGCGAGGATCATGAAGGCCAGCGGGAACAACGACCCCATCAGCATCTTGAAGATCTCCAGCCGCGCGAACGAGAAGTAGGCGTAGAACAGCAGCAGCGCCGCCAGGCCGACGCCCAGCGTGATCCAGTAGCCGTTGGGCGCGGGCCTGGCCTCGGGCGCATTGGCGGCGCCGGCGGCCCCTGCGGCCCCCGGCATCGCTCCCGCCGCCGCAGCAGCGCCGGACGCCGCCGCCGGACCACCGGCGGTCGTGCCAGAGGGATGCGTCCCGGCGGCCGCGCCGCTGGCCCCGCGGCCGGCCGCGCCCGCGGCGGCACCGTCGTCCGCCGCCGGCGCGGGTTCCTCGGCGGGCGGCTCCTGCAGATCGTTGTTGGCCGGCGGCTCCTCCAGCGCGTTGTCCATCGGCGGTTCAGCCAAGCCGCCCGCCTCCGTGCCGGATGCGCCCAGGTCCTGCCCGGCGCCCAGTTCCGCGAGCTCGGTGGGCGCGGCGGCGGGCGCTGTCACCCAGCGGTAGCTCAGACCCATGACGGCGGCGAACGCCAGCGCCGGCAGCAGCGCCACCAGCAGGTTGTTGCGCACCGCGCGCGGCGCCACGCCGGGCGGCGCCGCCCGTCCCAGCGCCGAGGCCAGTCCCGGCACGGCCAGGTTGCCGCCCCGGTCCGTGATGGCTTGCGCGAACGGCGGCAGCGCAACCTGGCGCTCCGCCGCCGACAACGGCGGCGCCGCGCCGGGTTTCAGCTTGGCCACCAGCAGCACGTAGCCGATGTACAGGAAGGCCAGCATGATGCCCGGGAAGAAGGCGCCCGCGTACAGCTTCACCACCGACACGCCGGCCGTCGCGCCGTACACGATCAGCAGCACCGACGGCGGTATCAATATGCCCAGGCAGCCGCCGGCCGTGATGCAGCCGGCCGACAGCTGCGTGCTGTAGCCGGCCTTCAGCATCGCGGGCAGGGCGAGCAGTCCCATCAGGGTCACCACCGCGCCGACGATGCCGGTGGCCGTGGCGAAGATGGCGCAGGTGACGATGGTGGCCACCGCCAGCGATCCCGGCACCCGCGCCATCGCGATATGCAAACTCTTGAACAGCTTCTCGATCAGGTTGGCGCGCTCCACCAGGTAGCCCATGAAGATGAACAGCGGGATCGAGATCAGCACGTCGTTGGCCATCACCGAGTAGGCGCGCTGCACCATCAGGTCCAGCGTCATCTGCACCGCCTGGGCCGGGTCGCGGCTGTGGAAGGCGTACCAGGCGAACATCACGCCCATGCCCATCAGCGTGAACGCGGTGGGGAAGCCGAGCATGATGGCGACCACCACCAGCGCCAGCATCAGCAGGCCCACGTGGCCGTTGGTCATGTCCGCCGGCGACGGCAGCAGGACGAACAGGGCGGCGACGATGGCCACCAGGATGCTCAGGCCAAACCAGATTTCCTTTCTCATCGCCGTTCTCCCGGGCCGTCCGCGTGCACCATTTCCTTGAGCTTCTCTACATCGACTTCCTCGACGTCGGCCTCGCGCGGCGGCCAGGCGCCGCTGCGCAGGCACATCACGCAGCGCACGATCTCCACCACCCCCTGCATCAGCAGCAGCACGCCGGAAACCGGGATCACCATCTTGAAGGGGTACAGCGGCGGCCCGTTGGCCGTCAGCGTGGAGTGCTCGTTGATGGCCAGCGATTCGGCCGCGTAGCTGTAGCCGGCCCACGCCAGCGCCACCACGCCGGGGATGAAGAAGACGATGTAGAGCAGCAGGTCCAGCCCGGCCTGCAGGCGCGGCGGGAAAAAGCTGTACAGCACGTCGCCGCGCACGTGGCCGTTCTTGGCCAGCGTGTAGGCGCCGGCCATCATGAAGGCCGCGCCGTACATCATGATCATCAGGTCGAAGGCCCAGGGATTGGGGTGGTTCAGCGCGTAGCGCGCGAACACCTCCCAGGAAATGAGGAAGGTCATCGCCACGATCAGCCAGGAGAAGGCCTGGCCCACCCAGCTGCTGATGCGGTCGATGAAAAACAGTGCGTTCTGCATGCGGGGCTCCGGGAAGGTGGGGACTGTGCCGGCGCGCCGGGCGGCGGACCGCCGCCGGGCGCGCCGGGTGGCGCCTGCTTTCCGCTCAAGCCTTGGCCGGCGCCTTCCTGCCGAAGTAGTGGTTGTAGGCCATGCGGCGCGGGTTGTTGGTGTCCATGTCCCACTTCATGGCGCGCTCGGCGAAGGCCAGTTGCGACTTCTCCACCTCGCGGAACAGCGGATTGTCCGCGCCCTTCTTGGCCACCACCTCGTCCCACACCTTGAGCTGCTCCTGCAGCAGCGTGTCCGGCGTCTTGTAGAACTTCACGCCGTCCTTGGCCTGCATTTCGCGGTAATCCTTGGAATAGCGGTCGATCGCCTTCCACGACATGTCGGCCGACGCGGCCTCCACGGCGTTGTCGATGATGGCCTTCATCTTCGGCGGCAGCGCGTCGTACTTGGCCTTGTTGAAGGTGATCTCGAACTGCTCGGAGCTCTGGTGGAAGCTTTGCAGCATGCATACCTTGGACACGTCCGGGAAGCCCAGCAGCCGGTCCGAGCTGGCGTTGTTGAACTCCGCGCCGTCCAGCAGGCCGCGGTCCATGGCCGGCACGATCTCGCCGCCCGGCAGCGCGTTGACCGCCGCGCCCATGGCCGTGAACAGGTCGATGGCCAAGCCGTTGGTGCGGAACTTCATGCCCTTCAGGTCCTCCTTCTTGGTGATGGGCTTTTTGAACCAGCCCAGCGGCTGGGTGGGCATCGGCCCGGAAAGGAAGGACACCACGTTGGCGCCGATCGACGCGTACAGCTTGGCCAGCAGCTCCTTGCCGCCGCCGTACTTGTGCCAGGCCAGCACCATGTTGGCGTCCATGCCGAACACGGGGCCGGAGGTCCACAGCGCGATGGCGCTCTGCTTGCCGTAGTTGTAGCCCATCACGCCGTGGCCGCCGTCCAGCGTGCCCTTGGAGACGGCGTCCAGCAGGCCGAAGGCGGGCACCACCGAACCGGCCGGCAGCACCTCGATTTTCAGGTCGCCACCGGTCATGTCGTTGACCTTCTTGGCGAAATCCAGCGCGTATTCGTGGAAGATGTCCTTGCTCGGCCAGGTGCTCTGGAAGCGCAGCTGCGAGGGGCCTTGCGCCGCCGCGACCATCGGCAGCGCCAGCGCGGCGCCGGCGGCGGCCCCGCCCAGGAACTTGCGGCGGGTGGCCTGGGGTGGCGTGGACTTGCTATCGTTCTTCTTCATCGTGTGTCTCCTGTCTTATTTATAAGTGGATCAAACCGACAAATCTGTACGCGCTGAATGCTGGACGACCACCTCCTATCCCTTGAATCTGTTAAATGATGAGCAAGAATGTTCCTGCTTGCTTACGCTTGGCTTACACCGGGCTTACAAGTGGCCCGGGCATAAAAAAACCAGCGCGGCGTGAGCGGCGCTGGCTTTGCGGCGTGGATCGCTGATTAAGCGAAGTTCTGCGCCGCGAATTCCCAGTTGACCAGGTTGAAGAAGTTTTCAACGTATTTTGGACGGGCGTTGCGGGTGTCGATGTAGTAAGCGTGTTCCCACAGGTCGCAGGTCAGCAGCGCTTTGTTGTCGGTCGTCAGCGGGGTGGCCGCGTTCGAGGTGTTGACGATATCGACGGTGCCGTCAGGCTTTTTCACCAGCCAGGTCCAGCTGGAACCGAAGTTGCCGATGCAGGACTTGGTGAATTCTTCCTTGAACTTGTCGAACGAACCCCACTTGGCGTTGATCGCGTCAGCCAGGGCGCCGGTGGGCGCGCCGCCGCCGTTTGGCTTCAGGCCGTTCCAGTAGAAGGTGTGGTTCCATACCTGGGCGGAGTTGTTGAACACGCCGCCGGAGGACTTCTTGATGATCTCTTCGAGCGACAGGTTTTCGAATTCCGTGCCCTTGATCAGGTTGTTCAGGTTGGTGACATACGCTTGGTGGTGCTTACCGTAGTGGTATTCCAGCGTTTCTTGCGAGATGTGCGGCGCCAGGGCGTCCAGTGCATACGGCAGGGGTGGCAGGGTATGTTCCATGTGTGTGTCCTTTTGGTTGAGTCAGAAAATCATTTTTGCTGAAACGACCATTATTGTAAACCCAAGCGCGCCGGCCTGCTCATATGACCCCGGACCGCATGGGGACAAGCGCCCGCGCCCGCCGGGGCGCGCGGTCCGGACCATAGCGGCCCGCGTATGGCGGCTAGCGCCCCCCCCGCGTATGCGAGGCGGCCCGCCGGCCCCCGGATTTTGGTTGTGAAATCGTTTTCATTGGCTATACTATGCGGCATACCCGCGATTTCCGGAGCCGCCATGAAGCTTGAAAACATCCCGCAGCATTCCCTTGAGTTCTTCGACGAGGACGGCGGCGGCGGCGCGCGCTACGAGCGGCCCTGGCTGCTGGCCGACATCGGCGGCACCAACGCCCGCTTCGGCCTGCAGACGGCGGCCGGACGCATCGACGCGATCTGGGTCGCCGAGTGCGCCGCCTATCCCACCTTGGGCGCGGCCATCGTGCAGTACCTGTCGCGGCCGGCGACGGTGGCGGCCGGCGGCTACCAGGCGCGCCAGGCCGGCATCGCCATCGCCAACCCCATCGACGGCGACTGGGTGCGCATGACCAACCACCACTGGTCGTTCTCGGTGGAGGCCATCTGCTCCCAGTTCAGCCTGCGCTCGCTGCACGTGGTGAACGACTTCGCCGCGCTGGCCCGCTCGGTGCCCTTCCTGTCGGAACAGCACCGGGTGCAGGTGGGCGGCGGCGCGCCGCGCCTGAACGGCGTGGTGGGCCTGGTGGGGGCGGGCACCGGGCTGGGCGTGTCCGGCCTGGTGCCGGTGGGACGGGAATGGATGGCCATGGACAGCGAGGGCGGGCACTGCACCTTCGCCGCCGTCAGCGAGCGCGAGATCGACATCCTGCGCTACGCGCAGCGCCAGTTCGAGCACGTGTCGGCGGAGCGGCTGGTGTCCGGCCCGGGCATACGGCTGACGTACCAGGCGCTGGCCGCGCGCGGCGGCGTGGCGGCGCAGGACATCGACACGGCGCAGATCATCGAGCGCGGCCTGCGCGGCGAGTGCCTGGTGTGCGTGGAGACGCTGGAGGCCTTCTGCGAGATGCTGGGGACGATGGCGGGCAACGTCGCCATCACGCTCGGATCGCGCGGCGGCGTGTACATAGGCGGCGGCATCGTGCCGCGCCTGGGCGGGTTCTTTTCGCGCTCGGGCTTCCGGCGCCGCTTCGAGCAGAAGGGACGCTTCAGCGACTACCTGGCGCAGATCCCCACCTACGTGATCACGGCCGAGTATCCGGCGCTGATCGGCATGTCCGTGATTCTGGCGGAGATCGCCTGATTCCCCCTACAGCTCCGGCTGGACGTTGGCGATTTCCACCTTGGCGCCGCCCTCGGCCAGCCGCACCGTCACGCTTTCGCGCGGCCGCAGCTGTGCCGGCGAGCGCAGTATCGCGCCCTTGCCGTCGGTGACGATGGCATAGCCCCGCTCCAGCGTGCGCTGGGGATTGAGCATTTCCAGCTGCGCCGACAGCGCCCGCAGCGCGTCGCGCTTCTGCGCGTGCTGGTTGGCGATGCCGAGCGAGGCGCGGCAGCGCAGGCCCTCCATCCGCGTGCGCAGCGCCGACACGTCCGGCTTGCGGGCAGTCCAGCGGGCGTGCAGCTTGTCGAACGCCACGCGCGACTGCGCCAGCGGCGCGCGGTTGGCGTGCGTCAGCGCGGTGGCGTGCGCCAGCAGCTTGCCGCGCTGCTGCGCGATCTGCGCGGCGGGGCTGAGCAGGCGCCGGGTGTGGCTGTCCAGCGTCTGCGAGGCCTCGCCCAGCGCGCGCAGCATGGCGCGGCGCAGGTCGGTGGCGTCGGCCCGCAGGGAGGCCAGCCAGTCGCCGCGCGGCGTGGCCGCCAGTTCGGCCGCCGCCGTCGGCGTGGCCGCGCGCAGGTCCGCCGCGAAGTCCGCGATGGTGAAATCCGTCTCGTGGCCCACCCCGGAAATCACCGGCATCGCGCAGTTGGCGATGGCGTAGGCCACCCCCTCGTCGTTGAAGGACCACAGGTCTTCGATGCTGCCGCCGCCCCGGCACACGATCAGGATGTCCACCTCGGCGCGCGCGGACGCGGTGTTGATGGCGGCGGCGATTTGCTCCGGCGCCTGCTGCCCCTGCACCAGGGCGGGGTAGAGCACCACGGCCACGTGCGGCGCGCGGCGCCGCAGGGCCGTCAGCACGTCGCGCAGGGCGGCCGCCTGCGGGCTGGTGACGATGCCGATGGCGCGCGCGAACATCGGCAGCGCGCGCTTGCGCTCCTGGTCGAACAGGCCGGCCGCGCCCAGCCTTTCCTTGAGCCGCACGAAGGCCTCGAACAGCGCGCCCACGCCGGCCCGGCGTATCGCCTCCACATTGATCTGGTAGTCCCCGCGCGGGCCGTACAGGGTGACCAGCGCCCGCACCTCGACCTTGTCGCCCTCGCGCGGCACGAAGCCGGCGTACTGGGCGCGGCCGCGGAACATCACCGCGCGCACCTGGGCCGCGTCGTCCTTCAGGGTGAAGTACCAGTGGCCCGAACTGGCGCGGGTGAAATTGGAGATCTCGCCGGAGATCCAGCTCAATGGAAAGGAGCGCTCCAGCAGCCGGGAAACCGCCTGGTTGAGGGCGCTGACCGTCATCACGGCGGGCTGTGGGTAAGTGGTGTCGGTGCTGTTTATCATGGTTCAAACCGGAAACTGAAGAGTAACTGTCCACAAAATCTCGCGGAGGTCATGCTTATGTCACATCTGATTTAGTGTGGCAAGTATTTTTTGTAAACAATTGATTTTAAAAGATAAAACCGAATGCTTCATTGATGAGCATTTCAGGAAAATCCTTAAGGATCAAGTACTTTGCGCCGGCCACCGGCGGTTACGCACAAAGTTATCCACATAAATTGTGCGAAACTTTTGAGTATCATCAAAACGGGCCGGTTTTGGCTGTGCCTCATTTTTGCGCATGGAAACAATATGATTACAAATCAATGACATAGCAAGCAGTCCGGGCCATTGCTAACAATCTTATCCACACAATGTGTGCAGAAGTGCACCGGCGCGGACGGTCCGGCGTCTGCCTGCTTTTTGTGCGTTGATAAAAATTCCTTACGAATCAAGGCACTTAGCTCTTGGCAGTGTCATTGCTAACAATATTATCCACAGTTTTTGTGCAGAATCAGGCGCTTGTCCCCAAAGCCCCGGGGAAGCTCGGCGGAAACCTTCCACAGCCATATAACTCGCGGCGTTTTGATGCCAATGCGAAATTTTTGCGCATGCCCAAAAAGTCCTTGAAAAACAAGCACTTTCCTGCTTCGCAAGACCATTGCGCACAATCTTATCAACAGAATGTGGGGAGAACTATCGGGTTGTCCACCGCGCTTCGCCGGCGGAATGGTGCGCGTTTTTGATGCATGAAAAATTTATCCTTATAAATCAAAGGCTTGATATGGAGCCCCTGTCCTTGCTAACAATCTTGTCCACAGAAAATGTGCAGAAGCTTGGATAAGCTTGAAGCGGCGCATACTTGCCGAGTCGTCCCCAACAAGATACATTGCGCGTTTAGGCGCGCAGCCGGCGCGGCCATTTATCCAGGAGTACGATTTGCTCGCCATCATCCAAGCCGCTGGCTGGCCCATCTGGCCGCTGCTGTTCGCTTCCATCGTCGCCACCGCGCTCATCATCGAGCGCCTGATGTATCTGCGCCGCGCCCGCATCATCCCGCGCCAGTTGCTGGACGAGGTGGTCGGCGTTTATCGCAGCGGCAACATCACGCCGGACGTGATCCAGAAGCTCGAGCAGAGTTCGCCGCTGGGCGTGGTGCTGTCGGCCGCGCTGCGCAATATCGACGCGCCGCGCGAAGTGATGAAGGAAACCATCGAAGAGGCGGGCAGCGGCGTGGCGCACGTGCTGGACCGCTTCCTGACCACGCTGGGCACCATCGCCACGCTGGCTCCGCTGATGGGCCTGTTCGGCACCGTGGTCGGCATGATCGAGATCTTCGGCGCCCAGAACGCCACCGGCACCAACCCGGCCCAACTGGCGCACGGCATCTCGGTGGCGCTGTACAACACCGGCTTCGGCCTGGCGATCGCCATGCCCACGCTGGTGTTCTACCGCCACTTCCGCGCGCTGGTGGACAGCTTCATCATCGACATGGAGCAGCAGGCCATCAAATTCGTCGACGTGGTCCACTGCGCGCGCCGGACCTGAGCCATGGGCATGAATTTCCGCCGCGGCCAGCACCGCGAAGACCCGGAGATCAACCTGATCCCCTTCATCGACGTGTTGCTGGTGATCCTGATCTTCCTGATGGTGACCACCACCTACAGCAAGTTCACCGAACTGCAGATCACGCTGCCGACCGCCGACGCCGAAAAAGCGCCCGAGCGGCCCAACGAGATCAACGTGACGGTGGACGCCAAGGGCAACTACACGGTCAACAACGTGCCGGTGTCGTTCCAGAACGTGGCCGGGCTGGCCGAGACGCTGAAAAACGCGGCCAGGCAGAACGGCCAGGACGGCAAGTCGCCGGTGATCATCATCAACGCCGACCAGTTCGCGATGCACCAGATGGTGATCAACGTGATGGAAGCGTCCCGTCTGGCCGGCTACGACAAGCTCACCTTCGCCGCGCAAACCAGCGCCCCCAAATAAAATATCCCGCCGTGAAGCGAGCTGAGCCCCATTTGGGGCCAGGCCCCAAATGGGGCTCAGCTCGCCTTCGGCAAGTTGCCCATGTCGACATCCTCCTCGCTTGAATCCACCTTGACCCGCAACTGGCTGCGGCGCGGGCCGCTGGCCTGCGCGCTGTGGCCGGTGTCGCTGCTGTTCGGCGGCTTGTCCGGCCTGCGCGCCGGGCTGTTCCGCGCCGGCGTGCTGAAGTCGACCAGGTTGCCGGTGCCGGTGGTGGTGGTGGGCAATATCTTTATTGGCGGCACCGGCAAGACGCCGCTGACGATCTGGCTGGTGCAGGTTTTGCGGGAGGCGGGCTTCCGCCCGGGCGTGATTTCGCGCGGCTTCGGCAGCAAGGACGGCGCGCCCCGTCCCGTCACCGCCGCGTCCACCCCGCGACAGGTGGGCGACGAGCCGGTGCTGATCGCCGCCCGCGCCGGCTGTCCGGTGATGGTGGGACGCGACCGCGCCGCCGCCGGCCACGCGCTGCTGGCGGCCCATCCGGAAGTGGATATCCTGATCGCGGACGACGGCCTGCAGCACTATAAACTCCAGCGCGACGTGGAAATCGTGCTGTTCGACGGCCGCGGCGTGGGCAATGGCTGGCTGCTGCCGGCCGGTCCGCTGCGCGAAAAGCCGTCCCGCCGCCGCGATTTCACGGTGGTGAACACGCCGGAATTGACGAAGGAGCTGGCGGCGGCGGTCGCGCCAGGCGAGGAACGCCAACCGGCGCGTATGATCCTGGCCGGCGACGTGGCCGAACGGCTGACCGACCGCGGCGAGCGCGTGTCGCTGGCGGAACTGGCGGGGCGGGAGCTGAAAGTGGCGGCCGCCGCCGGCATCGGCAACCCGGCGCGCTTCTTCGCCATGCTGAAGGGCGCCGGCCTGCGCTTCACCGAGCTGCCCTTGCCCGACCATCACGATTTCCTGGACCGCCCCTTCGACGGCGTGGACGCGGACCTGATCTTGATGACGGAGAAGGATGCAGTAAAATGTGCCCAAATTGAAGAACTGAGGAACGACCCGCGCTTGTGGGTGGTTCCGGTTTCAGCGCGCATCGATGCCGCGCTGGCCGAACACATAGTGGAGAAATGTCGTGGATGCTCGACTGCTTGATATCCTGGTCTGCCCCGTTTGCAAGGGACCGCTGGAGTACGATAAAAAGGCCCAGGAAATGATCTGCCGCGGCGACCGCCTGGCCTATCCGATCCGCGACGGCATACCGATCATGTGGGCCGATGAGGCCCGCACGCTGCAGGATGCGGTGGAATAGTGGCTTTTACCGTCATTATCCCGGCCCGCCTGGCGTCCACCCGCCTGCCGAACAAGCCGCTGGCCGACTTGGGCGGCAAGCCCATGGTGGTGCGCGTGGCCGAACGCGCCGCGTCGGCCGGGGCCGGGCGCATCATCGTCGCCACCGACCATGAGGACATCCGCGCCGCCTGCGCCGCCCACGGCGTGGAAGTGTGCATGACGCGCGCCGACCATCCCTCCGGCACCGACCGCATCGCCGAGGTGGCGCGCGCGCTGAACCTGGCGCCGGACGCCGTGGTGGTGAACCTGCAGGGCGACGAGCCGCTGATCGATCCCGCGCTGCTGGCCGCCGCCGCCGCCCGCATCGGCGCCGACGTGCCGATGTCGACCTGCGCCCATCCGCTGCACGACGTGGCCGACGTCTTCAACCCGAATGTCGTGAAGGTGGTGCTGGACAAGGCCGGACGCGCGCTGTATTTCTCGCGCGCCACCATTCCATGGCACCGCGACGCGTTCGCCCAGTCCAGGGACGCGCTGCCGGCCGGCTACGCGCCGCTGCGCCACATCGGCCTGTACGCCTACCGCAACGATTTCCTGCAGGCCTACCCGGAACTGGAAGCGTCCCCGCTGGAATCGATCGAGGCCCTGGAGCAACTGCGCGTGTTGTGGCACGGCTACCCGATCGCCGTCCACGTCACCGATACCGCTCCCGCCGCGGGCGTCGACACGCCCGAGGACCTGGAGCGCGTCCGCCGCCACTATCCGAGCTGATCTTCCCGCAACACGCGCGGTACGTTCGCCCATCCGGCGCCTTCGCGCCGGGTGGCACTCTTGAGAGCGCTACCTCGGCCCCTTCCGCCCGCCGGCGCCTTCCGCTCACGCCCACATGCCAAATCGCTCACAAACTGGCGTCAATGAGGCCTTTTGTGGTAAGTTTCGTAGAGAAGGTAGACAAGCACGCGGCGTTTTCATACATACCACCCAAGTTTCTTATATCCATTTAGGACTTTTTTCA
This sequence comes from Pseudoduganella namucuonensis, assembly GCF_900116645.1. Lineage (GTDB taxonomy): Bacteria > Pseudomonadota > Gammaproteobacteria > Burkholderiales > Burkholderiaceae_D > Rugamonas > Rugamonas namucuonensis. The sequence continues at coordinate 48,815 of NZ_FPBO01000007.1, read as the reverse complement.
TGCGTCTCATTCTGTTAGGAGCACCCGGCGCCGGCAAGGGCACCCAAGCTAACTTCATCAAGGAAAAGTACAACATTCCGCAGATCTCCACCGGCGACATGCTGCGCGCCGCCATCAAGGCCGGCACGGAAATGGGTCTGGCCGCCAAGAAAGTGATGGACGCGGGCCAGCTGGTGTCGGACGACATCATCATCGGCCTGGTGAAGGAGCGTCTGAAGGAAAGCGATTGCGCCAACGGCTACCTGTTCGACGGCTTCCCGCGCACCATCGCGCAGGCGGACGCGATGAAGGACGCGGGCGTGAAAGTGGACTACGTGCTGGAAATCGCCGTGCCCGACGAATCCATCGTCGAGCGCATGAGCGGCCGCCGCTCGCACCCGGCCTCGGGCCGCGTGTACCACGTGAAATTCAATCCGCCCAAGGTCGAAGGCAAGGACGACGTCACCGGCGAGGACCTGGTGCAGCGCGACGACGACAAGCCTGAAACCGTGAAAAAGCGCCTGGACGTCTATCACAACCAGACCGAAGTGCTGCTGGGCTACTACAACAAGTGGGCCGAGTCCGGCGACGCCAACGCGCCGCGATACCGCAAGATCGAGGGCGTGGGCGCCGTCGAAGAGATCCGCGACCGCGCGTTCGAGGCGCTGTCGAAATAAGCCTTCGAAACCAGCCATATCGTTTATCAGAAAAAGCGGACCGCACGGTCCGCTTTTTTTTCGTGTGCTGTGTTTGCGCCACATTTGCCTAAAACGAAACGGAAATTGCTTAAATTTCCACCTTTGCTGTAGACTCTTCTTCAACTTCTGTTTCATCGGCATTGTGCAGTACGCAGTCTGGCGGGCGCTCCAAGAGGGTGCCTTTCGAGAGTCGTAGTGGTCGAGCTTGATAACAACGAAGGGGACAACATGACGGCAAGCCTTTGGTTCGCAGTGGCGTGCGGCGTGATCGCCGTGGTTTATGGCTTATGGGCGCGAAGCTGGATCTTGAAGCAGGACCCCGGCAATCCGCGCATGCAGGAAATCGCACTGGCGATCCAACAGGGGGCGGCCGCCTACCTCGGACGGCAATACAAGACAATCTCGATGGTGGGCGCGGTGCTGCTGGTCGCCATCTTCTTCCTGCTCGACGCGCAAACGGCGATCGGCTTCCTGATCGGCGCGGTGCTGTCCGGCGCCTGCGGCTTCATCGGCATGAACGTCTCGGTGCGCGCCAACGTGCGCACCGCGCAGGCGGCCTCCAAGGGCATGAACGAGGCGCTCGACGTCGCCTTCAAGGGCGGCGCCATCACCGGCATGCTGGTGGTGGGCCTGGGCCTGCTGGGCGTGGTGCTGTTCTACATGGTGCTGACCTCGCTCGCCTCCAAGGGCTACCCCAATCCCGCGCAGAGCGCGCACGACGTCATCAAGCCGCTGATCGGCCTGGCCTTCGGCGCCTCGCTGATCTCCATCTTCGCCCGCCTGGGCGGCGGCATCTTCACCAAGGGCGCGGACGTGGGCGCCGATCTGGTCGGCAAGGTCGAAGCCGGCATCCCCGAGGACGATCCGCGCAACCCGGCCGTGATCGCCGACAACGTGGGCGACAACGTCGGCGACTGCGCCGGCATGGCGGCCGACCTGTTCGAGACCTATGTGGTGACGCTGATCGCCACCATGCTGCTGGGCGCGCTGATGATCACCAACGCGCCGACCCAGGCCATCGTCTATCCGCTGCTGCTGGGCGCGGTGTCCATCCTGGCGTCCATCATCGGCTGCTCCATGGTCAAGGCCAAGCCGGGCAAGAAGATCATGTCGGCGCTGTACACCGGGCTGTGGTGGGCGGCCGGCCTGTCGCTGATCGGCTTCGCGGTCGTCACCTGGCAGGTGTGGACCGACGACGCCATGCGCTACAGCATGCTGGGCGCCACCGTGGTCGGCATCGTGCTGACCGGGCTGATGGTCTACATCACCGAGTACTACACCGGCACCGACTTCCACCCGGTGCGCCACATCGCCGAGGCGTCCACCACGGGGCACGGCACCAACATCATCGCCGGCCTGGGCGTGTCGATGAAATCGACCGCGTGGCCGGTGCTGGCGGTGTGCGCCGCCATCCTGGTGTCCTACCAGCTGGCCGGGCTGTACGGCATCGCCATCGCCGCCACCGCCATGCTGTCGATGGCCGGCATCATCGTCGCGCTGGACGCCTACGGCCCGATCACCGACAACGCCGGCGGCATCGCCGAGATGTCCGGCATGCCCGACTCGGTGCGCGCCATCACCGACCCGCTGGACGCGGTGGGCAACACCACCAAGGCCGTCACCAAGGGCTACGCGATCGGTTCGGCCGGCCTGGCCGCGCTGGTGCTGTTCGCCGACTACACGCACGCGCTGGAATCGGTGGGGCGCAGCATCACCTTTGATTTGTCGAACCCGATGGTGATCGTCGGCCTCATCATCGGCGGCCTGATCCCCTACCTGTTCGGCGCCATGGCGATGGAGGCGGTGGGGCGCGCGGCCGGCGCGGTGGTGGTCGAGGTGCGGCGCCAGTTCCGCGACATCAAGGGCATCATGGAAGGCACGGCCAAGCCGGAATACGACAAGGCGGTCGACATGCTGACCGCGTCGGCCATCAAGGAAATGATCATCCCCTCGCTGCTGCCGGTGCTGGTGCCGATCCTGGTCGGCATGCTGCTGGGACCGGCCGCGCTGGGCGGCTTGCTGATGGGGACCATCATCACCGGCCTGTTCGTGGCGATCTCGATGACCACCGGCGGCGGCGCCTGGGACAACGCCAAGAAATACATCGAGGACGGCAACTTCGGCGGCAAGGGATCGGACGCGCACAAGGCCGCCGTCACCGGCGACACCGTGGGCGACCCGTACAAGGACACGGCCGGACCGGCGGTCAATCCCTTGATCAAGATCATCAACATCGTCGCGCTGCTGCTGGTGCCGCTGCTGCCGGCGACCGGCTGGCTGGCCGTCACCACGCACGCGCCGGTCCACGCCGCCGCGCCCGCGCCCGCGCACGCGCCGCCACCGCCGCCCCTGATGGCCCCCGCCGAGCCCGTGCAAGCGGCGCCCGCCAAATAAATCCCGCCACCCGGCCGCCCCCGCGCGGCCAGGCCCCGGAACTTTCCCCAACTACATCGGTGTCAGGCGCGACATTCGGACATTCCGTGCGCATAGCGTACAAAGTGTCCGAATGTCGCGCCTGACACCGATGTCTCTTTGATAATGAATAACGGGGAGCGGCGGGGAGGGGTACGATGAGGGCGTCACCGCCGGATGGGAGGACGCCATGAGGACGCTGTTGTTGACGACTCTGCTGGGCTTGCTGGCCGCGGGCACCGCTGCGGAGGATGGGGCCGCGCTCGAGGCCTACCGGCGCCTGCCGGTCTGCGCGCTGGCGCCGGACGGCAAGCGGCTGCTGGTCGAACCGTGCCGCCGTCCGCCGACGAAGAGCCCGGCCCAGCGCCGCGCCGTTCCCAGCCCGCCCGTCGTGGTGGCGCCGTTGGCCAGGCCCGCGCCCGGCCCGGCCGTGAGTCCCGCTCCGGCCCCGTGGATCCCGCCGCCCGGCGTCCAGCCCCTGAATAACTGCGACATGCTGGGCTGCCGCGACGCCGGCGGCACGCCATACCGCAGCGGCGCCGGCAATATCGTGCTCGATCCCTCCGGCCGCATGTGCAGCCGCCAGGGCGCCTGGGTGCAGTGTTAGGCGCGCTTGCGGCGGCGGGCCGCTGCCGCGCCCACCAGGCCGATCGCGAACAATGCCAGGCTGGCCGGTTCCGGCACGTCCGCCGACTTGGCCGCCAGTTGCTCGGCGGCGTTCAATTCGAAGACCAGGCCGCTGTTGGCGTCGAAGTAAGTCTGGGTGCTCCAATTATACGCGGTGTCGTACAGCTCGAAGGAAGCGTAGCCAAAGTCGTTCGACTGCACGGCGCGGCTGACGGTGTCCGTCACGGCGGTACCGCCCGCGAACGCGTTGTCATAGGAATAGATGTTCTGGTACGCGCTGATATACTGCGCGCCGCCATTGACGTAGCCGCCGCCGTTGGCGTAGAACTGGTCGCTATACGAGTACCAGTAGCTGTTGCCGTAAGTGGACAGGGTCTTGTAGACGCCCACCTCTCCCCAATTGCTGAGGTCCGCCGTGTAGGTGTTGCCATCGACCGTGGTGCTCAGTTCGATGAAATTGCCAGAAACGTTATCCATATCGGTGCGGGTGTAGCGATAGTTGGCATCCATGTCGATGCTGAGGGTTTGCGAGAACGCCTTGCCCGTCAGGTCGGCGTTGGCCGCGCCAAAAATCCCCGCGTAATCATAGCCGTATGAGATGGTGCCGCTTGCTTTCAGGCTGACCACGGTCGCTTGCGCGGCGGGAGCGATGGACGCGCAGATGGCCAGGACGGCAACGATGTGCTTGATCGACATGGGAATTTTCCTCAAAAGTAATTATAGATGTTTTAAAGCAATTACCATTCCATATAGGAAATTCCCTGCCGAATCAATCACTTGCGTTTTGATAGGGTCGGCACGTGGGGCCGAGTGTAAAATTTTTCGACACTTGGGTGGCGAATGCGACAAAGGCGTTGCCTTACGTTTACGTAAACGATACCCTTGACGGAATTTAACTCGCGAGAAGGGGAAGACATGCAAATCAAGGACAACGTATTCATCGTCACCGGCGGCGCCTCGGGCCTGGGCGCGGCGAGCGCGCGCATGATCGTGGACGCCGGCGGCAAGGTGGTGTTGGCCGACGTGCAGGCCGAGGCCGGCCAGGCCCTGGCCAAGGAACTCAATGGCGTGTTCGTCAAGTGCGACGTCACGTCCGAGGCGGACGGCAAGGCCGTCGTCGAGGCGGCGGCCGCGCTGGGCACGCTGCGCGGCGTGGTCAATTGCGCCGGCGTGGCGCCGGCCGTGAAGACCCTGGGCAAGGAGGGCGCCCATCCGCTGGAGGTGTTCCAGCGCGTGGTCAACATCAACCTGATCGGCACCTTCAACATCTGCCGCCTGGCCGCCGAGGCCATGAGCAAGACCGAGCCGCTCGAGCACGGCGAGCGCGGCGTGCTGATCAACACCGCCTCGGTGGCCGCCTTCGACGGCCAGATGGGCCAGGCCGCCTACGGCGCGTCCAAGGCCGCCGTCGCCGGCCTGACCCTGCCGATGGCGCGCGACCTGTCGCGCAACGGCATCCGCGTGATGACCATCGCGCCGGGCATCTTCGAGACGCCGATGCTGCTGGGCATGCCGGAGGAGGTGCAGGACGCGCTGGGCAAGATGGTGCCGTTCCCGCAGCGCCTGGGCAAGCCCGCCGAGTACGCGCAGCTGGCCAAGAGCATCATCGAAAACGTCATGCTGAACGGCGAGACCATCCGCCTGGACGGCGCCATCCGCATGCAACCGAAGTGATGCATACGTAGTGGGAATCCTGTAGGATGCCTGGGTTCGGGCGCGCGGTCGGCTGGCTGCGCGCCCGTTTCCATTTGGAGCCCACATGATCGAGTTGCACAAGCTGGCCGCGGCCGCGTCGCTCGCGGCCTTGCTGGCCGCGCTGGCCAGCCCCCATGCCGGCGCCCAGGACGCGGCGCCCGAAATCGCCACCGGCTACGCCGAGAAGGCCGGCAAGCCGGCCGCCAAATACATGGTGGCGGCGGCCAATCCGCACGCCACCGAGGCCGGCTACCAGATGCTCAGGCGGGGCGGCGCCGCGATCGACGCGGCCATCGCCACCCAACTGGTGTTGACGCTGGTGGAGCCGCAGTCGTCCGGCATCGGCGGCGGCGCCTTCCTGATGCACTTCGACGGCAAGCGCGTGCAGGCCTACGACGGCCGCGAGACCGCGCCCTCGGCCGCCACCGAGCGCCTGTTCCAGGACGCGGACGGCAAACCGGTGTCGCGCGAGACCGGCGTGGTCGGCGGCCGCTCGGTGGGCGCGCCCGGCGTACTGCGCATGCTGGAACTGGCGCACCGCGAGCATGGCAAGCTGCCGTGGGCGGCGCTGTTCGCGCCCGCCATCAAGCTGGCCGAAAACGGCTTCGCGGTCAGCCCGCGCCTGAACGCGCTGCTGGCCCACGACCGCTACCTGCGGCGCGATCCCGTCGCCGCCGCCTATTTCTACCAGGACGGCAAGCCCTGGCCGGTCGGCCACGTGCTGAAAAACCCGGAACTGGCGCGCACCCTGCGCGAGATCGCCAAGGGCGGCGCGGACGCCTTCCACACCGGCCGCATCGCGCGCGACATCGCCGCCAAGGTGGCCGCGCACCCGGTCAACCCCGGCCTGCTGACGGCCGCCGACCTCGCCGGCTACCAGCCGAAGGAGCGCGACCCGGTGTGCGCCGACTACAAGGCCTGGACCGTGTGCGGCATGCCGCCGCCCTCGTCCGGCGGCGTCGCCATCGCGCAGATGCTGGGCGTGCTGGAGGGGAAGGGTATGGAGAAACTCGCGCCGGTGGACGGCAAGGTGGGCGCCGAGGCCATCCACCTGTTCACCGAGGCGGGCCGGCTGGCCTACGCGGACCGCAACCGCTACCTGGCCGACACCGACTTCGTGCCGCTGCCCGGCCGCGGCGTGGCCTCGCTGCTGGACAAGCGCTACCTGGCGCGGCGCGCGGCGCTGATCACCGAGCGCTCGATGGGCCGCGCGCCCGCCGGCGTGCCCGAGGACGTGGCCGTCGCCTGGGGCGCGGACACGGCGCCCGAGCGGCCTTCGACCTCGCACCTGGTGGCGGTGGACGGCCATGGCGCCGGCCTGTCGATGACCACCTCGGTGGAGGACGCCTTCGGCGCGCGCCAGATGGTGGACGGCTTCCTGCTCAACAACCAGCTGACCGACTTTTCCTTCGACGCGGCCGACGAGAACGGCCCGATCGCCAACCGCGTCCAGCCGGGCAAGCGCCCGCGCAGCGCGATGTCGCCCACGCTGGTGTTCGACAAGGCGACAAAAAAACTGGTGCTGGCCACCGGCTCGCCGGGCGGCTCGGCCATCATCAACTACGTGGCCAAGGTGCTGGTGGGGACGCTGGACTGGGGGCTGGACGTGCAGCAAGCCATCAGCCTGCCCAACTTCGGCAGCCGCAACGGCCCCACGGAGCTGGAGGCCAACCGCGTCGCGCCGGAGGTGCTGGAGGCGCTCAAGGCGCGCGGCCACGACATCCGCCAGTACGAGCAGAACTCCGGCCTGCAGGGCATCCAGCGCCTGCGCCGCGGCGGGCGCGAACTGTGGTTCGGCGGCGCCGATCCGCGCCGCGAGGGCGCCGTGCTCGGCGACTAGCTTGTTATCGGGATATAATTGACAATAGGATAAATATATTGTCACTGTGGTAACCCCGCCACTGCCCAAAGCGGGCGGACCCTGCTACTCTCTCTAAGATGGGAATGAAAAAGAAAACAGGCCTGATACTCACCGGGGGAGGCGCCCGCGCCGCCTATCAGGTCGGCGTGCTGCAAGCCATTTCCGAGATCCTGTGGGAGGACGGCTGGCCGCCGTCGCGCAACCCGTTCAGCATCATCTGCGGCACCTCGGCCGGCGCCATCAACGGCACCGCGCTGGCCTGCCGCGCCGACAATTTCGGCGAGGGCGTGCAAAAGCTGCTCGACGTGTGGACCAATATGGAGGTCGAGCAGGTCTACCGCGCCGACTCGCTGGGCGTGATCCGCTCCGGCGCGCGCTGGCTGTCGCTGCTGTCGTTCGGCTGGCTGCTGCGCAAGTGGCGCGCCGCGCCGCCCCAGTCCCTGCTCGACAACACACCGCTGGTGTCGCTGCTGCACCGCATGCTGGACCTGCCGCGGCTGGACACGGTGCTGCAGGAGGGCTTGTTGCACGCGCTGGCCGTCACCGCCTCGTCCTACACCGGCGGCCAGCACATCACCTTCTACCAGACCGCCGCCGAGATCGCGCCGTGGGTGCGCATGCAGCGCATCGCGCTGCAGGACCAGATCGGCGTCGAGCACCTGCTGGCGTCGTCGGCCATCCCCTTCATCTTCCCGGCCACGCCGCTGTACCTGGGTGGCCAGCAGGAATACTGCGGCGACGGCTCGATGCGCCAGCTGGCGCCGATCTCGCCGGCCATCCACCTGGGCGCGGACAAGGTGCTGGTGGTGGGCGCCGGCCGCCTCACCGAGCCGGCCACCCAGAAGACCGAGGCGCCGCGCTATCCCAGCCTGGCGCAGATCGCCGGCCACGCGCTGTCCTCGATCTTCCTGGACAGCCTGGCGGTGGACATCGAGCGCCTGAACCGGGTCAACAAGACGCTGTCGCTGCTGCCGGAGGAGTACCTGTCGCAGACGCCGCTGCGGCCCGTGGAGCTGTTGGTGATCGCGCCGTCCGAGCGGCTCGACGACATCGCCAGCCGCCACATCGCCAGCCTGCCGGCGCCGATCCGCACCATGCTGTCCGGCATAGGCGCGACCGAAACGCGCGGCGCCGCGCTGGCGTCGTACCTGTTGTTCGAATCCACGTATACTTGCGAGCTGATCCGCCTGGGCCAGCGCGACACGCAGGCCCGCAAGGAGGACGTGCTGGCCTTCTTCGGCTCCTGAAACCGCGAACCGCCTCCCGCCACCCATCACCTTTCCCTAACTGGTCCCCCGTGCCGTCTGCCCGCCGCCTCCACCGCCGAACGCTCCAGCTGCTGCCATCGGCGCTGCTGTTGCTGGCGCTCGGCCAGGCCGCGCCCGGCCCGGCGCAGGCGGCCGCGCCGCCGCGCACGCTGCGCTTCGACCAGCTGGCGATGGAGGAGGGGCTGGCGCAGGAATCGGTGCTGGCGGTGGCGCAGGACCAGCAGGGCTTCATGTGGTTCGGCAGCCAGGCCGGCCTGTCGCGCTACGACGGCGCGCGCATCGTCACCTTCCGCCGCGTCGCGGCCGACCCGGCCAGCCTGGTCGACAACTGGGTGCGGGTGCTGCACGTGGACGGCGCCGGGCGGATGTGGGTCGGCACCGACGGCGGCCTGGACCGCTACGAGCCGCTGACCCAGAGCTTCACCCACTTCCCGCCCAACGAGCCGGTCAAGCGCGGCAACGGCAACCGCCACGTGCGCGCCATCGTCGACGACGGCAAGGGCGGCCTGTGGATAGGCACCTCCGACGGCCTGCAGCATTTCGACCCGGCCACCGGCCGCTACCGCTTCTGGCACCACGACGCGGCGCTGCCGGCCAGCCTGGGCAACGACCAGGTCAACGCGCTGGCGCGCGACGCCGACGGCCGCCTGTGGGTCGGCACCGCGACCGGCCTGGACATGCTGGAGCCGGGCGCGCAGGGCTTCCGCCACTTCCGCGTGGAGGCCGCGCCGGACACCCGCTTCGAGGCCGTGATGTCGCTGTACGCCGACCAGCAGCGCACCCTGTGGGTGGGCACCATGGGCGGCATCGAGCAATGGCAGCTGGCGCCGGGCGCCAGGGGCGCGGCGCCGTCGCGCCGCCGCATCGGCGAGCGCGAGGGCCTCAGGCCGGGCGTGGTCACCACCATCTACCAGGACGGCGAGGGCATCGTGTGGGCCGGCACCCAGACCGAGGGCCTGTTCCGCTGGCGCCCGGACGACCAGCGCTTCGTGCAGTACCGGCACCAGGTGACGGACCCGCACAGCGTGGCCGACAACTACGTGTCGTCGCTGTTCCGCGACCGCCTCGGCACGCTGTGGGTGGGCACCTGGTACAACGGCGTGAGCCGGGTGGACCTGGGCAGCGGCGGCTTCGCGCGCCTGGTGCACGACGCCGAGCGTCCCGCCTCGCTGTCCGACAACAAGGTGCGCGCCATCGTCGACGCCGGCGGCGGCAAGCTCTGGCTGGGCAACAACGACGGCCTCACGCTGTACGACCCGGTGGCCGGCGAGGGCCAGGTGTTCCGCGATTCCGGCCCCGGTTTCGCCGACGCGCGCGACCCGCAGGTGATGGCGCTGTGGCGCGAGCGCGGCCCCGGCGGCGCGCTGTGGGTGGGCGGGCGCAACGGCGTGCGCCGCTTCGACCCCGCCACGCGCCGCTTCAAGCGCGTGAGCGCCTGGGCCGGCGACCCGGACGGCGACAACGTGCGCAACATCGCCGGCGACCGCGACGGCGTGCTGTGGATCGCCACCCGCGGCGGCCTGCACCGCTACGACCCCAGGACGGGCGCCGCCCGCACCTACCGCCACGACCCGTCCGACAGCAACAGCCTGGCCGACAACGTGGTGCGGCCCATCCTGGAGGACAGCCGCGGCGCGCTGTGGGTCGGCACCTTCAACGGCCTCGATCTGCTCGACCGCGGCACCGGCCACTTCCGCCATTTCCGCCACGACCCCGCCGACCCCGCCAGCCTGAGCCACGACGAGGTGCACTACCTGTACGAGGACCGCCAGGGCGTGGTGTGGGTGGGCACGGCCGGGGGGCTGAACCGGATGGAGATCGGCGCCGACGGCGGCGTGCGGTTCCGCCGCTACCAGCGCCGCGACGGCCTGGCCGACGACGCCATCGCCGGCATCCTGGACGACGAGCGCGGCCACCTCTGGCTCAGCACCAACACCGGCATCAGCCGCCTGAGCGCGCAGACCGGCCAGGTGCGCAACTACGGCGCCGCCGACGGCACCATCGAGGGCGCCTATTTCGACGGCTCGGCGCTGCGCACGCCCGACGGCACCATGTACTTCGGCGGCTTCAACGGCGTGACCGCGTTCGCGCCGGCCGAGATCCGCGAGAACAGCGTGGCGCCGACGGTGGCCATCACCGACTTCCACATCTTCAACAAGCCGGTGCGGGTGGGGCAGGGCGACGGCATCCTGAGCAACGCCATCGAGCACACCGCCGCGCTCACGCTGCGCGAGCAGGACTCGGTGTTCTCCTTGGAGTTCGCCGCGCTGCACTACGCCGCGCCGCAGCGCAACCGCTACGCCTACCAGCTGCAGGGCTTCGACAAGGACTGGGTGGTGACCGATTCGGCCAAGCGCTTCGCCACCTACACCAACCTGGACCCCGGCCATTACGTGTTCCGCGTGAAGGCGGCCAACAAGGACGGCGTCTGGACCGACCACGCGGCCACGCTGGACATCACCATCCTGCCGCCGTACTGGAAGACCTGGTGGTTCCGCGGCTCGGTGGCGGCCCTGCTGCTGGGCAGCGCCTGGGCCGTGTACCGGGTGCGCATGCGCCAGCTGCGTTCGCAGAAGGCGCAGCTGGAATACCAGGTCGGCCTGCGCACCACCGAGGTGGAGCTGAAGAACCAGCTGCTGCAGCAGCAGAAGACGGAGCTGGAGCGGCGCCGCGTCGAGGCCGAGGCCCAGCGCGCCGAGGCCGAGCAGCGCCGCATGGACGCCGAGCGCCAGAAGCACGAGGTGGAGTCGCAGAAGGAGGCGGTGGAGCAGGCGCACCGCAACATCTCGGTGCTGAGCGAGATCGGGCGCGAGATGAGCGCCACGCTGGACATCGAGAAGGCCATGCGCACCCTGTACCGCCACGTGCGCCACCTGATGGACACCGACATGTTCGGCGTCGGCTTCTACCGCGAGGAGGCCGGCCTGCTGGAGTTCCCGTTCTCGATGGAGCGCGGCCTGCGCAGCCTGCCGTACAGCCGCCGCGTGGACGACCCGGACCAGCTGGCCGTGTGGTGCCTGTTCCACCGCCACGACATCTTCATCAACGACTTCTACAACGAGTACAGCCGCTACATGGGGCCCGGCGGGCTGGAAAAGCTCAGGCCCGCGCTGCTGGCCGACGGCACCGAGGCCGAATACGCGCAGTCGATGCTGTACACGCCGCTGATCGTCAACGACCGCGTGGTCGGCATCCTGTCGGTGCAGAGCCGCGCCAAGAACGCCTACCGCCAGGTGCACCTGGACATGCTGCAGACGCTGGCCGCGCACGCCGCCGTCAGCCTGGACAACGCCATGGCCTACCAGCGCCTGGAGGAGACGCTGCGCGAGTTGCGCGACACGCAGGACCAGCTGATGCAGCAGCAGGCGCAGGTGCGGCTGCACACCGAGGAGCTGGCGCAGGCCAACCGCGCGCTGCAGGACAACGACGAGCGCCTGCGCTACGCCAAGCAGAAGGCGGAGGACGCGACGCAGCAGAAGTCCGAGTTCCTGGCCAACATGAGCCACGAGATGCGCACGCCGCTGGCCGGCGTGATCGGCATGCAGGGCTTCGCGCTGCGCGACGCCACCCTGCAGGACGCCACCCGCGAGCAGATCGAGCGGGCCCAGGTCAACGCCCAGGCGCTGCTGTCCATCATCAACGACCTGCTGGACTTCTCCAAGATCGAGGCCGGCAAGCTGACCATCGAGAACATCGACTTCGCGCTGGCCGGCATGGTGGAGAACGTGGCCAGCCTGTTCGAGGAGCAGGCCGCCGCCTACAGCGTGGGCTTCTCGGTGGACTTCGGCGACGGCCTGCCGACCTTCGTGGTGGGCGACCCGACCCGCTTGCGCCAGGTGCTGGTGAACCTGGTGGGCAACGCCTTCAAGTTCACCCAGCGCGGCGAGGTGCGGCTGCGGGTGGAGCAGCTGCCGCGCGACGCGGCCGCCGAGGAGGAGGGCCGCAACCTGATACGGTTCACGGTTGAGGACACCGGCATCGGCATCCCGGCCGACGCCATGCCGCGCCTGTTCCAGAAGTTCGAGCAGGCCGACAGCACCACCACGCGCCGCTACGGCGGCACCGGCCTGGGGCTGGCGATCTGCCGCCAGCTGGTGGAGCTGATGGGTGGCGAGATCCGCGTGGCCAGCACGCCGGGCGTGGGCAGCGTGTTCACCTTCGAGCTGCCGCTGCGCGACGGCGTGGCCCCGCCGGTGGTGGTGCACGTGCCGCGCGAGCCGCACAGCCACCAGCTCAAGGTGTTGTGCGCCGAGGACTTCCCGACCAACCAGATCATCATCCGCATGATGCTCGAGGACCTGGGCCACAAGGTCGACATCGCGGCCAACGGCCTGCTGGCGGTGGCCGCCTGCGCGCGCACCCGCTACGACCTGATACTGATGGACGGCCGCATGCCGGAGATGGACGGCCCCAGCGCCACCAGCCTGATACGGGCCGGCGGTCCGGAGGGCGCGCCGGTGCGCGACCAGGAATTGATGATCATCGCGCTCACCGCCAACGCCAGCGAGGAGGACCGCAGCCGCTACCTGGCCTCCGGCATGGACGATTTCCTCACCAAGCCGATCGACGAGGCGGCGCTGCACTACCAGTTGAGCCGCGCCATCGAGCGCCAGCTGCAGCGCGGCATCAAGCTGCCGCGCATGGCGCCGCGCGAGCAGGCCCGCCCCAGCCTGGACGACCTGGACGCGATGTTCGGCGTGCAGGCCGCGGCGGCCGGCGGCGCGCCCACGCTGCCGCCGGTGATGCAAAGCCGCCCCGCGCCGCGCGGGCAGGAGGACGATCCGCTCAAGGCGCGCCTGCGCGCGGCCTTCCTGGCCGACCTGCCGGCCCGCCTGGCGGAGCTGGAGGAGGCGCTGGCGGCGCGCGACGGCGACGCGGCCGGCCGCCTGTTCCACGGCATGAAGGGCAGCGCGGCCTATCTGGACGAACCGGAGATGCGCGACTTGTGCGGCCAGTTGGAACAGGCCGCCGACCGCGCCGACTGGCACGTCATCGCCGATCAGCTGCCGCAACTGCGCGCGATGCTGGCCGGGGTGGCCCAGGTGGCGCAGCCGGACTGACATTTGCGATGGTTATCGGGTAATATGGGCAACAGTGCCACACCACAGCCATGAAGGCACTGGAGAATTTCTAGATGAAAGTACTGGTAGTTGATGATGATGTCGTTTCGCGCATGGTGCTGATGCACCTGATCGACAGTTGCGGCAAGTTCGATATAGTGGAAGCGGAGGACGGGGCCGACGCCTGGCAGCAGCTGGAAGACGGCCTGCGTCCGGCCATCGTGTTTTGCGATCTGCGCATGCCGCGCCTGTCCGGCATGGAATTGCTGCAGCGCGTCAAGGGCGAGGCCGCGCTGAGCGCCATGCCCTTCGTGCTGGTGTCCTCGGCCACCGACAAGGAGACCGTGCACCAGGCCACCAAGGCCGGCGCCGCCGGCTACATCGTCAAGCCCTTCCAGGCCGACCAGGTGCGCATCCACCTGACCGCCTTCCTGGACCAGGCGGCCAGCGGCTACGAGCACCACGCCGAGGCGCCGTCGGCCACGCAGCTGCGGCTGGGGATCAACGCCGACCGCCTGCTGGTCTACCTGACCGGCTTCCAGAACCAGCTGACCGCCGCCAGCGGTGAACTCGACGCGCTGTTCGCGCGCGGCGAGCAGCAGGAGGCGCAGACCCGCATCGACCGGCTGCACGCCGGCTGCGTGACCCTGGGCCTGACCGGCGCGGCCAGCGCGCTGAAAAGCTTCGCGCCCGGCTTCCTCTCCAGCGACGCGGTGCAGGCCGTGCTGTCGGACGTGATCCGCGCCGTCATCCACCAGTCGGCGCTGGTGCGCAAATCCATCGGCGCCGAGTAGGCGCGCGCGGAGCGGGACCCGCGCCGGGGTTCCGGCCCGGCCCCCACAAAGCCCTTGTCGCAGGGATAGTTTAGGTTTAAAGTAAAAGTCCGCCGACTGACTTGAACCGACCATCCTACCCAAGGGCGACCATGAACAGAGCAAACGCCGCGCCCCCATCCGGCCCACCCGCCGCCGGCATGGGCGCCAGCGCGCATGAGGATCCATACGCGCGCGACCACCTGCCACCGCGCGAGCTGTGGCCCGAACTGCGCTTCGACCTGCCGGAGCTGCGCTACCCCGAACGCCTCAATTGCGTGGCCGAACTGCTGGACCGCGCGGTCCGGCGGGGCGGCGGCGCCCGCGTGGCGATCCGCTCCGCGAGCGGCGACTGGAGCTACGCCGAGCTGCTGGAACACGTGAACCGCGTCGCCAACGCGCTGCGCGGCCCGATGGGCCTGAAGACCGGCAACCGCGTGCTGCTGCGTGGCGCCAACACGCCCTGGATGGCGGCCGCCGTGCTGGGCGTGCTCAAGGCCGGACTGGTGGCCGTGCCCACCATGCCGCTGCTGCGCGCGCGCGAGCTGGGCGCCATCCTGGTCAAGGCCGAGGTCGACGCCGCGCTGTGCGCGGACGGCCTGCGCGCCGAACTGGAGGCGGCGCCCGGCCTGCCGCGCAAGGTCGTGTGGTTCAACACGGGCGGCGCCGAGGGCTCGCTCGAGGCGCTGGCGGCGGCGCAGGAGGCCGCGTTCACGGCCTGCGACACGGCGGCCGACGACGTCTGCCTGATCAGCTTCACCTCCGGCACCACCGGCGTCCCCAAGGGCACCATGCACTTCCACCGCGACGTGCTGGCCATCTGCGACTGCTTCCCGCGCTCGGTGCTCAAGACGCGCGCCGACGACGTCTTCATCGGCACGCCGCCGCTGGCGTTCACCTTCGGCCTGGGCGGCCTGCTGCTGTTCCCGCTGCGCGCCGGCGCCTGCGCCGTGCTGCTGGAAAAGCTCACCCCCGAAACGCTGCTGCTGGCGATCGAGCGATACCGCGCCACGGTGTGCTTCACCGCGCCCACCTTCTACCGCCAGATGGCGGCGCTGGCGCCCACCCGCGACCTGGCCAGCCTGCGCGCGAGCGTGTCGGCCGGCGAGGCGCTGCCGCTGGCCACGCGCGAGGCCTGGCAGCGGGCCACCGGCCTGCGCATGATAGACGGCATAGGCGCGACCGAGATGCTGCACATCTTCATCTCGGCGGCGGACGACGACATCCGCCCCGGCGCCACCGGCAAGCCGGTGCCCGGCTACCAGGCCTGCGTGCTGGACGACGACGGCAAGCCGGTGGGCCCGGGCGTGATCGGCAGGCTGGCCGTGAAGGGGCCGACCGGCTGCCGCTACCTGGCCGACGAGCGCCAGCGCGACTACGTGCGCGACGGCTGGAACCTCACCGGCGACGCCTACGAGATGGACGCCGACGGCTATTTCTTCTACCGCTCGCGCACCGACGACATGATCATCTCGGCCGGCTACAACATCGCCGGGCCCGAGGTGGAGGACGCGCTGCTGCGCCATCCGGCGGTGGCCGAATGCGGCGTGGTCGGCAAGCCGGACGAGGAGAGGGGCCAGGTGGTGGAGGCGCACGTGGTGCTGAAGGACGGCTTCGAGCCGAGCCCGCGCATGGCGGCCGAGCTGCAGGAGTTCGTCAAAGAGCAGATCGCGCCCTACAAATATCCGCGCGCGTTGCGGTTCGTGGCGTCGCTGCCGCGCACCGAAACGGGGAAGCTGCAGCGCTTCAAGCTGCGGGAGGGCGCATGAACATCGTTTGCATGGGGGGCGGCCCGGCCGGCCTGTATTTCGGCCTGCTGATGAAGAAACAAGATCCATCGCACCGCGTCGTCGTCGTCGAACGCAACCGCCCCTACGACACCTTCGGCTGGGGCGTGGTGTTCTCCGACCAGACGCTGGGCAACCTGGCCGCGTCCGACGAGCCCACAGCGCGCGCCATCCTGCAATCCTTCAACCACTGGGACGACATCGACATCCACTTCAAGGGCGGCAAGATCACCTCGGGCGGGCACGGCTTCTGCGGCATCGGCCGCAAGCGCCTGCTCAACATCCTGCAACAGCGCTGCGAGGAGCTGGGCGTGGAGCTGGTGTTCGAGACCGAGGTCGCGGACGACCGGGACCTCGCCGCGCGCCACCGGGCCGACCTGGTGATCGCCTCCGACGGCTTGAACAGCCGCGTGCGTGCGCGCTACGCCGACACCTACCGTCCGCAAATCGAAACGCGGCAATGCCGCTTCGTGTGGCTGGGCACGAGGAAGAAGTTCGACGCCTTCACCTTCGCCTTCAAGGAAACCCCGCACGGCTGGTTCCAGGCCCACATCTACCAGTACGACGGCGACACCTCGACCTTCATCGTCGAGACGCCGGAGACGGTGTGGCGCGCCGCCGGGCTGGAGGACATGACGCAGGAACAGGCCATCGCCTGGTGCGAGACGCTGTTCGCGGACCAGCTGGACGGGCACGCGCTGATGTCCAACGCCGGCCACCTGCGCGGTTCCAGCGCCTGGATCAAGTTCCCGCGCATCGTCTGCGAACAGTGGGTGCACTGGAACGGCGAGGTGCCGGTGGTGCTGATGGGCGACGCCGCGCACTCGGCGCATTACTCCATCGGCTCGGGCACCAAGCTGGCGCTGGAGGACGCGATCGAGCTGGCGCGCAGCTTCGCGCGCCATGGCGCCGAGGCCGGGGGCGTGCGCGCCGCGCTGGACGAATACCAGGCCGCGCGCTCGGTGGAGGTGCTGAAGATACAGAGCGCCGCGCGCAACTCCATGGAATGGTTCGAGAACGTGGAGCGCTACACGGCGCTCGAGGCGCCGCAGTTCGCCTACTCCATGCTCACGCGCAGCCAGCGCCTGTCGCACGAAAACCTGCGCCTGCGCGACCCCGCCTACGTGGCCGGCTACGAGCGCTGGTTCGCCGCGCGCGCCCACGCCCAGGCCGGCCTGCCATGGCCGGCCGGAAGCGGCGTCAGCGGCGCTTCCGGGTCAGACCCCACAAGCGGCGTCGACGGTGGCGCCGCGCCGGCCATTCCGCCGATGTTCACGCCGTTCAAGGCGCGCGGCCTGGTGCTGAAGAACCGCGTCGTGGTCTCGCCGATGGCGCAGTACAGCGCCGTGGACGGCACCGTCGGCGACTACCACCTGGTGCACCTGGGCGCGCGCGCCATGGGCGGCGCCGCGCTGGTGATGGCCGAGATGACCTGCGTCTCGGCCGACGCCCGCATCACGCCGCACTGCCCCGGCATGTACACGCCCGAACACACGCTGGCCTGGAAGCGCGTCGTCGACTACGTCCACCGGCACAGCGACGCGGCGATCGGCCTGCAACTGGGCCACGCGGGCGCCAAGGGCTCCACCCGCGCCATGTGGGACGGCATCGACCTGCCGCTGCCCGCCGACGCCGGCAATTGGCCGCTGGTCTCGGCCTCCGCGCAGCAATACCTGGCCGGCGTGTCGCAGACCGCCCGCACCGCCACGCTGTCCGACATGGCGCGCATCGAGGCGGACTTCGCGCGCGCCACGCTGGCCGCCGACCAGGCCGGCTTCGATTGGCTGGAACTGCACTGCGCGCACGGCTACCTGCTGTCGTCCTTCATCTCGCCGCTCACCAACCAGCGCGGCGACGAGTACGGCGGCGCGCTGGAGAACCGCTGCCGCTTCCCGCTGCGGGTGTTCGCCGCCATGCGCGCCGCCTGGCCCGCGCACAAGCCGATGAGCGTGCGCATCTCGGCCCACGACTGGGTGGAGGGCGGCATCACGCCGGACGACGCGGTGGCCATCGCGCGCCTGTTCAAGCAGGCAGGCGCCGACGTCATCGACTGTTCGTCCGGCCAGGTCAGCAAGCTGGAAAAACCGCTCTACGGCCGCATGTTCCAGACCCCCTTCGCCGACCGCGTGCGCAACGAGGCGGGCATCGCCGCGATGGCGGTGGGCTCCATCTTCGAGGCGGACCACGCCAACGGCATCATCGCCGCCGGCCGCGCCGACCTGTGCGCGGTGGGCCGCCCGCATCTGGCCGATCCGGCGTGGACGCTGCACGAGGCGGCCAAACTGGGTCACCGGCCGGTGGCCTGGCCGAGGCAATACATGCCGGGCAAGCAGCAGCTTGAACGGAACCTTGAACGCGAGCGGCAGCTGGCGGCGGCCAACACCGGCCTTAGTCCGCAACAGGTGGCCGCGCGGCTGCTGGAGGGATAGACGATGGACACCTTGAAAGGCAAACACGCGCTGGTGACCGGCGGCGGCCGCGGCATCGGCCTGGCCTGCGCGCGCGCGCTGCTGCTGCGCGGCGCCCGCGTCACGCTGGCCGGGCGCGACGTGGCCAAGCTGGCCGAGGCCCAGCTCGCGCTGCGGCCCCTGGGCGAGGTGGCCGTGCAGGGGATGGACGTGGCCGACGAGGCCTCGGTCGAACTGGGCTTCGCCGCCGCCGCGCAGCGCTTCGGCCCCGTCGACATCCTGGTCAACAACGCCGGCCAGGCGCGGCCCGCGCCCTTCCTCAAGACCGACACCGCGCACTGGCAGCAGATGCTGGCGGTGAACCTGTCCGGCGTGTTCCATTGCTGCCAGGCGGCCTTGCCGGCCATGCTGGAATCGGGGTGGGGCCGCATCGTCAACGTGGCGTCGACGGCGGGGCTGACCGGCTACCGCTACGTGTCCGGCTATGTCGCCGCCAAGCACGGCGTGATCGGCCTGACGCGCGCGCTGGCGCTGGAGGTGGCGGCCAAGGGCGTGACGGTGAACGCGGTCTGCCCCGGCTACACGGAGACCGACATCGTGCGGGACGCCATCGCCAACATCGTCGCCAGGACCGGCCGCAGCGAGGACCAGGCGCGCGCCGAACTGGCGGCCGGCAATCCGCAAAAGCGGCTGGTGCAAAGCGAGGAGGTGGCGAACGCGGTGGCCTGGCTGTGCCTGCCCGATTCGTCCGCCATGAATGGACAAGCGATCGCCGTCGCCGGCGGCGAAGTGATGTAAGGTGAAGACGACCATGCCCCTCCCGGACGACCATCCACACGGCGGCGAGGCCCAGGTGCTCGACCTGGCCAGCCGCCTCACGCAGGACCACCACCAGTCGCTCAAGCTGTGGCTGCGCATGCTGTCCTGCACCACCAAGATAGAGAACGAGATCCGCGGCCGCCTGCGCGCCACCTTCGGCATCACGCTGCCGCGCTTCGACCTGATGGCGCAGCTGGAGCGCCACCCGGAGGGCCTGCGCATGGGCGAGCTGTCCAAGCGCATGATGGTCACCGGCGGCAACATCACCGGCATCACCGACCAGCTGGAGCAGGAGCGGCTGGTGGCGCGCGTGCCCGATCCGCGCGACGGCCGCGCCTACAGCGTGACGCTGACGCCGGCCGGCCGCGAGGCCTTCGCCGCCATGGCCGAGGTGCACGAGGGCTGGATCGCCGAGCTGCTGCAGCCGATTTCGCAGGAGGACAAGGCGCAGCTCATCACGCTGCTGTCGCAGATGAAGCGCCACCTCGACGCGCCCGAAAACTAAGCAAAGGACACCATGAAACACCTTCCCGGAGAACCGCAACAGCTGCCCGGCAACCGCGCCTCGCTGGCCGGCCACCAGGCGCGCCACTTCCTGTTCGGCGTCGAGCGCGGCGTCGCCACGTTGACCCTGAACCGCCCCGAGCGCAAGAACCCGCTCACCTTCGAATCCTACGCCGAGCTGCGCGACCTGTTCCGCGCGCTGGCCTACGCCGACGACGTGCACGCCATCGTCGTCAACGGCGCCGGCGAGAACTTCTGCTCCGGCGGCGACGTGCACGACATCATCGGCCCGCTGACCAGGCTGGACATGCCCGGCCTGCTGTCCTTCACCCGCATGACGGGCGACCTGGTGAAGGCCATGCGCGCCTGCCCGCAGCCCATCGTGGCGGCCATCGACGGCATCTGCGCCGGGGCCGGCTCCATGCTGGCGCTGGCGTCCGACATCCGGCTCGGCACGGAGCGCAGCAAGACCGCCTTCCTGTTCACCCGCGTGGGCCTGGCCGGCTGCGACATGGGCGCCTGCGCCTTGCTGCCGCGCGTGATCGGCCAGGGCCGCGCCGCCGAGCTGCTGTACACGGGCCGCGCCATGTCCGGCGTGGAGGCCGAGCGCTGGGGCTTCCTCAACAGCCTGCACGCGCCGGACGCGCTGCCGGCCGCCGCCAGGGCCACCGCGCAAGGCCTGGCCGACGGCCCCACCTTCGCCCACGGCATGACCAAGAAGATGCTGCAGCAGGAGTGGAACATGGGCGTGGACGAGGCCATCGAGGCCGAGGCGCAGGCGCAGGCCATCTGCATGGCCACCAACGATTTCCACCGCGCCTACCACGCCTTCGTGGCCAAGCAAAAACCGGAATTCGAGGGGGACTAATGGCCGACAAAGCATATCTGGACTGGCCCTTCTTCGCGCCGGAACACGCCGCGCTGGAGCGGGCGCTGGACGCCTGGGCGGCGGAGCACATCCACGACGGCCACGGCGCCGACGTCGACGGGGCCTGCCGCCAACTGGTGCGCCGGCTGGGCGAGGCCGGCTGGCTGCGCCACGCGGTGGGCGGCGCGGCCCACGGCGGCGCGCGCGACGCGATCGACACGCGCGCCGTCTGCCTGATCCGGGAAACGCTGGCGCGCCATTCCGGCCTGGCCGATTTCGCCTTCGCCATGCAGGGCCTGGGCTCGGGCGCCATCAGCCTGTTCGGCAGCGACGCCAACAAGGAGGCCTACCTGCCGCGGGTGGCGCGCGGCGAGGCCATCGCGGCCTTCGCGCTGTCCGAGCCGGAGGCCGGGTCCGACGTCGCCGCCATGCGGTGCGCGGCGGTGGCCGACGGCGGCGACTACGTGCTGGACGGCGAAAAGACCTGGATCTCCAACGGCGGCATCGCCGACTTCTACGTGGTGTTCGCGCGCACCGGGGAGCAGCCCGGGGCGCGCGGCATCAGCGCCTTCATCGTCGACGCCGACACGCCGGGCCTGGAAATCGCCGAGCGCATCAACGTGATCGCGCCGCACCCGCTGGCGCGCCTCGTGTTCACCAACTGCCGCGTGCCGGCCGCGCGGCGCCTGGGCGCGGCGGGGCAGGGCTTCAAGGTGGCGATGGCCACGCTGGACGTGTTCCGCACCTCGGTGGCCGCCGCCGCGCTGGGCTTCGCGCGCCGCGCGATGGACGAGGCGCTGGCGCGCGCCACAGGGCGCAAGATGTTCGGCCACACGCTGGCCGACTTCCAGCTGACGCAGGCCAGGCTGGCGCAGATGGCGACCGGCATCGACGCCGCCGCCCTGCTGACCTACCGCGCCGCCTGGCAGCGCGACCAGGGCCGCGTCGTGACCAAGGAGGCGGCCATGGCCAAGATGACGGCCACCGAGACCGCGCAGCAGGTGATCGACGCCGCCGTGCAGATGTTCGGCGGCCTGGGCGTGGTCAGCGAGCAGCCGGTGGAGCGGCTGTACCGCGAGATCCGCGCGCTGCGCATCTACGAGGGCGCGACCGAGGTGCAGCAATTGATCATCGCGCGCGAACTGTTGAAAACCCAGAAAGGCTGACCATGGATTTCCTGCAACCACCGGGCTGGGTGCGCCCGCGCGGCTATTCGAACGGCGTGGCCGCCAGCGGCAGGACGGTCTGCGTCAGCGGCATGATAGGCTGGGACGGCCAGGGCGTGTTCCACACCAGCGACTTCGCCGGCCAGGCGCGCCAGTGCCTGCTCAACATCGTGGCCGTGCTGGCCGAGGCGCAGGCCCGGCCCGAGCACATCGTGCGCATGACGTGGTACGTCACCGACAAGCGCGAGTACATGGGCGCCTACAAGGGGATCGGCGCGGCCTACCGCGAGATCATCGGCCAGCACTACCCGGCCATGACGGCGGTGCAGGTGGCCGCGCTGCTGGAGGACCAGGCCAAGGTGGAGATCGAGGTGACCGCGATCGTGCCGTGAGCGCGTCGCGGGCGCCCGCCGCCGTCGAATTGCAGTAAGGCAAGTGATATCGAAACCGCGCCGCCCCGCCGCGCGTGTCAATTGCGCGCCGCGTTCAGGCCGAATCGATAACACTGCCACGATGTCAACATAGGCAGTGTCTACATCGGCAATTCAACGGTAGGAGAACAATGAGTACTTGGGATGGTTTGAAAGCCGACACGCACCGGCAGTTTGGCCGCTACAGCGCGGCATTGGCGTTGAAGGGCTTCCTCACGCGGCGCACCTTCCGCCCCGTGGTCACCATGCGGCTGTGCCAGGCCGCGCGCGACGGCGGCGGGGCGGGGCGCCTGCTGCTGCCCGCGCTGAAGCTGCTGCACCGCATGGCCACGCACGGCGCCGCCATGGACCTGCCCTGGGGCGCGCAGATCGGCCCCGGGCTGGCGCTGACCCACGGCTGGGGCACGGTGGTCAGCCCCGGCGTGCGCATCGGCCGCAACGTCACGCTGTTCCACGGCGCCACCTTGGGCCGGCGCGACCGCATCGGCGCCAATGGCGAGCGCGACATCGGCTACCCGACCCTGGAGGACGAGGTGTGGGTCGGCCCGCACGCCATGATCGTCGGCGGCGTGACCATAGGGCGCGGCAGCCGCATCGGCGGCGGCGCCTTCGTGAGCGCCGACGTGCCGCCGTATTCGGTGGTGGCCGGCAATCCCTCCTCCATCGTGAAAAGCAACTGCGTGCCCGACGTGATGAATCCGGCGCCGCAGCCACTGGCATCCAATCAAGAGGTAGCACCATGCTTATCCAACCCCGAGCGCATCTCCGAGCGGCCCTGAGCGCGCTCGTCGCGGCCGTCCTGTGCGCCGCGCCCGCGGCCGCCCACGCCACCTTGATCGGCGCGGCCGAACAGGCGCGGCTGTCCACCTGGCTGGGCGAGGGGCCGCTCGCGCTGGACCTGCTGTTCGAAAAGGGCGCGGGCAAGACGGCGGCCGATTTCCACGCGGCCGCCGACGGCAAGGGCCGCACCTTCGCCGTCATGGAGGCGCGCGACGCGGCCGGCCGCAGCTGGCTGGTGGGCGGCTACAATCCGCAGAGCTGGTCGTCCAAGGGCGGCTTCAACGTGACACCCAACGAGGCGGACCGCACGGGCTTCATTTTCAACCTGACCAGCGGGCGCAAGTATTCGCAGCTGCCGCAACTGGCGGGCGACGACTACGGCGCCTCGCAGACGCTGAACGACGCCAACTTCGGCCCCACCTTCGGCGCCGGCTTCGACCTGTCGATGCCCTTCGACCTGACCACGGGCACCTCGGCCATCCTCAGCTACAACGACGCGCTGGACCACCAGAACCCGTTCACCAGCCTGCTCGACGGCAGCCCCTACCTGTCCACGCCCAACGTGACGTTCGGCGCGCTGGAGGTCTATACCATCACTCAGATACCGGAGCCGTCCAGCGCGCTGCTGCTGGCGGCCGGGGCGGGCGCGCTGGCGCTGGCGCACCGGCGCCGCCGGCGCGCGGGGCCGGCCGCTTAGCTCACAGCGTGGGCAGGCGCAGCATGTCGACCACGGCGCGGATCAGCCGGGTGCGCGACTTGGTGTAGGGCGGGAAGAACAGCTTGATGGTCATCAGCATGGTCGCGCGCAGCACGGCGCGCTCGTGCGAGAAGGCCTTGAAGCCGTGCTCGCCGTGCGCGCTGCCGATGCCCGAGTTGTTGACGCCGCCAAAGGGCAGGTTGCCGTGCGCGAACTGGGCGACGCAGTGGTTGACGCAGGCGCCGCCGGAACTGGTGCGCGCCAGCACCTTGGCCACGGCGCGCCGGTTCGTGCTGAACACGTACAGCGCGAGCGGCTTGGGTTGCGTGTTGATTTCCGCGATCACGTCGTCCAGCTCGCCGTATTCGATCACCGGCAGCAGCGGGCCGAAGATCTCCTCGGACAGGATGGCGGCCCCGGCGGGGATGCGGTCCAGCAGCGTGGGCGCGACGTAGCACTGGTTCCGGTCGACCTCGCCGCCGGCCAGCACGTTGGCGCCGCGCGCCAGCGCGTCCGACAGCAGGCCCGCCACGCGCTCGGCGTGGCGGTGGTTGACCACGCGCGCCAGGTCCGGGCTGGCCTTTTGCGCGGCCGCGCCGGCGCCGTAGCGCGCCTGCAGCACCGAGCGGCAGGCGTCGACGAAGGCGGCCTTCACGGAGGCGTGCACGTACACGTGGTCCGGCGCCACGCAGGTCTGGCCGTTGTTGATGAACTTGCCCCACATCAGCGTCTCGGCCGCCTGTTGCAGGTTGGCGCTGGCGTCGACGATGGTGGGCGACTTGCCGCCCAGCTCCAAGGTCACGCTGGTCAAATGCCTGGCGGCGGCGGCCATGACGATCTTGCCGACGGCCGGCGAGCCGGTGAAGAAGATGTGGTCGAAGGGCAGGTCCAGCAGCGCCTGCGAGGTCGGCTGGCCGCCCTCGAACAGCGCCACCTCGTTCTCCGGAAACACCTCGGCGACGATGCGCGCCATCAGCGCCGACACGGCCGGCGTCATTTCGGACGGCTTGACGATGGCGGTGTTGCCGGCCGCCAGCGCCGACACCAGCGGCCCGAAGCACAGGCCCAGCGGATAGTTCCACGGCGCGATGATCAGCACGCGGCCGCGCGGCTGGCATTGCACGGCGCCGCGGGTGCCCAGCATGGCGGCCGTGGGCCAGACCCCGCGCGGGCGCATCCAGCGTTTCAGGTTGCCCAGCACGTGGCGGATCTCGTCCATCACGGGCAGGAATTCGGACGCCTCCACCTCGGCCGGCGGCTTGCGGTAGTCCTGGGCGAAGGCGGCGTAGAAGGCTTCGCGCTGCGCCAGCATGGCGTCGCGCAGGCGTTTGACGCGGGCGATGCGCTCGGCGGCGGTCGACACGCGCCAGCGCAGCGCGGTGGGCAGCTGGGCGTCGAAGGCGGCGCGGATGCGCTGCGGATCGGCTTCGGGACGGAAGGCCTGGCGGGGATCGTTCATGGTGGCGCCGCTCAAAAAATGGTCGAAGCGGCCAGCCTAGCACGGTCGTTCGCATTTGTTTGACAGGATTCCTCTAAACCGCGCACGGGGCCGGAAAAGGCGCGGAAAAGGCCCCGGAAACGGCGAACTACTCATAAGCGCGCCAAATGGGTATAATCTGGCCCCGTGTGTCGCCATAGTACAATGGATAGTACAAGGTCCTCCTAAGACTTAGATACAGGTTCGATTCCTGTTGGCGATACCATTCCCTCCAAATCCCCCCAAAATATCGAAGCCCGCGGGCTTGCTCACCACTATGGCAGTCATCTCTCTCTCCTCCGCGCAACTGGCGTTCGGCCACGTCGCGCTGCTCGACCATGCTGAATTTTCGCTGGAAACCGGCGAACGCGTCGGCCTGATCGGCCGCAACGGCACGGGCAAGTCGTCCCTGCTGAAAATCATCTCGGGCCGCTTCAAGCTGGACGACGGCCTGCTGGTGATGCAGCAGGGCCTGAAGATCGCCTACGTGGAACAGGAGCCGGTGTTCGAGCCGGAGATGAGCGTGTTCGACGCGGTGGCCTCCGGCATGGGCGAGCTGCAGGACCTGCTGAAGGAATACGACGCGCTGACCGGCCGGTTCGGCCAGGGCGACGACGACGCGCTGATGGAGCGCATGCACGACATCCAGGTGAAACTGGACGCGGCCGACGCCTGGAACCTGAAGAACAAGGTCGAACAGACCCTGGACCGCCTGAACCTGGGCCCGGACGCGCTGATGAACACGCTCTCGGGCGGGATGCAGAAGCGCGTGGCGCTGGCGCGCGCGCTGGTGTCGGCGCCGGACGTGCTGCTGCTCGACGAGCCGACCAACCACCTGGACTTCACCTCCATCATGTGGCTGGAGGGCCTGCTGCGCGACTTCAAGGGCAGCGTGCTGTTCATCACCCACGACCGCTCCTTCCTGGACAACGTGGCCACCCGCATCGTCGAGCTGGACCGCGGCCGCCTGCTGTCCTACCCGGGCAACTTCAGCGCCTACCAGACCCGCAAGGCCGAGCAGCTGGAGATCGAGGAGATCGAGAACGCCAAGTTCGACAAGTTCCTGGCGCAGGAGGAGGTGTGGATACGCAAGGGCGTCAAGGCGCGCCGCACCCGCGACGAGGGCCGCGTGCGCCGCCTGGAGCGCCTGCGCGAGCAGCGCGCCGTGCGCCGCGACCAGCAGGGCCAGGTGAGCTTGCAGGTGACGGCGGGCGAGCGCTCCGGCAAGATCGTGGCGGAACTGGAGAACGTCTCCAAGACCTACGGCCAGAAGGTCATCGTCAAGGACTTCAGCGCCACCATCCTGCGCGGCGACAAGGTCGGCCTGATCGGCGCCAACGGCGCCGGCAAGACCACCTTGCTCAAGCTGATCCTGGGCGAGGAGCGCGCCGACGCCGGCACCATCAAGCAGGGCACCAAGCTGCAGGTGGCGTACTTCGACCAGATGCGGGCCCAGCTGAACGAGGAGGCCAGCCTGCTCGAGACCATCGCCCCGGGCAGCGACTGGGTGGAGATCAACGGCCAGCGCAAGCACGCGATGAGCTACCTGAACGACTTCCTGTTCGCGCCGGAACGCGCCCGCTCGCCGGTCAAGTCGCTGTCCGGCGGCGAGCGCAACCGCCTGCTGCTGGCGCGCCTGTTCGCCAAGCCGGCCAACGTGCTGGTGCTGGACGAGCCGACCAACGACCTGGACATCGACACCCTGGAACTGCTGGAGGAATTGCTGGAGGACTACCCCGGCACCGTGTTCCTGGTCAGCCACGACCGCATGTTCCTGGACAACGTCGTGACGCAGGTCATCGTGGCCGAGGGCCAGGGCCAATGGCGCGAGTTCGTCGGCGGCTACACTGACTGGGAACGCGTGCGCGACACGGTGCCGGCCAGGGCCGCCGCCAAGCCGGCGCCCAAGGCCGAAGCGGCCGCCGGCGCGGCAACAGCGGCGGCCGCCGCGCCCGCCGCGGGCAAGAAAAAGCTGAGCTACAAGGAGCAACGCGAGCTGGACGAGCTGCCCAAGCTGATCGCCGCGCTGGAGGACGAGCAGACCGCGCTCAACCTGCAGCTGTCCGACCCCGACTTCTACAAGAAGAACGCGGCCGAGGCCAAGCGCGTGAACGCGCGCATCGAGGCGATCGAGGGCGAACTGCTGGAGGCGCTGGAGAAATGGGAAGCGATCGAGTCCCGCTCCGCCAGCTAAGCCCCCGCTAAAAGATTGCCGGCGGGCAGTCGTGCGCTACAGCTGAGCCAAAACTTGTAATATCTGCAAACTTGCCAGGGAAGCCGTCCCGTTTCCCTGGTCTTTGCGACATATTACTGCGGCTAAAAACAGCAGAGAGCACATGACTGTGAAACCCTATCTCCCCACGGCCGGCCCCGCCGTTCCGTCCCCCTCGCTGGCGCGCATCCTGCCGTTCGCCACCTATCTGCTGTTCATCCTGATCGCCGACGTGCTGGGCCGCCTGGGTTATGGCGCGGCCGAGCTGCGCTGGCTGTACGCCGTCAAGGTGGGCGCCGTGCTGGCGCTGCTGCTGGCCTTCCGCCACGCCTACACCGAACTGGCCTGGACCGGCCTGGGCGCCCGCTGGGCGTCGCTTTCCATCGCCACCGGCCTGGTGGTGTTCGCGTTGTGGATCACCCTGGGCGCGGACTGGATGCGCATCGGCGCCTCGCCCGGCTTCGATCCGCGCGACCAGGCCGGCGCCATCGACTGGGGCCTGGCCGCGGCGCGCATCGCCGGCGCCGCGCTGGTGGTGCCCGTCATGGAGGAGCTGTTCTGGCGCTCCTTCCTGCAGCGCTGGCTGGCGCCGTCCGGGCAGTCCGGCGCCGGCTTCCTGGCCGTGCGGCCCGCCGCGGCGGGCGCGCGCGCGCTGTTGATCACGTCCGTGGCTTTCGGTTTCGAGCACGACCTGTGGCTGGCCGGCATCGTCGCCGGCCTGGCCTACGGCTTGCTGTACATGCGTAGCGGCAATCTCTGGACCGCCATCCTGGCGCACGCCGTCACCAACGGCGTGCTGGGGGTCTGGATCGTCGCGTCCGGCAACTGGCAATACTGGTAAGGGGAGACACATGACTTCTCCACGCAAGCATCTGTTGCTGATGCTGGGCGCGCTCGCCGTGATCCCGGCGGAGGCGGCCATCAGCGACACCATCCACCCCTTCCTGGGGGTGACGCGCGCCTACGACGACAACCTGTTCCGGCTGGACGACCGCGGCAGCGGCCTGGGCGGCAAGCGCTCGGACAGTTTCACGCGCACCCAGATCGGCCTGCTGTTCGACCGCCCCATCGGCCGCCAGCGGCTGACCGGGCAGTTCAAGGAATCGCGCGTCAAGTTCGACCATTTCAGCCAGCTCGACTACGACGGCAAGGACTACCTGGCCGACCTCGAATGGCACATCGGCAACCACCTGGAAGGGCACTTGGGCGGCAGCTACGCGCAGACGCTGACCTCGTTCAACGATTTCCACACCGCCGAGCGCAACCTGCGCAAGCAGCGCCGCGAGTATGTCGACGGCGCCTGGCGCTTCCACCCCAGCTACCGCGTGCGCGCGGCGGCGAGCAGCCAGAAGTCCACCTACGACTTGCCGCTGATGCAGTACAACAACCGCACCGAGGACCAGGTCGACGTCGGCTTCGACTACCTGCCGCCCAGCGGCAGCCGCTTCGGCCTGCAGGCCAGCCGCATCAAGGGCAAGTACCCGAACCGCCGCTTCCTCGGCGGCGAGGCCATCGACGACAGCTACACGCAGGACGAGCTGAAGGCCAACGTCTACTGGCTGTTCAGCGCCACCACGCAATTCCAGATGCTGGCCGGCTGGGCCGAGCGCAAGCACAATTTCTACACGGAACGCGATACCAGCGGCCTGAACGGACGGGCCGTGATGAGCTGGTCCATGTTGCGCAAGCTGAAGATGCAGGCCAGCGCGTGGCGCGAGTTCGCCGCCGTTGAAAGCAACTTCATCAACAACAGCGTGAACAAGGGCGCCAGCTTCAACACCACCTGGGAAATCAGCGCCAAGACGGTGGCCACCGCAGCCGTGCGGCGCGAAAAGCGGGACTTTAGTACTCTTGAGGGCCGGATCGCGGCGCCCAACCTGCACGACAAGACACGCAACCTGTCGCTGGGACTGACTTGGGCGCCGACGCTGTCCTCGCAAGTGTCGGCCAACGTGTTTCGCGAAGTCCGGGGCGGCAACGCCTCGACCAATTACCGTACCAATGGCGCCGCACTCAGCGCCAGCATCCAGTTCTGAGAAATACCATGACGGTCAACGACATACCACTCATCTCCTTCTTCCAGCGCGTGCTGGACCCGCTCATCATCATGGGTACGCTGTACCTGTTCTCGATGATGTTCGCCGAACCGTTCACCGGCTACTCGCTGGTGCTGATGATACTGGCGTTCTTCATCTCGTCCTCGGTCTACCAGTATGTCGACCCCTACCAGACCTGGCGCAGCGGCCGCATGCTGGCCTACGCGCGCGACATCTTCATCGGCTGGATCGTCACCGCCATGATCCTGGTGTTCCTCGGCTCCGTCAGCGGCCTGTCCTACCACTACGACGAGCACGTGGTGCTGGTGTGGTTCGCCGCCACCCCGTTCGCGCTGCTGCTGAGCCACCTGGCGGCGCGCAAGCTGGGCTCGGACCCGGCCAAGGACACCGAGGTGCGCTCGGCGCTGATCATCGGCGCCAACGACGTCGGCGTGCGCTTCGCCAACACCATCGACCGCCTGCCCAACCTGTTCATGACGGTGCGCGGCTTCTTCGACGACCGCACCGACGGCCGCATGCCGCGCGGCATCCGCCACCCGGTGCTGGGCGCGATGGACGACATCGCCGGCTTCGTGCGCGAGCACCACATCAAGATGATCTTCATCAGCCAGCCGATCTCGGCGCAGCCGCGCATCCGCCGCCTGCTCGACGAGCTGCAGGACACCACCGCCTCGGTCTATTTTCTGCCCGACATCTACGTGTTCGACCTGATGCAGGCGCGCTTCGACAACGTGGGCGGCATGCCCGTGATCGCCATCTGCGAAAGCCCGTTCACCGGCTTCAACAGCCTGGTCAAGCGCAGCAGCGACATCGTGCTGGCCGGCCTGATCTCGCTGCTGCTGCTGCCCGTGATGGCGGTGATCGCGGCGGCCGTGAAGCTGGACTCGCCCGGCCCGGCCATCTTCCGCCAGCGCCGCTACGGCCTGTACGGCGAGGAGATCATCGTCTACAAGTTCCGCTCGATGACGGTGGCCGAGGACGGCGCCAAGGTGGTGCAGGCGCGCAAGAACGACCAGCGCGTGACCAAGATCGGCGCCTTCCTGCGCAAGACCTCGCTCGACGAGCTGCCCCAGTTCATCAACGTGCTGCAGGGGCGCATGAGCATCGTCGGGCCGCGGCCGCACGCGGTCGCGCACAACGAGCAATACCGCAAGCTGATCAAGGGCTACATGCTGCGGCACAAGGTCAAGCCCGGCATCACCGGCTGGGCGCAGGTGAACGGCCTGCGCGGCGAGACCGAGACCCTGGACAAGATGGAGGCCCGGATCCGCTACGACCTCGACTACCTGCGCAACTGGTCGCTGTGGCTGGACCTGTGGATCATCGTGCGCACGCTGAAGGTGGTGGCGGCGCGCGAGAACGCGCACTGAGCGCGCGCCGGGCGCGCGCCTGACCGCCCTCCGGACTCCCCCGTCGAAACCATTCGTGCGCGGCGAAAATCGCCGCTGGGCTAAAATCTTTTCACATTTACAATGTTGATAATAAATATTTACTCAAAGGAAACACCTTGGACACCTTTACCCCCACCCACCGCCATCCCGCCCCCCGCCCGGGTCTCGGCGCCGGCCCGATGTTGCTGATCCTGCTGGCGGCGCTGGGCCTGTCGGCCTGCGGCAGCAAGGAACAAGCCAAGCCCGGCCAGGCGCTGGCCAGCGTGAACGGCTCGGAAATCACCGTGCTGCAACTGAACGAGGAACTGCAGCGCGCCGGCGCCGCCGGCCAGCAGGAGGCGGCCCGCAAGCAGCTGCTGGAATCGCTGATCGACCGCCAGTTGCTGACCAACGAGGCGGCCAAGGAAAAGCTGGACCGCGATCCCAAGGTGATGCAGGCCATCGAACGCGCCAAGGCGCTGATCATCGCCCAGGCCTACATCCAGAAGCGCATCGGCGGCCAAGCCAAGCCCACCCGGGCCGAGGTCGAGGCCTATTTCCAGCAGAACCCGCAGTTCTTCGGCAACCGCAAGCAGTTCGACATGCGCGAGCTGGTCATCGCCACCAAGGACCTGAGCGACCCGCTCAAGGCCCAGATGGACGGCGCCAAGTCGCTCGACGAGGTGGCCGCCTGGCTGGACGCCAACAAGGTCAAGTACGCGCCCACCCAGCTCACCCGCACCAGCGCCGACCTGCCGCCGGAACTGGGCGCCAAGCTGGCCACCATGTCCAAGGGACAGCTGTTCGTGATCCGCGAGGGCGAACGCAGCCTGCTGATCCAGCTGTCCGACATCAAGGACAGCCCGGCCACGCTGGCCGCGTCCGCGCCGCAGATCGAGCAGTTCCTGCTGAACCAGAAAAACAAGGAGGCGGCCGAGGCCGAGCTGAAACGCCTGCGCACCGCCGCCAAGATCGAATACTTCAACAAGACCGACGCCGTGGCCTCGGCCGACGCCAACGCGCGCGGCGTGGCGGGGTTGAAGTGAAGCGCCGTCAACCTGAACTGAAACAAACCGGGAGTCCATCATGAAAAAACTTATCCTGTGGATCTTGCTGCCCCTGCTGGCCATGACCATGGCCACGCGCGCCGGCGCGGCCGACATCGTGCTCGGCGCGGGCGACGTGGTGCGCGTGTCCGTGTACGGCACCGACCTGGCGCTGGAGACCCGCGTCAGCGACGCCGGCACCGTGTCGGTGCCGCTGGTGGGGCAGGTGGCCGTGGCCGGCATGACGGTGCCGGCGGCCGAGAAGAAGATCGCCGGCCTGCTCGACAGCGGCGGCTATGTCAAGAAGGCCCAGGTCAACATCCTGGTCACCACCATCGCCAGCGCCCAGGTGTCGGTGCTGGGCCAGGTCAACCGGCCCGGACGCTATCCCATGGACAGCAAGCGCAGCCTGATGGACGTGCTGGCGCTGGCCGGCGGCATCAGCGTCGAGGGCGGCGACACCGTCACCCTGATCCGCACCCGCAACGGCAAGACCACCAGCGAGAACGTGGACATCGTGCGCATGGTGCAGTCCGGCGACCTGGCGCGCGACTACGAGGTCGCGCCCAACGACGTGGTGTTCGTCGACCGCGCGCCGCGGTTCTACATCTACGGCGAGGTGCAGCGCCCCGGCCCGGTGCGGCTCGAGCGCGGCATGACCGTGATCCAGGCGCTGTCGGCCGGCGGCGGCCTGACCCCGCGCGGCACCGAGCGCGGCATGCGCATCAAGCGCCGCGACGCCAGCGGCCAGCTGCAGGTGATCAACGCCAGGCAGGAGGACCCGGTCCAGGTGGACGACGTGGTGTACGTCAAGGAAAGCCTGTTCTAAAAAAGAAAGCCCATCATGAATTTCACCCAGTTCCTCCTCATCCTGCGCGCGCGCCGCGCCATCATCCTGCTGACGCTGGCGGCGACGGTGGCGGTGACCGTGGTGGTCAGCCTGCTGCTGCCCAAGACCTATAAGGCGACCTCGTCCATCCTGCTCAACTACAAGGGGGTGGACCCGGTGACCGGGCTGGCCATGCCGGGCCAGCTGATGCCCGGCTACGTGGCGACGCAGATCGACATCATCACCAGCAAGACCGTGGCGCTGCACGTGGTCGACCAGCTCAAGCTGGCGCAGAACACCGACGTCATCGAGCAGTTCCGCCAAGACACCGGCGGCAAGGGCACGGTGCGCGACTGGCTGGCCGACCTGCTGCTCAAGAAGCTGGAGGCGGTGCCCTCGCGCGAGAGCAGCGTGGTCGAGATCAGCTTCAAGGGCGCCGAGCCGCAGTTCGTGGCCGCCATCGCCAACGCCTTCGCCGACGAGTACCAGAAGCTGACGGTGCAGCTGAAGGTCGATCCGATGAAGAAGGCGACCACCTATTTCAACGAGCAGAGCAAGCAGCTGCGCGACACGCTGGAGGCGGCCCAGAGCCGGCTGTCCAAATACCAGCAGGACAACGGCATCGTCAGCCTGGACAACCGGCTGGACGTGGAGAACAACCGCCTGAACGAACTGTCGGCCCAGCTGGTGGTGGCGCAGGCGCAGCAGATGGAGGCCAATTCGCGCCGCAGCTACGCCAGCGGCAAGGCCGGCGACTCGCCCGACGTGGCCGGCAACCCGCTGATCCAGTCGATGCGCGCCAGCGTGTCGGCGTCCGAGAGCAAGCTGGCCGAGGTCGGCCAGCGCCTGGGCCGCAACCACCCGCAATACCTGGCCGCCAAGGCCGAGGCCGACCAGCTGCGCGCCAGCCTGAACGCGCAGATCCGCTCCACCGCCAGCAGCGTCGGCAACAACGCCGAGATCCTGGGGCAGCGCGAGGCGGCGCTGCGCGCCGCGCTGGCCGAGCAGAAGACGCGGGTGCTGGAGGTGAACCGCACGCGCGACGAGCTGAACGTGCTGCAAAAGGATGTCGAAAGCGCCCAGCGCGCCTACGACGCCACCGCGCAGCGCCTGTCGCAGACCCGCATCGAGGGACAGTCCGAGCAGTCCGACGTGGCCGTGCTGAACCCGGCGGTGGCGCCGATCGAGCCGGCCGG
This sequence comes from Pseudoduganella namucuonensis, assembly GCF_900116645.1. Taxonomy (GTDB): domain Bacteria; phylum Pseudomonadota; class Gammaproteobacteria; order Burkholderiales; family Burkholderiaceae_D; genus Rugamonas; species Rugamonas namucuonensis. The sequence goes on along the minus strand of NZ_FPBO01000007.1, from coordinate 14,756 downwards.
CCCGCGGGTGCTGCTCAACACCGTGCTGTCGCTGTTCCTGGGCGGCCTGCTGGGCATGGGCTTCGGCCTGGTCGCCGAACTGCTGGACCGCCGGGTGCGCTCGACGGGCGACCTGGCCGACCTGGCCGGCGTGCCGGTGCTGGGCAACATCGCCTGGTACCCGCCCAAGCCGCGCTCGCGCCTGGCGACCCTGTTGATGCCGCGCCGCCTGCGCCTGACCTAATTGGATGACACGATGACTACCGCGACCCTGACCCAACAACCCCACGCCGGCGCGCACCACGCGCGCGCGGTGACCGACTCCAGCATCGGCGGCCTGCTGCAGGCCTCCGGCAAGATCAGCGCCGAGAACGCCGAGCGCGTGCTGCGCATGCAAAAGGAACTGGGCATCCGCTACGGCGAGGCGGCCCAGCGCCTGGGCCTGATCAGCGAGGCCGACATCCAGCAGGTGCTGGCGCGCCAGTTCGACTACCCCTATCTGCAGCAGGGCGAGGGCAACTACTCGCCGCTGCTGGCGGCCGCGTTCCAGCCGTTCAGCCCGCAGGTCGAGACGCTGCGCGCGGTGCGCGGCCAGCTGATGCTGCGCTGGTTCGGCCGCGGCCACAAGTCGCTGACCATCGCCAGCATCGCCTCCGGCGACGGCGCCAGCCTGTTCGCGGCCAACCTGGCGGTGGTGTTTTCCCAGCTGGGCGAACACACGCTGCTGGTCGACGCCAACCTGCGCGCGCCCAGCCAGCACACCATCTTCGACATCCGCCGGCGCCAGGGCCTGTCCGACGTGCTGGCCGGGCGCGCCGAGCTCGACAGCGTGACGCGGGTCGACGCCTTCATCGACCTGTCGGTGCTGGCGGCCGGCACCCTGCCGCCCAACCCGCTGGAATTGCTGAGCCGTTCGGCCTTCGCCGGCCTGAACGCGCAGCTCGAGGCGCGCTACGACGCGGTGCTGTACGACGTGCCGGCCTTCGCGCTGGGCGCCGACGCGCTGGCGCTGGCCGCGCGCACCCGCGGCGTGCTGCTGGTGGCGCGCAAGAACCACACGCCGCTGGCCGACGTGCAAGCCATGGTCGAGCAACTGCGCCACAGCGGCGCGGAGGTGGTGGGGGCGGTGATGGTCGATTTCTGAGCCGGCCGCCGCTCGCTTGTCGAGCGACAGTTCACGTTCACGAATTGTTACATCGCGGCGCCCCGGGAGGGCGCCGTTGTGTTTTGGAGTATCTTTCGCGATAAGATACTTATCAGGTAGTAATCGGTATTTGGCAAACGTTGTGCGGCCATATTAACGGATGATGAAATATAATATGGCGTTGTTGGTCTCTGGCAACAGGAAGCGGCCGTGCCTGTGATATCGTGCACGGCATCGGACATGTCACAATTTTGGGAGAGCCAAATGTACCTCGCCAGGCAAGCCTGCCTATTCACCAGCCTGCTGCTGTGCGGCGCCGCCCACGCCCAGATCGACACCCTGATCGGCGGCACCGTGTCGCAGGGCAGTTTCGCCACGCGCTACGCGCTCAGCACCGCCAATCCCGCCAACCTGGCCTTCGTGCTCGATCCGGCCGGCAGCGGCCGCACCGTGCTCAAGACGGTGGTCAGGAACGCGGAAGGGACGGCCGGCGCCATCAAGCGAACCGACTACTACCCGAAGAACGAATCGCGCACCACCGGCCTGCGCTGGTACGGCATCAGCGTCTACGTGCCGTCCACCTGGACCGTGCATCCGAACCCCACCGTGATCGCCCAGATCGACACCAGCGCCACCGCCACCAACCTGGCCGCGCCGCTGTCGCTGCTGGTGCGCGGCGCCGCGCTGGAACTGAACCTCAATTCGAACTACCTGGCGCCTACCTCGGCCACGGCCTCCAATTCCACCAGCGAGGTGCTCAAGCTGGGGCCGCTGGTCACCAACCGCTGGTACTGCCTGGTGGTGCGCTCGGACTGGCAGCCGGCGCTGGGCACCGGCGCCATCACCATGTGGATGAACGGCGAGAAGGTGTACCACGCGATCAATTCGAACAATTCCTATTTCGGCGTGGCCCACACGCCGCGCACCGGCCTGATGTTCCCCGGCCTGATGGGCGTGACGGAGCGCACCCTGTACAGCGACTTCATCCGCCTGGGCGGGCCCACCACGACGGCGCTGCAGATGTACCAGATCAGCCCGTGCTCGTCGTTCGTCAACGGTTCCAACATCCAGTGGTAAGCCGGAGAAAACCCATGCAAGCATCCCACATCCTGATGGCCGCCGCCCTGTGCGGCGCCGCCGGCGGCGCCCTGGCCCAGGTCGACATCGCCCGCGCCGGCCCGGTCGACACGCTGGCCAAGAACCCCAATCCGCTGACCTACGTGAGCCAGAACCTGGCGCGCAACCAGACTTCGACCTTCCGCTATTTCGACGACCTCTACGTGCTGAGCGCGGCCAGCCCGGATCGGCTGGAACTGGTGGCCAATCCGCTGGGCGGCACCCGCAAGGTGCTGCGCCATTCGCTGTACAAGACCGACCCGCTGGTGACCGGCGGCTCGCGCACCGAGATCTCGCCCAAGTACGAGTACGTGATCGAGGGCGTGCGCTGGTACGCCGTCAGCATGCTGTTCCCGGCCAACTGGACCTTCCACGCCAGCCCCACCGTGGTGGCGCAGCTGCACACCAGCCAGAAGACGCTGGCCGTGCCGCCGCCGCTGGCGGTGGTGGCCAGCGGCCAGGACTTGAACGTCGAGCTGCACTACAACTACCGCAACATGAGCGGGCAGGGCACCGATCCGGCCACCCGCGCCAACACCGGCGAGCAGCTGGTGCGCGTGGCCAAGATCCAGACCAACAAGTGGTATTGCTTCGTGGTGCGCGCCGACTGGTCGTACAAACCGGGCGTGGGGTCGATGAAGGTATGGATGAACGGCAATGTCGCCTACGAGTCGAAGAACGCCTTCAACGCCTACGAGACCTGGCTGGGCAACTATCCCAAGGTCGGCCTGTACATGCCCGGCGTGATGCAGGTGGCCACGCGCCAGCTGTACACCGATTTCATCCACGTGGGCGGCCCGTCCACCACCTACGAGGCCATGGCCGGCCTGACGCCGTGCGGCGCCGCCGCCTCGGCCACGCCGGCCGTCATCAAGTAGGCCGGCGCGAGCCGTACCACCTGTCCCCCCTTCAAGGGCCGCGATCGCGGCCCTTTTTCATTGCGCCGCCCCTTCCGCTATCGCGCGTCACGGCCGAGCCGCCGCTGGTATCATCAAATATTAAATTTCTGTCATTGTTGCCATGTGGGAATCGCCATGATCAAAACCTCCCGCGGCCAGTCCTGGACCGGCTTGCTCCTGTCCGGCCTGCTGTTGTTGACGGCCGCCTTCGTCGGCCTGCTGATCGGCGCCGAAATGCACGTGCTGATCGTGCTGTTCATGCTGCTGCTGCTGGCCATGCCCATGCTGTACCTGGCGCTGTACGGCTTCGAGGACCGCGCCGGCTGGCTGCTGGCCGGCGGCTTCTGCCTGATGTACGTGGCCCAGATGGCGCACAACAAGGGCGTCCCCATCGGCTACGCGATGGAGTTCATGGCCTTCGTCTTCATGCTGTCCTCGCTGCGCCAGCTGTGGCGCCTGGCGCGCCAGGACGCGGCGCTGCGCTGGCTGGCGCTGCTGTTCCTGGGCTACCTGGCGCTGTTGCTGCTCAGTTCCGCGCTGGGCCGCTCGCAGCCGCGCGCCGCGCTGTGGCAGCTGCAGTACACGCTCAAGCTGCCGCTGATGTTCGCGCTGGGGGCGCTGGTGGTGCACACGGCGCGCACCGCCGGGACGCTGCGCGGCGTGCTGGCCTGGTCCTGGGTGTTCTTCCTGCCCTTCCTGCTGCTGGAGCTGGCCGCCCCCGGCCTGTTCCTCAAGCTGTTCGGCTACACGGCCGACGCCCACGTCAATCCGGTGCTGGGCTTCGGCGCCCGCCTGCGCGGCCCGTTCTCCCACGCCGGCTACATGGCGCTGATGTGCGGCCTGCTGGCGGCCGGCAGCGCGGTGCAGTGGCTGCTCGGCCGCGGCCGGTCCTGGCTGGCGCTGGCCGGCGTCTACACCGTCATGGTGCTGGCCACCGGCCAGCGCCAGGAACTGCTGGCGCTGGTGCTGGTGTACGGCGTGTTCGCCACCATCGCCGGGCGGCGCCACCTGGGCTGGCTGTGGCTGGGCGCCGTGCTGGCGGTGGCGGCCGGCGTGCTGGCCTACCTGTACCTGGACCGCAATCCGTTCAGCGAACTGATGCTGCAATGGGGCGGCGGCCGCGACAGCCAGCTGTCCGAGCGCGGCGTGCTGACGCAAAAGGGCCTGCAGGTGGCCGCCCAGTATTTCCCGCTGGGCTCCGGCCTGGGCACCTACGGCAGCGCCGGCGCGCAGAAGTTCGACCTCGGCCTGATGGTCGACCTGGGCTTCATGCGCTACTGGTGGTTCCGCCAGGGCATGTTCATCGTCGACACCTACTGGCCCAGCGTGATCGCCGAGGCCGGCTATGCGGCGGCGGCGCTGCTGCTGGCAGCGTTCGCGCTGCTGTGGGGCGTGCTGTACCGGCGCGCGCTGCTGGCGCAAGGCGAGGTGCGCGCCATCGCGCTGTTCGCGCTGGCCGCGCTGACGCTGGCGCTGGCCACCTCGCCCACCTCGGCGGTGGTGAGCGATCCGCGCGGCGTGTTCGTGTTCTGGCTGCTGGCCGGCTGCGCGTGGCGCGCCACGTCCGAGGCCCGCGCGGCCGCCAGGGCGGGCGCCACTGTTGACTATCGTGCTACACCGGATGGGCCCCTCCGGCATAATCCGGGCACGGATTTGAGCTTTCGCTTCCGACCTTCCTGATAGAGACTGACATGACCGCGATGCCCTACCGGCCCGCGGCGGCCGACCTTGGCCGCCTCAGGGCCAGCCTGCCCGAGTGGCTGCCGATCCTGCTCGGCCTGCTGGCGATGTACGCGCCCACTTTCTACGACCTGACGCACGGGGCCTGGGCCACCGAGGAGCAGGCCCACGGCCCCATCATCCTGGGCCTGTCGCTGTGGCTGATCTGGCGCCAGTGGCCGGCCATGCTGGCCGCCTCGGCCGGCAAGGCCGCCGCCCACGCGGCCGGCTGGCCGCTGCTGCTGGGCGCGCTGGCGCTGTACGTGCTGGGCCGCTCGCAGCAGATCCTCGCCTTCGAGCTGGGCTCCTTCATCGCCATGGGCTGCGCGCTGCTGCTGATCAAGCGCGGCGCCGCCGCGCTGGCGGCGCTGTGGTTCCCCTTCTTCTTCATGCTGTTCATGGTGCCGCTGCCCGGCGGCGTGGTCAGCGCCCTGACCATGCCGATGAAGATGGCGGTCTCCTATGTCACCGAGCAACTGCTGTTCCTGGCCGGCTACCCGATCAGCCGCAACGGCGTGATCCTGCAGATCGGCCAGTACCAGCTGCTGGTGGCCGACGCCTGCGCCGGCCTGCAGACCCTGCTCACGCTGGAGGCGCTGGGCCTGTTCTACCTGAACGTGGTGCGCCACACCTCGGCCTTCCGCAACGTCTGGCTGGCGCTGATGATCGTGCCGATCTCGTTCTCGGCCAACGTGATCCGCGTCATCGTGCTGACCCTGGTCACCTACTACCTGGGCGACGCGGCGGGGCAGGGCTTCCTGCACGGCTTCGCCGGCATGGTGCTGTTCGTCACCGCGCTGCTGCTGATCCTGGGCGCCGACACCCTGCTGCAATGGCTGGCGCGCCGGCGCGCGCCCGCCGCGGAGGCCGCATGAGAACCGCGATCGTCACCAGCGCCGTGCTGTGCGCCCTGATGCTGTCGGCCGGCGCGCTGTCGCGCCACCTGACGCCCACCGTGAAAATGGCCGACAGCGGCGAGCGCTTCCAACTGGGCGCCATCGTGCCGCAGCGCTTCGGCGACTGGAGCGTGGACGCCAGCATCGTGCCGCTGCAGGTCGACCCGGCCACCCAGGCCACGCTGGACAAGATCTATAACCAGACGCTGTCGCGCACCTACGTCGACGCGGCCGGCCAGCGCGTGATGCTGTCGCTGGCCTACGGCGGCGACCAGAGCGACACCATGGCCGTGCACAAGCCGGAGGTGTGCTACACCGCGCAGGGCTTCGAGGTCAGCCGCCAGCGGCACGACACGCTGGCCACCGGCGACGGCGCCATCCCCGTCAAGCGCCTGTTCGCCGTCAGCGGCCAGCGCCAGGAGCCCATCACCTACTGGATCACCGTGGGCGACAAGGCCATCAAGCCGGGGCTGGACCAGAAGCTGCAGCAGCTGCGCTACGGCCTGAGCGGCACCGTGCCGGACGGCATGCTGGTGCGCGTGTCCACCATCGGCGGCGACACCGACGCCGCCTACCGCGTCCAGGACCGCTTCATCAACGACCTGCTGCGGGCGCTCAACGGCAAGGACAGGGTCCGGCTGGTGGGCGTCCCGGCCCAGCATAGCCAGGGGTGAGCGTGCGACCTTTTGTGAGAATTTTGTATTTAAGCAGGGAACCGCATCCGAGTTTCCGTCCCGACATCGCGACCCTGTTCGGCGGCTGCCTGCCACGCCACGGCGTGCACAGCGACCTGGTGGCCCTGCAAGAGGGCGAGGCCGGCGCCTGGCCGGCCGGCCGGGCCCACACGCGGCAAGGCCGCGGCCGCCTGGGGCGGCTGTGGGCGCGCTGGGCGGTGGCGCTGGACCTGTTCCGCCTGTCGCGCGATCCCGGCTACGACGCCATCCAGGTGCGCGACCGCATCCTGGGCGCGCTGATCGGTCTGCTGGCGGCGCGCCGCCGCGGCCTGCCGTTCTTCTACTGGATGTCGCTGCCGTTCCCGGACGCGTGGCAGGACCTGGGCCGCGGCGACGCCGCCAACAGCGCCTCCTGGCCGCAGCGCGCGCGCTGGAAGCTGCGCGGCGCGCTGGCGTCCCTGATCCTGTACCGCGTGGTGCTGCCGCGCGCCGACCACATCTTCGTGCAGAGCGAGGCGATGCGCGCGCTGCTGGCCGGCAAGGGCTTGCCCGCCGAGAAAATGACCCCCGTGCCCATGGGCGTGGCGCTGCCGGAACGGCTGGACGCCGTGGCCCCGGCCGACGATCCGCGCCTGGCCGGGCGCAAGGTGCTGGTCTACCTGGGCGCGCTGGAACGGCTGCGCCATCCGGAGGTGATGATCGAGGCCATGGTCGAGATCGCGCGGCGCGAGCCGCTGGCGCTACTGGTGATGGTGGGCGACTCCCAGCATCCCGGCGAGCGCGCCTGGCTGGAGGGCGAGATCGAGCGCCTGGGCCTGCGCGGCCACGCGCTGATCACCGGCTGGATGGCGCCCGCCGAGGCCTGGCGCTACCTGCGCGCCGCGCACATCGGGCTGTCGCCGTTCCCGCGCAGCCGCATCCTGGAGGTGGCCTCGCCCACCAAGGTGTGCGAATACCTGGCCTACGGCGTGCCGGTGGTCGCCAACGACCAGCCGGACCAGGCGGCCTTGATCGAGCAGACCGGCGGCGGCCTGTGCGTGCCGCTGACGCCGGCCGGCTTCGCCTCCGGCGTGCTTGAACTGCTGGCCGACCCGGCCCGCGCCGGCGAAATGGCGCGGCTGGGCCGCGCCCGCATCGGCCAGTTGCGCAGCTACGACGTGCTGGCCGCGCGCTTGGCCGAGCAGTACCGGCGCCTGCTGGCGCCGGGCGGCGGGCTGGCCGCGAAAAGCGCCGCCACGGCCGTCGCCGCCCGGGCCGGCGCGGGCGGGCCGCCATGAGCGGACGCAGCCCCTACGGCGGCAAGGCCGTGAAGGCCGGCATGGCCGCCTTCCTGGCCGGCCGCGGCGCCTCGGCCGTGCTGACGTTTATCGCCTTCGCGCTGGCCGCGCGGCTGTTGCCGCTGGCCGAGTACGGCAAGTACGCGGCGGCGCTGGCGCTGATGGAACTGATGCTGGCGCTGTCCAGCGGCGGCCTGGAATGGGTGGCCGCGCGCGTGCTGCCCGAGTGCCGCATGCACGCCGGCGGACGCGCCACCGCGCGCCTGGTGCTGCGCCTGGGCGCGCTGCAAAGCGTGCTGGTGCTGTGCGCGGCGTCACTGGTGCTGCTGGCCGCGCCGCGGCTCGAGACACTGCTGGGATTGCCCGGCTCCGCGCCCGTGCTGCGCCTGGCCGGCTTGCTGATCGCGGTCGAGGGCCTGGGCCGGCTGGCGCGCGACCAGATGCTGGGTCTGCTGATGGAGCAGCGCGCCGGCCAGATCGCGCAAATCCTGCGCGCCGCCGGCCTGACTCTGCAACTGGGCCTGGCCTGGCACGCGGGCGCCGCGCTGGACGCGGCCGGCGTGATGGGCCTGGAGGTGGCGGCCGCCGGCGTGGCCCTGCTGGCCAGCTACCTGCTGCTGGCGCGCTGCCTGTGGCGCCTGCGCGCGCTGCCGGCCGAGCGCCCGGACTGGACGCCGCCGCCGCGCCGCGTGCTGGCCGGCCTGGCGCTGCACAATTTCGCCAGCTACCTGCTGTCGCTGCTGTACGGGCCGCAGGTGCTGACCATGCTGATCGCCCGCCTGCTGGGCGCCGACGCGGTGGCCGTGTTCGGCTTCGCGCGCGCCTTCGCCGAGCAGGTGCGCCGCTACCTGCCGACCGACCTGCTGCAAAGCGTGGTGCGGCCGGCGCTGATCGCCTATTACGCCAGCGGCCGCAGCTTCACCGAGCTGAGCGTGCGGCTGGGGCTTTGGCTCAAGAGTTCGCTGATGGCGCTGTTCCCGCTGCTGGTGTTCTTCAGCGCCTTCGGCGAGCAGGGCATGCTGGCCATCGGCGGGGTGCGCTACGTGGCGGCCTGGCCGGTGGTGCTGCTGCTGCTGTGCAGCGCCGCCACCATGTCCTGCCGCCGCGTGCTGGAACTGGGCTGCAACACCGTGATGCAGTCCGACATCTGCGTGCGCGCCACCAGCGTGCTGCTGGTGGTGCCGCCGCTGTTGGCGCTGCTGCTGCACCAGGGCGCCGGCCTGCTGGCGGCCGTGGCGCTGGTGGTGGCGGCCGAATGCGTTTTCTGTTGGCGGGTCGTCCGCGCTTTGAAATCGAGGGGTTATATGGGTAATTGGGATGTGCAGGGCGGCGCGCGTTTGCTGCTGGCCTGGGCCGCGACCGTGGCCGTGCTGCTGCTGGCGCAGCGGGTGGTGGCGTTTCCGGTGCCGGCCGCCATCGTCGCGGCCGGGCTGGCCTCGGCCGTGGCGCTGCGCATGGCGGTGCCGCTGTCGGCCGCCGAGGGCCGGCTGGTGGCCGGCTTCAACGGGCGCCTGGCGCGCCTGGTGGGCAGCCGGGGGGCGTTGCCATGATGGTGCTGCGCATCCACCGGGTGGCGCACTGGTGCTGGCGGCGCAAGATCCCGCTGCTGCCCTTCCTGCTGAAAAGCGTGAACCGCATCCTGTTCGCCGTGGTGCTGCCGCCGTCGGCGCTGGTGGGGCGCAACGTGCTGTTCAGCTACGAGGGCCTGGGCACCATCATCCACCGCCGCGCGGTGATCGGCGAAGACGCCGTGATCGGCGCCGGCGTCACCATCGGCGGGCGCTCCGGCAGCGCCGGCGTGCCGCGCATCGGCAAGGGCGCCTTCATCGGCGGCGGCGCCAAGGTCATCGGCGACATCCGCATCGGCGACTACGCCTCCATCGGCGCCAACGCGGTGGTGATGGAGGACGTGCCGGACTACGGCGTGGCGGTCGGCATCCCGGCCAGGGTGGTGCGCATCAACGCGCCGCGCGACATGCCGAACTACCGTTCCTTCCAGGAGTCGTGATGGGCAACGTCAATCAAACCGCCGGCCAGGCCGCCCAGGTGCTGATGATAGGCACCTCGCTGGACTCGCCCGGCGGCATGACCGCCGTGGTGCGCCTGTACCGCGACATGGGCCTGTTCGAGGCCTGGAATATCCGCTACCTGGCCTCCTATGAAAAGCCCGGCGTGCCGACCCAGCTGCGCGTGATGGCGGGGGCGCTGCTGACCACGCTGTGGCTGCTGCTGCGCGGCAAGGTCGGCCTGCTGCACGTGCACAGCGCCTCGCGCGGCAGCTTCTGGCGCAAGTCCGTGTTCTGCGCGCTGGCGCGGCTGTTCGGCGTGCCCTATGTGTTCCATTTGCACAGCGGCGAGTTCCCCGTGTTTTACCGCGACGAGTGCGGGCCGCGCGCGCGGCGCTGGGTCGAGCGCACCTTGCGCGGCGCCCACACGGTGGTGGCGCTGACCGGCTTGTGGCGCGAATCGCTGCGGCGCATCGCCCCCGGCGCCAATGTCACCGTGCTGGGCAACCCGGTGCGCGTGCCGGCCGCGCTGCCGCCGGCGCCGCCGCCGCGCGGCCAAGTGCTGTTCCTGGGCCGCCTGCGCGACAAGAAGGGCGTGTACGACATCGTCCGCGCCATGCCGGCCGTGCTGGCGCGGGCGCCGGACACGGTGTTCACCCTGGCCGGCGACGGCGACCTGCACGGCACGGCCCGGCTGGCGGAGGAGCTGGGCGTGGCGCACGCGCTGCGCCTGCCGGGCTGGGTCGACGGCGCCGCCAAGGACGCGCTGATGGACGGCGCCGACCTGCTGCTGCTGCCCTCGTATTTCGAGGGCCTGCCCATCTGCGTCCTGGAGGCGATGGCGCAGGGCGTGGCCGTGGTCGCCAGCAACGTGGGCGGCATACCCGAGGCGCTGGAGCAGGGCCGCTGCGGCGCGCTGCTGGCGCCGGGCGACGTGGAGGCGATCTCGTCCGCCGTGCTGTCGCTGCTGGCGGACGAGGGGCGCCGGCTGCGCCTGCGCGGGGCCGCCCACGCCCGCGCGCAGCAGGTGTATTCCACCCAGGCCGTCACGAGTTCCATGTCGGCGCTGTACCGCGCCGTGCTGGCCCCGCCGCAAGGCGCGCACTATGTTCGCTAGCGAACATTGCATTTAGATCAATTATGTTAAATTGACATACAGGCAAGTGTGCCGGTATTGGTAAAGAGGTAGAGCAATGACAAAGAAAATATTGGCGGTCGCCTCGGGCGGCGGGCACTGGGTGCAGATGCTGCGCCTGCGCCCGGCCTTCGAGGGGCAGCGGATGGTGTACGTGACGGTGCAGCCCAGCTACGCCAGCCAGGTGCCCGGGGAGCGCTTCTACGCGGTCACGGACGCCACCCGCTGGAGCCGCTGGGACCTGGTGAAGATGATTTGCCAGGTGGGCTGGATCGTGCTCAAGGAGCGGCCCGACGTGGTGGTCACCACCGGCGCCGCGCCCGGCGTGGTGGCGCTGCGGGTGGGCAAACTGCTGGGCGCGAAGACCGTGTGGCTCGACAGCATCGCCAACGTCGAGCACATGTCCATGTCCGGCCAGCGCGTGCGCCGTTTCGCCGACCTGTGGCTGACCCAGTGGCAGCACCTGGCCAAAGAGGACGGTCCGGGCTACAAGGGGGGCGTGCTGTGATCTTCGTCACCGTCGGTTCGCAAATGGCCTTCGACCGCCTGGTGGGCGCGGTCGACGACTGGGCCGAGTCGCGCCGTCCGGGCGTCGACATCTTCGCCCAGATCGGCCCCAGCACCTATCAGCCGCGCGCGCTGCGCCATGCGCACGCGCTGACCCCGGCCGAGTTCAACGCCGCCGTGGCGCGGGCCGACATCATCGTCGCCCACGCCGGCATGGGCTCGGTGCTGACGGCGCTGGAAATGGGCAAGACCCTGGTGCTGATGCCGCGCCGGGGGGATTTGCAGGAAACCCGCAACGACCACCAGATCGCCACCGCGCGCTGGCTGGGCGAGCGGCCGGGCATCCACGTGGCGATGGATGAAACCGAACTGGACGCGGCCTTGACGGCCGCGCTGGCGGCGGCGCGACGCAACGCCACCATCTCCGCCTACGCCTCGCCCAGTCTGATCGAGGCGGTGCGGCGATTCGTCGCCGCTTGAGCGCTTAATGGCCGCCCAAACCCGCGCCAGGGCGCGGCGGCCATGCACCACACATCAACTTTTTTTTAGGATGTCTTCATGACTACCATCGCAGTCCTGGGCCTGGGCTATGTCGGCCTGCCCCTCGTGATCGAATTCGGCAAACACACGCGCACCATCGGTTTCGATATCTCCAAGGCGAAAGTGGCGTCCTGCCAGGCCGGCGTCGATCCGTCGCGCGAACTGAGCGACGAGCAGATGGCGTCGGCCATCCACGCCGAATACGCGTCCGAACCGTCCTCGCTGGCCGAGGCGGACGTCATCATCATCGCCGTCCCGACCCCGGTCGACAGCGCCCACAACCCCGATTTCGGCCCCCTGATCGGCGCCAGCGAAAGCGCCGGCGGCTCGATGAAGAAGGGTTGCATCGTCATCTACGAGTCCACCGTCTACCCCGGCGCCACCGAGGAGGTGTGCATCCCGGTGCTGGAGCGCGCCTCCGGCCTGAAGTGGAAGCAGGACTTCAATGTCGGCTATTCGCCGGAGCGTATCAACCCGGGCGACAAGCACCATACACTGACGACCGTGCTCAAGGTGGTGGCCGGCGACGACCCGGCCACGCTGGACAAGGTGGCGCGGCTGTACGAGATGATCGTCACGCCCGGCGTGCACCGCTGCTCGTCGATCAAGGTGGCCGAGGCCTGCAAGGTCATCGAGAACACCCAGCGCGACCTGAACATCGCGCTGATGAACGAACTGGCCATCCTGTTCGGCAAGATCGGCATCGACACCGCCGAGGTGCTGCAGGCGGCCGGCACCAAGTGGAACTTCCTGAAGTTCTCCCCCGGGCTGGTGGGCGGGCATTGCATCGGCGTCGATCCCTACTACCTGACCCACAAGGCCGAGCAGGTCGGCTACAATCCCCAGGTGATCCTGGCCGGCCGCCGCATCAACGACGGCATGGGCAAGTACATCGCCGAGCAGACCGTGAAGAGCATGATCGCGGCCGGCAGCTACGTGAAGGGCGCGCGCGTCAACGTGCTGGGCCTGACGTTCAAGGAAAACTGCGCCGACCTGCGCAATTCCAAGGTGGGCGACGTGATCAACGAGCTCAAGGACTTCGGCGTCGAGGTGTTCGTGCACGACCCCTACGCCGACGCGGACGAGGCCATGCACGAGTACGGCGTGCGCCTGTACGACTGGAACGACCTGCCGCGCGCCGACGCGATCGTGGCGGCCGTGTCGCACACGCAGCTGGTGGATTTGCCGGTGGAGGACATCCAGCGCAAGCTGGTCAAGGGCGGTTGCTTCATCGACGTGAAGTCCGCATTCGAAGTGCAGCCGTTGAAGGACGCCGGTTTGTGCGTCTGGCGGCTGTGACAAAACCATAGAGAGAGATAGACGGGCATGAAGATACTGGTCACGGGCGGCATGGGTTACATCGGTTCCCACACCTGCGTGGAGTTGCTGGCCGAGGGGCACGACGTGGTCGTGCTCGACAACCTGAGCAACTCGCAGGCGTCGGTGCAGGACCGGGTGCGGCGCATCAGCGGCCGCGACCACGTGTTCGTGCGCGGCGACCTGCGCGACCGCGGCGCGCTGCGGGCGCTGTTCCAGGCCCACGCGATCGACGCCGTGATCCATTTCGCCGGCCTGAAGGCGGTCGGCGAATCGGTCGCCAAGCCGCTGGCGTACTACGACAACAACGTGGCCGGCAGCCTGGTGCTGTTCGAGACGATGGCCGAGGCCGGCGTCAAGCGGCTGGTGTTCAGCTCCTCGGCCACCGTCTACGGCGACCCGGCCTCGGTGCCCATCCGCGAGGATTTCCCGCTGTCGGCCACCAACCCCTACGGCCGCAGCAAGCTGATGATCGAGGACATGCTGCGCGACCTGGGCCGCTCCGACCCGTCGTGGCGGGTGGCGCTGCTGCGCTACTTCAATCCGGTGGGCGCCCATGAGAGCGGCCTGATCGGCGAGGCGCCCAACGGCGTGCCCAACAACCTGCTGCCCTACGTGGCGCAGGTGGCGGTGGGCCAGCGCGAACACCTGTCGGTGTTCGGCGGCGACTACCCGACCCCGGACGGCACCGGCGTGCGCGACTATATCCACGTGGTCGATCTTGCGATCGGTCACGTGCGGACGCTGGCGAAACTGGCCTCCACCGAGGGCGTCCATGCCTACAATCTGGGCACGGGGCGCGGCAACAGCGTGCTGGAAATGGTGCGGGCCTTCGAGCAGGTCAGCGGCCGCCCCGTGCCTTACCGCGTCGTCGCCCGGCGCGACGGCGACATCGCGTCCTGCTACGCCGAGACCAGCCACGCGGAACGCGAACTGGGCTGGAAAGCCGAGCGGGGCATCGCCCAAATGTGCGCCGACGCCTGGCGCTGGCAGAGTTCCATCAAGGATTAATTACTAGGAGTATCGGCATGAAAGCAATGATATTGGCCGCAGGCAAGGGAACGCGCGTGCGGCCCCTGACGTACGATTTACCGAAACCGATGATCCCCATCCTGGGCAAGCCGGTGATGGCCTACCTGGTCGAGCACCTGGCCCGCTACGGCGTCACCGAGATCATGGTCAATGTCAGCTATCTGCATGAGAAGATCGAGGAGTACTTCGGCGAGGGCCACCAGTTCGGGGTCCAGATCGGGTACTCCTTCGAGGGCTACACCAACAACGACGGCGAGGTCGTGCCCGAGCCGCTGGGCTCGGCCGGCGGCATCAAGAAGATCCAGGAGTTCGGCGCCTTCTTCGACGAGACCACCATCGTGCTGTGCGGCGACGCCATCATCGACCTGGACTTGAAGTCGGCGCTGTTCGAGCACCGCCGCAAGGGCGCGCTGGCCTCCGTCATCACGCGCGAGGTGCCGTGGGACAAGGTGCCCAGCTATGGCGTGGTGGTCACCGACGCCGACGGCCGCATCAAGGCCTTCCAGGAAAAACCC
>NZ_FPBO01000045.1 GCF_900116645.1 Pseudoduganella namucuonensis | reverse complement strand
CAATGGCCGGACATGCAGGCCGCCTACGCCGGCGACGACTACGTGGTGAAAATCCGCGACAAGGAGCTGCGCACCCGGCTGGTCTCGCACACGCTGTCCGGCACCAAGGTGCGCAAGGTGGCCCTGCCGCGCTACGAGGACGACGGCGAGGTGCTGCGCTTCCTGATGTCCGAGAACGTGCCCGGCTCCTTCCCGTTCACGGCCGGCGTGTTCGCCTTCAAGCGCGAAGGCGAGGACCCGACCCGCATGTTCGCCGGCGAGGGCGACGCCTTCCGCACCAACCGCCGCTTCAAGCTGGTCTCCACCGGCATGGACGCCAAGCGCCTGTCCACCGCCTTCGACTCGGTGACCCTGTACGGCGCCGATCCCGCCATCCGTCCGGACATCTACGGCAAGGTCGGCAACTCGGGCGTGTCCATCGCCACGCTGGACGACATGAAGGTGCTGTACGACGGCTTCAACCTGTGCAGCCCGAGCACCTCGGTGTCGATGACCATCAACGGCCCGGCGCCGACCATCCTGGCCATG
Source organism: Pseudoduganella namucuonensis (assembly GCF_900116645.1). Classification (GTDB taxonomy): domain Bacteria; phylum Pseudomonadota; class Gammaproteobacteria; order Burkholderiales; family Burkholderiaceae_D; genus Rugamonas; species Rugamonas namucuonensis. The sequence continues at coordinate 63,408 of NZ_FPBO01000045.1, read as the reverse complement.
TTCATGAACACCGCCATCGACCAGCAGATAGCCAAGTTCGTCGAGGAGAACAAGCGCCAGCCCACCGACGACGAGGCGGCCAAGATCCGCGACTGGGTGCTGATGAACGTGCGCGGCACCGTGCAGGCCGACATCCTGAAGGAGGACCAGGGCCAGAACACCTGCATCTTCTCCACCGAGTTCTCGCTGAAGGTGATGGGCGACATCCAGGAATACTTCGTGCACCACCAGGTGCGCAACTTCTACTCCGTGTCCATCTCCGGCTACCACATCGCCGAGGCGGGCGCGAATCCGATCTCGCAGCTGGCGTTCACCTTGTCGAACGGCTTCACCTTCGTGGAGGCCTACCTGGCGCGCGGCATGCACATCGACGACTTCGCGCCCAATCTGTCGTTCTTCTTCTCGAACGGCATGGATCCTGAATACACGGTGCTGGGTCGCGTGGCGCGCCGCATCTGGGCGGTGGCCATGCGCGACAAGTACGGAGCCAACGACCGCTCGCAGAAGCTGAAATACCACGTGCAGACCTCGGGCCGCTCGCTGCACGCGCAGGAGATCGACTTCAACGACATCCGCACCACGCTGCAGGCGCTGATCGCCATCTACGACAACTGCAACTCGCTGCACACCAACGCCTACGACGAGGCCATCACCACGCCGACCGACGAATCCGTGCGGCGGGCGCTGGCGATCCAGCTGATCATCAACCGCGAATGGGGCCTTGCCAAGAACGAAAACCCGAACCAGGGTTCCTTCATCATGGAGGAGCTGACGGACATGGTGGAGGAGGCGGTGCTGCAAGAGTTCGAGCGCATCGCCGAGCGCGGCGGCGTGCTGGGCGCGATGGAGACCGGCTACCAGCGCGGCAAGATCCAGGAGGAATCCATGCTGTACGAGCACCAGAAGCACGACGGCACCCTGCCCATCATCGGCGTCAACACCTTCCGCAACCCGAAGGCGAGCGGCGTGCCGGCGCCGATCGAGCTGGCGCGTTCGACCGACGATGAAAAGCAGTCGCAGCTCAAGCGCCTGGAGGACTTCCACACGCGCAACGCCGCGCAAGCGCCGGCGGCCCTCGCGGCCCTGCAAAAGGCCGCCATCGACAACGACAACGTGTTCGCCAGGCTGATGGACGCCGTGCGCGTCTGCTCGCTGGGCCAGATCACCAGCGCGCTGTTCGAGGTGGGCGGACAGTACCGCCGCAATATGTGATGCAACGAGCTGAACTGCGAAAGCTGCGGCAGGCCGCCGCCCGTCATGACGCCGAAGCGATCCTGTACTTATTGCAGCGCTCGGTGAAATTTGGACACAAGCGGCTGGCCTTGTTGCGTTGTATTCAGGCCGAGCGCATGGGAGCCACGGTTGCTCCGGAGTTGCTGCGTTATTGCCGGGGCGTCGCGGCGCACACGCGGGAAGACGTGCTTCACCGATTAATGCGCCAGGCATGCGAAGAACTCAAGGGGGCGGTGCCATGACCGATCTTGCCGATGCAAGCAAACTGAAACCGGGCCGGCCGCGGCGAGGCGTGATGGACGGCGGCAATGTGTCGCATTCAAGGATGCGCCTGCTCACCGAAAGCGAACTTGACGGCAACTGCAAGGGCTGGGATGGCAAGACCACCTTCAGGCTATGCAACGGCGAAGTGTGGCAACAATCCGCCTTCAGGGTCAGGTGCCTGCATCTTGCCAGCCCGGCCGTGCGGGTATGGCGCATCGGCGGCGCCTCGCTGCTGGAATTCGAGGGCGTGCGCGAGCTGCTGCCCGTCGAGCGCAGGGCCGGCCCCGCGGCGGACTGACGGGCTGTTCTTAAAAAAAGCGGGCAGGGATGTTTTTATTGACCTGCCCTGGCTCTTGGTTCAAGATGTCGGAGAAAACTGATACTTGGACCATATGCAAATGAAAGACACCGAAGGGCTGAAACCGGCCAGGCCGGCCAAATCCGCGTCCAGGGCCAAACCGGATTCGTGGCAGGCCGAGAAAAGCCAGATGACGCGCGCCTCGATTCTCGAGGCCACGCTGCAATGCCTGGTGAAGATCGGCTATGCGCAGACCACCGCCGAGAAGATCGCAAGCCAGGCCGGCGTCTCGCGCGGCGCGATGACCCATCACTTCAAGTCGCGCGCCATGGTGTTCAACGCGGCGGCCAAGTACATCATCGAGAAGCGCGCGGAGGAGTACGAGCGGCTGATCGGCGGCATCGTGGTGGCGCCCGGAACCCTGCCTAGCGAAAAACACATGCGCGAGTCGATCACGGCCTGTCACCAGTATTACGCGACCCCCACCTTCGTCGCCCTGCATGAATTGCTGCGCGGGGCGAGGACCGACAAGGCGCTCAAGCGCGCCATGACGGCGCTGGAAAAGTCGCTGGACGAGAAAATCTCCGACGCCATGCTCAAGCGTTTTCCCTACCTGGCGGTGGTCGAGGATACGCGCGAGATGCTGATGGACCTGATCATGTCGTCGATGCAGGGCGTGGCGGTGGACATGGCGCCGCACCTGAAGAAGGGCAAGCGGCTGGAGCGCCTGCTCGACTTGCTCGCCGCCATCGCGATGCGGGAGTTTTCCTCGGCGTACGCGGCGGCCGACGCCTCCGGGACGGCGCCCGGGAACGCGCGGGCGAGCGCCTGAGCGTTCCGCGACGCCGGCCCGGCCGGCGTTTTTTTTGGGCTTTAAAATAAAAACAAAGAAGAATGTTTGTGTGATTCTGGTTGTTGGAGTGGGTGCCAGAATTAGCTTGCGGCGCCAATTCGCTTGTGGCATATTCTTTAGAAATTAATACGCGTTGCAAAATTAAGAAACGCGGACGACCCGCCCAGTCACATATGGAGACCAGCATGCTGAACGAAAGAGACGTATTGGCCGAGGTCGTGAAGCGCGCCCTGAGGCACGTGGACGCCGGCACCACCGACAGCGCCGACGCGCCGTACCGCCATCCCACATGGACCTATACGGACCCCGAGCTGTTCGAACAGGAAAAGGTGAAGATCTTCAAGGAGAGTCCGCAGATGGTGGGTTTCAGCTGCGACTTGCCGGGGCCGGGCTCGTTCACCACCTTCGACGACCTGGGCGTGCCGGTGCTGCTGGTGCGCGACAACGACGGCAAGGTCAACGCCTACCTGAACGCCTGCCCGCACCGCGGCGCGCGCCTGAAGGAGGGCTGCGGCAAGGCCAATTCGATCAGCTGCCCCTACCACGCGTGGGGCTTCGACCTGAAGGGCAAGCTGCGCACCATTTTCAAGGAAGACAGCTTCGGCCGCGTCGACAAATCCTATTACGACCTGGTGCGCCTGCCGGTCGAGGAAAAGTACGGCGTGATCTACGTGGGCCTGGACCCCGACATGAAGTTCAGCATCGACGGCCATCTCGGCGACCTGGCGCCTTACTTCGCCATGTGGAACCTGGACGACATGAGCTTCGTCAACATGCACGAATTCCACATGAACACCAACTGGAAGCTGGCGCTCGACACCTTCTGCGAAGGCTACCATTTCGGTCCGCTGCACAAGGATAGCGTGGGCGACTACACGATGGGCAACCTGTCGCTGTACGACCGCTTCGGCCCGGAGCGGCGCCACCACCGGATGACCTTCGTCAATGTGACGATCGCGGGCCTGAAGGAAATCCCGGTCGAGCAGTGGACCACCAGCGTCTTCGACCACTTCGCCTTCGTCCACTTCATCTATCCGAATATCTCGCTGCTGGTGTCGCCCAACGCGGTGGAATTCTTCCAGCTGTATCCCGGCGCCACGGTGGGCGAGCACTTGACGCGCTACCGCTGCTACTGGCGCGGCGACCTGAACCGCCCAAGCGAGGGACTCGACCCGCAATCCCACTTCCGGTTCATCCGCGACGTGGTCGACAAGGAAGACTACTGGGTCAGCGCCAATGTCCAGAAGAGCCTGAACGCCAACATCAAGCCTTACAACACGTTCGGGAAAAACGAACCGTCGCTGATCGACATGCACAAGACCTTCCTGCGCGCGGTCGGCAGGACGCCCGTCGAGGCGCCGCTGGAGAAAGTCGGCGCGGACTGAGCGCCGTCCGCCACGCACGCGTCCGGCGCCCAGGCGCCTCCAACACATTCAGGAAGGGCAGGGCATGAGCATTTTTCTTCAGGCGACAATTGAAATCGACGGCGCCGGTTACCAGCGCTTCGTCCAGACCATGGCCGAGTGGGTGCCTATCATCGAGACTTCGGGATGGAAGCTGCACGCGGCCTATATGCACCGGACCGGCCGCCTCAACACCGTGATCGACATCTGGGAACTCGAGGACATGGCCCATATGGACCGCGGCTTCCAGCACTTGATGGCGCATCCTCGGTTTGGCGAGTTCAAGCGGGTGCTGGACGAAACGGTCAAGCGCGAAACGCTGGTCGTCCTGCAGAAGTTTTCTTACGCGTCCTGACGCACTGGAGCGGCGAGCGTGGGCCATCGAACGCCAACCGGGCAGGCGCGGGATGCGCGGCAGGTAGCCGTGCCGGACGCGCCGGAGCGGCGCGCGCCATCCGGCGCACGCGACGTGTCCGCGTGGCGGGCCAAACTCAATCCGCCCTCGGTGAGCTCGTCGCAGGTCGAGCGGGCGGCGATCCATGCGCTGGTCGGCGGCGCGCCGGCGGTCCGGCTGGTGCTGGTCCGGGCGCCGGCCGGCTTCGGCAAGACCACGGCGATGATCCAGATGCGCCGGCAAATGGAAGAGAAGGGCAGCGCGACCGCGTGGCTGACGCTCGACCAGGCCGACAACGACGCCTCGCGTTTCCTGTCCTGCCTCGATGGCGCCGTGTCGCACATCGTGGCCGGACGGGCGCCCGACGCGGCCGCGGCGCGCGCGCTCGCGACGCCGCGCGACGTGGTGCTGCGCCTGGCCGACGCCCTGGCCGATTTCCAGTCGCCGTTCGCGCTGTTTCTCGACGAATTCGAGCATGTGCAGGATCCGGTGGTGCTTGGCCTGCTGCGCGAAATCCTGGTCCAGCTGCCGCGCAACGGGCGGATGGTGATCGGCTCGCGCACCCTGCCGGCGCTCGGCCTCGGCCAGTTGCGCGGCCGCGGCCAGATGCTCGATATCGACGCGTCGCATCTGCGGTTTTCGCTGCCCGAGGCGGGGGAATTCCTGTGCCGGCGGCGGCTGCCCTTGCGGCCCGAGGACCTGTCGGCACTGCACCAAAAGACCGAGGGCTGGGTCGCCGCGTTATGGCTGGCCTCGCTCGCGCTGGAGCGCCGCGGCGGCCACGGGGAGTTCATCGGGCGTTTTTCGGGTTCCAACCAGGCCGTCACCCAATACCTGGCGGACGACGTGCTGGCCCAGCAGCCGCCGGCGCTGCGCGATTTCCTGCTGCGCACCAGCATCCTGCGCTATCTCGACGCCCCCTTGTGCGACGCGCTGACCGGCCGCGGCGACAGCGCCGCGCTGCTGCGCCAGCTCGATGCGGCCAACCTGTTCCTGACGCCGATCGACGGCGAACAGGCGACGTACCGCTACCACGGCCTGTTCGCCGATTTCCTGCAAGGCCAGCTGGCGATCGAACGTCCAGGCCAGGCCGGGCGGCTGCACCTGGCCGCGTCGCGCTGGTTCGCGTCGCAGGGACGGCCGGTGCCGGCCATCGACCATGCGATCGACGCCAACGACACGGCGGAGGCGATACGCCTGCTGGCGGGCCACGCGCGGGAACTGCTGGCGCAGGGGCGGATCCGCCTGCTCACGCGCTGGTTCGACGCGCTGCCCGAGGCGGCGCTGCGTCCGCATCCCGACCTGCAGGCGGTGCGCGTCTGGGCCCTGTGCATGATGCGCGGCCCCGGCGAGGCGCTGGCGCTGCTGGAACGCTGCGAATGCGGCCGGGCCGGCGGTCCGGCGACGGCGGTGTCCATCGTCGCGCTGCGGCCGGTGCTGCTGGCGATGATGGACGACTACGAGCAGGCCAGCGCCATCGGCGGCGCCGCCCTGGCCGCCGTCCCGGCCGGCGACACCTTCGCCCATACCATGCTGACCAACGCGATGGCCGACGTCTACTCGGTGCTGGGCCAGTACCAGCAGGCGCGCACGCTGCTGGGCGCGGCGCGCCTGCGCCAGGGCGAATCCGGCGCGTTCAACGCGATGTACTCGGAATCGGTGGAGGGCATCATCGACCTGCACGAAGGCCGCATCCGGCAGGCGGGCGCGCGTTTCCGCATGGCCTTGCGGGCGTCGCACCAGGGCAGCTACAGCCAGGCCCATGGCAATGCCTGGGCCGGCGTGCTGCATGCCAACGCCCTGTACGAGGCGGACGACTGCGCGCAGGCCGAACACCTGCTGAACATCTACCTGCCGCTGGCGATCAGCGCCGGCATCCAGGATCACATGATCACCGCCCACGTGACGCTGTCGCGCATCGCGTTCCAGCGCGGCGACGTGGACCTGGCGTTCCAGATGCTGACCGAACTCGAATACCTCGGGCATCGCCGCGGCCTGCGGCGGCTGGTGGCCGGCGCCCGGCTGGAACGGGCGCGCGTGTATGGCTTGCAGGGCCATCTCGACGCGGCCGGGGCCGAACTGGAACGCGCCGACGACCGCGGTCTCTGGCCGCGTCTCAAGGGCCTGCGGCTGGTGGCCCATGATGTGGAATACCTCGAGCTTGGACGCTTGCGCCACCAGGTCGCGGCAGGGCGGTACGCGGCGGCGCTGCCGCTGCTGGACGGCGAGATCGCGGCGGCGCTGGACGCCTCGCGGCACCGGCGCGCGCTCGCGCTGCGCCTGCTGCGCGCGGTGGCGCTGCACGGTCATGGCGATCATCGCGGCGCCCACGCGGCCCTGGGCGGGCTGCTGCGCGCCACTTGCAACGAGGGCGCGATCCACCTCGTCCTCGACGAGGGCCCCCGGGCCGGCGCGCTGCTGCGCAGCTATATGGCGGCCCAGTTCCAGGGGCGGCCGGACCAGGGCGACCCCTTGTTCGCGGAATACCTGCAGCGGCTGCTGCAGGGCTTCGGCCCGGCCACCGAGCCGGAAGCCGCGGCCGCGCCCGGCGCCATGCCGGCCGAAGCGCTGACGCGCCAGGAACTGCGCGTGCTGGCGCTGCTCGCGGAAGGCCATTCGAACATCGCGATCGGCGAGAAAATGTTCGTGTCGGCCAATACCGTGCGCACCCACCTGCGCGGCGTCAACGCCAAGCTGGGCGCCACCAGCCGGACGCAGGCCGTCGCCTTGGCTCGGCGGCTCGGCGTCATCGGCTGACCGATCGGTTGACGCGTCGGCGGGAGCGTGGTTGACGGTGGGGCAAGCGTAGCTTCCGGCCGTTCCCCGCATCAATCGTCTGAACGGACGAAGCCGGGTCCGCCGCGTCTGATTATCATCGGTCGCTATCCCCATCAGCCAATCAGAAAAACCATGGCCATCGACTTTCGACCCCGCTGGACCGATACGGACCTGGAACTGTACCGCGACACGGCGGTGCGCTTCATCGAGCGGGAGATGCTGCCGGACGACGGCGCCGCGCGCCAGCGCGGCCACGTCGGCCACGCCTTGTGGCGCCGCGCCGGCGAAGTCGGCCTGCTCTGCTCCGACATACCGGAGCAATGGGGCGGGGGCGGCGGCGATTTCCGGCACGAGGCGGTGCTGTACGAGGAAATGGCGCGCCGCAGCCTGACCGGCATGAGCGTATCGGTGCACAGCATCGTCGCCCATTACATCCTGAACCACGGCACCGAAGCGCAGAAGGCGCGCTACCTGCCGCGCATGGCGAGCGGCGAGCTGGTCGGCGCGATCGCGATGACCGAGCCCGGCGCCGGTTCGGACCTGCAGGGCATCCGCACCCGCGCCATCCGCGCCGGCGGCGAATACGTCATCAACGGCGCCAAGACCTTCATCACCAACGGCTTGCTGGCCGGCCTGGTGCTGGTGGTGGCGCGCACCGCGCCGGAGCAGGGTTCGCGCGGCATCTCCATCCTGATCGTTGAAACCGCCGGCTGCCAGGGCTACCGTGTCGGCCAGCCGCTGGACAAGATCGGCCTGAGGGCGCAGGACACGTCGGAACTGTTCTTCGACGATGTGCGCGTGCCGGCCGACATGCTGCTGGGCGGCGAGGAGGGCAGGGGCTTCGCGCAGTTGATGTCCGACCTGCCGTATGAGCGCCTGATCATCGCCGTGATGGCGGTCGCGATGATGGAGGGCGCCTACCACGAGACGCTGGCCTATGTGCGCGAACGCATGGCGTTCGGCAAACCGGTGGCGGAGTTCCAGAACACGCGCTTCAAGCTGGCCGGCGTCGCCACCAGCGTGAAGGCCGCGCGCGCCTTCGTCGACCGCTGCGTGGAAGACCTGGTCGAGGGCAGGCTCGATACCGTCACCGCGTCGATGGCCAAGGCCTGGGCCTCGGACCTGCAGGGCAAGGTGGTCGACGAATGCCTGCAGCTGTTCGGCGGCTACGGCTATACCAACGACTACCTGATCGGCCGCATGTACGTCGACGCGCGCGTCCAGCGCATCTATGGCGGCACCAATGAAATCATGATGGAAGTGGTCGCGCGGGCGCTGTAGCCCGCCGCGCTTTCGCAACTGGAGAACCGTATATGTCGGAATACAAGTGTGTCACGTTCGAAGTGGACGACGGGGTGGCCATCGTCACGCTGAACCAGCCGGAGAAACGCAATCCGCTGTCGCCGCTACAGGCGGAGGAACTGCTCGCCGTGCTGGCGCGCGTGCGCGCGGACCGTTCGCTGCGCGTCCTCATACTGACCGGCGCCGGCAAGTCCTTCTGCGCCGGCGCCAATCTGGACGACATGGCCGCCGGCGGCGATCGAGGCAAGTCGCTGGGGGAGTCGACCGCCGACGCGATGGAGGCCTTGTGGAACCCCTTGATCCTGGCCTTGCAGGACATGCCGGTGCCGGTGCTGACCGCCATGAACGGCGGCGCGGTCGGCGGCGGGGCCGGCCTGGCGCTGGCGGCGGACGTGGTCATCGCGGCGCGCTCGGCCTACTTCTACCTGCCGTCGATGCCGCGCCTGGGCCTGGTGCCCGACCTGGGCGGCAGCTGGTTCCTGCGCCGGCAGGCCGGCCGCGCGCGGGCGATGGGCCTGACGCTGCTGGGCGAGCGCCTGTCGGCGGAACAGGCGGCGCAGTGGGGCCTGGTCTGGCTGTGCGTGGACGATGACGATCTGCGCGCCGAGTCGCTGGCGCTGGCGCGGCGGCTGGCGGCGCTGCCGGCGCATGCCGCCCTCGAAACGCGGCGCGCCGACCGGGCGGCCGGCGGCGCCGCCCTGGCCGAGCAGCTGGCCTACGAGGCGGCGCGCCAGCGTGAACTGATCGACCGCGATTGCTTCGCCGAGGGCGTGCGCGCGTTCGCCGAGCGGCGCGATCCGGTGTTCCCGGGCCGTTGACGGCCCGCCGCGTGGTCTTTTTTTAGCAATTCCAACAGGAGTGGAGCAATGACACAGAATATGGTGGCGCCGGGGCTGGTCGCCGGCGAAGGGGCGGGAGCCCGGCTGCTCGGCGGCAAAAGCCGCGGCGACGGCAGGATCGTGTTTCCCATGCCCTCGGGCCCGGAAGCTGAACGCTACGAGGAGGTGGAACTGGCGGCCGAAGGCACCTTGTGGTCGTTCACGGTGCAGCGCTTCGCGCCGAAGCGGCCCTACGATGGCCCGTCCGGCGAGGCGGATTTCCAGCCCTACGCGGTCGGCTATGTGGAGCTGGCGGGCCAGCTGATCGTCGAGGCGCGCCTGGACACGGCGGATTTCGCCAGCCTGCGCCTCGGCATGCCGATGCGCTTCACGCTGCTGCCCTACCGCCGCGGTCCGGACGGCGGCGAGGTGCTGACCTACGCCTTCCGCCCGGTTTGCCCAAACAACGAGGAGAAACCATGAGCGGCAATGTGCGTGTGATCGGGACCGGCATCCATCCCTTCGGCCGCCACGACGGCAAGACCGGCCTGGACCTGGGCGTGTTCGCGATCCGCGAAGCGCTGGCCGACGCCGGCGTCGCCTGGAAGGACGTGCAGTTCGCCTTCGGCGGCTCGGCCGCCTCCGGCGACGCCGACGCGGTGTTGCCGCGCATGGGGCTGACCGGGGTGCAGTTCATCAACGTGGCCAACGGCTGCGCCACCGGTGGCTCGGCCCTGCTGGCAGGCTACTGGGCGATCAAGTCGGGCGAGTTCGATCTCGGCGTCGTGGTCGGCTTCGACAAGCATCCGCGCGGCGCGTTCAACGCCGACCCGGTGGCGGCGGGGCTGCCGATGTGGTACGGCCAGACCGGCATGATGCTGACGACCCAGTTCTTCGCCATGAAGATCCAGCGCTACATGGCCCTGCACGGCATCTCGGCCGAAGCGCTCGGGCTGGTGGCGGAGAAGGCGTATGCGAACGGCGCGCTGGCGCCGCACGCGTGGCGCCGCGAGCCGGTCAGCCTGGAGACCATCATGGGCAGCCAGATGGTGTCCGATCCGTTGACCAAGTTCATGTTCTGCTCCCCGGCGGAAGGGGGCGCCGCGCTGATCCTGGCCTCGGAACGCAAGGCGCGCGAACTGGGCCTGGACGGCCCGCTGCTGCGCGGCGCGGCGGTGCGCACCCGGCTGGCCGGCTCGTTCGAGGTGTTCGCGCCCTCGCTGGAGATCGAACGGGCGCCCTCGCCGACGCAAATCGCGTCGAGGGCGGCCTACGAGATGGCCGGCGTCGGCCCGGCCGATATCGACGTCGCACAGATCCAGGACACCGAATCCGGCGCCGAAATCATGCACATGGCGGAGAACGGTTTCTGCGCCGACGGGGAGCAGGAAAAGCTGCTGCGCGCGGGCGCGACCAGGCTGGGCGGAAGCTTGCCGGTCAATACCGACGGCGGCTGCCTGGCGTGCGGCGAACCGATCGGCGCCTCCGGCCTGCGCCAGGTGGTCGAGAACGTGCTGCAGCTGCGCGGGCGCGCGGGCCGGCGCCAGGTCGAGGGCGCCCGGCTGGCCTACACGCAGGTGTACGGCGCGCCCGGCATGTCGGCGGTCACCATCCTGGAAGCCTGAAGCGGCGGGCACCGCTCACGCGACGTCCGCCGCGACGGGGGCGGGACGCTTGCGCCGCGCCAGCGTGCGCAGGGCGAGCGCCTGCGCCTCGCCGGTGGTCGCGCCCGCCGCGAGCACCAGGAAGCCGCGCACCGCCTCGTCCGCCATGCGCGCCACGCCGATGTCGCCGATGGTCCATTTGCGCATGACGGCGAAGGCGAGGTCGGTCATGTCGCCCTCGATCTGTTCGCGCGACAGGAAGGGACTGATCTGCTTGAGCCGTTCGAGCCGCAGCAGCCAGGGCCGGACGTTCCCATAGGACAATTCCCGCATCATCGCGATGGTGTCCTTGTGCACCGCCGGCGCGAAATACAAGTCCATCACCGCCTTCAGGTAATTGCGCTGGCGTCCGAAATGCATGCACACGCGCGCCAGCCGCTCGATCACGCCTTCCATCGTGTCGGGGGCGGTCGCGAACCGCATGCGCGCGACTTGCTCGAGATAGTTCTCCTGGATCGCCAGCCCGACGATGCGGTCCTTGCTGCCGAAGGCGTTGTACAGCGTGCGCTGCGCGACATCGGCGCGCTTGCTCAGCTCGCGCATGCTCAGGTTCTCGATGCCGTTCTCTTCGATCACGCGCCTGGTTTCGCTCAGGATGCGCTGGCGCCGTTCATTCATCGGCGCGCTGTCGTAGACCGGCATCACGCCGGTGGGGGCGGGCGAAGCCGCGCCGCCGCGCGGCTTGCGGTTGGTGCTAGCCATGTTTGTTGGACCTTTGTGGTTCGGTGGGCGTGGTCGACACGGCGCAATTCGTCGTTTCGGACGAAGCCGGAAGTTCGCCGCGGCCGTAGACTGGCTTGCATGTTGCGGCTGTTTCCCTCGGCGTCCATCTATTTTCGAAAAATATAACATGAATCAATATTTGCACCAAGGCCGTACCGTACAGGCCATAAGCGTGGACCAGGGCTTCGCCGAGCTGCGCTTCGACCGCGGCGGCGAGGCGATCAACAAACTCGACCGGCTTGCGCTGGCCGAGCTGCGCGAGGCGGTCGCCGCGATCGCCGCCGCGCCCGGCCTGCGCGGCGTGCTGGTCACCAGCGCCAAGGAGGTGTTCATCGCCGGCGCCGACATCACCGAGTTCGGCGCGCTGTTCAAGCGCCCCGAGGCCGACATGCTGGCCCACTTCCGGCTTGGCAACGACACGCTGTCCGCCCTGGAGCGGCTGGCCGTGCCGGTGGTCGCCGCGATCAACGGCTACGCGCTCGGCGGCGGGCTGGAACTGGCCCTGTGCTGCGATTATCGCGTGATGTCGGAGGCGGCCCAAGCGGGCTTGCCGGAAGTGTCGCTGGGCCTGTTCCCGGGCCTGGGCGGCACCGTGCGCCTGCCGCGCATCGCCGGCCTGGACGTGGCGATCGAGTGGATCGCCGGCGGCAAGCCGCGCGGCGCGGACGCGGCCTTGCGCGCCGGCGTGGTGGACCAGGTGGCGGCGCCGGACCGGTTGCGCGCCGCCGCGCTGGCATTGCTCGAACATGCCGCCGCGAACGAGCCGGATTGGCGGGCGAGGCGCGCGGCCAGGCAGGCGCCGGTGCCGCTGGGCATCGCCGCCGCGCGGGAATGGTTCCGGCTGGCCAGGGAGCGCGTCGCGAAAAACAGTCCGAAACACCAGCCCGCCGCGATGATGGCGCTGGAATCGATGGAGGCCAGCTGGCCGCTGGCGATCGCCGCGGCGCTCGAGGTCGAAGCGCGCCAATTCACCCGCGTCGCCAAGACCCAGGCGGCGGCCAGCCTGGTCCAGGCCTTTGTCAGCGAGCAGGCGCTCAAGAAACTCTGCCGCGTCCATGCGCGCGAGGCGCGTCCGGTCAAATCGGCCGCCGTGCTGGGGGCCGGCATCATGGGCGGCGGCATCGCTTTCGCCAGCGCGCTCAAAGGCGTGCCGGCGCGCATGAAGGATATCTCCCAGGGCCAGCTCGACCTCGGCTCGGGCGAGGCGGACAAGCTGCTCGCGCGCCAGGTCCGGCAGGGGCGGCTGGCGCCGGACCAGGCCGAGGCGGTGCGGCGCGGCATCGTCGCGCAGCTCGACTACGCCGGCTTCCAGCAAGTCGACCTGGTGGTCGAGGCGGTGGTGGAGAACATCGATGTCAAGCACGCCGTGCTGGCCGAGCTGGAAACCATGATCGCGGAGGACGCGATCATCGCGTCGAACACCTCGTCGCTGCGCATCGACGATCTGGCCGTTCCCTTGTCCCGCCCGCACAACTTCGTCGGCATGCATTTCTTTAATCCGGTGCCCGTGATGCCGCTGGTCGAAATCGTCAAGGGCGAGAAGACCGGCATGGCGGCCGTCTCGGCCGCGGTGGGCTACGCGGCGGCGATGGGCAAGACGCCGGTGGTGGTCAAGGACTGCCCGGGCTTCCTCGTCAATCGCATCCTGATCGCCAACACCCGCGCGTTCTGCCAACTGGTGGCGGACGGCGCCGACTTCGAACTGGTCGACCGGGCGATGGAGGATTTCGGTTGGCCGATGGGCCCGGCCTACCTGATGGACGTGGTCGGCATGGATACCGGCAGCCATGTCTGCAAGGTGATCGCCGCCGGCTATCCGGAGCGCATGGCCAGCACCTGGCAGGACGTGCTGGAACTGATGGTCGGGCACAAGCGCCTCGGCCAGAAGACCGGCGCCGGCTTCTACCGCTACGAGGCCGATCCGGCGGGCAAGCCGGTCAAGCACCACGCGGCCGACAGCCACGCGCTGATCGCCAGCGTGCAGCCGCGGGGACGGCGCGATTTCACGGACCGGGAGATCGTCGAGCGCCTGATGCTGCCGATGATCATCGAGGCCGCCGCCGCGCTGGAGGAGGGCGTCGTCGCCACCCCCGCCGAACTGGACATGGCGCTGCTGCTCGGCATCGGCTTCCCCCGCTACGCGGGCGGCGCGCTCAAGTACGCCGACTGGCTCGGCATGGAGCACGTCCTGGCGCTGAGCGACAAATACGCCCACCTGGGGCCGCCGTACCTGGCCACGCCCGGGATGCGCCGGATGGCCGCGCGCGGCGCGCGTTTTTACGCGGATTGAATTGAACTCGACGCATCGAACAGGAGAATGAGCATGGCAGAAGCATACATCGTCGCCGCCGCGCGCACCGCCGGCGGCCGCCGCAACGGCAGGTTGTCGGGCTGGCATCCGGTCGACCTGGCGGCCCAGGTCATCAACGCGTTGGTGGACCGCAGCGGCATCGATCCGGCCCGGGTCGACGACGTGCTGATGGGCTGCGTGAGCCAGGTCGGCGAACAGTCGACCAATGTGGCGCGCAACGCGGTGCTGGCGTCGAAGCTGCCCGAGAGCGTGCCTGGCACGTCGATCGACCGCCAGTGCGGTTCCTCTCAGCAGGCGCTGCATTTCGCGGCGCAGGCGGTGATGTCGGGTACGATGGACTTCGTGATCGCGGCCGGTGTGGAGAGCATGAGCCGGGTGCCGATGTTCACGCCGTCCGAACTGGCGCGCGCCAACGGGCTGGGTTATTACATGAGCCCGGAGATCCGCGGGCGCTACCCGGAGGGCGATTTCAGCCAGTTCGTCGGCGCCGACATCATCGTGAAAAAGTATGGCTATTCGCGCCTCCAGCTCGACGAGTACGCGCTGCTCAGCCACCAGCGGGCCGCCGCGGCGATCGAGGCGCATGCGTTCAAGGATGAAATCGTGCCGGTGGAAGTGACCCTGGCCGATGGCGCCAGCGCCTTGCACACGGTCGACGAAGGGGTGCGCTTCGGGGCCACGCTGGAAGCCATCGGCAGCGTCAAGCCGCTGCGCGAAGGGGGCAGCATCTCGGCCGCGAACGCCAGCCAGGTGTGCGACGGCGCCTCCGGGGTGCTGGTGGTGAGCGCCCGCGGCCTGAAGGAACTGGGCGTCGCGCCGCTGGCGCGCATCCACCATATGAGCGTGCTCGGGCACGATCCGGTGGTCATGCTGGAGGCGCCGATTCCCGCCACCAAGCTCGCCCTCAAGAAGGCCGGCATGGGCATCGGCGAGATCGACCTGTACGAGGTCAACGAGGCGTTCGCGCCCATCCCGCTGGCCTGGCTGCGCGAGCTGGACGCCGACCCGGCGCGCCTGAACGTGCATGGCGGCGCGATCTCGCTGGGCCATCCGCTGGGCGCCTCGGGCACCAAGCTGATGACCACGCTGATCCACGCGTTGCGCCGCCACAACAAGCGCTACGGCCTGCAAACCATGTGCGAGGGCGGCGGCATGGCCAACGTCACCATTATCGAACGCCTTTGATCCCGGGACCACGATGAAACTCGATTCCTCGATCGCCGCCGTGATCACCGGCGGCGCCTCCGGCCTCGGCGCGGCCACCGCGCGCGCCCTCGCGGCGCACGGCGCCAAGGTCGCCATCTTCGACCTGGACGCGGCGCGCGGCGAAGCGCTGGCGTTGGAGCTGGGCGGCGTGTTCTGCCAGGTCGACGTGCGCTCGGAAGCGGAGGTCGATTCCGCTTTCGCCAGGGCGCGCGCGGCCCATGGCCAGGAACGCATCCTGGTCAACTGCGCGGGCACCAGCAGCGCGGCCAAGACCGCCGGCCGGGATAAAACCAGCGGCCAGGTGACGCACTTCCCGCTGGACGCCTTCGACCGGGTGATACAGGTGAACCTGGTGGGGGCCTTCCGCTGCATCGCCAAATCGGCCGCCGGCATGCTGTCGCTGGCGCCGATGGCGGACGGCGAACGCGGCGTGGTGGTCAACACCGCGTCGGTGGCGGCGCAGGACGGCCAGGTCGGGCAAGCCGCGTACGCGGCCTCCAAGGCCGCCATCGTGGGCATGACGCTGCCGGTCGCGCGCGACCTGATGAACGAGGGCATACGCGTCAACACCATCATGCCGGGGCTGTTCGACACGCCCTTGCTGAACGGCCTGCCGGAACACGTGCACGCCGCGCTGAGCGCATCGGTGCCGTTTCCGAAACGCCTGGGCGCGCCGCCGGAATACGCGGCGCTGGTCGAGCTGATGATCACAAACCGGTATTTCAATGGCGAGAGCGTGCGCCTGGACGGCGCGATCCGCCTGGCGGCGCGCTGATCGCATTAAAAAGTGATGCGCGTATCAAAATTTCCGGAATGGCCCGGCGCTTGTGTTGCGGCGCAATATCGGCGGCGTTCTTCCGGTTGGTGGTTGATCTTTGCGGAAAGATGAACTACCCTCAATATCAATAAAAACATTTCTGTTTGTATTTTTGTGGTTGTGTCTTTGATTAAGCGCCGCGAGGCGCATGACTTGGAGGTGATGTCGAACAATCCGCCCCGCGAATACCGGACACAAAAAACCATCGGATTCGCGCCGGCAGCCATGCCGGAAAACGGAGAACAAGAAATGTAGCGCCACTTCCGGGCACAAGGGGGTGGCCACTATCAACCTGGAGGAGACAAGAATGAAGTATGGGAGCGGAAAATCATTGGGTCGCGGTTCGCTAAGCCGCGTGATGGCGGCGGGTATCGCCGTGGTCGCGGCGGCGGCGGGGGGCCAGGCGATGGCGGGCAAGATCGATACCGGCAATCCGGACGGCGAGCTTCGCTGGGATAACACGGTCAAGTACAACGCCGGCTGGCGTATGCAACAACGCAACGACGCGATCGGCGACGCCTGGGGCTACCAGGCCGGCGACTACAAGTTCGACAAGGGCGACATGGTGACCAACCGCGTCGACCTGTTCACCGAGATCGATTACGTCTACAAGAGCCATTTCGGCTTCCGCGTGTCGGGCGCGGCCTGGTACGACGCCGCCTACGACGAGGACGTGCGCGGCAACCCGCGCTTCGCCGGCCCGCTGGCCGGCACCGCCTACCCGAACAACAAGTTCACCCGCTTCGCCAGGCGCTACAACACCCATTCCGGCGAACTGCTGGACGCCTTCGTGTTCGGCCGCGTCGAGCTGGGCGACATGCCGCTCAGCGTGAAGGCGGGCCGGCATACCGTCTACTGGGGCGAATCGCTGTTCACGCCGATTCACGGCGTGTCGTTCGCGCAAAGCCCGGCCGATTTCCGCAAGGCCCTGAACACGCCCGGCATCGAAGTGAAGGAACTGTTCCTGCCCTTGAACCAGGTATCGGCCCACATGCAGGTGAGCGATACCGTCTCGGTCGCCGCCCAGTACATGCTGGAGTGGAAGCCGTTCCGCCTGCCGGACGGCGGCACCTACCTGTCGCAGGGCGACATCATCGGCAACGGCGGCACCAACTTCCTCGGCATTCCGATGAACGGCAACCTGCACACCGGCCGCGACGCGGTGCCCAAGGACAGCGGCAACTGGGGCGTGATGATGAAGGCGTCGCCCGAATGGCTGGACGGCACCGTGGGCCTGTACTACCGCAAGTTCGACGACAAGGTGCCGGCGGTGCTGTCGCCCGGGGGCACCTTCAGCGAACTGCACAACGCCTACGCCAGGGACGTCAAGCTGGTCGGGGTGAGCCTGGCAAAATCGGTCGCCGGCGTCTCGATCGGCGCCGAGCTGGTGCACCGCGAGAACACGGCGCTGGCGACGTATTTCGGCGCGGCCGACATCGCGCGCGGCGACACCTGGCACGCGCTGGTGAACGCGCTGGCCTACGTCGGCAAGACGCCCGCCTTCGATTCCGCGACCGTGCTGGCCGAATTGACCTATAGCCGCCTGGACAAAATGTACAGCGGCAGCGCGGCCAATTACAACGGCGTCGACTACGCGCACTGCAAGATGGGCGAGCCCGGCTACGGCGCCTACCAGCGCATCGACGGCTGCGCCACCAAGGACGCGTTGGGCCTGTCGCTGGCGTTCACGCCGACCTGGTTCCAGGCCTTCCCCAGCGTCGACCTGAGTTTGCCGATGAGCTACAGCGTCGGCCTGGCGGGCAACTCGCCGGTGGCGGCGGGCGGCAACAAGGGCAGCGGTTCGTGGAGCGTCGGCCTGGGCGCGGACTACCTGGCCAAGTACCGGATCAACCTCGCCTACAACGCCTATTTCGGCGATTTCGGCACCAACACCGGCTTCCTCGGCACCCAGGCGATCAACGGTTCCACCAACGCCGGCAATGGCTCGCTGAAGGACCGCGGCTGGCTGTCCTTGACGCTGAAGACCACATTCTAAGTATCGACAGGAGACATCAAGATGTTCCACAAGATCAAAATCATGACCGCGTTCGCCGGGATCGCCGGGATTGCCGTAGCCAATGCGGCGTTTGCCGGCGCAGAGGAAGACGCCGCCAAACTTGGCACCACCCTCACGCCGTGGGGCGCCGAGAAGGAAGGCAACAAGGAAGGGACCATCCCCGCCTACACCGGACCGATCAAGCCGCCCGCCAGCTACGACCCGAAAAAGCCCGGCGTGCGCCCCGACCCCTTCGCCGGCGAGAAACCCTTGTTCTCGATCGACGCGAAGAACGTGGACAAGTACGCGGACAAGGTCAGCGAAGGCAACAAGGCCATGCTCAAGAAGTATCCGACCTACCGCATGGATATTTACCCGAGCCACCGCACGGTGAACTATCCGAAGTACGTGCTGGACAACACCAAGAAGAATGTGGGCCAGTGCAAGACCGTCGCCGACGGCCTGCAAGTGGAGAACTGCTATGCCGGCTTCCCCTTCCCGTTCCCGAAGACGGGCAGTGAAGTGATGTGGAACCGTCTGTGGAAGTTCGACGCCCACATGGTCGAATCGGCGGGCATGACCGGTACCGTGGTCGATACCCAGGGCAACCGCACCGTCACCGGCGTCGGCAAGATGTGGATCGATTATCCGATCTACAACCCGGCCAAGACCACGCCGGTCGCCCTCAACGAGACGTATGGACGGATCCGCATCGATTACACCGATCCCCCGCGCAAGGCCGGCGAGAAGTTGATCGTGCTCGATGCCGTCGACATGGTCGGCACGGGCCGCAAGGCCTTCTCCTACCTGCCTGGCCAGCGCCGCGTCAAGCTGGCGCCGGACATCGCCTACGACACGCCCAGCCCGACCGGCGGCGGCGCCGGCACGGTCGACGAGGCGGCGGTCTGGTACGGTTCACTGGACCGCTACAACTTCAAGCTGATCGGCAAGAAGGAAATGTACATTCCGTACAACGCCTACAAGATCCGCGATCCGCAGCAATGCCCAAGCGCGGTGGCGATGAAGACCAAGAATCACCTGAATCCGGATTGCATGCGCTGGGAGCTGCACCGCGTATGGGTGGTCGAGGCCACGCTCAAGACCGGCAAGCGCAATGTGTATGCCAAGCGCACGCTGTACTGGGATGAAGACATGCCGGGCATCGGCATCTCCGACAACTACGATTCGACCGGCCAGATCTACCGCACCACGCACTCGCTGCCGATCTCGCTGTATGAAACGCAGGGCCATTCGACCGATGAATGGGTGACCTACGACCTTGCGACCGGCAACTACGCGCGACAGGAGGACGTCACCGACACCGGCGGCTGGATAGTCACGCCGGCCAAGCCGTCGTCGTTCTTCTCGCCGGAGGCCCTGGCGGGCGAGGGCGTGCGCTAACGCCGACACAGGACACGCTAAAAGAGGACATAGTCCCGCAGCGCGAACCCCGGCCGGCGCGACCTGCCCCGGCCGGGATCGAGTGAATTTTTGTAGGAGACGCCGCCATGCGGTTTGATCAGTTATGTATTCTTCGCGGCTTGGCCGGCGCCATCCTGGCCGGCCTGCTGGCCGCGCCGCTGGCCGCCACTGCCCCGGCATTCCAGCCACCGCAGGAGCAGGGCGCGATGCCCAGCCGCCTGGCCGCCACCAGTCCCATCCTGGCGCTGGCCAGGGCCGGCGAGCGCATCGTCGGGGTCGGGCAGCGCGGCCACATCGTCATCTCGGACGACGGCGGCCGGCAATGGCGGCAAGCCGCGTCGCCGGTCAGCAGCGACCTGCTGGCGGTGTCCTTTCCCACGCCCACGCGGGGCTGGGCGGTCGGCCATGGCGGCGTGGTGCTGCACAGCGCCGACGGCGGCGCCAGCTGGACCCGCCAGCTCGACGGCCGCCAGGCCTCGGCCCTGGCGATCCGCCACTACGAGGCCAGGGTGGCCGCCGGAGACCAGGCCGGCCAGTTCCTGAAGCGCGAGCAAAGCCTCGCCGTCGACGGCACCCAGCCCTTCCTCGACGTGTACTTCGAAAGCGAGACCACCGGCTACGTGGTGGGCACTTTCAACCGGCTCTTCCGCACGCAGGATGGCGGCAAGACCTGGACGCCATGGATGGACCGCAGCGACAACCCCGACGAACTGCACTTCTACGCGATACGCGGCGGCCCGCACGGCGTCTACCTGGCCGGCGAGCAGGGCATGGTGTGGCGGCTCGACGCGGCCAGCCAGCGCTTCGTCGCCATGCGCACGCCCTACAAGGGCACCCTGTTCGGCGTGGTGAGCGCGGGCCCGGGCGGCCTGCTGGTGTTCGGCATGCGCGGCAGCCTGCTGCGCACGGCGGACGAGGGCAAGAGCTGGGAAACCATCTCCACCGGGAATCCGGCCGGCATCACCTCCGGCACGGTGCTGGCGGACGGCACGATCGTGCTGGTCAACCAGGCCGGCGGCATCGATCTCAGCAGCGACCATGGCAAGTCCTTCCAGGCGCGGAAGAGCGCCCGGCCGATGTCGTATTTCGGCGTCGCCGCCCTGGACGGCGGCAGGATCGCCCTGGCCGGCTCCGAAGGCGTGCGCCTCGAAACCGTAAAGTGACAGGAAGACAAAATGACAGACGTAGATAAGCCGCAAAGCAAGCCGCAAAGCAAGCCGCAAGCCATGGAAGTCGTTTCGGATCCGGCGGCGTTCGACAATGCCTCGGGCAACCTGCTGGAGCGCCTGATCTTCAACCATCGGCGCCTGCTGATCGCCGCCTGCCTGCTGCTCACCGCGCTGTTCGCGTTCCAGCTGCGCGGCCTGGTGGTGAGCGCCAGTTTCGACAAGATGCTGCCCCACGGCCATGCCTACATCAAGAACTACGTGGAGAACCGCGACCAGCTGCGCGGCCTCGGCGACTCGGTGCGGGTGGTGATCGAGAACCCGAAGGGCGACATCTTCGACCCCGAGTACCTCGCCACGCTGGCGAAGATCAACGACGAGATCTTCATCCTGCCGGGCGTGGACCGCTCGTGGATGAAATCGATCTTCACCCCGGTGGTGCGCTGGGTGGAGGTGACGGAGGAGGGCTTCACCGGCGGCCCGGTGCTGCCCAACGATTACGACGGCAGCGCGAAATCGATCAACGACCTGCGCATCAACATCGCGCGCGCCGGCGTGGTCGGCAGCCTGGTCGCGAACGACTACAAGTCCAGCATGATCGTGATCCCGCTGCTGGCCGCCGACGCGCAGGGCAAGCCGGTCGATTACCACCAGTTGTCCGCGGCGCTGGAAAAGATCCGCGGCCAGTATGACAGCGGGGCGCAGCCCAAGGTCAAGGTCTACATCATCGGCTTCGCCAAGCTGGCCGGGGACCTGATCGAAGGGCTGCAAAAGGTGATGTTCTTCTTCCTCGCCGCCGCCGCCATCGCCACCCTGATCATCTACCTGTTCACGCGCTGCGTGCGCAGCACCACGCTGGTGGTGGCCTGCTCCATCGTCGCCGTCATCTGGCAGCTCGGCATCGTCGCCATGCTCGGCTACGGGCTCGATCCGTTCTCGATGCTGGTGCCCTTCCTGGTGTTCGCCATCGGCGTCAGCCACGGCGCGCAGAAGATGAACGGCATCATGCAGGACATCGGGCGCGGCACCCACAAATGGGTGGCGGCGCGCTACACCTTCCGCCGCCTGTTCCTCGCGGGCTTGACAGCGCTCCTGGCGGACGCGGTCGGCTTCGCGGTCCTGATGGTGATCGACATTCCCGTCATCCGCGAGCTGGCGATGACCGCCAGCCTGGGCGTGGCCGTGCTGATCGGCACCAACCTGATCCTGCTGCCGGTGCTGCTGTCGTATGTCGGCGTCAGCCCGGCCGCCGCGCAACGCAGCCTCGAGGAGGAGAGGGAGGGCGCCCAGGGCTTGGGCAAGGCGTGGGCGCTGCTCGACCGCTTCACCGAACGGCGCTGGGCCGCCACCGCGATCGGCCTGTCGGTGCTGCTCGGCGGACTGGGCTACCTTCACAGCGAAAAGCTGCAGGTCGGCGACCTCGACTCGGGCGCGTCCGAACTGAGGCCCGATTCGCGCTACAACCTCGACAACGCCTTCATCACCGCCCACTACGGCATTTCCAGCGACGTCTTCGCGGTGATGGTGAAGACCCGGCCGGACCAGTGCCGCTCCTTCGAAACCCTGACCGAAGCCGACCGGCTGGGCTGGACGCTGGCGCAGGTGCCCGGCGTGCAGCGCACCGTGTCGCTGGCCGACACCGTGCGCGCCTATACCTCAGGCGGCATGGAAGGCAATCCGAAATGGATGACGGTCAGCGACAACCAGGCCCTGATCGACCCGCAGATCAACAATGCGCTGAACTGGAACTCGGAATTCATCAACGCGCAATGCTCGATGCTGCCGGTGCTGGCCTTCCTGTCCGACCACAAGGCCGAAACGCTGGACCGCGTGGTGCAGGCGGCGCGCGCCTTCGCCGCCGAACACGACACGGCGGACCGCAAGTTCCTGCTGGCGGCCGGCAGCGCGGGCGTCGACGCGGCCACCAACATCGTGGTCAAGGAAGCCAACCGCACCATGCTGTTCTACGTGTACGGCGCGGTGATCCTGCTGTGCGCGATCACCTTCCGCAGCTGGCGCGCGGTGATCGTCGCCGTGCTGCCGCTGGTGCTGACCTCGATCCTGGCCGAGGCGCTGATGGTGCAGCTCGGCATCGGCGTCAAGGTGGCGACGCTGCCGGTGGTGGCGCTGGGCGTTGGGATAGGCGTCGACTACGCGCTCTACCTGCTGAGCGTGCAACTGACGCTGCAACGCCAGGGCATGTCCCTCGCGCTGGCCTACCAGCGCGCGGTGGCGTTCACCGGCAAGGTGGTCGGGCTGGTCGGCGTGACGCTGGCGGCCGGCGTGGTCACCTGGGCCTGGTCGCCGATCAAGTTCCAGGCCGACATGGGCATCCTGCTGACCTTCATGTTCGTCTGGAACATGCTGGGCGCGCTGATCCTGATTCCGGCGCTGTCCCATTTCCTGCTGCGCGATGTGCGTCCCCGGCCCGAATCGGCCGCGGAATCGGCCGCGGCGGCGGCCCAAAATGCCGCCGCGCCGGGCGAGCCGGCCGCCGCGCGCCTGTCCCACGGACGATGATGGCGGTGCGGCCCCGCGAGGGGCCGTCACCTGAATAAAAAACAAACACGTTTTTATCTTTTGTTAAATCACGGGGGAATTCGACCATGAGTGAGAAAATACAACCGGGGGCATCCGTGCTGCGCGAGATCTATCGCCTGGCGACACTGATCAAGCAGACCGACGACCGCTTCATCGAGCTGATCATGGCCGGCCAGATCGCCTCGCCGTACTACTCGACGCGCGGCCAGGAAATCATCCCGGCGGCGGTGTCGGTCAACCTGCGCCCGAGCGATATCGTGGTGACCACCTACCGCGGCATCCACGACCAGCTGGCCAAGGGCATTCCGCTCAAGCCCTTCATGGCCGAGTTCATGGGCCGCGCCACCGGCACCTGCAAGGGCAAGGGCGGGCCGATGCACATCACCCACCTCGACTCGGGCCTGCCGGTCACCACCGGCATCGTCGGCGCCGGGCTGCCGATCGCCAACGGCCTGGCATGGGCGGCGCAGCTGAGGAAGACCGGGCAGGTCGTGGTCTGCAATTTCGGCGATGGCGCCACCAACATCGGCGCCTTCCACGAGGCCTTGAACCTGGCCTCGGTCTGGAAGCTGCCGGTGGTGTTCGTGTGCCAGAACAACGGCTACGCGGAACACACCAAATACGAACACGGCACCTCCTCGCGCACCATCGCCGACCGCGGCGTCGCCTACGGCATGCCCGGCGTGGCGGTCGACGGCAACGACGCGGTCGCCATGTGGGACGCCGCCAGGACCGCGATCGAGCGCGCGCGCGCCGGCGAAGGCCCGACCTTGTTGGACGCGAAGACCTTCCGCTTCCGCGGCCACCTGCTGGGCGACGACAGCCATTACATCCCGAAGGAGGAAATGGCGGCCGCCGTCGCGGCCGATCCGGTGCCGCGCCTGCGCGCCTGGCTGATGGAGCACGGCCACGCGTCCGACGCCGAGCTGGCGGCGATCGAGGCCGCCAACGCGGAGGCCATCGACGAGGCGGCCAAATATGGCCTGGCCAGCCCCTATCCCGATGTATCGGAGTTGTACAAGGATGTCTACGCGATGGAGAACGCAGCATGAACACGAGCAAAAACGCGACCACCCAGGCAAAGATGACGATGGCCCAGGCCATCAATATGGCGATGGACGACGCGCTGGCGCTCGATCCCGCGGTGCTGGTGCTGGGCGAGGACGTGGCCGACCCGCAGGGCGGCGGCGTGTTCAAGTGCACCAGCGGCCTGTCGACCAAGCATGGCGACGAGCGCGTGCGCTCGACGCCCATCGCCGAGCAGGCCATCATCGGCGCCGCCGTCGGCGCGGCGCTGGCGGGCATGCGGCCGGTGGCCGAGATCATGCTGATGAATTTCATGACGGTGGCCATGGACCAGATCGTCAACCACGCCGCCAAGCTGCGTTTCATGACCGGCGGCCAGACCCACGTGCCGCTGACCATCCGCACCGCCACCGGCGCCGGCTTCGGCACCGGCGGCCAGCATGGCGACTACCTGGAGGCCTGGTTCGCGCACACCGCCGGCCTGAAGGTGGTGGCGCCATCGAGCCCGGCCGATGCCTATGGCCTGCTGCTGTCCTGCATCTTCGACGACGATCCCTGCATCTTCGTCGAGAACATGCCCCTGTATTTCGCGCCCGGCGTCGCGCCGGTCAGGGGCGAACGGATCCCGATCGGCAAGGCCAAAGTCGTGCGCGAAGGGACCGACGCGACCGTGATCAGCTACAGCCGCACGCTCAACGACGTCGTCGCCGTGGCCGACAAACTGGCCAAGGACAACATCTCGATCGAGGTGGTCGACCTGCGCACGATCGCGCCGCTGGACTTCGACACGGTGTGCAAGTCGGTGGCGAAGACCGGGCGCGCGCTGGTGGCGCACGAGGCGCAGGCCGATTTCGGCGTCGGCGCCGAGATCGCGGCGCGCCTGCACAAGGAGCTGTTCGGCCGCCTCAAGGCGCCGGTCGGGCGGCTCGGATCGGTGCGTTCGCCGGTGCCGTTCTCGAAGCCGCTCGAGATGGCCTACATGCCGGGCCAGGACCGCATCTTTGACGCAATCCAGCAAGTACTCAAATAAAAGGAGAAACACATCATGGCTACCGAGATCCTGTTGCCCAAGCTGGGCTTTTCGATGAATGAAGCGCTGCTGGTGGAGTGGATGGTGCCGGACGGCGCCGCCGTGAAGAAGGGGCAGGCGATCTACGGCCTGGAAAGCGAAAAGGCCGTGCAGGAAATCGAGGCCATCGAAGACGGCGTGCTGAGGATAATCAAGCCCGCCGGCGAGACCTATGAAGTCGGCACCGTGATCGGCGAGATCGCGTGATGGAGGCCTCCGTTCTTCCGAGCGCGCCCGCCCCCGCGCCCGCGCCGGCCGCCTGGCCCGCCACGCTGCCGCCGATGCCGGTGATGGACTTCGCCCAGTTCGGCGAGGTGGAAACGGTGGCGCTGCCGCGCAACCAGAAGCTGGTGGCGTCCTTCCTGTCGCGCAACTGGGCGCAGATTCCGCATGTCACCCACCACGACGAGGCGTGCGCCGACGCCCTGGAGGCCTTTCGGCGCGAGCTCGCGGCCGGCGGCGTCAAGCTGAGCCCCTTGCCGTTCCTGATCAAGGCGGCCGCCAGGGCGCTGGCCGCCTTCCCGCGCTTCAACGCCTCGCTTTCGCCCGACGGCAACGCGCTGGTGATGAAGCGCTACGTCCACATCGGGGTGGCGGTCGAAACGCCCAACGGGCTGATGGTGCCGGTGATCCGCGACTGCGACAGGAAGCCGGTGGTCGAAATCGCGGCCGAATTGGCCGACAAGACCGCGCGCGCGCGCGCCAAGGGCCTGCCGATGGCGGAAATGTCGGGCGGCTGCTTTTCGGTCAGTTCGCTGGGCGCGATCGGCGGCACGGCCTTCACCCCCATCATCAACGCGCCGGAAGTGGCGATCCTGGGCGTGACGCGCACCATCGAAAGGCTGGCGCTGGCCGACGGCAAGGTGGTGGCCACGCTGGCGATGCCATTGTCGCTCAGCTACGACCACCGCGTCATCAACGGCGCCGACGCGGCGCGCTTTGTCCGTTTCATCGCCGAGCAGCTGGCGGACCCGATCGATCTTGCGAGGTAAAACCATGAAAACCATAGAACAGCGATTTTCACTGCGCGGCCGCGTCGCGCTGGTGACCGGCGCCAGCAGCGGCTTCGGCGCGCATTTCGCGGCGGTGCTGGCGCAGGCCGGCGCCAAGGTGGCGGTCGCCGCGCGCCGCACCGACCGGATCGTGGAGGTCGTGCAAGGCATAGTCGAGCAGGGCGGCGAGGCCTTCGCCTGCGAGATCGACGTGGCCAGCCGCGCGTCGATCAACCGCGCCTTCGACCTGGTCCAGGAAAAGCTCGGCGTCGTCGACGTCGTGATCAACAATGCCGGCCTGTCGTCGCCGGCGCCGTTTCCCGAGATGAGCGAGGCGCAGTGGACGTCGGTGCTGGACGTGAACCTGTCCGGCCCCTATCACGTGTCGCAGGAGATGGCGCGCCGGCTGATCGCGCGCGGCCAGCCCGGCGCCATCGTCAATATCGCCTCCATCCTCGGCAAGCTGGCCAAGGGCAATTTCATCAACTACGGCGTGACCAAGGGGGCGCTGATCAACCTCACCGAGTACATGGCGCTCGACCTGCTGCCGCACGGAATCCGGGTGAACGCGATCGCGCCCGGCTACTTCCCGTCCGAGATGACCAATCCCTTCTTCGAGTCCGACGCCGGCAAGCAGGAGATCGCGAACCTGCCGCCGCAACGGCTCGGCCGCCTGGAGGAACTCGACGGCGCGCTGCTGCTGCTGGCCAGCGAGGCCTCGTCGTACATCAACGGCACCACGTTGACGGTCGACTACGCGCATTCGGTGCGCCTGTCCTAGAGGGAGAGGGCAAGCGATGAGACGCCTGGGGCTGGAAGACGCCGGCCTGCCGCGCGCGCGCCGCGGTCATGGCGGCGTGGGGGGAGGCGAGGGCGGCGGCGCGGGGCAGGCCGAAAAGGGCGGCCAGACCCGCGTCGCGATCCTCGAGGCGACGCTGGAGTGCCTGGTGGACTTCGGCTACGCGCAGACCACGGCCGACAAGATCGTCAAGCGGGCCGGCGTGTCGCGCGGCGCGATGACGCACTATTTCAAGGCGCGCGCCGAGGTGTTCGACGCGGCGGCGCTGTTCGTCATCGAGCGCCGCGCCGAGGAATACGACCGGATGATAGGCCGCATCCGGGCGCATCCGGCGGGCATGCCGACCCTGGACGACATGCGCGCCACGATGGCGGTGCTGCAGCGGTATTTCGCCTTGCCCTCGTTCCTCGCCCTGAACGAACTGCAGCGCGGCGCGCGCACCGACCTGCGGTTCCGGCGCGCCATGCAGCCGCTGGAGAAGGCGCTCGACGGGAAGATCTCGGACAGCATGGTCAAGCATTTCCCCTTCCTGTCCGAGGTCGAGGAAACCCGCCAGGTGCTGACGGACCTGATCCTGTCGTCGCTGCGGCCGGTCGCGATCGGCATGGCCCCGGCCCTGAAGGGCGCCCGGCTGCAGCGCCTGGTGGACCAGCTGGCCGCGGTGGCCCTGCGTGTAATCAGTGAAGCAAGAAATAAGCACATTCAACCAGAAGGAGACGCGACATGAACAAACCCGTGGAAATCAAATTCACCGTCAATCCGCCGGAAACGGCGGGCGATCCGCTGGTGTTCCAGCGCCTGCTCAAGGAAGAGACGGTGGCGGTGCCCGACTACCTGAAATCGGTGCCGCCCAGCTTCGGCGACGAGGACCTCGACGCCGCGCGCTACACCTCGCGCGATTTCCACCGGCTCGAAGCGCAGCGCATGTGGACCAGGACCTGGCAATTCGTCGCGCGCGAGGAGGAAATTCCGAAGTCCGGCGACCATGTGCTGTACGACATCATCGACAAGTCCATCATCGTCATGCGCGGCGACGACGGCGTGATCCGCGGCTTCTACAACTCCTGCCTGCACCGCGGGCGCGCGCTGCGCACCCAGAACGGCTGCGCCGGGCAGCTCAAGTGCCCCTTCCACGGCTTCACCTGGGACTTGCGCGGGCGCTTCAAGAGCAAGCCCTGCGAATGGGACTTCCAGCATGTCGATAACGACAAGATGGAACTGCCGCAGGTGCGCTGCGAGAGCTGGGCCGGCTTCGTCTTCATCAACTTCGACATGGACGCGCAGCCGCTGATCGAGTTCCTGGGCGTGGTCCCCGATCACTTCAGGAACTACACGATGGAGCGCTCCTGTTCGATCGCCCACGTGCAGCGCCGCCTCGCCTGCAACTGGAAGGTCGGGCAGGAGGCCTTCTTCGAGGCGATGCACACCAAGGTCACGCATCCGGGCATCATGACCTTCACCGCCGACGTCGACAGCCAGTACGATGTGTTCGACGATCATATCGCGCGCGCCATCACGCCGATGGGCTTGCCGAGCGCGAACCTGTCCGGCGTCGACCAGGCCACGGTGATGCGCGACATGCTGATCCTGTCGGGCCGCATGTCGAGCACCGACGGCGACGGCCATACGCTGCCCGAAGGGATGACGGCGCGCCAGTACGTCGGCGAGCTCAATCGCGAGATGTTCTCGGCGATCTCGGGCCAGGACCTGTCGCAGGCGACGCTGGCCGAACTGGAGGACGCGATCCTGTACTCGGTGTTCCCGAACTTCCAGGTCTGGTCCGGCTACTTCGGCAACATCGTGTACCGCTTCATTCCCGACGGCGACGACCACGAACACTGCCTGTTCGACGTCTACGTTCTGGGACGCTACCAGGAGGGCGCCGACTGTCCGCCGGCCGCGCCGCTGCGCCGCCTGGGCGACGACCAGAGCTTCAACCAGGCGCCCGAGATCGGCGCGCTGGGCGACGTGTTCGAAGAGGACATGCGCAACCTGCCGCACATGATGAAGGGCTTGAAGGCGTCCAAGAGCGGCAAGCTGAAACTGGCCAGCTACCAGGAGAGCCGCATCCGCCACCACCATCTCACGCTCGACAAGTATCTCGGCATAGGGGGCGGCAAGTGAGCGGCAATACCGAATGGCGTTTGCGCGCCCGGCCCCGGGGCGAGGTGACGCGCGCGGACTTCGAAGTCTTGAGCGCCGCGCGCCCGGTGCCCGGCGCGGGCGAGGCGCTGGTGCGCAATATCTACCTGTTCGTGCCGCCATCGATGCGCCTGTGGATGGACGAGAAGGAGAGCTACCTGCCGCCGCAGCCGCTGGGCGAGGTCATGGCCGGCATCACGCTGGGCGTGGTGGAGGCGTCGAATCATCCTTCGCTGCCGGTGGGGACGTATGTGAACTGCATGGGCGGCTGCCAGCAGTGGCACGTGGCGCCGGCCGAGCGGCTGCAGCCGGTGACGCCGCATGCCGGCGTGCCGCTGGCGGCCTATCGCACGGTGCTCGATGTGCAGGGGCTGACCGCCTATTGCGGGCTGACCGAGATCTGCCAGCCGCGGGCCGGCGAGACCCTGGTCGTGACGGCGGCCGCCGGCAGTGTCGGTTCGCTGGTCTGCCAGATCGGCAAGAAGCTGGGACTGCGGGTCGTCGGCGTGGCCGGAGGGCGCGAGAAATGCGACTGGCTGCTCGAAGCGTGCGGCGTCGACGCGGTGATCGATTACAAGGCCGGCGGCGTCGGCGAGCGCCTCGACCAGGCTTGCCCGGACGGCATCGACATGCTGTTCGAGAACGTGGGCGGTCCGGTGATGGACCTGGTGCTCGACCGCGTCAACCGGCGCGCACGGATCGCGCTGTGCGGCCTGGTGTCGAGCTACAACGGCGGCGGCACGCAGCGCACCAGTGCCCTGATGCAGCTGGTGAACAAGAGCGCGCGCATGGAGGGCTTCCTGCTCACCGACCACTACGGCCGCTATGCCGAAGTGACGCGCAAGCTCGAAGAGTGGATCCTGGACGGCGGCATCCGCTACCAGATCGATATTCTCGACGGCCTGGACCAATTGCCCGAGGCGATGGGCAGGGTGTTCCATGGCCGCAACCGCGGCGCGCAGTTGCTGCGCCTGTCTCAAGAGGAAAGAACATGAGCGAAGACATGCGTGCGCGGGCCGAAAGCCTGCGCCAGGACATACGCCGATTTTGCCGGGACGTGCTGCCGGCGGACCTGCGCGGCAAGTCGCAGCGCCACCAGGTGCTGGACAAGGACGATTACCTGCGGTGGATGCGCCTGTTGCAGGAGCAGGACTGGGCGGTGGGCCACTGGCCGCGCGAACATGGCGGCCTGGCCTGGTCCCCCCTCGAACGCTTCGTGTTCGAGGATGAACTGGCGCGCCACGGCTGCCCCTGGGTGATTCCCTTCGGCGTCAAATACGTGGGGCCGGTGATTTACGCCTTCGGCTCCGAGGCGCAGAAACAGCGCTTCCTGCCGAAGATCGTCAACAACGAGGAATTCTGGGCGCAAGGCTATTCGGAGCCGGAGGCCGGCTCCGACCTGGCGGCCCTGCGCACCACCGCCGTGCGCGATGGCGACCATTACATCGTCAACGGCCAGAAGGTCTGGACCACCTATGCGCATTGGGCCGACTGGCTGTTCTGCCTGGTGCGCACCGACCGCGAGGCGCGCGCGCAGAACAGCATCTCCTTCCTGCTGATCGACATGAAGAGCCCCGGCGTGACGGTCAAGGAGATCCGCACCATGGACGGCTACCGCCATGTCAACGAGGTCTGGCTGGAAGATGTGCGCGTGCCGGTTGAAAACCTGATCGGCGAGGAGGGCGGCGGCTGGACCTACGCCAAGTACCTGCTCAAGAACGAACGCACGGCGGGCGCCTGCATCGGCATGGCCTGGCACGCGCTGCATCGCCTGCGCGAACTGGCGCGGCAGGCGCCGCTCGCGGAAACCCGGCCCGGTGGCCGGCCCATCGACAGTGCGCTGCTGCGCAACCGCATCGGCATGCTGGAACTGCGCTACCTGGCGCTGGAGAAGACCGCCTACCGCGCGGTCGGCGCGATGATGGACGGCACCGAGAACGGCGGCGAGGCCTCGCTGATCAAGCTGCGCGGCACCGAGCTGTACCAGGATATCGCCGAGAGCCTGGTCGACCTGCTTGGCGCCGCCGGCATCGCGTTCGACCCGGCCGCGCTGCACAGCGCCGGCCCGCCGCCACTCGGACCGGACGACGCCGGAGGCATCATCAAGGACCATTTCTACAATCGCGCGGCGACGATTTTCGGCGGCTCGTCGGAAATCCAGCGCAACATCATCGCGAAGGCTGTGCTGGGGCTTTGACGTCCTCCCCGTCCGAAAGGACGGGAATTCCTGCAGCCAGCGTCGCACGTCCGCGACGGAGAATGTTTAACGCAGCATTGAGATCACGATCATGTTCAGCACCGCAATCGCCACATCGCCATTCTCTTACTCCAAGGTCCGCGATACCTTTCGGCCTGGACTCCGGCAAAGTGCCGCAGTTCGAGCAGACCTGGGTGGTGAAACGTTCGTCCACTTCCTCGAACCAGACGCCATGCTTAACGGCCTTGTACGCCAGTTGATTGCGGAAGCACGACCAGCCCGCGTCCAGCACCGACTTCGCCATGCGGGTTTTGGCCAGCGTGGCGGCTTGGACATTGCCGACCACGATGTAGTCGAAGTCGCGCACCATGCGGGTGGAACACTTGTGAAGAAAATCGCGCCGGCGATTGGCGATCTTCGTGTGGATGGCCGTTACCCGTCGTCTCTTGCGGGCGCGTTGCGCCACCGCCAGCGCCGCCTCGGCGTCGCGGTAAATGCGCGGCGCTTCGATTTTTTCGCCATTCGACAGCGTAGCAAGATCCTTCAGGCCCAGATCGATGCCGACACCACGTTCCGGCATTCTTGCCGGTGCTTCCAGCACCTCCAGCACGATGTTCAGGAACCAGTTCCCACGGCGGTCGCGGGAAAAGTTGGTGCCGTCAAGGATTTTCCACTCAGGCAGCGGGCGCGAGTAAAACACCCGGAAAGTGTTGCCGGCGAAGCGGAAGGCATTGCCTTCCCGCTTCAGCTCGCGCCCCTTGAGCGGGACCCAGCCCAGCGTCTTTCGACCACGGAAGCGCAGGTAGGGACGGCGCGACTGGCTGCGCGATTTGGCGTACTGCTGGCACACGTCGTTGACCGTGCCCGAGTGCAGACCCAGTTCCTTGCTGCAACCGGTGGTCAGTTTGATCAGGTCGAAACCGGAGTGCCAGCGGCGATTGAAACGCAGCGCGTCCTTCTGCCTTTCGTTGCAGTAGTTCCAAACGAAGTTGACCGCCCGCGCCTGCTGGTTCAGCAGGCCGGCCAGCGACTTCACGCGATAACGATAGACCAGTTTCATACTTGTTTGACCAGCAGAGCTGGAACTGGTTCCCGTTTTAACCAACGCGAGTTCGACGGCTCCGGCATGGCTCTTCACGGAGCCCGAATTGCTCCGCAATTCGCCGTCGACTCCTTTCACTCCCCGTCCTGAAGGAAGAAGTTTCTCGGAGCAAAATCAGATGAATACCGACCACGACACCATCTCCATGCTGCGCGACGCCGCGCAGCGCTACACCGCCGACCATTACGACTTTCTCGAACGCGCCCAAGTGCTCGGGCAGGGGCCGGGTTTCAGCGCGCGGGCCTGGCGCGATTACGCCGATTTCGGCTGGCTGGCATTGCGCCTGCCGGAGGACGAGGGCGGCATCGACGCCGACGCCGCCGCCATCGGCGTGCTGATGGAATCGGCCGGCAGCCGCCTGCTGCTCGAGCCGCTGCTCGCCAGCGCGGTGCTGGGCACCGGCTTGCTGCTGCGCCAAGGCAGCGCCGCGCAACGGCAGGCATGGCTGCCGAGACTGGCCGACGGCTCCGTGAAGCTGGCGTTCGCCCACGAGGACGACGCCGGCGCGGCCTGCGTATGGCGCGATGGACGGCTGACGGGCGCCAAGATCGGCGTGCTGCATGGCGACATCGCCGACCGCGTGATCGTCTCGGCCCGCAACCAGGAGGGCGACACAGTGCTGTGCATGGTCGCCGCCGGGGACCTGGTGTGCGGCGGCTATCGCCTGGTCGATGGCCGCGGCGCGGCCAGGCTGCGCTTCGAGGGAAGCCGGGCGGAATTGCTGGGCGAGGCGGGCCGGCCGGCGCAAGACGCGATCGCCCTTGCGCTCGACGAAGCGGCGGTGGCGCTCTGCGCCGAGGCTTACGGCGTGATCTCCAGCCTGGTGACTATCACTTGCGGCTACCTCAAGATTCGCAAGCAGTTCGGCAAGCCGATCGGCACCAACCAGGTCTTGCAGCATCGCATGGTGGACATGTATTTGCTGCAGGAGGAAACGCGTGCGCTGGCCAGCGCCGCCCAGGAGGCGCTGGTGTTGCCGCTGGCTGAACGCGAACGCGTCGTCAGCGGCGCGCGCGCCTACATCGGCGCGGCCGTGCGGCGGGCCGCCAACGACGCGGTGCAAATGCATGGCGGGCTGGGCATCACCGAGGAACTCGA
This sequence comes from Pseudoduganella namucuonensis, assembly GCF_900116645.1. Classification (GTDB taxonomy): domain Bacteria; phylum Pseudomonadota; class Gammaproteobacteria; order Burkholderiales; family Burkholderiaceae_D; genus Rugamonas; species Rugamonas namucuonensis. The sequence continues at coordinate 29,794 of NZ_FPBO01000045.1, read as the reverse complement.
TGTCAGCCACTACTTCCGGCGCGCGATGACGATCGACAGCCTGTTCGGCGGACGCGACCAGCACATGGAGCGGTTCACGGAGCATGCACTGACGGCGGGACAACCGGGAGAGCGGCAATGCGTACCGATGTAAGCGGCTGGCGGGTGCGCCTCGACGACGCGCTGATCGCCGAACACGTGGGGAGCGGCGCGTGGCGCAACCAGACCATCGGCGACATGGCGCGCGCGCTGGCGGCGCGCGATCCGCGGCGCGTGACGCACGTGTTCGAAGGGCGGGCCTGGACCATAGGCGAGCTGGTGGCCGACGCCGACGCGCTGGCCGGGAGCCTGCGCGCGATGGGGCTGCGGCCCGGCGACGTGGTGAGCTTCCAGCTGCCGAACTGGGTCGAGGCGCTGGTGATCGATCTGGCCGCCGCCATGCTGGGCCTGGTGGTGGCGCCCATCGTGCCGATCTACCGGGACGCGGAGCTGGCCTACATGCTGGCCGATGCCGGCGTCAAGGCGGCTTTCGTGCCGGGCGAGTACCGGGGCGTCGATTACATGGCGATGATGCGGCGCCTCGCGCCGCAACTGCCGGCGCTGAAACTTATCTGTCCGGTGCGCCTGGCGCCGGGAGAGCGTGACGCCCGCGGCTACGAGGCGCTGGTGGGAGCCGGCAACCAGCTCGGGAGCGCGCCGGCGGTCGACCCGAACGCGGTCAAGCTGATCCTGTACACCTCGGGCACCACCGGGCGTCCCAAGGGCGTGCTGCATTCGCATAACAGCATGGAGTACGCGGTGCGCCGCGCGATCGAGCATTGGGGGCAGGGCGAGGGCGATACGATGCTGATGGCCTCGCCGGTCACGCACATCACCGGTTACGGCTCGGGACTGGAATTGCCGATCCAGTCCGGCATGCGGGCCGTGTTCATGGAGCGCTGGAACGCCGCCGAGGGGGTGGCGCTGATCGAGCGCGAACAGGCCACGATGAGCATGGGGGCGACGCCCTTCCTGCAGGAGTTGTTGGCCGAGGCGGCGCGACAGGGCAAGCGCCTGCCGTCGCTGCGCAGCTATGCCTGCGGCGGCGCCGCCGTGCCGCCCGCGCTGATACGCAAGTCGCGCGAGGTGCTCGAGAACTGCAAGGCGTTCCGCGTGTTCGGGGCCAGCGAGGTGCCCTTGACGACGCTCGGTTTCGTCGGCGACGGCCAGGTCGACCTGGCCGCCGAGACCGACGGTGAAATCGTGCATTACGAGGTGCGGGTGGTGGACGACGACGGCCGCGACCTGCCCCCCGGCATCGAAGGCGAGATCTGCGCGCGCGGGCCGGCGATGATGATCGGCTACGCGGACCCGCTGCAAACCGCCGAGAGTTTCGACGAGGACGGATACTTCCGCACCGGCGACCTCGGGCACGTGACGCCGGAGCGCGCGATCGTCATCACCGGGCGCAAGAAGGACTTGATCAACCGCGGCGGCGAGAAGATCAGCGCCAAGGAAGTGGAAGACATCCTGCATCGGCACGCCGCCATCGACGAGGCGGCGGTGGTCGCCATGCCGCACGAACGCCTGGGCGAGACGGTGTGCGCCTTCGTCACGCTCAAGGCGGGCCAGGCGCTCGACTTCGAGCGGCTGGTCGCCCATGTGGGCGCGAACGGCGTGGCGAGGCAGAAGTATCCCGAGCGCCTGGTGGTGCTTGACGCCCTGCCGCGCACCCCGACCGGCAAGATCCGCAAGGACCGGCTGCGCGAGGACATCCGCGCGCGGCTGCAGGCGGAGAGGAGCGCGGTATGAGCGGAAACCATATGAGCGAGGCTTCGATGAGTGAACCCCTGGTCGACACGTCGCCGCAACTGCGCGCGGCCGCCGACAGCGTGCCCCAGGACTGGGCGCGGCTGGCCGGCCATCTGGCGCGACATGGCATGGAATTGTCGCTGGCCGAGCCGCCGCGCCAGTTCTCTGGCGGGCTGGCCAACCTGAACTACCTGGTGCTGGTGGACGGCCGCGAAGCGGTGCTGCGCCGCCCGCCGCCGGGGGAACTGCCGCCCGGCGCCTTCGACATGGCGCGCGAGTTCGGCATCCTGGCGCGCGTGTCCGAGGGACTGGACCTGGCGCCCCGGGCGCTGTATCTGGGCGCGGATGCCGAGGTGCTGGGCGCGCCGTTCCAGATCATCGAGTTCCGCCGCGGCTTCGCGGTGCGCGGCGCCTTGCCGGACGCGCTGTCCGCGCTGCCGGGCATAGGCGCCCGCCTGGGCGCGACGATGATCGACGTGCTGGTGCGGCTGCACGCCCTCGACACCGATGCGTTGGGCCTGGGCGATCTCGGCCGGCCGCGGGGTTTCCTGGAGCGCGCCGTGGAGGGCTGGAGCAAGCGGGCGCTGCTCGCCACCGAGGGTGCCACGTCGCCGCTGATTCCGGCGCTAACGGCCTGGCTGCGCGCGCACCGGGTGCCGGACGGCCCGTTCGCGCTGCTGCACAACGACATCAAGCTCGATAATATCCTGCTCGACGGGACCACGCTGGCGCCGGTCGCCGTGCTGGACTGGGACCAGTGCACGCGCGGCGATGCGTTGTTCGACCTGGCCACGACGCTCAGCTACTGGACCGAGGCGGGCGACCCGCCCGCGATGCAGGCCTTGCGCCAGATGCCGACCGCGCAGCCGGGCTTTCCGACGCGCGAACAGGCGGCGCTGGCCTATGCCAGGGCGACCGGGCGCGACCTGTCCGATTTCCGCTTTTACCGCGTGCTGGCGATGTTCAAGCTGGCCGTGATCTTTCATCAATTGCACGCGCGATACCGGCAGGGCGCGACGCAAGACCCGCGCTACGCGGCCTTCGGCGAACTTGCCGACGGCATCCTCGAATTCACCCATACCGTCGCCCAAGGCGCATCCTTCTAGACCATGGACTTTTCCCTTTCCTCCTCGCTGCTGGAGTTACAGCAGCGCACCCGCGACTTCATCGCGCGGGAAGTCATGCCGTACGAGCGCGACGAGCGCAACACCGCGCACGGCCCGTCCGAGAGCCTGCGCGCCGAACTGGTCGAAAAGGCGCGCGCCGCCGGCCTGCTGACGCCGCACGCGTCCCCCGACATGGGCGGACTCGGCCTGGACCACGTGGCCAAGGCCATCGTTTTCGAGGAAGCCGGCTATTCGCCGCTGGGCCCGGTCGCCATGAACATCCACGCGCCGGACGAGGGCAATATCCACCTGATGGAGGCCGTCGCCACGGAGGCGCAAAAGGAGCGCTGGCTGCGTCCATTGGCCGCCGGCCGCATCCGCTCCTGCTTCGCGATGACGGAGCCGGCGCCCGGCGCCGGGGCCGACCCGTCCATGCTGGCCACCACCGCCACCCGGGACGGCGACCATTACGTCATCAACGGCACCAAGTGGTTCATCACCGGCGCCCTGGGCGCGTCGTTCGCCATCATCATGGCCAAAATGGAAGACGGCTCGGCGACGATGTTCCTGTCCGATATGGACAGGCCCGGGATCCGGCTCGAGCGCCTGATGGACTCCCTCGACTCCTGCTTCACCGGCGGCCACGGCGTGCTGACGTTCGAGAACCTGCGCGTGCCGGCCGGCGACGTGCTGGGCGAGATCGGCAAGGGCTTCCGCTACGCCCAGGTGCGCCTGGCGCCGGCGCGGCTGACCCATTGCATGCGCTGGCTGGGCCAGGCGCGCCGCGCGCATGACGTGGCGCTCGCCTACGCGCGCGAACGGCAGGCGTTCGGCAAGGCGCTGGGCGAGCACGAAGGCGTCGGCTTCATGCTCGCCGATAACGAGATCGACTTGCTGAACGCCCGGCTGCACATCTGGCATACCGCCTGGCTGCTCGACCAGGGCGGCAGGGGCAATATCGAGTCGAGCCTGGCCAAGGTGTCCTGTTCGGAGGCGGAATGGCGCGTGGTGGACCGCTGCGTGCAGATACTCGGCGGGCGCGGCGTGACCGGCGAAAGCATCGTCATGCGCATCTTCAAGGACATGCGCGCCTTCCGCATCTACGACGGTCCCAGCGAGGTGCACCGCTGGAGCATCGCCAGGAAACTGATGGCGCCGCGGCGGGGAGACGCGTCATGACTGAATTTTTCGTCAAGGTTGTCAGGAAAACCCGGGAAGCGCTGGATATCGCCGGTTTCGAGCTGGCCGCGCTCGATGGCAAGCCGCTGCCGCCGTTTTCCGCCGGCGCGCACATCGACGTGCACGTGTGCGATGGCCTGGTGCGCCAGTATTCACTGTGCAACGATCCGCGCGAAACGCACCGCTACCTGATCGGCGTGCTGCGCGACCCCCACACCCGCGGCGGTTCCGGGGCGATGCATGAGGGCGTCCACGAGGGCGACGTGCTCCGCATCAGCGCGCCGAGGAATCATTTTCCGCTGGTGCCGGCGCGGCGCTCGCTGCTGTTCGCCGGCGGCATCGGCGTCACGCCCATCCTGTGCATGGCCGAGCGGCTGGCGCACGCCGGCGCCGACTTCGCCATGCATTACTGCACGCGCGAGCCGGCCCGCACCGCCTTCCATGAACGCATCCTGGCGTCCTCCTTCGCCGACCGCGTGGGCTTCCATTTCGACACCGGCGCGCCGTCGCAGAAGCTCGACCTGGCGGCCCTGCTCGCGGCGCCGGATCCGGAGACCCACTTGTATGTGTGCGGCCCGGGCGGCTTCATCGGGCACGTGGTCGACACCGCCAAGGGCCTGGGGTGGGGCGGCGCCCAGATCCACCTCGAATATTTCGCGGCCAAGGCGCAGGACAGGTCCGCCGACGCGGCATTCGACGTGACGGTCGCCAGCAGCGGCAGGACCTTCACCGTGCCGGCGGACAGGACGGTCGTCGCGGTGCTGGCCGAGAACGGGGTCGAGGTCCCCACTTCCTGCGGGGAGGGCGTATGCGGCACCTGCATCACGCGCGTGCTCGACGGCGTTCCCGCGCATCGCGATGTGTATTTCACGGAGGAGGAAAAGGCGAGGAACGACCAGTTCACGCCATGTTGTTCACGTTCGCAGAGCAAGTGCCTGGTGCTGGATTTATAGGCAGCATTGGTGTTACATTGCAGAGCAGAGCACAAGCAGAGCGCAAGCAGCGCGCCCAAGTGCCGGAGGAGACTTATGGAAATCACCTGGGATGAACGCTTCCGCGAAAAACTGTCGGCGCAGACCAGCTTGAACTCGGCCGCGCTGCTGCTGGCGGAAAGCGCCGCCGAACTTGGCTGGGACCTGGCCGCCTTTCAGCTCGATCGCGAACAACTGGCGCTGCCGCGCTGCAGCGACGGCCAGTTCATCGGCACCGCCATGGGCTGGCCGTCCGACTGCGTGCATGCCTGGGTCGACCGCGAACTGGGACGCTATTGCCCCGTGACGCAACTGTGCGGGCGCACCGCCGACGCGATCGTGTGGGAGTGCGATCCCGCCGGGGTGGAATGGCGCGGCCGCAAGCTGGCGCCCGAGCAAACCGAGGTGCTGCGGTATTACCGAGGCTACTTCGAAGGGGCGGTGACGGTGCCGGTGCATCGTCCGGGCGGCAAGTCCGGCTATGTGACATGGTGCATCGGCGACAGCGGCAAGCTGCTGCGGCAGGCCCGCGACACCTATGCCGCGACCTACCTCATCTCGCACGCCTTCATCCGCCATATCGACAGGCTCGACGCCGCGCGGCGCGACGCCGTCAACCCGGCCAATCCGAACGCGCTCACGGCGCGCGAAATCGAATGCCTCAGTTGGGCCGCGTGCGGCAAGACGGAGGAGGAGATCGCGCTGATCATCCGGCGCTCGCACGAGACGGCGCGCTTCCATCTGCGCAACGCCGTGACCAAGCTCAATGCCAGCAACCGCACGCACGCGGTGGCCATCGCCTGCTCGCGCGGCCTCATCACCGTGCGCTGAACGCGCGAACCCAGGCCATCAGCTGTCCATTCCGCCCACGGAGCTGACGCGGTATTTCTTCACCTCCAAGCCGAGCATTTTCATGGCCTGGGTCTTCTTCAGGAAGTCCGTGATGTGCGCCGATTTCAAGTGGTCGAGCAGGGCCTCCTCGCTGGCCCATTCCTCGCTGATCAGGATCACATTCGCGTCCTCGATATCCCGTCCGAACACATAGTAGTTGCAGCCGCTTTCCTCGCGGGTCGGCGCGATGATGGCCGCCGCGGCCTGGCCGAAGGCGGCGGTGAACTCGGGGGCGAGGGTAATGCGGGCGGAAATGGCGATCATCTGTCTCTCTCTTTCTTTCTCTTGGGTTGGTCATGCAGCCAATTCATCTTAGCAAAACACGCCTTCCGCCGAGACCTCCCTAAAAGGGTAGTTGTGACCGGGCCGTGCTTGATCGACACTCATCGGCATACAACAAGGGCAACCACGGAGACATCATGCTCAACGAAAAAGAGGTACTGCACGCCATCGTCAAGCGCGTCCTCAAGCATCTCGACGCCGGCACCACGGACAGCGCGGAAGCCCCTTACCGCCATCCGACCTGGACCTACACCGACCCGGCGCTGTTCGAGCAGGAGCGGCTGAAGATCTTCAAGGAGAACCCGCAGCTGGTGGGCTTTTCACCCGACTTGCCGCAGCCCGGCTCGTTCTTCACTTTCGACGATCTGGGCGTGCCGGTGCTGCTGGTGCGCGACAACGAGGGCAAGGTCAACGCCTTCCTGAACGCCTGCTCGCACCGCGGCGCACGGCTGAAGGAAGGCTGCGGCAAGGCCGCCGCGCTCAGCTGCCCCTACCACGCCTGGGGTTTCGACCTGAAGGGCAAGCTGCGCACGATCTACAAGGAGGAGAGTTTCGGATGCGTCGACAAGGCCTACTACAACCTGGTCAAGCTGCCGGTCGAGGAAAAGTACGGCATGATTTTCGTCGGCCTCGACCCCGACATGAAATTCTCCATCGACGACCATCTCGGCGACCTGGCGCCGTACTTCGCGATGTGGGATTTCTCCAGCATGGAGCTGGTCAACACCCATGAATGGCGCTTGCAAACCAACTGGAAGCTGGCGCTCGACACCTTCTGCGAGGGCTACCATTTCGGCCCGCTGCACAAGGACAGCGTGGGCGATTACGCGATCGGCAACCTGTCGCTGTTCGACCGCTTCGGCCCCGGCCAGCGCCACCACCGCGTGGCCTTCCCGAACACGTCGATCGGCACGCTGAAGGACTTGCCGGAAGACCAGTGGACCGACGTGTTCAGCCATTTCCAGCTGGTGCATTTCATCTACCCGAACATTTCGATGCTGGTGTCGCCCACGGCGGTCGAGTTCTTCCAGCTGTATCCGGGCGCCACCGTGGACAGCCACATGACGCGCTACCGCTGCTACTGGCGCTCCGACCTGAGCCGGCCCGACCAGGGGCGCGACCCGCAGGCGCACTTCGAGTTCATCCGCGAAGTGGTCGACAAGGAAGACTACTGGGTCAGCGCGAACGTGCAGAAGTCGCTGAGCGCGAACGTCAAGCCGTTCTCGACCTTTGGACGCAACGAGCCGGCGCTGATCAATATGCACCAGGCCTTCCTGCGCGGCGTCGGCATGACGCCGGAGCAGGCGCCACTCGAAAAAGTGGGGGCCTGACATGGGCCGGGTCGATGGCAAAGTGGCGCTGGTCACGGGCGCGGGATCGGGGCTGGGCAGGGCGGATGCGCTGCTGCTGGCCCGCGAGGGCGCGCGCGTGGTCGTGACCGACATCAACGAGGAAGCGGGACGCCAAGTGGCGCGGGAGTGCGGCGGCGTGTTCGTGCGCCATGACGTGAGCAGCGAAACCGACTGGCAGCGGGCGATCAACATGGCGGGCGAGCAGTACGGCCGGCTCGATGTGCTGGTCAACAACGCCGGCATCGTGATTCCCGCCGACATCGAGACCACCACGCTGGAACAGTACCGGCTGGTCAACGCGATCCACGCCGAAGGCACCTTCCTCGGCTGCAAATACGCGGTCGAGGCCATGAAGGCGCACGGCGGCGCGATCATCAACATCGCCTCGATCACGGCGCTGCGCGGCTCGCCCCAGGTGCTGGCCTATGCGGCGGCGAAGGGCGCGATCCGCTCCCTCGGCCAGTCGGTGGCCGCGCACTGCGTCGAGAAGGGCTACCCGATCCGCTGCAACACCGTGTTCCCCGGCGTCATGGCGACCCCGCTTGTGGTCGCGGTGGTGGGGGAGAACTATCCCGGCGCTGGGCACCCGGACGACGTCGCCAACATGGTGCTGTTCCTGGCGTCGGATGAATCGCGCTTCGTCAACGGCGCCGAATTCGTGGTCGACAACGGCGCCTCGATGCGCTTGAGCGCCTGAGTAAAAAAAGAATGGGCGGGCCGCCACGCGCAGGCCACGCCGAACCTGGAGACAGACATGGCTGAAACACCGCAGCACCCGGGCGCCATCGACGGCGTATTGATCGCCTCGGGAAAATACCACGATATCGATTTCGCGCGGCTTGAACTGCTCAAGCTGCTCGCCGAGGACAGCCACGTGCGGATCCGCGTGTTCGAGGACTATGCCAACCTCGACGCCATCCGCAACGCCAGCTTCCTCGTCACCTACACCTGCGACGTGGTGCCCAGCCTGGAGCAGCAGGAAGCCCTGCGCGGCTGGGTGGAGGGGGGCGGGCGCTGGTACGCCCTGCACGGAACCAGTTCGATCCTGCGCTTTCTGTCGAATGGCCTGGTCGATTCGCCGAACTGGGCGCCGCACCTGATGGAAACGCTGGGATCGCAGTTCATCGCCCATCCGCCGATTGGACCCTACCGGGTCGAGGTGGCCGACGCCGGCCATGCGCTGGTGCGCGGCATCGAGCCCTTCGATGTGACCGACGAGTTGTACCTGTCCGACACGCACGCCGGCCTGCAGGTGCTGCTCGACGCCGAATTCGAAGGCGAGGCGACGGGCTTCGCGCGTTCGACCTGGCCCAGGGGCCGGCATCCGGTGTTCTACCTGCGCGCCATCGGCAAGGGGGCGGTGCTGTACCTGACGCTCGGCCATTGCCGCGGCCACCACGACATGCGCCCGCTGATGGATCACTGGCCGGAAACGCAGCGCTGCGCCTGGGAGCTGCCGGTCTACTACGAGCTCCTGCGGCGCGGCATCGCATGGTCGAAGGAAGCCGAGACATCCACGAAATAGCGTCGCCAGCACTATCGCAAACCGCATCGCAAAAACACCGTATACAACATAACCAAGGAGAGCAACATGGAACTGGGCTTACGTGGCAAAAAGGTCATCATCAACGGCGGCAGCCGCGGCATCGGACGGGCGGCGCTTGAACTGTTCGCGCAGGAAGGCTGCGACATCGCCTTCTTTTCGCGCGACGCCAAGCGCGTCGACGAGACGGTGACGCAGTTGCAGGCGGCGGGCGTCAAGGTGTTCGGCGAAGCCTTCGACATGAACGACATCGCGGCCTACCAGGCCTGGCTGGCGAAGGCGGCCGAAGAGCTCGGCGGCTGCGACGTGTTCATCCACAACGCCAGCTCGTCCGGCGCGCAGGGCACCACCGACTGGGACCTGACCTACAAGCTGGACATGCTGGGCGCCGTGCGCGGCTGCGAAACGCTGGAGCCCTTCCTGGAAGCGTCCGGCGCGGGCTCGGTGATCCTGATGTCGAGCACGGCGGCGGTGGAGACCTTCATCTATCCGCAGGCCTTCAACGCGATCAAGTCCGCCATCATCACGTACGGCAAACAGCTGTCGCAACTGTGGGCGCCCAAGAACATTCGCGTCAACATGCTGTCGCCCGGCCCGATCTCCTACCCGGGCGGCAACTGGGCGATGATCAAGGACGCGGTGCCGGATCTGTACAACAAGACGCTGTCGGAGATGCCGCTGGGCCGTTTCGGCGCGCCGGAGGACGTCGCGCGCGCCATGGTGTTCCTGGCGAGCCCGGCGGCTTCCTACATCACCGGCGCCAACCTGGTGATCGACGGCGGCTACACCAAGCGCGTGCAGTTCTGAACCGGAGCGCGCCATGAAGCTGCATACCTCGATCGGGCCCAATCCACGCCTGGTCAATATGTTCATCGCGGAAAAGGGATGGTCGCTGCCGAAGGTCGAGGTCGACATCATCGGCGGCGAGAACCGGCGCCAGCCCTTCCTTTCCATCAATCCGGCCGGCGGCACGCCGGTGCTGGAACTGGACGACGGCACGGCGCTGGCCGAGACGCTCGCGATCTGCGAATGGATCGAGGAAACGCATCCCGAGCCGGCGCTGATCGGCGCGACGGCGCGGGCCCGCGCCGTCACGCGCATGTGGACGCGGCGGGTCGATCTGATGGTGGCGCAGCCCCTGACCGCGGGTTTTCGCGGCGCCGAGGGCCTGCCGCTGTTCAAAGACCGGGTGCGCTGCCTGCCGCAGGCGGCGGACGACCTGAAGCTGGCGGCGCGCGAAGGGCTGGCGTGGCTGGACCGGCAGCTGGGCGAGCGCGCCTACCTCGCGGGGGACACCTTGTCGCTGGCCGACCTGCTGCTGTTCTGTTTCGTCGAGTTCGGCGCGCAGGTGGGGCAGCCGCTGGACCCGGAAAACCGGCGCCTGGCCGCCTGGCATGCCCGGATGGCCTCGCGTCCGGGCGCGGCGGCGACCGCTTGACATGAAGCGTATGCCTACCCTCTCCATCGCCAACAAGCTGCTGGCCGCCTTCGCGGCCATGCTCGCCATCGCCACCGCGCTGGGCGTGTTTTCGATCGGCCAGCTGGGCGCGGTCAACGGCACCGCCAAGGAGCTGGGACTGCTGTGGATGCCGAAGTTGCGCGCGCTGCTGGAAGTGAAGGCGGACCTGGGCGACCTCCATGCGACCGAGCTGAACTACCTGCTGTCGCGCGACCCGGCGTCCAGGAACGCCTACCAGGCGCGCATCGGCGCCATTCTGACCCGCCTGGGCGGCACCGCGAAGCAATACCGGGACCTGATGTCCACGCCGGAGGAGATCAGGGTCTTCAAGGCCTCGGCCCTCACCTTCCAGGCCTTCATGGGCGAGCACGAGAAATTGATGGCGCTGGTGGCCAAGGACCAGGGCGACGCGGCCCTGATCCTGATCCGGGGCGACTACGCCCGCCTGCTGGACGAATTGAATGGGCAGATCGATACCGTGGTCCGGCTCGACATCGACGGCGCCGCCCAGGCCAGCCGCGACGGCGAAGCGCGCTACGCGGCGGCGCGCCTGTCGATCGGCGCCATGCTGGCCGGATCGCTGGCGCTCGGACTGCTGCTGGCCTTCGTGATTTCGCGCGCCATCGCCCGGCCGCTGCGTTCGGCCGCGAACGTCGCCCGGCGGGTGGCCGATGGCGACCTGGGCGCCGATATCGAAGCGGCTTCCGGATCGTCCTCGCGCGACGAGACCAGCCAGATGATGGACGCCTTGCGCGACATGAACGGCAGCCTGGTCCGGCTGGTGAGCCGGGTTCGCGCGGGCACGGAGACCATCGCCGGCGGCTCGGAGAAAATCGCCGCCGGCAATCTCGACCTGTCGCTGCGGACCCGGGCGCAGGCCGGCACGCTGGAGGAAACCGCCACGTCGATGGCGGCGCTGACGGCCGCCGTCAGGAACAACGCCGCCAGCGCGCTCGAGGCCAACGCGCTGGCCGCCACCGCCGCCGAGGTGGCGAACCAGGGCGGCGAAGCGGTGGCGCGGGTGATCGGCACGATGGACGCGATCGACGCTTCCGCGCGGCGGGTCATCGACATCATCGCGGTCATCGACGGCATCGCCTTCCAGACCAATATCCTCGCGCTGAACGCAGCGGTGGAGGCGGCGCGCGCCGGCGAGCAGGGCAGGGGTTTCGCGGTGGTCGCCGCCGAGGTGCGCAACCTGGCGCAGCGCGCGGCCACCGCCGCCAGGGAGATCAAGACGCTGACCGGCGACTCGGTCGAACGGATCGACGACGGCACCAGGCTGGTCGGCGAGGCCGCGTCGACCATGCAAGGCGTGGTCGACAGCATCCGGCGCGTCACCGACTGCATGCGCAGCATCACGGCGGCCAGCCAGGAACAGTCGGCCGGCATCGAGCGGGTCAACCGCGCCATCGGCGACATGGACCAGGTGACGCAGCAGAACGCCGCGCTGGTGCAGGAAACCGCGGCGGCCGCCCAATCGCTGCAGGAGCAGGCCGGCGAACTCGTGACGCTGGTGCGCGTGTTCCGGCTCGGGGCGCGGGATGCGGCGCCCGCCGCGGCCGAACGAGACACCCACCATCAACTTTGCGAGTAGCGAGCATGGACAACAACACAAACAGCCCGATTTTGTATTCCAACCACGGTGGCATCGCGCGCATCCGCTTCAATCGTCCGGCGGCGCTGAATTCGATCGACGAGGAAATGGCGAAGTCCCTGTGCCGCATCTCATTCGAACTGGCCAATAGCCAGGATGTGCGGGTGGTGGTGGTGAGCGGGGAGGGCGCCGCCTTCATGGCCGGCGGCGACCTGGCGAGCTTTCACCAGGACAAGGCGCGCGCGGTCTGCACGGCGGACGCCATCATCAAGCCGCTCAATGTGGCGCTGACGCGCCTGGCGGCGCTGCCGCAACCGATCATCGCCAGCGTCCACGGCGCGGTGGCCGGCGCGGGGGTGAGCATCGCGCTCGCCTGCGACTTGTGCATCGCCGCCGACGACACCCAGTTCAACCTGGCCTACGCCCGCATCGGCGCCAGTCCCGACGCGGGCGGCAGCTGGTCGCTGCCGCGCGTGGTCGGCACGCGCAAGGCGCTCGAACTGGTGCTGCTGGCCGAGTCGTTCGGCGCCGAGGAGGCCAGGCGGCTGGGGCTCGTCAACCGGGTCGTTGCCCGCCATGGGCTGGAGGACGCCACCGAAACGCTGGCGCGCCGCCTCGCGGCGGGGCCCTCCTATGCCTACGGCCGTATCAAGCGCCTGATCCACGCCTCGTTCGACACGCGGTTCGAAGACCAGCTCGACGCCGAGCGCAAGGCCTTCTGCGCCTGCGCCGGGACGGCGGACTTCGCCGAGGGGCTGGACGCCTTTTTTGAAAAGCGGCGGCCGGTGTTCAGCGGTGCTTGATCGGATCCGCATCCGCGTTGGACATCGCAAGGGTTTGCCGCCGTGGGCGGCAAATCGCAAGGTTGACCATGAGCTGATGGCGAGGGAGTGGATCGGGCAGACGGGCAAGAGGCTGTCTTTTTTGGCAACGAAATATCGATAAGGCCATCCAGGGCATACGGCCCGGGCGTGACGGCCGGGCCGCTGAAGACGCAACTTGGGTGTCAGGCATCATGAAGCGCCGGGCCAACAGCAAGTTGGCCAAGTCAAACAGCGTGAACAACTGCGCGGTATTTTTGGCCAGCCCTCGATAGCGTAGCCATGCCCAACAAGGCAGCATCTGGTTGAAGTCGGACTGCTCCGCCTTGGCCAGCTTCAGCAGGCGGGCGCGCACAGACGCGGCCACGTTGGCGGTCATTGGATGGATTCCAGATAGGGACGCATCACGTTGGCCACACGGCAGATTTTTGCCAGGCGCCAAAGTTCATCCATGTTCGCCTGGCCACTGGCACGGGCGTCCCGCAACGCCTCCAGCGCTACATCTAGCCCGATCATGTTGCGGTGTTTGAAGCAATCCACCACTGTCTTCGCCACGCTGTAGACGCGTATCGTAACCTTGCCGCAGTCCCGGGTTTCAATGCCCGCCGTATAGGACTCCATGTTGAACTGGACCATCTTGAGCGGTGGATAATCAATTCTCGGCGTGTGGCTGCCGCGCGGCATGGCAATCCAAACCCTGCGCGGCAGTTGTGTCGTCAATTGGTGGAACTGAAGGGCGCTGAGCAGGCAAAAGACCGCCTGCGGCACTTTTTTCGCGATGATCAGCAGACTTTCATGCTCATCCGGCGGGATGTCCGGGAGGTGGTAGATTCCTCTGCCTATTTTCCGCAGCAAGCCATTGGCGGCCATGCGCGTTAGCGCGACGCGAGGAGCGCCTATGGCATCCAGGTCGCTTGGCCGTAGCATGCCGTTCTGTCTTGCCAGTTCAATGATGCGTTGCGTGTGGGTTTCCATTTCCATTGCATTAGTATGTTCCATTTGTTCGTTAGTTTCAAATATATCGCGAAAAAATGGAACATAGCCGCGCCCCGACGCATGCTTGGACGCCGCGCGACCATCAGTCTTGGATGGACTGTGGTGCCGCCTCAGCGGACGTCCAGCAACTCCACTTCGAAGATCAGGGTGGCGTTGGGCGGAATCGGGCCCGCGCCTCCGTCGCCGTAGCCCATCGCGGCCGGCACGATCAGGGTGCGCTTGCCGCCCACCTTCATGCCTTGCACGCCGTCGTCCCAGCCCTTGATGACCTGGCCGGCGCCCAGCGGGAAGGAGAACGGGCCGCGGCCGATCGACGAATCGAACTGCTTGCCATGCTGCTGGGGCGCGCCCGGCTCGTACAGCCAGCCGGTGTAGTTGACCACGGCGGTGCCGCCGGCCACGGCCTCCTTGCCCGTCCCGGCCACGGTATCGATCTTTTGGAAGGGCACGGCGGGCGCCGCGGCCACCGGAGGGGCTTTGGCGCGGTCGCAGGCGGCCAGCGTCAGCGTCAGGGACAGCGCCAGGGCGCTGGAGGCGAGCAGTTGTTTCATGTTGTGCTTTCTTGATGGGGGAGCGGAAAATCGCAGCAGCATACATCAGAAGCACCGACATCGCCCGCCAGGCTACTCCACGAACGCCTCTTCCCGTTTCTTGCGCAAGGCCGGCAGCATGACGGCCACCAGCGCGGTCAGCGCCATCGCCAGCATGGTGGCGCTGATGGGGCGCTCGAAGAACACGATCGGGTCGCTGCGCGAGAGCAGCAGCGCGCGGCGCAGGTACTCCTCCATCATCGGCCCGATGATGAAGCCCAGCATCAGCGGCGCGGGCTCGCACTCGAGCTTGGCGCAGATGTAGCCGAACAGGCCGAACAAGGCCATCAGGTGGATGTCGAAGTCGCTGTTGTTCAGGCTCAGCACGCCGATGGTGCAGAACAGCAGGATGGCCGGATACAGGAAGTGGTAGGGCACCATGATCATGCGCACCCACAGCCCGATCATCGGCAGGTTCAGCACGATGAGGAAGAAGTTGCCGATCCACATGGAGGCGATGATGCCCCAGAACAGCGCCGGCTGCTCCGTCATCACGGCCGGTCCGGGCTGTATGCCCTGGATGATCATCGCGCCTATCATCAGCGCCATCACCGGGTTGGACGGGATGCCGAGCGTCAGCATCGGGATGAACGAGGTCTGCGCGCCGGCGTTGTTGGCCGCCTCGGGCGCCGCCACCCCCTCGATCGCGCCATGCCCGAATTGCGCCTTGTTGGGCGACACCTTTTTCTCGATCGAGTAGGCGGCGAACGAGGACAGCATCGCGCCGCCGCCGGGAAGGATGCCGAGCACGGCGCCCAGCCCTGTCCCGCGCAGGATGGGCGCCACCATGCGCCGCAAGTCCTCCCGGGTCGGGAACAGGCCCTCGATCTTCTTGATCGTCATGGTGCGGGTGGCCTCGTGCTCCAGGTTGCGCACGATTTCGCCCAGTCCGAACATCCCCATCGCCACGATGACGAAGTTGATGCCGTCGGCCAGCGGCGGCAGGTCGAAGGTGTAGCGCGGCGTGCCGGAGTTGACGTCGGTGCCGACCAGGCCGAGGATCAGCCCGACCACCACCATGCCGATGGCCTTGACCAGGGAACCGTGGGCCAGCACGATGGACGCCACCAGGCCCAGCGTCATCAGCGAAAAATACTCGGCCGGGCCGAACCGGAGCGCGAGTTCGGCCAGCGGCGGGGCGAACCACGCCAGCAGGAAGGTGGACACCGTGCCGGCGAAGAACGACGCGATCGCGGCGGTCGCCAGCGCGCGGCCGGCCTGGCCGTTGCGGGCCATCTTGTAGCCGTCCAGCGCGGTGACCACCGACGACGCCTCGCCGGGCAGGTTGACCAGGATGGCCGTGGTGGAGCCGCCGTACTGGGCGCCGTAGTAGATCCCGGACAGCATGATCAGCGACGACACCGGCGGCAGACCGAAGGTCACCGGCAGCAGCATCGCGATGGTGGCGGTCGGGCCGAGGCCCGGCAGCACGCCCACGGCGGTGCCGACGAACACGCCGATCAGGCAGTACAGCAGGTTGCCGAGGGTGAGGGCGGTCTCGAAACCGAGACCGAGGTTGCTAAGCACTTCCATGTCGTCCTCCCCTCACGCGCCGAGCCACGGGCCGACGATGGGCAGCGGCAGGCCCAGGGCCTTCACGAACAGCAGCACGCAAAACACGGCCGAGCCTATGGCCAGGGCGATCGCCGGCCCCCAGCGGAATTTGGCGCTGGCGCGCGCGCTGACGATGACCAGCGCCGGAATCGCGCAGGCCAGGCCGGCGCCCCGCACCAGCAGGCCGAACAGCAGGACCGAGCCCAAGATCAGCAGCATGTCCTTGTAGGCGAACCGTTCCATCGGCGCGCCGCGCGCGCTGAGCGAACCGATCAGGGTGATGGCGCTGATGGCGGCCAGCAGCCACCCCAGCACGGTGGGGAAATAACCCGGCCCCATCCGGCCGGCGTCGCCCATGGGGTAGTCGCGGGCGATGACCACGGTGGCGAGGCCGATGGCGAGGAACATGATCCCCGACCAGAAATCCTTCGGGCTGCGAATGAATGATCGCATCGTGTGCTTCCTTTTCTTTTTTTAACGGGAGGTCGCGCGGCATGGCTGGCTCAGCCATGCGCGGGGATCGGCGCCTAGTGGACGCCCTTGAGGTTGGAGGCCTTGGCGACTTCCTGCCACAGCGCCAGTTCGTTGCCCAGCAGCGTGCCGAACTGCGCCGGCGTGCCGGAGTGCGGCGTGGCGCCTTCGCTGATCAGGCGGGCCCGCATGGCCTCGCCCGAGGCGATCTCGTTGACGACCTTGTTGAGCTTGTCGATGATGGGCTGCGGCGTCTTGGCGGGGGCGAGCACGCCCCACCAGGTGGTGATGTTGTAGTTCGGGACGCCGCTTTCCGCCACCGTGGGGATCTCGGGGAAGAGATGGGAGCGCCGCTCGCCGGTCACGGCCAGCAAATCGACGGCGCCGCTCTTGACGTGCTGCGCCATCGCGGGAACCGTCGTGAAGAAGATCTGCGTGCGGCCGGCGAGCAGGTCCGCCGTCGCCGGGCCGCTGCCCTTGTACGCCACGTGCGTCATGTTCGCCCCGGTGCGCAGCTTGAACAGTTCCCCGGCCAGGTGCAGCACGGTGCCGGGGCCGGAGGAGGCGAAGTTGATGCCGTCCGGGCGCTTCTTGGCCGCGTCGATCAGTTGCGGCACCGTCTTCGCGGCCACGCTCTTGTGCGACACCAGGATCAGCGGCGCCCGGCCGATCATGGCGATGGGCGCGTAGTCCTTCACCACGTCGTAGGACTGTTTCGCCTCGGTGGCCGCGTGAGTCACGAACGACGAACTGACAAACAGCAGCGTGTAGCCGTCCGGGTCGGACTTGGCCGCCAGCTTGGAGCCGATGGCGCCGCCGCCGCCGCCGCGGTTGTCGACGACCACGGCCTGCTTCAGGCTGTCCGACATGCCCTTCGCCAGGGCGCGCGCCACGTTGTCGGTGCCGCCGCCGGCCGCGTAGGGCACGATCAGGGTGATCGCGCGTTTTGGATAGTCTTGCGCCATGGCGCCGAAAGACACGGCGGCCAGCGCGGCCGCGGCCGTGGCTAGACGTAGCAATTGGGTGGTTGGGGTAGTGGGCATTTCAGTCTCCTGATTATGAATGGTTGCAGTCTCTCGCAACCGTATTGATTTGTGAATTGCAATTTTCTTTGTGATTGATGCGCCTTGCGCATGGGTTGCGGTCGGACGGACTTTGCTAGAAATTGTGCCGGACGCCGAGATTGAAGGCCCTGTCCCCCGTGCCCCTGTCGGTGGCGTTGCCGACCTTGTAGGCGGCGCCGTTGCGGTTGTCGATCGCGGCGTAGGCGGCGTAGACGTCGGTGCGCTTGGACAGCGGAAGCAGGTAGGCGATGCCCCACTGGGTCGCGTCCCGGTTCACGGCGGCGCGGTCGTCGTGGCGCACGTGGGACAGGAGCAATTTGCCCGTGCGCACCGGCAGCGCCACGCCGGCCACCATGTCGTCGCCGCGGGCCGTGCCGGGGCCCTTGTTGACCGCGTAGGAGAGATAGGCGGTGATCCAGCCGGCGTTGTAATTGGCCGCCAGCAGGGCGTTGCTGGTGGCGTCGGTCGCCGTCGCGTTGTCGATGCGATGGTAGGCCAGCTGCACGCCCAGCGGCCCGCCCGTGTAGCCCAGCGACCCGCTCAGCGACCGGTTCCTGGCGCTGTCGCCGGCCGTCTCGCCGGCGCCGTAGGCGAGGTCGGCGCGCACGCCGCCGAACGCGGGACTGACGTACTCCACCATGTTGTCGGTGCGGGTGTTGGTTGCCAGTAGATTGCCGGCGCGGCCGGCCAGGCTGACGGCGCCGAACGGGTCGCCGACGTCGCGCAGCGTCTTGTAGTACGGCGAATACTGGCGCCCGAGGGTGAGCGCGCCCAGCCGCCCGGTGAGGCCGACGAAGGCCTGGCGGCCGAACAGCAGTCCGCTTTGTCCCGCCGCGCCGGTGTCGGCGTTGAAGCCGTTTTCAAGCAGGAACACCGCCGCCATCCCGCCGCCGAGGTCCTCCCTGCCTTTGAAACCCAGGCGGGAGCCGGAGGCGATGCCGCTGCTGAGATTGGTGACCGGGCCGGTCGGGGCGCCGCTCTCGCGCACCAGGCCGGCGTCCACCACGCCGTACACCGTGACATTGGTTTGCGCCAGCGCGCTCGCCGAAAACAAGGCCGGCAATGCCAGCGCGAATAGGAATTTGTTCATTTCGTGTCTCTCTTTCTAATTGTTTGGGCGCACCGCGTCCTTGCACTCGGCGGGACGCGGAATGCGCGGGGAACAGCGTGGGCTTGGTTCAGGCGGCGGGCAGGCGCTTGGCCCTGGCGCGCAGCACCCCGTCGACCATTTCGCCGGACAGGCCGAGGTAGTTGCCGGGGTCGCACAGGGACGCCAGCGCGGACCGGTCCAGATGCGCGGAAATCTCCTGGTTCTCGGCCAGCAGGTCGAGCAGCGGACGGTTTTCCTTGATGGCGACGCGGCAAATGTCGTAGACCAGGTCGTGCGCGTATTCCCGGCCGAGGTACGGTCCCAGCCCCATCATCACGGCTTCGGACACCACCAGCCCGTTGGTCAGGTCGAGATTGGCCCGCATCCGCGCCGGGTCCACCTCCAGGCCCTCGAGCACGAAGCGCGATTGGGCCAGGGCGCCGGCGGCCAGGCAGAACATCTCCGGCAGCACGATCCATTCGATTTCCCAGGGGCCGGTCGAGCGCTCGTGGTCGGCCACGTTGGCGTCCAGCAGGGCGGCCACGTGCTGGCGCACCACGCTGACGCAGGCATGGATGTAGCAGGACGAAATGGGATTGCGTTTCTGCGGCATGGTGCTGCTCGAGCCGCGCCCGTGCGCGAACGGCTCGTACACCTCGCCCACCTCGGTCTGCATCATCAGCTTGACGTCGGTCGAGAACTTGCCGAGCGTGCCGGTGACCAGGCCGAGGAAGCAACCGGCCTCGGCGATGTTGTCGCGGATGGTGTGCCAGGCGATGTCCGGCTGGCCCAGCCCCAGTTCCCGCATCAGGCCGGCCTGCGTTTCCAGGCCGCCGTGGGCGAGCGAGGCGAGCGTGCCCGAGGCGCCGGCGAACTCGCCCACCAGCACCCGCGGACGCAGCTGCGCCAGCCGCTCGCGGTGGCGTTCGATCGCGCTGAGCAATCCCGCGATCTTGTAGCCGAAGGTGATCGGCACGGCTTGCTGCAGGTTGCTGCGCCCGATCATCGGCGTGTCGCGATGGCGCTCGGCCAGGGACGCCATCGCGGCCGAGATGGCGGCCAGTTCAGAATCGACCAGGTCCAGCGCCTCGCGCATTTGCAGCACGGTGGCGGTGTCGGTGATGTCCTGCGTGGTCGCGCCCCAGTGGCAGTACTCGCCCAGGTTGTCGCGGCACAGGGCGTTGATCTGCGAGACCACGCCCAGGATCGGGTAGCCGATGCGCTGGGTTTGCTCCGCCAGCCTGGCCATGTCGATTTTCTCCAGCACGCAGTTGCGCACGATTTCATCGGCCGCCTCCTGCGGGATGATGCCCAGTCGCCCCTGCACCCGGGCCAGCGCGGCCTCGATGTCGAGGTATTTCCGGGTGCGGTTCTCGTCCGACCAGATTTGCCGCATCGCGGCCGTGCTGAAGATGTTTCCGAAAATTGCCGAGTCCACTATGGTCGCGGGCATGATGAGTCTCCTGATTCGTTGATGGGATTGCGTGGGCCGGTCACGCGGGACCGCGGGCCAGGATGGCGTTGGCGCGGACCAGCACCGGGCGGTCGACCATTTTTCCGTCGACCTGGACCGCGCCGCCGCCGGCCCCGGCCGCCGCGACGACGCGCGCCGCCCAGTCGCGTTGTTCGGCGCTGGGCGCCAGCATCGCGTGGACGGGCGCGACCTGGCGCGGGTGGACGCACAATTTGGCGCCGAAGCCGCAGGCCCGGGCCAGGCCGAAATCCTCGCGCAGCGCGGCGTCGTCGTTGAACCCGGCCGTGACGCCGGCGACCGGAGGCGGCAGCCCGGCCGCGCGCGAGGCGAGGGCGATGCGGCTGGCGGGATACAGCAGGCCGCGCGGATCGTCGTCGAGGCCCAGGTCGAGCGCGTAGTCGAGCGTGCCGAAGGCGAGCCGCGCCACGCCGGGGGCCGCGGCGACGGCTTCCGCGGCGAGCACGCCCCGTGCCGATTCGATCAGGGCGATCACGCCCGTGCCGGCGGGCAGCGCGGCGGCCAGCCGCTCCAGCTGGCGCGCCGATTCGGCCTTGGGCAGCATCACTTCGCAGGGGCCGAGCGTGCGCAGCATGTCCAGGTCGTCCGCGAACCACGGGCTGGCGTCGTCGTTGACGCGCACCACCAGCCGCCCGCCGCGTTCCTGGCCGGCGGCGCGCCAGGCCGCGAGCGCCGCGCGCGCCGCGTCCTTCCGGTCCGGCGCCACCGCGTCCTCCAGGTCGACGACGACGGCGTCGGCGCCGGCCCCGAAGGCTTTCCCGAAGCGCTCGGGCCGGTCGCCCGGCACGAACAGATAGCTGCGCGGGATGAACGCGATGTCGGCGCTCATATTGCCTGCTCGCCGCGGAGTTCGGCGACCCGTTCCGGCGCGTAGCCGAGTTCGGCCAGCAGCGAGTCCGTGTGCTGCCCGAGCGCGGGCACCGGGTCCATGCGCGGCGGGCGCCCGTCCCAGGAGCCGGGCGGCAGCAGCGCGGGGATGGCGCCCACCGGGGTGTCCACTTCGGTCCAGCGGCCCCGCGCGCGCAACTGCGGATGGGCCCACACGTCGTGCATGGTGTTGACGTTGGCGTTGGCGATCTGGGCCTCGTCCAGCCGTTCCACAACCTGCGCCGCGGTCAGGCCGGCGAAGGCATCGACGATGAGGGCGCGCAACTCGGTCCGTGCCGCGCTGCGTTTCGGGTTGCTGGCGAAACGCGCATCGGTGGCGAGTCCGGGCGCGCGCAGCACCTTGTCGCAGAACAGGGCCCACTCGCGTTCGTTCTGCAGGCCCAGCATGACGGTCTTGCCGTCGCCGGCGGGGAAGGGGCCGTAGGGATAGATGGTCGCGTGGCTGGCGCCGGTGCGCGGCGGCGGCGCGGCGCCGTCGAAGGCGTAGTACAGCGGATAGCTGGTCCACTCCACCAGCGACTCCAGCATCGAGATGTCGATATGCCGGCCGCGCCCGGTCTTGCCGCGTTCCAGCAGCGCGGCCAGGATGTTGCTGAAGGCGTACATGCCGGCCGAGATGTCGGCGATCGAGGGACCGGCCTTGGCCGGCTCGTCGGCGCCGCCCGTCACGGACACGAAGCCCGCCTCGCTCTGGATCAACAGGTCGTAGGCCTTCTTGTCGCGGTAGGGGCCGTCGTTGCCGTAGCCCGAGATGTCGCACACGATCAGCTCCGGCTTGGCCTCGGACAGGGCGGCGTACGACAAGCCCAGCCGCGCGGCGGCGCCCGGCGCCAGGTTCTGCACCACGACGTCGGCCTGTTCCAGGATCAGGCGCTTGAGTATCGTTTGCGCCTCGGGGTGCTTGACGTCCAATGTCAGGCTCTCCTTGGAACGGTTGGTCCACACGAAATGCGAGGCCATGCCGCGCACCCGCTCGTCGTATCCGCGCGCGAAGTCGCCCACGCCCGGTCGTTCGACCTTGATGACGCGCGCGCCCAGGTCGGCCAGTTGGCGGGTGGCGAACGGCGCGGCGATCGCGTGCTCCAGGGTGACGACGGTGACGCCTTCGAGCGGCCTCATGACGCGCTCCGGTCCGCGCCGGCCAGCGTCGCGGTGGCGTCCATCGTCAGCCAGCCCTCGTGGTCGCGGGCCCACAGGTGGACCCGGCCGTCGGCGAGCCGCTCGCCGCAAACGAAGAAGTGGTGGATGTCGAACACCGGCCGCAGGGCGCGGAACTCGAAGCCGGCCACGACCGCGTCGGGCATGTGCTCGCGCAGCAGGTCCAGCAGCAGGGTGGCGACCAGCGGGCCGTGCACCACGAGGCCGGGATAGCCCTCGACTTGCGTCACGTAGCGGCGGTCGTAGTGGATGCGGTGGCCATTGAAGGTGAGGGCGGAGTAGCGGAACAGCAGCACGTCGTCGGGCACGACCTTGCGTTCCCAGCGCGCGCCGTCCGGCGCGGCGACCGGGGCCGGCGCGACCGCGTCCGGCAACGCCGCTTCGCGGTAGACGATGTCGTGGAATTCGGTCAGCGCGGCGTCGCCTTCCCCCCGGCGGCGCAGCTCGTGGCGCACCTTGACGAACACCAGCTTGCCGGTGCGGCCCTCCTTCTCCGTCACGTTGTCGATGGTGGAGGTGCGTGTCACCTCGTCGCCGATGCGCAGCGGCGCGTGGAAGGTGAACTGGCTGCCGGCCCACATGCGGCGCGGCAGGGCGACCGGCGGCAGGAAGGCGCCGCGCTTCGCGTGGCCGTCCGCGCCCACCTCGGACTCGCGGTACAGCGGCAGGAAGTAGAGCCAGTGCCACAGCGCCGGCAGGACCGTCCCGGCCGGCGGGCGCTCGGCGGGCCGGTCCAGCGTCGCGGCCAGCGCGGCGCAGGGCGTGGCGGTCAGGATGTCGGTCGCCGTTTCGCTGGCGCCGATCCAATCTCCAAGATTCATCGTTCTCCTCCTTTGGTGGTGCGGCTGTCCGGCCGCTTGCAATGGACACAGTTTCGCGCTACCGTATTGATTTGTATATTGCAAATTTTCTTGGGATTGATGCGCCATGAACATGAATTTCGATCTGGCCGATCTGCGCGCCTTCGTGGCCGTGGCCGAGCTGAACAGTTTCCGGGCGGCGGCCGATTCGATCCACCTGTCGCAGCCCGCCTTGAGCCGCCGCGTGGAGAAACTCGAGCTGGCGCTGGGCGTGCGGCTGTTCGAACGCACCACCCGCAGCGTCAGCCTGACGGCGGTGGGGCGCGACTTCTCGCACAAGGCGCGCACCTTGCTGGACGACCTCGAGAATTCATTGCTGAGCATGCAGGCGGTGGCCGCGTCGCAGCTGGGCGAGGTGGTGATCGCCTGCGTCCCGTCGGCCGTGTATTACTTCCTGCCCAAGGTGCTGCGCACCTTCCACGAGCAGTACCCGCGCATCCGCGTGCGCATCGTGGACGACAGCGCCAACGCCGCGCTGGAGAGCGTGGCGCGCGGGGAGGCGGACTTCGGCATCAACATCATCGGCACCCAGGAGCCCGAAATCGACTTCCAGGTGATCCTGAAGGAGCGTTTCGTGGTGGCCTGCCATCGCGACCATCCGCTCGCCGGCCTGAAACAGGTGGCCTGGGCGGAGTTGGCGAAATACGATTTCATGACGGTTGACAAGAGCAGCGGCAACCGGCTGCTGGTCGACCTGGCGCTGGCGAACTCCAACGTGCGGCCGAGCTGGTGCTTCGAGGCCAAGCACGTCTCCACGCTGCTGGGGCTGGTCGAGGCGGGGCTGGGCGTGGCGGTGGTGCCGCGCCTGTCCATGCCGCAGGGCGAGCACGCCACGCTGGCGATGGTGGCGCTGGTGGAACCGGAGGTGGAGCGCAATGTGGGCTTGCTACGGCGCCGCGGCCGCGAGCTGACGCCGGCCGCGCGCAAATTGTACGATCTGATCGAGACGACCTGGCCGCGCGCCAGCGGCCAGGTGCCCGTTTAACGAAGGCGCAGCGCATCGCTCTATTGATGCGCCTGGGGCATTAATGTAGGCAAATAATGCAATTCACAGCCGATGAGCGCTTCTCTACGATGGGGGCCATTTCCACCTCATCGCGTTAGGAACCATTATGCTCACTTCGATCCCTTGCATGCTCATCCGGGGCGGCACCTCCAAAGGCCCGTTCTTCCTCGCCAGCGACCTGCCGTCCGATCCCGCCCTGCGCGACCGGACGCTGCTGGCGGTGATGGGCTCGCCCGACGCGCGCCAGATCGACGGCATCGGCGGCGGCAGCACCTTGACCAGCAAGGCCGTCGTCGTGGGACGGTCCACCCGGCCGGGTATCGACGTCGAATACCTGTTCGCGCAGGTGTCGCTGACCGAAAACACGGTCGACACCGGGCCGAACTGCGGCAACATGCTGTCCGGCGTGGCGCCGTTCGCCATCGAGCGCGGCCTGGTGCCGGCGCGGCATCCGGAGACGCGCGTGCGCATCTTCAATATCAACACGGGCAAGGTGATCGAGTCGGTGGTGCAGACGCCGGACGGGCGGGTGAGCTATGAGGGCGACGTGCGGGTCGATGGCGTGCCCGGCACCGGTGCGGGCGTCAGCCTCGATTTCCTGGACGCGGCCGGTTCGAAGACCGGCGCCTTGCTGCCGACCGGCAGGGCGGTCGACCTGATCGACGGGGTGGCCGTCTCCTGCGTCGATTTCACGACGCCGATGGTGCTGATCGCGGCGCGCTCGCTCGGCAAGACCGGGCACGAGTCCAAGGCCGAACTCGATGGCGACGAGGCGATGCTGGCGCGCCTGGAGCGCTTGCGGCTGGCGGCGGGGCGCCTGATGGGCTTGGGCGACGTGAGCGGCAGCGTGCTGCCGAAGGTGGCGCTGCTGGGCGCGCCGCGTTTCGGCGGAACCGTGAGTTCGCGCTATTTCGTGCCGTGGAATTGCCATGCCGCGCACGCCGCCACCGGCGCCACCTGCGTCGCCGCCGCGTGCTGCATCCCCGGCACCGTGGCGGCGGAGCTGGTGCCGGCGGCGGGTCCGGGCGAGACCGAGCGCGCCGTCACGATCGAGCATCCCGCCGGGAAGATCGCCACCTCGGTCCGGTTCGAGCCGGGCGCGGGAGGAGGCGCGCCGAGCATCGTCAGCGCCGGCATCGTGCGCACCGCGCGGCTGCTGTTCTCCGGCCAGGTGTATGCGCGCCTGCCGGATCCCTTTCTGATCGCGGCCTAGCCCGGATATTTTATGAGGAGAGGTCGGCGGCCACGCCATGAAGCACGGTAAACGCGGCTTGCTTTTGTATAATGCAATCGATTACTGTGAGGCTTGTTTCGCAAATAACGCCTTGTGCCCGAACATCGCCTCTGCTGAGATCGACATGACCCCCATTCCCACCCCCGGCGCCGGCGCTCCGGCGCGCATCCCCCTGCTGAGCACCGGCGTTTCCGGCCTGGACGAGATCCTGGGCGGAGGCTTCCCGGCCCACAGCCTGTATCTGATCCAGGGCCTGGCCGGCAGCGGCAAGACCACGCTGGCCTGCCAGATCGGCTTCCAGCACGCGCGCAAGGGCAAGAAGGTCCTGATCCTGACGCTGATCGCGGAGACCCACGGCAAGATGCTCAACCACCTGAGCAGCTTCTCGTTCTTCGACGACAGCCTGGTCGGCGAGCGCATCGTCTTCCTCGGCGCCTACCCGGACCTGCTCAAGGGCGGCATGCGCGAACTGCTCAAGTTCATCGCCGCCACGCTGGCCGAGCAACGGCCGGACATCATGATCATCGACGGCTTCCGCACCGTGCGCGACGCCAGGCCGTCCGACCTGGCGCTGTCGGAGTTCATGCTGTCGCTGAACTCGCTGGTGTCCACCATGCAGTGCACCACCTTCCTGCTCTCGCCCACCGAGGGCAACGTGGCCGATTCGGAAAACACGCTGGTCGACGGCCACATCGAACTGAGCCAGTACGAGCAGGGGCTGCAGCTGATACGCGAGATCAAGGTCTACAAGCTGCGCGGCAGCAAGCATCTGCTGGGCCGCCATGTGTTCGAGGTCGCCGAGGAGGGACTGGTGATTTATCCGCGCCTGGAGGCGGTCAGCTCGACCTCCGGCGCCGCGCCGGAAGTGTCGCGCCAGCGCCTGGGCTTCGGCATCGCGGGCTGGGATCAACTGACGCACGGCGGCGTGGCGAGGGGCTCGACCACGGCGCTGCTGGGCAATCCCGGCGTGGGCAAGACACTGATGGGCCTGCACTTCATGCACGAGGGCCTGCGGCGCGGCGAGAACTGCCTGATCGTGGGCTTCTACGAGTCGCCGCTCCGGCTGATCGAAAAGGCCGCCAGCGTCGGCATCCATTTGCAACCCTACTATGACAGCGGCGCGCTGCAGGTGGTCTGGCATCCGCCGCTGGAGGTGCTGGTCGACGGCCTGGCCCAGCGCGTGCTGCGCAACATCGAGGAACGCAAGGTGTCGCGGCTGATGGTCGACGGACTGGACGGCTTGCGCGACATCATCCTGCACGCGGGCCGCTCGCGCTCCTTCCTGGCCGCCTTCGTCAACGAGTTGCGCAACCGCGGCGTCACCACGTTCTTCACGCAGGAATTGCCTTACTTCGGACGGGGCCAGTTGCATGGCGACATGTCGGCGTCGATGCTGTTCGAAAACATCATCCTGCTCCGCTATGTCGACGTCAACGGCATCAACCGGCGCCAGATCGGCGTGCTCAAGCTGCGCGAAAACAGTTACGACGCCGCCAACCACATCCTGCTCATCGATGACAGCGGCATGTCGATCGAGGCCGCGGTCGGCGGCGCGGTGGTGCCGCCCACCCCGCTGTGACGCGCGATGACGAGCGATCAAGCCATGAATACGAACGCCGGGCGGGAGGGACAACTCGTCCTGGTGGTCGACGACGAGTTCGACGTGTTGTCGATCTATACGATGCTGCTGGAGTATCACGGCTTTCGCGTCCGCACCGCCGGCAACGGCCGGGAGGCGCTGGCGGCGGCGGCGCTGGAGCGGCCCGACATCGTGGTGTCGGATTTCATGATGCCGGTGATGGACGGTGGCGAACTATGCCTGGAATGGCGCGCCACGCCCGGCTTGCGCGGCATCCCTTTCATCCTGTGCAGCGCGGGGATCATGCGCAAGGACCTGGAGATCCCCTACGACAGTTTTTTCAAGAAGCCGGTCTTCATGCAGCAGCTGGTCGACGAGATCAAGCGCCTCCTCGCCGCGCCGCGCTGATCGCCTCAGCAACGGCGCGGGGCATTGTTCATCTTCGCGAGCAGGGCGGCGATCTCGCTCTCCATTTCCGGCCGCAAGTCGATGAACTTGCAGCCGATATGGAGCTGTTCGCCCAGCAGGAAGGAGCGGTAGGAGCGCGACAGGCGCACTTCCAGTTCCGTGACGATGACCGTTTCCGGCCCCAGTTCCAGCCGCACGTCCACCAGTTTGCGGCCCCTGAACAAGCCCTTGGCCTCGCTCTTCGCGCAACGCAGGCCGACCCCGCCCAGCGAGAAATCGTACAGCGGCAATTCATAGGGGTTGCCGTTCAATACGAACGATGCCCGGAAATTCGCGCCCAGCGGGGTTTCCAGGCGTTCCGCGGCGCGCCGGTTCAGCACCTCGCATTTGTCCGGGAAGATCATCGGTATCAGCGTCGGCTTGCCGGGCGCAGAACGCCAGGCCGGATCGGACAGGCGGAATTGCAGCTTCGCCGTGCGCAGCCAGGCCACGAATGTGACGCTGCCGGGCGCCAGCTTTTCCCCTTCATTCAATTCCATCACGAAGTGCGGCAACTCGGGATCGACCGACAGGATGCGTCCCAGCACCGCCTTGCGGCTGCCGGCCGCGTACATCGAGATCGCGTCGCCGCTGTAGGCCAGCAGGGTCAGCGCGTCGCCGATGTCGTCGACGTCCGTCATGTCGTGCGGATTGGCCGTGGAGGCGATGGGGTCTATCGCGTCCTGCGGCCGCGGTGGTCCCTTACGGATCTGAAGGTGGCTTGGATCGTTTAGTATCATATCTTTTAGTAATGAAAGAATGACTTCAATATAGATATTCAGTCATATAGTCTAACAAGCTATTGGCTGGTTGTAATTGCCAATTGGCAATTGCTTGTGAATTTTCAATAAGCGCTGTGGTGAAAATCCCGCGCCGGCCGGTCAAACCCTTCGATCAAGGACCCGGCAGTCAAATCGGGGTGGTGTGGGGCGCGGCGGGCTCGCCCCACTGCTGCCTGGCGATGGCGAGGAAGTTGCTCACTTTGGCGGAGCCGTCGGCCAACCGCGACGCCAGTGCCAGCTTGCTGCGGGCGTTCGCGTCCTGGATCTCGACGTAGGCCACGCCCTCGGCGTGGAACTGGCTGACCGAGGCGGGCACCAGCGACACGCCGAACCCGGCCGCGACGAGGCTGACGACGGACGACAACTGCGGCGCCTGCTGGCCGGCCAGCGGCTCGAAGCCGGCCTGCCGGCAGGCGCCCACGATCTCGTCGTGCAGCATGGGGCTGGCCTCGCGGGGAATCAGCACGAAGGATTCCTCCGACAGGCCGGACAGCGGAATGCGGCGGCGCTTGGCCAGCGGATGGTGGCGCGGCAGCACGGCCTTCAGCGCCTCCTCGGCGACCTCGTGCAGCGTCATGCCGGCGAACGAGTGCCGGCCGGGCCGCAGGAACGCGAGGTCCATCCGGCCTTCCTCCAGCATGGCCAGCAGCTGCGCGGTGCTGCCCTCGGACAGCGTGAGCCCGACGCCCGGATAGGCGCCGCGGTAGGCGCGGATCAGCGAGCGGACGGTGGGGTGGAAGGCGGCGGAGGCGGTGAAACCGAGGTTCAGGTGGCCGGTCTCGCCGCGGCCGGCGCGCTGCGCGTTCAGGATGGCGTGCTGCGCGTCCTCCAGCAGGCGTTTCGCGTCCACCAGCAAGACCCGTCCGGCCTCGGTGGCCACCACGCCGTGGCCGGTGCGGTGGAACAGCTGGACGCCCAATTCGCGCTCGAAGGCGAGTATCTGCTGGCTCAACGGCGGCTGGCCGATGCCCAGTTTTTCCGCCGCCCGCGTCACATTGCCCTCTTCGGCGACGGCGACAAAGTAACGTAAATGCCGTAATTCCATGATGGTATCTGTTTTAAATATGGATCGAAGATGTTCCATATATTGGACAGTATAGCTGTCTTTCTGGATAATTACATACCCTCAACGACTAGGCTCAGGTTATCCCCATGTCAAATGCCCTACAAAAAAAGCGGCCTGAGTTCCGTAATATCCACATCACGGAACTATCCAACTACCGCCTGCCACTGGCCGGCATCGTCTCCATCCTGCACCGCATCAGCGGCTTCCTGATGTTCGCGCTGCTGCCGGTGATCCTCTATCTGTTCGAGAAAAGCATCGTCTCCGAGATCTCCTTCGAGCATTTCCGCGGCATCGTCTCGCATCCCGTGGTCAAGCTGGTGATCCTGGCGCTTGTGTGGGCCTATTTCCAGCACTTCGCCGCCGGCGTGCGCCACCTGGTGATGGACACCCACATCGGCCTGGACAAGGATTCGGCCCGCAAAAGCGCCGCCACCGTGCTCGCGATCAGCCTGGCGCTGACCGCGCTGGTGGCATTGAAACTGTTTGGAGTGTTCTGAAAATGGCAAACAATAACATCGGACCGAAGCGCCTGGTCGTCGGCGCCGG
>NZ_FPBO01000097.1 GCF_900116645.1 Pseudoduganella namucuonensis | reverse complement strand
TCTTTCCTCGCGGCGAGCAGGATCGACGCAACCCTCGCCAGAGAGACGGCGGCGCGGATCGGCGCTGATCAAATGGTCTCAGGCTACAACGAGGCCGCGTTTGAAAAGGCAAACTGGGCATCGGGCCAGTCCGAGCCGGTATCGGGCGCCCGGCTAACCCAATCATTTAATGGTGGGCTGAACTCACAACAGTTAATGGGAGATCGGAACGATTGGCTTAGCGTGCTCGGCCCGTACCAAGGTCCCGTGGGCGACTATTCCGGTCCAACAGACTATGCCGGACCCACATTTACCCAGGACGTCGCGCAACGAGCCCTGGACAACCGCATGTTCAGCATGCCCGTGCCCGTAGACTACAGCCCGGCGGCAGCTAGTTCCCGAAGCACCCATGACTACTCGTCCATCGGGTTGTCCGTCGGGGGGGAATACCACGAATCGACCAAGATCGACATCGACGACGGCGTCAGCTATCACAGCGGCGTGGTCGTCTACAATGTTGGCAAAAGACCGTCATGGTTTGACCGCAACATCGTTTATCCGCTTGAAAACGCCCTGATCCAGGTGGGTCAAGTGCTGGCCGAAACCGCTCAAGGGTTTGGCTATATGATTAACGACGCCTTGAGGCCGAGCGGCTCGACCAACGAGATTCCCCAGTACGGCACTTCGCGAATGACACCTCTCGATTTGGCGTACGTCGACATCGTGCGGAGGCAGTTGTCGACCGTGGGGCCGTCGTTCCAGGCAAGGGATCTGCAGGCGGAGGCGCGGGCCGCCGCCCAAAGCCAATATAATGCTCACTCGATAGTCATGGGAGCGGGCGGACCGTTCGTCGCCGTCCCGATGCTTGCGGCACGCCGCCTGGGCGTGGATGAAGCCACGGTCGGGCAAACCGGTATGCTGGCCTTGGCGGCAATGGATTTGTTTGGAGGCACCGGGGGGCGTGCTTCGGCATCAGTGGGCAGTGTCGGCCCCGGGAGGTTTACTGGGTCATCCATGTTGAAAGGGGCAAATAGCTCAGGATCTAATATTGTGTACCGTGCGCTTACACCTGCAGACGCGGCTTCGATTGAAGCTGGTACGGGGCTTGCCGCAAAAGCACCAAATGGCACGTGGACAGCGGCTGAACATGTCGCGAACGCGGGCCCTGGCGCAGGTGGCGCGGCGGCCAATAGCCCTTGGATTTCCACTACTCGATTGCTTGACGTTGCCAAAGGATATGAAGGTGGGAATGGCATCGTCGGCATTGATCTAAGTAAGGTCGGATCGTTCCAAACTGAGGTGTGGCAGACTGCTCCAAGGGTGAATGGAGTTGCAGGTCTTCCTTACCACCGGTCAATTTGGGCACAAGAAGTGACTATTTTTCAAGAAATTCCACAGAACGCAATTATTAAGGTCCCTGGGACAAGATGAGTGATTTAGATTCGGCTCAAGAGAGCTTTAAGGAGAAGATCGGTGGCCTTCTCCTGACGGTCCAGACAATGAAAACTATTGATTCTCAGGCATTTCAGGAGGTTGATATTAAAGCGAGACTATTGGCTCGCCTCCTTAAAGACCGAGAATTAATATCGAAATCGTTGCTGAACGAATTGCATACGGCAGCAAGAATACTTCGGGCGGAAGCGCCATACGTCAAAGAGCAGTCGGCCACGCTGATCAAGATGGCGGAACAGCTTGAATTGACTTTTGACCTCATTCTTCGGGGCGAATGTCATGGCGATAGAGTCCCTGGTGTGCCTCGGGTAATTTAGAAAAAATCACAGAGTGATCGAATGGAAAAGTTAGAAAGCAACAGAAATTTCGTTGAGTCCCAACACGTACCGGAACGGATTGAGGTATCGGGGTTCGAGGCTGCGGATGACAGCGTGCACATGCTTGAATGGATCAGAAAAGGCAGGGACTTCCGTCGGTTTGTTGTCAATGATATTGAAACCGAGCTGTACGCTCAGGACGCAAATTCGCAGCTCCTGTCGGTGTGCTGTAAAGCAAAGCCAAACTTTGAAACGAAAGTAAAGACGGATCAACAAGCAAAAAATGGCGTAGTGACTCAGTTTCTTGCAGCATTCCCTGTGTCTTTGCGTGTTCGGTCGGCTAACGGTGACGTATGGAGATTAGAGGTTGAGCACAGCTATCAAGCAACCAATCTTGACGTGCCTGACGAGTTTCAACTTAGGCTGAACTTTACGATTGTTGGCCATCAAATCGAAGCCTGATCTGGAGAGCTGTGCGGGACTGGGGCAGTGACGGCAAGCGTACACGAATAGAGGGCGTTGCCCCGTCCGCTTGTCCGGCAAGCAAAAACGCACTGATAAGCGGCTGATTTTTGAGAAAAGCAACCGTCGAACCACCCCAATACCAGGTGGTT
>NZ_FPBO01000098.1 GCF_900116645.1 Pseudoduganella namucuonensis | reverse complement strand
CCAGGACACCGATCCAAGCGCTCAAGGAATGGCAGCGGCAGAAGCCCGAATTATTCGTTAAACGTGTTTATGATCAAACGGGACTCGACAGTTAGTATCAGTGCGTTTTTGCTTGCCGGACAAGCGGAGGGGGAACCAAGGTGGTATTTGCCCCAAATGCTTCTTAGACTTTCAATCCTCTAGCTGCCTTGGATGCAATGAACTGTGCAGCGTTGAGGGCCTGCGCAAACTCAGGATCATTTTCCTCAAACTCGCGCACCGCGAAGTGGCCAACAATAATATCTTTCAGTCGTGACCTGTCTCTTTCATCGCCCTTGACTACCGACAATAAATACTCTAGTTGAGCTACGGTCGAAACGAACAATTCAAAATCGGGGGCCTCGTCCAAGCGAACTCGCGCCAAAGTTAAAGCATTTTCAATTTCTTCTATTGCAGCCATGCTATTCCTTATTAATTATTCCGAGGCACAAACAGCGGCCTTTGATTTGAAAACAACTGACGTGCGCCGCCGACGGTCGGATACGATTGCCCACTAACAGACCAAAAATCATTCACCGCCGCAGAAGTGCTGCGCAACATGGTTACTGGCCCGGTCGTGACGTACGGGTTGAGAATCTTCGGTTCCACGGTTTGTGTTGCCCGATTAAATCCAAGGGGGCTAATTCCCAACTCGGTAGGCTGCACGCTCGGACTAAACGAATACCAATTTCCTTGAGGTGCACCCGGCGTTTGAAATTGGTATAGGGGCTTGCCAGCGCCGAACGACTGTAACGATACTGGTTGAGTTAGATCGATGCCGGTCATATACGATGGAATATTAGCCTCGGGAACCCCTTGTGACTTAAAGAAGTTAGTGACTGTTTCTTGGCGACCTCGCATATTAATGTCAAGATTAACATCGCCGGTACGACCAAATTTATCATTCAAGTACGAACGCCGTAAAGCAGCCGCATCAATAACGGCAACATCAATCGTATTTGCCCCAGTTCTTCCCACAGCACCAGTCCCGGGCATGCTGAAAATCATCACTGGCTCGGTTTCCTTGGCCAGGAACGCGACCAGGGAGAGCGCCGTGTTCTTGGCAGCGCTGCGTTCGGCAGGCGTCAATGGCACGGTCGGAGCGCTGCCAAACGAAGTGTCGGCCAGGAAGTTATTGACGGCACGGTAAATCCCGCGCCATCCCGCCGGCGAGAATATACCATCAATGATCCCCTTCGCCTCATGGGCAAGCTGGATCGGGCTGCGCATCTGCGGCGGCCCCGCGCTCCAGTCGTCCGAGTTCAGGGCCTGCGGCGCATTGGTGCTCAGCCCGCCACTGAAATCGGGGCCGATCGCGTCCACGTCCTGGCCGGCGGCGATGATGGCGTTGAGTTGCCCCTTCGTCAGTCCGCCAGAGGACAAGTCTTGCGGGGCCAGCTTGATGGAATTGATGATGAAATCATCATTCGTGAACTGTTGCCAATAGCCGGTTTCGGTGTTGTAGGTCGTCGTGTAGGGAACGATTTTACCCATATAGTCGGTCAGCCCGCTGCTTGGGTAACTGCCATTGGCTTCCGCGACGGAGCGGAAGTCAACCACGTCGCCAGTCGCGGCCCCATAGCTGCCGCCAAAGCCGACCGTGGTGGACGTGCTGGCGTAGCTGGTCGCGTTCCAAGACCCCGTGCCGGCTCCGCCCACGTTCGCGGCGTCATAGGCGTTCAACATGCCCAGATAATCCGGTCCGCCGCCCGACAGGTCGGAGAAGTCGAGGCCGCCGAAGCCGAAGGCCTGAGCGACGTTGATGCCGGCGCCGCCCGTCGCGGTCGAATTCCCGAAATACGACTTTGTACCGTCTTTCCCGGTGATGGAATCACCGCCGAAGGTGCCTTGAAGGAGCTCGCCCCGGCCGAAATACGCGCCTTGCCCGCTCGCGCCCCGTTGTATCTCCATGGCGATGTCGTCGATCGACTTGCCGGCCCAGTACGTGACGCCCGGGTCGTTGGCCAGCGTGCGCTGATGCAGCGTCTGCGCGATGTCATACGCCCACGGCTGCGCGCCGCTCGCCACCGGCTCCCACTGGAAGCTGCTTTGCGGGACCGCGCCGCGCGCGATGGCCGCCGCCGCGCCGGTGGTGTTGTTCAGGTAGCCGCTGATGTCGCCGCCGGTGTCCACCGCCGCCGACGAGGGGGCGGCCATGC
>NZ_FPBO01000099.1 GCF_900116645.1 Pseudoduganella namucuonensis | reverse complement strand
CAGCGGTCCAGGGTCAGCTTGTTGACGGCGGCGGTCTTGCGGGTGGCGACGCTGGTGGTGTCGACGCCGAGCTTGATGCCGTCGGCGAGGTAGCTTAGTTCCTTCGTTCTTTCCGCCACCAGCCGGGTCGTGGCCAGCACGGCGCGGCTTTCGCGGATAGAAAGAATCCGTCGAGCCACCTGGTATTTGGATGGTTCGACGGTTGCTTTTTCTCAAAAGTCAGCCGCTTATCGGTGCGTTTTTGCTTGCCGGACAAGCGGACGGGGCAGCGCCGACGGCAACCCTACAGGCTGCAACGATACGGCCATTTCCAACGCAATTTTGGAATAGTTAACTCCACCGTCCTGCGCCGGCTGTTTTTTCAGTTCATCCAATGCATAGACAAGCTCAACGCGGCAGCCGACACGAAATAGCGCGATATCGGCTTTGTCATTGACGTAAATCCCCACATCGCGCACAGAACCATTCTCCAGTAACAATTCGATACCGTTGCTCTCATCGCCGCCGTCTTGGCCCGCGATATACACGCGCCGGATGACTCCGGAAATGAACAACAAGGGCATTTTCCGCTGTTCGATACTGGACCACCATTCTGGCGACCCAAAAAGCCCCTGCGTACCTTTAAGTCCTAGGAACGGTTTGGAGGAGTTCAACGTCAACGCCTGCGTCAAGGCAATTTGCTCTGGGTCGTTTCTTAACTCCTCTGAAAGCTGGTACACCTGTTTCATCGGCACATTTGCTTTATCTTGATGCAATAACATGAATAACCTCTTATTTAGGGACTAATCCAAAGTCCACAATGTTCTGATTGAAGATGTCGATGGCCCTGCCTTGACCAAGTTGCGTCGTCATCTGCCCGCCCTCAACTTTAAAACGCGCATTTGTTTGCATCCAGCTCCCTGTCTGCGTCGACATATTGGGGAATTGAGCAGCTGCCGGTTTGTTTGCAGCAATTCCAATTTCCTGAAGCTGCGCGGACGTTCCGGGTGCTACCGTAATTTTGACCGTCACACCATCATATTTCGACGAATATGCCACAGAGGGCGATACTGATGTTTCCGTGGTAGGCGGCAACTCACCAGTTCTCGAAAATTGCTCAAATTGCTTTTCCGACATCGTTCGATACATGATCTCATTGCCATGTACATCTCGCTCAAGCACAGTACTAAGCGGATTAGCGGATCGAGTAGCAGGAACGCCTATACTATTTGCCCCACCCATTGACTGCAACGACGGTCCAGGCTCCACCGCATTCAGCCGAAGCGGAGCGAGGTAGTTTACACCACCGATATTAAGCCCGTCGAATTCCGCAAGCCCCTGTCCCAACCATTTTAGCGTGCCAACGCCGCCGTCGAGGGCGAGTTTGCCGGCGACGCCAGCGACGCGGCCCGCGCCGGCACTGATGGCGCTATCGAAAGCAAATTTGATGAGCGCGTCGGTTTTCTGCCCGGTCGACAGGTCCGAGAAATCCCGCATGCCCTTGATCGTATAGCGCGGCAGATTGTCCAAGGTGTCGCTCAGGTTCGCAATCGCCGCGCTACGCGCGTCGCGGTCGGTGAGGCCGTAGAGGCCGCGGGCGGCGCTCAGCGCGTCGTGTCCGGCGTTGCTGGCCAAGCCCATGATATTCCACGCGTTCCGCGTGACGGGGTTGCTTGCCCCGGCCACAAGCGCGCCGTAATACTGGCTGTTCTCCAGTCTTGAGAAGGCGATGCCGTCCTCCCCGGCGTTGGCGATGGTGTGGATCACGTCCGGAGTGGTCTTGAAGCTCTCGGCCAAATGATCGTAAACGGTTGGCCGTTGCCGCACTAGCTGTACTACGGGCACCGGCATGCTGAACATGCTGTTGTCCCGGGCTCGTTGCGCGACGTCCTGGATAAATGTTGGTCCGGCTTGATCGCCTGCGGTGCCTTGGTACGGGCCGATCGTGCCAAG
Source organism: Pseudoduganella namucuonensis (assembly GCF_900116645.1). Taxonomy (GTDB): domain Bacteria; phylum Pseudomonadota; class Gammaproteobacteria; order Burkholderiales; family Burkholderiaceae_D; genus Rugamonas; species Rugamonas namucuonensis. Next base: position 216 of record NZ_FPBO01000099.1, on the reverse strand, counting down.
CCAATCGTTCCGATCTCCCATTAACTGTTGTGAGTTCAGCCCACCGTTAAATGATTGGGTTAGCTGGGCGCCCGATACCGGCTCGGACTGGCCCGATGCCCAGCTTGCCTTTTCAAACGCGGCCTCGTTATAGCCGGAGACCATTTGATCAGCGCCGATCCGCGCCGCCGTCTCTCTGGCGAGGGTTGCGTCGATCCTGCTCGCCGCGAGGAAAGA
>NZ_FPBO01000101.1 GCF_900116645.1 Pseudoduganella namucuonensis | reverse complement strand
CCTCGCATGTTCAGGAGGGAGCTGGCGCGCCGGGCTCAGGAAAGCGGCGTTAACTAAGCGATAGGCTGTGTCCGGTTATACGGGGGCAAGATCAAACCAACCGTTCCGCTTGATATGGTTCATCAGATCACAGGACTTCTTGGGAAGCAGGCTATGCCACGCATGGGTGAGCCACCAATGACTCTACCGCCACGGTCGGTGTCATTGCCGACTGTGATGATTTTCAAGGGCATGTGTGTGTCCTCCGCTAATCAATAGGTTGGCGGCCCGTCCTGCTCGGGTGTAATCACATCCGCAATTCCTCTCCATGCAGGAAGCTTCGCCGGAGGCAAAGGCAAGAACTCATCCAGCCCACCCAACTTCAGATCCGGATTGACTTTAAGCGCCTCACTGATCACCTCATACCTAGCCGAGCGTTCCGGATCTACAGCGATCCCTAGAGCAGTCAGCACTTGGATATCTGGCTTACTACTATTCCAATATCCTTCTGCAAAGAGCAAATGAAGTGCGTCCGCGCAATGCTTGCTGCCATACTTCACCCCAGTCTGAAATGTTGCGAGTGCTTCCCGATATTGCTTCTGGACCCTTGCTCGCATCGCGAGACGGTAAGCGGCAGCTCCATGACCTTGTAGAAAGGCGCACTGCCACATTGCAGCTTCGCCGTCCGAGCGCCCCGCATCGCTATAGGCTTCTGCCAAAGCCATTTGCGCGTCGGGACTACCAAGCCGAGCAGCGGTTAGGTAATAGGCCCAAGCGATATCAGAATCAAAATATGCACCTCCATATCCATGCTGGTGAGCGACTCCCAAGTCAAAGTAGCCCCAAGGCTGACCGGCTGCCGCAGCTTGCTGCGCTATTGCAACTGCTTTACTCGCCTCTTGGCCGACGACATGGTTGGATGGCATTGGACCCAGTCCGTTCAGATAAAAGTACGCCAACAACGCCTTAGCTCCCCAATCCCCGCGTTCAGCAGCAAAGCTCACATCAGCGAATATGCTTTGCGCTTCTTGCAAAGTCAGCTGCCATTCTATTTTGCTGCGCCAGAGCTTGCGGGCTGCAATATATCGTTGATACACCGCTGCATCACGAGTTGAAGGCATGTTGTCCTTCCAGCGTCCGCACGGTGGAATGGGGGCGTCCACGTTAAAGGGGGAAAGTCCAGGAGGCATTGCGTGCATAGTCCTATTCTCCAAAAAGGGGAAAGTCGGAAAATTCGCGACCAAAAGCAAGAAAAAAAGGCCGCCACAAAGTAACCAGCGATTGAGTTTTGACATTGTTAGATCACTGGGGCGCCGGGCTTGCGATCGACATGAAACGTCAAGATCTGATTATTCAAAAGTGCACCACTTTTCTTTGCATCCGAGTTTTCGGCCATGAGATCCTCCCATTTTTTGAACGTAAGCGCCATGTCTGCAAACTGCTTTGGCCCAGGGTTACTAGTGCATTGGTGAAATAAATCGCAACGCAGCTGGTAAGTCACCTCCTTCGCCTCGCTCAGCACGTTCAACTCGCTATCCAGCGCCATGCTGCGCAGGTTTAGGTTGGCCGATCCGATCGTAAACGCGGCGTCATCAACGATGGCGACCTTGGCATGGATATAGATTTCCTCGTATTCATCAGGCCGCAATCTGCGGCTCGAGGGCGGCTTGGCGCAGGTCCAAAGCGATCC
>NZ_FPBO01000103.1 GCF_900116645.1 Pseudoduganella namucuonensis | reverse complement strand
TGAATCGCCACGGATTTTTTAGACACCCTTGAGCCTCTGAAAATACCGCTTCTCGTACTCAACTGGAGAAAGCCGCTCATTACCTCCATGACGGCGCTTCGGATTGTAGAACATCTCGATGTAATCGAAGATATCCTGCCGGGCGTCTTCCCTTGTTGCGTAGGTCTTGCGCTTGATCCGTTCCCGCTTCAATAGCTGGAAAAAGCTCTCTGCAACGGCGTTGTCGTGGCAGTTACCACGCCGGCTCATACTTGCTTCCAGATTGTGCTCCTTCAGGAAGTCGCGCCAGTCGTAGCTACTGAACTGACTTCCCTGATCTGAATGCACCATCACTGTGCTTTCAGGCCTTCTGCGCCAAACAGCCATCAGCAGAGCGTTCATGGCCAGGTCGGTATCAATGCGTGCCCCCATGGACCAGCCGATGACTTGGCGCGAAAACAAATCCAGAACGACGGTTAGGTAGAGCCAGCCTTCATAAGTTCGGATATAGGTTATGTCTGTCACCCAAACCCTGTTCGGCTCCTCGACGTCAAACTGCCGCTGCAGAAGGTTCGGCGCCACAATCGATGGTGGGCCACCGGACTTCCATTTTCGCTTGCTGTAACCAGTTTGCGAACGGATACCGGCCGACCGCATCAGACGGTGAACCCGGTTGATCCCGCAGCGCTCCCCCAGCTCGCGCAGATCATCGGAGACCTTCCGGTATCCATAGACTGCACCGCTTTCCAGCCAAGATTGTTTGATATGTCCCAGCAGGCGCTTGTCCTCTTTAGCCCGCGCGCTTTCAGGCTGCAGGCACCATGCATAGAAGCCACTGGGATGCACCTCTAGCATTTTGCAAAGACGCCGTACCGGATACATCCCCTGGAAGTCCCGGATGAAGGTGTACCTTACCCGGACGTCTTGGCAAAGTACACCGCGGCTTTTTTCAAGATGTCGCGCTCCTCGGTTACTCGCTTCAGCTCTGCTTTCAAGCGTCGCAGTTCATCATCTTTAGCATCTGCCGCAGCCCGCTCCGCCGGTGGCGTCTCATAGCGCTTTACCCAGGCGTAGATGCTGTGAATGCTGACGCCAAGTCGCTCGGCGACTTCGCTGACTGGATGACCACGCTCAGTTACCTGCTTGACTGCCGCAATCTTGAATTCTTCGGTGTACCTCTTGTCGCTCATAACTGCTCCTTTGCCCTAAATTATGGCTCAGGAGTGTCTACAATACTCGTGGCGATTCA